>CAVRRE010000001.1:0-96788 GCA_963723535.1 uncultured Acidobacteriota bacterium
TAAACGAGTTGACGGGCCCGCGTGCGGGCGGCTACCCTCACAAGATGCTCCGAAACCGGTCGTCCGGCCTCCTCCTCGCCGGGATGCTCCTGGCGGCGGCGCCCGGTCCGTATGCGGCGGCCGCGAGTCCCGCGCCGGCCCCGGACAGCGCCTTCATGGAAGAGGCCGTCGGCGCCTATCTGGGCCGGTTCGAAGCGGCCGGCGAGACGTCGGCCCTCGAAGCGCTCGCGGCGGCGGCGCTTCTCGACTTTCGGGCGCATCCGCGCGAGCTCGGCCGGCTCTGGGTCCAGGAGGTCGTTCTGGGTTCCGGTGAATCCGGTCTCAAACGCCGGGCGGCGGAGGAGGCCGCGAGCGTGGGCGAGACGCCCCGGCGGGCGCTGTCGCGACTCGTCGCGGATGCGGCGCGGAACGACGGCCGGGCGCTGCTGCGCGCGGCGGCTCGACTCTACGCGACCCTCTGGGCGGAGGCCTCGCCCTCGCCGCCTGCGGCTCTTCGACCTCGAGGCCGGGTGCCCTCGACGCGGCTCCTCCCGCCCCGATGTCGGTCCGGCACCGGTCCTTTCTGCCCGAGGGCGAGACCGAAGACGCTCCGGCTCGCCTGGCCGCCGGACGGCGGGGACGGCGCGGCGGTCGTGCGTTACGACGACGCGGGTCTGCCGCCCGACGTCGTGTTCTTCGCGGCCGGCGACCGGCGCACGATTCCGCTCGCCGGGGTGTCGCGCATCGACTTCCTCGTCGCGGGGAGCGAGATGGGCACGCGCGAGCTGAAAGCGCCGGTGCGAATGCACGCGGGAGTCCGGCGCGCCGTTCTCGCGGCTCGAGGCTCGCGCCGAGGCGGCCACGACCGGGCCCCGGCTGATCTGGTCCACGGCGTCCCATGCGGGGCTCCGCGGGTGGGCCATCTTTCGCGAGGAGGTCTCGCCCGACGGGCGGGTCCTGCGCGCCGGCCCCGAGGTCGTGCCGTCCTCCGAGTCTTCGTCCGAGGCCTTCGGGTATGCCTTCGTCGACACGTCCGCCGCGGCGGAGACGTTCTACCGGTACACCGTCTGGGCGGTGACGGACGAGGGACTCCTGACGCGCGCCTTCTCGGCAAGTCTCGAGACGGGCCGGATCGAGCCGACGCGAGCGCGTCGGGACTGACGGCGGCGGCGAAGGTCAGCCGCGCCGGCGGCGCCGCCGCCGGTCGGAGGCGAGCTGCTCCATCACGATCTGGCGGTGGTCAAAGGCGAAGCGGAGCTTCGCGATCTCCCTGGGCGTGAACCAGCGGGCGTCGGCCGCGTCGTCGCCGCCGAGGAGGCGGCCCGAGCTCGGGCGGCAACGATAGAGCACGGTGACGTTGTGTCCCCGCGGATCGCGGTGCGGCTTCGAATAGACGCCGAGCAGCGCGCCGACGCGGACCGCAGTCCCGTCTCTTCGAGGGTCTCGCGCGCGCAGCACGCTTCGGTCGTCTCCTTCCACTCGCAGAACCCTCCCGGAAGACCCCAGCGGCCCTCGAACGGTGGCCGGGCGCGCTGGACGAGAAGGACCCGGCCCCGCCGGTCCCGGATCCAGGAGTCCACGGTCAGGCGGGGCATCCGCCTTTTCGTATACGGGTTGCTCATCCGTACCGGCCGAAGAACTCGCGGATCTCCTCGGCGGGCTGGCGCGTCACGAGCTCGCTCGGGGTCTCGTCGTACCAGTCGCGGGGCAGGCGGCTCGCGTAGGGTTCCTCGAGGAACCGCGAGCAGACGAGCGCGATCACGCCCCGGTCCGTTTCGCTCCGGATCAGGCTCCCGCCGCCTGGACCACGCGCGTCATGCCGGGCTGCAGGTAGGCGTAGTCGAAGCCGGCCTCTTCCTTGTCGTCGAAGTAGCGGCGCAGAGCTCGCGCTCGAAGGAGACCTGGGGGAGCGCCGCGAGACCACAGACCGCCGAGAGGAGCTCGCCCGGATAGTCGACCCCCTCGGCGTACATCCCGCCGGAGACCGCGAAGAGCAGCGTCCCGCCGGCGGCGGAGACGAGAGCGCTTCGAGGAGCTGCTGCCGCTCGAAGCTCGTCAGATCGGAACGCTGCACGAGCAGGCGCGACCGCGTCGGCGGCATGAGAAGGGCCACCGGGTCAGGAAGCGGTACGACGGAAAGAGGACGAGGTCGTTGCCGCCGTGGGCGTCCGACATCTCGGCGAGCAGCTTCGCGATGCGGCCGTAGTTCTTGTCGCGGGCCTTGTAGGTCGTGCGCACGGAGGGCACGATCATCACCTTCCGGGTCTCGGGTGGGAACGGCGGTGGCAGCGAGATCGCGGCGGTGCGAGCGGCCTCGAGCCCGAGCACGCGTCGGATCGCCTCCGGCGGCGTCAGCGTCGCGGAAAGGAGCACGGTCGAAGAGGCCTCGCCGAAGATCGGGGCGAGCGCCCGCGCGGGGTCGAGACACACGAGGCCATGCGTCCTCCCGAGGACCGGCGCTCGACGACGCACGTGAAGTCGGGCCCGAAGATCGACAGGACCGCCGCGAAGCGCTGGAGCGTGAAATGGAAGTCGAGGACCGGATCGTCCACGAGTGCTAACCGCGTCTCCCGCTTCCACGCGAGGTAACGCATCAGCTTGGGCTCCCAGTCCGTGCGCAGCTCGAGGATCGCGTCGCGCGGCGGCTCGATCTCGGCGATGCCTCTCCTTCGGGAAGGTCGTCGGCGCAGGCCGCGACGATCCCCATCAGGGCCTCGACGGAGGCGAGGATGTCCTCGAAGAGATCGCCCGGCTGGAGGAGCAGCCGATTGCGCAGATTCGCCAGCTCCTCCTCGAGGATCTCCGGCGAGAAGATCTGCCGCGCGCGGTCCGGCAGGTTGTGGGCCTCGTCGACGAGGAGGATCGCTTCGCGCAGGTCTTCGCCCGTCAGGTGGCGCAGCGCGGCGGCCGGCTCGAAGACGTAGTTGTAGTCGGCCACGATCGCGTCCGCCCGCTGCGCGAGCTCGAGCTGCACCTCGAACGGACAGACCTCCTCGCGGCGAGCTTCCTCGAAGACGACGTCGGGATCCAGGTGGGAGTAGCCGTCGCGGAGCTTCCCGAGAAGATCGGAGCGCTCCATCTTCTCCGGGTAGCCCTTGGCGAAGCGGCAGAACTCCTCGTGGCAGAGGATGCGGTCATTGGCGCACATCCGGTCCTTGGCGCGGACCTGAAGCGTGTGGAAGGCGCGCTCGTTCATGCCGACGAGCGCGGAGACCGCCATCTTCTGCTGCAGGGTCTTGGAAGTGAGGAAGACGACCTGCCGTCCCGTGGGAGTCCCTCGACTAAGGCCGGATGAAGCGCCGCGGCCGTCTTCCCGGAACCCGTCGGAGCTTCCGCCAGAAGGTTCTCGCGGTTGCGCACCGCGATCCGGACGGCGTCCATCAGCTTTTCCTGGATCGGCCGGGGAGCCGTATGGGGGAAGGGGAGGCGCTCCGCCGCGGCTGCCTTGCGCTTCCGGCCACTTTCTCGGCCCGCCAGATCGCCAGGCAGCGGGAGAGCCGGCGCTCGACCTCCCGCTCGGAATCCTCGTCGAAAGAGACCTCGAGCGCGACCTCCTCGCCCGTCTCGATGTCGACGTAGACCAGAGACCCGCCGACAGGGCCGTGCCCCAGCCGGCGCCAGAGGTAGCAGTAAGCCAGGAGCTGGCGCCGGTCCCGCTCGTAGGAGTAGCCGGACGGCCGGACACCGTCGACCGAGAGATTGGTGGACTTGAGCTCCTCGATCAGCCAGCGGCCGGGCTCCCGGTCCAGCACCCGTCCAGCCGGCCGGTCAGGACAGCCGTCCAGTCCTCGACGGGGATGCGGGCCTCCAGGTGGACCTCCGCCCGATAGGCCGGGTGGGCGACTGTCTCTCGGCGAGGACCGGGAGTGGATCTGGGCGCCCAGGCCCAGCCGTCGCCAGCCGTCGCCCCGGTCGAAGCCGACCCGCCGGAAGCCCTCGTCCTCCGCCAGCTCGCGTACGGAGACCTCGAAAACGCGGGAATCCTCGTCGAAGCGCAACCTTCGATTATAATTTGCAGGTGACCAAAGACCGGGCAATCGACGTGCGGTCGCCGCTCTATCTCGCTGCCTCGATCCTGACCGGCTTACTCCAATCCCTTTGCCGTCGGCGACGCCCCCCGTCGGCAAGCCGCCCCTGGAGGGCCCTTTCGAACGGCCGCGCTGCGTCCGCCGGCTGGATCCGCCGGAGTCTCGGTCGCGATTGCCGATCTCGAACCGGCCAGACGGTCTTCGAAACGGATCCCAAGACGCCCGAGACGATCGCCTCGGTGACCAAGCTGATCTCCTCGGCCGCCGCCATTCACTACCTGGGCCCGGACTACAAGTTCAAGACGACGTTCTGGCGGCGCGGAGACATACGCGACGGCGTTCTGCTCGGCTCGATCCTCGTGGTCGGCGGAGGCGATCCCAACATCTCGGGCCGCTTCTACGACGAGGACGCCTTCGCCATCTTCGACAAATGGGCCGAGGCCTGCGCCGCGCCGGCATCCGGCAGGTCGCGGGCGATCTCATCCTGAACGCGAGCTCTTCGACGGGGACTATCGCCACCCGGATTGGCCCCCGAAACGCAATACTCGCTGGTACCAGGCGCCTATTTCGGCCCTCTCCTTCAACGACAACGTCGTCGTCGTGTCGGTCGGACGGGCGCGCTCCCCGGCGCTCCCGCCAACGTGACGATCGATCCTGAGACCGACATGGTGCAGAGCCTCACCGCACGCGAACGGTCGGCAAGAAGGGAAAGATCCAGGTCGCGGTGTCGCGACCCTGCGGCTCGGACATCGTGACGGTCTCGGGCACGGTCCCGAACCGTTATTTCCGGTGGTCCACCCCTCTCGCGATCGACGATCCCCCGAAGTTCTTCGGCGCCGCGCTCAAGAGCCGCCTGAAGCCGCCGGGATCGAGCTCACCGGCAGCGTCGTCGAACGGCCGGCGCCCGCGGACAACGCCTGGATCCTCGTCGCGTCGACCGAGTCGGACATCCTCCCGACGCTCTCGATCTCGAACAAGCGCAGCCAGAGCTTCTACGCGGAGCAGATCTTCAAGACGCTGGCGTACGAAAGACCGGACGCGGGAGCTGGGACAGCGCGATCTGCCTCGCGGTCGTTCCTCGCCGGGCTCGGGCTCGACCCCTCGGCGTTCGAGCTCCGGGACGGCTCGGGCCTCTCCTCGGGCAACCGGGTGTCGGCCAGGGAGCTCGTCCGGTTCCTGAGAGCGATGAACTCCCACCCTCTCGGGGCCGTCTGGAGGACGACTCTGGCCGTTTCGGGGGACACGGAAGGGTCGCTCCGGCACCGCCTGACCGCCAGCCGGGGCCGCGGGATCGTTCGGCCAAGACCGGCACCCTGAACGGTGTTTCGACCCTGGCCGGGTACGCCAAAGCCGCCTCCGGCAAGACTTACGCCTTCGCCATCCTCCTGAATGGCCCCCAGGTGACCGAATCCCGGGGCCACACCTTCCAGGACCGCCTCCTCCGCGCCCTCGTCCGGAAGGGGTAGGGGAAGGGGCCCGGCCCTTTTAGCCTGACTGCCAAAAAAACTTGACACCCTCTGACCTGAGGGTGTGATCCAATACATGTGATTCGTTTATTGGGCTGCGCGTCGGCCCGTACCGATGGTGGGAACCCTGATATCTGGAGCTGGTGTAGGGGCCGAATCCGCGTGTGCAGGGCTTTTCTCGACCACGCAGGCCATGGTAGGTTTTTGCCTCGGGCATTTGGCCCGGGGCTTTTGGCGAAAGGTGGCTCGTTGATTGCCTCAAGTGCCCGGTGCCCACCTAAAAGTTCCTCTAAGTGGCTAAAAAAGAAACGACTTGCCGATTTGCCCAAGTGGGCAGATTGGCTACTTGACTTATCTGCACGTACAGACGTAGCATTGCTCTCAACTCCCAGAGGAGCAGCAGATGGAAATATCGGACGACCTCGCCGGCACCAATCTGCGGAACTCTTCGAGAAAGAAATCGAGTCGGTCTTTCAGGAGACGTTGGACTCATCCACATCGCACTCGTTTCTCACTACTCATGTGCGAGCAAGAGGCGACGGAGCTCGAAAAGGATCTCTTCGTTTGGTTCCGCCGCTTCTGTTATCGCCCCGGCGCTTCGCCAAAAGAAATCGTCCTTACCTACTTGTCGCGTGCTGTCAGTTCGCGCGCGAGTATCAGCGGTACGTCGTCGATAGCGGCGTGCGATCCGCCGATGCGCGACTCCAAAGCATCCTTAAACGTGAACCATCTGACGTTGCTCACGACTTTTCGCGCAGCCTTCAGCTTTACGAGTTCCGACGCTCCGATGCCTGAGCAAGCTCGCATCCTCCAGTTTCCGGGCCGAGCCTCCAGCCGGAGGTCTCCTGGAGACGTCATGGCCACGGCTCAAGAGTATCTTTCTCTGAGTATTGAGGATCGACAGCATGCTGACGTCGAAGGCATCTATCGTGATCTCGACGTCCTGTTTGCGTTTTGCGGTCTGCTTCGAGAGCGTGTTAACTCGAACCCCACCGATGTCCTCGCTGAGGCCTCGCGGATGTTTGCTTGGGTACTCGGCAGGAGCACACCTCGGTTATTTCGATGAACGCGACTTTTTTCTCGGCGAAAGTGCGCTGCTCGCGGGTAGCGCTTCCCGCGTTCTTGGGGACGTAGCTGAGACGGAACTGTGGCTGGACCGGGCGGACGCCAGCTACCGCCACACCATCAATCCGGCTCCCAGCCTCGCCCGAGTGGCTTACGTCCGGTTGAGCCTCCGATTTGATATGGGGCGGCACCAAGCCCTCCTCGAGCTCCTGCCTTCGGTCGCTCTTACCTTCGAGAAGCTCGGAATGTTCCCCGAGCTGGCGAAGTGTCGCTTGCTGGAGGCAATGAGTCTCAAGGAGTTGAATCGGCATGCGGAGGCGGCAAGTCGCCTCGAAGCCCTCCTATCAGCATCGGTGTTTCGGTCGGAGACCGCTCTTCGAGGGTTGGCCATGCTTAACCTTGGCAACATTCGATCCCAGGAGGGCGACCAGCAGCAGGCGCTCGCTGCCTACAAGGCGGCGCAACCGTTGCTTGAGGCAGGTCAGCGCTATTCAATCTCGCCGACCTCAAGGGTATGGTTGCCGAAACGTTCCGGCAACTCGGTCAAATCGCCGCCGCGGTTGATGCTTACCGGGAGTCGGTGAGCGACCACCTTCGCTTGGGAATGCAGCCGCGGGCCGCCTATCTCAGAGTCGTACTTTCTGAGGCCTTACTTGAAGCCGGGCGGCCGCGTGAGGCTGAATGGGAGTTGCTCGCAGCACTGCCGACGATCAACGAGCAACGGATGGTGCCCGAGGGGTTTGCAGCCGTTGCGCTTCTTAATGAGTCCGTTAGACAACGGAAGACTGATCGAAAGCACTCTCCGAGCTGCGTCAGTACCTCCAGGCGACCAACTAGTCGAACCCCCGATGTCGATACTGAGACACCCCTAAATACGGGGGTCGTTCCATTTTAGGCCAATGCTCGTGACAATATGTAAGTAAGCGCTCGCTCCTGGAATCCCCAGAAAGGGGTTTGGGATGCCGACACGGGTTAGGCGGGGCGTTTCCGCCAGCGGTAATGGCGACGTGACGCGCGGCCCGATGTCCGACAGCGACCTGGAGGCCTTTTACCGCCAGATCTACCTGCCTCTGGTGCGGCGCGCCACTTGGAAGCATCGATTGCTACTAGAGGACGCGAGAGACATCGTCCAGGACGCGTTTGTCTTGGCTCTGACCAAACTCAACGGTAGCGGAAATCCGAAGGCCTGGCTGATACAGGTCGTCGACCACCTATCCATTAACTACCGACGGCGGGCGATCCGGAGATCCAATCTCGCGGAGAGATGGGGGCTCGGAGGCCCGACCGAGAAGATGCTCGGAAAGGAGGCCGACGATTCTCCGGACCTCTGATTTCGTGCCCGCAATCCGTGCTTGGCTCGAGAATGCGGAAGGGCTCGGACTCCCGAGCGGCCCGTCCAAGGAGGAGTTCTTCCGCCGGGCCGCTGATCTGGTCGAACGGCTCAGAACGTGAGCGGAGAGACCCTGCTGGTGAATTGGGCAACGACCCTGAAACACTGGACGTTCTCCATGCCGCTATTGAGCTGCTGGACCGCGGTCGGAGGACGGAGTCTCGAGAGGACCTTGCCGATATTGGTCATATTTACGAATTCGTGTCGACGATCAGCTTGGTCGATGAGTTCGGCGAGAAGGCCTGGATGCTTGCACGCTTGGCGTTCCTTGCCTGGAACCAGTGCCGGCTCGCCGAGGATTACCCGGCAGCCCAAGTGTGGCAGAGTCGGTGCACCCAGCACACGCTCGAGCAGGAGCACGTTCGAGACTTCATGGCGATTCCCCCGCGAACCGGTCTCGCCACTTGAACGAGAGGTACCTAACCGACGAGCGGGGGCTGCTCACTGCGTATGATCGCCTCGAGTACCGCCGAAACATCGTCCCGGGAAGGTGAGCAGGGGGGCCAGGCGCTCTACGAATGGATCGACTCGAGGGCTATCGACGCTGGTCTCGACAGCGAACTCGTCCATTACCTAGCAGCTAGTGCCGCTCTTTTGACCTTGGGTGCCAAGCTTGGGATGCAACACAGGAAAAACCTGCCGACGCGGTTCGACCGAGTTGACTCCCACATCGCGAAGTGCCGCGGGTCCGAGCCTTTGTTGGCCATCCTCATCATCGACACATAACCAACTTATACGTGGAGGGTTCTTACTCTCAGCGTTGAACCGCATCGACCGTTGATATTCAAGTTCGAGCAGCTCGGCATGGTAGAGAACGCCCTTAAGGCGCGGTACCTCAAGGGACTAATAATTAAGGAGACCCGACAATTTGAAGGAGCGCTCTGCGTTTCAGTGAGGTCCGAGCGCAAGGGGCGCTGAGGACGTCCTGGGGCTGGCAAGCCTTGCGGTTTCGAACAGTGCTCAGATCTTGGGGTGCCAGGGACAATTCACTGAAGCCCTTCGGCTGGCTAACGAAGCCTATCGAATTGCTCAAGTGTCGGGGTCGGCATTCGGTGTGGCCCTCGCGCAGGCCAGCGCCGGGGAATTGCTACGCGACCACGGCGATCTCGAGGCCTCCATAGCGCGTATGTGACAAGTGCGGTGTCATATGAAACCGCGGGGATGGCCGGGCTGGCCGCCGATTTGCGCGTCGTGATCGCGGAAACGTTACTGTTGGCCGGCCGCTCACGGCAGGCGGTCTCCGAGGTTCTCGCGGCTCTGCCAATCATCGAGAGTCACTGGCTTACTCAAGAGGCGGTCGCAGCGATATCAATCTTTGGGAGGCCATTGAGCGTCAGTAGGAACAGTGAGGCGCTTCGTCAGCTTCGTGAGCAACTTCAGCTCATGCGCGAAGACGGCAAGCTATGAGATTCTGGCGCTGGCTGCTTTTTCTCTTCAGCAGAGAGCGTCGCCACCGCCCCCGCCACCTCCCGACCGCATCCACCCTAAGGACCGCATCCTGCCGTTCATGTTCTGATCCTGCCTCGCGGGGGTATGGTTCGCCGCATGCGAACCGTCCTTTACCTTCACGGCTTCGCGTCATCGCCGGCGGGGCGGAAGATCACGCTCCTGCGGGAGGCGCTGGAGCCGGAGGGGTACCGGGTGGGGCGCCGGACCTCAATCAGCCCTCGTTCGGAAACTCGATTTCGAGGGATCGTTTCCGAGGCGGTTCGGGCCGCCGTGGCGGAGCGGCCCCAGGTCGTCGTCGGGAGCTCGCTGGGGGCTCTGGTAGCGCTGGCGGCGGCCCGGGAGGGAGCCTTCGCGGCCCCGCTGGTCCTGGTGGCTCCCGCCCTCGGCTTCGGCCGGCGCTGGATCGAGAAGCTGGCGCCGGGCGATCCGGTCCGGTTCTTCCACCACGGGCAGGGGAGGGAGCTCGAGATCCAGCGCCGGTTCTTCGAGCAATGCGGAAACGGCGTCGACCGGGATCCGCCGCCTCAGACGGTCGTCGCGATCATGGGCGAGGAGGACGAAAGTGTCCCCTTCTCCGGCGTCGAGGAAACCTGGAAGCGGCTGGGAGGCGTCGGGTCGCCTGGCGCCGGGCTCGCGGTTCGTCTCGATACCGAGCGGCGACCACGGTTTGATAGGCTCCGTCGACCGGATCGCGGAGGTCATCCGCTCGATCTGAAAGGGGCCTGCCATGAGAGCGTGCCGTTCTCCTCCTTGCCCTCGTTCCTGCCATTCTCTCGACCGTCGCCCGGTCTGTCGAGATCCGCGACGTCCCGGTCGTCACGCAGATCCAGGGCGCGACGTTCTACCGGACGTCGATCACGCTCTCCAACGGCAACCCAACCACCACGACGCCGGTAACGATGCAGTTCTCCTACCGATCTCCGGCGGACGGGACTTTTCAGACGCTACCTCGACGCTCGTCCGGCCTTGGGCCAGTCAGGTACGCTTCTTCGACGACATCATTCAGGCGTTCAAGAACGGGGGAGGCACGGTCCAGGGGACGCCGAGCTCGCGACTGTTCGGGACTCTCCTCGTGATTTCGAGGGGCTCGACGTCCGGCCGAGGCGGGCGCCGTAGCGAGGACGTACAGCCCGGCACCGGGCGGCGGGACACTCGGCATCGCGTATGCAGGGCCGTTGCTTCTGCGAGGACGGGGACCTGATTCCGGCGCTCGGAGCTGGACGGTCGGCGCGTCTTCGGCAATGACGGAAGCACGCGGGCCAACCTCGGGATCGTCAACCAAGGAACGTTCGGGGGGGACGGACGTGCGGGTGACTGACTACGACGGCGAAACGGGGTGCAGCTCAAGCAGTTCTTCCTGAGACAGCAGTCCTTGGGCCACGATCCTCGAAGCGAACGAAGTTTACACAGCTCAACAACATCTTCAATGACTCGGCGATCCCCGCCGTCCACAATGACTCTCTCCGTATCAAAGTCGAGGCCGAGACGAATGACATGCTACATTTCGGCCTACGTCGTCCAACTCGACAACACGACAAACGACGGGTCGTTCTTCTTCCTCTTCGAGGAGTAAGCCGAGCCTGAACGGTTAGAATCGCGGCCTCATGGCGCTGTCGGGCCTCGGACTCTTCCTGCCGGAAGCCTGCGCGGGGACGGCGTTTCCTGCTGCTGTTCTTCCCGCCGAAGGTCCTCGGGCGCGGGTTCTTTTCGCTCCACGGAGGCCTCGCGACGATCTTCGCGGGCTCTGGCCTTGTGGTGACGAGACCGGCCGGGCTCCCGCTGTCCGCTCGCCGAGGTCTTCGACCGGCTCTCCTGCTGGCTCTATGCCCTGGCGGCTCACGCCGGCGCTGGCGGCGCGGGCCTGGCCCCTCCTGGCCGCGGGCGCCCTGGGCGCCGCCTGGTGCACTCGGACGGGTGGCTCTTGCGGCCCCCCGCCAGGGCGGGGACGCCTGGACGGTGGTCGGCGCACTCGCGGGAGGCCTCTTCTTCGGCTCCGTGCTCCTGATCATGAACCTCGGGCACTGGTACCTGGTCTCCCGGTCGCTGCCGTTTCGCCTTCTGGCGCGGGGGGCGGCGCTGTTCGCGGGCCTCGCGGTCTTCCGAGCGGGCTACCTCGGGCGTCGCGATGGCCGCTCAACTCAGTCCCGCGGACGGCCTCCAGGCTCTCCTGTCCCTCGAGTAAGGACGCGCTGTTCTTTCTCTTCCGCGTGCTCGTGGGGCATCGCCGGGACCGCTCGCCCTGGCGTACTTCATCTGGCGGACGGCCGAGATCGAAGTCGAACCAGGCGGCCACGGGGTTGCTGTACGTCGCCCTCGTCTTCGTGCTGATCGGGGAGCTGCTCTCCTCGTACCTGACCGTGGCGACCGGGTTCCCGGCCTAGAAGCGCGTGCGCGCCCGGCTACTACTGCCCGACTGCCTGACGTCGCGAGGACCACGCCGAAGGCGAGCCGGGCGCCTTCGCCTGCGCGAAGTGCGGCGCGGGCCTACGAGGCGAGCTGGGACGGCGCCGCTCGACCGGCGAGGGGATCGAGCGATGCGCGTTCTGCTCGAACCGCGCGTTCTTTCTCCAGAAGGACTTCGACCAGCGGCTCGGCTGTCTCATCATGGCGGATCTCGCTCGCGGTTGGCGCTGGCGGTCGGATGGAAGTTCGGCTGGATCTGGTTCACGCCCGTGCTCCTGGTCGACGGTGGTCGTCGACTGGATCGTCGCCACGCGCATCCGTCCCGTGACGATCTGCTACCGCTGCGACGCCGAGTACCGCGAGCTGCCCGTCCACCCGCGGCACAAGGGCTACGATCCTCACATCGCGGAGCGCTACGCGGAGGAGAAGACCGTGCGGCGGATGCGGTGAAGATCTTCGACGTGTCGCGCCGGATCTCGGAGGAGACGCCCGTGTGGCCGGGAGACGTGCCGTTTACGTGGCGCGACACGCACGCCTGGGCGCGGGCGCGCCCTGGGGAGCGACCTGCTTCACCATGAGCGCGCACCTGCGGCACGCACGCGGACGCGCCGAGCCACGTGTTCGCGGACGGGATGGCGATCGGGGAGGCGCCCCTGGCGGCGTTCATCGGGCCGGCCAGGGTCGTCGGCCTTCCGGGGCTCGGGGAGGTGGGTCCGGACGCCCTGCCGCGCAAGTGCCTGGGCGCAGCGCGATCCTGTTTCGGAGCGGCGGGAAGGCGTCGCTGTCGCCGCTGGCGGCGATCCGGCTGGCGGAGGCGGGAGCCATGCTCGTCGGGACCGACGCGCCCTCCATCGACCCGGAAGACGCGGAGGACCTGCCGGCGCACCGGGCGCTCCTGTCGCGGGGCGTGGCGCTGCTCGAGGACCTCGACCTCTCCGCGGTCCCGGAGGGGGACTACGAGCTCGTTGCCCTTCCGCTACGCTTCAAGGACCTCGACGCCTCGCCGGTCCGGGCCATCCTGATGGGCCTGACGCCCTAGGGAAACAATCCCCGGATCCGCGTGGCCTCCTCGACCCGGCCGACGGCGAGGATGAGGGCGCCCGTGCGCAGATCCGTGTCGTGCCGGCGCGCCGTCTCCGCCACGTCCTCGTAGGCCCTGCGGATGGTGCGCTCGAGGTGGCTGCGCACGGTGTCCGGGTCCCAGAAGAACGAGTAGGGGTCCTGGACCCACTCGAAATAGGAGACCGTCACGCCGCCGGCGTTCGCGAGGATGTCGGGGATCACGGGATGCCGTTGCCCTACAGGATGTCGTCGGCGTCGGGGTCGTCGGCCCGTTCGCCGCTTCGGCGATGATCCTCGCCTTGACCCGGGGCGCGTTCTCGCGGGTGATCACGCCCTCGAGAGCCGCCGGCACGAGGATGTCGACGGGCAGCTCGAGGAGCTCGTCGTTCGAGATCTTCTCGCCGCGGCCGCCGTGACGGCGCCCTTCTTCTGCTTGGCGGCGCTCACCAGATCGAGCCGAGACCCTTCTTGTCGTAGAGGCCGCCCCGGGAGTCGGAGACCGCGACGATCTTGCACCCCGGCTTCGTCCAGAAACTTCGCCGCGAAGGCCCCGGCGTTGCCGTAGCCCTGGACGGCGGCCGTCGCTCCCTTCAGCGCCAGCCGCATGCGCTTCGCGGCCTCCTCGATCGCGACGAAGCAGCCCTCGGCCGTGGCCTCGTTCCGGCCCGCCGAGCCGCCGATGGCCAGAGGCTTTCCGGTGACGACGCCGGGCGTCGAGTAGCCCTGCGTCATCGAATAGGTGTCCATGATCCAGGCCATGACTGCGGGTTCGTGTAGACGTCGGGCGCCGGGATGTCCCGGTCCGGGCCGATGAGAGGCGATCTCGGAGGTGTACCGCCGGGTCAGCCGCTCGTAACTCGCTCGTCGACAGCCCTGGGGTCGACCATGACGCCGCCCTTGGCGCCGCCGAACGGGATGCTCGACCACGCGCACTTCCACGTCATCCACATCGCCAGGGCCTTGACCTCGTCCAGCGTGACGTCGGGATGGAACCGGATCCCGCCCTTCGACGGGCCCGCGAGTGATCGAGTGCTGGACGCGGTAGCCCATGAAACCCTGATCTTCCGTCGTCCATCCGCACGGGGATCGAGACGATGAGCTGACGCTTGGGGCACCGGAGGACTGCCTGAATTCCGGGGTCGAGGCCCAGGTGGTCGGCCGCCCGGTTGAACTGGAGCTGGGCGAACTCGAACGGGTTCAGGTTCTCGGGGGCGAAGACCGGCAGCGGCGGGGCGGGCTTCTTCGGCGAGCCGGGGGAGGGTCGGGGGTTCCGTGCCAATCGTCTCTCCTTCGCGCCCGTTGCGCGGACGAGACCCGATTGGTGTACCAATGGAGTCAGGGACCTGAAACGGCAAGGGCTGGGCGGCTACCGGGCGAGCCGCCAGAGGGTCCCCGGCAAGATGCCCAACCCGAAGATGCCGGCCGCGCAGAGGGCCAGCGCCAGCCGATCCGGGAAGCGAGCCTCGGGAGGCGCCACGGCCTCGACCGGGTCGCGCATGTAGAGAATGTAGATGACTTTCAGGTAGTAGCCCATGCACACCAGGCTGTTCGCGACCCCGATCAGGGCGAGGGCGTAGAAGCCCTCCTCCAGGGCGGCCTTCGACAGAAAGAACTTGCCGTGAAGCCGCCGTCGCCGGGATCCGGCCAGCGAGAAAAGAGACAGCGCGAGAACGCCCGCCGCGAAGGGCGCCCGGCGTCCCTTCCCCGCCAGCATCGCCACGGTATTTGGCATCGTCTCGCGCGATAGAGGGCCGAGACCGCGGCGAAGGCGCCCGCGTTCGAGACGAGGTAGGCGAAGAAGTAGACGATGACGGCCGCCAAGGCCTCCCGGCCGAAGACACCAGCGCGATCGTCACGTAGCCCATGTGCGTGATACCGGAATAGGCCAGCAGCCGCTTGATGTCGCGCTGCGCGAGGGCGACGACGTTGCCGAGGGTCATCGAGAGGATCGCGAGGGCGGCGATCGCGGCGCGGAACCTGTCCGCATGCCCTCGAAGACCTCCGCGAAGACCCGAAAGAGGACGAGCACGCACGCCCCCTTGGGGGCGACCGACAGGTAGAGCATGCGGGAGTCGGCATGCCCTGGTACACGTCCGGGGCCCAGGCGTGAAACGGGGCGAGCGAGATCTTGAAACCGAACCCCACGAGGAGGAGCAGCGGCCGAAAGGACCGCCGGGGTCCCGGCCAGGCCCGGGGCGCGCGAGGCCCTCGAGCCGGAGCTGCCGCCGGCGCCGAAGAGCAGCACGATGCCGTAAAGCGTGCAGGCGGAGCCGAAGGCGCCCGTCAGGAAGTACTTCAGGCCGGCTTCCGAGGAAGCTTGGACGCCGCGGAAAAAGCCGCCAGGACGTAAACGACAGCGAGAGCGTCTCGAGGCCGATGAAAACGAGAAGCAGATCCAGTCCCCGGGTCATCAGGGAAAATCCGAGATGCCCCCAGAGCAGTGGCGCGTAGAACTCCGCCCTTCTCTTTGCTGACGTTCAGGTAGGGCTTGGCGACGAGCACCGCAAGGGCCGCGGGCCCCCAGGAACAGTCCGATCGAAGGGTCAGGAGAGGTTCGAAGCGTCCGCCGAAGGTCGTGCCGAAGGGGCCCGCGCGAGCGAGAAGAGTGACCTGCCGATACCGGGGAACGCCACCTCGTGAAGGAGCGCCGAAGCCGGGGGCGAAGGCCTCGAGCAGGAGGATAGACAGCCTCCGTCCGCGAGATCATCTCCGGGGATCGCCAGGAGGTCGGCGCGCGGGAACTGGCACCCAGCTCACCGTGGGCGCGCCATGGCGCCCGGCTCGCGATCGCTTCGGGCCGACGGTCTCACTGGAGCTATCTCGACGGAGGCACTCACCCGGTCGAGCACGTCGTTCGGGCGAACGCCGATCCAGACCATCAGGGGGACCGGAGTTCGGCCCGATAAGCTCGCTCGGCCGGATGTCTTTGAGCGACTGTTCTCCACGAGTCCAGCGGGTTCCAGAAAACCCGCTGCACCAGCCAATAGCATGTAGATCGCCGAAAGGATCACCCCGGTCGCCGCGGCGACCGCCCACCAGCTGGGCCAAGGTCGAGGTCCCGACCAGGATCAGGAACTCCCCGACGAACCCGTTCAGGCCGGGGAGCCCGATCCAGGAAGAGCGTCGCGATGAGGAAGAGCGCCGTCGACGGGCACCACCCCCGCGATCCCGCCGTAGGTCGTCGATCTCCCGGGCGTGGGTGCGCTCGTAGAGGACGCCGACAAGGAGGAAGAGCGCGCCGGTCGAGAGGCCGTGGTTGACCATCTGGAGGATCGAGCCCTGGAGCGAGATCGTCGCGAAGGCCCCGACGCCCATACACGAGACCCGAGGTGCGACACCGAGGAGTAGGCGACCAGCCGCTTCATGTCGTGCTGCGGCTACGCCACGAAGGCCCCGTAAAGGACGCCCATGAGCCGAGCGCTCCGAGCCAGGGCGCAGCGGACTGCGGCGTCCGGGAAGAGGGGCACAAAGCGCAGATACCCGTAGACCCCGATCTGAGCAGGACGCCGGCCAGGATGATCGAGCCGGCCGTGGGCGCCTCGGCGCGCGCATCCGGAAGCCAGGTGTGCAGCGGAAAGACGGGGACCTTGATCACGAAGTGAGAGGAACCCGACAAAGAGCAGGGTTTCCCGCGGCCGGGGACGCTAGCTGGAGACCTCGAGTCGAACGACGACGCCGGTCGCCGCCCGAATGCGTATCGCGAGGTAGAGGATGGCGGGGAACATCCAGCAGGTTAGCCGCCATCGTGGAGGAAAAGTTCAGCGCCGCCTAGATCCGCCGCGCCGCCCCACACCCCGATCATCAAGTACATCGGATGAGCATCACCTCCCAGAAGACGTACAAGAGGGAGAGGTCAGGGCGACGAGGCTGCGGATCATGCCCGCTTCGAGGAGCAGGAACGCGATCGAGTAGCCCTTGATCTCCCCAATAATGCGTCAGCGAGAAGAGCAACGCGACCGGCGTCAGGACCGTCGTCAGCAGTACGAGCAGAAGCGAGATCCCGTCGATGCCGAGCGCGTAGGAAATACCGAGGGCCGGGATCCAGTCGACCTGCTCTCGGGACGGGAACCCCGTCTGCGCGGCGTCGAAACGGGTCCAGAGCGGCAGCGACACGAGGAAATCGACGATGGCTCTATTTCGTCATCTGCGCCCTTTCGTGCGTGCTACCTTCGAGTGGCTGGCGCGGGTTCTCTGGAAGGTCGTCGACGTCCTCATCATCGACGGCCATCCTCAACGCGAGCGCCTTCCTGGTGGAGCTCGCCGGGGACTTCCTGCGCTTTCTGACAGACCGGCAACGTCCGGAACTACGCGTCTCATGTTCCTGCTCTGCGCTCGTCGCGCTGCTCGTCTTCGTCGTGGGAACCATCGAGATGGGCCGCCTCTTCACCGAGCACCTGCTGACGCTGGTGGTCTTCGTCCCGGCCGTCGGCGCGGCGCTCCTGCTCCTGTTTCCGCGGTCGCTCGAGGAAAGAGGCCAAGGTCTTCGCCCTCCTCGTCGCCATCGCCGATTTCCTCGGTGTCGCTGCCGCTCTGGACTCCGTTTCGACGCCGCGCAGACGGGGTTCCAGTTCCGAGAGCAGGTCGACTGGATGCCGTCGCTCGGCGTGACCTATTCGCTCGGCGTCGACGGCTTCTCGCTCTGGCTGGTACTCCTGACGACGCTCCTGACGCCGGTGGGTGCTCCTCGCGGGCTGGACGGACATCGATGAAGGAGTTCATGTTCTACTCATCGCTGCTCCTCGAGACGGGCATGCTCGGCGGCCTCTTCGCCTCGACCTCTTCCTCTTCTACGTCTTCTGGGAGCTGATGCTGGTGCCGATGTACTTGATCATCGGGATCTGGGGCGGGCAGCGGCGGATCTACGCGGCGTGAAGTTCTTCCTCTACACCATGGCCGGCAGCCTGCTCATGCTGGTGGCCATCCTGTGCATCGGCTGGCGCATCACGCCGCGACGCGGCGGCTGGAGCTTCGCCCTCGACGACCTCTAGCGGCTGACGCTTCCCGCTGCGCCGCAGACCTGGCTCTTCGCCGCCTTCGCGCTCGCCTTCGCCATCAAGGTGCCGATGTTCCCGCTCCACACCTGGCTGCCGGACGCCCACGTCGAGGCGCCGACCGGCGGCTCGGTGATCCTCGCCGGCGTCCTGCTCAAGCTGGGCACCTACGGCTTCCTGCGCTTCGCCCTGCCGCTCTTCCCGCGACGCCGCGAGCCGGCCGCGCCGCTGGCTCGTCGCGCTCGGCGGTGATCGGCATCGTCTACGGCGCGCTGGTGGCCTAGGGCGCAGGACGACATGAAGAAGCTGGTGGCCTACTCGTCGGTCGGCCCACCTCGGGCTTCGTCATCTCGGGCTCTTCGCCTTCACGACCATCGTCGCTGGCAGGGCGCGCTCCTGCAGATGGTCAACCACGGCCTCTCGACCGGCGCGCTCTTCCTCCTCGTCGGCATGCTCTACGACCGCCCGCACACCCGGCAGTTCGCGGACTACGGCGGCATCGCGCGGTCGATGCCGGTGCTTCGCCTTCTTCCTCGTTCGCGACGCTCGCCTCGGTCGGCCTGCCGGGCATGAACGGCTTCGTCGGCGAGTTCCTGATCCTGGCCGGCACCTTCCGCGCCACCGCTGGTCGGCGGTGCCGCGGCGACCGGCGTCGTCCTCGCCGCCATCTACCTGCTCAAGGCTCTGCAGCACATCTTCTGGGGCCCGCACCAGCACGAGGAGAACCGGTCCCTCACCGACCTCTCGCCGCGCGAGATCGTCGCCGCCGCCGCCTGCGTCGTTCTGATGCTCTGGATCGGCGTCGCGCCGAACGACTTCCTCGACCAGCGTCGCGCTCGGTCGAGTCGCCTCCGGGAGCCCGCCGCGTCGAAGCGATCGCGAGCCGCGCGCCGATGACGGCGCGCCGGACGCAGGACCGTCGCAGCTCACCGCGCGCCGACTTGGTGGCGCTGCTGCCGGAGATGACTCCTCGCGGCCGCGGGCTGCTCATCCTGCTCCTCGACGCCATCGCGCCGCGCCTGCGCCGCCTCTTCACGCCGCTCGCGCTCGCCGTGACGGCGCCTCGCCTTGCGCTCGTGGTCGCGGCTCCCTCCGGCACGACCTTCGGCGGCCTCCTCGAGACGACGCCGCTGACCCTGCTATCGGTCTCTTCCTCGGCGGCGTGCGCGACCCTCGCGCGTCCTCGTCGCCAAGGCCTACCTGCGAGCGCGCCGGCGAACAACCGGCGAGTTCTAGGCGCTGCTGCTCTGGGGGCGCCTCGGCGTCTCGCTGATGCTGCGGGGCCCCGAGCTGCTGACCGTCTTCCTCGGCCTCGAGCTGCTCTCCTTCTGCCTCTACGCCCTGGCCGCCTTCCACCGCCGCGTCGGCCTCCACCGAGGCGGCCTCAAGTACTTCCTGATGGGCGCCTTCGTCGCGCCTTCGTGCTCTACGGCATCGCGCTGCTCTACGGCGCCGCCGGCTGCTCGACGGATCGAGGCGCTCTCTCGGCGGCCTGGCCGAGAGCCCGGCCGTCGCCCTCGGCCTCCTGCTCCTGCTCGTCGGGCTTCGGCTTCAAGATGGCGCTCGTGCCGTTCCACGCCTGGGCGCCCGACACCTACCAGGGCGCGCCGTCGCCGTTCGTCGCCTTCCTCTCGGTGGCCCCGAAGGTGGCGAGCGCGCTGGTGCTGTTCCGCCTGCTCGCCGACGGTCTTCGCGACCGGCCTGCCGCGACAAGTTCCGCACCGTGATGGCGGCTCTGGCGATCCTCTCGATGCTGGTCGGCAACCTCCTGGCCCTGGTGCAGCGCGACATCAAGCGCATGCTCGCCTACTCCGGCATCGCGCACATGGGCTACCTGCTGATCGCGCTGGTCGGCGTTCGGCCGCGACGCCCTCGCGCCGGTGATCGTCTACCTGCTCGCCTACGTCCTGATGAACGCCGGCGCCTTCGCCGTGGTCTCGCTGCTCTACCGGGATGAGACGAAGGCACATCCCGTCGCGATGCTCGCGGGGGACGGCCGCCGGGCCCCCTTCGTGGTGGCGTTCTGGCCCTCTGTTTCTTCTCGCTGGCCGGCATCCCCGCGACGGCGGGCTTCATCGGCAAGTTCTTCCTCTTCAAGGCCGCTCTGGAGAGCCGGGCTCAACGCCCTCGCCCTCATCGGGGTCGCGAACTCGCTCGTGTCGGTGGGCTACTATTTGAAGGTCGTCTACATTCTCTACATGCGCGATCCGGTCGATGCCGAGCCGCCGCCGAGGCTCGCTCCCGCGGATCGCCTCGCGCTCGCTCTCTGCGCAGCCGGCATCTTCGGGTTCGGCATTTTCCCCGGCACCCTCTGGCGGCTCGCCCGATACGCCGCCGAAACGCTTCCCCTCGCAGGTCCCTGATTCCTATTGATTTCATCGAAGTCCCGTCCGCGCCCCGGGCGCGAAGGAGATACGAATGGCACGGAAGCCCCGACGCTCCCCCGCCACGCCGAAAAAGCCGGCCCCGCCGGCGCCGTCGCTGGCCCCCAAAACCTCAACCCCTTCGAGTTCGCCCAGCTCCAGTTCGACCGGGCGGCCGACCACCTGGGGCTCGATACGGGATTCCGGGAGATCCTCCGGTACCCCAAGCGCCAGCTCATCGTTTCGATCCCGGTGCGCATGGACAACAAACGGATCAAGGTCTTCACGGGCTACCGGGTCCAGCACTCGATCACTCGCGGCCCCTCGAAGGGCGGAATTCGCTTCCATCCCGGCGTGACGCTCGACGAGGTCAAGGCCCTGGCGATGTGGATGACGTGGAAGTGCGCCGTGGTCAACATCCCCTTCGGCGGCGCCAAGGGAGGCATCACGGTCGACCCGAAGAAGCTCTCGCTCGAGGAGAACGAGCGGCTGACCCGCCGTTACACCTCCGAGATCGCCATCGTTCTCGGCCACGACCGGGACATCCCGGCGCCCGACGTCTACACGACCCCGCAGCACATGGCCTGGATCATGGACACCTTCTCGATGACCCAGGGCTACTCGACTCTCGGCGTCGTCACCGGCAAGCCCATCCCCCTCGGCGGCTCCGCGGGCCGGAACGAAGCCACGGCCGAGGGCTGCTTCGTCGCCATCGACGAGGCCGCGAAGCGCATGCGCCTGCCCCTGAAGGGAGCGACCGCCGCCGTCCAGGGCTACGGTAATGCCGGTGCCTTCGCCGCTAAGTTCCTCGACGAGGCGGGCGTGAAGGTCGTCGCGGTCTCCGACTCCCGAGGCGGGATCTACGACAAGAAGGGCCTGCGGCTCGATCTGGTCAACGCCTCAAAGCAGAAGAAAGGGACCGTCACGGCGAGCCGCGGCGAGAAGATCTCGAACGACGAGATCCTCGAGCTGCCCGTCGACATCCTCGTGCCGGCTGCCCTCGAGGGCGTGATCACACGCGAGAACGCGCCCCGCATCAAGGCCAAGATCATCGCCGAAGCCGCGAACGGCCCGACGACGCCCGATGCCGACGACATCCTTCGGGAGAAAGGATCCGTCGTGATACCGGACATCCTGGCGAACGCCGGCGGCGTCACAGTGTCGTATTTCGAGTGGGTCCAGGATCTCTACTCGTTCTTCTGGGATCCGGACATCGTGCGCAGCCACCTCGAGCGCACGATCCGCCGCGCATACGAGGACACGGCCGAAACGGCGCGCCGGCACGACACGGACCTGCGGACGGGGGCGCTGATCCTGGCCGTCGGCCGCGTGGAGGAGGCGACACGCATCCGGGGGCTCTTCCCCTAGGAGGCGTCAGGCCTCGATCAGGATGGCGCGGACGGGTGAGGCGTCGAGGTCCCGGAAGCGCAGGGGCAGGGCCACGAGCTCGTAGTCCCCGTCGGGTACGACTGCGAGGTCGAGGTCCTCGAGCAGCGCCACGCCGCGCGAGAGGAGCGCCCGGTGCGCCGGCAGATCCTCCGCGTCTTCCGGGTCGATCGAGGCGCCGTCGGTGCCGACGAGCATCGCGCCGGCCTCGGCGAGGCGGATCGCCGCCAGCGGCGAAAGGAAGGCCGGGCGCCGCTTCGGAAGAGGACACGCTGCGCGCGCAGGCTCTTCGGCGGCAGGGCGTCGGGCCCGACCTCGCCGATTCCCGGAAGCGCCACGACCCGCGCCGGCCCGAGGTAGGCCGCGAGCGGAGCCTCCGCGATGGCCTTCCCGTCCTCGAAGAGATGGCTGGGCGCGTCCGCGTGCGTGCCGAGATGCGCGCTCATCGTGAAGCACGTCGAGCCCCAGGGAGCCCCTACGCCCAGACGAGCCGTCTCCCGCCAGGAGAACCCCACGTCCCCGGGCCACGCCGGCGTCTCCTCCGAGATCGTGCGCGAGATGTCGTAGATCTTCACCGCATCCGCCGCACGGTCTTCTGCTCCGCGTAGCGCTCCGCAACGTGGGGATCGTAGCCCTTGTGGCGCGGATTCACCGGCACCTCGCGGTACTCGGCGTCGCACCGATAGCAGATCGTCACGGGACGGATCCGCGAGGCGACGACCCAGTCCACGACGACCGAGACCAGCAGAACCGGCGTGAACCAGATCCAGCCGGCCTTCCAACCCACGAGCAGCGCCACCGCCAGGGAGGCCGCCATGATCAGGCAGCCGAGCCGCTGGTCGAAATCCTTCTGGAGAAAGAACGCGCGGTTCTGGCAGTACGCGCAGATCTCGACGCCTTCGCCGCCGAGGACCCCGTCGAACGCCGCCTGGTACGCGCGGCCGCACTTCTCGCAGGCGAAGGCGCCCGATTCCCCGGCGTGCTCCTTCGCCGTCAGACAGGCCGGGCAGTAATAGCGAACCCGCATCGACGCGTTCTAGGCCGGAAAGCCCGTGGCGACCGTCAGGTAGGAAGAGAGCAGCTCGCCGATCAGCACGAAGATGAGAGCCACGTACAGGAGGCCGGTGGCCGCCTGATTCGACTTGAGCTCGGCCGTCCGCCAGATGAAGTACGAGAGCGCGAGCGGGCCCGCAATGCCCCAGAGGACCCGGAACAGAAAGAACAGCGCGTCTCGTTCGAGGGACAGGAGAGTTTGCACGCCTTCGGTGTTGCGTTGCGCGGCCATCGCGACGGCGAGGTACACGGTCCGGAAGATCGCGAGGCCCGCAAACAGTGCCGCGCCGCGAGCCAGAAGCGCGAACGGAATCGACCGGGAAACAAGATACCAGTGGCCGAGGTTCATGATCACGAGCACGGCGCCGAAGAAGAGCCCTCCGGCGAGCGCCCCGACCACGGTCCAGGCGTCCCCGGCCTCGCGGGGAGCTACGAGGGCGACGCGCCCCAGTGCCCAGAAGGAGCCGGCCGCTGCCGCCGCGAGAAGGGGCCGGGCCCGGCCGGCCTGGCCGGCGTGGGCGGCGAGCGTGTAGAGCACCAGTAGAGCCGTGCTGGCTGCGAGAACGGGAAGCGGCAGGCCCGGCGGCCGTACCAGCAAGGCGAGCCCCGCAAAGATCGCCGCGAGGCTCCCGTGGAGGGTAAAGAAGCCTCGCCCGAGGACACTCGGCGGAAAGAAGAGCAGCAGGAAAGCCGTGCCCGCGCAGGCTTCCAGCAGGAAGAGTCCCAGACCCGACAGCGCCATGAGGCGCCGATTCTAACCGCTGAGCCGGCTACTCTTCGAACAGGTAGAAGAACGAACCGTCGTTCGTCGTGTTGTCGAGCTGGACCACGTATGCGGAGATGTACCAGTCGGCTCGCTGGGCTTCGGCTTTGATCAGAAGCGTCGTCGTGGACGGCGGGATCGCCGCGTCATTGAAGATGTTGTTGAGCTGTGCGACTTCGTTGGCTTCGAGATCGTGGCCGATGACGCTGCTCAGAAAGAACTGCTTGAGCTGCACCCCGCTCGACCCGTCGTAGTACGTGATCCGCACGTCGGTCGGCCGGCCCCCGCACGTCCCCTGGTTGACGATGCCGAGGTTGGCCCGCGTGTTGCCGTCGTTGCCGAGACGCGCCGTTCCGTCCCCCGCCAAGAGCGCCCGGAATCGCGTCCCGACCTCGCAGAAGCAACGGCCCTCGGTAGGCGAATCCCAGCGTCCCGCCGCCCGTCGCCGGGCTGTACGTCCTCGCGACGGCGCCGGCCTCGACCCGGATGTCCAGCCCGTCGAACGTCACGAGCAGCGTCCCGAAGAGTCCCGAGCTCGGCGTCCGCGGGGCGGATCGCACCGGCATTCTTGAACTCCTGGATGATGTCGTCGAAGAAGCGTACCTGCTTTGGCCCAAGCGACGGACTCACCGTCAAGGTCGCGATCTGGAACGACCCGTCCGCCGGTGAACGGTAGGAGAACTCCATCACTATCGGCGTCGTGATGGTTTCGTTGCCGTTGGTGAGCGTGATCGACGTTCGGTAGAAGGTCGCGCCCTGGATTTGCGTCACGACTGGGACGTTGCGGGTCTCGGCGGACTGGGCGACGGTCGAGAGAATGGCAGGAACGAGGGCAAGGAGGAGAACGGCACGCGGTCTCATGGCAGGCTCCTTTCAGATCGAGCGGATGACCTCCGCGATCCGGTCGACGGAGCCTATCAAACCGTGGTCGCCGCCCGGTATCGAGACGAACCGCGAGCCCGGCGCCAGCCGACCCGACGCCTCCCACCGCTTCCAGGTTTCCTCGACGCCGGAGAAGGGGACACTCTCGTCCTCCTCGCCCATGATCGCGACGACCGTCTGAGGCGGCGGATCCCGGTCGACGCCGTTTCCGGCCATCTGGTCGAAGAACCGGCGGTGAATCTCGAGCTCCCTCCCCTGCCCGTGGTGGAAGAACCGGACCGGGTCGCCCGGCGCCAGCTTCTCGATCCAGCGCCGGCCGAAGCCAAGGGCGGGAGCCACCAGGACCAGCGGGGCCGCGAAGGCTCCCTCTCGGGCCGCCGCCAGGGCCACCAGAGCCCCCAGCGAGCTCCCGACGACGACCTGGGGCCGCTCCGCCACGGCGGCCCGAACCGCCTCGGAAACGATTGCCTCGAAATCCAGCTTTCCGAAGGAGGGCCGATTCAGGTCCGGCGCCGCCACCCGGTACCCCTCCGGCTCCAGCGCCTCCCGCAGGAGGGTGACCTTCCGCCCCGCCGGCGACGACGCGAAGCCGTGAAGATAGAGGACGGTCCGCATGCGGCGAACCATACCCCCGCGAGGCAGGATCAGAACATGAACGGCAGGATGCGGTCCTTAGGGTGGATGCGATCGGGATGTGGCGGGGGCGCGTGGCGCCGCTCTCTGCTGAAGAGAGAGAGCAGCCAGCGCCAGAATCTCATAGCTTGCCGTCTTCGCGCATGAGCTGAAGTTGCTCACGAAGCTGACGAAGCGCCTCAGGGTTAGCCTGCTGACGTTCAATGGCCTCCCGAAGAATTGATATCGCTGCGACCGCCTCTTGAGTAAGCCAGTGACTCTCGATGATTGGCAGAGCCGCGAGAACCTCGGAGACCGCCTGCCGTGAGCGGCCGGCCAACAGTAACGTTTCCGCGATCACGACGCGCAAGTAGGCGGCCAGCCCGGCCATCCCCGCGGTTTCATATGACACCGCACTAGTCACATACGCGGCTATCGAGGCCTCGAGATCGCCGTGGTCGCGTAGCAACTCCCCGGCGGCTCGCCTGCGCGAGGGCCACACCGAATGCCGACCCCGACACTTGAGCAATTCGATAGGCTTCGTTAGCCAGCCGAAGGGCTTCAGTGAATTGTCCCTGGCACCCCAAGATCTGAGCACTGTTCGAAACCGCAAGGCTTGCCAGCCCCAGGACGTCCTCAGCGCCCGCTTGCGCTCGGACCTCACTGAAGACGCAGAGCGCTCCTTCAAATTGTCGGGTCTCCTTGAGTATTAGACCCTTGAGGTACCGCGCCTTAAGGGCGTTCTCTACCATGCCGAGCTGCTCGAACTTGAATATCAACGGGTCGATGCGGTTCAACGCTGGAGAGTAAGAACCCTCCATGTATAAGTTGGTTATGTGTCGATGATCCAGGATGGCCAACAAAGGCTCGGACCCGCGGCACTTCGCGATGTGGGAGTCAACTCGGTCGAACCACGTCGGCAGGTTTTCCCTGTGTTGCATCCCAAGCTTGGCACCCAAGGTCAAAAGAGCGGCACTAGCTGCTAAGTAATGGACGAGTTCGCTGTCGAGACCAGCGTCGATAGCCCTCGAGTCGATCCATTCGTAGAGCGCCTCACCCTCCTGCTCACCATCCGCGGGACGCATGTTTCGGCGGTACTCGAGGCGATCATACGCAGTGAGCAGCACACACTCGTCGGTTAGGTACCTCTCGTTCAAGTCGCGAGACCGGTTGCGCGGAGGAATCGCCATGAAGTCTCGAACGTGCTCCTGCTCGAGCGTGTGCTGGGTGCACCGACGCTGCCACACTTGGGCTGCCAGGTAATCCCCAGCAAGCCGGCACTGGTTCCAGGCAAGGAACGCCAAGCGTGCAAGCATCCAGGCCTTCTCGCCGAACTCATCGACCAAGCTGATCGTCGACACGAATTCGTAAACATGACCAATATCGGCAAGGTACTCTCGAGACTCCGTATTCCGACCGCGGTCCAGCAGCTCAATAGCAGCATGGAGAACGTCTTCAGTGTCGTTGCCCAATTCACCAGCAGGGTCTCTCCGCATCGACGTTCTGAGCCGTTCGACCAGATCAGCGGCCCGGCGGAAGAACTCCTCCTTGGACGGGCCGCTCGGGAGTCCGAGCTCTTCCGCATTCTCGAGCCAAGCACGGATTGCAGGCACGAAATCAGAGGTCCGGAGAATCGTCGGCCTCCTTTCCGAGCATCTTCTCGGTCGGGCCTCCGAGCCCCCATCTCTCCGCGAGATTGGATCTCCGGATCGCCCGCCGTCGGTAGTTAATGGATAGGTGGTCCACGACCTGTATCAGCCAGGCCTTCGGGTTTCCGCTAGCCTTGAGTTTGGTCAGAGCCAGGACAAACGCGTCCTGGACGATGTCTCTCGCGTCTTCTAGTAACAGCCGATGCTTCCAGGTGGCGCGCCGCACCAGAGGCAGGTAGATCTCGGCGGTAAAAGGCCTCCAGGTCGCTGTCGGACATCGGGCCGCGCGTCACGTCGCCAGTACCGCTGGCGGAAACGCCCCGCCTGACCCGTGTCGGCATCCCAATCCCCCTTTCTGGGGATTCAGGAGCGAGCCCTTACTTACATATTGTCACGAGCAACAGCCATAAAACAGGACGACCCCCTTTCGGGGGTCGCAGCTGTCGAAGCGAGCGAGTGACTAGCTGGCCGTTTGGAGGTACTGGCGGAGCTCAGAGAGCGCCTTGGGGTCGGTCTTCCGCTGCCTAACCGATTCCTGGAGAAGCACAACTGCGGCAAAGCCTTCAGGAACCATCTGCTGTTCGTTGATCGTAGGAAGTGCTGCCAGAAGCTCCCACTCAGCTTCACGAGGGCGCCCGGCTTCCAGTAGCGCTTCGGAAAGGACGACTCGCATGTAAGCCGCCCGCGTCTGCATCCCTAGGCTAACGAGGTCGCCAACAGACTCGCGATAGGCATCGATGGCGGCGCTACTGGCCCAGTTGGTGCAACATTTCGGCGACCAACCCCTTGAGATCCGCGAGCATTGAGTATCGCTGAGCAGCTCTCGAGCAACGGCTGGGCGGCCCTGTATGCGGCTAGAGCCTGCTCCTGGTCTCCCTCCTGCGAACGGATGTTACCGAGAGTCAACATAGCCATTCCGCGAAGGGAAGTCTCTGAAGCGAACTCCGGACCGGACAACATGCTCTGAAGGCGGGCAGCCGCCTCACCGGTCCGACCCAGCTCCTTCAGACTCATCGCTTGCAGAAGGTGGCACTTCCCCAACTCAGCGTACAACCCGAGCTTTTCGAACGTGAGAGCGACCGACGGAAGAAGCTCAAGGACATCGTTGTATCGGCCCATGTCGTAGCGAAGGCTCAGGCGAGCATACGCAACTCTGGCGAGGCTAGGCGTCGGGTTTATGGTGTGGCGGAAGCTCGCATCGGCTCTGTCGAGCCACAAATCTGTCTCGGCATTCTGACCGAGAAGTCGGCATGCGCTGCCGGCGAGAAGTGCGCTCTCGCCCAAGAAAAAGTCACGCTCGTCGAAGTATCCCAGGCTCTGCCCCTGACCGCTCACCCAAGCAAAGATTCGTCCCGCCTCAGAAAGAACGTCGGAGGGGTTCGAATTGACGCGCTCCCGGAGAAGGCCGCAGATCGCAAGGAGGACGTCGAGATCACGATAGGAGCCTTCAGCATCGAGACCTCTGCCGTTCCTCTAAAGCTTAGCGAGGTAGCTCTTCGCGGCGAGCGACGCGTCCCCCGGGGACCTCCTGCGAGGCCCGAACCGGGAAACGGAGGATACGGGCTTGCTCAGGCATCGACCTTCGGAACTCGTAAAGCTGAAGGCTGCGAGAAAAGTCGTGCGCGACGTCAGAAGGTTCCCGCTTGAGGATGCTCTCGAGCTTTGCATCGGCTGACCTCACGCCGCTATCCACGACGTAGCGCTGATACTCCCGCGCGAACTGACAGCACGCGACAAGAAGAAAGGGACGGTTGTCTCTCGGCGAGGCGCCCGGCCGATAGCAGAAGCGGCGGAACCAAACGAAGAGATCCTTCTCGAGCTCCGTCGCTTCCTGCTCGGACATGCAGTAGTGCGAAACGAGAGCGATGTGGATGAGTCCCAAGCGTCTCTTGAAAGACGGACTCGATTTCATTTTCGAAGAGCGATTCCGCAGATTGTGCGGGCGAGTCGTCAGGTATTTCCATCTGCTGCTCCTCGAAAGTTGCAGCAATCATAGTACTTTGTGCAGATAAAGCAATAGCCTCCTGCCCAATCGGGCAGCAGGCAACAAAGCATTACTGCTCAGCCAGTTAGATGGTGTTAGGCTGGAACGCCCAGCTCTGAGGTTAGTCAAGGTACCCACCTTTCGCCAAAAGCCCGGGCCCAATGCCCAGGCGAAAAACCTGAACCAATGGCCAGCGTGGTGACGAAGAAAAAGCCCTGCAAAATGCCAGGCTTCGCCCCTTACGCCAGCTCCAATCTCAGGATTCCCACCTTCTGGTACAGGCCGCCGCGCGGCCTGAATAAACGAATCACGTGTATTTCATCACAATCAGAATCAGAGGGTGTCAAGTTTTTTTGGCACCCCCCGGCCGGGAGGCGCCTGAAGGGGCCGGGAGGCCCCTACCGGCCCTATCCGCGCTGGAGGAGGACCCGGATCAGGCGGTCCTGGTAGGCGTGGCCGCGGCTTTCGGTGACGCGGGGGCCGTTCAGGAGGATCGCGAAGGCGTAGGTCTTGCCGGAAGGGGCCTGGGCGTAGCCGGCGAGGGTGGAAACACCGTTCAGGGTGCCCGTCTTGGCCGAAACGAGCCCGCGGCTCCGGCTGTCGTTCAGGCGGTGCCGGAGGGACCCTTCCGACTCCCCCGACACGGCCAGCGTGGACCGCCAGAGGGCCCCCTGGGGGTGGCGGTTCATCGCCCGCAGGAACTGGACGAGATCCGTGGCGGACACGCGGTTGCCCGAGGAGAGGCCGGAACCGTCGCGGAGCTCGAATCGCGCGGCCTCGAGCCCGAGCCCGCCCAGGAACTGACTCGCGAGGCTCAGCGCGCTGTCCCAGGTCCCCCGGCCCGACTTCTCGTACGCCAGCGTCTTGAAGATCTGTTCCGCGTAGAAGCTCTGGCTGCGCTTGTTCGCGATCGAGAGCGTGGGAATGATGTCCGACTCGGTCGACGCAACGAGGATCCACGCGTTGTCCGCTGGCGCCGGCCGTTCGACGACACTGCCGGTGAGCTCGATGCCGGCCGCCTTCAGGCGGCTCTTGAGCGCCGCGCCGAAAAACTTCGGCGGGTCGTCGATCGAGAGTGGGGTCGCCCAGCGGAAATAACGGTTCGGCACGGTGCCGGAGACCGTGACGAGGTCGGAACCGCTCGGACGCGACACGGCGACGCGGATCTTGCCCGTCTTGCCGACCGTGCGCGCGCGGCTGAGGCTCTGGACGATGTCGGTGTCGGGGTCGATCGTCACGTTCGCGGGAGAGCCGGGCAGCGCGCCGCGTCCGACCGAGACGACCACGACATTGTCGTTGTAGGAGAGGGCCGAAATCAGGGGCCTGGTACCAGTGCGAATCGCGGCTCGGCGGCCAGTCGGGATGGCGGTATTCCTCGTCGAACGAGCTCGCGTTCAGGATCAAGATCGCCGGTCACCCGCAGAATCCCGGCCTGCCGCAGGCCGGCGGCCCACTTGTCGAAAATCGCGAAGACGTCGTCGTCGTAGAAGCGCCCGGAGATGTTCGGGTCCCCTCCCCCGACGACCAGGAGCGAGCCCAGGAGGTTGCCGTCGCGGATCTCGCCCCGGCGCCAGAACGTCGTGCGGAACTTGTAGGAGGGCCCCAGATAGTGGAGCGCGGCCGCCGTCGAGATCATCTTCGTGACCGAGGCGATCGTCTCGCGCGTCGAGGCGTCCTTCTCGAAGATGGTCTCGCCGGTCTCCAGATCGGCCACCGCGATCGACACGCCGCCCTTCCTGGCGGGCGGCCGCAGAGCGGCCTGCTCGAGCGCGGCCTTCAGCGAGGACGGCTGCGCGACGGTGGTCGTGTTCGTCGAGCGGCCGCGGGATTGGGTCGTCGAAGCCGCGAACAGGCCCGGCGGAGCGAGAAGGAAGGCGGCGAGAAGAGCCGCGACCGGGGTGTGCCAGCGAACGGCTCTCGTCACCCGCAAATTATAATCGAGCGTTGCGCTTTGACGAAGAATCCCGCGCCTTCGAGATCTCCGTACGCGAGCTCGCGGAAGACGAAGGGTTCCGCCGCGTCGGGTTCGACCGCGGCGACGGCTGGAGGCGCCTCGGTCTGGGGTCCCAGATCCACGCCCGCGTCCTCGGCGAGAGACAGAACGCCTTCCCCGCCTACCGGTGCGAGGTCCACCTGGAGGCCCGCATCCCGGTCGAGGACTGGACGGCCGTTCTCACGGGCCGGCTGGATGGCTGCATCGAGCGTGAGCCGGGTCACTGGCTGATCGAGGAGCTCAAGTCGACGAACCTCTCCGTCGACGGCGTCCGCCCCTCCGGCTACGCCTTCGAGCGGGACCGCCGCCAGCTCCTCGGGTACTGCTACCTCTGGAAGCGCCTCGGCCACCTCCGGGTCACGGGCGCTCTGGTCTATATCGACATCGAGACGGGCGAGGAGCTCTCCCTCCAGGTGCCCTACGAGGAGGACACCGAGCGCGAGGTCGAGAGGCGCCTCGCCCGTGCGCTCGGCATCTGGCGCGCCGAAAAGGTCGTCCGGACTCCGAAAGGCCAGGGCGGCCGAACGGCTCCCCTTCCCTCACACGGCTCCCCGACCGGTCCAGGAAAAGATCATCGAGGCCGTCCGGACCGCGGTGCGCAACGGCGAGAACCTGCTGGCCGAGGCCCCCACCGGCTCCGGCAAGACGGCCGCGGCGCTTCACCCGGCCCTGGCCGAGGGGCTTTCCTCGGGGCGCCAGGTCGTCTTCCTGACCTCGAAGACTCTCCAGCAGAAGATGGCCGTCTCCTCGCTCGTGGCCATGAACGAGCGGGCGTTTCACACCGTGCAGGTCCGCGCCAAGGATCGGATGTGCGCCAACGACCGCATCATCTGCCACGAGGACTTCTGCCGGTTCGCCAACCGGTACCCGGAGAAGATGGAGCGCTCGAACCTTCTCGGGCGTCTCCGGGACAGCTACTCGCACTTCGACCCGGACACCGTCTTCGAGGAGGCGCGGCGCGAAGAGGTCTGCCCGTTCGAGGTGCAGCTCGAGCTGGCCGGGCGAGCCGACGCGATCGTCGCCGACTACAACTACGTTTTCGAGCCCGCCGCCGCCCTCCGCCATCTGACCGGCGAGGACCTCCGCGAGGTGGTCCTCCTGATCGACGAGGCCCACAACCTGCCCGACCGCGCGCGCCAGATCTTTTCGCCGGAGATCCTCTCCGAAGACCTCGCGGCGCTCCGCAACCGGCTGGCGCTGCAGCCGGGCGAGCTCTTCGCCGACATCCTCGTCGCGGTCGAGGCCCTCGACGGGATTCTCGAGAGCGTGGCCGAGGAGCTGCCGGAGGGCGAGGCGATCGCCGAGATCGAGCCCCCGAGAGACGCGATCCTCGAGCTCCGGGCGGCCTGGGAGTCCAGCCTGATGCGCTACCTCGCGTGGAAACGCGAGACCCGCCTCGCGCTCGTCGACGATCCCGTCCTCGATTTCCACTTCACGCTGCAGCGCTTCGCCGCGGTCCTCTCGATGTACGGGCCGGACTTCACGGCCGTCGTCGAGCGGCGTTCGACCGGCGTCCGCTTGGCGCTGGTCTGCCTCGATCCGGCGCGCTCCCTGGCGCCGATCTTCCGGCAGGTCTCCTCGACCGTGCTTCTCTCGGCGACCTTGAACCCCCCCGAGGCGATCCGCCGCGTCCTGGGCCTCGAGTCCGAGCGGACCTCCGCGATCGCTCTGCCGCCGCCCTTCCCGCCCGAGAACCGGAAGGTCATGATCGTCCCGTCGGTCCGGACGACGTATACGGCCCGCGAACGCAACTACGGCCGGATCGCGACGCTGCTCGCCGAGATGTCCGACGCCCACGGCGGCAACGACCTCGTCCTCTTTCCCTCGTACCGCTTCCTGACGGCCGTCGCCCAGCGGATGCCCGAAACGCGCTCGCGCCTGCTCGTGCAGCGTTCCGACCTGACCGCCTTCGAGCGGCAGCAGCTTCTCGAGGCGCTCGAATCGCCTCCGCCGGGCGGCACGCTCCTCTTCGCGGTCTCCGGCGGAATGTACGCCGAAGGGGTCGACTATCCGGGAGACCTGCTCTCGGCGGTCTTCGTGGTCTCCCCGGCGCTCCCCCAGGTCTCCTTCGAACGCGAGTTGCTCCGACGGTACTTCGAGGAAAACGAAGAGGCGGGCTTCGACTACGCCTACCTGCAGCCCGGGATGACCCGCGTCGTCCAGGCGGCGGGCCGGCTCATCCGAAGCGAGCACGACCGCGGCGTGATCGCGCTTCTCTGCGCGCGTTTTCTCGAGGAGCCCTACGCCAGCCGGCTGCCCCGCGACTGGTATGAGGAAAGCCCGAGCGAGCTCGTGACGCGGAAGCCGGCCGACGAGATCCGCGAGTTCTTCGCCAGGTACGCATGACCAACCCCTACACGAAGAAGCGCATGCCCCGGGTGACCGTCGATTCGTGGGTGCGCGACCGCAAGGGGCGCGTCCTGCTCGTCCAGCGCGCGCGGCCTCCGTTCGAAGGTCGCTGGGGCCTCCCCGGGGGGTTCTGCGAGTGGAAGGAGACGACCGAGGCCTGCTGCGCCCGTGAGACCCGCGAGGAGACGGGCCTGCGGGTGAAAGTCGGCGAGCTTCTGGGCGTCTACTCGAAGTCCGATCGCGATCCGCGCGGCCACAACGTCACCGTGCTCTATCGTTGCCGCCCGAGCTCGGGCCGCCTCGTCGGCGGCGACGATGCGGCCGACGCCCGCTGGTTCACGCCAAGGGAGATCGCGAAGCTCCGCTTCGCCTTCGACCACCGCCAGATCGTGATGGAGCAGCTCGCCTCCGATCGGCGGCGGCGCCGCCGGCGCGGCTGACGTTCGCCGCCGCCGTCAGTCCCGACGCGCCCGCGTCGCCTCGATCCGGCCCGTCTCGAGACTTGCCGAAAAGGCGCGCGTCAGGAGTCCCTCGTCCGTCACCGCCCATACGGTGTACCGGTAGAACGTCTCCGCCGCGGCGGAGGTGTCGACGAAGGCATACCCGAAGGCCTCGGACGAAGACTCGGAGGACGGCACGACCTCGGGGCCGGCGCGCAGGATCCGCCCGTCGGGCGAGACCTCTTCGCGAAAGATGGCCCACCCGCGGAGCCCCGCATGCGACGCCGTGGACCAGATCAGCCGGGGCCCGCTCGTCGCCGCCTCGGCGCGAGCCTCGAGCCGCCAGAACGGCGCGCCGGACTCCCGCGTGCATTCGACCGGCGCTTTCAGCTCGCGCGTGCCCATCTCGCTCCCCGCGACGAGGAAGTCGATGCGCGACACCCCGGCGAGCGGAATCGTGCGCCGGTCGCCGGCCGCGAAGAACACGACGTCGGGCGGCAGACCCGCGTCGTCGTAACGCACGACCGCCGCGCCGTCCCCGCCGTCCGGCGGCCAGGCGAGCCGGAGCGCTTCGGTCTCGCCCTCGGGCAGAAAGGACCGGTGCCGGACCGACATCGGGGCGGGAGGAGCCGCGTCGAGGGCACCCGCCTCGAGGTCGAAGAGCCTCAGGCGCGAGGGCGAGGCCTCCGCCCAGAGGGTCGCGTAGAGTCGAGCCGCCGCGCGAAGCAGCGCCCGGCCGTCGTTCCGCGCCGCATCCGCGACGAGTCGCGACAGCGCCCGCCGGGGCGTCTCGCCCACGCTCGCGGCCTCCTCCGCCGCCCGGCGTTTCAGACCGGATTCACCGGAACCCAGAACGACCTCCTGGACCCAGAGCCGGCCGAGCTCGCGCGGATGCGCCCGAAAGTCGAGAAGCGCCGCCGCCGCGAGCGTTTCGAGGGCCGACGTCTCGCCGGCCGCTTCGAGCCGGCCCAGATAGGCGCCGACGGCCTCTTCCATGAAGGCGCTGTCCGGAGCCGGCGCGGGACTCGCGGCTGCCGCATGCGAACCGGGCACCGCCGCCAGGAGCATCCCGGCGAGGAGGAGGCCGGACGACCGGTTTCGGAGCATCTTGTGAGGGTAGCCGCCCGCACGCGGGCCCGTCAACTCGTTTACGGAAGTCGGGCTCCGGACGTCGCCTCTCCGAGGCGCCTCTACTTCTTGGCCTTCGCTTCCTTCGCTTCCTTCGTGTCCTTCGTGTCCTTCGTGTCCTTGGCGACCGCGGCCTTGGCGGTCCCCTCCGGAATGCGGACGAACACGACCGTGATGTTGTCGACGCCGCCCTTCTCGTTGGCGAGGTCGACCAGATCCTGACAGAGGCTCTCGGCGTCCTTCTTGTCATCGACCGCGACGCAATCGCGGATCTCTTCGTCCGAGAGCATCGTCGTCAGCCCGTCGGAGCAGAAGAGGAAGGCGTCGCCCGGCAGGAACTCCATTTCCCGCAGGTCCGGCGCCACCGAGGGGCCCCCGCCGAGAGCCCGTGTGACGACGTTCTTCAGAGGGTGGGTCTTGGCCTCCTCCTCGGTGAGGATCCCGGCCGAGACCTGCTCGTGCACCCAGGAATGATCGTCGGTCAGCCGCTTCAGCTCGCCGTTCCGATACAGGTAGGCCCGGCTGTCGCCGACGTGGGCGAGCGAGAGGATCTTCTCGTTCAGAAGACCGGCCACCACGGTCGTGCCCATGCCCTTGAGCCACGGCTGCGCGGCGACGGCCGACATGACCCGCTCGTTGGCCTTCTCGATGGCGATCGCCAGGCGGTTGCTGTTGAAGAGGAGCTCATGGTTGTACTTGAACGGCCAGGTCGCCTCTTCCTTCTGGCGCGTGGCCGCGATGAACTCCCCGATCGTCTCGACGGTGATCTTCGCCGCGACCTCGCCGGCGGCGTGGCCGCCCATGCCGTCCGCGACGATGAAGAGGCCCTCGGCTTCGTCGAGGGCGTAGGCGTCTTCGTTGTGCTTGCGCTTCTTGCCGACGTCGGTGAGGCCGTATGCTTCGATCTCGCTCATCGCGGGCGCTTACTCCTTGCCTGCCCGCTGCACTCGAATCTCTTCGAGGGCCTTCCGCGCGTCGGCGGCCGAGGGGTCCCACCGCATGGCTTCCTGGTAGGCCTTCTCGGCCTTCAGCAGGAGGCCGGCCTGCCGGAAAATCGCGCCGGCGTCCTTGAGAAGGCCGCCGTTGTGGGGCTCGATCGACAGTGCCGCCTCGATCGCCTTCACCGCCGCGCGCATGTCACCCGCCCGCGCCGACGCGAGCCCGAGGTAGTGCTGGGCCTTGACGTCCTTGGGATTGCGCCCCGCGGCGAGCTGGAAGTTGCCTGCGGCTTCCGTGTACTTGCGCTCCTTGTAGGCCGCGATGCCCTGGTTCACGTAGTTCGACGCGACCGCGTCTCCGCCGACCTCGGGCGCGCTCCTGGCGGCGGCCAGATCGAAGTCGTAGGACCGCCGCCGATCGGGACTCGTCAGGACGTTGACGGCTTCGGTCAGGTCCTGGAACTTGGACTCGGCCTCCGCCTTGCGGGCGGCGGGAGCGCGGTCGGGGTGAGCCTCGCGCGCGAGCGTTCGAAAGCGCTCTCGAATCTCGGCTTCGCTGGCATCCCGTGCCACGCCGAGGAGCACGTAGTAATCGACTTCGCGAGACATCAGTGTGGGAACCTCGAGTGAGCCGCGGAGCTTTTCAACGAAGGGTAACATACGAGAAAGCCCGTTCCCCGGCAAGCGCCCCGGGCCGCAAGCCGCTCTAGCCGCGCTTTTCGGTCAGCAGATTCTTCGCCATCAGGCGCACGCCCTCGGGGAGGTTCCGATCCCTCCCGATGTTGCGCAGGTCGCGCAGGCCGAGGTATTTCACGAGCGGCAGCGTGATGGACAGAGGCACCGCGGGGTTGGTGACCAGGGCCAGCTGGATCCGGGGTTTCTTGATCCACTCGCGGGTGGACGCGATCTCCAGGAAGATCTCCGTCCCCAGGTGGCGCATGGCGCAGAACCCTTCGATCTCCGCCTGGGTGACCGATTCGCACGAGAGCACCGCCATGCTCACGATCTTGTTCGCGTCGGCGATGAGGATGCGGCGCTCTTCCTTGTTCCCCTTCTGGGCCAGCTCCACTTTCTCCTTGGCGGTCATCGTCGAGATGCGCCTGTACATCGCCGAGAGGTTCGCTTCGATCGCCGCGCTGTCCGCTTCCTCGTCCAGCGCGGCGCCCCCCTCCGAATCGGCGCCCTCGGCGGCCTCCTCGAAGACGACGCCCTCGGCCTCCTGGCGAGCCTGGCGTTCCTCTTCCTCCCGGCGGAGGCGCTCCTGCTCCTTCCGGCGCTTGTCCTTCTCGAAGAATTCCTCGCGCAGCTCCTCCAGCCGCCGGTGCCCGTCGGCCGTGAGATTGGGGTTGCCGTACAGGGCCTCGATGAGCGCCGGCTGGCGAAGCAGCCTCACCTGGTTGACGATGAGCGCTTCCTGCGGCGCGCCGGTCACCTCCCCGGCCAGGCGCAGCAGCGTGTCGTCGGAGACTCCCGCGTGACGGATGATCCGCTCCAGCACGAAGTGGTCGTCGCTCGCGCGGCTGACCACGTCGAACTCGCGCTCGGTAGGCGAGCCCTCGTCCAGGAAGCGAACGACGTCGTCGGGGGGCACCCGCGCGAACGTTTCCCGCGCGGGGCCCACGATCTCGGGATCCTCGTCCGTCATGACTGCGAGCAGCGCCCGCATGCGGTCGTCCCGCTCGAGCGGCAGCAGGCCGCGCGCCGCGAAGAGGCGCAGCTCCCGGGGCGAGTCCGGAGACCGGACGATCGCGACGAGATCCCGGGGCTCGGCTGTCGTCGGTGGGTCGCGCTCGACCAAGGGAGGTAGGGCCGCGCGCTAGCTCTGGGTCAGGCGCGGGCCCGGCACCGGCCGGTCGCGCACGACCTGGCCCGCGCTCCCGAGGGGCTCCATCGCGCGGCCATCGACGGTGACGCGGACGCCGCCCGCGTTGCCGAGCGTGATCCGGAACCCTTCGCGCGCTTCGAACTGGTGCTTCGAACCGCGCCGGATCAGACCCGAAAAGATGCGGGCGCCGTCCGCGGAGACTTCGGTCCACGAATCCTGCTCGAACTCGAGCACCATCGAAACCCCGGTCGCCGCCGGAGACACCACGGGGGCCGGAGCGGGAGCTTCGTCCTGGATCGCGGGAGCCGGGCCCGGCGAGACCGCCACGTTCTTGAAGCTGACGGAAGCCACGGGGCGCGCCGCTATCGTCGCATTGGGCGTCGAGCGGCGCTCGGGCTTCGCGATCAGCCCGAGCAGAAGCAGCACCCCGGTCACGGACACGACGATCGCGCCCGCGGTCCCGCGCCGGCCGCGAAACAGGGCCTTCAGCCCCCGGCGTTTCGAGGCGCCCCCGTCGCGGCCGCGATCGGGCGCGACGTCCGCCAGATAGGCATTGATCATCTCGTCGGGGTCCAGGCCCAGGTGGCGCGAGTAAGCGCGAATGAAGCCGCGCGTGAAGACCGGAGCGGGAAGCTTCTTGACGTCGCTCGACTCGAGGGCGGTCAGGAGGCGAATGGAGATCTTTGTCGACGCCGAGATCTCATCGAGCGAGACTTCGCGGATGAGCCTCTCCCGGCGGAGTTCTTCCCCGAAAGTGAGGTCCGATTTCTCTCCCATGCACTTCTCCCCGGTCGGACTTCTCATGCTAGCCCTCGGGTGACCTCTCCGCAAGCACTCTCTCCGCACAGGCCTTGAGCAGTGCCGGGGTGCGCGGGGACTCTCGGACGCCGCGGAGGTCGTCGAGGCTGGCCCGGGTCAGAAGCGACAACCCGAGAGACACCGGCAGGTTCGGGTTCCGCAGGATCGCGCTCCGGACGCCCGGGCGCGCGCCCCATCGAGGGTGCTCGGCCAGAAGCGCGAGCGATTCGGGGCCGGCGCCGCGGGAGATTGCGGCCTGGATCACATCCGCCTCGATGGTGAAGCGGTTTTCGAGGACGGAAGCGAGGACGCGCGGGTCGGGGTCGAGCCGCAGGACGAGGAGAGTGCCCCTCCCGACGTTGCGGGCCAGGTCCACTTTTTCGGAAATCGCCATCTCGGAAAGGCGCCGCAGGAGGTCCTGGTCCGCCGCCCGCCGTATGGCCGGATGCACGCGAGCGTCCGCCGACAGGTGCGCCAGGTCACGCCAGAAGAGCGTCGCGACCAGCGCGAGCGCGTCCGTCCGCGGCGTCTTGGGATGAGCGGCCAGCGCCATCCGCACGGCATGGTGCTTCCGCACGGCCCGATCGCCGAGGATCTCCGCCAGCGTTTCGGAGGAGAGATTGGCCCTTCGAAGGAGCTTCAGGCACTCGCCCTCGGTTCTCATGCGGTCGCCCGGGTTCTGCGGCAGGCCTCGACCAGGCTCCGGGCCAGCGCCTCGACCGCCCCGATGCGCTCCGCCCCGGCGTCTTCCGCGGCCGCGACGAGCGCGGAGCCCACGACGACGCCGTCCCCGAGCCGGGCAGCCCGCCGCGCGCTGTCCGGTGTCGAGATCCCGAACCCGATCGCGATGGGCAACTTGCCCGCGGCTTTACGAGCCCGCTCGACGGTCTGCCGCAGGTCCGCCGGAAGTGCGGCGCGGGCGCCCGTCGTTCCGCGCCGCGACACGACGTAAAGGAACCCGCTCGAGAGCCGGGCGGCTTCGCGCATCCGCTCGCGAGGAGAAGTCGGTGACGCGAGAAAGACGGTATCGAGTCCCGCGCGACGGAAGGGCCCGATGACCGGCGAGGCCTCTTCCGGAGGCAGATCCGTCAGGAGGGCGCCGTCGAAGCCGGCCGCGGCCGCCCGCCGTGCGGCCCTCGAAACCCCCATGCGGTGCACGGGATTCAGGTAGGTGAAGAGGACGAGTGCGAGACGGGTCTCCCGCCGGATGCGCTCCGCGATCGCGAAAACCGTCTCGAGCGTGGTCCCGCCGGCGAGCGCCCGGGAGGCGGCCCTCTGAAGCACCGGGCCATCGGCGATCGGGTCCGAGAACGGAACGCCGAGCTCCAGCACGTCCGCGCCGGCGCGCTCGAGCGCTTTCGCGAGATCGACCGTCGCGCGCGGCGTGGGGTCGCCCGCGGTGAGGTACGCGATGAAGGCCGCGCGGCCCTCGCCCCGGGCGCGCTCGAAGGCGCCGAGGAGGCGACTCATGGCTTCGCTCTGGCGCTCGCCTTCGGCTCGCCGAGGGCGCGGACGACCTCGTCGAGGTCCTTGTCGCCGCGGCCGGAGAGGTTGACCAGAATCCACCGCGAGCGACGCCACCTGCTCGCGAGCCCTGCGGCAAAAGCGACCGCGTGGGCCGACTCGAGCGCCGGCAGGATGCCCTCGGTCTCGCAAAGAAGCCCGAAGCGCATCCAGGGCCTCCTGGTCCGACACTCTGGTGTAAGCGACCCGCCGCGCGTCGTGGAGCGCGGCGTGCTCGGGGCCCACGGCCGGGTAGTCGAGACCGGCCGAGATCGAGTGCGTCGAGAGCGTCTGCCCCGCCGCATCCTGCAGGAGCATCGTCCGCGTGCCGTGAAGGACGCCGACCGACCCTCCCGAAAACCGCGCCGCGTGATCGCCCGGACGGTCGCTCCTCCCCCCGGCCTCGACACCGTAGAGGGCGGAGCGCGAGCGCAGGAAAGCCGAAAAGATGCCGATCGCGTTCGAACCGCCGCCCACGCAGGCGACGACGGCGTGCGGATCGCGGCCGGCGAGCCGGCGGAACTGGCGCCGCGCTTCCCGTCCGATCACGGCCTGAAACTCGCGCACCATCGTCGGGTAGGGATGCGGGCCCAGCGCCGACCCGAGGACGTAGTGGGTCGACCCGACGTTTTCAGTCCAGTCCCGCATCGCCTCGTTGATCGCGTCCTTGAGGGTCTTCGAGCCCGCGTCGACGCCCACGACCTCGGCCCCCAGCAGGCGCATGCGCGAGACGTTCGGCGCCTGACGCGCCATGTCGGTCACGCCCATGTAGACGCGGCACGTGACGCCGAGCTTCGCGGCCGCGGCGGCCGTCGCCACGCCGTGCTGGCCGGCGCCGGTCTCGGCCACGACCCGCTCCTTGCCCATGCGCCGGGCGAGGAGGACCTGGCCGAGGGCGTTGTTGAGCTTGTGCGCGCCGGTGTGGAGGAGGTCTTCCCGCTTCAGCGCGATCCGCGCTCCCCCGAGGCGCTCGGCGAGGCGATCCGCGACGGTCAGCGGCGTGGGCCGCCCCGCATAGGTGCGGAGCAGCTCGTCGAGCTCCGCTCGGAACCGGCGGTCGCGCCGGAACCGCGTGAACGCCCGATCGAGCTCGTCGAGCGGCGCCATGAGCGTCTCGGGAGCGAAGCGCCCGCCGTACTCGCCGAAGTACCCCTTGCGCCTAGGCACGGTCGGCCCGCCGGACGGCCTCGAAGAACCGCTCGAGCTTGCGCCGGTCCTTGACTCCCGGCGCGCTTTCGACGCCGGAGGCGACGTCGACGCCTTCGGGGCGGAGCCGTCGAATGACCTCGCCGACGTTTTCGGGATCGAGGCCCCCGGCCACGAAGGCAGGCACCGGGAGCGGTCCGATCCGCTCGAGGGCCGCCCAGTCCGGCGCCTGGCCCCGGCCGGCGCTCGAGTCCCAGAGCACCGCCCGGCAACGCGCGAGGATCGGGGCCGGCGGCAGGCCCGCCCGGCCGGACTCGACGGGCACAGCGGGCACGAGGTCGGCCTCGAGCCCCTCGAGGTCCTCGGCGCCGACAGGACGGTGAAGCTGGACGATTTGGAGCGCGGCCTCGCGGACGGCGCGGGCCACGTCCTCGCGCGATTCGGTCGCGAAGACACCGGCTCGCAGGACGCCCGCCGGCGCCCGGCTCGAGATCTCGCGCGCCCGCTCGAGCGTCAGCCGGCGCGGCGACGAGGCCACGAAGTTGAAGCCCAGGATCGACGCTCCGAGCTCGCAGGCGGCGGAGACGTCCTCGCTCCGCGTCAGGCCGCAGATCTTGACGAAGGTCATCCCCGGAGCGCCCTCAGGAACTCCTCCGGATCCTCGGACCGCAGGAGGTGCTCGCCGACCAGGAAGGCCCGGTAGCCGGAGGCCGCGAGACGCTCCAGGTCGGCGCGCCCGCGGATCCCGCTCTCGGCCAGCGGGACCGGTCCCTTCGGGAGCCTCCGGGCGAGCGACTCCAGGCGCCCGATGTCGGTCTCGAAGGTCTCGAGGTTGCGCGCGTTGACCCCGATGACGTCCGGTGCCACGGCCGCCGCCCGGTCGATCTCGGCTTCGTCGTGCGTCTCGACGACGACCGCGAGGCCGCGCTCCCTCGCGCCGCGGGCGAGCGAGGCCAGCTCGCCATCCGAGAGCGCGAGAACGATGAGAAGCACGGCGTCGGCGCCGAGCGAGACCGCGAAGTCGAGCTGCCGCTCGCTCACCACGAAGTCCTTCATCAGGACCGGAAGGCCCGAGATCTCTTTCGCCCGCGGCAGCCAGCCCGGCCTGCCTCCGAAATGGTCCTCTTCGACGACGACGGAGATCGCCGCGGCGTGTCCGCGCCGATAGAGCAGCCCGAACGTCTCGACCTTTCCGTCCGCGCCCGGAAGGATCTCTCCGGCCGACGGCGACTTCGCCTTGATCTCGGCCACGATCCGGTACCCGGGCTCGGACAGCGACGCCACGAAACGGGCGCCGTCGGTCGGCCGGCGCGGCGCCTCCACGCCGACTCCCGAATACTCGCCGCGCGTGAGTCTCGCCCGCTTGTCGGCCAGGATGCGCTGGAGAACGTCGCTCATGCGGCGGCCGTCGCCTCCCGCAGGGACTCGAAGCTCCGCCGCGCATCGCCCGAGTCGATCGCGGTACGCGCCCGCTCGTAACCTTCCGGCAGGTTCCTCGCCCGGCCCTCGACCACGAGGGCCGCCGCCACGTTCAGAAGCACGGCCTCGCGCCGCGGGCCCGGCTCGCCCTCGAGCAGCCGCGCCAGCATCGCCGCGTTCGCCGCCGCGTCGCCTCCGGCGAGCGCCTCGACCTCGACCCGGGCCTGCCCGCAGCGCTTCGGCCTCGAGCCGCCACGGGCGCGTCCAGCCGTCTTCGACCTCGACGCCGAACGCGGCGACTCCGGGCGTGAGCTCGTCGAGCCCGTTCTCGGAGTGAAAGACGATGGCGCGCTCGTTGCCGAGCGCCGCGAGCGCGTCGGCGAGCAGGCGCGTCAGGTCCGGCCGGCCGACGCCGATGAGCTGGCGCGTCGCGCCCGCCGGGTTCGCGAGCGGTCCGAGAGCGTTGAAGATCGTGCGGATGCCGAGCTCGCGGCGGACCGTACCGAGCTCCTTCATGGCCGGGTGAAACGACGGCGCGAAGAGGAAGACGAGACCCGTCTCGTCCAGGATCCGGCCCGCTCGATCAGGCTCGAGCTCGACCGGGAGCCCGGCCGCCGCGAGCACGTCCGCCGAGCCCACCCGCGAGGAGATGGATCGGTTGCCGTGCTTCGCCACGGCGGCTCCCGCTCCGGCCGCGACGATCGCCGTCGCCGTCGAGAGGTTGAAGAGGTCGCGGCCAAGCCCGCCCGGACCGCACGTATCGAGCAAGGGCGAGCGGCGCGTCGAGACCCGCCGCATCCGGCTCCGGAGCGCCGCCACCGCTCCCGCGATCTCCTCGGCCGTCTCGCCGCGGGTCGCGATCCCGAGAAGGATCGCGCCCTTCTGCGCCTCGGTCGCCTGGCCGTCCATGAGATCTCCGAAGGTGGCCTCCGCGAGCGGACGCGGCAGGGTCCGCCGCGCGGCCACGGTCTCCGGGTCATGGTCGCCTGTGGGGCGGGGCTCGCCCCGCAACGGGCGCAGTCCGACCAAGGACGACCACGGCAGTAGGAGGCGCCGTCCGAAGGACGGCGACAACCCAGGGCCGCCCCTACATGCCGGAAGGCGTATGAGGCCAGCCTCAGAAAGTTCGCCAGGATTCGGTCGCCCTCCGGCGTCAGCACCGACTCCGGATGGAACTGGACGCCGAACGCCGGAAGCGACCGATGCGCGAGGGCCATCACGAGCCCGTCCTCGCTTCGCGCGACGACGGCGAGCTCGGCCGGAAGGGTTTCCTCGCGAACCACGAGGGAATGGTATCGCCCGGCTTCGAAGGGCTGCGGCAACCCGTCGAAGAGTCCCGTGCCCGCGTGCGAGATCCTCGAGCTCTTGCCATGGCGCGGCGTCGGGGCGCGCTCGATGGTGCCTCCGTGACGGGCGGCGAGCGCCTGGTGTCCCAGACACACGCCGAGCAGCGGCACTCCCGCGCGCTCGGCCTCCGCGATCATCGGAATCGTTCGCCCCGCGCTCTCGGGCCGGCCCGGTCCCGGCGAGATCACGACCGCGCGGGGCCGCAGCGAGACGACCTCGTCCGGCTCGAAGCGATCGTTGCGCGCGACCCGGACGTCGGCGTCCAGCCTGCCCAGGGCCTGGACGAGGTTGAACGTGAACGAGTCGTAGTTGTCGACCACGAAGATCATGCGAACCACTCGCGCGCCAGGTCGATCGCGCGAAAGAGCGCCGCGGCCTTGGCCTCGGCCTCGGCGTATTCCTTCTCGGCGACCGAGTCCGCGACGATGCCGGCCCCGGCCTGCACGCGCCAGAGCCCCCCCTCGACGACCGCCGTCCGGATCGCGATGGCCAGATCGCAGTTGCCGGCGGCGTCGAAGTAGCCGACAGCGCCGCCGTAGATCCCGCGCCGGCATGCCTCCAGCGCATCGATCAGCTCCATGGCCCGGATCTTGGGCGCGCCCGTGAGCGTGCCCGCCGGAAAGCATGCGGCGAGCGCATCCGCCGGACCCGCGCCCTCCCGGAGGCGCCCGCGGACTTCGGAGACCAGATGCTGGACGTGGGAGAACTTCTCGACGTCGGCGAAGCGCGCGACCTCCACCGTCCCGACCTCGCAGACTCGCCCGAGGTCGTTGCGCGCCAGGTCCACGAGCATGACGTGCTCCGCTCGCTCCTTGGGGTCCTCCCTCAGGCGCTCCGCGAGCGCGTCGTCCTCCGACCTCGACTTTCCGCGGGGCACCGTGCCTGCGATCGGCCGCGTTTCGACCTGGCGCCCCCGGCAGCGGACGAGCATCTCGGGCGACGAGCCGAGGACGGTCGCTTCGCGGGTCTCGAGAAAGTAGAGGTACGGCGAAGGGTTGAGCGCGCGCAGCGCCCGGTACACGTCGAACGGGTCCACCGCGAGCCGGGCCGTCCAGCGCTGCGAGATCACGGCCTGGTAGACCTCTCCCTCCGCGATGGCCTCGCGCGTCGCCGCGACGGCGTCGAGGAAACGTTCGCGCGCCATCGCCGGAACGAAGCGCACCTGCTCCGCGCGGCAGGCGGACGCGGGCGGGTCGGGCGCGGCGAGCAGCTCCTGGAGGCGATCGAGTCGGAGGATCGCGTCCGTGACCGTGCGCTCGACCTCGCCGTCGGAGCCCGCATCGAGCGTCGTCAGCAGAAGCACCCGCTGTCTCGGATGGTCGAAGGCCACGACCGCATCGAAGAGAAGAAAGAGCGCGTCGGGAATTTCGCCTTCTCGAGGCTGACGGTCCGGGATCGCCTCGAAGAGCCGCACGGCGTCGTAGGAGAGATAGCCCACCGCGCCCCGCGAGAGCGGCGGCAGCTCCGGATCCGCGAGAAACTCGTCCGGCCGGGCCAGGCGCTCGAGCGCCGCGAGCGGAGGCTCCTCCACGACCTCGCTCTTTCCTCCCCGCTCGAGACAGGTCTTCCCGTCGCGCACGGTCAGCCGCGCCGAGGGATCGACGCCGAGGAAGGTGTAGCGCGCGACCGCCTCGCCGCCCTCGACGCTCTCGAAAAGGAAAGCCTCGCGGCCGGGGCCGCGCATGCGCTGGAAGAGCATGACCGGCGTCACCAGGTCCGACGGAAACACCCGCGCCACCGGCACGCGCCGGCCGGTCCTCGCCCGCCCGAGAAAGTCGGCTCGCTCAGCGGCCCGCCTCACGCGCGCCCGTCCCGCAGGATCGAGGTCACTTCGTCGAGCGTCACGCCCTCGAGGCCGAAGAGCTGCGCCTGGCGGACGGCCTGCGCCGCGAACATCTGCAAACCTTCGACGACGGGGCATTTTGCGGCGCGCGCCGCCCGGACCGTCGAGGTCTCCCGCCCGTCCCGCCGGTAGACACAGTCGAAGACGAGGGGATTCGGTTCCAGGAGGCTCGGCGGAATCGCCGGGGGGTCGTCGTCCTTCCAGCCCAGAGGCGTCGCGTTGACGTAGAGGTCCGCCTCGCTCGCGGCCAGATCTTCCCAGGCGAGTGAATCCACGCGCATCTCCTCCGCGAGTCGGTCCGCTTCCGCGTCGCGGCGGGCCGTCACCATGACCTCGTAGCCCAGCCGCCGGGCGGCCACGACGACGGCCCGCGCGGCGCCTCCCGCTCCCAGGACCACGGCGCTGCGTCCCTCCCCCGTTCCGTGGTCGGCGAGGGGGTCGAAGACTCCGTCGACGTCGGTGTTCTCGGCTCGCCACCCGGTCCGCTCGCGCACGAGCGTGTTGGAAGCACCGATCCGCCGCACGTCCTCCGAGGGAGCGCCGACACGCGCCGCCTCCAGCTTCCAGGGCTGCGTTACGGCGAAGCCCCGCGCGGGCGGATCGAACGCGATCTCGTGAGGCCTCTCCCGGCGGAAGTCGGACACCTGGAACGGAAGGTAGAGGTACGGAAGATCGCGGGCCCGGAAGAGCGCGTTGTGCAGGAAGGGTGAAAGCGACCGCGCCGTGCTTCCGGCGAGCACGCCGTAGAGCGCCTCGAGCGGGCGCGGGCGGTTCACCTCGTAGATCGAGAGCAGATCGCCGATCGGCACCTGCCCCGGCGCCGTCTCCCGCTCGACCGGCCCGTAGACGAGGGCAGCGCCGAAGAGCGCCGAAAGGACCCGACCGGGAGCGCTCGCCGGTCCCATCGGAAAGATCGCCGCGGCGCCGTCGCGGGCGTCCCTCTGCAGCTCCGCGATCCGGAGGCTCCCGGCGACGTCGGGGACGCCGGCCACGAGTTTGACGGCCCGGGCGCGCGCCTGCGCGCATCGCCGAGACTTTCGCGTCCCAGTCCGCCGGCAGGGAGAAGGGCGAGTGCAGAGACACGATCACGCGCTCGCGCTCGGGGAATCGGCCGGGATCCGAGAGCAGGCCCCGCGCGTACTCGACGTCGACCGTCGCTCCCGCGGCGTAGCTCTCCTCGACGAGGCGCGCGTACTCCTCGGCCGTGCCGCTGAAGTTGCCGCCCTCGGCAAGCGAGCGCCACGTGAGGATCACAGGGCGCGGGTCTGAGATCGAGCAACGTCGCGGGCGGGATCGGGCGATCCGCCGAGGTCCATCCGGAACTCGATCGCGTTGGCCGCCGCCGGGACGCGCGCGACCAGCCGCCTCGCGTCCTCGGCGTCTTTCGGCGCGAGCGAGGCGATGTACGCCGGAATCGGAAGGACTCTGTCCATCGAAATCAAAAACCCCCGAGCCCTTCGGGCCGGGGGTTCTCATTCTCTCGTCTGGTTTCGCCCCGCCCGAACGGATTCGGCAGGGCGCGACTTGGCCCTACCGGGTCTCCCGCCACCACCAGTTCGACGAGGAATGACGCGTCATGGAGGGGCGATCATCCCGCCGGCGGGTGTGGGTGTCAAGGGAGGGGACGTCGGCGTCGCGGGAGGCCTTCGCCTTGTTGGCTTCGACGCTGCGGAACGAGAGCGGCAGCAGGAATTGCGCGGTCGGAGGCGGCGTCGCGCCTTCGAATCGAATCTCCATACCGCGGGCATCGGCTCGATAGACGTACTCCGCCGACGGGCACGCGGTCGACACAACGTTTCCCATTCGCGCGGGCCAACGCCCCTCGGCGTCCTGCTCTTTCGCCAGGCGGAGCCGCAGAATCTCCAGCGTGAGCTCTCGGTCAACAGCGAGCCTGGCGGCGCGCCGGACGGGATTCACCATGTTCGGGAGAGTGATTTCGCGGTAGTGCGTCACGCGCCTCGAGGGCCACGGGATCCGATGAGGGGAAGAGCTCCCGTTCGGCCAACTTCCAGATGCCCTCATCGTCCAGGCTGGCTCCCTCGCAGGGACCGAGCTTCTTGAGGCCGGCGGCGATCGCGGCCGGCGCCTTCCGCGCCGTCTCTTCCCACGGGTCGGTCGAGGGAAACAGGTTCCCAGGTTCCCTCGGTTCCGGATCGGACGCGTACGCATCGAGCATGTCGCTCCAGGATCGGTCGCTCGAGAGACGATCGATCCACGGAGAGGAGAGCTCGGCAGCTTCCGAAGCACACCCGCTTGCCACCCACTCGACCTGGCCGCGATGAGCTGCATGATCAGCAGTGGCGCTTCCGCCGCGATGCGACCGAGCGACCAGGAGGCTTCGAGCAACCGCTCCGCTTCGATCTCGCGACCTTCGCGAGTCTCGACGAGGGCCGCCGCGAGAAGAACGCTCTGCAGACGGATCGACGGCGTGAGGGCGGGCGTGTTCACCGTGCCGTCTTTGTTCAGCTCGTCCTTCCCCCAGTCGGGCGCTTGACGCTCCAGCGCGAAGACGACCGCCTCGAGCGCCTCCTTGCGCTCCTCGAGGTACCGCTTCAGAGTCTCCGGCGGTTCCCCGATCGACTCGTCGGGGATGGCGAGCTGAGACTCGAGCCAGGCCGCGGCGCCGGACTCGGAATAGGCGACGGAGGGGTCAGACGTCGCCGCCCTGGCGGCCTGCTCGAACGGGATCCCGAGCTCGCCCCCTCGCTCTACGAGAACCTCTGCGGCGGCGTTTCGCTCGATCGGACGCTCGCCGACCGCCCCGGCCGCGAGCGCGAGAAGTCCGAGCAGACTGGCCGCGGGAATCATTGAGGGCTCGGCGTGGGCGTCGGCGGCGGAGCGCTCCGGAAGGTCAGAGGCAGAATCAACCCTCGTTCGACGGCGGGAGCCCGACCTTCGAAGGCCAGGGTCACGTCGCCCGAGGGGCTTCGCTGATACTTCCAGAAGCTCCCGGGACAAACGGACGATTCGAGATTCGCCGGAAGCGCCGGCCAGCCTCCATCGCGGGAGGCCGCCTTCTCGCTGCGCGCCTCAAGGACGAGCGCCGTCAGCTCGGCGTCGAGCAGATGGCGGTGCCAGCGATTCAGCCCGTCCAGAGAATTCTCGGAGCCCGTCGTCGCCATGATTTCGATCTCGCCGGGCTCGCTCCTCGCGGCGACTCTCCAGTTCCGGTCCAGATCCTGGCGGGTCCAGCCGCAGGGGTCGCGAGCCGCGAGACCCGCGACGAATCGGCGGTTGACCCGCGTCATGCCCCGCACACCCTCCAGCTCCTCGGCGTCGCTCGCCAGGTGCCAGGCGTCGTTCTGGACAGCGGCCAGGAAGGATTCGAAGAACGCTCGTCCTCGGAACCGTTCGACCCACACGGAAGCGGGCGAATCGACCTTGCGAAGCAGGCCCACGACCAGCCGCGCCGCGTTCTGGACGAGGATCTGCGAGACCATCTCCGGACGCGACGCCAGGCTCTGGACGAGGATCCACATGGCTTCGACCGTCTGGAGCGCGGCGTCGGGATCCGGCCTTCGTGCCTCGTCGAGCGCTCGGGCGGCGAGAACGAGCTGGAGCCGCACCTGTCCCAGAACGTTGGGCGTCGGCGCATAGAGCCCGGCAGTCACGTCGATGTCCCAGGCGATCTCGCGGCGACCGAGCGCGACGGCCACAATCGCGTCGAGCGTCGCCCCGTGCTCGGAGAGATAGCCCTTCACGGCCGCGCCCGGCGCATCGACGCGCTCGCTCGCGCCCTCCAGCTGCTGATCGACGTACTGGCGGATCGCCGGGGCAACAGCCTGGTAGGCCGTCGCGGCCGCCGCATCCGGATGGTCGCGACGCTCGTCCTTCGGCGCGAGGTCGATGCCGAGACGCGCCGTGAGCGCCTCCAGCTCCAATGCGACCCTCGAGGCCGGCGCTTTCGGAAAGGCGGTTGTGAATGCTTCGAACGAGGCGACCGGTCCGGGAGGCCGCCATTCCTCCGCGGGCGTCATCGGAACCAACAGCATCGACGACACGACGGCCGCGGCGACGCCTCGAAGCATGACCGAGAGTCTACGCCCGCTTCCACCTCGTGCCGGTCGGGCCGTCCTCGAGAACGATCCCCTTCTGCGCCAGCTCCCCGCGCAGCCGGTCGGACTCGGCGAAGTCGCGGCGCCGTCGCGCGGCGTTGCGGGCCTCGATCATGGCCTCGATGTCGGCGGACAGGGCGTCGTCCCTGGCGGGGAGGACGCCGAGGACCAGGTCCGCCTTCCGGATGGCGGCCGCGGCGGCGGCCGCTCCCGCCGAGTCGAGGGTGTTCTCGACGAGGGCCGCGTTGATCTCGCGCAGGAACGTGAAGAGGACACCCAGGGCCTCGGCCGTGTTGAGATCGTCGTCGAGGGCCGCGGCCCAGTCCGCCGAGAACTTCGCGGCGCGCTCGGCCGCCGGAAACGCGCCCGGCTTGCTCCCGCCCGAGGCCGCGGCCTCGTCGATCCGCAGGACCGCCGACCGGATGCGTTCGACGGCCGAGGCGGCTCCGGCGAGCGCCTCCCAGGTGAAGTTGAGCTTCTTCCGGTAGGGCACCGAGAGGAGGAGATAGCGCACGGCCACCGGGTCGTTCCGCTGCGCGAGGATGTCGTCGAGCGTGTAGAAGTTGCCCTTGGACTTCGACATCTTCTCGCCGTCGACGAGGAGATGCTCGCCGTGCATCCAGAGATTCACGAACTTCTCCCCCGTCGCGGCCTCGCTCTGGGCGATCTCGTTCTCGTGGTGCGGGAAGATGTTGTCCACGCCCCCCGTGTGAATGTCGAAGTGATTTCCGAGGTACTTCGCGCTCATGGCCGAGCATTCGATGTGCCAGCCCGGGCGGCCGGGCCCCCAGGGTGAATCCCAGGTCGGCTCACCCGGCTTCGCGGCCTTCCAGAGAACGAAGTCCTTGACGTCCTCCTTCTCGTACTCGTCGTCGGCCACGCGATCGCCGCGGCGCGCCTGCGAGAGGTCGATCCCGGAGAGACGGCCGTAGGTCGGGAAGGTCGAGATCCGGAAGTACACCGACCCTTCGGATTCGTAGGCGTGGCCGCGCTCGATGAGCTTCGCGATCATCGCGATCATCTCGGGGACGTGCTCGGTCGCGCGCGGGTACCGCTCCGCGCGCTCGAAGCCGAGCCGGTCGAGGTCCCGGAAGAAGAGGTCGGCGTACCCGCCCGTGAACTCGGCCAGGGACTGGCCGGCCCGCGCCGCTCCCTCGATCGTCTTGTCGTCGATGTCGGTCAGGTTCATGACCTGGGTGACCCGGAGGCCCTGTGCCTTCAGGTGCCGGCGCAGGACGTCTTCCCAGAGAAACGTCCTCAGGTTGCCGATGTGGGCGACGTTGTAGACCGTCGGACCGCAGGTGTAGAGACGGACGTGTCCCGGCTCGATCGGCACGAGAGGCTCGACCGTGCGTCCCAGCGTGTTGTGCGCCTTCAGCGTCACCAGAGGCCCTTCTCTTTCTGCCGGCGGATCTTTCGCCAAGCCAGCTCGCGCTTCAAGCCCCGAAGGCGGTCCACGAACAGCATTCCGTTCAAATGGTCGGTCTCATGGCAAAGGGCGCGGGCGAGGAGCCCGGTCCCCTCGATCTCGCGGACGACTCCGGAGGCGTCGCCGGCCCGGACTCGGACACGCGCCGGGCGGACGACCTTCTCGGTCAGATCGGGGACCGAAAGGCAGCCCTCCTCCTCCTTCTGCTCGCCGCTGCTCTCGACGACGACCGGGTTGACGAGGACGATCAGCTCGCCCGGATCCGCGCCGACGGAAAGATCGATGATCGCGATCCGCTTGTTCAGGCCGATCTGAGGAGCGGCCAGGCCGACTCCGGGAGCGGCATGACAGGTCTCCACCATATCGGCGATCAGGCCGGCGATCTCCTCGGCGCGCGGATCCACGTCGGCGTTTTCCGCGGTCAGCCGCGGATCGCCGTACCGCACGATGTCGCGGATCAAGCGGGAGGGCCCGCCGCAAGGCCGGAAAGGCGAGGCGCCGGCATGTCCTCCAGGGCGCGACCCGTGTCTCCCAGGCGTGACAGAACGTCTCGCTTCGCTTCTCGCCGGCCTTCCATAAGTGCTCGATTTAAAGCACATTCTTGCAACGGCGGCAAGGAGGGCGCGTGGCACGCGGCTCGCTATCCTCGACGTACGGAGAAGAAGGAAAACGATGAACGTCAAACGGTTCGCTCTTCTGGCTTCGTTGATCGCCTTCGCGGCCTCCCGGCCGGCGGCGGCGGATAACGGTCGAAGCGCGTACTCGTACGTCCGGGAGACGAGCGGCGAAGTCCTGGTCGTCTCTCCGTCGAACGGCGAGGTGCAGGCGAAGCGCAACCTCCCGATCTCGGCGGGCGACGAGATGAAGACCGAGGAGCCGGCCCGCGCCGAGGTGGCCCTGGCCGACGGCAACGTCCTTCACGTCGGAGGCGGCACGCGCATCCGGTTCGTTTCCCTCTCCGAGCAGCAGGGCTCCGACAGCGACGTCTCGGCGATCGACCTCTCGGACGGCTCGGTGATCCTCTCGGTGGTCGGGAGCGAAGAGCAGTCGGTCCCGCGCATCGATACGGCCGACGCCACGATCTACGCCAATAACGGCGCCCGCGTGCGCGTCAACGCCGACGTGCGGCGAGGAACCGGCGTCGTGGTCCGCGCGGGCTCGGTCGAGGTCAAGACGCGCTCGGGGTCCTACACCGTGCGCGCGGGCAACTATCTTCTCGTCCAGGGCGACCAGGAGCCGGAGATCGCGCGCGGCAGCTTCTCGCGCGACCGCTTCGACCTCTGGGCTGCGGACCGGCTGGAAGTCACCTACGACTCGCCCCAGGGCCCGTCGAGCCGATACGTCGAGGAGGAGTACGCGGCCGACGCGCAGACGCTGGATGGTTACGGGGACTGGGATTACAACAGCACGTATTCGAGCTACGTCTGGCGCCCCCAGGTCGCGGTCGGCTGGACGCCCTACTCCTACGGCTCCTGGTACTACACGCCGATCGGCCTGAGCTGGTGGTCGTACGACCCGTGGGGCTGGTATCCGTACCACTACGGCAACTGGTTCTTCGACGTCGGCTGGAACAGCTGGTGCTGGTCTCCGGGCTATGTCTACTCGCCCGCCTGGTGCTACTACGGCTACACGAACTCCTACTTCGGCTGGTGCCCCACGGGCTACTACGGCGGCTACTACGGCGGCAATTACCCGCAGCCGTACAACAACGCCGGCTGGGCCCGCGGCAACGTCGCATACGCGGTCAACGGGCGCTTTTCCACGCGCCAGGTGGACATGCGCGGCTGGAACTTCACCAGCGTGAACAACCTCGGAACCCGCGGTCGTCTGGACGTCGTACCGGGCACGCGTGTCGTCGACCGTCTCGGCAGCAATATCTCCGTATCCTCGCGTCCCATCGTGCTCTCGGAGCGCGGCGGCAACACGCGCGAAGCGCTCCGCGACTACGTCCGCGAGGCGCCGCGGATCGATCGAGACGGACGACGAACCCTCGGGACTCGGAACGCCTGGCGCCGTTCCTCGCCCGAGAGCGGCAGCTCCCCGACGCCACCGTGCAGGCTCTCCGCGAGCGGGCGGTTGTCGCCGAGCGCGGACGGCTCGCCGGGCCCGGCGCCTCCGAGATGATCCGCGGAGCGGCGGCGGAACCGTCGTGGACCGCGGTCGCGCGCCCCTGCAGAATGATTCGAGACGCCCCGAGAGCTTCGATCGCTCGCCGCGTTCGAGCGCCGAGCGCGGACGGACGATCGATCGGGCGGACCGACCGACGCGGCCGGAGACGACTTCTCCGGGAGGCCGCACGGCGGAGCGTCCGAGCTCGGACAGCTGGCGCGGCCAGCCTCAGGCCCGGTCGCTCGAGACGCGTCCTCAGATGGATCGCCAGGTCGAGCGTCCTCAGGTCGAGCGACCCGGCTCGGAGTGGCGGGGACGCCCGGCGCCCGCGCCCTCGGATCGCGGATCGATCTCTCGCCAGCAGCCCTCGGATCGAGGCGCGCGGGACACCTGGAGATCGCGGCCCGACGTCCCGCCCGCGCAGCGCGTGATCGAAGGCTCGGTTCCGGGCCGCCGCCCGGCGCAGCGGGATCCGGCAGACGCCGGGCAGCGCCGTGGCTACGACCGGCAGGCCCCGGCGCCGCGCGACGGCGGCCGCCAGTACGCCTCTCCCCGGAACAGCGCGCCTCGCGACTACGCGCCGCGAGGAGACTCGAGCCCGGACCGCGGCCGAAGCTACTCGCCCCCGTCGGGATCGGCTCCTCGCGAGTCCGCTCCGCGTTCATACGACCGGGCCCCGGCCCCGCGTTCGGCGCCGCAGGCCGCTCCTCCTCGGTCCGCGCCGGCCCCGCGAAGCGCACCCGCTCCGCGGAGCGCGCCGCCACCGAGCTCGGGGAGCCGGGGCCGCCCATAAGACTTCTTCCCTGAGGTTTCCTCCTCTTCCCACCGCGCCTTTCGGCGCGGTTCTTTTTTTTCGGCCGCGGGAGCGGCCTGAAAAACCCGGCGGAAGGAGCCTCCCCACCCATAGAATTCGCGCAGGTGCGGCGCCTCCTCGAGATCCTCGGAAACGCCTTGTTCGTCTTCTACTGCACCACGGTGGGGATCTATCTCATCCTGCGTCCCTGGACCGCCCGCCCGGCCATCCCCGGCCTCTTCGGCTCGGGGTTTTTTCGCGGCTTCGTTTCGGGTCTCGGGCTCCTGCACCTGGCCGTGGGCGTCGCCGACCTGAGGGTTCTGTCGCGGGTCCTCCAGAACGGCCGGGCCACGCCGGAGAGGCCGGAGTGAAGGCGCTCTACGTGACCGACCGCAGGGCCGTCGGCGACGCGCGTTTCCTCGCGCTCCTGGCGGAGCTGGCCGGGGCGCCCGTGGCCGTCGAGCTGCGGGAGCGCGAAACCGAGGACCTGGAGGTTCTTCGGCTGGCGGTCCTCGCCCGCGAACGCCTCGGTCCCGGCGTGCGCCTCTCGGTCAACCGCCGTTTCGACATCGCACTCGCGGCGGGCGCGGATGGCGTCCATCTGCCGTCCGAGGGACTGCCCCTGGATCGGGTCCGGGCGGCCACGCCCCGGGGGTTCTCGCTCGGCGTTTCGACGCACTCCGCGTCCGAGGCCACCTCCGCGATCGAGGCCGGCGCGGATGTGGTCGTTCTCGGGCCGATCTTCGACACCCCGTCCAAACGTTCTTACGGCGCGCCGCTCGGACCGGAGGCGCTCCGCGATCTGCCTCGCCGGGACACGCACTCGAGCGAGGTGCTCGTCATCGGCGGGATCGCGGAGGACAACCTCGACGCGCTCGAGCCCTATCGCGACCGAATCTCCGGCATCGCCGCGATCCGGCTCTTCCAGGAGGCCGCGAGCCCGCGCGCCGCGGCCGAGCGACTCGCCTCCCGATGAGCGTTCGCGTCTCCGAGATCGCGGTCAAGGGGGCCCGGCGGATCCTGCCGGCGCTCGCCTTCCTCGCTCTCGTCTTCGGGGCCGTGCTCCTGCTCTCGAGCTTCGGCGTTCCGTTTGTGGACTCGAAGGACCGGAACTACGCCGCCTTCCTCGTCGGGCTCGCCGCGATTCTCCTGGCGACCCGCGTCGCCGACTTCCTGGTGTTCGAGGTCGGCTACCGCCTCAAGCGCGGCACGGCGGCACCGGATCTCCTGCGTCAGATCGTCAGCCTGCTCCTCTTCGGCATCGCGCTGGGCGTGCTCTTCCAGGTGATCCTCCGCGCGAGCCTGCCCGCCCTCCTCGCGACGTCCGCCGTGATCACGGCCGTGATCGGCCTCGCGCTCCAGGAAACGCTCGGAAACCTCTTTTCGGGCGTGGCCCTGGCCCTCGAGCGGACGCTGCAGGTCGGCGACATGGTCCGTTCGGGCGAGACCATCGGCCTCGTGGAGCAGCTCTCCTGGCGGTCGATCAAGGTCCGCACGATGGAGGGCAACACGATCCTGATTCCGAACAGCGTCGCCAGCCGCGAGCGCTTCGAGGTCTTCCGGCGCGGCGGCGTCCCGATGGCGCGGATCCTGACCGTCGGGCTCGAGCACGACCTGGAGCCGGCCCGCGCCCGGGCCACGCTCGAGGCGGCGGCCCGGGACGCTCCGGGAATCGCCCCTCAGCCGCCCCCGATTGCGGTGCTCGACCGCTTCGAGGACTTCGCGACCGTCTACGCGCTCCGATACTGGCTCGAGGACTACTCCCGCTACATCGAGGTCGACTCGGAGGTGCGCCAGCGGGTCTGGTACGCGCTGGCCCGCGAGAGGATCCCGTTCGCCTACCCGGTGATCCGCCAGCATCAGTACGCCGCGGGCCCGCTTCCCCGGCCCGACCCCTCCCTCGCCGTCCGGGCCGCCGTCGAGACCAGCGATCTGTTCGAGCCTCTCTCGAGCGAGGAGCGCGCGAAGCTCGTGGCCGGCGCTCGCCTGCTGCGCTTCGCCGTCGGCGAGACCGTCGTCCGCGAGGGCGAGCCCGGCGCGTCCATGTTCCTGATCGCCCGGGGGCGCGTCATGGTCTCCGCGCGCGGCGCGGGTGACGAGAGTCAGGGAGTCGCGAGCCTCGAGCCCGGATCGGCCTTCGGCGAGATCAGCCTCCTGACCGGCGAGCCGCGCCTCGCGACCGTGCGGACGACCGTCGAATCCGTCCTGATCGAAATCGACAAGGACACGCTCGCCCCCATCCTGCAGGCGAACCCCTCCCTCGTCGACAAGCTCGACGCGATCGTTCTCGAACGGCGCCGCCAGACGGCCGGCCGTCTGGACCGCGCGCGAGGAGGGGCGGCGCACGAGACTGCTGTATCGATCCGCACGAAGATCGCTCGCTTCTTCGACCTCCGGGGGCTCGCGTGACGCCGGGGGCGGTCGGCCTTCTGCTGGGCCTGGACCTGACCGAGGTCGACCGCATCGCCGGCGTCCTCGAACGTCACGGGGAAAGATTCCTCGCGCGCATCTTCCGCGAGGGAGAGATCCGTCGAGAGCGCCGCCACAAGCGCGCGTTCGCGGAGCACGTCGCCGGCCGCTTCGCTGCCAAGGAAGCCGCCATGAAGGCGCTCGGCCTCGGCTGGCGGGGCCTCGCGTTCCGCGACATCGAGATCGGCCGCGACGCGCGCGGAAAGCCGCTCGTCTCTTTTCACGGCAAGGCGCTGGTGCGGTCGCGCTCGCTGAAAGTGCTCTCGGCGGAAGTGACGATCACCCACGGCCGCGACATCGCCGCCGCCGTCGTCGCGCTCGTGACGGCCCCGAACGCCCACAAGGCGTGACGCGGCCGTCCCGGCGCGCTTGGGCTAAACTGCGCCCGCGATGAGCGAGGGATCCGACTACAAAAGCACGCTCAATCTGCCGCGCACGGACTTCCCGATGAAGGCCGACCTCGCCCGGCGGGAGCCCCAGCAGCTCGCCGCCTGGGAGGCGATGGGGCTCGAGGAGAAGCGCCGCGCCGCCGCGGCCGGACGGCCCCGCTTCATCCTCCACGACGGGCCGCCCGTACGCGAACGGCAACATCCACATCGGGCACGCGCTCAACAAGATCCTCAAGGACGTCATCGTCCGCAGCCGCGTCGATGATGGGCTTCGACGCCCCCTACGTTCCGGGCTGGGATTGCCACGGTCTGCCGATCGAGCAGAAGGTCGACAAGAAGCTCGGCTCCAAGAAGAAGGACATGAGCGCCGTCGAGATCCGCCGCGCCTGCCGGGCCTACGCCGAGGAGTACATCGGCATCCAGCGCGAGGAGTTCAAGCGCCTGGGGGTCGGCGGGCTCTGGGACCGTCCCTATACGACGATGGCCTACCCGTACGAGGCCGTGATCGCCCGGGCCTTCGGCGGCGTCTACGAGAAGAACCTCGTCTACCAGGCCCTCAAGTCGGTGCGCTGGTGCTTCACCGACCGCACGGCGCTCGCCGAGGCGGAGCTCGAGTACGAGGAACGGCAGGATCCCGCGATCTACGTCGCGTTCCCGACCGACCTCTGGATCGCCGACAAGAACGTCCCGGCCGCCTTCCTGACCTGGACGACGACGCCCTGGACGATCCCCTCGAACCTCGCGATCGCCGTCCACCCGGACGAGTCCTATTCGTGGGTCGAGGTCGAGGGAGGTCAGCACTACCTCATCGCCGAACGGCTCGTCCCGCGCGTCGCCGAAGAGCTCGGCTGGAAGAACTGGAAGCGCGGGCCGCTCGTTCCGGGCCGCTCGCTCGAAGGCACCGTCTACGCCCATCCCCTCCCGCAGGAGTGCCGGGGCGAGCTCACGGCCGAAGAGGACGCGCGCTCGTTCCGCGTCATCCTCGGCGACCACGTCACCATGGACACCGGTACGGGACTCGTGCACACCGCGCCCGGCCACGGCGAAGACGACTTCCTCGCCGGGCAGCGGGAGAAACTTCCGATCCTCTCGCCCGTCGATGAGGCCGGACGGTTCACGACGGTGGCGAAGTACCGCGGGCAGAAGGTGCTCGACGCGAATCCGGCGATCGTCGAGGACCTCAAGGCCGTCGGCGCCCTCGTCGGGTACGACCCCAGGTTCCGCCACGAGTACCCGCATTGCTGGCGCTGCAAGAATCCCGTCATCTTTCGGGCGACGATCCAGTGGTTCGCCCGCCTCGACGAGCCGACGGCCGACGTCCGGCGCGGCGCCCTCGACGCGATCGCCCGCGTGAAGTGGATACCCTCCTGGGGCGAAGCCCGCATCGCCGGGATGGTCGAGAACCGCCGCGAGTGGGTGATCTCGCGCCAGCGGCGCTGGGGCTCGCCGATCACGCTGCTCTATGCCATGAAAGACGGCGAGCGCGCGGGGGTCTACCCGTGGAGAGACTCCCGTGAGGAGCTGCACCGTTTCTTCGAGCACCTCGCCGGAATCTTTCGCGAGGAGGGCGCCGACGCCTGGTACACCCGGCCCGCGGCCGACTTCCTGCCCCCGGGCGCCGACCTGCGAGGCTTCGCCCGCGAGGACTTCCAGGCGGAAACCGACATCCTCGACGTGTGGTTCGACTCAGGGTGTCTCGCACATCGCGGTGCTGCGTTCCGGCGCGTGGCCCGAGCTCGTGAAGAGCGACTCCGCTTCGGGCCGCCCCGCCGACCTCTACGTCGAGGGGCACGACCAGCACCGCGGCTGGTTCCAGTCGTCCCTCCTGATCTCGGTCGCGCTTTACGGCGATGCGCCCTACGACGGCGTCATCACGCACGGGTTCGTCGTCGACGGCCAGGGGCGCAAGATGTCGAAGTCCCTCGGCAACGTCGTCGCGCCCCAGGACCTGATCCAGAAGTACGGCGCGGACATCGTGCGGCTCTGGGTGGCGAGCCTCGACTATCGCGACGACGACCCGATCTCCGAAGAGATCCTGGCCCGCTGCGGCGAGGCCTACCGGAAGATCCGGAACACGGCGCGCTACCTGATCTCGAACCTCTACGACTTCGATCCGAGCGCCGACGCCCTCCCGCTCGAGCGTCTCCAGCCTCTCGATCGCTGGGCGCTCGGCGAGGCCCGGACCGTCGTGCGCCGGATCCTGGCGGCGTACGAGAGCTACGAGCTCCACGTGATCTACCATCAGCTCGTGACTTTTTGCGCCACCACGCTCTCGGCGTTCTATTGCGACATCCTCAAGGACCGGCTCTACGCGTCCTCGGCGGCCTCGCCCGAGCGCCGGGCCGCGCAGACGGCGCTCTGGCGCATCGCGCGCGCCCTCGCGGCCGCCATGGCGCCGGTCCTGCCGTTCACGGCCGAGGAGATCTGGGCCGCCCTTCCGGGAAAGAAGGAAGAATCGGTCCACCTGTCGCGTTTCGACGGGCTGGACGACCTGAAGGTCCCGGCCGACTCGGTTTCCGATGCGGCCTGGGAACGGCTGACCAAGTTGAGGGAAGAGGCCTCGGTGATTCTCGAGCAGGCGCGGCGCGACAAGACCATCGGTTCGTCCCTCGAGGGCGCCATCGCGCTGTCGGGAAACGAGGCTCTGGACGCCGACCGCGCCGCCACGGGAACCGCCGGCTCCGGCCTCGCCGACCTGTTCATCGTCTCCGAGATCGTCGAAGACGCGGGCGCCGATCCCGTCGAATGGCGTGAGTCCCAGGCCTATCCGGGCGTCCGCCTCGGGTTCTTGAAGGCCCGGGGCCGCCGATGCGACCGCTGCTGGAAGGTGACGCCGGAAGCCGATCCGTCGGGCCTCTGCGATCGCTGTCGGGCAGTCGTCGGCGAGGTCGCGGCGTGACCACGAACCTGCGCGAGTCGACGCTCTACCGGGGCGCCTACCTGGCGGTTTCCCTCGCGGTCCTCTTCCTCGACCAGTGGACCAAGGGCATCATCACCCGCACGATGGACGTCCACCAGTCGAAGACGATCATCCCGAATGTCTTCGACCTCACCTACGTCCGCAACAGCGGCGCGGCCTTCGGCCTTTTCGCTTCGGTCGACTCGGCCCTGAAGGCCGTGGTCCTCAACAGCGTCGCGGTCGTCGTGTTCCTCATCGTTTCGGCCTATGCCCTGCGCTCCTCCCACAAGAGCGTCCGCCTGCAGCTCGGTCTGGCCCTCATCCTCGGCGGGGCCGTCGGAAACCTGCTCGACCGCGTCCGCTTCGGATACGTCGTCGACTTCCTCGACTTCGCGGTATCGGGGCACCACTGGCCCGCCTTCAACGTGGCCGACTCGGCCATCTGCATCGGCGTCGCCGTTCTCTTCCTCGACATGCTCCGCCACGAGGAAGAGCCCAAGCCCGGTCCCGACGCCGCGCCGGGGGGATAGCCTCATTTTTCCGCGTCTCGTTCAAATCGGACAGTTCTACCTGCCGACCTACGGCGTCGTTCTGGCCATCGCCTACCTGACGGGCATCTGGCTGCTGCGCCGGAAGGCCCTCGCCGACGGCCTTCCCGACCAGAAGATCCTGGACCTCGCGCTCTACATGCTGGCCTCCGCGATCCTCGGAGCGAAACTCCTCCTCGTCCTCGTCGAGTGGAAACGCTACGCGGCGAATCCGAAGGACTTGATCGAGGTCGTCCGCTCGGGCGGGGTCTTCTACGGAGGCCTCATCTGCACGACGGTCGTATCGATCTGGTACATGAAGAAGAACGGCCTCCCGGCCTGGCGGATCGCCGACATGGGCGCGCCGTCGATCGCCCTGGGCGAGGCGATGGGACGCTGGGGCTGTTTCGCCGCCGGCTGTTGCTACGGCAAGGAAAGCCACGGACCGTTCGCCGTGACGTTCTCGGACCCCTTCGCCCACGATGCCGTGGGCACTCCCCTCGGCGTGCCTCTCCATCCGACGCAGATCTACCTGTCTCTCAACGCGTTTCTGATTTTCCTGATCCTCCAGTGGGCTTACCGCCGCAAGACCTTCGACGGCGAAGTCTTCTGGCTCTACGTGCTTCTGTACGCGATCACACGCGGGATCCTCGAGACATGGCGCGGCGATCTCGTGCGCGGCTTCGTGATCCCCGGAGTTCTCTCGACCTCACAGGCGATCGGGCTCGTCACGGCCGCCGCCGCCGGCGGGATGCTCTTCTATCTCTCGCGCCGGCAACGCGCCGAGGCCTAGCAGGTCGGCTCCGTGATTCGGCGGTTCCGGGTCGGCTCCCCGTCTGCCGGAACTCGTCTCGACGTCTTCCTCGTCGCGGCCTGCTCGGACATGTCGCGCTCCCGGCTGCAGAAGCTGATCGCCGAAGGGTCCGTCCGCGTCGACGGAGGCGCCGCGCGCCGGTCGCACGTCGTCCGCGCCGGCGAGGAGATCTCGGTGGACGTGCCCGAGCCCCGGGAGGTCGCTGTCGAGGCCGAGGACATCCCGCTGTCGATCCTCTACGAGGACGCGCACCTGCATCGCGATCGACAAGCCGGCCGGCCTGGTCGTGCATCCCGCGCCCGGCCACGCGTCCGGCACGCTCGTCAACGCTCTTCTCCACTACGTTCGCGACCTCTCGGGGATCGGCGGCGAGCTGCGCCCGGGGATCGTCCATCGCCTCGATCGCGACACCTCCGGCGTTCTGCTCGTGGCGAAGACCGACCGCGCCCACCAGATGCTCTCGCGTCAGATGCGGCGCCGCACCCTTCGCAAGGAGTACCTCGCGCTCGCCGCCGGGGTTCCCCGCGTGCGCAAGGGCGAAGTCACCTTCGCGATCGGCCGCGATCCGCGCGACCGCAAGAAGATGAAGGCGTTCCGGCCCCTCGAAATCGCAGGCGAGCGCCCTGCCGGCGCCCGCGACGCCCGCACCCTCTACGAGATCGAGAAGGAGTGGCCGACGCTCGGACTGACCCTGCTTCGCTGCCGGCTCGTGACGGGACGGACGCACCAGATCCGCGTCCACCTCGCGGCCTCGGGTCTGCCGATCGTCGGCGATCCCGGTGTACGGCCGTCCCCGCTATCCCCGCGTCGCCGACGAGGACCTCCGCCGCAGGCTGGCCGGGTTCCCGCGCCAGGCCCTCCACGCCGAGCGCGTCGAGTTCCATCATCCGGAGACGCAGGAGCTCGTCGAGATCGTGGCGCCTCGTCCGCCCGACATCGCCGGCCTGATCGCCGCCATCGACGAGGGCGCGGCGCTAGAGACACCGGGATACCCTTCGCCTCATGGCGAACGACACCGAGATCCTCTACGACGGCCGTCACCTGGTGCTTCTGCGGCGCAACGGCTGGGAGTACGTCGAGCATCGAACGGCCCCCGAAGCCGCCATGGTGGTCGCGCTCACGGAAGGCGGCGAGATCGTGCTCGCCGAAGAATTCCGTCCGCCCATGAACGCCCCGGTCGTCTCTCTTCCCTCGGGCCTGATCGGGGACGAAGGGCCGGAGAACGCGCTCGACGCCGCGCGCCGGGAGCTCGCCGAAGAGACCGGCTACGCGGCCGCGAGCTGGCGGCGTCTCGCTCGGGGACCGGGCTCGGCCGGCCAGAGCTCGGAGATGATCACGTTCTTTCTGGCGACCCCGGCCGTCCTCTCCGGCGGCCAGGCCGCTCACGACGTCGGCAAGATCCGTGTCCACGTCGTTCCCATCGCGAGCCTGCGCGAGTGGGCACGCGCTCGCGAGGCCGAGGGCTCGGTGATCGATCCCAAGATCTGGGCCGGCCTCTACCTGGCCGGACGCGGCTGAGCGAACCGGGCGCCTACTTCAGCACGAGGTAGATCGTCATCCCGTCGCGCTCGAGCGCGACACGGTTCTCCTCGATCTTCGCCACGGTGAAGCCCTCGACGTAGGCGTCCGTCGCGACGATCCGGTCGTTCAGGAGGGCGCGAGGCTCCTCCTCCGACCAGACGATCCCGCCGAGCTCGATCCGCCGGCCTTCCGGGAGATTGACGACTCCGACGTACGTGCGCCCGTCGTCCAGCACCGAGGCGGGCGGCGGGACTTCGACCACGCCCGGAGACGCGTCCTCGGCCTCGGGGATCGCGACCTTCGTCGGCCGGAGGCGCGTCGGCGCGGCCACGACCGCCGCCTCTGTCGGCAGCGGTGTCGGCGCCGCCGCCGGTGGAGACGTCGGAACCGCCGTCGGAGCCGGAAGAGCCGCCGCGCGAGACGGCGGAGGAGCTTCCGGGGCCGCGGCGTTCCACACCAGCCTTCCGAGGAAGGCGAGGACGACGACCGTACCGATTCCGGCGAGGGCCCGGAGGCTCGCGCGCACGAGGGCGCGGCGCTTCGCGAGACCCGCGTCGGGAAGGGGGGCGGGCGTCCACGGGCGCGCCGTCTCGCCCTTGGACCCTTCCTTCTGGCTCGCCTCCTGGGCGCGTTTGAGCGCTTCGTCGATCAGGCTCACGCGGCTTCGCCCTCCAGCTCCCGAATGGCCTGCCGCACCGCCCTCGCCCCGAGCTCGTAGGTGCCGTTGACGTAGCCGTAGAGAAGCGCCTTGTCGCAGACGGCGTTGATGAGCCGCGGCACGCCTCCGGAATACCTCTGGATGGTGCGAATCGCCCACGGCGAGAACGTCGGCCGTCCGTCGGCGCCGGCGACGCGCAGCCGGTGGACGATGTAGCGCTGGGTCTCGAACCGGTCGAGCGGGGCCAGGTGATAGCGCACGGTGATCCGCTGGCGGAGCTGCCGCAGCTCCTTGCGGTTGAGCTTTTCGCGAAGCTCGGGCTGGCCGATGAGCACGATCTGCAGAAGCTTGCGCTGGTCGGTCTCGAGGTTGGAAAGCAGGCGCACCTGCTCGAGCAGCTCGGGGTCGAGGTCCTGCGACTCGTCGATGAGGAGGACGACGTCGTGCCCGGCGGCGGCCTGCTTCCAGGAGGAAGCGGTTGAGGATCTCGAGGTAAGCCGACCGGTCGAGCTTCCGGGGCTCGAGGCCCAGCTCGGCCAGAATGGTCCGCATCAGCTGCGTCGCCGTGACCATCGGGTTCAGGATGAGCGCGGTCTTGTAGCTCGGCCCGAGCTCCGCGAGGATTGCGCGGCAGACGGTGGTCTTGCCGGCCCCGACCTCTCCGGTGATCTGGATGAAGCCCTTGCGTTCCCGGATCCCGAAGAGGACGTGGTTGAACGCCTCGCGATGTTTGTCGGAGAAAAAGAGGAACCGGGGGTCGGGCGTGATGTTGAACGGCGCCTCGCGGAAGCCGTAGAAGTCGTTGTACACCGCCCCGAAAGCTTACCGCCCTTCCGCGCGCGGCGCGCGGGCGGTCAGGAGGCCATCGCCAGCGGCCGGCAGTCGGCGCACGGGTGATAGCCGGCGGCGAGGGCCTCCTGGTCCGTGTGGAACGGGACCGTGTTCGACTCCACGAGCGTCTCGATGCCCCCGCACGTCGGGTAGCAATAGTGCATTCCCTTCGAATTGCCGAGGTACCGCACTCTCGAAGTCGCGAGCCGGTCGAGGGTCTCCGGGTGGGCGCCCTCGATCTCCAGCAGCGTGCGCTTGTTCCGCGCGCCTCCGAGTGAGTACTTGCCGATCCTCCCGTCGCTTCGGACGACACGGTGGCACGGGATCAGAAGCGGCACCGGATTCTTCGCCAGCGCCGTGCCCGTCGCGCGCACCGCGTGGGGGTGCCCGATCTCCTTCGCGATCCAGCTGTACGGCCGGACTTCGCCCGTCGGGATCTCGAGCGCCTTGAGCAGCACCGCCCGCTCGAACTCGGAGAGCCCGCGCAGATCGAACCGCAGCTCGCGCCGGCCCTCGCCCTTGACGTTCCGCACCAGGGCGCGCACGGCCGCCGGAGGCACCGACTTCTCGGGATAGGCGCGCCGTCCCCAGCGCCGGGCGAACGCCCGCTCGAATTCCGCGCCGGCCTTCGCCCGCGTCACCATCGAGATGCCCGGCCTTGCTGTGCGCCACGAAGACGGGACCCAGCGGCGACTCGAGACGCCAGTACGCGTCGGCCAGGCCGACCCGCCGCAGCACCTCCGGCAGCAGCGTCTCGGGCGCCTTCGTACCGAGGGGATCGCCCGAAGGAGCCTTCGACACGGCCAGCGACTCTCTCACTCTTCGTCACAACCTCACCCCCTCCCGCCGAGACTCCGACAGAGCCTCGCGCAGGGCGTTGATTCCCCGATGCACGTTCGACTTGACCGTCCCGAGCGGCTGTCCGAGCACGGTCGCGACCTCCTCGAGACGCAGGCCTTCGACGTAGCGAAGCTGCAGCGCCGCCCGGTAGCGGTCCGGAAGGCCGGCCATCACGCCGGCGATATCCCTCCGCTCCCGCCTCTTCTCGTAGCGACGGTCGGGCCTCTTTTCCGGATCGTCCGGAGCCTCCCACGTCGCGTCGCTTCCCGGAGCGATCGGATGATCCAGAGACACGGTCCGGAGCTTCTTGCCACGGAACCGATTTCTCGCCGTGTTCAGCGTGATCCGATAGAGCCAGGGCCGCAGGGCGAGGCCCCGGATGCGCTCGGCCGGATACGTCGCGAGCGCGCGGTAGGCCTTCACGAACGCGTCCTGGACGACCTCCTCCGCGTCTTCCCGCCGGGCCGTCAGCCGCAGCGCGTAGGAGTAGAGGCGGTCCTGGTAGGTGCGGACGAGCTCCTCGAAGGTCCCGTCGAGATCCTCGGCAATTCGTTCCCGGAGGCTTTCGTCGTGCGACATCGACGTTCGCCCGCCCTTCCACTGCTCCGGCTGGCCCAGCACCAGCCGGAAACCCCCTCGCCCGGACGGCCACGCCGACATGCCGGCCTCGGGGATACGTTCGCTCATCATCGTGCCCTCCGCCGTTCATAGAAACACGGGCAAAGGGTCCGGGGTTGCAACGGCCTTACACCGGCGCCGCCTGGAGCCGCCGGGCGATGGCGTCGGCGATCATGCCCGCGTGGTGGCGGCTGTTCTCGATGAAGATCCTCCCGACCTCCCGGCCGCCCAGGATCGCGCCGGCGAGATACAGCCCGGGGACGTTCGACTCGAGCGTTTCCGGCTCGTGGGCCGGGACCCGGTTCTCGCCCTCGAGCCGGATCCCGCAGCGCTCGAAGAGCGCGAAGTCGGGCTCGTATCCGATGAGCGGAAAAACGGCGTCTGCCGCGATCCGCCTCTCGCCGTCCGGCGTGCCGATCCGGACGAAGTCGGGCCCGATCTCGAGGATCGACGACCGGAAAAACGCCCGGATCGCCCCGGCCGCGATGCGGTTCTCGAGGTCCGGCTTGATCCAGTACTTGACGCGCTCCGAGATCGCGGGCGCGCGGACCACCAGCGTGACGCGGGCGCCGTGGCGGTAGAGATCGAGGGCGGCCTCGGCCGCGGAGTTCTTCCCGCCCACGACGACCACGTCCCGATCGTGGAAGGGATATCCGGACACGTAGCGCGCATGGACATGAGGCTGGGCTTCGCCGGGAACGCCGAGGCGTCGCGGATTCGGAAAGAAGCCCGTCGCGAGGATCGCCGCCGGCGCTTCCAGGCGCTCGGGGCCGCGCCGCCCGGCCGCGAAGACGACCACGCCGCCCCCCGGACGCGGCTCGACCCGCTCGACCGTCGTCTCCGGCCGCACGCGCACGCCGAACCGCTCGGCGACTCCGCGGTAGTAGGCCAGCGTCTCGAGGCGCGTCGGGTGGGCTTCCGGCGAGGCGAAGGGGACTCCGGCAATGTCGAGGAGGTCGCGCGTCGAGAACCAGCGCATCTCCTCGGGAAAGTGGTAGATCGAATCGAGCATCGCGCCGCGGTCCAGACAGACCGCGTCGATCCCTCGCCGGCCGAGCTCGATCGCGCAAGCGATCCCGGTCGGCCCGGCGCCGACCGACGATGACGGGCGCGTCCACGCCCGCCATTCTATCGGCGGGTACTACAGCGACTGGATCCGCACCGAGCCTCCGCTCGTGTGCAGGCGGAGCGTGTTGCCGCCCTTGCCGAGAGTCCCCGTCAGGTGACCGCGCGAGATCTCGCCGCGCACCGCGAGGGGCAGGTCGGTCCGGACGGCGTTGCCCGTACGCCTCGATCGAGAGGTCGGCACCCGGATCGATCAGCACCTCGATGCCGCCGCCCGAGGTCGAGAGCGAGCCGCCGGACGAGTTGCCGCGGGTGAAGCTGGCCTCGATCCCGCCGCCCGAGGTATCGGCCTTGACGTGGCCGCCGGCCTCGACGATCCGGATCCCGCCACCCGACGTGTCCGCCTCGATGTCGCCGGTCACACGCTCGAGCTCGATCGAGCCGCCGGAGCTCTCGGCGCGGATCGGCCCCTCGATCTCGATCGCCTCGACGCCGCCGCCCGAGGTGTCCGCCGTGACGCGGCCCTTGATGTTCCGAAGGGAGATTCCGCCACCCGAGGTGTCGGCCGTGACGTCGCCGACGACGTCGGTGATGCCGATGCCGCCGCCCGACGTGTCGGCGCGGACGGGGCCCTCGATGCGCGGAGATCGTGATTCCGCCGCCCGAGGTGTCGACCGAGACACGGGTCTGGGTGGGAACACGGACCTCGTACTGGACCTTGTCGCCCGAGCCCCAGAAAATGTCGAACTTGCGCTTCTTGGTGGCCGTGATCGAGACGAGGCCCGGGCTCTCGTCCCAGCGGAACGTCAGGAGCTCATCGAGGTCCTTGCGGCGTGAGGTGACGACGACGTGGACGTCCGGCTCGGAGGAGCCGACGAGGGTCACCTTCCCCATGTCGGTGTCGAGGCGGAACTCCCCGCCGGGCGCGAGCTTGAGGGTCTTCTCGATGCGCATTTCCGCGAGGGCGGGCAGGGCGAAAGCGAGGGCGGCGGCAGCGGCCAGCGCCCGGAAAGTGTGGAATGCATGGATCCTCCCCCTGCATTCCAGTACGCAGGCCGCTGGGGGAGGTTCCGGACTCTTGACACGGCCCCAAGTCCTCTCTCGAGTTAGCCGTACGTCCGGGACGGGGATTTCTGACCCGGGAGCCCGTCAGAAGCGCGAGATCCAGGCGGCGAACGCGGCGAGAAACGTCCGAAGGTGGCGGAGGGTGGCTTCGTGGGCGAGCCGGCCCTCGGCGTCGAATCGCTCCCCCGCACGGGCGATGAGGACATGCGGCTCCGGCATCACGTACACCCCGCCGACCCCGTCGAGGGCCTGGCGCAGGGCGAGCTGCGCGCGGATGGTGGCTCCGTTCCCCGGCGTGGCGCCGATCATGCCGGCCGGCTTTCCCTTCAGAACCGACTGCCCGTCCGGACGGGAGGCCCAGTCGATCGCGTTCTTGAGCACTCCGGGAATGCTGTGGTTGTACTCCGGCGTGGCGATCAGCACGGCGTCGGACTCGGCGATCGCCCGCTTGAGGGCTACGACCGGAGGGGGGTCCCCGGCGCTCTCGACGTCTGCGTCGTAGGACGGGATCTCGGCCAGCCGCTCGAAAACCCGGATCTCGAGCTCCGCCGGCGCGAGCTCGATCGCGGCGCGCAGGAGAGCGCGGTTGTAGGAACCCTTGCGGAGGCTGCCGGCGATCCCGAGGACCCGGATCACCTCCCGAGCCTCTTAGGCGAGCGCCTGCTTGAGGGGTGTGTAGCCCTTGCCCTGGGCCTCGGCCACGGCGCGATAGGTGAGCTTGCCGCCGTAGGTGTTGACGCCCTCGGCGAGATGCGGGTTCTCCTCGGCGGCCCGCTTGACGCCCTTGTTGGCGAGCTCGAGGCCGTAGCGGAGGGTCGAGTTGGTCAGGGCAAACGTCGAGGTGCGGGCCACGGCCCCCGGCATGTTGGCGACGCAGTAGTGGATGACTCCGTCCACTTCGTAGACCGGGTCGGAGTGCGTCGTCGCCTTCGTCGTCTCGAAGCAGCCCCCCTGGTCCACCGCGACGTCGACCGCGACGGCGCCCTTCTTCATCTGCGAGATGAGCTGGCGCGTCACGAGCTTGGGCGCGGCGGCGCCCGGAATCAGGACCGCGCCGATCAGGAGGTCCGCGCGGCGGCAGCCCTCCTCGAGAGTGACGGGGTTGGAGGCGATCGTCTTGACCCGGCCGAGGAAGATGTCGTCGAGCTCGCGCATGCGATCGGGCGACATCTCGAGAATCGTGACGTCGGCGCCCATGCCGGCGGCTACCTTGGCCGCGTTCGTGCCCACGACTCCCCCGCCGATGATCACGACGTCGGCCGGCGGCACGCCCGGCACGCCCGAGAGCAGAACGCCCCGGCCGCCGTTGGACTTCTGAAGGTAGTACGCCCCGACGTGAACGCTCATGCGGCCGGCGACCTCGGACATCGGCGTCAGGAGAGGCAGGGAACCGTTCGAGGCCGTGATCGTCTCGTAGGCCACACCCGCCACCTTGCGCTCGAGGAGCATGTCCGTCAGCGCCTTCGCCGGCGCCAGGTGCAGGTACGTGTAGAGGATCTGTCCTTCCCGCAGGCGCTGGTACTCGGGGCCGACGGGCTCCTTGACCTTGACGATCATGTCGGCCTTGGCGAAGACCTCGTCGGCCGTGCCGAGGATCTTGGCCCCGGCGCCGACGTACTGCTCGTCGGGGATGCCCGAGCCTGCGCCCGCGTCGTGCTCGACGTACACGGTGTGTCCCGCCGAGGTCAGGGCTTTCACGCCCGCCGGCACCATGCCGACGCGGTTCTCGTTGTCCTTGATCTCCCGGGGAAGCCCGACGATCATGCCCGCTCCTCCGCTTCGCCGCCCTTCAGTGCGTGTCGATCTGCGCCTTCTGCAGCTTGCCCGAGAAGTCGACGTAGATCGACTTCCACTCCGTGAAGACGTCGAGGCCGGCGATGCCCGCCTCGCGGTGGCCGTTGCCCGTGTCCTTGATGCCGCCGAAGGGCAGGTGCACCTCGGCGCCGATGGTCGAGGAGTTCACGTAGAAGATGCCGGTCTCGAACTCGCGCATCGCGGTGAACGCCTTGTTGACGTCCTGCGTGTAGATGGAGCCGGAGAGGCCGTAGGCGACCGAGTTCGCGACGCGGATCCCCTCCTCGAGCGAGCCGATGGGCACGACCGTCGTCACCGGCCCGAAGATCTCCTCGGCCGCGACCCGCATCTTCATGTCGGCATCGGCGAAGACGGTCGGTTCATGGAACCAGCCGCGGGACAGATCCCCCGACGGCGAGCTTCGCGCCTCCGGTGACGAGCCGGGCGCCTTCCGCCTTTCCGATCTCGACGTACTTCGCCACGGTCTCGCGCTGCTTTTCGGAGACGCACGGCCCCATGTCGACGTTCGGATCGAGGCCGTTGCCCACGCGGAGCGCCTTCGACCCGCGCCGCGAGCTTGTCCAGGAACTCCTTGTAGACCGCCTTGTGGACGAGAAGACGCGAGGACGCCGTGCAACGCTGGCCGGTCGTGCCAAAGGCGCCCCAGACCGAGCCGTCGACGGCGAGGTCCACGTCCGCATCCTCCATGACGAGGATCGCGTTCTTGCCGCCCATCTCGAGATGCAGCCGCTTGAAGGTCGGCGCGCAGGCCTGCGAGATCCTCCGGCCGACCTCGGTCGAGCCCGTGTAGGAGACGACCTTGACGTCCGGATGCTGGACGAGCGGATCGCCGACCTCCCCGCCCGAGCCCATGACCACGTTGAAGACCCCCGGCGGCAGGCCCGCCTCCTCGAAGACGCGCGCGAGCGCGACGACCGAGGCGGGTGTGTCCGTCGCCGGCTTGATGACGATCGTGTTGCCGGCGATGAGGGCCGCCATGGACTTCCACGCCGGGATCGCCATCGGGAAGTTCCAGGGCGTCACGAACGCGCAGACGCCGACGGGCTGGCGAATGCACATGGCGAACTTGTTCGGAAGCTCCGAGGGCGTCGTGAAGCCGAACAGGCGGCGCCCCTCGCCCGCGGCGAGGAAGGCCATGTCGATCGCTTCCTGAACGTCGCCCCGCGTCTCGGCGAGGACCTTGCCCATCTCGCGGGTCATCAGCCGCGCGAGCTTCTCCTTGTCGCGCTTCAGGATCTCGCCCGCGGCATAGAGCACCTCGGCGCGCCGGGGCGCCGGCGTGTTCTTCCAGCCCGGGGAAGGCCTTCTTCGCCGCCGCGACCGCGGCGTCGACGTCCTGCTTGCCGCTCTTGGGGAACAGACCGACGATGTCGTCGCGGTCAGCCGGGTTCCGGTTCTCGAACGTCTGCCCGGACGAGGCCGGGATCCACTTCCCGCCGATCCAGTTCTGCTGCGTCTCGACTGCGACTTCGGTAGCCATTTACTTCTCCTCTGCTCTCTCTACCTGCACCGGAGCGGCCGCTTTGGCGGGCGGCGTCGCGGACATCGCGACGCTGCCCTGAAGCTGCGCTCCCTCGGCGATGACGACCTTGGGAGCGTGCACGTTGCCTTCGACGGAGGCCGAAGCCAGCAGCTCCGCCCGCTCCTCGGCCCGGATCTGCCCGTACACCCGGCCGCCGACGATCACCGAGCGGGCGTGCACGTCGCCTCGGACCTCGCCGGACGCCGCAATCGTCACCTTCCGATCGACCTTCGCGTTCCCTTCGAGGCGCCCCTGGATGACGATGTCCTCGTCTCCCTGCAGCTCGCCGACGAACCGCGCGTTCGGCCCGATGACCGTGGTCGAGACGGGTCCCGCCGCCGGGGCGGCCCCCGGTGCGCGGTCCCCCGCCGATACCTGTCCCTGTGTGTTGTCGGACTTGCCGAAGATGGCCACCCACCCTCCGAGAGGCCGGCTAGTCTAACAAAAGGGGCCGGGACGGCCCCGCGAGGCGCTACTGCCTCGCCCGAACGATCGGCCGCGCGACGTACCACTGATTCCCGAAAGCGTCGCGGATCGCGGCGGTGCGGTGGCCGTAGGGCTGGTCGGCCGGGGGCTGCATCGATTCGTCCGCCGGCGGCCAGCGCCCGCTCGTACGAGCGATCGACGTCGGCGACGTAGACGTAGAGCATGGCCGGAATCGCCGGGAACTCGCCGTGGGCCTCGCCGAGCTCGATCGCGGATCCCTGCAGCTTCATCACGGCGTGGCGAACGATGCCCGCAGGGTCGGCGTGGCGGCTGACCGTCTCGGCGCCGAAGGCCTTCTTCGCGAAGGCGAGCAGGCCGTCCACGCCGTGGATCTGAAGGAAGGGCGTCACGCTCCGGAGCCCCTCCGGCACGTGCGAGGGTCCCGCCTTGTGCGTCGCGATGTACCAGGTGTTCCCGAAGGGGTCCTTCACGCCGGACTCGCGATCGCCGTAGAACTGGTCGGTCGGCGGGAAGACGGCGCTGGCTCCCTCCTCGACAGCGCGACGGAACGTGGCGTCGACGTCGGGAACGTAGAAGTGGAGCGCCGCCGGGGTCTCGGGGAACGGCATGCCCGCGAACCCGCCCATCATGACGTGCGCATCGCCGATTCGGACCTCGGCGTGGAAGCCGCCGGCGTCGACCGCGCCCTTGTGAATCACCTCGGCGCCGAAGGCCCGCTGGACCCAGCCGAAGAGCTCCGGGGCTCGCTCGATCACGAGGTACGGGACGACGGAGGGCGAGCCGGGCGGCGCACTCTCGACCGGCGGTTCTTCGCCGGCCTCGCGCTTGCCGCTCACGAGGTCCGCCTTCAGGCGCGCGCGGAACTCTTCCCCGGGGAGGCCCAGCAGGTGCGCCGCGATGCTTGCGAGGTCGCGGACCTCCTCGCCCACGTCGGCAGGCATCGCCTGGCCGGCGACGATGGCCGACAGGGCGGCCTCCAGCTCGTCTACTTGTCGCCGTTCGCGCTCAGACATGGGAGTCCCTCATGCGTTCCCGAAGCGTCTGCAGGGCGCGAAACTGGAGCTGCTTCACGGCGCCCTCCGAGCGCCCCAGGGCCTCGGCGACCTCGCGAATGCTCTTCTCCTGCGCGAACCGCAACTGGATGACCCGGCGCTGATCCGCCGGCAGGACGGCGACGTTGCGAAAGACCTGAGCCCGCCGGTCCGCGTCCTCGATCGCGTCCTGCTGGGGCGGATCGGCCGGGGGCAGCTCCTTCTGTTTCGCCTCCCGTCGATAGTGGTCGGAGATGGCGTTGGATGCGATCCGGAAGAGCCAGGCGGCGAAGGGCACGCCTCGCCACTCGAACTTCGGAAGGTTCTCGAGCGCCTGGTGGAACGTCTCGGCCGTGATGTCTTCGGCCTCGGCCCGGCTGCCGACCCGGCGGGAGACGTACGCATAGATTCGATGGAAGTGGCCGTCGTAGAGCGCGGCGAAACGGGACGGATCGCGCTTCGCCTCTTCGATGAGGCGCCGCTCGGCTTCCCCGTCCGGTCGGTTCGCTGCATGCGCGTCCGCGCGCGGATCCGCCATGATCCGCAGGGTATAACCGCGACGCTAAGGAGAAGTTACGAGGCGGTCGCGGAGAACGGGGGCGGCGTCAGACCCTCGGGATGCCACGCTTCGTACCGCCGCTCGGCCGAAACCAGGAGATCTTCGAGCCGCTCGAGCATCTCGATCACGTGCGTGGGGCCTTCGACGACGCGACAGGAGAACGTCACCGTGCCGCGCCCCCGATCGAGCGGGAACATGCGCGCCAGGCCGGCGTGGTCGCAGGCGGCCATATAGGCCGCCTGCCAACCCGCGCCGGGCCGACCGGTCAGCGAGACCGTGTAGCGGGTGTGCGTTCCGGCCGGCTCGCTCCGCAACGTGGCGTGATCGAGCCGCACCGGATCGGACGCCTGGCCGCTCACCGAGGTCGACATTCTTCCTGATCCCTCCGAGTACAGTTCAGGGGCAAGAGCGGGGCCAACCGCCCAGGTGCTTGATTCCATGAGACTTCGCGTCTCGCCCAGCTCTTCCGTCACGGCGGAAGCGTTACCGGTCGTAACAGATCGCCTGTCCCTCCGAACAGGTCAATCGGAAGCCGCGGGCACGATCGGCACGAAGGCGTCGCACTCCCGCACGGGCTGCGGAGGGTAGAGCTTCAGGATCGGGCAGCGAATGAAGACCGAACGCTCGGTGCGGATGTAGCGCGGAGGCGCCGCGCAGCGATGGCAGAGGCTGCCGGGGAACGGCAGCCCCTTCGTTCTCGTCCTCCGCCTCGGGGTCCGGCGGGATCACCAGACGAGGACCCGCGCCTCCGGAGCGAGGTACAGCTTCGTGCCCGGCCGCACTCCGAAAGCGGCGTACCAGGCGTCGAGGTTTCGCACCGTGTCGGCGCGGAACTCTCCCGGGGCGTGGCTGTCCGTCATGAGCGAGGTGCGCAGCGCCTCGGGCCTCTCCTTGACGCGCCAGGCCTGACCGAAGCCGATGAAGAAGCGCTGGTCGGCCGTGAAGCCGTCGAGATCCGGGAAGCGGCTTCCCCGCGTAGGCGATCTTGTAGCCGTCGTAAGCGGCCGAGACGCCGGCGACATCGGCGATGTTCTCGGAGAGCGTCAGCTTGCCGTTGAGATGGACTCCCGGCAGCGGCTCGTACGCGTTGTACTGCGCGACGAGCCGCTCGGCCGCGGCGTTGAAGTGCGCGAGGTCTTCCTTCGTCCACCAGTTGGCGAGGCGGCCCTGCGCGTCGAACTGCGCGCCCTGGTCGTCGAAGCTGTGACTGATCTCGTGGCCGATGACCGAGCCCATCGCGCCGTAGTTGCGGATCGGATCACCGCCCGGGTAGTAGAACGGCGGATTGAGAATCGCCGCCGGAAAGTTCATCGCGTTCTGCAGCGGCAGGTTCACCGCGTTCGCGGTCTGCGGCGTCATGCACCACTCTTTCCGGTCCACGGGCTGGCCGAGCTTGGCGAGGCTGCGGCGGTAGGTGAAGAGCTCCGCCCGCTGCGCGTTGCCGAGAGCGTCGTCGCGGCGGATCTCGAGGCCCGAGTAGTCGATCCACTTGTCCGGATACCCCATGCCGACGTAGAGCGTACCGACCTTGGCGAGGGCCTTCTCTTTCGTGGCCGGCGACATCCACTCGAGCTTCTCGATCCGGCGCTCGAACGCCGCGACGATGTTCCGGACCATCTCGTCGGCCTGCGCCTTGTCCTCGGCCGAGAAGTGCTTCTCGACGTAGAGGCGGCCTACGGCGTCTCCGAGAGAAGCGCTCGTCGCACTGACCGGCCGCTTCCAGCGGTCCCGCTGCTTCTGCACGCCTCCCAGCGCCGTCCCGTAGAAGCGGAACCTCTCCTCGGCGAAGGCGGCGGGCAGCAGCGGCGAGGCGCGGTCGACCGCGTGGTAGGTCAGGTAGTCCTTCCAGACGTCGAGCGGCTCCTTGCCGGCGAGCGCCGCGATGCCGGTGACGGCGCCCGGATGCCAGACCATGATCATCGGCTGGCCCGAGAGGCCGGCGGCCTCGAAGTAGGCCGCCCAGTCGAGCCCGGGCGCCTTCGCCGCGAACTCGCGCAGATTCCACGGGTTGTTCGCCTTGTGCACGTCGACCGAGTCGGTGCGGCTGACATGCGACTCGGCGATGCGGCGCTCGAGCTCGTACACGCGGGCGCCGCGGGCGTCGGCGTCACGGAACGCTCGCGAGCTTCAGGACGGCGACGACGTGGGCCTTGTACTTGGCCTGGAGCTCGACGGCCTTCGCGTCGGTGTTCAGGTAGTTGCCCCGATCCGGCATGCCGAGCCCGCCCTGGAGCAGGTACGGCACGTAGCGGCTCGCGTCCGCGAAACCGGGAGCCGCCCAAAGGCCGAGCGGGCGGTCGGTGTAGAAGTCAGTGCAGTTGAGCGCGTCGACAGTCGGCGCGCAGCCCGTTGCCGAGGACGCGCGCGAGCCCGCTTGATCGCTGATGGCCGCGATCGCGTCCAGCTCCGCCTTCAGGGGTGAGAGCCCGCGCTTCTCGATCTCCGCTCTCGTCCATGTAGGCGTCGTAGATACGCGCCGACCATCGCGGCCGACGAGTCGGTCGGGGCACCCGCCTTTCCGACGTTCTGGATGAGGTCCACCGTCCGCTTCTCCACCATCTCGTCGACCAGGGTGAACGAGGCGTAAACCGGCGCGGTCCGCCGGAATCTCCGTCGTCTTCATCCAGCCGCCGTTGGTGTAGGCGTAGAAGTCGTCGCCGGGACGGATCGCCCGGTCCATGCTGGCGACGTCGACGGCCGGGCGCCTTCGGCCGGGACTCGGCGGCGAGCCACGGCGCCGATCCCGAAGGCCAGAATCAGGAGCGGCAGCCAGGGCCGCTTCATTTGGTTTCTCAAGAATCCCTCGCTTTCATCCGCGCGTCCGGCCGCCCGAACGGGCCAACAGACTACCGTCCCCCGGCGGGCCGGCGAGCACGAAAACCGCACGGTTCTTGCCGACTTCTTGGCTCCGCGACGGCGGGCCAACCGTGATTAAGTCGTCGAACTTCTCGAGAATACCGCGCACCGCGATCGAAGCCGTCCCGTGTCGCCCTCGCCGGATCCACCGGAATCCGGTGGCGCGTTCTGGGCCTCATCGTCCTCGCGAGCTTCGTGGCCTATCTGCTCCGGACGAACATGTCCGTGGCGGGCGAACGCATGATGGCCGAGCTCGGCCTGACGCAGGTGCAGCTCGGCGTCGTCCTTGCCGCGTTCGCGTGGGGCTACGCGGCGTTCCAGTTTCCCGGCGGCGTCTGGGGGGAGCGCATCGGGGCGCGCCGAGCCATTTTCCTGGCCGCGCTCGCCTGGGGAACCTGCAACCTCGCGATCGGGCTCGTCCCCGGCGCGGGGAAAGCTCCCCTCGCCTTCACGATGGGCATCCTGATCGTCCTGCGAGCGCTGATGGGGATGACGCAGGCCCCCTTCTACCCCGTGACCGGAGGAGCGCTGACCTGCAACTGGTTCCCGGTCTCGGGATGGGCCCTCCCCAGCAGCCTCAGCAACGTCGGGCTCACGCTCGGCGCCGCGGCAACCGGTCCGCTCATCGCCTGGCTCATGGTCCGCTTCGGCTGGCGAATGTCGTTCGTCCTGACGGCCCCGATCGCGTTCCTGCTCGCGGCCGTCTGGTGGTGGTACGTCCGGGACCGCCCGGCGCGAGCACCGCTCGGTTCGGCCCGCCGAGCGCGCCTGGATCGACCGCGACCGGCCCGCGACGCTTTGCGATCCCTGCGCTCCGGGCTCGGCTCGGCAGGTCCTCCGCGATCCGCAGGTCCTGCTGCTCGCGGCGAGCTACTTCTGCAGCAACTACGTCTTCTACTTTTTCTTCAACTGGCTCTACATCTATCTCGTCGAGCATCGCGGCCTGAAGATCCTCGAGGGTGGAATCTTCGCGGCCATTCCCTGGATCAGCGGCGCCGTCGGGGCCCTCCTCGGCGGGCTCGGCTGCGACTGGGTCTCGCGGCGTCGGGGAAAGCGGATCGCGCACCGCGTCTTCGGCGGAGTGGGCCTCGCGTTGTCGGGAGCGATGCTTCTCGGCGCCGCGTACTCCGCCGGCCCCGTCGGCGCCGTCGTCTTTCTCTCCCTCTGTCTGGGATTCCAGCAGATGACCGACGCCGTGTTCTGGTCGGCCGCCATCTCGGTTTCGGGCAAGCATTCGTCGTCGGCCAGCGGCGTGATGAACACCGGAGGCAACATCGTCGGCGGAATCGGGGCGCTTCTCGTGCCGCTGACGGTGCGGAGCTTCGGATGGCCGGCCGCCCTGGTGACCGGCACGGTGTTCGCGGGCGTCGGCGCGGTGTTGTGGCTCTGGATCCGCGCGGATCGCGAGTTTCCCGAGGAAACTGCGGCGTGAGCATGACGTGGACCGCGCGCGCCTGCGCGCCGGGCGCCTGGCGCGCCTCCAGGCCGAGATGCGGAGGCAGGGCGTCGAGGCCTGCCTGCTCTTCAACGACCCGAACGTTCGCTATGCCGTCGGCGCCTCGGCCATGCCGATCTGGAGCAACACGACGTTCGTCCGCTGCGCCCTGGTCCCCGCCGAGGGTCGGCCCATCCTCTTCGACTATCCGAATGCCGTGCATCTCTTCCGCGGCCTCGAGGCCGAAGTCCGGCCGATGCACGCCTGGGAGTTCTACGACGACACGGACTCCCGGGCGCGCGACATTCGCCCGGGAGGTCGTCGCGGCGCTGCGCGACCTCGGCGTCTCGCCGTCGCGGCTCGCCGTCGACCGTCTTGGCACGCCCGGCTTCCTCGCGCTCCAGCGGGAGGGAATCGCGATCGTCGACTCGGCGCCGGTCACGACCGCGGCCCGAGAGATCAAGACACCCGAGGAGCTGGCTCTCTTCGAATGGGGCGGCGGGATCGTCATGGAGATGCTCGAGAACTTCGAGCGCGCTATCGCGCCCGGCGTCCGGGAGCGGGAGCTCCTGGCGATCCTCTCCGAGACACTGCTGCGGCGCGGCGGCGAGCACCTCGCGACGAGCACCGTCTGCTCCGGCCCCAACACAAATCCCTGGCGTGCCGAAGCCACGGCGCGCGTGCTCGAGAACGGCGACCTGGTCTACGTCGACACGGACGCCGTCGCCGTGGAGGGCTATTTCTTCTGCGTGTCCCGCGCTTTTCTCTGCGGCGACCGTCCGCCGACGCCCGCCCAGCGCGAGGTGTACCGCGTCGCTCACGACTGGCTGCGTGCGCTGCGTGAGCTCATCCGGCCCGGCCTGACCTGCAGCGAGCTCGCCGCGAAGGCGCCTCGCCTCCCGGCGAAGTTCATGCCGCAGCGCTACGAAGTCATGATCCACAGCATCGGCCTCGAGGAGGAGAGCCCGAGCGTCGCCTACCCCGAGGACCCCCAGCCCAACGGGGATCGGTTGATCCAGGAGAACATGGTCCTCGTCGCCGAGCTCTACTGCGGCGAAGTGGGCGGACGCGACGGCGTCAAGCTCGGCGACCAGCTCGTCGTGACGGCCGACGGCGTGCGGGACCTGGTCCCGTACCGGTATTGCGAGGCGCTGCTCCGCTGAGCCTCCGCGGCTAGGCGAGCGACTCGAGCAGAGCCGCCGCGTCCATGAGGTCCGGGGTGGCGAACCCCTCCGTGTACGTGGAGTAGACGCTTTCCAGCGCCGCGCGGGCTTCGACGCTCCGACCCTCGGACTGCCAGAGGCGCGCGAGGCTCGTGGCGGCCCGAAGCCCCCAGCCCCGGCTCCCCTGGCGGCTGGCCGTCTCGATGGCGAGGCGGAAGCAGTCCTCGGCGGCTCGAAACTGTTCCGGCGCCTCCAGCGCGCAGGAGCTCCCCCTTGAGACGGTGGAGCTCGGCCTCCTGGCATCGCTCGTCCGTCTCTTCGCCGACCGCCAGGCCTTCGTCCAGCGCCCGCCGCGCGTCCTCGAATCGACGGGCGCGAATGAGGGCCTCCCCGAGCGTGCTGAGCTGGAAAGGAAGGGTCAATCGGGCCCCGCCGGCGCGGAAGGCTTCGTGGCCCTTCCAGAGAAAGGGCAGGGCGTCGTCGGGCTCCCCTTCGAGAAGCATGCCGGCTCCCTTGAAGAACGTGCCGGTGGCGTGCCAGAGCGCGAACGCCTGCTCCGAGGCGATTTCGATCTGTTCCTCGGCGGCCGCCCGGACGTCGGATCCGAAGCGGCAGAACACCTGGAGCCAGCACGTGTGATGGAGGGCGTAGGCCAGGCTGTAGGGGTGTCCGATCTCGCGGGCCAGCTGGCGCATCTCGAGGTTGAGCGCTCGGGCCCGGTCCGGGAAACCCAGGTGCCACAGGGAGACGGCGAGGTTGGAGCGGCAGGTCACCCCGGCGTTGTGGCTCGTGCGCTCCGCCCACAGTCGGGTTCGCTCACGGTCGTCGTACTCGGCCACGGCCGTCGCAAAGTTGTCCCGCGCGCCGGCGAAATCCGCGCGATAGAGCTTGGTCTCGGCCGACATGAAGAGGGCCTCCATGGAGATGCCCGGATCGTTGAGCCGACCGGCAAACTCCATACCCTCGGCCGCCAGATCCACGCACAGCCGAAGGTCGGCGCGCACCGTGTGCCACTCCCAGATCCCCAGCATGAGCGCGAACAGCTGCTCCGGCTGCCCGATGCGCTCGCACAGCTCGCGCGCCCGGCGAAAGACGGGACCGACCTCGGGCGCCGCATAGCCTCGAGAGGCGATGTAGGCCGTGCCCAGAGGCCCCAGCAGCTCCAGCTCTTCCCCGTCCCGCTTCGCGGATTCGGGCAGCGTCGCCAGAAGACCGACGCCGCGGCTCAGGTGACCGACCGCCTCGACCTCCGCGGAGCGCTCCCGCGACCGCAAACCGGCCTTCAGCCAGTAGCGGATCGCCCTCTCGGCGAGACCCGCCTCCGTGAAGTGGTGCGCGATCAGCTCCGGCGGCGTCTCGACGGTCTGGACGGCTCCCGCCTCCAGAACTTCGGCGATCCTCCGGTGGAAGTCCTGTCGCCTCTCCTTGACGAGCGAGTTGTACAGCGCCTCTTCCAGAAGGGCGTGCTTGAAGACGTAACGGCATTTGGGCGTGCGGCCCTTGGGATACAGGATGTCGGCCCGCACGAGCTTGCCCAGCTCGTCCTGGAGAAACGTCTCGTCCACGGACGCGACGGCATCCAGCATTTCGTAGCTGAACTCCCGGCCGAGCGCCGCGGCGATCTGGGCGACTTCCCGGTCTCCTTCCATGCGGTCCAGCCTCGCCATGATCAGGTCCTGGAGCGTCGAGGGGATTTCGCGCGGCAGAGTCGGCGGGAGCGTTCCGGAGCTCGGCTCGGCGAGATCGAAGGCTCCGGACTCCTGCAGCGTTCGCGTGTACTCCTCGACGAAGAGCGGCACTCCCCCGGTTCGGGCGTAGACCTGCTCGACGAGCGGCTCCGGCACGATTTGTCCCGTCTTCTTGCCCATCAGCTCGCCGACCTGGCGCTGCGTCAGGCTGGTCAGAGCGAGAGTCGTCTGGTGGGCGGCGGTCGGCCAGGCCGGCTGGAACTCGGGACGGAACGTCACCACGGTCAGGATCCGGTCGTGCAGTCCCTCCGCGAAGAACAGCTGGAGAAACTCGAGCGTGGACGCGTCCGCCCAGTGAAGGTCCTCGACGACGAAGAGGACGGGGCGCCGGCCGGAGCACGCTCGCAGCCACTCGACGAAGGCCCGGAACGTTTCCTCCCTCTCTCGAATCGGCGGCAGGCCGAGCGGAGGAAAGCGCTCATCCGTGGGCAGCGACAGGAGCGACGCGAAGAGAGGCACGAGCTCGGGACGCGCCAGGTCGTAGTCCCCCAGATGGCGCACCAGGCGTTCGAACCGTGAGGCCGGTGCGTGCTCCAACCCGAGGCTCAAAAACCGTTCGAAGAACTCGGTCGCAGGATAAAGACCCGTGTTCTGGAGGCGGCCCGAACAGCGCCACTCGACGACAGCCGGGTCGGCCACGGCGGAAGGAGCCATCGACATCGGCGCATCGCTCGAGGGTGCCGCGCCCTCCTGCTCTCGAACGAATTGCTTCATGGTTTGCACGAGCCGGCGACTTGCCCAGGCCCGGCTCGCCGATGAGGAGCACGATCTGCCCGGCGCCTTCCCGCGCCCTCTCCCAACGGTCCTTCAGCAGCGTGATTTCGAGGTCGCGTCCGGTCAGCGGCGTCAGCCCCGCCGCTCCCACCGCCTCGAGCGGATTGCGGACCTCGGCGACGCCTTGAACCCGGTAGATCTCGATCGGCTGCGCCAGGCCCTTGATCCGCTGCTCGCCCGCGCGGGTGCAGTCGAATCGACTGCGGATCAGCCGATGCGTCGCGCCGCTGCAGACGATCCCTCCGACGACGGCGACGTCCTTGAGTCGGACGGCCACGTTGCGCGCCTCGCCCACCAGAGACATCGGCCCGGGCCCGCCCCCGACCACCGCCGGGCCCGTGTGCACGCCGACCCACGGCCCCAGCTCCAACCCGTCGGTGCCGCGGAGCTGTCCGGCGAGGGACTCCATCTCGGCGAGGAGCGCCACGGCGGTGTGCGCCGCGCGCCGAGCCCCGTCCTCGAAAGCCACCGGGTACCCGAAGCAGAGCAGGAGCCCGTGCTCGTCGCACTGAACGACGGTCCCCTCGAAGCGGCGCGCCGCCCGGTCGCAAGCCTGCTGAAAGCCGCGGAGCACGCGCGCCTGGTCCTCGGCATCGAGGCGCTCGAGATAGGCCTCGGATTCGAAGACCTCGCAGCCGCAAACGAGAACGGTGACCTGGCGGCGCTCGGCCTCGGGCGCGCCGCGGCGCGAGGACGGCGTCGGCGTCGGCCGGATCGCGATGACGGACGAGGCGCCGCCTCCGGACCTCGGCGGCCCGGACTGCACGACGCTCTCGGCGTCCGGGAAGGACGCCTGCTCGATGGCGACGACGATCTCCCGGGCCGTCTGGAAACGCTTCTGTGGCGCCTTCTCGAGGCACCGACGGACGATGCGGTCGAGGGCCGGAGAGATGCTGCGCCCGGATTCGGAGAGGTCGGCGGGTTCCTGGTGCAGGATCGCGGCCATGGTGTCCGCGGGCGTCTCCTTCCTGAACGCTTTGCGGCCCGCCAGCAGCTCGTAAAGGATCGTCCCGAACGCGAAAATGTCCGACCGGTGGTCCACGGAGTAGCCGCGCACCTGCTCCGGCGACATGTAACCCGCGGTCCCCATGATGGTGCCGGGTTCCGTGAGGTCCGGAGTCACCGCGCCCGCATCGCTCCCCGAGCGCTTCGCCAGGCCGAAGTCGAGGATCTTGATGTGGCCGTCCGGCAGGACGAACAGGTTGTCGGGTTTCAGGTCCCGATGGACGACGCCCTTCTCGTGGGCCGCGGCGATTCCCCTGGCAATCTGCAGCGCGTAGCTGAGGGCCTGCCCCTGCGGAATCGGGCCCGCGGCGAGTCGGGCGCGCAGAGTCTCCCCTTCCAGCAGCTCCGTGACGGCGTAGGAGATGCCGCCTTGAACGCCGAAGTCGAAGATCGAAAGAATGTTGGGGTGTGAGAGCGCCGCCACGGCGAGCGCCTCGCGCTCGAAGCGGGCCTGATACTCCCGGTTCCGTGCGACGGGCGTCGGAAGGACCTTGACGGCGACGTCACGCCGAAGCTTGGGATCCCGCGCCCGATAGACCTCACCCATCCCGCCCGAGCCGATCCGGGACAGGATCTGATACGGCCCCAGGCGCTTGCCTGCCGTGAAAGCCATTGGACGATCGTCGCCACCACTCTATCAACGGGAGGCGGCGCCCCGCCCCGAAAGCGCGGGAACGTCTTCGAACCTTCGCCCTTCTGTAGGTTCGCTAGGCTCCCGGCGGGCAAAACCGCCGGATCGCGCTCAGGAGCGCCGGGGGCGAGAGCGGCTTCTGGAAGAACAAATCACTTCCGAGCTGCTGCGCCTTCTCTTTCGCGCGTCCGTCCGCCGTCACCACGATCACGGGAATCGACGCCAGCTTCGGGTCTCTGAGCTGCTCCTCACGGAACTCGTACCCGTTCATGACCGGCATCATGATGTCCAGGAGGATGACGCAATAGGATTCGGCCTCGCGAAGGCGCTCCAGCGCCTCGCGCCCATTCTCGGCGGTCACCACACGATGCCCTGCCCCTTCGAGGATCAAGCGAAGCGCCTCGACCGTCGCGGCGTCGTCATCGACCAGCAGGACTTGCAGAGTCTCCCCTTTCCGAAATCGGAAGCTCCAAAACGAATTCTGCTCCTCCGCCCGGCGGACTTTCCACCCAGATGCGGCCCCCGTGCGCCTCTGCGATCTGTCGAGCGATCCACAGCCCGAGACCGAGCCCTCCGTACGAAACCTCCGACACTCCACGCTCGAAGCGCCCGAAGATGCGCTCCCGATCGCCGGGCGCGACCCCGACGCCGTAGTCGCGGACACGCACACGCGCCGCCGCGTCGCTTCGCTCGACCCGGACTTCGATCGCTCCGCCCCGCCCGAACTTCGAGGCGTTGGAGAGGAGGTTCGTGACGACCTGGTCGAGAGTCGCCCGGTCCCATCGGCCGGTGACGGGCCCCGGCGCCGACAGCACGATCTCCGATCCGCCGACCGCGGCATCGTCGCGGATGCGGTCGATTGTTTCCCGCACGAGCTCGGTGAGCTCCATCGGGCTCGGCTCCAGCGAGAAACCGCCGGCCGCCATCCGGGCGACATCCAGGAGGCGATCCGTCAGACCGGCGAGGCGATCCACCTCCCGCTGTGCCTTCGCGACCATGGCCACCTTCTCGGAGCCCTGCAGAGACTGCGCCAGGTTGTAGAGCTGGAGCTTGAGGACGTTCAGCGGAGTGCGCAACTCGTGGCCGGCGACCGAAAGGAAGGTGTCGCGGATCTGGACACCCTGCTGGGCCTCGCGCAGGAGGCGCTCCCGCTCGGCCTCGGCTTCCTTTCGTCCGCTGATGTCGCGGGCGATCTTCGCGGCGCCCACGACCCGGCCGGCGGCGTCCTTGACCGGGGAGACCGAGAGGGAGACCGGTATCTTCCGTCCATCCTTCGAGACCCGGATCGTCTCGTAGTGGTCGACACGCTCTCCGCGTCGAATCCGGCCGAGGATCGACTCCATGTCGTCGTGGCGCTCGGCGGGCATGAGCACGGAGATCGAGCGCCCTACGATTTCGTGCGCGGCGTAGCCGAACAGCCGCTCGGCGGCCGGGTTCCAGGACGTGATGACGCCCTCCAGGGACTTCGCGATGATGGCGTCGTCGGAGGATTCGACGATCGCTTCGAACCGCCGGGCCCGCGAAATGACGGTCTCCGGGTTGGTCTCGTCGAGCGGATCCAGGTCCGGGTTCGGGAATATCTGTTCCACGGTTGGCCGCTCAAGATACCAACGAATCGGGTGGAAAAGGGGTGTGGAAAGCGCGGGCGGCCCAATCGGGCCGCCCGCGTCCGCGACAGACTGGCTTGTGGCGAACCTCTACGGCCGCGGCCCGCTGACGCCCGCCCCGGGCCTTGGCGAGGAGGTCGTAGCGATCGAGGTTCATGACCTTGTCCCAGGCCGCCACGAAGTCACGCACGAACTTCTCCTTCCCGTCGTCGCTGGCGTAGACCTCGGCCAGCGCGCGAAGCTGGGAGTGCGCACCGAATACGAGGTCGGCGGCCGTGGCGGTCCACTTGACCTTGCCGCTGGCACGATCGCTTCCTTCGTAGACGTTCTTGGCCGAAGCCGACGGCCTCCACGCCGTCCCGGCGTCGAGCAGGTTGACGAAGAAGTCGTTGGTCAGCGTCCCCGGCCGGTCGGTGAAGACGCCGTGCTTCGATTCCCCGTGGTTGGCGCCGAGGGCGCGCAGGCCGCCGACGAGAACCGTCATCTGGGGCGCGGTCAGCTTCAGGAGGTTGGCCCGATCCAGCAGCCGGGTCTCCGGCGACAGCGGGTCTCCCTTCCGCAGTGTAGTTGCGGAACCCGTCGCCGACCGGCTCGAGCACCTCGAAGGTGTTCACGTCGGTCTGCTCCTGCGAGGCGTCCGTGCGACCCGGGCGCGAACGGGACGGTGACGTTGTGCCCCGCCTTCCGGGCCGCTTCCTCGACGGCGGCGCATCCGCCGAGGACGACCAGGTCGGCCAGCGAGATCTTCTTCTTGCCGCCGGACTTGTTGAAGTCCTGCTGGATCTGCTCGAGGGCCTTCAGCACCTTCGCCAGCCGGGCCGGCTCGTTGGCCTCCCAGTTCTTCTGAGGCTCGAGGCGGATTCGTCCTCCGTTCGCACCGCCGCGCTTGTCCGTGCCGCGGAAGCTGGCGGCCGCGTTCCAGGCCGTGGACACGAGCTCCGGGATGGACAGGCCCGAGTCGAGGATCTTGCGCTTGAGAGCCGCGACGTCCTGCTCGCTGACCAGCTCGTGATCGACGGCCGGGATCGGGGTCCTGCCACAGCTGCGGCTCCGGGATCCACGGTCCGAGGTAGCGCGCGCGGGGGCCCATGTCGCGGTGGAGCAGCTTGAACCAGGCCCGGGCGAAAGCGTCGGCGAGCTGGTCCGGATTCTCGTGGAAGCGCTTCGCGATGGGCGCGTAGATCGGATCCATCTTCAGCGACAGGTCCGTCGTCAGCATCATGGGCGCGTGCCGCTTCGACTTGTCGTGCGCATCCGGCACGGTGCCCTGCGCCTCGGGGTTCTTCGGCTTCCACTGCTTCGCGCCGGCGGGGCTCTCCGTCAGCTCCCACTCGTACTTGAAGAGGTTCTCGAGGAAACCGTTGTCCCACTTCGTCGGGTTGTTGGTCCAGGCGCCCTCGAGGCCGCTCGTGATCGCGTCGCCGCCCTTGCCGCTGCCGTACTTGTTCTTCCAGCCGAGGCCCTGGTCCTCGATGCCCGCGGCCTCGGGTTCCGGGCCGACGTTCGCAGGGGCCGGGGCCGCGCCATGCGTCTTGCCGAACGAATGGCCGCCGACGATGAGCGCCACGGTTTCCTCGTCATTCATCGCCATGCGAGCGAACGTCTCGCGGATGTCCCGGGCGGCCTTCAGCGGATCGGGGTTGCCGCCGGGGCCTTCGGGGTTCACGTAGATGAGGCCCATCTGCACGGCGCCGAACGGCTTGGCGAGATCGCGGTCCCCGCTGTAGCGCTCGTCTCCCAGCCAGGTGTCCTCGGGACCCCAGAAGATGTCCTCGGGCTCCCAGACGTCGGGCCGGCCGAAGCCGAAGCCGAACGTCTTGAACCCCATCGAGTCCATGGCCACGTTGCCGGCCAGGACCAGCAGATCGGCCCAGGAGATCTTCTGGCCGTACTTCTTCTTGAGCGGCCAGAGCAGCCGGCGCGCCTTGTCGAGGTTCGCGTTGTCGGGCCAGCTGTTCAGGGGAGCAAAGCGCTGCTGCCCTTCGCCGCCGCCGCCGCGGCCGTCGGCGATGCGGTAAGTGCCGGCGGCATGCCACGTCATGCGGATGAACAGCGGGCCGTAGTGGCCGTAGTCGGCCGGCCACCAGTCCTGCGACTTCGTCATCAGCGCGATGAGATCGCGCTTCAGCGCTTCGACGTCGAGGGACTTGAACTTCTCGCCGTAGTCGAAGTCCTCTTCCATCGGATTGGAAAGGTGCGAGTGGTGGTGGAGCACCGAAAGGTCGAGCTGATTCGGCCACCAGTCCTTGTTCGTCCTCGGCCGGCCCGCCTTGGGAGTCGGGGCCGGGATGACGGGGTTCTCGCTCTCGCTTCCGCTTCGCGTGTGTTCTTTGTCGGGCATGGGACCTTCTCCTATCGTTTGGGCCCTGTCGGAGCCCTCTCGCCAATCTATTCGAATCCGACGCTGTCGGCGGGGCTGGTGAAGCTCACGCGGAGCCTCGCGGCAGTGTCACGGCGCCATTCTGTCCGCTGGCTCTCGATCGGTCCAACGACTTATCTCGATTACAATGATCGAGTGTCTCGATCACAGAGGTGACGACCGATGCCCGCCCTCCCCACCCTTCGCCAGCTCGCCTACCTGGTCGAGCTCGCCCAACGCCTGAATTTCCACGCCGCCGCCGAGGCGCAGTTCGTCACCCAGTCCACGCTGTCCGCCGGGATCAAGGAGCTCGAGACGCTGCTGGGCGTGCAGCTCGTCGAGCGCGACAAGCGCCACGTGCGGCTCACCGCGGTGGGCGAGGACGTCGTCGGGCGAGCACGCGAGCTGCTGGCGGCGGCGACGGATCTTGCGGAGGCGGCCCGTTCCGCGGGACGCCCCTTGGCCGGGCCCCTGCGCCTCGGCGCGATCCCCACGATCGCGCCTTATCTGCTGCCCCGCGTCCTTCCGGCATTGAGGCGTGCCTACGGAGAGCTGAAGCTCTACCTCCGCGAGGACCTGACGGAGCGCCTGCTCGACCGGCTGCGCGCCGGCCGCCTCGACGTCGCGCTGATCGCGCTGCCCTTCGATACCGGTGACCTCTACGTGCGCGAGCTGTTCGAGGACGCGTTCTCGTTCGTGGCGCGCGAAACCGATCCCGCGGTCCGCGAGAAGAACATCGCGCTCCGGAGGATCGACGCCGGCGACATGCTGCTTCTGGAAGAAGGGCACTGCCTGCGCGACCACGTGATCGCCGCCTGCGGTCCCCGCCGCGGCCGCCGGGAATCCTTCGTCGAGGCGACGAGCCTGCCGACGCTGATTCAGATGGTCGAAGGCGGACTGGGTGTGACGCTGCTGCCGGGGATCACGCTGGACGCGGGAATTCTGAAGGGCACTCGCCTCGTGGCTCGCCCCTTCTCGTCGCCGGCGCCGTCCCGCACACTCGCGCTCGTGGCGCGGCGCACGTCGTCGCGCCGCCGGGATGCGGACCTCCTCGCGGAGTTCCTCATCCAGCAGCATCGCCGCCTGGAGCAGAGAAACAGCACCACGCCCGCTTACCGGGGCGGCACCAGGTAGGTCGTCGGACGGATTGGAGCGGGCAACCAGGATCGAACCGGCGAGATCCGGCACTGACGCGTCGGATCACCTGGCTTCGGCGACGAGCCTCTGGAACCTCGGGTTTCCTCGCAACGGGTCGAAGTTGGGATCGATCTTGAGCCAGCCGGGTGTGAGGTTGAAGGGGATCTTCAGGAGAGGCTCCAACCGGTCGAGCGCCTTCTCGGGTTCGCCGACGAGCGTGTAGATGCGGACGAGCTGGTGTTGGAGGTAGGCCCCATTCACTGCATCCTTCGCGACCGGTTGGAGCGCGAGCCCTCTTCTCCCTCCCGGATCGCTTCCTCTTTTCTCCCGAGGTACGCCAGCGCGAGCCCGAGAATAACGCGACGCTGTGGATCCTCAGGCGTCACGCGAAGCTGCTCCTCGAGGGCCTTCCTCGCTTCCTCGGCGTAGGTGTGCACGTTTCCGGCATCACCCTTCAAGGCGTAACCCTGAACGAGGCAGACGCCCCAGGCAGCTCGGTCGCCGTCGAACGAGCTCGGCGTCATGCGCAGGAGCAGCTCTCGCTGTTCGTCGTCGAGGACCCAGACGAGATCCTGGTAGTTCGCCACGAAGGCCACGAGCGCGGTCGGCTCCGTCTCCTTGGGCGCCGCCCTGAGCACCGCCCGGGCACCGGCAAGGTCTCCCTCGCTGAGGAATATCATGGCCTTCCACTCGAGGAGCATCGAGGTTGGCGGGCGCCAGGGCGAGCCCTCGGTCGAAGACGTCCCGCGCTTCGGAATAGCGCCGGAGATGGGAGAGCGATTGGCCGAGCCGCCACTGTGTCAGAACCGAGCGGGGATCGAGACGCTCCGCCTGGCGGCAGCGTTCGACCGCCTCCTCCCAGCGCCCGAGGACCTGCTCGATGTATGCCATCGCCGCGAAGATGATCGGCATTTGACGGCGCAACGCGCTGTCCCTGCACATAATCCTCGAAGGGCCCGGCCGGGATCCCGAACTGACGTTGAAGTGGTAGGTGCCAAGAGCGAGGTGCCCCTCCGCGCGATCCGGCGCAAGAGCAACGGCCTGCTCCGCGGCCTGACGGGCACGCTCGGCCAGGGCGGGCGTGGGCTCGCCGAAGTAGTAGAGAGCCGCGCTGGCCCGCGAGGCCTGCGCCCAGGCTTGCGCAAAGCGGGGATCGAGGGCCACGGCCTGCTCGTAAAAGCCGAGCGCTTTCCTCAGGCTGGGCGGATCCAACGCTCCCATGCTCGCGGAGGCTTCCTCCCCCTTGAGAAAGGCGTCGTAAGCGGCGAGGTTTTGCGTGGGCTTCTCCGAAAGCCGCTTTTCCTCGCCCGCCCCGAGCGCGACACCCAGAGCCTGGGCGACGCGTGAGGCGATGTCCGACTGCACTCGAAACACGTCGGTCAGAGCCGCATCGAACGGCTGCTGCCACTTGGCCGTGGGGGCATCGCTGCGCGTCACGTCGACGAGCTCGGGGCTGACCTGGACGCGGTTGGGGTCTCCGCTCTTCTGCCACCGGACCGTCGCGGTGAGCAGATAGTAGGCATTCAGCTCTTCGGCGATTTGCCGGGGCGTTTTCGTCGTCCGCTTGTAGCCCGTCGAGCTGCCGCGGGCGATCACCTGAAGCCCCGGCACGGACGTCAGCTTTCCCCGCACCGCGTCCGCGATGCCGTCGGCGAAGTAGTCGTCCTCGGCTGCTCCGAGGTTCTCGAACGGCAGCACGGCCACGCGCTTGACACCGCCGGCTGTGGTCACGTCCTTGCGGGAACGCGTCAGGAGCAAGAAGCCCGCAACGGCGAGAACGACGACGACCGCGGCGGCAATCAGAATGCGAGGCCTTCGAGCTGCGGGAAGCAGCGCCTGAGGTCCGACGGGGGCAGTCGCCGTGGCCGTCTCCTCGAGCGCAAACTCGATGTCCCGTGCCGACTGAAAGCGCCTTTCCGGCTTCTTCTCGAGGCAATTGCGCACGATGTGGTCGAGGTTGGCGGAGATGCTCCGTCCCGACTCGGACAAGGCCGGCGGCTCGTCCTGCAGGATCGCCGCCATCGTCTCGATGGCCATTGCCCGCTTGAATGCCCTTTTGCCGGAGAGCATCTCGTAGAGGATCGATCCGAACGAGAAGATGTCGGAGCGATGGTCGACAGGGAGTCCCCGCAGCTGCTCGGGCGACATGTAGCCGAGCGTTCCCATCACCGCTCCGGGCCTCGTCGGAGATCCTCGGCACGGGGCAGGATCGATCCGCCTTGCGAGTCCGAAGTCGAGGATCTTGACTTGATCCTCCCCGGTGACGAACAGGTTCTCGGGCTTCAGGTCCCGGTGGACGACTCCTTTCGAATGAGCGGCGAAGAGGCCGCGTGCGACCTGGAGTGCATAGTCCACGGCCTGCTTCCGGGAGATGGGCTTTCGGAGAGTCTCCCGGAGCGTCTCGCCTTCCAGGAGCTCCATGACGGCATAGGCAACGCCGTCATGGCTCCCGAAATCGTGGATTGCGAGGATGTTCGGGTGCGAGAGCGCCGCAACCGCTTTGGCCTCCCGCTCGAACCGTTCGAGCGTGTCGGGATCTGAGGCCACGGACCCCGGCAGCACCTTGATCGCGACGTCCCGGTCGAGCTTCGCGTGCCTCGCCCGGTATACCTCTCCCATCCCGCCCGCCCCCAGAGACGACAGGATCTCGTAGGGGCCGAGGTGTCGGCCAGGTGTCAACGCCGGCGCTTGCTTGCTCGATACCTCGAGGATCGCGGCCGCTTCCTCGAGCGCGGGAGCTTCCAGAAACGCATCCCCGGAATCCGCATCAGCCAGCAGCGACTCCGCTTGCCGCCGCATCTCCTCATCCGGGCAGGCTTCTGCCAGAAACGCGGCTCGGTCGGATGCGGGAATGGCGAGCGCCCCCGTCAGGACGCCTTTCATGCGCTGCCATTCCTGAGCGTTCATGAGGGTCTAAGGCGGACCCTCGGAGCGAAGTGCGTGGCGCAGGAAGATCCTGGCCGTCTGCCAGTCGCGGTTGACAGTCGGTCCCGAGATCTCCAGGATCCCGGCCGTTTCTTCGACCGTCAACCCGCCGAAGAACCGTAGCTCGACGACCTTCCCCTGGCGGGGATCCAGCTGCGAAAGTTCCGTCAGGGCTTCATGGAGCTGCAGAATGTCCACTCCCGCCTCGGGCGCGGCGAGCAGGAAATCCTCGTCGAGCGTCACCGCGATGCTTCCGCCGCCGCGCCGGTCTGCGTTTCGACGGCGGGCGTGGTCGACGAGAATGCGGCGCATCATTTGTGCGGCGAGCCCCAGAAAGTGCGCCCGGGAGACGAACCCATCCCCGCGCTGGGCGGCAAGACGCATGTAGGCCTCGTGAACTAGGGCGGTCGGCTGCAGCGTGTGGTTGCGGCGCTCGCGGGCCAGGACGCGGCGTGCGAGCCCGCGTAGCTCGTCGTACATCGAAGGAAGAATCTCCGAAAGCGACTCGCGCACTTCCGGATTGGAATCGGAAAGAAGGGCTTCCATGTCCCTTTCGGCAAGGTTGGCCAAAGCGTTTAGTTCCTTTCGGGTGTCCGGTGTTGCTCAGAGGTTACTCCCATTCCTGCCGAGTTCGATGATTGCTTTTCCGGCCTGACTGCGCGTTCTCGATCAGGAGGCGTTATGAACGTCAATGGTCGAGGCCGTCTAGGGTGGTTAGAGGCGTTCTTGATCTTCATCGGTTGGACCGCAGCAGGACCGGCGGATGAGGAGCAACTTCGGAAACGTGTGGGCGGCGTGCGCATTCACCGGATATGCGTCCGCGGATTTCCCCGGCACGACCGGGCGGACCACGGCCGGTGAACGGAGGCTTTAGCGACGTTTTCGTGGCCCGGCTGAGCGCGACGCTCACTACGTTGAGCCAGCCGACATATCTCGGAGGCAGCGGCAGTGACCCCGGTACCGCCCTAACGGCGCGGCGCCCCTCTAGAACGCGCGCCTTTGATCTTGTCGACCACCCCGATGATCGCTTTTCCGACCATACTGCGCGTTACTTGATCAGGAGGCGTTATGAACGTCAATGTTCGAAGGGGGCTTCGGGTCGGAGTTGTCTTACTGGCGGTCATCGTCGGCTCGATGGCAGCGGCTCGGGCGGCGGAGAGTGAGGGGAAAGCCGGCCAGCCTCACTTCAAGGCTCGCGACATCAAGGACTCCTATGGATTCAGCTGCAGCGGCGTGGTCGTCGCGAGCGACGTGCTGCCGGTGGGGCCGTTCGCGCAGGTGGGGCAGGTGACCTGCGACGGCATCGACACGTGCGAGGGGACGGCCACGGCCAGCTTCAACGGCCTCATCCTCTCGCTGGAGCTGACTGGGACGTACACGGTAAACCCGAACGGAACCGGATTCGTCCTGTATGACCTGACGATCGGGGGGCAGCCCGCCGGCCAGCTTCCGATCGATTTCGTGATCACCGAAAAAGGCCGGGGAATCAAGGGCCTGCCCACCACATCCGGTTTCGCCATCACGTGCGATCTGAAAGCACAGTGAGGTCAGGCTGATTCGGAACCGGGGATGACTGGCGACCCTTGGGCCGGTCATCCCCAGGCGTTGTCCGAAGCCGGCCGCGAAATCGCAGCTTGGTGACGAACTCTTCCGAGCCTCACCCGCTCGACACTTCCGCCTCGGCTTCGACTTCAACGAGATACTCGTCGCCCACGAGAGGCGCGGCGACGAGCGTGTTGGCAGGCTGGATGTGGCCGAAGCGCTCGCCGTGGGCGCGGGCCACGGCCTCCCAGTCGTCGAGGCGCGCCACGAACACCCGCGTGCGAACCACGTCCTCGAGCTTCGCCCCGAGCGACTGCAGCGCGCCTTCGATCTTGTCGATCGCGAAGTGCGTTTGCGCGGCGGCATCCGTCCCGCCGATCGCGCGATCGCCGTGCGTCGCCGTCGTCCCCGATACGTGCACGCGCGTGCCGCGCCGCGTCGCACGGGAGAAACCGGCCATGCTCTCCCAGGGCGTGCCGCTCAAGCAGAGCATGCGGCCGTCGGCGCGGCGCTGCACCGCGTACGGCGCCGGGAACGACTCCACGTGATGACTCAGATCGCCGGACGCCGTGAGAAACGGCGGCTTGCGGTACTCGTCGCCGCAGTCGCCGGGAATCGGGTGGAGCGTGGCGAGCGCCGCCTCCAACTCCTCGCGATCCTCGCCGGTCAACGAGAAGGAAAAGACGCGGAGGTTGTCGGCAATGTGCTCTCGCTCGCCGGGCCGGGCGCCGATGATGATGCCGGCCACGGCCGGCTGCTCGAGGACGTAGCGAGAGGCCACGTTGGCGATCGACACGTCGTGTCGACCGCGCCACCGCATCCGCGGCGCGCAGCACTCGCTGCAGGGCATCCCACCCGCCGGCGACGCGCATGAAGCGGCCGTACTTCATCTGCGACCAGGTGCCGCTGCGTTCCCAGTCGGGCTCGGGTTGACCGAGCCATCGATTCGACAACCAGCCGCCGGCGAGCGTTCCGTAGGCGAGCAGCTTCACGCCGCGCGCACGGCACACGTCCGACAGCGCACCAGCCGCGCGCCGATCGAGCAGCGAGAAGCAGACCTGATTCGAAATCACCTCGATGCCGGTGGCGAGCACCATGTTGAGATGCGCCGCGTCCACGTTCGTCAGGCCGATGTGCGCGATCAGACCCTCGGCCTTCAGGGCCTGCAGATGCAGCAGGCCGTCGATCCAGCTCGGATCGGCATAGCTCCACGCGTGGAACTGCAGCAAATCGATCCGGCTCGTGCGAAGCCGCTGCAGCGATCGCTCGACCGCCGCACGCACGTCCCCGAGCGTCAGCGGCCCCGGCTTCGGCACCCACTTCGTGAACAGCTCCACCGGCTGCGCGGACGCCGGATCCTTCGCGCAGATGGCTCGCCACGATCTCGGCCGACCCGTAGTGATCGGCCATGTCGAACGAGGTGAAGCCGGCGTCGACGTAGGGGCGAAGAGCGCGCGCGGTGGGCTCGGGGTCGAGCGTGCGGCCGTCGCGCTCCATGTCGGCGATCTGCCACAGGCCGGTGAGCACGCGGGAGATGGAGAGATCGGGGGCCAGCGCGACCCGGTCCACTGTGAGCGTCATGAGTCCTATCCGGGAGGAAGCGTCGCGAAGCGCGCGTCGAGGTCCACGCCCTGGCGGCGCAGCTTCTGCGTTTCGCGGCGATAGATGAGCGAGCCGGCAGCCATCACCAGGAGCCAGAGCGGCGTCGAGCGGAAATACCACGCGGCCACGGGCCGGGTCACATCCCGCCACGTGTGAACGCCGAGAAACGCGGCCAGCACGACGATGGCGACCAGGGCGAGCGGCACTTGCGCGGCGCGCGACGGGAGGACGGTGACTTCCCGCGCGAGCGCGGGGTTGCGGCTGGGCAGCGTCACCACCGACACCGCCATCAGCAGAAAGTTGACGAGCATCGAGGTCACGAGGATATCGATGCCGAGAAAGAAGTCGCCGGCCACGTGACAGCCGATGATGCCGAGCGTGGCCATGCCGGCGCTCGCCAGGATCGCCACGTGCGGCGTGCGGAAGCGCGGATGCACCGCCGCGATCGCGCGCGGAAAGATCCCATCCTCGGCCCACGCGAACATCAGGCGCGATACCGCGAGCAGCATCGCCGGCAGATCCTTGATCAATGCGACCGCCGCACCGGAAACGATCACCACCGTCCACGCCGGGGGCAGCAGATAGCCCAGAAGACCCGGGGCCGTCAGGTCGCGCTGCTGCGCTTCGGCGGCGATGAACTGCCACGGCACGGCGTGATACACCGCGCCGGTGAAGAGCATGTAGAAGATGCCGACCGACACGACGGCGATGCCGATCGCGAGCGGCAGATTGCGTCCCGGCCGTTTGGCCTCGCCGCCCGCCTGCGCGATCGAATCGAAGCCGATGAACGAGGCGAACATCAGCGCCGACGCCGGCAGCAGGACCGACAACGATAGCGGCGGCGCTACGGTGGCGGCCACCGCACCACCCCCGCGCGCCTGCAGCGCCGCGGCAAACGCGTCGTGGTCGAAGGAGAACCCGGCGACGATCACCACGCCGCCGAGGATGAACGTCAGGAACATCAGCGGAACGATCAGGCGTTCGTAGACTTTCACGCCGCGAACGTTCACGAAAACGGCCGCCCAGAGGAACGCGAGCGAGATCGCCAGCCGGATCGGTCCGGTCTCCAGCGTGGCCGCCACCGCCGTCGATCCCGCGGCCACGGCGATGTCGCGCAGGAACGGAACGATGAGGTAGGAGACCACACCGATCGCCACGCACAGCGAGAACCACTGCGAGAACGAGGCGACGAAGCCGAGGTAGGGATCGAGCGCTCGGCTCGCGTACACGTAGCTGCCGCCGGCGCGCGGCATGGCCGAGGCCAGCACCGCATACGCCAGGCCCGCCAGCACGGCCGGCAGCGCCGCGAAGATGAATGCGCGCAGCACGTTCGGACCGATGCCGGGCACGTGGCGCTGGATCATGAACGGGATGACGTTGATGCCCGCGCCAATCATCGAGCAGACACCGGTGGCCACCAGGCCGAGCAGCCCCATCTCACGAGCCAGTCCGGATTTCGGAGGCGCGGCCGGGGCTTGAGCTTGCGGGATCGTCATATCGTGGCGCTTCTGTATCACGTGACGGCGGAGCGTCCCTTGTTGCTCTCGCTCCAATTGCAGGTCATCGCACCGTCGAACAATTCTCGGCGCCCCGTACCACACGAGGCGCTGGGTTCCCTGCCGGTTCCCAGTGTCTCTGAAGGTTGGTCGATCTCTTGCCGGGTTCGATGATCCCGTTTCCGGCCGTATTGCGCGTTATCGGTAGGAGGCACTATGAACATCGATGCTCGGAGCCGGCTTCGGGTCGGAGTACTTCTGCTGGCAGTGACAATTGGCTCGGCGGCGGCGGCTCGGGCGGAGGAGGTGGAGCGCAAGTCCAGCCAGCCTCATTTCAGCGCGCGCGACGTCAAGGGACCCTACGGATTCAGCTGCAGCGGCGAGGTTGTCGCGAGCGCCGTGCTGCCGGTGGGGCCGTTCGCGCAGGTCGGGCAGGTGACCTGCGACGGCATCGACACCTGCGAGGGCACGGCCACGACCAGCTTCAACGGCCTCATCCTCCCGGTGGAGCTGACCGGGACGTACACCGTGGAATCGAACGGAACTGGATTCGTCATGTACGACCTGACGATCGGCGGGGCGCCCGCCGGCCAGCTGCCCATCAATTTTGTCGTCACCGACAAAGGCCGGGGGATTAAGGGTCTGCCCATTACGCCCGGCTTCGCCATCACGTGTGATCCGTACCATTGGCGAAGAGCGCGACGAAGCCGCGGAAGTGGTGTCGGCGATTCTCAAAAACCATCTTCGCGGCTCGTCAGCTCTGCCCGTCGGGCGTGCCGGACAAGATGAGGGCAAGGCGAGCTCTTCCAGGGCTTCCGCGACGCTGCGGGTCGAGGGTTAGATTCAGTGGTAGCGGGCAACCGGGATCGAAAACGCGACATCCAGTTCCTTGCCGGGTGGAGAGGGTCGATCAAACGGTCAAGGCCGAGCGTATGATCGGCGAGCCTTCAGAGACGTTCAGCCGATGCTGATCACTGCCCTTCCCTCTCGGATCCTCGGACCGCGGCCCCCTCGCCTGGCCCCGCCGTCCCGTGGTCGCAACTCGACACGGTGCGCCTCATGAGCCCGGTAGGAAAGTTCTCGTCGAGATCGCCGTACTGCTGCTGCTGGGTGCCCTGGGAGAATTCATTTTCGGCAAGACCGGCATTCCGGACGTCATCTGGTTGGTGCTGGCCGGCGTCATCGCCGGACCCGTGCTCCAAATCGTGTCCCCCGCCGTGCTGAGACCGAGCATTCCGTTCGTTGGTGCGATTTCGCTCGTGGTCATCCTCTCCGGCGGAGCGCTCAAGATGAAGTTCGCGGATGTCGCCTCGGCGGCACCGCGAGCTCTTCTCCTGCAGTATTGGGGTTTCTCTTCTCCGTGCTGGCCGTTGTCGTCTTCTTCTTCTGCGCAACCCGCTTGGGTTTCTGAAGCCGGCGGGCCTGTTGGGCTGGATCTTGTGCGGGTCGATCGTGGGCGGGGTGTGCTCCCTGGTCATCATGCCCACGCTCGCCGGTGGCGGGGTGGATCCGCGCGTTGCACGAGTGCTGGAGGTCGAATCTGCGGCCACCGACGCCTTCTCCATCGTCGTGACCATGGTCCTCATCGACTTGCTGACCAGCGATGCGGTCGAGTCCAGCCGGCCTTTCGTGACGCTCGGCCGGGAAGCCGGGCTCGGGGCCGGACTCGGGATCATCACCGGCCTGGCCTTCATCCCGATCATGCCCCGGCTGCATGGGCGCGCGCACAATTACACCCTCTTCCTGGCGATGATGCTCGTCCTTTACAGCCTGACGGATTACGCGAACGGCAACGGTG
>CAVRRE010000002.1:0-186921 GCA_963723535.1 uncultured Acidobacteriota bacterium
GAGGCGCGCCGGAAACCGGACGAAGTCGGCGACCAGGGTCGAGGCGTGCGTCCCCGCCTGGCCTCCGGTCGCCGGAGGAAACAGGATCCGCCCGGTCCGGTCGACGAGGGTGGCTCGCACCTCTCGCCGGGCCTCGTCCTGGAACTCGCGAACGATGGGCTGCCAGGAGGCCAGGGCCTCGACGACGCCGATCCGCTGCCCCTTGCCGTCCACGACCGGGGTCGCGAGCACGGCCACGATTCCGATCTCGGGAACGCCGACGGGCTCTCCGGCATAGCGGACGCCGTCCCGCGCGGTCTCGAAGCCCCTGCGGAACTCGAAATCCATCTCCGCGGAGTGCAGATCCGGCCCCACGAAGCTCCCGCTCCCCTCCAGGTTCACGGCCCGCAGCGCCACGAGGGCGCTCTGCCCCTGGAGGACCCCGCCCAGGATCTCGGCCCCCTCGGCCGAGCCGAAGGGGTCCTTGCCGGTGAGCTGGACGGCCAGGCGTATGGCGTCCGCGGCCTTCGTCAGCTGTTGCCCGGCGGCGCCGTAGTAGGTCGAGATGTGGTCCGCGATGGCCGCGGACGAGCGCGTCAGGTACTTCTCTTCCAGCGTCTCGAGCGTGCGGCGGTTTCGCCGGATGAGGACCGCCTCGGCGACCAGCAGAGGCACGAGGGAGGCGAGGATGAGGGCGCCGGAGAGCAGGACGAAGAGGCGGATCCGACGACGACCGGAACGCCCGCTCACGATAACGACATTATAGCGGCCGCGTCGAGCCACTCCTCGGGTTGAATGGACCTCTCGACCCGCCCGCGCCCGATCCCCTCGAGCAGGACCCCCGCTGTTCCGGAGGCCGTCGCCTTCTTGTCGAGGGCGAGAAGCGGCGCGAGTTTCGCGGGATCGCGCTCCGGCTCCGGGAATGGGCCGAGCTTCGAGAGGACCCGGGCGATCGCCGAGGCGTCTGCTTCCGCCAGGCCGGAGCGCCGCTTCGAGATCTCGAGCGCCGCGGCGATGCCCCATGCCACCGCCTCGCCGTGCTTCAGGGTTCCCCACGCCGCCGCCTCGAGCGCGTGACCCAGGGTGTGGCCGAAGTTGAGGAGTTGCCGCCGCCCCGCGTCCCGGGGATCCGCCGCCACGATCTCCACTTTCACCCGCGCGGCGCCCGCGACGAGCGCGATGAGGGCCGTGCTCTCGCGCGCGAGGACGGCCGGGAGGCTGTCCGCGGCCCGCGCGGCGAGATCCGCGTCCGCAACCCAGGCCGCCTTGTAGGCCTCGACGAGGCCGGCGCGAAAGTCCCGCTCGGGCAGCGTCCCGAGGCACGCGGGATCGGCGAGAACGGCCCGCGGAGGATGAAACGCGCCGAGCAGGTTCTTTCCACGCGGATGGTTGACGGCCGTTTTCCCTCCGATCGCGGCGTCGGCCATGCCCGCAGTCGTCGTCGGCACGGCGTTCCACGCGACGCCGCGGAGCAGGATCGCGGCGGCAAAGCCCGTAACGTCGGTCGCGACGCCTCCGCCGACCGCGACGAAGGCGTCGTCGCGCCGCAGGCCCGCCGCGAGCGCGGCTTCGGTGATCTTCTCGACGGTGGCCAGGGACTTCGCGGCCTCGCCGTCCTCGATCTGGAAGTCCAGGAGAACCGCGCGGCCGAGGGCCGCGCGAATGGGGTCGGAGGCGGCTCGCGCGGAGGCCGGGGCGACGAGGAGGAACCGCCCCGAGGGCGACACGAGATAACGGGAGGCGTCGCGGAGAAGGCCCTCCCCCACCCAGATCGTCCCGTCGCCGGCGGGAATCTGCTCGACCCGGGGTGCCGGCGGCGTCGCGCTCGGCGGACTCACGGCGACCGGCGTGGCGGATCCAGGCCGAGCTCGCCGAGTTGGCCGGGCAGGACGTCGGCCGGGGCCTTCGTCATCAGGTCGATGCCCGAGGTCGTCTTGGGAAACGCGATCACGTCGCGCAGAGACGTGGCGCCGGCGGCGATCGCGCAGATGCGGTCGAGGCCGAGCGCGATGCCCCCGTGGGGAGGCGCCCCGTACTTCAGGGCCTCGAGGAGGAAGCCGAAGCGCTCCTGGCCCTCTTCGGCGGAGATCCCGAGCACCCGGAAGACGCGATCCTGGAGGTCTCCGCGGTGGATCCGGATCGAGCCCGAGCCGAGCTCCCAGCCGTTGACGACGACGTCGTACGCGCGGGCTCGCACGCTGCCGGGATCGGACTCGAGCCGGTCGACATCCTCCTCCCGAGGCCCGGTAAAGGGATGGTTCATCGGGAACCACTGGCCGGTCGTCTCGTCCTTGCCGAGGAGGGGGAATTCGGTCACCCAGCAGAATGCGTACTTGGACTGGTCGACGAGCTTGAGCTCCCGAGCCGCCTCGGCGCGCAGCGCGGCGAGGGCCGCGAACGCCGCGCTCTCGCGGTCGGCCACGACGAGAAGAAGGTCCCCGTCCTCGACCCCGCCCGCCGCGAGGAGCTCCGAGAGCTTCGTTTCCGAGAGAGCCTTCTTCGCCGGCGAGGAGGTTTCGCCGCCGGCGCGTTTCATCCACAACAAACCCGCCGCGCCGTGCTCCCGGGCCTTCTCGGTCAGCTCGTCGAGGCGCTTCCGCGAGAACCCGGCGCCGCCGGGGACGCGCAGGCCGCGGACGGTGCCGCGGCTTCCCAGGGCCTTTTCGAACGGCGCGAAGCCGGACCCCGCGGCCGCCGCCGAGAGGTCGCAGAGGGGGAGCGCGTAGCGGAGATCCGGCCGGTCGGTCCCGTACTTCTCCATCGCCTCCCGAAACGGCAGCCGCGGGAACGGCCGCACCGCGGCGATGCCCGGCCGCGGCGAAGGCCTCGACGAGGAAGGCTTCGACCGTGTCGAAGACGTCCTCCTCCGTCGGGAAGGACATCTCGAGGTCGATCTGCGTGAACTCGAACTGGCGGTCCGCGCGGAGGTCCTCGTCGCGAAAACAGCGGGCGATCTGGAAGTACTTCTCGAAGCCCGACATCATCAGGATCTGCTTGAAGAGCTGAGGCGACTGAGGCAGCGCGTAGAACTTGCCGCGGTGGACGCGCGAGGGGACCAGGAAGTCGCGGGCGCCCTCCGGGGTCGAGCGCGTCAGCATGGGAGTCTCGACTTCGAGAAAGCCCCGCTCGTGCAGCACCTTCCTCACGCGGAACGCGATTTCGTCGCGCAGGACGAAGTTCTGGAGCATGACCGGGCGGCGCAGGTCGAGGTAGCGGTACTCGAGCCGGAGCTCCTCGGTCGCGTTGGTGCGGTCCTCGACGACGAAGGGCGGCGTTTCGGACCTCGCCAGGAAGGACAGGCGCTTCGCGACGACCTCGATCTCTCCGGTCGGGAGCTCCTTGTTGCGCTGGCCCTCGCCCCGGAGGACGACCTCCCCCTCGATTTCGACGACGTCCTCGCTGCGCGCCTCGGACGCGGCCGCGACGGCTTCGGCCGGGCAGCGCGCGCCGTCGAAGACGACCTGCACGAGCCCGCTCCGGTCGCGGACCGACAGGAAGATCAGCTCGCCGAGATCCCGCCGCCGGCCGACCCAGCCCTTGAGGAGGACGGCCTTGCCCGCGTCGGCGGCGCGCAGCTCCCCGCTTTTTGACGGGGGCTCATCGTTCCCTCCCCGCGCCGAGCCGCTCGGCGAGCTGCCCGCGCGGAAACGTCTGCTGCTCTCCGGTCTCCAGGTCCTTGATCGTCACGTTTCCGTCCTCTCGCTCGCGGGACCCCAGGAGCACGGCGCGCACGCCGGCCGCGCGCTGCGCGTAACGGCCCGGGTCCGCAAGAATCTGCGCCGCGCGCGAGAGGCCCTTGCCGAGGCCGCGCGCGCCGAAGTCGCTCTCCACCGTGGCGTCGGGCACGACCGCCCGCAGCTCCGCGGCCACGGCGAGCGCGTAGGCGAGCTCCTCCTTCGAGTCGGGCACGACCCAGAAGACCGAACGCTCCGGTCGGACGTCGGCCGTCATGACCGAGACGAGCCGATCCTCGCCGATGGCGAAACCCACCGCGGGCGTGGGCGGCCCGCCGAGCTGCGCCACCAGGCCGTCGTAGCGTCCGCCGCCCAGGATCGCGTTCTGCGCCCCCAGCCGGTCCGAGGCGACCTCGAACACCGTGCGGGTGTAGTAGTCGAGGCCGCGGACGATCGCGGCGCTCTCGGTGAACCGCACGCCGGCCTGCCCCAGGAGAGCCTTGAGCTCCTCGTGATGCCGGCGGGACTCTTCGTCCAGGAAGTCCAGCGTCGCCGGCGCCCCGGCGAGGATCGACACGACTTCCGGGTCCTTCGAATCGAAGAGGCGCAGAGGGTTCTCCTCGAGCCGGCGCGCATCCTCGGGACCGAGGCCCGCGGCGCGCGGACGGACGTGCTCGCGAAGCGCGGCCGAGAAAGCCTCCCGCGCCGCGCCGCTGGGAATGCAGTTGAGCGTCGCGCTCAGGTCGGTGAAGCCGAGGGCTTCGAGGAACCGGAAGAGCATCGTCAGGACCTCGGCATCGCCGGCCGCCGCCGCGACGCCCAGAAGCTCCACGCCGATCTGGCGGAACTCCCGGAACCGGCCCGCCTGGGGTTGCTCGTAGCGGAACTGGGGCCCCGCGTACCAGAGCCGGATCGGCCGCGGCGTGTCCTGCAGCCCGCGTTCCACGAGGGCGCGGACGACGCCGGCGGTGTTCTCCGGGCGCAGCGTCAGGGACCGGCCCTTGCGATCGGGGAACGTGTACATCTCCTTGTGGACGATGTCCGTCGTCTCTCCGACCGACCGGCCGAAGAGCTCCGTCGGCTCGAAGATCGGCGTGCGGATCTCCCCGTAGCCGAAGGACCCGAAGACGCGGCGGGCGACGTTCTCGACGGCCGCGTACTTCTCGCTTTCGGGCGGAAAGAGATCGTGCGTGCCCTTGGGCGCCCGAAGCTTCACGCTCACCGGGCCCAGGCCCCGTCGATCTTGAAGTATTCCTCTTTGTAGCCCAGGTAGTTGAGGTGGTAGTGCCTCAGGTCCGCGACCTCGGCGTCGGAGAGCTCGCGGACCCGCCGGGCCGGCGACCCCAGCCAGAGCGTGCGCGCCGGCACGACGGTCCGCGGCGTCACCAGGGCCCCCGCCCCGATGAAGGCGGACTCGCCGACGTCCGCGCCGTCCATCACCGTGGCGCGAATGCCGATGAGCGCGCCCTTGCGGACGGTCGCGCCGTGCACGATCGCGCCGTGGCCGAGCGTGACCTCCTCTTCGAGGATCGTGGGATGCGTGCCCTGGGTGACGTGGATCGCGCAGTTGTCCTGGATGTTGGACCGCGCTCCGATCCGGATGAAGTGGCAGTCTCCGCGAACGACCGAGTTGTACCAGACCGACACGTCGTCCCCGAGGACGACGTCCCCGATCACCGCGGCGGTCTCCGCGAGGTAGACGCGCTCTCCCAGGCGAGGCTTCTTCCCCGCGTATTCCTTGACGATCCCCATCCCCATGAAGCCGGGCAATTTAGCATGGAACGCGAGGTCTCGGCCGGCGGCCAGGGCCACGCGCCCGCGCGCAGGAGCCGCGGCGGGTCGACGGTCGCGTCGACGAGAGTCGAGGGGAGTCCGCCCGGCGTCCACCCGCCGTCGACGAAGACGTCGATCTCGCGGCCGAAGAGCTCCACGACTTCCTCGGGGTCGACGCGCGCGCGCTGGCCGGACGGATTCGCGCTCGTCCCCGTGATCGGACCCAGGCGAGCCAGCAGCCGCCGAAGCGCCTCGTGGGCCGGAATCCGAACGCCGAGGTTCGGTTCGCCGAGCGACGCCGGCATCGGCTCCCGCAGAGGAACGACCACGCTGAGCGGCGCGGGCCAGACGGCGAAGAAAGGCTCGAGCGCCGCGTCGGACGCCGTCACGCCGAGCGCCCGAAGCTGCGCACGCTCGGAGAAGAGAACGAGCAGGGGTTTCCGCTCGGTGCGCCCTTTGGCGGCGAGGACGCGCGCCACCCCGGATTCGCTCCGGGGATCCGCGGCCAGCGCGTAGAACGTCTCCGTCGGAATCGCCGCGACGCCTCCGCTTCGGAGCAGCGCGGCGAGCTCCGCCAGCCGGTCTTCCGAGGCGAGCAGATCGGCGATGGAAATCCGGCGCATCTCAGCCCCCGACGTAGCGATCGTAGAGCGAGCGGGCGCGCCGCGGATCCGCCGTGCCGCGCACGACGCAGCGGCCGTCGGGAAAGATCGTCAGGCTCACGTCCTCGACGTCCGCGTTCAGCAGCTGGGGCGATCTCCGGACCCTCCCGAGGGGCTCGAGGCGGCGCTCGAGAGCGTCGAAGTCCGGCCGGACACGGGCCGCCGGCGTCACCTGCACGGACTGCCGGCCGCAGAGCTTTACGAGCTCGGAGGCGCCCTGGCCTTCGAGGGACGGATAGCGGCCGTCGCGGCAGACCGGACAGGCGCGGGAGGAACCTGCCGCTTCGAAGAGCCGGCGCGCCGCGAACCCTTCTTCCCAGACCGAGAGCGTGAGCAGGCCGCGGGAGGGCTCCTGCCCGGCCGCCAGGCGGAGGGCCTCGGTCATCGCGATCGAGGCGACGAGCGGGGGCAGCGTCGGTACGACTCCCACCGTGTCGCAGGTCGGTCCCGAGCCCGGAGGCGGCAGCTCCTCGAGATAGCACCGCAGGCAGGGCCCGCCCGGGCGCAGCAGGGCGACGCGCCCCTCCTCGCCGACGCAGGCCGCGTAGACGGACGGGCGGCCGAGCGATCGGGCGGTGTCCGATACGAGAAGCCGCGTCTCGAAGTTGTCGGAGGCGTCGAAGATGAGGTCGTGCCCCGCGAGATGCTCGCGCGCGTTGTCCGCGGAGAGATCGTCCACGACGGCGCGCACGGGCTTGCCGGGGTCGATCTCCGAGAGCCGCGTCGCCGCGGCCTCGGCCTTCGCCGCGATGCGCGCCGCATCCTCGGCATCGAAGAGAAACTGGCGGGAGAGGTTGGACGGCTCCACGACGTCGCGATCGACGATCGTCAGCCGTCCGACGCCCGCCCGCAGCGCCGCCTCGGCGGCCGCCGCTCCGACGGCCCCCGCCCCGACGAAGACGATCGAGAAGCGGCCGATCCGCTCCTGCCCCTCCCGACCGATCCCCGGGAAGAGGATCGACCGCGCGTAGCGGAGGGAGTCGCTCACCGAGCCGCCTCGAGAAGCGTTCGGGCGTGCTTCAGGGCCGTCTCGGGCACCTTCTCCCCCGCCAGCATCCGGGCGATCTCGGCCACCCGCTCCCGGGCGTCGAGCAGCCGCACCGATGCCACGGTCCGTCCGCCGACTTCGCGCTTCTCGGCGCGGAGGTGGGTCCGCGCGAGGGCGGCGATCTGAGGAACGTGCGTCACGCACAGCACCTGCTCGGTGTCGGCGAGGGCGCGGAGTTTCTTTCCGACGACCTCCGCGACCCGGCCGCCGATCCCCGCATCCACCTCGTCGAAGACGAGCGTGCGGCCCCGGCCCTTGCCGCCCGAGGCCACCGAGCGGATCGCGAGCTGCAGGCGCGAGAGCTCGCCTCCCGACGCGATCTTCTCGAGCGGTTTCTCGGGCTCGCCGGGATTGGGCGCGAAGAGGAACGCGCCGGTCTCGAGTCCACCGGGCCTGGGCCGGTCGTCCGGCAGGCTTTCGAGGGCGAGACGCAGACGCGCCTTCTCGAGGGCGAGTCCGCGAAGCTCGCCCTCGACCGCCGACGAGAAGCGGGAGGCCGCCGCTTTTCGCTTCGCCGAAAGAGCGGCCGCAACCTTCCGGTAGGCCTCCGCCGCCTGCTCCGCCTCGCGGCGGCGGCGGTCGAGCGCTTCCTCGACGTGCGAGAGCTCCGCGCGCTCCTCCTTCATGTCGGAGAGGCGGGCGAGCAGCTCCGAGGCGCTCGGGGCGTACTTCCGCTTGAGCCGGGCCAGCTGCTCGAGTCGCGTCTCGATCGCCGTCAACGCGCGCCGGGTCCCCTTCGATCGCCTCCGCGGCGTCGCGCGCGGCCGCCGCGAGGTCCGCGATGCGGCGCTTGAGGTCCTCGGCCTCTTCCCGGTGAGCCGCGAGACGCGGGTCGATGGCCGCGAGCGCGCCGAACGCGCGCGCGGCCTCCCCCAGCCGGTCGGCGGCGGAGCCCTCGGCCTCGGTGAGCGCGGCGAGCGCTCCCTCCCCCGCGCTTCGGATGCGGTCGGCGTGCAGCAATCTCTCGCGTTCCACCGGAAGCTCGAGCTCCTCGGCTTCGGTCGGCGCCACCGACTCGATCTCGCGGATCTGGAAGTCCAGCATCTCGAGCTTGTCCCCGCGTTGCCGACGCGATTCCTCGAGCGCAGTGAGCCGGTCCTGCGCCTCCTTCCAGCGCCCCGCCGCCTCTTCGACGGCGGTCCGCTCCCGATCGGTCTTCGCGAAGGCATCGAGAAGCTCGAGCGGCGCGGCGGGATCGGCCAGCTCCTGCTCGGAGCTCTGGCCGTGAATGGCCACCAGCCGCTCGCCGAGCTTCGCCAGCGTCCGGACGGAAGCGGCCTCGTCCTCGACGAACGCGCGCCCGCGCCCGTCGGGCGTGAGCTCCCGCCGCAGGAGCAGGCGATCGGAGGCGGGCAGGCCGGCGTCCGCGACGAGCGCCCGGACGCCGGGATCCGCGTCGAACTCGGCGGCCACGGTCAGGCGGGCCGCGCCCTCGCGGATGAAGTCCGCCGACCCCCGACCTCCGGCGACCAGCGAAAGCGCATCGACCAGGATGGACTTGCCGGCCCCGGTCTCCCCGGTCACGACCGTCAGCCCCTCGGCGAGCTCGAGCTCGAGGTCTTCGACGATCGCGAGGTTCTTGACCGTCAGCCGGCGAAGCACGCACGAGAGTCTACAGTCAACAGTTCACAGTCGACAGGAGCGTGCCTCCTGTCGACTGTCGACTTTCGACTGTCAACTTCTTCTACGGCTTGACGCTCTTTTGCGCGATGGGACGGGCCGGGATGCCGCCGACGATCGCTCCGGGCTCGACGGGCTTGGAGGCCACGCCCATGGAGCCCAGGATGGCGTCCTTGCCGATCTTGACCCCGGAGAGAACGACGGAATGGTAGGTGACGCGGGCCCGCGCGCCGATCTCGGTCCGGGCGATGGTGACGTCGTGGATGTCCTCGACCGCGTGGGAGTGAGAGTAGATGTTGGCGTAGTCCGAGATCGAGGCGTCGTCGCCGATCACGACCTCGCCGCGGTCGTCGATCAGGACGTTGCGGTGAATGGTGACACCGTCGCCGACCGTCATGTTGTAGCCGAAGGAGAACTCGACCTCGTGGAAGATGCGGACCTTCTTGCCGCACTTCTTGAAGACGCGCTGCGCGAGCATGTAACGCATCTGGGTGCCGAGGCGCACGTTCCGCCCGACCGGCGAGTGGTCGAACATCTGCCAGAACCAGAGGAGCGGCTTGACCGGCTCCCACCTCGCGAGGTCGATCTCCCGGTAATACTCGGCCTCGAGCGTGGCATTGCGGGGGTCGAAGGAGGCGACCAGCGTCTTGGTGGCGAGCGGAACGTCCGGATCCCCGACGATCGCGTCGTAGTCCACCGTCCGGCCGAGGTAGAGCTGGGAAAGGGCGTCCCGTACGATGACGTTGCGGTCGAGGGACGGGTCGTCCAGCTTCTCGGCCAGGCGTCCGATGAAACGCGGGAAGACATCTTCTCCGACGGGGCCGATCGCGAAGTCTCTCAGGGGCATGGCGCGCGCCACCGTAGCAAAGGGGGTGGGGGGAGTCAAACCGTCGTGGTGGCCGGCCGCGCGGAGGTAGACTCGCATCCCCGGCCCGAAAGGAGGAATCCGTGAAGTCACGTCCTTCTCATCTCGCCCTGGCCGTCCTCAGCGCCTTCGTCATGTCGGGAACCGTCTCGGCGGCGGAGCGCATGTACGACCCCGAGCTCAAACGCCTGATCGAGGCCACGAACAAGGGGGTCGTGGCATTCCGGAAGGCGGCGCGCCCGGACTTCCGCAACTCCCGCATCACCTGGGACGGAAACGAGTACATCGTAAGCAACTACCTGGAAGACCTCGAACAAGCCGGCAAGAAGCTCCAGAGCCGTTACGACCTCAACAACGCGGCCGTTCCCGAGGCGACCGACTTCCTCAAGCGCCTCAAGACCGCCGACGAGTTCGCCGCGGCGAACCCGGGAGTCTCCGGCGCCAAGAACGAGTGGAACGCCCTCAGGACCAACGCGACCGCGCTGGCCGCCGCGTACGGCATCGACTTCTCCTCGGACCCGGCGACGTGGCAGGCCGCCCGGACGCCGGACGGGCCGATTCGCGCAGAGGCCTTTTCGATCGAGTCGCAGACAAAGCAGCTCGGCAAGAGCCTCGACGAGGCCGCCAAGTCGGCCGGCCTCGACAAGAGCCGCAGGAAGGTCATCGAGGGCCAGGCGGAGACGGCCCAGAAGGCGGCCAGCGACGTTCGCAAGGCGGTCGACGCCGGCCGCGACCCGGGATCCGCGATGGACAGGCTTTCGACGTCGCTCGCCGATCTCTCCGCCACCGTGGAGAAGGACGGGCTCGCGGGCAACGTGTCCTCGGCCTGGACGGCCCTGCAGGATTCGATGCGGAAACTGAAGGGTTTCCTCGGCGCGTAGTTGCGCGCGGGGCGGCCCTCGCGGCCGCCCCGACTAGACGCCGAATCGCTTCTTCAGGAACTCGAGCGTCAGCGCGACGCCGAAGCCGGAGGCTCCCGGCGGCCATCCGCTCTGCTCCTTCTCGAAGTGCGCCACGCCGGCCACGTCGAGATGGACCCAGGGGACGCCCTTCGGCACGAACTCTTTGAGAAAGATGCCGGCGTTGATCGTGCCGGCGGCCCGGCCGCCGGTGTTCCTCATGTCGGCCCACTCGGACTTGAGGTTCTCCTTGTACTCGGGCCAGAGCGGCAGACGCCAGACGCGTTCGCCGGTGGCTTCCCCGGCCGCCTCGAGCGAGCGGGCCAGGTCCGTGTCGTCGGTCATGATCCCCGCGCACTCGTGGCCGAGAGCGATGAGGACGGCGCCCGTGAGCGTCGCGAAGTCGAGAATCAAGTCGGGTGAAAACTTCTCGGCGTAGGACAGAGCGTCGCCCAGGATGAGCCGACCCTCGGCGTCGGTGTTGTCGACCTCGACGGTCTTGCCGTTGCGCATCCGGAGGATGTCGCCGGGGCGCTGGGCGGAGCCACCCGGCATGTTCTCGGTGACCGGGGCGAGCGCCACCAGCCGGACGGGCAGGCCCGAGGCCTTCGCGGCCGCGAGACAACCGAAGACCGTCGCCGCTCCCATCATGTCGTACTTCATCTCGCCCATGGAGGGCGCGGGCTTCAGTGAGATGCCGCCGGTATCGAACGTGATTCCCTTGCCGACGAGGACCGCCGTCCCCTTCGGACGCGGCGGCGCATGCTCGCCGATGAGGAAGACAGGAGGCCGGACGCTTCCGGCGTTGACGCCCAGAAGCCCGCCCATCCGTTCGCGTTCGATCTCCTTGCGGTCGAGGGCGCGAAAGGCGAGTCGATGGCGGCCGCAAAGCGCCTTCGCTTCGCGGGCCAGCTCGACCGGACCGAGGTCGTTCGCGGGCGTGTTGCCGACGTCGCGGACCCACCGCACGGCCTCGGCGATCGCCTCGGCGTCCCGGGCCGCGTCGGCGAGCCGCCGCGCCGACACCCCCGGCGGCGGGACGACGATCGCCCGTCCCGCGCTGCGGCCGCGGGTCCGGGAGGACTTGTAGCGGTCGAACGCATAGTCGGCGAGGGCGATCTGCGGCAGCAGGGCGCGGAAGGCGTCCTCCGACACGCCGGCGCCGAAGGCCAGCACGAGCGGACGTCCTGGCCTTTCCACGGCCTGGCGGACGGCTCGCCGCAGCGCCGTGCGCCAGCGCGTGGCCGAGGCCGGGGCCTTGCCGAGACCGCAAAGGAGGAAGTCCTTCCCCGGCGGACCCGCGGCGACGATCTCCTTTTCCTTGCCCTGGAATCCGCCGGCGCGGATGGCCGCCCGAACCGCGGACGTCCAGGCCCGGGGCGCTCCGGCCGCCGGATCGCGTGCTTCGTACAGGAAAACGACGCGCGTGGCTGCGGCGACGCGAGGCGGCGAATCCGTCAGGCGTATGCGCATGGGGTCCCTACGATAGCAGAGGCCTCGACTGTGTTACTTTCTCCGCCCCATGACGACGATCACGGAAACGCACCTCGCGAGCGCGCGCCTGTCCCGGCGGGGCAAGGTTCGCGAGCTCTACGATCTCGGCCAGTCACTTCTTCTCGTCGCGAGCGACCGGATCTCGGCGTTCGACGTCGTGCTCTCGCCGGGGATTCCCGACAAGGGCAAGATCCTCACCCAGCTTTCGAGCTTCTGGTTCCGGAAGTTCGCCGACGTCGAGAACCACCTCCTCGAAACCGACGTGGCCCGCTTCCCGGAGGAGCTCCGGGCGGACGAACCGCTGCTCGCGGGGCGGGCGGTCATCGTCAAGAAGTGCGAAGTCGTGCCCTTCGAATGCGTGGCCCGCGGTTATCTCGCGGGCTCGGGCTGGGCCGAGTACAAGAAGACGGGCAGGGTCTGCGGTATCCCGCTCCCCTCCGGACTGCGGGAGGCCGATCGGCTGCCCGAGCCGATCTTCACTCCGGCCACCAAGGCCGAGACCGGCCACGACGAGAACATTTCCTTCGAGACGATGGCCCGCCAGCTCCCCGACGGGGAAGCCGAACGTCTCCGGGACATCACGCTCTCGCTCTACGCGCGGGCGGCCGACCACGCCTCGTCACGGGGCCTGATTCTCGCCGACACGAAGCTCGAGTTCGGGCGGCTCGACGGCCGCATCGTGTGGATCGACGAGGCGTTCACGCCCGACTCCTCCCGCTACTGGGACGCGGCCCTGTACAACCCGGGACGCGGCCAGGCCTCCTTCGACAAGCAGTTCGTCCGCGACTGGCTCGATTCGACCGGCTGGGACAAGCGGCCGCCGGCGCCGAAGCTGCCGGAGGGTGTCGTGCGGACGACGCGCGAGAAATACCTGGATGCCTACCGCAAGCTGACCGACGCGATGCCGGAGCACCTCGAGCTCTAGCAGGCTGCTGAAAAATGGATGCGGGCGTCGTGTCCGGGGCTTTCGGCCGCGGGCGTTCGCTTCGCGAACGGCGGCCGAGAGTCTCTGCTACCGGGGCCCATCGGCACTACCGTTGCCCAAAATGCCGAGAACCTTTCTCGCAGCTCCCGTCGGGCGCGTCGAGCGCCCGCTCAAAGGTCTCATCGCTCCTCGACGATGCGAATGCATCGCCATCGTCGCGCTTCCTTGCAGCTGACCCCGCGGCGCTCATAACGCCATCCCACACCCTTTTTCAGCAACCTGCTCGGCCCCGGTCAGGCGCCCCGGAAAACCTCCGCCAGGAAGTCCGTCACGCGGTCCACGGGGCGGCACGCGAGATCGGGAAACGCCGATGCGTCCGCGGCGTTGCCCGAGGGCAGGTACACCGTTCGAAATCCGAGCGCGGCGGCCTCCTTCAAGCGCGAGGCCGCGGCGGGCACGCGCCGCACCTCGCCGAGAAGTCCGATCTCGCCGAAGAGGACGCTCCGATCGGGAAGCGCCAGGCCCCGTACCGAGGACGCGAGCGCTCCCACCACGGCGAGATCGGCCGACGGCTCGGACACCTCCAGGCCGCCGGTGCAGGAGACGAAGACTTCGCGCGCCGAGAGGGTCAGGCCCGCGCCCTCGAGCACCGCGATCAGCAGCGCCAGGCGCCCCGCGTCGAGCCCGATCGCGACGCGCCGCGGCGATCCCGGGGAAATCGACCCGACGAGCGCCTGGATCTCCACGAGCACCGAGCGCGTTCCCTCGCGCGCGGCGGTCACGGCGCTCCCGGGCAGGCCCGCCCGCCGCTCGGCGAGGAGAACGGCCGAAGCGTCCGGGAGCTCCGAGAGCCCCTCGCCCGTCATTTCGTAGAGCGCGATCTCGTCGACCGGGCCGAACCGGTTCTTCGTGGCGCGGAGAAGACGCCGCGCGCCCCCGCGGTCGCCTTCGATCGAGATGACGGCGTCGACCAGGTGTTCGAGGGACTTCGGACCGGCGAGGCTCCCGTCCTTGGTCACGTGCCCGACGAGGAGGACCGGGACCCCGCTCGATTTCGCAAACCGGGTCAGCTCCGCGGCCGACGCACGCACCTGCGAGACCGTACCGGGCGAGGACGCGAGGTTCGGGTCCGCCACGGCCTGAACGGAATCCACGACCACGAGCGCCAGCGAAGCCTTCCGCGCCTCCGCCTCCGCCACGATGCGCGAGACATCCGTTTCGGGAAGGACGAGAAGGCCGCCGTCCCGGATCCCGAGGCGCTCGGCGCGCAACCGGACCTGGGCCGCGGACTCCTCGGCGCTCGCGTAGAGGACGTCGCCCGGGCCGCCGGCCGCGAGGCCCCGCCCCGCCTGGAAGAGGAGGGTCGACTTCCCGATGCCCGGCTCGCCCCCGAGAAGCACGACCGAGCCCGCTACGAGGCCGCCGCCGAGCACGCGATCGAAGCCCGGAAGTCCGGTCGCCCGGCGCGGTCCCTCGAGCGACCCGATCTCCTCGATACGCACCGAGACCGACGGCGCCGCGGGGCCGGATGCCGGCGCCGCCCTCGCGCGCGCCTCCTCCACGTAGGAGTTCCAGTCGCCGCATTCCGGGCAGCGTCCCAGCCACTTGGGCGCGGTGGCGCCGCAGGACTGACAGGCGAAGACCGTCTGGGGACGAGCCACGTTCGGCCGCGTCTCTTCCCTAGTACACCGCGCCGGCGAGGTACTTCATGTCGTCGTCGCCCCAGCGGACGCCCGCGCCGAGGAACCAGGAATCCCGATTCGCCTTGGTGTTCAGGAGATCGTCCCAGCCGCCCAAAACGAAGACCGACGGCGAAAGGTAGTAGCGGCCGGACAGCTTGGCGTGCGGGTTCAGGTCGTCGTCGCCGCCGAAGTCCCACATCTCGGCCGAGAACCGGAGTCGATCCTTGAGGGTCAGGTAGTCGATCCCGGCTCCGCCCGAATTCTCGATCACGCCGGCCCGCCCGACCCAGTGGCCCATGCGATAGCCGACCTCCGCCGAGATCGCGATCGAGTCCTTGAACTCGGCCTCGTCCTGCCGGACGGTCTCGGTGTGCCCGTCGGGAAAGGTCGTCGTCGTGATCGTGGTCGTGTCGCGCCGCACGCCGAACGGAAGGCTCGAGAGCTCGAGGCGGTAGAAACGCGGCGAGCCGACCTTGGCGAGGTCGACGGTGAAGTAACCCTGCCCCTTCTCGACGGACCCCAGGTACTCCGCTCGCAGGCCGAGGTCGAGGTTCCACGTCTTGACCTTCGTCATGGCGCCGCTCAGGCTGTCGACCCCTTCCTTCACGGCGACGAGGGCCTCGTTGAGGTTCTTGCTCGTCTCTTCGCTCTGGACGAGCTGGCCGACCGTCCCCTGGCCCTGGGCGATCTTGCCCGTGATGGCGTTCATGTTGTCGACCGTGGTCTGGAGCTTGGTCGTCAGCTCCTTCGCGTTGGCGATGCTGTCGGTGACGTTGCCCGAGTTGGACGCGACGAGCTTGTCGATCCGGTCGACGAGCTCGGTCATCTGCGTCGAAAACTCGCGGAAGTTGGCGGTGGTCGCGTCGATGTTGGCGCGATTCGACTCCAGGATCTTCCGGAGCTCCTGCGAGAGGACGAGGACGTTGTCGACGATTCCCGTCAGCCGCTCCTCCCCGAGCGCGCCGCCCAGCGATTCCTTGAGGTTCGAGGTGATGTCCCGGATGTCCACCTCGATGTCCCGGGCGAGCTTCGTGATCTGGTCGAAGGACACCGGGGCCTCGCCCTTCAGCGTCGCCCCCGCCGGGAGCTCGGCGGCGGCGACGGGCCCGGGGATCAGCTCGACGTACTTGTCGCCGAGCATCCCCAGGCTCTGGATGGAGGCCGAGGCCCCCTCCCGAAGCGCGACGTCTTTCGTGAGCTCGATGTCGACGAGCGCCTTGCCGCCGACCAGCCGGATGCGGGCGACCTTGCCGACGAGGACGCCGGCCATGCGCACGTCCGACTTTTCCTTGAGGCCGGCGACGTCGTCGAACTGGACGGAGACGACGCGGCCGACGACGCGGCCCAGATCCAGGTCTTCGATCTTCCAGATCAGCAGACCCGCGAGGATGAGAATGACCAGAAAGAACGCTCCGACTTTCGCTGCGTGGCTCATCGCGCCTCCGAAATGGTTGTGCGCCTCGCTCGCTCCGATTCCACCGTCAACGGGCCCTCGGCCCGGCCTTCGACGAACTGCCGCACCGCCGGGTCATTCGAGTTCATGAATTCCTCGGGCGGGGCGTCGAACAGGATCCGGCCGCCAAAGAGCAGCGCCAGGCGGTCGCCGATCTTGCGGGCGCTCGGGATGTGATGCGTGATGGTCACGATGGTCGGCTCCATCTGGCGGCGGATCCCGAGGATCACGTCCGCGATGATATCGGTCATGATGGGGTCGAGGCCCGTGTTGGGCTCGTCGAAGAGCAGAATTTCGGGCTGGTGGGCGATGGCCCGGGCGAAGCCGACCCGCCGGCGCATGCCGCCCGAGAGCTCGGCCGGGCGCTTCGCCGCGATGTCGGGCAGCTGCACGAGCTCGAGGCACTCCTCGACCCGGGCCCGCACCTCCGCCGCGGTGTGGCGGCCGGTGCGGCGCAGAGGAAAGGCGATGTTGTCGTACACGTTCATCGAGTCGAAGAGGGCGCCCTCCTGGAAAGCCATCCCGAACTTCTTGCGCAGCTCGTTGCGCTCCACCCCGTCGAGCTCCCAGAAGTTCTGACCGTCCACGAAGACCTCGCCGGAGTCGGGGCGGAGCAGGGCGATGAGGTGCTTCAGGAGCACGCTCTTGCCCGTCCCCGAGGGGCCCACGATGACGAGGGACTCTCCGGTCGCGATGGACAGATCCACGCCGTCGAGGACGACGTGGCTGCCGAAGCTCTTCTTCAGATTCTGCGCCCGCAGCTTGGCCGACTCCGTCGAGGCCCGGGGCCGGGACGCGGCGGTCAAAAGAGCAGCCTCGTGAGGAAGAAGTCGGCGAGCAGGATGGCGAGGCTTCCCACGACGACCGCCTGCGTGGTCGCGCGGCCCGACGCCCTCGGCGCCCCCCTCGGTGTGGTACCCGCGGACGCAGGCCACGACCGAGAGGATCAGGCCGAAGACGGCCGCCTTGACGAGGCCGACCGTGAAGTCCTCCATGTCGAGGTACTCGAAGGAGCTGTCGTAGTAGGTCACGGGATTGGCGCCGAGGAGCTGCACGGCCACGAAGTACCCGCCGTACATTCCGACCACGTCGCCCATGACCACGAGCAGCGGCAGCATCAGGATCGAGGCGATCACGCGCGGCACGACGAGATACTGCACGGGCTCCGTCGCGAGCGCCTCGAGGGCGTCGATCTGCTCGGTGACGCGCATGCTGCCGATCTCCGCGGCCATCGCGCTCCCCACGCGCCCGGAGACCATGAGCGCCGAGAGCACCGGCGCGAGCTCGCGGGTGAGCGAAAGGGCGACGACGGCGCCGACGAGGCTCTGGGCGTTGAAGCGGGCGAATCCCGTGTAGGTCTGCAGCGCCAGCACCATGCCGGTGAAGAGGGTCGTCAGGAAGACGAGGGGGATGGAGTCGATCCCCACCCGGACCATCTGGCGGAACCACTCGTGGACGTCGTAGGGCGGACGCGGCGCCCAGACGAGGATTCGGCCCAGCATCGAAAAGAAGCGGCCGAGCTGCTCGAGGAAGCGGAGAATGACCCGCCCCACCGCCTCCAGGAAACCGACGATCACCCGCGGGGCTCCGGCTCGGTCTCGGTGTAGACGCGGGGCACGCGCGGGCCGATCCCGCAGAGGATCTCCCAGGGAATCGTGCCCGCTGCGGCTGCGAGCTCCCAGGCCGTCACCGCGTCGCCGCCGTCCCTGCCGAGACAGACGGCGCGGTCTCCGCGGCGGGCAGGCGTGTCCGTCGTGTCCACGAGCGTGACGTCCATGCTGACGGCTCCCACCACCGGCGCTCGTTTCCCCCCGAGAAGAACCGCAACGCGTCCCGAAAAGCTGCGGCGAAAGCCGTCATGATAGCCGATGGGCAGCACCGCGACGCGTGGTCTCGCGCTCGGTGACGAAGCGGCCGCTGTAACCCAGCGGCGTGCCGGCGGGGACGCGCCGCACCGCGGTCACGCACGCCTCGAGAGTCATCGCGGGCACGAGCGCGGCGGCCTCCGCCGACTCGCGCGGCGCGACCCCGTAGAGCGCGAGCCCCGGGCGCACCGCGTCGAGCCACGCCGATTCCGCTCCGAGAATCGCGGCGGAGTTGGCGGCGTGGACGAGCCCGGGGGCGATGCCGGCGTTCCGCAGACGCGCGGCCCCCTCGCGCAGGCGCTCGACCTGGCGAGCCGTCTCGGGAGACGACGGGTCGTCGGCCCGCGAGAGGTTGGCGAACGTGCCCACGAGCCGCAGGCCCGTCGCTCTCCTCAAGAGGGCGATCACGAAGTCGAGCTCCTCGGGCCGGAAACCCGCGCGGCCCATTCCCGTGTCGAGCTCGAGGTGGACGGAAAGAGGCGGTGACGTCCGCGCCGCGCGCTCCGCGATGGCCTCCGCCTGCGTTGCGTCGTAGAGCGCCGGCGTCAGGCCGTAGGCGGCGAGGCGCGGCACGTCCTCGGGCTCCGCGCGCGAGAGCACGAGGATCTCCCCGGCGACCCCGCCCCGCCGCAGGGCCGCTCCCTCTTCGGGGTTCGCGACGGCGAATCGGTCCGCGCCCTCGCGGGCGAGCCTCGCCGCGACCGGCACGGCGCCGTGGCCGTAGGCGTCCGCCTTGACGACGGCGTACACCGGCCGCGGGGCGACGCGGGACGGCGAGGAATCGATAGTTCGACGCGATGGCGTCGAGGTCGATGAGCGCCCGGACGGGAGGTTGAGAGTCGAGAGTTGAGCGGTCGAGAGTCCACGCGTCCGCCGATTCTCTCTCTCGTCGAGTCGGTTCCTCCGAACGCTCGAACACTAAACTCTCGACGCTCGACTTTTCCCTAGAAGGGCTGCCCCGGCGGCGGCTCGGCCGCGGGCCCGCCGGCGTAGTTGGCGAAGGTCATGTGGTCGCCCAGGAAGACCAGGGGAAAGTCTCCCGTCGGGCCGTTGCGCTGCTTGGCGATGATCACGTCCGCGATGCCCTTGCGCTCGGTGTCGCGGTCGTAGAGCTCCTCGCGGTAGAGAAAGACGACCACGTCCGCATCCTGCTCGATCGAGCCCGAGTCCCGCAGGTCGGCGAGCTGCGGCTTGCGCAGCTCGCCCTTGCGCTGCTCGGGCTGACGCGAGAGCTGCGACAGCGCGATGATCGGAACGCGCAACTCCTTCGCGAGCAGCTTCAGGCCGCGGGAGATCATCGAGACTTCCTGCGTGCGGTTGTCGAAACGGCCGTGGCCCGCCATCAGCTGCATGTAGTCGACCATCAGCAGGTCCAGGCCCTTCTCCCGTTTGAGGCGCTGGGCCTTGGCGCGCATCTCCGGCACGTTCAGGAGGGCGCTGTCGTCGATGAAGAAGCGCGTCGCATGGATCTTGGACTGGGCGAGGACGAGCCGCTGCATCGCCTCCTTGGACGCGAACCCGTCGCGGACCTTCTTGGCGTCGACGTCGGCCTCGGAGCAGAGAACGCGAAAACCGAGCTGCTCCTTGGACATCTCGAGCGAGAAGAAGCCGACGGAACGGCCCTCGCGGATCGCGACGTGCTGGGCGATGTTCAGGGCGAAGGACGTCTTTCCGACCGAGGGCCGCGCGGCGACGACGATCAGGTCCGTCCCCTGCAGGCCCGAGGTCATCCGGTCGAGCTCCTGGAACCCCGTGGCGAGGCCGGAGAGCATCCCCTGGCGGCCGCGGGCGTCCTCGATGATCTCGAGGTTGTGGCGGACGACCTGGCCGATCGGCTCGAAGCCGCCCCGGACGGCCCCCTCGGCGATGTCGAAGATCTCCGAAGTGGCCTCGCCGAGGAGGGCCTCGGCGTCGCGGTCTCCGGACAGCCCGTCCCGGACGATCCTCTGGCCCGTACGGATCAGGCGGCGGAGGGTCGCCTTCTCTTTGACGATCCGGGCGTAGTGCTCGACGTTGCCGACGTCCGGCACCCCGTCGAGGAGCGCCGTCAGGTACGCCGCGCCGCCGGCCTTCTCGATCGCTCCGCCGCGATCGAGCTCCTCCTTGAGCGTGAGAATGTCGATCTCGGCCGAGCGTTGCGAGAGCTCGAGCATCGCGCCGTAGATGCGCCGGTGCGTATCGGGAAAGAAGTCTTCCTTCGAAATGACCGGAACGACGAAGGACAGAGCCGCCGGATCGAGAAGGATCGCGCCGAGGACCGATCGCTCGGCCTCGAGATTCTGCGGCAGCGTCTTTTCGGCGGTGACTTCTTCGAACATTGGGGAATTGGCGCGCGAGTCTCCTACCGCGCGCCGACAAAGTCATCAGCAGAGATTTCGACAGGTCGCCGGCGTTTTCCACAGCACCATGAGGCGCCGGCCGGTGGGACAGATGATGTCCGAGGGCGTCGTCCTTCGACGCCCGAGGACGTCATCCTGAGGAGCGGAGCGACGAGCCGACCCACCAGAGGCAGACCCACGGCGTTAGGCAACGCCGACCGCAGGTCGGCGGTAACGACCCCAGACTTGGCGCGCCGAGTTCGGCGACTTGCGCTCCGCTCAGGATGACGGCTTGATGGGCAGCCGGGCGCGCAGAGCGTCGAGCATCGCGGCGTCGCCGACGACTCCTCCCGGGCGCTTGCGTCCCTCGGGCGTGCCGTGGAAGTCGCTTCCGGCCGTCGCGGCAAGAGAGAGCTCTCGGGCGAGAGTTCCGAGACGCTGCTCCTCTTCGGGACCGTGATCGGGATGGAAGACCTCGATCGCGTCCAGCCCTTCCGCCGCGAGCGCGCGGATCAGCGCGTCCGTGTTCTTGTACCAGACCGCGTGCGCGAGGGAGGTGACGCCGCCGGCGGAGCGAACCGCCCGGACGACGTCCGCGGCCTTCCACTTCTCGTAGGGCACGTACCAGGGATGGTCCCGCCCGAGGAAATCGGTCGAAGGCCTCGTCGTTGGTGGCGGCGTAGCCCGCCCGGATGAGCGCCCGGGCGAGGTGCGGCCGGCCCCACACGCCGTCGCCCACGTCCGCCCGGATCGCCTCCAGGTCGATGGCGTACCCGTGCTCGACGAGCTTTTTCGCCATCCGCTCGCCCCGGGTCCGGCGCTCGTCCTGGCGGACCGAAAGCTGCGCCTGCAGGGCGGCGTTGGTCTCGTCCACGAAGAGGGCCAGGATGTGGATGTCGTCCTGTCCGCCCCACTCGGACGAGATCTCGGCTCCGGAAATCGAGCTCGATCCCCCGGCGGCCCGCCTCGGCCCGCGCCTCCGGAAGCCCCTGCAGGGTGTCGTGGTCGGTCAGGGCGAAACACGTGATGCCGGCCTCGGCCATGCGCCCGACGAGGGCTGCGGGAGAATCGAGCCCGTCGGAAACGGTGGAATGACTGTGAAGATCGAGTCTCATGGGCGCGCAGTTTAGCCTCAGCCACGCCTCCCGGGCGCGGCTCTTGCGTTAGAGGACGCGATGGAGCGAGCCACCGTCGCCCGCGTGTTGATGGATACGGCCGAAATGCTCGAGCTCGCGGGCGCCAACACCTTCAAGGTCCGCGCCTACGAGAACGGCGCCAGGGCCCTGCTCGCCTTCCCGGGAAACCTGGCCGAGGCCGTGCGTACCGGGCGGCTTCGCGAGCTTCCGGGCATCGGCGCCACGATCTTCTCGAGCGTCGAGGCGCTCCTGACGACCGGACGACTGCCCCTGCACGACGAGCTGCGGGCGTCCTTTCCGCGCGGTCTCTCCGAGTGCCTGCGTGTCCCGGGCCTGGGAGCGAGGAAGGTGAAGGTCCTCCACGACGCGCTGGGCATCGACTCGCTCTCCACCCTCGAAAGCGCCTGCCGGGAGGGCCGCCTCGAAAGTGTCCCGGGGTTCGGAAAAAAAAGCGCCGAGCACCTGCTGCGGGGGATCGCGATGGTTCGGGCGTCGGCGGGTCTCTACCTCTACTCCTCCGCCCGAGCCCGGGGCCTCGCGCTCGTCTCGTTTCTGTCCGCTTCCGGGCTCGCCGAGAACGTTTCGCTGGCGGGCAGCCTCCGGCGGGGCCGCGAGGTCGTCCGCAACGTGAACATCGTGGCGTCCTCACGTTCCGAGGCGAAGCTCGCCGAGGCGTTCCGGGCATTCCCGGAAGTCGAGGTCCCGGTCCCCGGGGACTCCGGGACGACCGTGCGCTTCCTGGATGGTCTTCCCGCCGATCTCCGGGTGGTCCCGCCCGAAGAGTTCGCCGCCGCGCTGCTCTGCTTCACCGGCTCGCCCGCGCATACGGCCGCGCTGCGCGCGAGGGCGGAGGAGCGCGGCTGGCGGCTCGACGAGCACGGCCTTTTCGACGGACGCGGCCGGAGAGTGTCCGCGGAGACCGAGGCGGCCCTCTACGAGGCCTTGAGCCTCTCCTACGTCGAACCGGAGCTGAGAGAAGGCGACGGTGAAATCGAGGCAGCCGCCGCGGGCCGCCTGCCGGCCCTGGTCTCCCGCGAGGACCTCCGCGGCGTCTTTCACGTGCACACCGACGCCTCCGACGGCCGTGACGACCTCGAGACCATGGTCCGCGCGGCGCACGACGCCGGCTATTCCTACGTGGCCATCACGGATCACAGCCAGTCCGCCGGATACGCGGGCGGGCTGACCATCGATCGGATGCGGGCGCAGGGCGAGGAGATTCGGGCCCTGCGGCGGCGTCTGCCCGACATTCGGATCTTTCACGGGACCGAGGCGGACATCCTCGCCGACGGGTCGATCGACTACGGGGACGACTTTCTCGGCGAGCTCGATCTGGTCGTGGCGTCGGTGCACTCCCGCTTCGGATTGACCCGCGAGGAGCAGACCGCCCGGCTGATCCGAGCCGTTCGAAACCCTCGCGTCGCGATCCTTGGCCATCCCACCGGCCGCCTGCTCCTCTCGCGCGAGGGCGTGACGGCGGACATGGAGGCCGTCGTGGCCGCCGCCGCGGAGTCGGGATGCGCTCTCGAGATCAACGGGTCTCCGCAGCGGATGGACCTGGACTGGCGGCTCGTCCGCCGCAGCGTCGAGCGCGGCGGCCTGCTCGCGATCGACCCCGACGCCCACTCCACGCGGGAGCTGGACTACGTGCCGTACGGCGTGGCGATGGCCCGCAAGGGATGGGCCGAGCCCGCGCACGCGCTGAACGCGCGCGAGCCGGAGGCCGTGGTCGCGTGGCTCGAGCGTCGCCGGGGCGGGCCGATCCCCGAATCCCTGGATCGCGCGTCGGGATAGAATCCCCGTCCCGCGGCTCCGCCGCCGCGAATCTGATCTGTACTTAAGGAGCGACTCCATGGCCCTTCAGCCCGGCGACACCGCCCCCGATTTCACGCTTCCCTCCACCGTCAACGAGAAGGTGACCCTCTCGGACTATCGGGGCAAGAAGAGCGTGATCCTCCTGTTCTATCCGCTGGATTTCTCGCCCGTGTGCTCGGTCGAAACCAAGCAGTGCGCCGAAATGCTGCCGAGCAAGGGGGCCGGCGACGTCGAGGTCCTCGGCGTCTCGGTCGATTCCCTCTGGGCCCACAAGGCGTTCGCGGCCCAGCAGGACATCTCGTATCCCCTTCTCGCCGATTTCCACCCCAAGGGCGCGGTCGCCGAAAAGTACGGCGTGTACCTTCCCGAGAAGGGAATCGCGGCGCGGACGGCCTTCATCATCGGCAAGGACGGCAAGATCAAGCAGGTCGTGGGCAGCGACATCCCCGTGGCCCGTGACATCGCCCGGCTGATCGAGACGGCCCGGGCGGCCTGAGGGCGTCAGGGACGGAGCGAGCGCACCGTGAAGGATCGCAACGCCATGAGCGAGCTGGGAGTTCCGACGCTCGCCGATACGGACCGGATCCGCGAGATCGCGGCGCACTTTCGGACGATCATCGAGCTGCTCGGCCTCGACATGGCCGATCCGAACCTGGTCGAGACCCCGGAGCGGGTCGCCAAGATGTACCTCGAGCTCTTCGCGGGCCTCTCCGAGGGGGCCGAGCCCAAGGTCACGTTCTTCCCCAACGACGAGCGCTACAGCTCGATGGTGATGGAGAAGGACATCCCCTTCTACTCGCTCTGCTCCCATCACTTCGTCCCGTTCTACGGCCACGCCCACGTCGCCTACATCCCCAACGACTCGATCGTCGGGCTCTCGAAGATGGCGCGGATCGTCGAGTTCTATGCCCGGCGCCCGCAGCTCCAGGAGCGCCTGACCGAGCAGATCGCGGGATTCATGGCCCAGAAGCTCGACCCGCAGGGGGTCATGGTCGTCATCGAGGCGCGGCACCTCTGCGTCGAGATGCGCGGCATCAAGAAGCCGGGGGCCCTGACCGTGACCTCGGCCCTCCGCGGCATCTTCAACTCGCAGTCGGTGCGCGAGGAGTTTCTGGACCTGCTGAACCGCCGGGGTTAGTCCTCGGCCGGCGACCCTACGACGGCTTCCGGTAGACCTTGCCGTCCTTCATCACGTAAACGACGTTCCCGAGCGCCTTCACGTCGGCCAGCGGATCCCCCTTGACCGCGACGATGTCGGCGTAGGCTCCGGGGGCGACGACGCCCAGCTGCCCCGCCATCCCGAGCATCTCGGCCGCTTTCGAGGTCGCCGACTGGATCGCCGCCATGGGCGTCATCCCGGCGTCGACCATCAGAACGAACTCGCGAACGAGAGGCTCGTCCCAGGAGAAGCTGCCCGCGTCGGTGCCGAACGCGATTTTCACGCCGGCCTTGACCGCCCTCTGGAGCGCCGGACCATGGACCTCGACGCGCTTACGATCGCGGATGCCGCCCGGGGTGCCCTCCGGTTGCCTGCTCGTAGAAGTACGGCATCATCGTCGGGCAGAGCCAGGTTCCCTGCCGCACCATCTGGGCCACGTCCTGGTCGGAAAGATCCAGGCCGTGCTCGATCGAGTCGCACTTTCCGTCGAGCGCGCGGCGCATTCCGACACCGTTGTACGCGTGACATGCCACTTTCTTGCCCTGGCCGTGCGCTTCGTCGATGATCGCCGCGAGCTCATCGGGCGTCAGCGTGGGCTGCGAGACCAGGTTCCCCTTGGCGTCGACCCAGGAGCGGTGGTTCATGTACACCTTGATCCAGTCGGCGCCGTTTGCGAGCTGCTCGCGGGCGGCCTTGCGAGCCTCGATCGGGCCGTCGATGAGCTGAGCGCCGGTCGGAAGCACGTGGTCCGGCGAGTAGCCATCGAGCGCGTAGCCTCCGGTGGAGGAGATCGCCCGCGTGCACACGAACATCCTCGGACCGGCCACGTAGCCCTTGTCGATCGCCTGCTTCACGCCGACGTCGGCGTAGCCGGCGCCCTCCGTCTCGACGTCGCGAATGGTCGTGAATCCCTGCTCGAGCATTCGGCCGACGAGACCCGTCGCCCTCGCCGCCCGAAACGCCGTCGACTCCTTGAGAATCTGCATGTCGTAGCTGTCTTCCTTCGGGTCGAGAAGGACGTGCGTGTGCGCGTCGATCATCCCCGGCAGGACGGTCACCGTCGACAGGTCGGTCACCGCGGCGCCTGCGGGAACGGTGGCGGACGTCCAGGGGCCGACGCTTTCGATCCGGTTTCCCCGCACGACGACCGCCTGGTCGCGGCGAGGGGTCGGCGAGGTTCCGTCGATGAGCGTCCCGGCCCGGATCACCGTCACCGAAGCGGGCGGCGGGGCCTGCCCGAGACCGGCTGCGGCAATGAAAGACGTCAAAAGGCACACGTATCCTGATTTCATTAGGTAGAATCTCCTAATCGCCGAATGTTGATAAGGACTGCACGGCCTTCAGCCCCTCGAGCGTTCGGACACCGTGCCAGCAATAGTCATCCCCCGGGACGAAACGGCGGCGGCTCTCCCGCCCGAAGAGCTGCTCGGTCAGCGCGCTGTGCTTTTCTTCGGTGAACGGGAACGGCTCGCTCGGAAAGACGTGCACGTCGGGCCGTCGGCCCACCGCTTCCCTGGGAGTGGTTGTGGGGTACCGCGACTTCTCGTTTCCGTAGACGTTCAAGCCGCCCGCGAGACGAATCAGGTCGGCGACGTAAGTGTCGTCCGAGATCGTCATCCACGGATCCTTCCAGATCCAGTAGGCATAGCGGAACGTGGCCGCCGGGGGTCGCGCCGCGAGCTTCCCGATCTCCGCCTCGATTCGATCGGCGAGCGCATTCGCCTCGCTTTCGGTGCCGAGGCGGGCTCCCCACTGGCGAATCGCCTGCGGGACGTCCCGCACGGCTTTCGGCAACGTCACGTCGACTTCGATGCCCTCCGCCTGCAGCGCCTCGACGTCTTCTTTGCGGTTCTCCTCGGCGTTGGCGAAGACGAGGTCCGGCTTCAGATCCAGGATCCGGGGGATGTTCGGGCTCTTGGTACCGCCCACCCGCGGCAATCCCCAGAGCATCCCGCTCGGCCGCGTGCAGTAACGCGTAACGCCGGCGATCGCCTTCAATCCACCGATCGCAACGATCGTCTCGGTGATCGACGGGCAGAGGGAAACCACCCGCATCGACGGCACAGGGCAAGTCTATTCTCGAACGGTTCGCTACACTAAGCGGCAGTTTGGACGTCGCCGCCAGGGACCTCGCACTTCTGCTGAAGTCGCGCCATCCCCTGATCGTCTGCGAGACGGTCGAGGAGCAGCGCTTTGAGGCGCTCGTCCGCGCTGTCTCGAGCGAGCTCACGATCCCCCTCTGGAGCTGGAGCGCGGCGAGCGGCCTGACGCCCACCCACCCCACCGACTCCGAAAAGTCGGTCGACCTCGCCTTCGCCCTGCGGCTGATCCGCCAGGCGACCCGGGACGGCACCTGGCTGCTCAAGGACCCGTCGGCGCATCTCGAGGCTCCGGCCACGCTGCGGCTTCTGCGAGAGACGGCCCAGGAGTTCGCCGGCTCGGCGCGCACGCTCGTGCTGGTCGGGCCCGCGATTCCTTCCCGGCCCGAGCTCGAAGACGTCCAGGTGCGCTTCGAGTTCGCGCTTCCCGGCCCCGCCGAGCTCGAGGATCTGCTGAAGCGCGTCATCCGCGGGCGGTCTCGCGACGTCCCCGCCCCGAAAATCTCGCTTTCGCCGGAGGAGGCGAGCGGCATCGTCGCCGACCTGCAGGGCCTGACGATGTTCGAGGCGGAGCGCGCGCTCTCCCGCGCGATCGTCTACGACCAGGCCCTGACCGTGGACGACCGTCCCCGGATTCGCGAGACCAAGAAGGTCCTGGTCGAAGGCGGCGGCCTCCTCGAGTTCGTTCCCGCCCCGGAGGGGCTCAATCAGGTGGGAGGCCTGGAGAAGCTCAAGAAGTGGGTCGCGACGCGCAAAGTCGGCTTCCTGCCGGCGGCCGGCGAGAAGCCGCTGGATCCCCCGCGCGGCATCCTCCTCCTCGGCGTCCAGGGCTGCGGCAAGAGCCTCGCCGCCAAATCGATCGCCGCCACCTGGGGCCTGCCCCTGCTCTCGCTCGACGCCGGCAAGCTCCTCGCGCCCTACATCGGCGAGTCCGAGCGCAACCTGCGCGATGCTCTCAAACGGGTCGAACGCATGGCCCCGTGCGTCCTCTGGATCGACGAGATCGAGAAGGCGTTCGTTTCGGCCCGCACCTCGGAGTCCGACGGCGGCGTCTCCAAGCGCCTCGTCGCGACGCTTCTGACCTGGATGCAGGAGCGGGCCGCGCGCGTCTTCCTCGTCGCGACCGCCAACTCCGTCGAGGAGCTGCCTCCCGAGATGATGCGCAAGGGCCGGATCGACGAGGTCTTCTTCGTGGATCTTCCCTCCCGTCGAGCGCGCGCCGACATCTTCCATCTGCACCTCGCGCGCCGCGGCGAGGACGCAGGTCGGTTCGATTCGGACGCTCTCGCGGAGGCCGCCGAGGGCTTTTCAGGAGCGGAGATCGAGCAAGCCGTCGTCTCCGCCCTCTACGAAGCGCGCGCCGGCCGGTTCGCCCTGGATGACGCCGCGATCCTCACCGCCCTTCGCTCGACGCGCCCCCTGTCGGTGGTGCGGGCGGAGAAGGTCGATGCGCTGCGACAGTGGGCGAAGGGACGGTGCGTGTCGGCGGATTGAGGGAAGTTGAGAGTCGAGGGTCTAGGGTCGAGCGTTCCGACTCCTGAGAGACCGCAGGCGGCATACAAGACCTTCGCTCTAAGCGCTGCCAGCATCCTTGCGAGCTTGTCGGTCTCAAAGAGAAGAGGTCCGGCGTTCTCCGCGTCCAAGAAGTCGAGGTCCTCACAGATCATGACGAGGCACTCGATCTCGGCGACCGAGCCTTCGGCGATGTTCAGGAAGTGCGCGTAATCGCTCGGATATCGGCGCTTGGAACCCTCCGCAATGTTGGCGAGAACGGAGACGGCCGCCCTGCGCAGTTGGGCAGAGAGCCCGAATCTTTCGGAGAGTGGAAGCGACGCGGTGGCGGCGTAGACACCTCGAGCAACAACGCGCCCCTGTTGCCAGACACGGAGGTCGCGGAACCGTTGCACCTACCGTTCTATTGTCGCGAAGGTTCGCGACCGGCGACCCTTGACCCTCGACCCTGGACCCTCGACTTCTACTTCGTCACGCTATACACCATCTCCAAACACCCCGGATCGACCGCGGCTCCCCCGAGGTACCGGTGAAGCCAGTCGAGGACCACGCTGTGCCAGACGCAGGAGTTGCCCGGCTTCAGCACCCAGTGGCCTTCGTCCGGAAACATGAGGAGCTTCGAGGGCACGTTCTGCACCTGCAGAGCCGTGAACATCTGCAGGCCCTGGCCGAAAGGCACGCGGTAATCCCTCTCGTTCGTGATCACGAGGGTCGGCGTCTTGAAGTTGCCGGCGTGCGGCATCGGGTTCCACTTCGCGTAGAGATCCGAGGTCCACGGCCATCCGCGGAACTCCCACTTCGGGAACCAGAGCTCCTCGGTCTCGAGGGCCTTGGTCGCGAGATCGAACGTGCCGTCGTGCGAGACCAGCGCGGCAAAACGGTCCGTGTGCCCGGCAATCCAGTTGACCATGTACCCGCCGTAGGAGGCGCCGGCCGCGCCGATCTTCGTCCGGTCGACGTAGGGCAGAGATGAGAGATCGTCCGCCTGGCGCATCAGATCGTCGTAGACCAGGCCGGCCCAGTCGCCGCTGATGGCGTCGAGGAACGCCTGGCCGAATCCCGGTGGATCCGCGCGGGTTCGCGGCGTAGACGACGTAGCCGTAGGCCGCCCAGATCTGCGGGTTCCAGCGGTACGACCAGGCGTCGAGCCAGGCGCTCTGGGGGCCGCCGTGGATGAAGAAGACCGCCGGGTATTTTTTCGTCGGGTCGAACGACGGTGGCTTGACGACCCAGGCCTGAAGCTTCGCGCCGTCGGAAGCGTTGGTGAAACGCTCCGACACCTCCCCGAGGGCGAGGTCTCCGAAGATCGCGTCGTTGACGCGCGTGAGCGCCGCGGCGGACTGGCCGTCGAGCCCGACGCTCCAGAGCTCCGGCGCGCGCGAGAGAGAGCTCGTCGAGTAGACGACGCGGGACCCCGCCATCTCGAGCGCCGCGATCCCCCCGCCCGTCCAGAGAGGCGTCGGATCGCCTCCGGCGAGCGGCGCACGATAGAGCATCTCGCGCCCGCGCACCTGGGCGATGAAGACGAGCGATTTCGAATCGGGAGCCCAGCGGAAGTCCTCGACCCAGAAGTCGAAGGTCTCGGTCAGCCCTCGAATCTTCCCGGTCGCGCGCTCGTAGAGCATCAGGCGGAACCGGTCCGCCTCGAAGCCCGGCCGCTTCTGCGAGCGGAACGCGATCCACTTGCCGTCGGGGGAGTACCGCGGCGAGCCGTCGAATGCGAGGTTCGAGGACGTGATGTTCTTCGCCGGCGCTCCGCCCGCGAAGGGAACGAGATAGAGATCGGCGTTCGTCGACAGGGCCTCGTCCTCGTCGGGGTTCGAAGCGTAGACCAGCTCCGTGGCGTCCGGCGAGACGTCCCAGTCCGTTCCGCCGCCGACCGCGAAAGGCGGCGCGTCGCGGTCGCCGGGCGTCAGATCCACGGCCGGGCCGCCGTCGGCGCGGACGGGCACCTTCCAGAGGTGGGTCCGCGTCCCGTCCTTCCAGCTGTCCCATCGCCGGTAGAGGAGCCGCTCGGCGATGCGGGCCTTCGTCTTCGAAGCGGCCCGCGCCTTGAGCGTGGCATCGAGGCACGCCGTGTCGGCGCAGTCGGGAAATACGCTGGAGGCGACGACGAACCACCGGCCATCCGGCGACCAGGTGAACTTGCCGACCTCCGTCGGAAACGAGGTCGCCTGCACGGGGTCGCCGCCCGAGAGGTCGAGGACCCAGATCTGCGAGGACCCCCCGCGGTTCGAGAGGAACGCGAGGCGGCGTCCGTCGGGCGAAAAGCGCGGGTCCGAATCGCGCTTCTCCCCGGACGTCATCCTGCGGGGCTCGCCGCCGCCCGAATCGCCCAAAGAGACCATCCAGATGGCCGAGCTCGACGTGTTGGCGTCGACGTCCGGCGTCGACACGGCGTAGGCGACCTGGCGGCCGTCGGGCGATACCGCAAAATCGCCGACGCGGCGAATGCGCGTGGATTCCTCGAAACGGATTGGTTTCGGCGAGGCCGCCAGCAGAGGCGCGGACACGAGCGCGCACAGGACGGCTAGGCGAACGGGCTTCATGAAGGATCCTCCCGGCGGCGGATTCTATCCGCCCTCGCGCCAACGTCTTACGCACAGTTGAGATGCGTCCCCGTTTGGTATTATCGAGGGCCCGCCGGGCTCCGGGTCAGAGTCCAGCGGCAAGGAGAAACATGTCGACTGCCGTCCTCGAGGAAAAACACGCGGAGGCCTCGCGCCGGCCCCCGGTGATCAACGACTTCTCGATCCACGTCGCCACGGCGAACGGCTCCGGTAGCCAGTCCTCGAACACGATCCTCATGCGCTCCATCTTCCAGATGGGGATCCCGGTCTCGGGCAAGAACCTCTTCCCTTCCAACATCCAGGGCCTTCCGACCTGGTTCACCATCCGCGCCTCGAAGGAAGGGTTCATCGCGCGCCGCCGCGACATCGGGGTGCTCATCTGCATGAATCCGGAGACCGCGCACGACGACGTGAAGACCGTCGCGCCCGGCGCGGCCGTCATCTACGAAGAGACCCTCAAGCTCGACGGCCTGCGGAACGACGTCCACTTCTACGCCGTTCCGTTCTCGAAGCTCGTCCTCGAGCTCGTCCAGGACGGAAAGCTCCGCCGGCTCGCGGTCAACATGATCTACGTCGGCGTCGCGGCCTGGCTGCTCGACATCGACATGGCCGAGATCGAGAAGGCCGTCGCGAAGCAGTTCAAGAGCAAGGCCGCGGCCGTCGAGATCAACATGAAGGCCATCCGCGGCGGCTTCGAGTGGGCGGAAAAGAACCTCAAGAAGAGCGATCCCTTCCGCCTCGAGCGGATGAACGCGACGGCCGGCAAGGTCATCATCGAGGGCAACGCCGCGACCGCGATCGGCTGCATGATGGCGGGCGTCCAGTTTCTGGCCTGGTACCCGATCACCCCGTCCTCCTCGCTCGCGGAGTCGCTGATCGACTACGCCGGCCGCCACCGGATCGACCCCGAGACCGGCAAGCCCACGCTGTCGGTGGTCCAGGCCGAGGACGAGCTCGCGGCCCTCGGCATGGTGCTCGGGGCGGGCTGGGCAGGCGCGCGCGCCATGACCACGACCTCCGGGCCCGGGCATCTCGCTCATGTCCGAGTTCACGGGCCTGGGCTACTACGCGGAAGTCCCCGCGGTCATCGTGGACGTCCAGCGTGTCGGGCCCTCGACGGGCCTGCCCACGCGGACGATGCAGGGCGACATCACTTCGACCTATTACCTCGGCCACGGCGACGCGAAGCACATCCTCGCTCATCCCGGGCTCGATCCGGGAGTGCTACGAGCTCGCGATGGACGCTTTCGACCTCGCGGAGCGCTTCCAGACCCCGGTCTTCCTGATGACGGATCTCGATCTCGGGATGAACAACTGGATGGCAGACCCGTTCTCGTATCCCGAAAAGCCCTTGGACCGGGGCAAGGTCCTTCGGACGAAAGAGGCCTTCCAGGCCCACGTCGCGAAGTTCCGCGAATTCGCCCGTTACCGCGACGTCGACGGCGACGGCATCCCCTACCGGACGCTTCCCGGCTTCGTCGACGCGCCGGCGGCGGCATACTTCACACGCGGCTCCGGCCACACCGACCGGGCCACGTACACCGAGCGCGGCGACGACTACAAGAACAACATGGACCGCCTCGCGCGGAAGTTCGAAACGGCCAGGGAGTACGTCCCGAAGCCGGTGGTCGCCTCCGGAAACGGAGCGAAGGTCGGAGTCATCGCGTACGGCTCCTCGGACTTCGCGGTTGAGGAAGCGCGCACGCTCCTCGCGCGAAAGGGTCTCGCGACCGACTACCTGAGGTTGCGTGCCCTGCCCTTCACGCCCGAAACCACGGCGTTCATCGCCGCCCACGAGCACGTCTACGTCGTCGACCAGAACCGGGACGGCCAGATGTACGACCTGTTGAGACTCGAGGTCGGCGCGGACGCCGCGAAGCTCCGGTCGATCCGGCACTACGACGGCTTCCCCCTCGACGCCGAGACGGTGATCGAGGGGATCGAGGCCGGGGAGAAACTCTGATGTCCACCGTCGCCGACCCCAAGGCCCCCGCCTCGAACCGCGTCGGCCTCACCGTCAAGGAATACGGCGGCCTCAAGTCGACCCTCTGCGTCGGCTGCGGACACGACGTCATCACCCGGCAGATCACGCAGGCGATGTACGAGATGTCGATCCCGCCCTATAAGGTCGCGAAGATGTCCGGGATCGGCTGCTCCTCGAAGACCACGGCCTACTTCGCGGATCGCGGCCACGGGTTCAACGCGGTGCACGGCCGGATGCCGGCGGTCGCGACCGGCGCCATGATGGTCAATCCCTCGCTCCTCTCGATTGGCGTCTCCGGGGACGGGGACACCGCGTCGATCGGCGCGGGCCAGTTCGTCCACCTCCTGCGCCGCAACGTCCCGATGGTCTACATCGTCGAGAACAACGGCGTCTACGGATTGACGAAGGGCCAGTTTTCAGCAACGGCCGACGCCGGCTCGAAGCTGAAGACCGGAGTCGTCAACGACCTGCCGGCCATCGATCTCTGCGCCATGGCGATCGAGCTCGGCTGCGGCTACGTGGCGCGCTCGTTTTCCGGCGACATGAAGCAGCTCCTGAGCCTGCTCAAAGGAGCCCTCGCCCACCGCGGAACGGCGATGCTCGACGTCATCTCGCCCTGCGTGACGTTCAACAATCACGACTCCTCGACCAAGTCCTACAAGTGGGCCAAGGATCACGAGATCCCCATCCACGAGATCGGGTTCGTCCCGTACTACGAGGACATCACCGTCGACTACGATCCCGGAACGACCCAGGACATCGAGCTCCACGACGGCTCGCACATCCGGCTCAAGAAGCTCCGCGCCGACTACGACGCCACCGACAAGTCGCAGGCCCTCGCGCTCTGCCAGGAGTCCCAGCAGAAGCAGGAGTTTCTGACCGGCCTGATCTACGTCGAGCCGGCGAAGAAGGACTTTCTCGAGCTCTCGGGGCTCGGATCCGAGCCGATCGTGGCGCTGCCCGACGCGAGCCTGCGGCCCGGGCGGGCCGCCCTCGAAGAGATCATGGAGAGCCTCAAGTGACCCGGCCGCGCGCGTAGCGCCCCGGCCGGGCCATCCTGAGGGGCGCAGCCCCGAGCCTACTGCCGTGGGTCTGCCTCTTGTGGCCGGCTCGCTCCGCTCAGGATGACGGTATGAGCCGCCGAATCTGGGAATTCGGCGGCTGCGAGCGGGTTCAGGGCGGCATGAAGATCCGAACGCTCGTCGGCATCCTCCTTCTCGCGCCCGCTCTGTCGCTGCTCGGGGACACCCCCAAAGGCAAGGCGGCGCCCGAGCCGAAGAGCCCCTGCGCCGACTGCAAGGAGAAGCGACCCACGCTCGACCCGAAGCTCTTCGAGAAGGGCTACGACGCCGAGGTGAAGCAGGGCTACGAGATCGCCCGCAAGATCCCGGCGACGCTCGACAGGCTCCACTGCTTCTGCGAGTGCGCGGAGAGCCCGATGTTCCGCCACAAGACGCTTCTGACCTGCTTCGTCGACAAGCATGCGGCGGGCTGCGGAATCTGCCTGTCGGAGGCGCGCCTCGCGTGGCAGCTCAAGGAGAAGGGCGTCTCGGACGAGGAAATCGTAGTCACCGTCGAGTCCGTCCACCGGACCGACGGCCACGCCGCGACGCACTGAGCCCGACCGCGACGTCGACCACAGGCGGCGTCCGGCCGGCCCACGCATTCGCGACGATCAGGTTGTAGGCGCCGACCGACCCGATCACGAGCAGGTCTCCCTCGCTTCGGCCGCCCGATCTTCTCCCCGACCGCGAGGCGATCGATGTCCACCGGCAGCGGGCCCGCCACCTCGACGCGGTCGTCTCCCGGGCGTTTGGGGATCGGAATCCATGCGGTGCCGGCCCCACGCCACGAAGAAGGCGTGCGACATCCGCGAAGCGTCCACGTAGATGCGCCCCGGGGTCACGCGAACGACGCGCGTGACCAGGTGGAAGGCGTCCGCGGCCACGGCGCGGCCGGGCTCGAAGAACAGCCGGGCGCGCCGGAGTTCGGGCGCGTGGCGCATCGTCGAGAGGATCGCCCCGACAAAGCTTTCCGCCGTTCCCGGCGGCTTTCGGGGAGGCGTATCGCGCCGGACCTCCCTACGGGCGGGAAATCCCCCGCCGACGTTGAGGATCTCGACCGGAATGCCGAGTCTCCGGAGCTTTCCGGCCAGGCGTGCGGCTTCGCGCACGGCCGAGACGAAGGGCCTCGCCGACCGCAGACCGGTTCCGAGGTGGAAGGCGAGCCCCGCCGGAAGAGGCCGACCCTCGTGTGCCAGCCGCGCGCAGAGCCCGGACGCGCGAGAGGGCGCGAGCCCGAACGTTCGCTGGGAGGCCTCGGCGGCGCGCGGCCGGAATCGCAGGAGATAGCGCGGAGCCGCGCCGACGGCGCGCGCCCTCGCGAGGATCGCTTCCGCGTCCTGTTCGGAATCGGCGACCAGCCACGCTCCGGCGGTCAGCGCCTGGTCGAGCGACCGATCCGTTTTCGCGGGTCCCTGATAGAGCACGCGGCCCGCGTCCGAGCGCTCGAGTGCCGCGGTGAGATCCTCGGCCGCCGTGGCTTCCGCGCCGCAACCCTCGGATTCGGCCAGATCGAGAAGCGCGGCGTGGCGGTTGCACTTCCACGGATAGAAGAGCTCCGCACCCGGGCCCGCCGCCTCCCGCAGGCGCCGCAGGTTGCGCCGGGCGACATCCCGGTCGAAGAGGTAGAACGGCGTCTCGCGGCCCCGGGCGGCGCGCAGCGCGGCCGCGGTCAGGCGGCGCCGGAGGATTCCGTCAGCCATCGTGAAGCCGCGGCGCGGTCGACCTTGCCCGCGGGCGTACGCGGGAGCGCCGGGACCGCGAGGATCCGGCGGGGACGGGCGAAGGCCGGAAGGCGCATCTCGGCGTAGACGCGGAGGTCCTCGATCTCGAGCCGGCCGTCGCGCGATACCACGAGGACGCCGAAATCCCGCTCGAGCGGCGCCACCGCGGCCTCGGACACGGCCGGGTGCTCGGCGATCGCCGCCTCGACCTCCTCGACGCAGAGGATCCGGTCGCCGGCCGTGAGCGCGAAGGCCAGACGCCCGCGCACGCGGAGCTCGCCCGCTTCGTCGAGGAAACCGACGTCCCCGGTCCGCAGCCTCCCCGCGGCGTCGAACGGCGACCCATCTTCGGGAGACAGGTATCCGGAAAAAACGGCCGGCCCGGAGAGCCGGATCTCGCCGGACTCCCCCGGCGGGACGGGGCTTCCGTCCTGGGCCGCGATCACGACGTCCAGGCCCGGCGCCGGAATGCCGGCGGACCCCGCGCGCCGCGGACGGCCCAGCGGCTGCCGCGAGGCGAGGCCCGCCGACTCCGTCATTCCGTACCCCGCCCGCACCGGCACCCCGCGCACCCTCTCGACGGTCTCGGCCGCATCCGGATCCGGCGCGCCCCCGCCGCAGAAGAGCGCCCGCAGGTTCGGCCGCGAGGCATGGCGCGCCGCGAGCCGGACGAGCGCGCTGGGAAGGAGGACCTTGGTCGCTCCGAGATTCTCGGCGTCCCGCAGGGGATCCCGGTGCGTGGCGAAGAAGAAGGCCTCTGCGCCCACGAAGAGCGCGTTCAATGCTCCGCGCACGAACGCCAGGATCTGGGCGGGCGAAAGCCCGACGGCGAGGCGGTCGGCGGCGGTGAGCTCCCCCCACGGCTCGAAGGCGAGCGCGGCGGCCTCCAGGTTTTCCTCCGAGAGCGGCACGGCCCGCGCCGGGCCGACGCTGCCCGAGGAATAGAAGACGGTCGAGCCCGGGGGCGGCGGCCGATGTTTCAGGCTGGCCTCGCGGAGAGCCCGCACCGTAGCCGGAATCGACGGCGCGTGGGCCACGCCGGCCCGGCCGCAGACCCCGGCCGCGAAGACGTCGACGAGAAACCCGACGGCGTTGCCGCCGTCCAGCGAGATCCACGTCGCGCGCGAGTCCCGGCCGAGGACCTCCGCGCGCCGCTCGACCGTCTCGACGAGCTCGCGGTAGGTGAGCGATTTTTCACCGGAGGAGAGCGCCCTCGCTTCCGGCGCGCGCCGGGCTCGATCCCGCAGACGTTCGATGAGGCTCATCGCGTCTGACCGCAGCGGTAGGCGTAGACCATGCCGTCGATGTCGACCGGCGCCGCCGCCGCGACCCGGGCGAAGGCCCGGCCGAAGGCCTCGGCGCACGCGCGCTCGTCGCCGACGAGCACCGGCCCGAGGGTCAACGTCCAACGGCCGCCGGGAAGTGTCGCGAAGGCGGGACGGCAGGCGGCGCCGGCGACTCGCGCCAGCCGGAAGGGACGGGGATCCAGCAGCGCCGGCCCTCCGAGGACGCGCGCCGGGATGCCGCCCCGTTCGGGGAGGTCCCCCGCGGCGACGAGGCTTCCGCGCTTGAGGGCGCTGCGGAGCCGATGCGCGGCCGAGGAAGGCAGCGCGTGCGGGAAGTCGAGGGCGAAGCGGCGGTCGAAGACCTCGTCCTGCGGGACGGCCTGGCGCCGGTCGAGATTGTGCGGGCCGAGAACCGTGGCGGCGGGAATGCCGCGGGCGCGCAGAGCGTATCGGAGCGCCTGTATCGAGCCGATGTGGGCCGTGACGTAGACACAGGGCTCCGCGCCCGGCGGATCGCCCTCGAGCTCGAGGTCCCACCGCCCCGTCGCCAGCGCCCGCGACGCCAGCCGCACCAGCTTCGCGCGCCGCCGGGCGGCGGCCGGACCAGGGTTCTCGGGGAGCTCCGAGTAGGCGCCGGCGAGCGCGCGCCAGCCCGCTTCGCTCAAACCGGTCAGCGCGGCGACGCTCGTCGCGCGGCGGCCAAGCAGGAGCCCCGGGAGACGGAGGGACGCGATTCTCAGGCGGAGAACGGCCTTTCCGCCTGGCTCGGGGCGTTGAGGGGGCCCGGACCCGGATCGCGGTCCGGCAGCGGGACCGCGCCGGCGCGGAGCCGGTCGCGCTCGCCCGAGCCCGGCAGGACCGGAAGCCGCGAGGCGTCGGCGGGAGGCGTCGTGCCGTCTCCCGGGTAGTACGGGCGGTAACCGTAGCCGTGCTTCGCGATCTCCTCGGGGGTCTCCTTCAGCCGGTCGATCGAGTAGACGGCGTCCTCGCGCGTGAAGAAGGCCATCTCGTAGTTGCGGGTCATCCAGATGGCGTCCTTGGGGCACGCGTCGACGCAGAACCCGCAGAAGACGCAGCGCATCATGTCGATGTCGAAAACGACCGGATACTTCTCGTACGCGATCTTGGGATGCTCGCCGGCGACGATCGTGATGCACTCGGCCGGGCACGCCTGCTGGCACATGTAGCAGGCCACGCACTTGAGCGTGCCGTCCTCGCGCGCCTTGAGGATGTGCTTGCCGCGGAAGCGCCCGGAGTAGGCGCGCTTGATCTCCGGATAGAGGATCGTCGGCAGCCGCTTCATGTTCGCGAGATTCCGCACGAGGTGGCGGATCGTGACGGACATGCCGCGCAGGATCTCCGGGATGTAGAGCCGCTGGAGGAGCGTGAGCTTCTCCGGGTACTTCCGGCTGACGTCGATGACGCCGCTCATCGGTCGAGCTCTCCCGCGATGACGTTGAGGGTGCCCAGCGTGGCCACGGCGTCGGAGACCCTGCCGCCGACGATCATCTTCTCGAAGGCCGCCAGGCTCGGGAAGCAGGGCGGCCGGACCTTGAGGCGGTACGGACCGCCGCGGCCGTCCGAGATCGCGTAGAAGCCGAGCTCGCCGGTGCCGCCCTCGATCCACTCGTAGCGCTCGCCCGCCGGCACGCGGATGCCTTCCATCACCAGCTTGAAGTGATAGATGAGCGACTCCATGTCGTGGTAGACGGCGTCCTTCGGCGGCAGCACGACGTGCCAGTCGTCGGAGTTCACGGGCCCTTTCGCCGGCAGGATGTCGAGGGCCTGGCGGATGATCTTGAGCGACTGGCGCATCTCCTCCATCCGCACGAGGTACCGCGCGAAGTTGTCGCCGTCTTGGGCGATCGGGATGTCCCAGTCGAACTTGTCGTAGAAGTCGTAGGGCCGCGCCCGGCGCACGTCGTAGGCGACGCCCGAGGCGCGGAGCATCGGACCGGTCAGGCCCCAGGCGATCGCCTGCTCGCGGCTGATGATCCCCGTCCCGGAGAGCCGGTTGCGCACGATCCGGTTGTTGTTGACGAGCTTCTCGACGTCGTCGAGGAACTCCGGGATCGATGTCGAGCAGCTTCCGGCAGCGCGGCACGAAGTCGTCGGGGACGTCGATCGCGAGGCCGCCGACGCGGACGTACGAGACCGTCAGCCGGGCGCCGCAGCACGCCTCGAGGAGGTCGTAGATGTTCTCGCGGTTCTGGTAGAGGTAGGTGAAGTTGGTCAGGGCGCCGATGTCGACCAGGTTCGCGCCGATGCAGACGCAGTGGTCCATGATCCGCGAGAACTCGGAGAGGATCGTGCGCACGAGCCGCCCGCGGTCCGGGACCTCGAGCCCGAGCATCTTCTCGACCGTCCGGACGTAGCCGACCCCGTTGATCATGGCCGAGACGTAGTTGAGCCGGTCGGTGTACGGAATGACCTGGTTCCAGTGGTGCTTCTCGGCCATCTTCTCGAAGCACCGGTGGAGGTAGCCGATCATCGTCTCGGCGCGGACGATCGTTTCGCCGTCGAGCCGCGCGACGAGGTGGATGATGCCGTGCGTCGCGGGATGGGACGGGCCGATCGAGATCGTCTGCGTCTCGAAGTGGCCGGCCCTGACGTCGGTCTCCTTGGCCCACTCCGGGTAGCCGCAGGTCCTCTTCGGCGAAGAACCAGCGCTGGCCCGGCGCATAGTCCTTCCGGAGCGCGTGCCCGACGAAGGCGTCGTGGCAGAGGATGCGGTGCAGGTTGGGGTGGCCCGGGAAGTCGAAGCCGTAGAGGTCGTAGGCCTCGCGCTCGAACCAGTCGGCGGCCGGCCAGACGCTCTCGACGCTCGGCAGCGAGGGCTTCGCGTCGTCGGGGAGGATCACCCGCACGCGCACGTGCTCGTTGCGGGAGAGCGAGTGGAGGTGGACGACCGCCTCGAAGCGGCTGGCCTGCTTCTCCCCGCGCCGTGTGAGGTTGTCGACGCCGCAGAGATCCAGGAAGAGGTCGTACTGGCAGCCCGCGTCGTCGCGCAGGTAGTTCGCGAGCGCCAGCCAGTCCGGCGGCCCGCACTTCGATCGTGGGCAGGTCGAGATCGACGACCCGCGCCCGTGCCGCGACCGGCGACGCCTCGACGCGCTCGCGCAGCTTCTCGGCCGCCGGCGAGAGGACGTCGGCCGCGACGACCCCGGCTTCCGTCAAGCGAGCCGCTCCGCGGCGAACCTCGCCGAGCGGGAGTCGCGCGACATCTCCCCCGACGCGATCTTCTTCTGGAGCTGGATGATGGCGTGGATGAGCTGCTCGGGCGTCGGCGGGCAGCCCGGCACGTAGACGTCCACGGGCACGATCTCGTCGATGCCCTGCGTCACGTGGTACGCGCGGTAGAAGCCGCCCGAGGAGGCGCAGACGCCCATCGAGATGACCCACTTGGGCTCGGGCATCTGGTCGTAGATCTTCCGCAGGACCGGCGCCATCTTGTCGGTGACGGTGCCCGCGACGATCAGGAGGTCCGCCTGGCGCGGCGAGAACCGCATGACCTCGGAGCCGAAACGCGCGATGTCGTAGTGCGGCGCCGCCACCGACATGAACTCGATGCCGCAGCACGCGGTGGCGAAAGGGAACGGCCAGAGCGAGTTCTTCCGGGCCCAGCCGACCATCTCCTCGAGCTTCGTGACGAGGAAATCGCCCTCGCCGGTCGCCCCCGCCGGCGGATGGGCGGGAAGGCTGCTCTTCTTCGAGAACAGGGCCATCGGGCGGGGATTCTATCGAATCCCGTCGGGTTTCCGGTGGACTCCCGTCGACTGCCTAGCCGAACTTGACCGTGTAGGCCAGGCTCTTCATGTCGCGCATGCGGTCGAGGTAGACGAGCCCGTTCAGGTGGTCGATCTCGTGCTGGAGGACCCGGGCGTGGTATCCCGTGGCCTCGAACGAGGTCTTCTTGCCGGAACGGTCGAGGGCGTGGACGCGGATCGTCGCGAACCGCGGCACCACCCCGCCCCAGAGGAAGGGCACCGAGAGGCAGCCTTCCGAGTCTTCCTCGATCTCCTCCCCAACGGCCTCGTAGGTCGCGTTGAAGAGAGCCGTCAGCGGCACGTCCGGCTCCTTGCGCTTGCGCGTCTCGGGATGGACCTCGTAGAGGAACACGCGCAGGGGCGTGAAGACCTGCGGCGCCGCGATGCCCGTTCCGTCGTACTCGCGCATCGTGTCTTCGAGGTCCGACAGGAAGGCCTCGTAGTCCCCGCGCGAGAGCGCCTTCGGGTCGACGTCCCGGGAGACCTGGCGCAACGCTTTGACGCCGAGCTTCGCGACTTTGAGGATCATGTGGAGAGCTCTCGGGGAGATGGTGCCCAGGGACGGAATTGAACCGCCGACACAGGGATTTTCAGTCCCTTGCTCTACCAACTGAGCTACCTGGGCGCCCGTGAAGCGGAACCGGAAACCGAGGGCGGAGTCTAGCGGATCGGAGCCCGGGGGGCAACGCGCTTTCACCCCGGGCCCGGCGCTTCCGGAACGCGCGGCGCGAGCCTAGGGCCGCTCGATCGTCCTCGGCGCGCGCCCCTCCGCCGGCGTCGTCTCCGGCGCACCGCGGGGCGCGCGCGCAGTCCCGCCGATGGCGAAGAGGACGCCGTTGTTCTGCGTGTAGATGATGCCGTCCGGGCCGAGCGAGAGCGGTGTGTAGGCCGCGCCGAGAGCGGTGTCGAGGAAGAGCTCCCCGACCACGTTGCCGGAGCGGTCGAAAGCGTAGAGCACGCCATCCTCGCCGTTGAGGTACGCCGTCCCGTCGGCGTCGAGCGCCGGTTGATTGACGCACCACTCGAAACCGTTGGGATGGTCGTCGAAGCACGCGATCTCGCCGCCCGGCTGGCGCACGCAGCTCTCGGTGTTCGTCGCGAGGAACGTCCACTCCGGCACGAGGCCGGCGTCGAGGGAGGTCACGTTGTAAGAAGGGATCCCGTCCGGGTTCGAGTAGTGGTTGTCCTTGATCAGGACCGAATACGTGCCGTCGTGCTCGAAGACGGCCGGCGTGAGGTCCCAGCCGAAGTCATAGGTCGCGAGGGCGTCGCCCTGCGCGCTGAACTTGAAGAGATGGCCGCGGGCGAAGTTGTAGCCCGTCGAGCGTCCCGATGAGGACGCTGCCGTCCGGAAGGACGACGGGCGAGGACGTCCCGGCGTCGCGGACGCGGCCCGCGGGCTGGTCGTTCGTGGCGGGATCGACTCCGACCGCCGCCCCCGTGCGGCAGCCGCGGTTCGTATCGTCGATCCGGATCAGGACGCCGCAGCCGTCGTTCAGGATCCCGCGGAACGACGCCGCCCACGCGGGCGTGAGATCGGAATGCACGGCCACGAGGTAGCCGTAACGGTCGGAGTGGTGCGCCCGGCTGACGGTATAGATGGTGCCGTCCTCCGCGATCGCGGGAACGACGTTGATCCCGGGGCGCTGAGAGCCGCAGGCCACCGTCGGCGGCACGGCGGTGGGCGTCGGCGGCCACGGGCGCTGGTCGATCTCGAACTGCGTCTGGCACTGCGCCGACGCCGACGGCGCCGCCGGGCACGAGCGTCGAGTAGCTCACACGCGACGGCTCGTCGCTCTCGTGCCCGACCTTCACGAGCCAGGCGCCCTCGACGTCCGCCTCTTCGCTTGTCGGAAGGTCGATCACGTTGTAGACGATGCTGCCGTCCGGGGCCACGCCGAGACCGCCGGCCACGTAGCGCGTCGGGTCGACGTTGGTGAAGGGATTGATGCGCCCTTCCGAGATGCCCGTTTCGGTGGCCACACGATGCACCGTGCCGCCGAGGCCGGGCACGTAAACGTCGTGCCCCGAGATGGCGGGAAGCAGGACGGATTCCCAGCCCGTGAACGAGAGCGGCTCGGGCTTCCAGTCGGTTTCGAAGGTCCAGACGGCTTCGAGTTGTCCGCCGATCCACTCGAGCTTCTTCACGCTCCAGTCGATCGAGTCGTAGCTTCCGACACCCGTGTAGGCGCCGGACTTGAAGACCATGTAGACCGCGCCGTCGGAGATCAGCGGAACGGAGTAGTGCGCGAGCAGCGAGTCGAACCCGCTGTCCACCCGCATCTGCACAACGAAGGGGTCGTAGACGAGCGAATCGAGGATCCGCTCCGGGCGCTGTCCCCGGACGGGAGAGACTCCGCGGTGCTGCGGCGTCCGGCCCCACTGCAGCCAGTCCGAGGCCGCAACCGGGCGCGGCGCGACCGCCTGGGCGAAGGTGACCGCGAGGATGGCGCCGAAAGGCTTGCGGAGCTTTCGAAGTGTCGTCATCGTGCGAGATCATAGGGTGTTCGGCCGCCGTTCGGGAATTCCGCAGCGGTCGAGGAGGTTTGGTCGCCAGATGTATCCAATAATTCGGAGCCGAGGCGGTCTCACCGCGCCCGCGGCCGTTCTGCTCGCCGTCGCGGGCCTCCTCGCCGCGCCGTCGGGAGCGGCGCAGGACGCCCCTCCGCAGGCTCCCCCTCCGAGCGCCAATCCCGACCCGAATCGTCCGGTCAAGAGCCCCGGTAACGCCAAATGGGCCCAGACGCGCCGAAGAGGCCCGCCAGCGCGCGACCGCCGAAAACAAGCTGGTCTTCTATGAGTTCGAGAGTCCCGGCTGCGATGACTGCCGTCGCATGCAGAGCCTGCTCTACCCCGCGTTCGACTTCGAGGCGCTTCTCATCGGGATGGTGCCCGTGAAGGTGCGCTACGACTTCCCGGACTCGAAGCCGCTGCAGGAGCTCTACGGTGTGGCCACTGCGCCTTCGATCCTGATCACGACGCCGCAGGGCCGCCTCGTTTTCCTCATGGACGGATTCAAGAACGCCCCGGAGTTCTACAGTCACGTGCACAAGGACCTCGACCTCTACCGCCAGTTCGCCAAGAAGGTCGACTCCCAGGACATCGCCACGCTCTCGGCGAACGAGGCGCTCGCGACGGGCGTCGAGCTCTATGCCCGCAAGGACCCGAAGGCCGCGCTGCCGCGGCTGAAGCGCGCGTCCGTGGCGCCCAACCCCGGCGCGGGCGTGCGCGAGGCCGCTCTCGAATCCCTCGCCGCGGTCGAGCTCGAGCTCGGCGACTCCGCCGCGTCGCGCAAGTCGATCGATCAGCTCATCGCCACGACGAAGAACCCGGAGCAGAAGGAGCACGCCGAGCTCTTCCGCGCGCAGATCCCGCTGGCGGAGAACCGGCCGGAGGAGGCCCTCGCGCTCTACAAGAAGTTCGTGAAGGACCACCCGGACTCCAAGTACCTCGCGCAGGTGCAGTCCTTCATCGCGCGGCTCACGCCGGCGTCCGCGTCTCCCTAGGGCGTTTCGTGAAGCGCGCAACGATCCTCCTGCTTCTTCTCGGCGTCGCGGCGGCACGCTCCGCCGCCGCCGCGGTCCCCGACCCGGCCACATTGCTCAAGGTCGACGCCTCCGTGGCTTCGGGAACCGAGGCCGGCCGCGGCACCCTGCGTCTTCGCGCGACGCTCGCCTCGGGCTGGCACGTCAACAGCCACAAACCCTCCGAGGAGTACCTGATCCCGACGACCGTCACGCTCGCGGCGCGCCCGGCGTGAAGTTCGGGGAGCCGCGCTTTCCCGAAGGGAAGATGGAGAAGTTCTCGTTTTCCGAGACGCCCCTCTCGGTCTATGCGCACGACTTCACGATCGAGGTCCCCCTCGAGTGGACCGGAGCCTCGACGCCTTCTCTCTCGGGCTCCGTCGAGTACCAGGCCTGCAACGATACGCAGTGCCTCGCACCGGCGAGCGTCGCCCTTCCGCACCGGAGCCGGCTCGACCGGCGCGGCGCCGGGACCGGCAGCCTCCACGGCCGATCCGGCGGCTCCCCTCGCGGGAGGCGCCGTGCCCCTTTCGGAAGCCCGCCGGGTCCAGGGCGGCGCGGCCGCGGGCGCGGCTCCGGGCGCGGCCGGCGGCGAGCTCCAGGCTCTCCTCGAAAAGCGGGGCCTCCTGCTCGTTCTCCTGACCGTTTTTCTCGGCGGCCTCGCGTCTGAACCTGACTCCCTGCGTCTATCCCGTCATTCCGCTGACGGTCGGATTCTTCTCGCGCGAGGCCGGCGGCTCGACCTCGCGCGCCTTCGGGCTCTCCGCGCTCTACGTCCTCGGCATGGCGGCGACCTACTCCGCCCTCGGAGTCGCGGCGGCGCTCTCGGGCAAGCTCTTCGGCTCGCTGCTCCAGAATCCGCTGGTTCTCACCGGGATCGCGGGCGTTCTCGTGCTCATGGCCCTCTCGATGTTCGGATACTGGGAGATCCGGATGCCCTCGTTCCTCATGAACCGCGCCGGCGCGCGAAGCGGAGCGGCCGGGGCCTTCGGCATGGGTCTCTTCGTCGGAGTCGTGGCCGCGCCCTGCGTCGGGGGGTTCATCGTGGGGCTGCTCGCCTTCGTGGCGGCACGCCAGGATCCGGGCCTCGGCCTGCTCCTGTTCTTCGTGCTTTCGCTCGGGCTCGGTCTGCCGTACCTCTTCCTCGGCGCCTTCTCCGGAAGCCTCTCCCGGCTTCCTCGTGCCGGCGCCTGGATGGAGTCGGTCAAAAAGGTCTTCGGCTGGATCCTGCTCGCGATGGCGGCCTATTTCCTTCGCAGCGTCCTGCCGCGTCCGGCGGGCCTGTGGCTGCTCCCGATCGTTCTTGCCGTCGGCCTCGTGGCCATCCTGGTGCGAGGGTACGGGCTCCGCTGGCCGCTCCGCGTCGGAGTCGCCGCGCTGTTTCTCGCGATCGCGATCTTCTTCGTCCCGCGCACGCTCTCGGGCTGGCAACCCTACCCGGTGGGCGCCGGAGCGGCCGTCACGGGAACGGGCCGCCCCGCCGTCATCGACTTTTCGGCGGAGTGGTGCCTCCCCTGCCTCGAGCTCGAAAAGCGCACGTTTTCGGACGAGCGGGTCCGCAAGGCGCTCGCCGGCCGCGACCTGTTCAAGGCCGACATGACCAGGCTCGGTTCGCCCGAGACGGTGGCTCTGGCCGAGCGGTTCGCCATCCTCGGCGTCCCGACGGTCATCTTCCTGGATGCGTCGGGCCAGGAGCAGAAGGACATGCGCCTGGTGGGCTTCGAGGACGCCGACGCGTTCCTGAAGCGGGTCGAGCGCGCCCAGTAGGGCGCTGTCTACCCTTCCCTCGACCGCACTCGACTCAGGCCGGGAGTCGTCCCAGCCGTTTCAGCGCTTCCTTCGCCGCTTTTCGCTGCGCCTCGCGCTTGGAAGGCCCCTGGCCGCGGGCGAAGGCCTCGCCGTCCCAGGCGAGCTCCACGACGAAGGCCTTCTCGTGGTCGGGCCCCGACTCCTCGATGACCCGGTACTCGGGCAGCGGGAGCCCCAGGCTCTGGGCGGCTTCCTGCAGGGTCGTCTTGTAGTCGTGAAAGGAGAGGTCGCCGATGTCGATGACCGCGACCTCGGGCTCGAAGACGCGGCGCACGAAGGCCTCGGTCGCGGAAGCGCCGCCGTCCAGGTAGATCGCCGCCACGACGGCCTCGAAGGCGTCGGCCAGCAGCGAGAGCTTCTCCGCGCCGCCGGAGCGGGCCTCTCCGGCGCCCATCCTCAGGAAGCGGCCGATCTCGAGGCCGCGCGCCTTTGTCGACAGCATGTTGGCCGAGACGAGGTGCGCCTTGATCTTCGAGAGGGCGCCCTCCTGGAGGTTCGGGAAGGAGCGATAGATCAGGTCGCCGATCACGAAGCCCAGAACCGCGTCGCCCAGGAACTCGAGGCGCTCGTTGTTGGGCGAGCGGAGCTCCCGATTCTCGTTCGAGAAGGACTTGTGCGTCAGCGCCCGCTCGAGCAGGTCGAGGCTGCGGAAGGTGTAGCCGAGCCTCTGCTGGAAGGCGGAAGCCGTTTCCGTCGTAACACCGTTCATGACCGGGTCAGTGGTGCCGGAGGCCGGATTCGAACCGGCACGGGCCTTTCAGCCCTCGGGATTTTAAGTCCCGTGCGTCTACCAATTCCGCCACTCCGGCGAAGTCGGACGAGCCTCCTAAGACTCCGAAGAAGTGGAGGCGACGGGCGGATTCGAACCGCCGAATAAAGGTTTTGCAGACCTCTCCCTTAACCACTTGGGTACGTCGCCTTTAAGAGGGACGAATTCTACCGCAGCGATTCAGGGTTGGCGCCGCCTCGCCGCCCGCGGGAGCCCCCGCCGGCGGGCCGGCCTCGACCCCTCACCCGCGCGCGGCCCGCGCGTAGTCGCGGATCAGGCCGGTGACGACGCCCTGGATCGTCACGTCCCGCGCATCGACCGTCATCGGGCGCATCGCGGAGTTGGCGGGCTGCAGGCGCACGCGCGCGCCCTCCGCGTAGTAGCGCTTGAGCGTCGCCTCGCCGCGGACCAGCGCGACCACCGTCTGGCCGCTCTCCGCCTTGGCCCGTTTGGCCACGACGACGTAGTCGCCGTCGAGGATGCCGTCTTCGACCATCGATTCCCCTCGGACGCGCAGCACGAAATGGTCGCCCTTTCCGAGAAGCGTGGCGGGAACCTCGATCGACTCCTCGTTGGGGAAAGGCTCGATCGGCCGGCCCGCGGCCACGAGGCCCAGCAGCGGCACGCCGCGGGCGCCGCCCGTCTCCTCCTTGGGAGCAATCCCGCGGCTGCGGTTCCACTCCCGCGAGAGGGCCCCCTTCTCCTCGAGCCGCTTCAGGTGCTTCTGCACGGTGCCGAAGGAGGAGAGCCGGAAACTCTCGCGGATTTCGCGCTGCGTCGGAGAGATGCCGTGGCTCGCGCGGTAGCTGCGGATGAAGTCGAGGATTTCCTTCTGGCGTTTGGTGAGATTCATAGGTTCCCTAATTTATTTAGCCAGACGAACTCATCATGAGCCATAAAAAATAAGGCCGAGGGAACCACCGCGGCTGCCCGCAGGCCTGCGCGGGCCAGCCCATCGGCCTCGAAAATCAGCATAGGCGCAAATGAGGCGTAAGTCAACAGGAAGTTGTCCGCCACATGGAGGAATCATTTGGGCCGATACCTTCTCGCGCGAATGGTGCTAAGGATGTTCCAAGAATCGGTGGCGCCGGTTCGCCACCGCGAGGAGCACGTATGCGAGCCTCTCCGCGCACACGAGTCATCGTCGCGTCGATCGCCGCCGCCGCTGCGATCCTCATCGCCGCGTGCAACGACTCGAACGACGTCGCGGGTCCCGGTCCCGTCGTCGTCGGGGCCGACCTCTCGGGCGACTGGAACGGAACCTACGAGTCGAACGATTCCACGCTCTGCACGAACGGCGCGGCGTCGGCCTCGCTCACGCAGACAGGCAACGAGGTCCGAGGCATTTTCAGGGCCACCGGCTGCGGGATCGGGGGCGCCTTCCGAGGCACGGTCACCGGGAACCTGCTGCAAGGCACCGTCAACATGGTCGGATGCACGGGCGGCGCGGTTTCCGGCCAGCTCGAGTCCGGCGCGCTCACGTTCGACGTCGGCGACTTCCGCAAGGAGCTCGTCTCCGGAGACGCGGAAGTCCTGCCCGGCGGCCTGGCCCGGCTGCAGCGCTAAGTCCGTCCCGGCAGTGCCGCGGCACGTGACGGAGGCGAGCGTGCGTCCGAGAACGTCGCCCTGCGTCGAGCGGAAGCGCGACCCCTAGGCGCTCCGTTCAGGGAGTCTCCGCGGGCCGGCTCGTCCGGGCACCCCGATTGCATCGAAAGCCGCCCGGGCATTTGCACCCGTGACGCGCCACGCCGGAAGCCCTCGCGACTCTATTCGCTTGATGAGTGAGCGATCCCACCCAGTCCCTTTCCGAAAGGAGTCTTCCATGAAGCGTCGAACCCTCCTCGTCTCCTCCCTGCTCGTGATCGGCTCTGCACTCGCCCTGGCTCACGTCCCCACAGCCTCGAAGGCGGACCAGTTGCGCGAAGGGATGCGCCGGCTGTGGGACGACCACGTGGTCTGGACCCGGTCTGTTCATCATCAGCACCCTGTCCGATCTGCCGGACGCCACGGCGACGACCGAGCGTCTCCTTCAGAACCAGACCGACATCGGCAACGCCATCAAGCCGTTCTACGGAGACGCCGCCGGCACGAAGCTCACCGGCCTGCTGAGGGAGCACATCCTGATCGCGGCGGACATCGTGAAAGGCGCCAAGGCCGGCGACACCGCCAAGGTGGAAGCCGCCAAGACGAAATGGAACGCCAATGCAGACGAGATCGCGGTGTTCCTCAGCGCGGCGAACCCACAGAACTGGCCGGCGGCTGAAATGAAGTCCATGATGCGCGACCATCTCGCCGCGACGACCACGGAACTGGAAATGCGCCTGAAGAAAGACTGGAAAGGCGACGTCGCGGCCTTCGACCGTGTCGAGGAGCAGATCATGAAGATGGCCGACATGCTGAGCGAGGGAATCATCAAGCAGTTCCCCGACAAACTGACGTAGGACCTACGAATCGGCGCCGTCCGAACCCTTCGGCGGCGCCGCGTCGCGGGCCGTCAAACCCCGGCGGCGCGTGTCCGCGTGTCCTCGCGGCGGCGCTCGTCGAGGAGGAACCGGACCTCGCTGTACTTGTCGGCGAGGTACGTCAGCAGCCCGTAGATGAACAGGATGACCCCCGCCATCTCGAGGGCCTCCTCGACCGTCGCGATCAGGATGTAGCCCAGGGTCTCTTTCCCGCCGTGCGTGTCCCAGTAATCGCCGCCGATGAGCTCGAAGCCCACCGCCCCCCCGAGAAACAGGATCCCCGCGATCACGAACGTCCATCGCGTTTTCGCAGGCAGACGCAGCAGGAACCGGAGGAAGAACAGTCCCAGAAGCAGGGCCACCGCCAGCCCCGGAATGGCCCAGTAGGAGTGCGAGAAACCGAGCGCGCCGCTGCCGAGCATCTTCTCCACCGGGATGCTCAGCCGCTCGTGAAGGGACAGGTCCTCGTCGAAAGCGAGGTACAGGAACCCGGCAGAAAGCACGGCCCATTTCCAAACCTCCCCCGCCTTGTTCTTCTTCGCCAGCACGGCGATCACCCCGGCGACGAGGGCGGCGAAGACCATCAGGAGCGCCGAAAAGAGAGTCGGGATGTTCCGCTCCCGGTCGAGGAGAACGAGGGACCGCAGCCCCAGGACCTCGTCATGGCCAGTCAGGATCTTGAACAACTCCGCGCCGACGCTCAGCAGAACGAGAAAGACGGCGACTCCGCCGAGCGCGCGGGCCACGGAAGACGGCTTCAGCGTTATGGCGTCGATCTCACCCTCCGTTGTCGCGCGGGAGCTCTCCGATTTTAACTGCCTTCCCGACCTTTCGGCTCCTTCTCAAGCCGTGGACGAGGGCTCCTTCGGCTCCACGACCGACGTATCCCGCTCCCACCCTTCGTGCTCGAGCGTGATGGACTGAAGCAGGACGCCGCTGGAGTCGGCCTCGAGATCCGGCAAAGCCTGGTACTCCGACACCCAGCAGCGATGGACCTTGTACCGGATCACGAGCTGGCCGGCTTCGTTGTGGAGCTCGATTTCGACGTCCTTGCGAAAGCTCGCGAGGGCCACCTCGCTGCCGGGCGGAGCTCCCAGCCGCCAGACCTGATTGGCCCAGTCCTCGAACGCCGAGTCGTGCGTGACCCCGCGCTCGAGACGGATCGGATCGTACTTCGTCAGGCCGGGCGAGTGCCGGGACGAGCTGGGGTCCCCTCCCTCGCGATGCTCCACCACTTCCGTGGTTCGTTTGAGACTACTGACGCGGCTGACGCCGGCGACATAGCGGCCGTCCCACTTCACTCGGAACTTGAACTTCTTGTACGGATCGAAACGATTCGGATTGACGGTGAACTGGGCCATCGGCGCCTCCTCGGAATCCCCAGACGTTATCGCGCCGGAGTCCCCGGACGGCGGTCAGCGCGGAGCGGAGGTCCGGGCGGAAGCCGCGTCTCCGAACGTGAGCCGGACCTCGCCCCACGTGTCGCGGACGTAGGCGAGCACGCCGTAGATCATGACGATCACGCCAGCCATCTCCAGGGTTTCCTCCAGAGTGGCGAGGAGGACATACGTCAGATTCTGCCGCCCGTGCGCCCGGCCCACTGGAGGCCCAGGATATCCAGGCCTGCGGCCCCGGCGAAGTAGAGCGCTCCGGCGATCACGAACGTGTAGCGCGTCCGCGCCGGAAGGCGCAGCAGGAACTTCCCGAAGAGGAGAACGAGGATTGCCATCGCGGCGAGGGCGCGGATTGCCCAGTAGGCCTCGGGCAGCTCGGACTCCGCACTGCGGCCGAGGAGCGCGAGGAAAGGAGTGCGCATCTGTTCGTGGAGCGCCATGGCCTCATCGAACGCGAGGTAGAGGAATCCCAGAGCGAGGATGGCCCAGCGCGGCGTGTCCGGCGCCCGGTGCTTCCTCGCCATGGCGGCGGCGAGCGCGAGAGCGGCCGACGCCGCGACCAGGAGCAGAGATGAAAAAAACGTCGGGAGATTCCTCTCGTGGTCGACGTACGTGAGCGACAGCAGCCCCATCAGCTCGTTGTGCCCCGTCAGGAACTTGACCAGCTGCCCCGCCGTGCTGAGCAGGATAAAGAGCAGCGCGGCCGCTGCGAGCGCCCGCGCCACGGTCGCCGGCTCCAGAACGAGCGGCGACGACTCGGACGACACGCGCCGCACGGGGGCCTGGGGGGTCGCGGCGTTTGTTCGCATTCTGGACTTTGCACGCATTTTACCTCGGTCCGGCGGGCTCCCAGGTTCGGGTCATCATTCTGCCGCCCGACCCTCCCCTGAGCTCCGGCGACCTCGGATCCCCAACGAAGTCGAAAAGAGGGACTGCCAGCCCAGGCCGGCTGTCCCTGAGGTACGCGGCTGGACGTCGCTCCCCAACGCCGGGCACAGCCTGGCGGTCGGTTGACTCTTGAACCGTCGACGATCAGGGACAAGTCGAGAACGCCGCCGTGTCCTGGATCGGCGCGAAAGGCGTGCCCAGTTCGTTTCTGTAGATCTTCGTCTCGCCCGTGTGCCTGTCCATGGCCGTGATTTCGACTTCCACATTGGTCAGCCCGCCGGCGAAGAACCAGTACGAGTCGAACGGCGCGGCACACGCCCTGAGAACCTTCACCACCAGCTCGACGTTGTTCGGCTCGAAGAACCAGAAGTAGCCGCTGTCACCGGTCAACTCCACCGCCGTGGCCTGGACCGTCGGACCCGTCGGCGTGAGTCGGAACGACGCGGTGACCGAGAAGCGGTCGTTGTTCAGACACAGCGTGTGCTCGTCCGGCGCGCAGGGTCCCGGGTCCGGTCGTGATCCGGCCGATCTTGTTGCCGAGCTCTTCGGTGAACCAGATGTTTCCGTCGGGTCCCGCGGCGATGGCGGAGGGCCCGCTGTCGGGCGTCGGGACCGGGAACTCCGTGACGACCCCCGACGTCGTCATGCGGGCGATCTTGTTGGCCGAGTTCTCCGTGAACCACAGGTTTCCGTCGAGGCCGGCGACGATTTCTCCCCCCTCGGGGAAGGCATTCGGCGTCGGAACCGGGAACTCGGTGACGATCCCTGCGGTCGTGATGCGGCCGATCTGGTTGGCGGCAAGCTCGTTGAACCAGATGGCTCCGTCCGGACCGGCAGTGATTTCCGCCGGTTGGCTGCCGGGCGTCGGAATCGGGAACTCGGTGATGACCCCCGACGTCGTGATGCGGCCGATCTTGTTCGCATCGAGCTCGGTGAACCACAGGTTTCCGTCGGCTCCGGCAGCGATGGCCGCGGGCGCGCTGAGGGCGGTCGGGATCGGGAACTCCGTGAAGACCCCCGACGTCGTGATGCGGCCGATGGCGTTGGTGCCTGCCAGAACGAACCAGAGGTTTCCGTCGGGGCCCGCCGCGATTCCAAGAGGTTCGCTCCCATCGGCCAGCGGGAACTCGGTACTGGTGCCGTCCGGCGTGATCCGGCCAATCGCTGAATTCCCGGGGACGTCTTCGAGAGGGGCCAGAGTGAACCAGAGGTTCCCGTCGGCGCCCGCTGCGATTCCGAACGGTCCGTTCGCCGGATTGGGGGGCAGCGGGAACTCCGTGATGGCTCCCTCCGGAGTGATCCGGCCGATCGTTCGAACGCCGGGGGTAAATTCGGTGAACCACAGATTGCCGTCCGGACCGGCGGTGATGTCCAACGGCACGGAGGCCGGCGTCGGAACCGGATACTCCGTGATCGTCTGAGCGCGGGCCTGGGTGACGGCGAACAGAAGCAGCACGAAAGAGAATCGAAACGTCGTTCGCAGGAGGCGACGATCCTGCTGGCGTGGGGAATACAGCATGGGACCCTCCTTCGCCAGCATCTCGCTTCGCGCGGAGGCGGTCAAACCGGTTTTGGATCAGCGATCGACCAGCAATCCGAAAGAGGGACGCGTCGCCGCGCGGCGGCATCATCGGCGGAGACGCCGCCCCGCCGGGAGCAGAGATGGCCGGGACCGGCGATGTAGCTAGTCGGCCCGCTTGCTGCTCGCTCGCCGGGGCTTCGGCTTGCTCTTGCCCATGACGAGATTGAGCGCCACTGCAGCGCGGATGAGATCCTTCAAGGCCGCCGCATCGACCTTCTCGCCTTCGTGGATGTCGATGGCGCGCCGGACATTCCCGTCGAGGCTGGAGTTGAATAGACCTGCAGGGTCCTTCAACGCAGCTCCCTTGGCGAATGTCATCTTGACGACGTTCTTGTACGTCTCTCCCGTGCAGACGATGCCGCCGTGGGACCAGACGGGAGTCCCCATCCACTTCCACTCTTCGACGATCTCGGGGTCTGCCTCGTGTATGATTTCGCGCACTTTCGCGAGCGTCTTCCCGCGCCAGTCCCCAAGTTCCTTGATCTTCTCGTCGATCAATGCAGAGGCGAGCGATTCCACCGGGCCGGGCTTTTTCATGTTCAGCTCCAAATCTCGCACCAATCTCGCTGGCGCTCAGCTTGTGAGGATCCCTGCCGGCGCTACGGGACCCAGCCGGGCAGGGCGGCCGCCTGCCGGATCCACGTCGCCAACTGCGACTCGTCGAGCTGGTCGTCCTCGTGGATGTCGAGGTAGCGCACTTCCTTGTGCTTGGACTCGCCGGGCGGGACAGGACGCAGCGACGTGCCGCGGAAGAAAGCCACCTTGACGTAGTTCGTGAAGGTATGGAAGTTGAGGAACCAGCCCTGGCCCTCGACTCCGTAGAAGGGCGAGTTCCATTTGACCGCCTTGCGCACGCCGGGGACGGTGCGCGCGATGAGCGCGTCGAGGCGGCGCCCGACGTCGCGCTTCCAGCCCGGCATGGCCGCGATGTAGGCCTGCACGGGGGCGTCGCCGTCGGCCTTCGCGATCTGAGGGTTGCCGCCTGCGAGGAGGGTCGGCTTCGCGGCCACCGCGGGGCGTTTGCTCCTGGCTGATGACTTTGCGACCGCCTTGCGCGGTTTGGCCGCCTTCGCAGCGACCTGCTTGGCGGCGGCCTTCTTTGCGACCTTCGCCGACTTCTTGGACGTCTTGCCGGCCATTGTGTTCACTCCACTCTCTACGGATCCTAACCGCTCGGGCACCGCTGCGACGGTCAGGCGCTCGCCGGCGTGGCCTGCAGGCGGCGCCAGAAGAAGTACGAGAGCCCCCAGAGCACGCCGGTGGCCGCCGCCCAGCCCCACGCCTCCGGGCCATCGCCCACCGCGAAGTGGGCGATGAGCGCCGAGGCGAGGTTGATGGCGAAGCCGGCGTAGGCCCACTCCTTGAGCCGCGCCGGCACCGGCGCAAGCAGCAGCACCACGCCGAGGAGCTTGGCCCACGAGAGCTCCACCCGGAAGTAGGCGGGGAAGCCGAGGTGGGTGAACGCCTCCGCCACCTGCGGCAGGCGCAGTTGCGCGTAGGCGGTGAAGCCCATCTGCAGGCAGAAGAGCGCGGTGACGATCCAATAGACGATGGTCTTGGCTTTGGGGTGGTCTTGGCGGCGACGAGGGCCGGCTTCTGCAGGGTCGATTCCATGGGTTCTTCCTCCCCTTCAATGCTTCGGGGCGTTGGGCGGCCAACCGGGGGTCTCGACGCCGAACTGCTTTGCGTACTCGGCGTTCAATCGCTGCCAGCCGCCGAACTTCATGGCCTCGGGGCCGACGATGCGTCCGATCGGCTCACCCGCGAGGAGCCGATCGAGGACGTCGAAGCAGATGTGCCAGCCCGCGGCGCCCCACGAGATGAAGCGGCGATCGATGTTGTGCCAGAGCGTGAGGCGCGTGCCGCTGCCGAGCGGCTCGAGCTCCCACCGGAGGTCGTTGCCACCCCAGCTGTACTCGAGCAGCCTCGGCGCCTCGGCCCGCTTCACGGTGGTCTCGGAGACCTGCGGCGTCGGCGTCCCGACCGTCGAGAGCTTCACCGGCCCCACGGCGGCCAGGTTCCGATCGGCGTCGAACGGCGCCCATTCGGACAGCTGCGCAGGATCGGTCAGCGCCTGCCACACCTTCGCCGGCGGATGACGGAGGTCTCGGACGAGAATGAGCGTCCACTTCTCGCCGTCCTTCCGGACCTCGGCTCCGGCTGCGGGGCCGGGCACGTACTGTCTCACGGTTGCTCATCGCTTCTTTCCTTTCCTTGGGTGCCTGGTGCATCCCATCCGATCGAGATGGCGTTCGAGCGCATCGACGTGGGCCGTCCAGAAGCGCCGGAACGGAGCGAGCCAGGCATCGACCTCCCTGAGCGGCTCGGGCCGGATCCGATAGACGCGCCGCTGGGCTTCGACGCGCGACTCCACGAAGCCGGCCTCGCGCAGCACGCGGAGGTGCTTGGACACCGACGGTCTGACGGCATCCGCAGCTGGCGCTCGATCTCGCCGACGGACTGCTCCGACGACGCCAGCAGGCTCGAGGATGGCCCGGCGGTTCGGCTCCGCGATGATGGCGAACGACGATTCCACGTCGCGTATATACTCACAGAGTTCATATGCCTGTCAAGGCATATTATGGATCCGCGGCGCCCGTGCGGAGCTTCGAGAGGGGGGCGACCTGGCTTGCCGCGTCGCTTGCGCCGGGCGGCGGTGCCGGCGGCTCGCCCGGCGATCCTGGGAGCGACAAGGCAACCGCCCTCTGCCGAGGCGGGTGACTCTCAGGAGAACGTCGAGCAGCCAGAACCACGGCTCAAGATCGAGAATCGGCCATCCATCGCTTTGGCCGCTCGTGTGGGGTCAAAATATTCCCGAAGGTATGCGATCTTGTCGCCGGCGGCACGCAGGAACACGACGTACTCCTGGCGGTAAACGCGGCCGGTGGGCTTGATCAAAGCTTCGGCCTTGACCTGCGCCACGGCCGCTTGCGAGTCTGCAAACGCGGAGACCTTCGGATCGATAAACCGGAAGTTGTCGACCGCCCCCAGGAACCATTTCACGTGGCGAAGCACCTCGTCGCGGCCCGACAGCTTTGCGGGATGGCCGATGGCGGGTGCGTAAGCGAGTTCCCACAGGATGTCGTCGGCGATTAGCGTCTGCCACTGCGGATGATCGTCGACCAGGGTCTGGATGTGTCGTTGCAAGAGCTCGGCCGCGATACTCATCCGAATCCTCCTCGAGCGCGACGACGGTTGCCGTAGCGCCTGAAACTCATTGGGAGAGCACGCCGATGTTCGCCCGTGCCGCGCGTGCACGTCTTCAGAGTATCTCGTCGATCCGATGAACGGCTCCGTCCGAGCGGGCTTCGCCGACACCGACGGTGACGATGCGGTTCAGGAAGGCGTATGCCTCCGCCGAGGTCTCGAATCTCGGAAGCGTCCGAAAGTAGTATCGCGCGGGATCGACGACCTCGCCGCGATCCAGGGAGCGATCGCGTCGGGCGGGCCATGACGCAACCCCAGAAACGTCATGTAGATCAGGGCGCGATCGTCGGTCTCCAGCGTGATGCGCAGGTCCAGCTCGAGGACACCATCGGGGCGCAACAAAACCAGTCGCCTCCCCCGGGCAGGATCTTGCCGCGAAGCCGCGGGCCCTCGAAACTGCCTCCGGTCACCGGCACGAAGGTGCGAATGCCATGAGGCACCGCACCGAGCTTTTGCGGCGGAGCCGCGGCGATTCTCACCGTCATCAATGGTCGCGAGTTCATGGCAGCCTCTTTCCCGTTGGCGCTGGCCGAGGAGTCCTGAGCGGTGGCACGATGGGGGGCCAGGGCCCTCGTGGTCCCGGCGATGAGGGGCGCCGCCATGGCCTTGAGCACGTCTCTTCGGCGCAGGCCCATCGGTTGCCTTCCCTCGCCTTCGCGTTCGCGCATCGCTAGAGAACTTCGTCGATGGTGTAGATCGGCCCGCTCGCGCGCCGATCGCCCGACGCGATCGCGATCAAGCGGTTCAGAAACGCATATGGCGGCGCGCTCGTTTCGAACATAGGCGCAGTCCGAAAGTAGTACCTGGACGGATCGACGGAATCGCCTCGGGCGAGCGCGGCCATTACCTCCGGTGGTCCATGGCGGAGTCCGAAGGACGTCATGCGGATCAAGGCGCCGTCGTTGGTCTCGAGCGTGATTCGCAGATCGAGCTCGAGGACCCCGTCGGACCGCAGGAGGGTCCAGTCTCCTCCGCCCGGCACAACTTTGCCGCGCAGCCGGGGGCCTTCGAAGGTGCCGCCCGTGATCGGAGCGATCACGCGTGTTCCATGGGGCACGGCGCCGAGCTTCTGTGGTGGCGGGACGACGACTTGAAGCGTCAACAGCAAACGAGAATTCATGAAACCCCGGCCGCTTCCGAACCGCGTCGTCAGGGCAATGAATGGAGTACACCGCCAACGCCAGCGGTGACCACAGATGAGCAGCTCAGGCGAACCCTCAAGATCGTCGCGCCTATCTCTTGGCCGCACCGGCAAAAATTCGCGAATACATCTTGTCGCCGTCCACGAGGAAGGTACTGAGCGGTGACGAACGGCGGGTGCGAACGGCCCGATCAGACTTCCTTGGCGGCCCTCATGATGATGTCCGCGACCGCCGCCGGGTTTGAAACGTAGACCGCGTGACTACCGCCCACTTCGGTCAAAACCGAACCTGCGCGCTTTGCCATCTGGCGCTGGGCGGCGACGGGAATCATCCTGTCGTCTGTCGCGCGAAGTACCAGCTCTTCTTCGCCTTCCAGGCCGGCTTCGTGATCGCCCCGCTGAGGGCTTCGACGCCCCACGGCACTTGTGAATCCGCCATAAACGCGGCCTGCTCGGCGTCCACGTCCGCGGCGAAGGAGGCGGCGAATTTTAGGTGATCGAGAAAGAGAAATCCATCCTGAGGAGGGAGGATCGGTGGCACCGGAGCTCCGGGCGGAGGATCCTTGATGAGCGTCTGCACCGACTCGCCCTGATCCGGAGCGAATGCCGTGATGTAGACGAGGCCCGCGACCTTGGGGTCCGTGCCGGCCTCGGTAATGACGGCGCCACCGTAGGAGTGGCCCACGAGGACGACCGGCTCACCCATCGAGGCGATGACGCGCCGAGTGGTGGCGACGTCGTCGGCGAGCGAAGTCGTCGGGTTCTGGACGACACCAACCTTGAAGCCCTCTTTCCTGAGGATCCTGTAGACGCCTTCCCAGCCGGACCCGTCGACGAAGCCGCCGTGCACAAGAACCACCGCTTTCGTAGCCATGCCCTGCTCCTCCCTGACGTCCCTTCTCCGGAAACTACCACCGGCTGCGATTGGGATCTTCACGTTGGCTTCGCATCGGGGCGAAAGGCTCCAATGATGGTCCACCCGTGGCGTTGCGCCCAGGGACACGAGAACCTCACCGAGCTACCGTCTGAGGCAAGCGAAGGCCCGCGGCGCCGGCTGGCGCTCCACTGCGCCGAATCAGGCTGCAGCGCGAAAACCTGGATCTTCGCAGGCTCCGAAAGCTCCGAGCAACCAACCCGGAAGCGGAGAAGGAAGCCGAAGACTGGTCCTCCATAAGGCCTTCTCTGGATTCCTCCGCGCGCGCGGCGACGCTCGCGGGTCAGGGCATCGCGGTTCTTGCCTAGGAGCGAACGCCGCACCAGACGCAGAGCCGCGCCGGGCGAGGAAGGTGTGGAGCTGGCCGACGACCGCCGCCCCCTCCCCGATGGCCGCCCCCACACGCTTCACTGAACCGCAACGGACATCGCCGACGGCGAAGATCCCCTCGACCCCGGTCTCCAGTGGCAGCGGTATTCGCTCGGTCGAACCCACGTCGGCGCCGGTTCGGACGAACCCTTTCTGGTCGAGGGGAATGCCGCAGCCGGTGAGCCAGCTCGCCGCCGGATCGGCGCCGGTGAAGAGGAACAGGTGGGCGATGGCGTGCTGCTCCTCGGCACCCGTGCGCCGGTTGCGGCAACGCACGCCGTTCAGACCGTCGTCGGGTGCGCCGAAAAGCTCGACGACCTCGGTATCGCAGAGGACCGCGATGTTCGGTGTGGCCGCGATTCGATCGATGAGGTAGCGCGACATGGTGCTCGAGAGCCCGGGCCCGCGCACGAGCACGCGCACCTGACGCGCGTGGCTCGCCAGGAACACGGCCGCCTGGCCCGCCGAGTTTCCTCCGCCCACGAGGGCCACGTCCTCGTTGCGGCACAGCCGGGCCTCGGCCGGCGAGGCCCAGTACGAGACGCCGCGGCCCTCGAACTGCGCCAGGTTCGGAATCTCAGGACGACGATAGAGCGCGCCGGTGGCGACCACGACCGCGCGCGCCCGGACCCGCCGGCCGTCGGCAAGCTCGAGGATGTGCACGGGATCGGGGCCCGAGCTCTCCGACGTGCGGTCCAGCCGGGTGACCTCGGTGGACAGGCTGAACTCGGCCCCGAATTTCTGGGCCTGCGTGAACGCGCGCCCCATCAGCGCCTGCCCCGACACGCCGGTCGGAAAGCCCAGGTAGTTCTCGATGCGCGCGCTGGCGCCGGCCTGTCCTCCGAACGCGGACCTTTCCAGGACCAGGATCGAGAGGCCCTCGGACGCACCGTAGACCGCTGTGGCGAGCCCGGCCGGGCCCGCGCCGACGATCGCCACATCGTACGGCTCGGAGCGGAAGCTGGTCGCTACCAGACCGAGGGCCCGCGCCAGCTCCTGCTTCGTCGGATTCTTGAGCACCGCTCCTTTCGGCAGGACCACGATCGGGAGCTCTCCCGGCTCGGGCGCATAGCGGGCGAGCAGCGGCGAGGCATCGGGGTCTCCATCGGGATCGACGACCCGGAACGGAATGCCGTTGCGTTCGAGGAAGTGCGACAGCCGCGTCACGTCCGGTGACTTGAGGGCCCCGATCAGGACCGGCCCTCCGAAACCCATCTCGATCAGCGCCACGCGACGGAGGATGAGCGCGCGCAGGATGCGCTCGCCGAGCTCGGCTTCGGCAACCAGCAACGTTCGCAGCGCCTCGGGCGGGACGACGATCGCCTCCACGTCGCCTATGGCCCGGGCGTCGAGCGCAATCACGTCCGGCCTTCCGGAGAGATGTCCAAGCTCGGCCATGACCTCGCCCGGCACCACCTCGGTCAGCTCCTCGAGGGGCGCCCCGATCTGCGCTGCGACCGTGGCCATGGGCAGCGCCTGCCCGAGCGCATCCCTGAGAACGATCGCGACGCGGCCGGAGAGGATCACGTACATCGGGGGGACCGCCTCTCCCGTCCGGCTGAGGAACTCGCCGGCCGGGAACCGCCGGATCTCGCCGAACCGGCGGACGCGGTCGATCTCGGCGGGGGAAAGGACCGGGAACATCTGTTGGAACCGCGATGCCAGGGCGCCGGTTGACGTACCCGCCCCGGCCGGGGACGCGCTTTCGCTCGCCTGGTCCGTCGCGGCGGTCGTCCTGGTCGGACATGTCGGACCTCCGATCTTGAGCCGACGGCGTTCGCTCACGCGCCGTGTGCCGGCCGGGAGTCGCCGAGCGCCGGAACAGCTAGGATACTTCTACGTAACAGACCGCAACGTGGACGAGCCGGGGTCGAGTGAGGATACGTGCTGCGGAAACCCGAGACGGACTCCCGAACAGCCGGAGTTCGCTGCAGAGCTAAGCGGGGCGCTCGGACCCGAGCGGTCGCGACTGATCTCCTCCGAGGGCGCCCGCCTCAACAGGCGAAGCCGTGAGGCGATTGGGAAGGGTTCCCTGACGAAAAGCGATCCGTGTCATCGGTCGCGGTGCGCGGAAACGTCGCTAGGCCACGACCCGCGACGGGACTTCCTTTCGACTCCTAGGCCCCGGGTGGGGAAGGTCGCTTCACAAGCCGCGGGCGGATAGGAGAGAGCTCCTCGAGGATCGCCCGAACCTCGTCGTCGTCCACGTGGACGCAGGCGGCAACCAGGCGGAGCCAGATGTCACCTTCGAGCTTCTCGGTCGGGACGCCTTCGCAGGCCTTGAGGCAGGCGGCGATCCGGCGGGGGTCAGCGGGTTCTTGGCTGTGCTGGCTGCGCGGACTCGTCATCGTGTGCCTCCAGTTGTTGAGCCAACCCTATCGCGGCGCAGTTCCTTCCCGAGGGTCATTTAGGCCGCTCTCAGCTTCCGGGACGCCTCCACGAGCCAATACCGCACGTTTCGTACACCTCCACCATGTGAAGTGAGTGCCTCAAGTTCATGTGAAGCTCTCGTCGACAACTCTTCACACCGACCTCGCGGGGCGATATGACACTCGGAGTCGTGTTCCACCCGTGGCGTTGCAGGCTCGGTCATGAGAACCGGACTGAGACCCCGCCGGAAGCCGAGGAGGGCCTTCGTCGACGCATCGTCCTTTGGTGTGCGCAGCCCGGTTGCCCAGAATCAAGATCGGTCTTCATCGGATCGACGAGCAATCCTTCACCGCCGAAGGGCTCAAAGCGGCGGAAGCCATAGAGGGATCGCTCAGATCGGCTCTGCCGAATGGCGACTGCGGCGAAAAACGATCCTGCGCGGTGTCGAGAGGCTTGAGCGGGACGCAGCGCTGTCGAACCGCGAACTGGGTGTGGGACCGAAGAGGCGACGTCAGGCCGCGCTCGAATTGATGCAAAGCGGCGCCATCCCGAAACGATGCAAAGCATCAGGCGGCTCCGCCCCGGATGGCCAAAGCTGGCATCCGAGGAAGAGCCGCCTGAACAGGAAACACAGCCTGAACCGGACCGGTGTGCCGCGGCGATGGGCATCACCGAATCCGTGGTCTAACCTCTGTCGCTTTTCGCTCCCCTCATCTCCCTGGACTGTTCGATAGGCCGCAGACCCGTCAGAACGCGGTTATGTCGGCGACGCTGGCGAGCGTGCCGCTCGGATTCGTGTACGGCTTGACCGCCCCTGTTTGCGTGTCCGTGACCGTGATCGTGTACTGGACGTTGGAAAGGGCGCCATAGAAGACCCAATAATGGCCGTTGTTACCCGTCGAGGACCTTGATCATGAGCTCGACGTTGTCGGGGTTGAAGAACCAGAAGTAGCCTGTGTCGCCGGTGACAGGAACGGCCGTACCGTGACCGGATCGACCCTGGCTCGGCACCTCCCAGTCGACGGACACCTGGAAGCGTGACTGGTTCAGGCACAACGTGGTTCCACCGGCGGCCGTGCAGGCGTCGGCGGCGACGGCCTTCGGGGCGACGGTGGCCTGCGTCAGTGCTGCGTAGAGGCCGTAGAGCTCTTCGGCCGAACGCGCCTCGATGTCCTCGGGGGAGGTCTCCGAGATGGTTTCGACAATGGCGTGCGAGGTGCCGAATGCCGACGTATCCGCGACGCTCGCGAGCGTTCCGGCGGGGTTCTCGTAGGTCTTGACGTTTCCGGTGACCGTGTCGGTGACGGTGATCGTGTATTGAACGCTGGAAAGGGCGCCGTAGAAGACCCAGTAATGGCCGTTGAGGCTCGTGGCCGTCGAGGGCCTTGATGACGAGCTCGACGTTGGCGCCGTTGAAGAACCAGAAGTAGCCGGTGTCTTCGGTCAGCGGGATGGCCGTCCCCGTGCCGCTGCCCCCGAGACGGTTCGCTCCAGGCGAGCTGAACTTTGAAGCGCTCCCTGAGGCAGAGCGTCGTCGAGTCCGCGACGCAGGGCCCGGTGGAAGACGCGGTCATCCGGCCGATCTTGTTTCCCGCTGCCTCCGCAAACCAGAGGTAGCCGTCGGGGCCTGTCGTGATTCCCCTGGGCCCGGAAGAATCGGTCGGGATCACGAACTCCGTGATCACGCCGTTGGGCGTGATGCGCCCGATCTTGTTGGTCTTGTTCTCCGTGAACCAGAGATTGCCGTCGGGGCCGGAGGTGATCCCAAAGGGCGCGGAAAAATATGAGGGGATGGGGAACTCGGTGACCGCCCCTGAGGTCGTGATACGGCCGACCTTACTCCCGTCGGCACTGGCCTTGGCCTTCAGGTACCAGAGGTTGCCGTCCGGGCCGGCTGTGATTCCCGACAGGCCGCAATCGGGGATATCGGTCTGTTGTCCGAAGAAGCGTGGTCGGGGCAATCGGCCGTCGGGACGTCGAACTCCGTGATCACGCCCTGCGTCGTGATGCGCCCGATCGGTTGCGGAACGCCCTCCGTGAACCAGAGATTGCCGTCCGGGCCGGCCATGATTTCCAAAGGATTGCGGGTTCCGGAATGGATACCGTCCGGGAGTAGGCTCGGGAGGGGGAACTCCGTGACCACACCGTCCGTCGTGATCCGCCCGATCTTGTCGGCATCGAACTCCGTGAACCAGAGGTCGCCGTCCGGGCCGGCCGTGATTCCGTACGGGTCGGTGTCGGGCGTCCGCACGCGGAACTCCGTGATCACGCCGTGCGTCGTGATCCGCCCGATCCTGTTGGCACTGGCTTCCGTGAACCACAGGTTGCCGTCCGGGCCGGCCGTAATTCCCCGCGGGAAGGAACCGCCCTGCGGATGCGGGAACTCCGTGATCACGCCGTTCGGTCGTGATCCGCCCGATCCGATTGCCGCTGGGTTCCGTGAACCAGAGGTTGCCGTCCGGGCCAGCGACGATCATGGAGGGGTCGGCTCCCTCCGTGGGAACGGGAAACTCCCCCGAGAAACTCTGGCCTTGAGCCACTCCCGCCAGTGTCCAGGCGGACACCATCAAACCGAATACGATTCCTCGACCCACTGCCTTGGCTACGTGGATCCGCCCAGTGCCCGAAATTGATCGCATATGTTTTCCTTCTCTGGCCTACGCCGGCCAGCGAGTCCGGTCGGGGATGATTACCGGGCACACTATCGCAATCGGATCCATCGTGCGACATGGTTCGACTTGGCCCCCGTCGAGTGAGGCGAGACGCCAGGCCCGGCGCTCTCCCCTTTCGTCTTTCCCCGCGACGGCACGCCGCTCGGTGACTGGCGGAAGACTTGGAAGCGTGCGTGCGTGGCGGTCGGTGTTCCAGGACTCAAGCTCCATGACTTTCGGCGGTCGGCCGTGCGGAACCTGATTCGCTCCGGCCTGCCGCAGGTTGTGGCGATGGAGATCACCGGCCACAGGACGCGCGAGGTGTTCGACCGCTACAACATCACCACGACGGAGGAGACTCGGGAGGCGATCCGCGGACACGGTTCGACGCCTCCGCCCCCAAGAACAGCTACGGTCTGAGTACGAGCGACGCAAAGTAACGGAGTGTGGCAGCGTCCCGTGATTGAAGGGATTGGTCGGGGCGAGAGGATTTGAGCCTCCGACCACTCGGTTCCGAAGGGTAAGACGGTGGAAACGCAGAAACCAACTGACCCCTGCGCGGCCGGTTTCTTCAGAGCGCCGACCCCACCTGACACCCGGTGGAATCGAGAGAACAGCTACGTTTCAGCTACGCTGGAGCCCTCCCGCTCGGTGCACCTTACGCGTGCCACCGTCGCCTTATCGGCACTCCGGCCGCACGGCTCAGTTCGGCCAGTGGAGGCCGAGCGCCTTCGCCAGGAAGACGGCCATCTGTCCACGAGTGACCGCAGAGTCGGGGCAGTAATTCCCGCTCCCGCAGCCGGCGGTGATACCCGACGCAAACAGTGCCTCGACGAACTGATGCTGGGAGTGACCGACCGGGACGTCCAGAAACGTCGCAGTCACCGGTGCCGGGCTGACCTGAAGCCTGTAGCCCACGATCGCGCCCGTGATCAGCAAATTGCCGTTGTTGACCGCACCGAAAAGTGCGCGGAGACCGAACGAACTGCCGGTATCGCTCACCTGGTGGTGGAATCCGCTCGTAGAGATAGCGGAGCAGCCCGGGAAACCGAATGAGTTGACATTCGCCACCTTGTCACAAACCAGCCCGAGAGGGCCACAGTCTTCCAGAAAAAGTTGGATGTCTTGCGGGTCAAGGGAGTCACAGAAATCGATCTCGAGGTAGTCGATGATCGATCCGCTGGGCAGGTGGACGGGTGCGACCAAGAGGGGGCCGTTGATCGGGTGACGTGAGAGCAGGAAACCACCGGCATAGCCGTCACTTCCGTTAGCAGGAAAGAACTCGATGCCGGTCACCCGCACGTACGTGAGGTCCGTCGTTCCATAGCTGGGAGCACTGGCTCGAGTCGGGGCCAGAGCGTGACCGCCAGGGCCGGCTACCGGCGGCGCTATCGCCTCCTGTTGTGCCAGCGAACGTGCCGCAACGAGCAAACCTGCAAGAACCGCGACGCGTCGAGAAACAGATCGGAGTTGCATCAATGAGCCCTCCCCTGCCAGAGATCGTAGGGCACATTCCCCCGGAGGGCGCTCCGTAGCTCGCGGAGAGGATTGGTCGGGGCGAGAGGATTTGAGCCTCCGACCACTCGGTCCCGGGGAGGTCGCGAGCCGGGCTTCGACCCGCCGCGGCCGGGCCCGACGATTCGGGTGTATAAGTTCGCGAAGCGAAGAATGATTGCAAAAACGGAGGAGCGCGCGGCCGCGCCCAGCGGCGTGGAATGGTTGTCCTCCCCCTATCTCGAACGCCTCGCCGGCCGTGTCGGCCACCAGTACGGCCTGGGCACCGAAGACGTCCAGGACGTCATCCAGGAGGTCCGCATCGCTCTCTGGAGAGTGAGCGCCGCGACTCGACTCGGCCCCGGATGGATCCGTCGAGTCGCCGCTCGCAAGGCGGCCGATTGCGTGCGACGCCGGATCCGGGCGCGCGAACAGGCCCGCGTCGCCTCGGCCGAGCAGCCTCCGGTGCGCGACGGCGAACTGGATTGCCTGCTGCACTCGCGGGCCACCTCCCTTCCGCCGCGACTCCGCCAGTTCTACGACCTTCACTACCGAATGGGCTTGAGCGAGCGTGAGATGGCGCAGCGCCTGGGAATCTGCCGAGCTTCGGTGCGCTGGCTCGATCGCGCCTGCCGCGATTTCCTGATCGGTGTTCCCCGGCCGACCCGACCCTGAACCGGAACCGCCGCTTCGGATCGTGATTTCGGCCCGTTCCTAGCCCACATCGGCCGTTCGGGACGACTCTTCGTCAGAAGTCGGACCCAGGCGGAGCTCGAGAAACGGCATCGCCGCGCTCGTTCGCGGCGTGCGTCGTTTCGAACCCCCGTCTGTCAACAACCGGCGCGAAGGGAAGGCCTCATGGGTTCCCTCGACCTGCTCGGTCCCGCGATCCGCGGGCTCCGGCCGGGTCACGGAATGTGGCGCCGCACCATCCTCGCCGTCGTCCTCGCCATCGCGGTTTCCGGCGGCCTCCGCGGGCAGACCGAGCGCTCGAGCACGCCGGGCTCCAAGGCCCTCGCCGAGGAACGGCGCGCGGATGAGCTGGCCGACCTCGTCGCGGCCGACCTCGCGGTGTCGCAGCCGTTCCCTCTCCCCGGCGAGACCGTGACGATCACGGCTCGGGTGGACAACCGGGCCGGAGAGCCGGCCCGAGGCGTGCTGCTGCAGGTGCTCGCCGACGGGCGGACGGTCGCCGAGAAGCGCGTCGACGTGGCTGTTCGTGCCTCTTACGAGCTGCGCGCCTCGTGGAAGGCGCCGCGCGTTGCCGGGATGGTCACCCTGGCGCTGGTGGTGGACCCCGAGGGCGCGCTGAGCGAATCGGACCGCAGTGACAACCGCCGCGAGCTGGAGGTCGCGGTCGCGCCAAAACCGCCGCCCGGGACCGAGCTCGCGGTCGTCAGCGTCGAGCGCGTCGCAGAGCCCGAAAGCCAGGTGCGATTCGTGTGGTGGTCAAGAACCGAGGCAAGACGGCGGCCGCGGCACCGGTGGTGGTCCGCGTCGACGGCCGGGCGGTGGCGACGCGGCTCACCGGGCCGCTGGCGCCGGGCGAAGAGGCGGTGATCGAAGTGCCGTGGCCGCCGAGCCGGCCGATCACCGAGCTCGCCGCCGAGGTCGGTCCGCGCTTCCGTAGCGCCGAGCGCGATCCGCGCGACAACGAGCTCCGCCGCACGCTGCTTCCCGGCGCCAACCTGCGCATCGAGAACCTGTCGGTCGACGCGCCGCTCACGCGCACGGAGGAAAAGCGGCCGCGGCGCGTCCGCGTCACGTGGCGACTGGCGAACCGCGGCGCCGAGGCGGTGCGCAGCCCGGTCCGCGTCCGCCTCACTCCGGCCGTCCGCGACGCAAAGGGCTGGCACTCGATCGACTTCACGGCGCCGCCGCTCGCCGCCGGCGAGTCCATCGCCTTCTCGTACCTGATCGAAAACGCCGAGCACGACTTCGAAATCGTGGTCGAGGCGGACATCGACAACTCCATCGATGAGAGCGACGAGAGCGACAACCGGGCGCTCGCCCACTACAGCAACCCACCCCCGGACGTCGACCGCTGGGTGTCGATCGGCCCGGAGCGGATGACGGACATCGAAGACCTCGGCTACGGCTGGGACGACGCCTCCGGGCGGCTCTCTACTCTGGTCATCGATCCCACCGACCCGGCGACGATGTACGCCGGAGCTCAAAGCAGCGGTGTGTGGAAGACGGTCGACGGCGGCCAGTCGTGGCAGCCGGTGTCCGACGCCGCGACGCTCAGCGTCGCGGGCCTGGTGATCGACCCGTCGCTGCCGTCGCGCCTCTACCTGGTCACCCGCATGACCGGCGTGTATCGGTCGGACGACTCCGGCACGAGCTGGACGCAGATCTCGACCGCCAACCTCCTGGCGGTCGTCCATGCCGGCGCCTTCGTCATCCACCCGGCGAACCCGACGCGCCTGTTCGTGGCCTCCGACTCGGGCGTCCAACGCTCCACCGACTCCGGGGCCACCTGGGCCTTGTCGCTCTCCGGCGGGCTGGCCACCGCGCTGGTCGCCGACCCGGCGAGGCCGGGCCGCCTCTACGCCGCGATCTTTCATGAGACCGACGAGACCGTCGCCGGCATCTTTCGCACCGACGACTTCGGCGACAACTGGGTGCGGCTCACCGGCTGCCCGGGCGGCGCGCTCCCGCTGAGCGCCGGCGCCACCGTGCGCTTCGCCCTCGACGGCGAGCGTCTCTACGCCTCCTTCCGAGGCGAGAGCGACTTCCGGGTGTTTCGCACCAACGAGTTCGGCTGCTCGATCGGCGGCCGCCTGGAGTCTTCGTGGGAGCTCGGCTTTCACCCCGGCGGCGACACCTTCAAGATCCTGTGGAGCGGCATGTGGGCGAACCCCGCCGACCCCGGCTTCGTCTACCTGGGCGGCACCGACTTCTGGCGCTCGACCAACTCCGGAGAGAGCTTCTCGGACGTCGCCGACATCGGCGGGCCGCAACCCGGCGCCCACTCCGATCACCACTTCTTCGCCGCCGATCCGGTATCCCCGAACGTCATCTACACGCTCAACGACGGCAGCATCTACCGCTCGGCCGACCGCGGCGCCGGTGGCACCTACCAGTGGGTCGGCCACGGCCTGCGCAACGGCGAGTACTACGACCACGCCCTGGCGGCGACCGATCCCGACCTGGTCATCGGCGGCACGCAGGACAACGGCACCCTGAAACACGGCCCCGGCAGCGACGTCTGGCGCATGGTCCTGGGCGGCGATGGCGCCACGGTCGCGGTCGACCCCACCGACTCCGACGTGCTCTACGCGATGAACCAGTACGCCTCGAGCATCGCCCGCTCGACCAACGGCGGTGACGGCTTCTCCAACATCGCCGGCGGCCTGCCGGAAGGGGCCATCTGCTTCAACCTCCACTTCCAGGTCCACCCCGGCGACCCGGCCACGCTGCTCGCCTCGTGCAGCTTCAGCGACGACGACGGCAATCGGCTCGGCGGCCTGTGGCGGGCGAGCCCGCCGGGTTCGACCTGGTCGGTGATCTTCATGCCGCCCACCGGCGGCATCGGGCGCTCGGAAGTCGATCCGTCGGTCGACCTCTACTGGGCCGGAGCGAGCGACGGGATCGTCTACGCCGGACCGTCCGGGTCCGGCTTCCGGGCTGTGTTCGCGAATCCTGGTGGCGCCTCGGTGACCGACCTCGACGTCGACCCGGGGACGCCCGCCGTCGTCTACGCCGCCTTCTCCGGCAGTGGCTCGCGGCGTGTCTATCGCCTGTGGCGCGGCGATCCCGCAGCCATCGTGCTCCTCGCGCGCGACATCACCTCGGATCTGCCGACCGGCCTGGCGGTGAAGACGCTGGCGGTCGACCGGATGCAGCCGGACACGGTGTTCGTCGGTACCAACGCGGGGGTCTACCGGGGCCGCTCGCTCGACGGGGGCGTGACCTGGTTCTGGACGCCCTACAACAACGGCCTGCCGCTCCCCGACGTGCGCGACCTCGAGGTCCACCCGACCACCGGCGTGTTGCGCGCCGCCACCTTCGGGCGCGGCGTCTACGAGGTCAACACCGACTTCCCGCTCGGCTCGCTGCTCGCGATCGAGGGCGTGCCGATCTTCCTGCGCGCGCACGATGTCGGCACCGGCTTCGGGCCGCCCGGCGACCAGATCGACGGCGAGGCGGTGGTTCGACTCGACGTGGCGCCGCACCGCGCCTTCGGCTTCCAGCTCCGAATCGACGGCGGCGAAGCAGCGCACCACGGGATGCTCGACCTGCTGCGCGACGCCTTCGACCGCCGCCACGTGGTCCGCATCGAGTACATCCGCACTGGCTTCAGGAACGGCCGCATCGTGCGCGTCATCGAGCCCGAGTGAGGCTCAAGGAGACCGACCATGAAATCCGCTCATTCGGTAGTGACCGCCTTGCTGCTGGCCGCTCTGCTCGGCGCCGCCAGCACCGCCGACGCCGCGTTGCTGCAGCGGCAGGGCAAGGTGACCTTCCTGCGCGTCCACGACGTCGGCTGCGGCTTCGGACCGCCCGGCGATCAGATCGACGTCGAGGTGGTCTTCCAGCTCGACACCCAGCCGGGCAAGTCGTTCGGCTTCCAGGTCCGCAACGACTCCAACCGCGCCGCGCGCCAGGGAATGCTCGATCTGCTGCGCGACGCCTTCAACCACGGCTGGACCGTGGTCACCGACTTCAACATCGACGACCCGGCGAACGACAACAACGGCGTCGCCATCCGCGTCGCGCTCACTGGCAACCAGTCGGCGCCCACGGCCAACCAGTACGCGGCGAAGTTCGTCTGCGGCAAGAACACCGAGGGCAAGGTGGTCGCCCCGGGCGAGTACTTCACCGCCATCAACGTGCACAACCCCGGACGCGTGGCCGCGTCGATCCGCAAACGTTTCGCCGTCGCCTTGCCGAGTGAGAAGCCCGGGCCGGTGTCCGGAGTGGTCGAGGAACGGCTGAAGCCGGGCGAGGCCTTCGAGATCGACTGTCCCGACATCGCCTCGCACGTGCCGGTGACCGGGTTCGCCAAGGGGTTCGTCACCATCGAGTCGCCGCAGGAGCTCGAGGTCGTCGGCGTCTACACGGCAGCCAGGCTGCCGACCCGCGAGGTGGTGAGCGAGGAGGTCGAGCGGGTGCCGGCGCGGCTCGTGGCACTTGCCCTCCCCGACCTTCTGCCGGTGCCGGGCCCCGAGGGCCACTTCTGCCGCGTCGTGAACGGTCGCATGGTGGTGACGGTGCGCAACCAGGGCACCGCCGCCGCGGCGGCCACGTTCACCGAGATCGACTACCTGCAGGGGAGCCGCGAGAGCGTGCCGACGCCGGCACTGGCCGCCGGCGCCACGGCGGACGTGTCGTTCGCCATCCCGGCCGGCTTCCTCTCCGGCGAGGGCAACCACCCGTTCCGCATCACGGCCGACAAGACGGCCACCGAGGTCGAGTCGAACGAGACCAACAACGTCGTCGCCGGCAATTGCCAGATCATCCTCTGAACACCCGGCATGGCGCGTCGCTGGCCCGGCCCGCGAAGGGATCCCTCGTAAGTGACGGAGAGGATTGGTCGGGGCGAGAGGATTTGAACCTCCGACCACTCGGTCCCGAACGGGATGCAGGCGATAACGCATGAAGCTAACTGACTCTGCGTGGCGGGTTTCTTCAGAACGCCGACGCCGCCTGGACACCCAGTGGAATCGAGAGAACAGCTACGTAATGGCTACACTGTCAGGTCAGAGAGCTCAGGGCGGCGGCGTCGGCCGCCCCGTCTCTTCCGGCATATGCTTTGTCCGAGAATCGAGACTCCCGCTCCTGAGGAAGATTTTCATTGTGACTGGATCGCGCCCAGGTAGCTCAGCGGAAGAGTGCTTGCTTTACATGCAAGAGGTCGGCGGTTCGACTCCGTCCCCTGGGCCCCAAAATCCGAGTTGGAAAGTCTTACGGATTGAGATGTTACGGACTTTGAGCTTCCATCACCCATTCGAAATCCATCGACGCCGACGCGGCGATCGGTTCCACATGCGCAGTTCCCACACCTCGAAAGGAGCCGCGGCGGCCTGCCCGCGCTCGCGTCAAACCTTCGCGGCGACGTGGCCAGACGGCGGGCCATCGAGACACAGACATGGAGGACCGACAAGCACGGGGGAGGAGCGACGATGCAGATGACCGGACGATTGCAGGTGGCTCTCCGGCGGGTCATCAGGCCCCTCTATCGACGCGGGCTCTTTGGACTCGCCTACCTCTACCGGGCGGTGCTGCGTCGCGTGATCATCATCGGCGTAACCGGCAGCTGCGGCAAAACGACCACGAAGGAGCTCATCGCGGCCGTGCTGGCAACTCAATTCCCAGGGCGAAAGACTCTTGGAAACCAAAATACCCCGCCCTTCCTCGCCAGGACCATCCTTCGGGTCAAACCCTGGGACAAATTTTGTGTGCTTGAGATTAGTGCCAGTCAGGGGTTCGCTCTCGAGATCCCTCTACGCTTTGTACGTCCTCAGATCGGTGTGGTGACCAACATCGGAACGGATCACCTTAGTGCGTTTCGCACCGTCGAGGCCATCGCCCGCGAGAAGGGTAAATTGATCTCAGCTCTTCCGCCGTACGGCATGGCAGTTCTGAACCTTGACGATCCAAACGTCAGTGCGATGCAGGCGCGGTGCGCCGCGCCGGTCATGACCTATGGTCTGACATCGGACGCCATGGTGCGGGCCGAGAACATCGATGCGTGCTGGCCGCAGCGACTCACCTTCACCGTCGTCTATGCAGGGCAATCCCATGCGGTCCATACTCAGCTGTGTGGCTCCTACTGGGTTCCCTCTGTCCTCGCCGCCCTTGCCGTGGGGCTCGCGGTCGGCGTGCCGCTGGCCAAGGCCGTGCAAGCGGTCGGGACGGTCCCCCCGTTGCCACGACGGATGAATCCGGTCGTTCGCCAAGATGGGGTGACCGTCATTTCCGACGACATAAAAACCCCGGTGGGGTCGATCGCTCCGACCCTTCAGTTCATGAGAGAGGCCCAGGTCAAGCGGAAGATCGTCGTGATCGGATCGCTCTCCGACTACAGAGGCAACTCCGATCGCACTTACGTTGGCGTGGCACGGCAGGCGCTGGAGGTTGCCGACCGCGTGGTCTTCGTGGGGCAACGCGCCTCGAAATGTCTGAAGGCGAAACGACACCCGCGCGATGACGCGTTGCAGGCCTTCCATTCAGTGCACGTAGCCCGCGATCACCTGCGCGACTGGTGGCAGCCCGGCGATCTCGTGCTGCTGAAAGGCTCGGCGCGCGACCACCTGGGTGCGGTGGTCGGCGACCGGAAGCCGGCGAATGGGACTGCGGGCTCCATGACGCCCCGTTTCGAAGGAACATCGACGCGTCCGGCCCGTGTGGTAGTGGGCCTGGGCAATCTAGGTGAACAGTACCAGCACACACCCCACAATGTCGGTCACCGAGTAGTTGACGCTCTGGCCCGATCCTTCGGAGCCGAGTGGATCAGAGAGGGTCAAACGATGCTGGCTCGCGTCGAGGCCGGACAGATCGTGCACCTCGTGAAGCCATTGACCCTCGTCAATGCGACCGGCCCGGCCTTACTGCAGCTCAGCCACAGGCTTGGATTCGGATCAGACGCGTGCGTGCTGGTGCACGATGACCTGGATCTGCCGCTCGGTGCCGTGCGGGTCGGGACGCGAGGCAGTGATGGCGGGCACCGTGGCGTCCGCTCGATCCTGGATGCCTTTCGGACGGACGCCATCCGACGCGTGAGGATTGGTGTGGGGCGGCCCGAGCCGAGGGAACATGTTCGTGAGTATGTGCTCGCACCGTTCTCGCCACCGGAGCTTGCGATCGTCAACGGCGCCTGTGCAGAAGCGGCAGATCGAGTTCTCAAACTGCTTGAGGTCGCGGACAGCTCGTAGGGGGGCAGACGCCGGGGCGCTTGACTCGCGGCAAGTTCACAGGAACAAATCTGGTCCGGTGGATGGACGGCGGCCATGACTTCCGTCGCTCAGCGGTCCGCAACCTGATCCGCTCCGGCGTTCCCCAGGTTGTCGCGATGGAAATCACCGGCCACCGGACGCGTGAGGTGTTCGACCGCTACAACATCACGACGACGGAGGAGGCTCGAGAAGCCATTCGGGCCACCGTTCGACGCCTCCGCCCGGAGAACAGCTACGGAACAGCTACGGTTTGAGTACGAGAGACGCAGAAGTAACGGAGCGTGGCAGCGTAAATGATTGAGAGGATTGGTCGGGGCGAGAGGATTTGAACCTCCGACCACTCGGTCCCGAACCGAGTGCGCTACCAGGCTGCGCTACGCCCCGGGGAGTTGGGCTTTATACGCGATTCCGGGCGATTTGGCAAAGGAGCCGCCCGTGACGGGCTCCTACTGCAGCTGGATGGCGAGCTTTCCGCCCGTGAAGTCGAGTCGAAGCGTCCGTGTCTCGCCACCCGCGATCTGCGCGGACGTCGTCGCGAATGCCGCCGCCGGAAGACCCGGGCCGGAGAGCCAGGCCTTGATCGTCGAGGCGCCGGAGGGGACCGTGAAGCTGCCGAGCACGCTGTGGCTCTCGTTCTTCTTGAACGAGAAGGGCCGGCGCAGAAGGATCTGGTCGTTCACGGCCACCATGATGTGGCCCTCGTTGATCGGGGAGTCGAAGACGAGGCGCACGCTGGCGTTTCCCGGAACCGGCGCGGGCGCCGGGCCCTGGACCGGACCGGCCGCGGCGGCGCGGGAGGAGGCCGCGGGGGTCGGGGCCGCGTCCCTTCTCCGCGCGACCTGCGTGGGCTCGCAAACCCTTCTTGCGGGCCGCCGCCTCGGCCGCCACCTTGGCCTCGGCGATCTTGGCGTCGGCCTCGGCGAGAACGGCCTGAGCTTCGGTGTTGACCGGATCGAGAGCGAGGGCCTCCTCCGCCTTGAGCTTGGCCTCGTCGGGGCGGTCCTCGGTGAGGGCGGTGCGCGCCGCCGCGGCGATCCCGGCGACCTGCGCGACCCGCGCCTGCTCCTCCTGCTGGCTCTTGACGGCGTTCTCCGCCATCTGCGCGTACTTGCGGGCCTCCTGGTTGTTGGGGCTGCGCGCGAGGACCTGTCGGAACTTCGCGAGGCTCTCCGCGTACTTGCCTTCCCCGAAGAGCTTCTGCCCTTCTCCGAGCGCCTGCTTCGTCTCGCGAACTTCCTGCTCGAGGGCGGCGTCCGGAGTCACCGAGGGCTTCCCGGCCGAGCGCGCGAACAGCGCGAAGAAGCCGATGAGGACGATGGCGAGCGCTCCCACGCCCAGGACGACGCGCCAGAACCACTTGGGATTGACCTCCGCCTTCGCGAGCTTCTTCCACTCCTGAGCGCCCGGGGAAGCGGCGGCGCTCGCCTGCGGCGGAGGCGTCAGCTGCGGCGGAAGCGGCGGAAGCTGCTCGTCGTTCGCGAACGAGCCCTCGAGCGGGATCTCGGCCTCTTGCGGAACATTGGAAACGACCGCGGTCAGCTCCGCGTCCTGGCCGAGAGGCTCCGAGGGCCACGACGCCGCGGCGGGATACGGAGTCGGGGTCGTCGGCGGAGGAGGCGGCGGAGGCGCCACGACCGCGGGCATCGGCGCCGCCGGCGTCACGGTCGTGTCGCGCGGTGCGGTCGTGTCGCGCGGTGCTCCCCTGGCCGCGATCTCCTGGAGGTTCGCGAGCTTGAGCGTCGGCAGATTCTCCGCGGCGGACACCATCGTGCCGAGATCCTGAAGGGCCTTCTGCTCCTCCATGTGCGCCTTGAGCTGATAGAGCGCGAGGGCGAGGTCCTTGCCGCGCTGATAGCGGTTCCACGGGTCCTTGGCCATCGCGCGCGCGACGATCGGGTTGAACTCCGGCGGAATCTCGGAGGAGAGCTCGGCCGGCGGCGTGAAGTCCTCGTGCACGATCTTGTAGGAGATCGCCGTCAGGTTGTCGCCCTGGAAGGGCTTGCGAAGCGTCAGCAGCTCGTAGAGCACGACGCCCAGCGAGAAGATGTCGCTGCGGCCGTCCACCGGCGCGCCCGAGACCTGCTCGGGAGACATGTAGTTCGGCGTGCCCAGGAACTGGCCGGTCGTCGTCAGGTTCGAGGAGGCGACCTTGGCGATCCCGAAGTCGGTGATCTTCACCTTCGAGTCGGTGGTGAGGATGATGTTGGCGGGCTTGATGTCCCGGTGGATGATGCCCTTGCGGTGGGCGTAGTCGAGTGCCTCGCCGATCTGGGCGATCAGGTCCGCGATCTCGTCCCAGGTGAACTTGTTCTTGTCCGTCGAGGAGGGACTTGAGGTTGCGCCCCTCGATGTACTCCATGGCGATGAAGGAGGCGTGGCTGTCGGCGTCCTCGCCGATGTCGTGGATCGTCACGATGTTCGGGTGCGACAGGATCCCGGCCGTCTGCGCCTCGCGGACGAAGCGTTCGCGGAACTCCCGGGACTCCGAATCGTCTTCCCCGGTCTGGGAGTTCTTGATCGTCTTGATCGCGACGAGGCGGCCGATGACGGGGTCCTTGGCGAGGTAGACGACACCCATCGCCCCCTTGCCGAGCTCGTTCAAGACCTCGTAGCGGCCGAGCCTGCCCACGCGCGCTCCCGCTACTTTATCCGCCATAGACTCGGAACGAGTCCCTCCCCGCCCGGCGGACGACCCGCGGTTTGCAAGTAGACGCCGGACCGCGGAAATTCTAGCAGGTTGGCCCTCCCCCGGGGCGTCGATCTGGCCGGCGAACGGCGCCTCGCGGCGATGGGACGGCCTTTCCGAGCATATTCTCCTCGGATGGACCCCGTTCGCGGCGAACGCGTGCTCCGATATGAAGACGGCACCGCCCGGGCTCGCGAAGACCGCGTCACGGTGGAGGAACCGCTCGAGATCCGCGTGGGAGCGCAGACGCTCGCGGTCACCATGCGGACGCCCGGTCATGACTTCGATCTCGCGGCGGGCTGGCTTCTGACCGAGGGCATCGTCCACCGGCCCGAGGAAATCGTGCGGATGGAGCACTGCCGCGAGGTCCGATCCCCCGAGGAAGAAGGCAACGTCGTGATCGTGCGCGCGACGGCGCCCTCGGGAGACGCCCTCGATCGGGCCCGCCGGATCCTCCTGACGAGCTCCTCGTGCGGACTCTGCGGCAAGGGCTCGATCGAGTCGGTGCAGGGCCGGTTCCCTCCGGTCGCGTCGGACGCCAGAGTTTCGGCCGAAGTCCTCCGCGGGCTTCCCGAGAAGCTGCGGAGCGGCCAGGCGGCCTTCGCGGAGACCGGAGGCCTGCACGGCGCCGGCGTCTTCGACCTCGACGGCACGCTGCTCGCGACGCGCGAGGACGTCGGACGCCACAACGCCGTCGACAAGGTGATCGGGCACCTCTTCCGCCAGGGCCGCGTGCCGCTCTCGCGAACCGTTCTCCTCGTCTCCGGCCGCGCCTCTTTCGAGATCGTTCAGAAGGCCGTGGCCGCCGGGATCCCGATCGTCGCCGCGGTCTCGGCTCCCTCGTCGCTCGCCATCGACCTCGCGCGGGAGTCGCGCGTCGCGCTCGTGGGCTTCCTCCGCGACGGCGGCTTCAATCTCTATTCGGAGGAGGAGCGCCTCGAGCTTCCCGCGCCCGCTCGAGCAGAGCCGGGATGACCCAGCCGATGAGAACCCCGGCGAAGACGAGCAACGCCACGGCAACCAGGAAGGCGATGCCGAGGGCGAGGCAGGAGAGCGCGGTCATGGAATTTCCATTGTCGCCGGAAACGCCGCCGGCATGACGGACCCGGACGCCCGAGACCCCGAGGGCCGCCTCTCGAGCGGCAAGGCGGTGTCGGCGGCCCTGCTCCTGGCGGCCGTCGTCTTCGCCGCGGTGGCGGTCTTTTTGTGGGTCGTTTTCAGCCGGGCCTGCGGCGGGCCTTCAATATAATCCGGCGTCATGAAGCCACTTTCCGCTCCCAACCTGCGCAACGTCGCCGTCGTCGGCCACAACACGGTCGGTAAGACCACCCTCGTCTCCGCCATGCTCTTCGCGGCCGGCGCGGTCACGCGGCCGGGCAAGATCGAGGATGGCACGTGCCCGACGGATTTCGACGGCGAGGAGATCGATCGGAAGATCTCGATCAACCTGCGAGCCGCGCACGCGATGCATCGCGACACCCGGATCAACTTCCTGGATGCTCCCGGGTACGGCATCTTCGCTCCCGAGGCGCGCGCCGCCGTGTACGCCGCCGACGCCGCGCTCATCGTTCTCGACGCCGTCTCGGGCGTCGAGGTCCAGACCGAGCGCGTCTGGAAGTTCGCCACCGAGTTCGGCCGCCCTGTCATGTTCGTCGTCAACCGCATGGACCGCGAGCGGGCCTCCTTCGATCGGGTCATCGAGGCGCTCCGCAAGAAGTTCGGCCGCGGCGTCGTGCCCCTGCAGATCCCGGTCGGCGAAGAGAAGGCCTTCAAGGGGACCGTCGACCTCGTCCGGATGGAGGCGCACCTCAACGAGGGCGGCAAGCGCGCCGACGGGCCGATCCCCGACGACCTCGCCGAGCGCGCGAAGGCCGAGCACGAGGCCCTCGTCGAGGCCGTCGCGGAGGGCGAGGACGACCTCATGGAGAAGTTCTTCGCCCAGGGCACCCTCGAGCCGCAGGACATCCTGCCCGGCCTCAAGCGCGAGATCGTCGAGCGCAAGATCTTCCCGGTCTTCTGCACGTCGTCGTCCTCGGGCATCGGCACGCTCCGCATCCTCGACGCCTGCGTGGCGCTCCTCCCCTCACCCGAAGGCCGAAAGGTCGAGGGCACGGGCAAGGACGGCAAGCCCGTCATGGTCTTCTGCAACGAGAAGGACCACGCGGTCGCCCAGGTCATCAAGACGGTTTCGGACCCCTTCGCGGGGCGGATCTCGTACCTCCGCGTCTTCGCCGGCCACTTCCAGTCCGACGGCAACTACTGGAACGCGACCAAGGGCGTTCACGAGCGCTTCTCGGGGCTGTTCCTCCCCCAGGGCAAGGAGCACGTCAACGTGCCCGAGGCCAGGGCCGGCGACATCGTCGCCGTGGCGAAGCTGAAGGAGACGCTGACGGGCGACACGCTGACGACGAAGGACAACCTCGTCGTCCTGCCCGAAGCTTTCCGTGCCCGAGGCTTCGATCGCCTACGCCATCGAGCCCAAGGCGAAGGGCGACGAGGACAAGATCTCGACCGCCCTCCACAAGCTCATCGAGGAGGACCCCTCGCTCAACTTCCAGCGCGACGAGGAGACCAAGGAGTTCCATCTCGCCGGGGCCTCCCAGCTCCACGTCGAGATCGCGGTCGCGCGGCTGAAGAAGCGCTACGGCGTCGAGGTCATCCTCCATCCGCCCAAGGTCCCCTACCGCGAGACCATCACGCGCAAGGCCGAGGCGCACGGACGTCACAAGAAGCAGACCGGCGGCCACGGCCAGTTCGCCGACTGCCGCATCCGCGTCGAGCCGCTGCCCCGCGGCAAGGACTTCGAGTTCGTCGACGACATCTACGGCGGCGCGATCCCCCGCAACTTCATCCCCGCCGTCGAGAAGGGCATCCAGGAGGTCCGCCGCAAGGGCTTCCTCGCGGGCTACCCGATGGTCGACTTCCGCGTCATGCTCTACGACGGCCAGTACCACGACGTCGACTCCTCGGAGCTCGCCTTCAAGCTCGCCGGCGCGCTCGCGTACAAGGAAGCGATGGCCGCCGCCAAGCCGACGCTCCTCGAGCCGGTCATGAACGTCGAGATCACGGCGCCCAACGAGTACGTCGGCGACCTCATGGGCGACCTCTCCTCGCGCCGCGGCAAGGTCGAGGGCATGGACGCGACCGAGGACGACACGGTGATCAAGGCCCAGGTCCCGATGGCGGAGCTCCTGACCTACGGCGCGCAGCTGCGCTCGATCACGCAGGGCCGCGGCTCGTTCCACCTCGAGTTCTCCCACTACGCCGAGGTGCCGCACGCCCTCCAGGAGAAGGTCATCGCGCAGTCGAAGGGCAAGGGCGGCGAGGCGAAGGAAGCCTAGAACCTCAGCAGCCGGTACCCGTAGGTCCCGGCTTCGTAGAGATGCCGGTACTCGCGCCCGCTCGCGAGCAGGGCGTCGAGTTGATCGCCCGAGACCGGGAGCATCGTCTCGATCGCCTGCGCGGTGCTTCGGGATCCGTTCGAGAAACCAGTCGATCGTGGGCATGGCCTGGCGGGAGACGTCGAGCTCCTCTTCGAGGCGGAATCCCTCGCGGCGCGCGGCTTCGAGGAAGCGATCCCTCCGGTGCAGGGCGCCGGGTGTCTCGACCGGCGCGAGCGCGAACTCGTCGAGAACGAGAATGCGCGCGCCGGGCGCGGCGAGCGCGCGGACCTTCCGGAAGAGCGCCTCGCTTTCGATGTATTGCGACGACTCCTGGAAGAAGATGGCGTCGTAGCGCTGCGTCGTCTCGAAGTGCTCGAGCGGCGCGGTATGAACGCGGATCCGTTCGCCGAATCGCTCCCTCGCCGCGGCGGCCTGGACGGGGTCCGGAGTGATCCCCTCGGCGGCGTGGCCCATGTCCGTCAGGCGCGCGAGCGTCGTGCCGAGGCCGATCCCGACCTCGAGCAGCCGCGCGGGAGGCGGCGGAAGGCGCGAGAGCAGGAGCGCCGTGGAGCGCGCCTGCGCCGCGGCGATCGATTCGCCCGGTGTCTCGAAGAGGCCGTAGTGCATGGAGTCCACGCTCCCCTCCTCGCGCTCGAGGACGGTGAGCAGGACGTTCAGCGGAAAAGGGAAATCGCGAAACGCAGTCAAGAACGAGCCTACAGCGTGCGCCAGCGCCTCTGGTCCTTCTCGAGGAATCTGTCCGCGGCCTCGGGGCCGAAGGTCCCGGCGGCGTAGTTCGGGAAGTCCGGCGGCGGGACGCTCTCCCAGGCCTCGAGGACCGGCGTCAGGACCTCCCACGCGTGCTCGGCCTCGTCGCCGCGGATGAAGAGCGTCTGGTCCCCGTGCGTCACGTCGAGGAGCAGCCGCTCGTAACCTCCGGCGATGGGCGCGCCGAGCTTGGCGTAGGGAAAGTCCATGTAGACCGACTGGATCTGGAGCACGGAGCCCGGGACCTTGACGCCGAACTTCAGCGACACCCCTTCGTCCGGCTGGATGTGGAGCCGCAGGACGTTGGGCAGGAGCTCGCCCGAAGCCTTGTGGAAGAAGCGGTGCGGGACGCCCTTGAACTCGATCGCGACCTCGGTGACGCGTTTCGCGAGCCGCTTGCCCGAGCGGAGATAGAACGGGACCCCCGCCCAGCGCCAGTTGTCGATCGCGATCTTCAACGCCGCGTAGGTCGGCGTGGTGGACTGAGGATCGATGTTCGGCTCTTCGCGATAGCCCGGCACGCGCTTCCCGTTGACGACTCCCGGCCCGTACTGGCCGCGCACGGCCCAGTCGTCGATCTCCTTCGTCGGGAGGGGACGAATGGACTCGCAGCACCTTGACCTTCTCGGCCCGGATCGCGTCGGACTCGTAGGCCGCCGGCGGCTCCATGGCCGTCAGCGTCAGGAGCTGCATGAGGTGGTTCTGGAACATGTCGCGCACGACGCCGGCCTTCTCGTAGAAGGCCGGCGCGATGGCCGACCCCCACGGACTCGGCCACGGAGATCTGAACGTGGTCGATGTAGCGGTGGTTCCAGAGCGGCTCGAAGATCCCGTTCGCGAAGCGCAGGACGAAGATGTTCTGGACCGTCTCCTTCCCGAGGTAGTGGTCGATCCGATAGATCTGCTTCTCGCGGAAGGCCCGGAGGAGCACTTCGTTCAGGTGCCTTCCGGACTCGAGGTCGTGGCCGAACGGCTTCTCGACGACGGCCCGCACCCAGCCGTTTTCGACGCGTGGCGAGGCCCTCCTCGACGAGGGCCTGCGACGATCGTCTCGTCGGCCATCGGGCGGCGTCGCGAAGTAGAAGATGCGGTTGCGCGGGCCGCCCCGCCGGCTCTCGATGTCCTCGAGCGCCGCCTTCAGCTGCCGGTACAGCTCCCGATCCTCGAAGGCGCCCGCGATGTACTCGCACGACGGCGGGCAGGTCGCCCGGCCGCCCCTGCGTCGGCGGCGTGAACTCGCTTCGCGCCGTCCTCGAGACGCTGCGCGGAAATCCTCGTCCGAGATACTCGGTCCGGCCGATGCCGACGATCGCGAAGTCCGCTCGAGATGGCCCCGTCGCGGTTCAGGTGGGCGATCGCCGGGCGCGAGCAGCCGGTGCGTCAGGTCTCCGGACGCGCCGAAGATGACGAGAGTGCAGGGCGGACGGATCGCGTCTTCCGTTCGCCGCACCGAGATGAGGACGGAGTCGGTCGACTCCGCTCAGGCGACCCTCATGGCCTTCTCCTTGGCCGCGATCGCCTGCAGCAGGCTGTCGTAAGGAGTCGGAGAACTTCTTCACGCCCTCGTCCTCGAGCTCCCGGGTCACCGTGTCGAAGTCGATGCCGATCTTCGAGAGCGCGGCGAAGGCGGCGTGCGCGCCGGCGAGATCGTCATGGATGCGGACCTTCGGGTCCCCATGGTCCCGATAGGCGTCGAAGGTCTCCGGCGGAACGGTATCGACCGAGTCGGGAGCGATGAGCGCCTCGACGTAGTAGAGGTCGGGGAGCGTCTTGTCCTTGGTGGACGTCGACGCCCAGAGCGGCCGCTGGACGCGCGCGCCCTTCGCCTTCAGGGCCGCGAACCGCGGCCCCGCCGAAGACTTCCTCGAAGGCCTCGTAGGCGACCCGGGCGTTGGCGATCGCGAGCTTCGCGCGCAGGGGCTTGGCGGCCGCATTGCCCTTCGCGGTCAGCGCATCGAGCTTCGGGTCGACGTTGGTGTCCACCCGCGACACGAAGAAGCTCGCGACCGAGCGGATGCGGCCGATCGGCTCGCCCTGCTTCAGGCGATCCTCCAGCGCCGACAGATAGGCGTCCATGACCTCGCGGTACCGCGGGACGCCGAAGAGGAGCGTGATGTTGATGTTGATGCCCTCGGAGAGGCACTGCCGGATCGCGGGGATGCCTTCCGCCGTACCCGGGATCTTGACCATCACGTTGGCCCGGCCGCATTCCTTCCAGAGGCGACGCGCCTCGGCGATCGTCCCCTGCGTGTCGCGCGCCAGGCGCGGGCTGCACCTCGATCGAGACGAAGCCGTCGGCCCCGTCGGCGGCGTCGTAGACGGGGCGGAACTGGTCGGCCGCCGCCGCGGACGTCGGTGACCGCGAGCTGCTCGAAGATCGCGGCCGCGGTCCTTCCCGGCGCCGCCGTCCGGATGTCGTCGTCGTAGAGATCGCTCTTGGCGATCGCGTTCTGGAAGATCGTCGGGTTGGACGTCATGCCCTTCAGCCCGTCCTCCGAGATCAGCTCGCTGGAGCTTCGGCCCGGTCGTAGAGGTCCCGGCGGATGTAGTCGTACCAGACGCTCTGGCCGAGCTCTCCCAGTCGTTTCAGCGGATTCGCGCTCATGACTCTCCTCCTTCCTTGCGGAGCAAGCCGCGGGCGAAGTCCACGACGTGGTCGACCGTGAAGCCGTACTCGCGCATGACGACTCGCCCGGCGCGGAGGCGCCGTAGCGGTCGACGCCGATGGAGCCGCCCCGATCTCCTACGTACTTCTGCCAGCCGAGCGTGACGCCGGCCTCGATCGAGAGCCGCGTCCGGACCGACGGCGGCAGGACCTCCTCGCGGTACTCGCGCGGCTGCACTGTCGAAGAACTCCCAGCACGGCATCGAGACGACGCGCGTCGGGATTCCCTCGGCCTCGAGCTTCTGGCGGCCGCCGACCGCGAGCTGGAGCTCCGAGCCGGTCGCCGATCAGGATGACGCTGCGGCGTTCCGTCCGGAGGCCTCGGCCAGGACGTAGCGCGCCGCGCGACACGTCGCCCTTCGCGCCCGAGCGGTCGAGCACCGGCAGGTTCTGGCGGCAGAGCACCAGGCCGACCGGCGCCCTCCCGATGCTCCATGGCCGCTCGCCACGCCTCGGCGGTCTCGTTGGCGTCGCCCGGCCGGATGATCGAGAAGCCCGGCATCGCGCGCAGCGACATGAGGTGCTCGACCGCCTGGTGCGTCGGGCCGTCCTCGCCGAGGCCGATCGAGTCGTGCGTCCAGACGAAGATGGTCGAGAGCTGGTTGAGGGCCGCCAGCCGGACCGACGGCCGCATGTAGTCCGAGAAGCAGAAGAAGGTCGCGACGAACGGCCGCACGCCGCCGTGGTAGGCCATGCCGTTGGCGATCCCGGCCATCGCGTGCTCGCGGACGCCGTAGTGGATGTTGTTGCCCTCGCCGGTCTGGCCGTCGAACTCCGGCCGCGCCCTCGATCTTGGTCTTGGTCGACTCCGAGAGGTCCGCGTCGCCGCCGAGGAGCCAGGGCACGGCTTCGCGATCGCGTTGATCGCCTTGCCCGACGGCGACCCGCGTCGCGAGCGACTCGCCCGGCTTCCATTTCGGAAGCGTCGCCGTCCCAGCCCGGCGGCAGCGCTCCCTTCGCGTGCCTCGCGCCACTGCTCCGCGAGCTCGGGGAGCGCCTTCGCGCAGGCCTCGAAACGCCGCTCCCACTCGGCTTGCGCCTTCGCGCCGCGCTCGACCGCCGTCGCGGAAGTGCGCGAGCGCTTCCTGCGGGCACGTGGAACGGGTTCGGTCCACTCCCAGCCCAGCGCCTTCTTGGTGAGGGCGACCTCCTCGGCGCCCGAGGGGACTGCCGTGCGCCGCGGACGTGCCCGCCTTGTGCGGCGAGCCGTAGCCGATCGTCGTCCGGACGGCGATGATCGTGGGCCGCTCCTGCTGGCCGACGGCCGACCTGGATCGCGCCGGTCGATCGCGTCGAGGTCCGTGTTGCCGTTCTCGACGCGCAGGGTCTGCCAGCCGTAGGCCGCGTAGCGCGCGCAGGACGTCCTCGGTGAAGCTCTGCGTCGCCGGGCCGTCGAGCGTGACGTGGTTGTCGTCGTAGAGATAGACGAGCTTGCCGAGCTTCAGATGCCCGGCGAGCGAGCCGGCCTCGGAGGAGATCCCCTCCATGAGGTCGCCGTCGCCGACGAGACAGAACGTGCGGTGGTCGACGATCTCGTGGCCGGGCCGGTTGAAGCGATGGGCGCCAGGCAGCGCTCGGCGATCGCCATGCCGACGGCGTTCGCCGTTCCCTGGCCGAGCGGCCCCGTCGTCGCCTCGACGCCCGGGCGTCAGGTGGAACTCGGGATGCCCGGGCGTCCGGCTGCCCCACTGGCGGAACGCCTTGAGGTCGTCGAGCGTCAGGTCGTAGCCCGTCAGGTGCAGCAGGCTGTAGAGCAGCACGCAGCCGTGGCCGGCCGAGAGCACGAAGCGGTCCCGGTCGGGCCAGTGCGGGTCGCGCGGGTTGTGCTTGAGGTGGCGCTGCCACAGCACGTAGGCCATCGGCGCGGCCCCAGCGGCAGTCCCGGGTGGCCCGAGTTGGCCTTCTGGACGGCGTCGATCGAGAGGGTCCGGATCGTGTCGATCGAGAGTTCGTCGAGAGACTTCTGCGCGGTGCTCAATCGTGCCTCCTCGGCCGATCTTATTACGCGGCTCCGTGAAGGGCGGGAGAAGCCGGCGCGTCCTTCCTGCGGAGCCTCGCGGATGCTTGTGATAGAGAATCGCGCCGAAAGGCCTCCCGCGACCAGCCGTGAAGATCGACGAGTCCGTCGCCGCCGCTCGCAGCTGCCCGCAAGCCCCTGGAGTGGTCCGCCGAGGATCTCCGAGGGCCGCGGCCTCGCTCTCGAGTGGCTCGAGGCCGACGGCCTCGGCGGATTCGCGTGCGGCACCGCGGCGGGACCGCGGACCCGCCGGTATCACGGCTGGTACGTGCCGGCGATCCCGCCGCCCCGCCGGCGCTGGATGCTGGTCTCGGGCTGCGAGGAGTTCGCGACGGTCCGGGGCCGGACGACGAGCCTCTCGACCCAGATCTACCGCGACGCCATGTCCGGCGACGGCACGGAGAACCCGTCGCGATTCCGCCTCGAGCCGTTTCCCACGTGGCTCCACGAGACCGGCGAGCTCTCGATCGAGCGCTCGCTGTGCGTCGTGCGCGACCGGTCGATGACGGTCGTGCGCTGGACGAACCGGGGCGCCGTCGGAGACCACCTTCGCGTCCGGCCGCTCCTGGCCTTCCGCGGCGCGCACCGCCTTCAGAGGGAGATCGACCGACTGGGATGCGACGACCGAGGTCCGGGGCGAGACGTCCTGGGTCAAGCCGCTGCCCTACCTTCCGCGCCTGTTTCTGCGCGGCGTCTTCGCGACGACACGCGCCGGATCCCGCGTGGTACCGGCACTTCCGGTACGCCGAGGAAGCCGCGCGCGGCTACGACTGCGAAGAGGACCTCTGGAGCCCGCTCGAGTGGGAGTGGACGCTCCGGCCCGACGCCCAGGCCTTCGCCCTCTTCTCGCTCGAAGAAGTCGCCGGCGACCCCGACCACCTCTTCGACGACGAGCGCCGGCGGCGCCGCGAGTTCGCGTCGACCGGGGACCCGGTCTTCGACGAGCTCGCGAGCCGCGCCGAGGCGTTCATCGCGGCGGATCGCCGGCGCCAGCGACGATCCTGGCCGGCTTCCCGTGGCTCTCGGACTGGGGCCGGCAGGCGATGGTCGCGGCGCCCGGGCCTCGCCCTCGCGCACGGCCGCGTTACGGCGCGGCTCGCGCAGGTCCTCAACACCTTCGCGGCGCAGCGTCGCGACGGACTGATCCCGGGCCACTTCTCGGGCGAGGACGGCGAGCCCGAGTACGACTCCATCGACGCGTCGCTCTGGTTCATCCTCGCCGTGGAGTGGTTCGGCCGCGCCCGGCGCAACCCGGGCCGGCCCTCGCCGCTTCTCGGCGCGGTGCGCTCCATCATCCAGGCGTATCGCCGCGGAACGCGGCTTCGGCATCGGCGTCGGGCCGGACGGCCTGCTCGTCGGGGGACGCGCCCGGGCGGGCGCTGACCTGGATGGACGCGGTCGTCGACGAGCCAGCCCGTGACGCCGCGCGCCGGCCGCGCGGTCGAGGTCAACGCGCTCTGGCACGCCGCCCTGCAAGAGCGCGGCGCGCCTCGAGCGGCTGGCCGGGGAAACCGGCCGCGCGCGGGAGCTCGAGTCCGAGGCGTGGCACGTCGCCCGCCGCTTCAACGAGACCTTCTGGTACGCCGAGAAGGGGTATCTCTACGACGTCGTCGGCGACGTCGGGCCGGACGCGAGCCTGCGGCCCAACCAGATCCTGGCCGTCGCGCTGACCGAGGACCTGCTGCCGCCCCACCGCGCGCGGCTCGGTCTACTGGACCGTGCGCCGAAGCCTGCTGACGCCCTTCGGTCTGCGCACGCTGGATCCCGCGGACCCTCGCTATCGCGGCCGCTGCGGGGGCGACGAGCGGACGCGGCTCTCGGCGACCCACCAGGGAACGGTGCTGGCCCTGGCTCATGGGCGCCTTCGCCGACGCGCACTTCCGCGTCTTCGGCAACACCGAGGAGTCCCGCCGGACGATGCGCGCGCTGCTCGCGCCGCTGCGGGCCCACGTCCGCGAGGCCGGGCTGGGCTTCGTCTCGGAGATGTTCGACGGCGACTCCGCCCCACGCGCCGCGAGGCTGCTTCGCCCAGGCGTGGAGCGTCGGCGGAAATCGCGAGGGTCTGTACACGCACTTCGCGGGAGGGGAATAGGAGGACGCCCATGCGCGTCCTGATGTTCGGCTGGGAGTTCCCGCCCGTTCATCAGCGGTGGGCTGGGCGTGGCGTGCGAGGGCCTGGTGCGAGGGCTCCTGGAGATCGCGACGGAGATCGTGCTCGTCCTTCCCCGTCGCCGGCCGCGTCCTCGGCGCGCGGCCCTGCGGATCCTCCACGTCGAAACGGACGGCCCGCCCCTGCGTCCGAGCCGCGCGCCCGCCGAGCGACGAGAGCCGGCGTCCGTGCTCAGGCTCCGGCGCGTGCGCGACGCCTGCTCCGGCCGTACCTGACCGAGGAGGCTCTACGAGGAGGAGATCGAGACGCTCGACGGCGGCCGAGCCCGCAGCGCCGTGCCGACGATCTACGGTCCGGATCTCCACGCCGAGGTCCTGCGCTATGCCGCCGAAGCGGCGCGCATCGCGGCCCGCGAGTCCTTCGACGTCATCCACGCCCACGACTGGATGACCTTCCTGGCCGGCATCGAGGCGCGGCGGGCGTCGCGGAAAGCCGCTCGTCCTCCACGTCCACGCCACCGAGTTCGACCGTCCGGGGACGGCGAGAACGGCTTCGTCACGGCGATCGAGCGGCTCGGCCTCGCGGCGGCCGACCGCGTCGTGGCGGTCTCCGCGCTACACCGCCGAGGTCGCTGGCGTCGCGGTACGGCGTGCCCGCCGAGCGCCTGCGGGTGGTCCACAACGCCATCGACCCGAGGGAGACCGTCGGCGCACTGGTCGGTGGAGGAGACGCGATCCGCTCGTGCTCTTCGCCGGCCGCATCACGTGGCAGAAGGGCCCCGAGTACTTCGTGGACGCGGCGGCGCGCGTCGCCGCGGAGATGCCCGGCCGTGCAAGTTCGCCGTCGCGGGCTCCGGCGACCGGATGCGGGCGATGATGCCCGCGTCGCCTCCCACGGCCTCGAGGAGCCGGTTCCTCTTCACGGGGTTCCTGCCTCCGGCCGAGCTCGACCGCCTCTACGCCCGCGCCGACCTCTACGTCATGCCGTCGGTCTCCGAGCCCTTCGGGTTGACGGCGCTCGAGGCGCTCCAGCAGGGAACGCCGGTCATCGTGTCGCGCTCGGCGGGCGTCTCCGAGGTCATCCGCAACGTGCTGCGCGTCGACTTCGGGGACGTCGAGGATCTCGCCTCCAAGATCCTCGCCGTGCTGCTCTTCCCTCCGCTGCGAGACGCGCTCTCCTCGGGCGGCCGCGCGGAGGTGCGGCGGCTCTCCTGGCGCGAGGCGGCGGGCGCAGTGCCTCGGCGTGTATCGGGAATTGGTGGCAGAATCCGAGGCCGGCGTCATGATTCCGGTCTGTCTCTACTTCCAGGTCCACCAGCCCTACCGGCTGCGCCGGTACAACTACTTCGACGTCGGACGGGAGCACCGCTACTTCGACGAGGTCCGCAACCGCGAGCTCCTGCGGCGGGTCGCCGAGAAGTGCTACCTCCCCGCGACCGCGATGCTCGCGCGCCTGCTCGCCCGGCACCCGCGCTTCGCCGTGTCGTTCTCGCTGTCCGGCTGCCTCCTCGAGCAGCTTCGCGACGGCGCTCCCGACGTGCTCGACGCCTTCCGGAGCCTGCGCGGCCGACGCGAGCGGCCGCGTCGAGCTTCTCGCCGAGACCTCGCACCATTCTCTCGCCTGGCTCGCCTCGCGGGAGGAGTTCGCCGCCCAGATCGCCCTCCACCGGCTAGCAGATCGCCGAGGACTTCGGCCGGGAGCCGCGCGTCTTCCGCAACACGGAGCTCATCTATTCCGACGCGCTCGCGGGCGTGCTGGAGGAGAACGGCTACGCCGGGGTCCTGGCCGACGGCGTCGCGCCGCTGCTCGGGCACCGCTCTCCGCACCACGTCTACCGCGCCGCGACGCCGAGGGGCCTGCCCCTCCTGCTGCGCGACTCCCGGCTCTCGGACGACATCGCCTTCCGCTTCTCCGACCGCGTCCTGGAGCGAGTAGCCGCTGACCGCCGAGAAATACGCCCGCTGGGTCGCCGGCGCTCCCGGGCGAGCTGCTCTCGCTCTTCATGGACTTCGAGACCTTCGGCGAGCACCAGTGGAAGGAGACCGGCATCTTCGAGTTCTTCGAGGGCTGGGTCGAGCCGCCACCTCGCCCGCCGCGGGGCGCAGCTTCCTGACGCCCTCGGACGCGATCGCCGCGGCTTCCCCGCCGCGACGCGCTGTCCGCGCCCCGGCACGCTGTCGTGGGCCGACGAGGCGCGCGACGTCTCCGCCTGGCAGGGCAACGACCTGCAGAAGGACGCCCTGAAGAGGCTGTTCGGCCTGGAAGCGCGCGTCCGGGCGGCGGCCTCGGAGGAGCTCCGGAGCGACTTTCGCCGGCTCTCGACGTCCGACCACTTCTACTACATGGCGACCAAGAGCTCGGCCGACGGCGACGTGCACGCGTACTTCTCGCCCTACGAGTCTCCCTACGAGGCCTACATGGCCTTCATGCACGTCGTCTCCGACCTCGAGCGCCGGCTGCCTCGCGCCGCACCGCGCGCGCGGCGTCCTCGCCGAGCCGCCCCGACCCGCGCCCTTCGCTTGAAGACCGCGCCGGTCCTCCTCCTGATCTGCGACGGCTGGGGCCACGCGCCGCCCTCCGACGGGAACGCCATCGCGCTCGCCCGCACGCCGATCTTCGACCGGTGGCTCGCCGAATACCCCTGGACGCTGCTGGAAGCTTCGGGAGAAGCCGTGGGCCTGCCGGCCGGAGTCATGGGCAACTCCGAGGTCGGCCACCTGACGCTCGGCGCCGGGCCGGATGGTCCCCCAGGACCTTCTGCGCATCGACCTCGCCCTGCGCGACGGGTCGTTCTTCGAGAACCCCGCGCTCCTGGCCGCGGCGGGCACGCGAAGCGCCGCGGGCGCGACGCTCCACCTCATGGGGCTTCTCTCCGACGGCGGCGTGCACTCGCACGAGCGCCATCTCCTCGACGGCTTGATCGCGCTCGCGGCGAAGGCCGGCGTGCCGCGCGTGCGCGTCCACGCCTTCACGGACGGCCGGGACACGCCGCCGAAGTCCGCGCTCGCGTACCTCCGGCGGCTCGGAAGGAGCGCTCTCCGCGAGCCGGCGGAGACGCGCGGATCGCGACGGTCTCCGGCCGGTACTACGCGATGGACCGGGACAAGCGCTGGGATCGCGTGGCGCGCGCCTACGCACGCCCTCGTCTTCTCCTCGGGGCTCCGCGCGGAGAGCGCCGCGGCCGCCGTCGAGGCCGCCTACGAGCGCGGAGAGACCGACGAGTTCGTCCAGCCCACGGTCCTCGACGGAGAACGGCGAGCCCGTCGGCCCGATCCGCGACGGCGACGCCGTCGTCTTCTTCAACTTCCGGGCCGACCGCGCGCGCCAGCTCACCCGGGCGCTGACGGAGGCGGACTTCGCCGACTTCCCGCGCCCGAAGCCGCCGAAGCTCCACGTTCGTCGGCTTCACGGAGTACAAGAAGGAGTTCGGCGCTTCCGGCCGCCGTTCCCGCCCCAGGACCTCACGCACATCCTCGCCGACGTCTGGGCCGAGCGCGGGCATCGAGAACCTCCGTCTGGCCGAGACCGAGAAGTACGCGCACGTCACGTACTTCTTCAACGGCGGAGTGGAGAAGGCCTACCCCGGCGAGGAGCGCATCCTCGTGCCCTCCTGGAAGGGCGCGACCTACGACCTCCATCCGGAGATGAGCGCCGCGCAGATCACGGAGGAAGCCGTCCGCGCCGTGCGCGAGGGCAGGTTCGGCGCGTGCGTCGTGAACTTCGCCAACGCCGACATGGTCGGGTCACACCGGCAAGCTGCCCGAGACGATCGCGGCGGTCGAGACGCTCGACCGCTGCTTCGGGATCCTCGAGGCGGCCTGTCAGCGAAGCCGGCGCGCGTCCTCCTGATGACGGCCGACCACGGCAACGCCGAGCAGATGATCGATCCGATCACGCGGCGAGCCCCACACCGCCCACACGCTGAACCCGGTGCCTCTGGTCCTCTGCGCCCGGGGCGGCGCCCTGGCCTCCGGAGGCACGCTCGCCGACGTCGCCCCGACCCTGCTCGCCCTCCAGGGCTTCGAAGTCGCCGGCGGAGATGACCGGGCGGGACCTGAGGGTCCCCGCGCGGTCATCCTGACGCAGCGAGATCCGAGCCGCTGCGGCCGGTCACCGGCCGCGAGTCCCCCGGTCCTTCGCGTCGCGGGAACAGCCGCTTCGCCTCGGCGCCTGCAGCTGACCCGGCGGCCTCGCGGGATCGCCCAGGATCTCGTAGGTCCGGATCGCGGCGAAGTAGGCCTCGGGCGTGCGCAGCTCGACCGACAGGTCCGCCGAGCGCCTGGCGGCCTCCGCCTCGCGGCCCTGGCTGGCGTAGAGCATGGCGAGGGCGGCCCGCGGGGCCGGGTTGCCGGGAAAGTCGCGGATCTCCTCCTGGAACGCGGCTTCCGCCTCCGCCTCCCGGCCCGAGCCGCGCGAAGGCAGTCGCCGCGGAGGAAGTGGAGGTTCTGGAGCAGGACGGTGTCCTCCTCGGCGCGGGGACGGCGGACCGCGAGGTCGAGCTCGACGAGAGCGCCGGCGTAGTCGCGCCGGTCGTGCAGGACCGCCCGAGGATCAGGCGGGGAACGCGGCGCGTCGGGTATCGCTCGAGCGCCGCCCGCGCCTCGCGCTCGGCCGACGGCAAGATCGCCCTCGGCCAGCGCGATGCGGGCCAGGTCTCGTGCGGGACTCGCGGTGCCCGCGTCGCCGATCGCCTCGGCGTGCTTGCGCGCTTCCTCGAAGTCGCCGGTCTCCACGTAGTAGTCCGAGAGGGCCATCAGGACCTGCGGGTTGCCCGGCGAGAGCTTCGCCGCCGTCTGGAGCGCGCGCGAGCGCCTCCTTCGTCCCGCCCGAGCTTCATGCAGGGCCTCGGAGTACATCTGCCAGACGTCCGTCATCCCGGGCTCGCTCTCGAGGAGCGCTCGCGAGGATCTTCGCGGCTTCCGCGTACGCGGCGGCGCCATGAGCGCGGTGAAGCCGGCCTTGAGCTTCTGCGACCGCGCCGATGCGGTCGCGCGGCGCCGGCAGGTCCTTCTTCGCCGAGATCGGCCGCGGACGCGCTGATGTAGCCGAGCGCCGCGAGCTTCTTGATCTGCTCCGGATCCGTGCTGCCCGGGGCCTGCAGCGGTCGCGGCAGGCGGGCGAGCTCGGCGCGCATCGAGCCGGAAGGCGGGAGGCAGGCCCGCCGAGAGGTCGTTCTTCTCCGCCGGGTCCGCCACGAGATCGTAGAGCTCGGGGCGGGGAGACTCGATGTAGTGGTTCTTCGGTCGATCCAGCGAGGCCAGGTCGCTCCAGCCCAGGTGGAGCCTCGGATACAGGGTCTCGCTGTAGATGCGCCGCGTCGCGTGCGGCGCTCGCGGCCGTCGATCGGGCTCCCGGCGAGCGCCGCCGTGAGGGACGGCCGGCGAGGCCCGGCGGGACGGGCAGGCCGGCGACCTCGGCCGCGACGGTCGGGAAAACGTCGGTCAGCGCCGACCGGCCTCGGCGACGGACTCGCCGGCTCGGCGCGACTTCGGGAACTTGACGATCAGCGGGACGTGGATCGCCTCGCGGTAGAGGAGGACGCCGTGCTCGTCCTCGCCGTGGTCGTTCAGCCCCTCGCCGTGGTCCGACAGGAAGATGATGAGCGCGCGGTCGTAGATCTCCTGGTCCTTGAGGTACCGGAGGAAGCTTGCCCACGATCTCGTCGGACGCGCGCGATCTCCCCGTCGTAGGCCAGCGCGTACCGGCTCGGAAGGGCTCGGGCGGCTCGTAGGGCGTGTGCGGCTCGAAGAGGTGGAGGAACGCGAAGAACGGCTGGTCGGCGCGCGGCGCCGATCCAGTCGCGTCAGCAGGGCCGCCGTCTCGTCGCCGTGGCGCTGGACCCGGGAGAGCGTCTGGCTCGACCTGCGATCGGGCTCGACGGTGTCCTCGTAGAACTCGAAGCCCCGCCCGACGCCCGTGACGTGCGAGAGCACGATCGAGGACACCGCTCCGCCCGTCGCGTAGCCCTTCTCCTTCAGGTACGCCGCGAGCGTCGGCGGGCCGCTCGGCCGAGCGCGTACCCGAGGTTGTCGCGCACGCCGTTCTGCGGCGGCAGAAGCCCCGTGAACATCGCCGCGTGCGACGGCAGCGTCAGCGGGCACGTGGGCATACGCGTTCTCGAAGAGGACCGAGTCCTTCCGCAGAGCGTCGAGGTGCGGGGTCTCCACGCCCCGATACCCGTACGCCGGCAGATGGTCGGCCCGCAGGGTGTCGACCGAGATCAGGATGACGGGCGCGCCGCGGAACACGAGGCCGTCGTCCTTCCGGCAGGAGGGCAGATGTCGAGCGAGAGCGAGAGCCGCCGCCGCGAGGCCGGCCGCCCCCGTTCGCCGCCTCTTCGACTCTGCTAGCATCCGCCCCATGCCGACTCCCCGTGAAATCTATCTCCGGCGCCTCGAGACCGTCCGCGAGCGCCTCCGCTCGATTCCGGCCGACGGACTCTACGCCACGCCCTCGTCGAATCTCTATTACCTGACCGGCATCGACTTCCACCGGAGCGAACGTCTGACGGCCCTCTTTCTCTTCCCGGACAAGGACCCCGTGGTCGTTTGTCCGGCCTTCGAGGAGGCGCGCCTGCGCGGCATGTCGGCCGTCGACCGAAGGTCGTGACCTGGGAGGAGACCGAGGACCCCTGGGCGCAAGGCGGCGGCCGTGTTTCCCGTCGAGCGCCGGCACGCTCGCCGTCGAGCCTTCGACGGCGTACGACGACGTGGAGCGGCTGCTCCACGCCCGGTCCGGCTGGAAGCCCGTGTCGGGCGCCGGCCTCTTCTCGGCGCTTCGCATGATCAAGACGCCCGACGAGATCGAGATGATGCGGCAGGCGATCGCGGTCGCGCTGCCGCGGTTCCGCAGGGCCTTCGCGTCGCTCCGTCCGGGCGCGCTCGAGGCCGACATCTCGGCCGCGTTCGGCGGCGAGAACGTCGTGCAGTTCGGCCCGTCCTCCGCGCTGCCCGCACGGCGCCTCGGGCCCCACGCCTCTCGCGAAGGACCAGGCGGTGCTGATCGACGCCTGGGACAAGCCCGACGGCTACTACTACGACATCACCCGCTCGACCTGGTTCGGCGAGCCGACCGACGAGTACCGGAAGGTCTGGTCGATCGTCCTCGACGCGCAGGGCGCGGCGATCGAGCGCGCCGCGCCGGGCGTGCCGTGCTCCGAAGTGGACGCCGCCGCCCGGCGGGTGATCGAGAAGGCCGGCTACGGCGAGTACTTCACGCACCGCCTCGGCCACGGACTCGGGCATCGACGTTCACGAGCCGCCCTACATGGTCGGCCACGACCGGACGATCCTCGAGCCCGGGCATGACGTTCACGTCGGAGCCCGGCATCTACCTGCCCGGCCGCTTCGGCGTGCGCATCGAGGACGACATCGTCTGCACGGAGCGGGGCGCCGAGTCGCTCTCCCCGCGCGTCGAGCGGCTGGAGCCCTTGCCGGCCTGATCGGATGCGCCCGAGCGGCCCGGGCCGGGCTTCGTCCCGCGATTCGCCGGCTTCGTCCCGGGACCGATCCCCTGCCGAACGAAAGTCGATAGTGTCTTCATGGAGACGCTATGACATTCCGATTTGGAAACTTCGTTCTCGACACGCGACTGCCGGGCCCTGACGCGCGACGGGCGAAACGTGGCGATCTCGCCCAAGGCGTTCAAGCTCCTCCAGGTCCTGCTCGAGGGGCGACCGCGCGCGATTCCCAAGGCGGAGCTCCACCAGCGGCTCTGGCCCGACACGATCGTCTCGGAGGTCAACCTGCCCACGCTCATCGCCGAGATCCGCCAGGCGATCGGCGACGACGCCCGGGCGCCCGAGTTCATCCGCACCGTCTACGGCTACGGGTACGCCTTCTCGGGAAACGCGCTCACGGTGCGCGCAGGACGGCGGACCGGTCGGCGCACGGCGATCAGGTCTTCCGTCTGCATCTGGGGACAGCGCGAGGTCGCGCTGGGAGACGGCGAGAACATCCTCGGGCGCGGCAACGACTCGCTCGTCTGGATCGACGCGAAGAGCGTGTCCCGCCGCCACGCCCGGGTGCTCATCGACATGGGACTCGCGACGCTCGAGGACCTCGGCTCGAAGAACGGCACGTTCGTCAACGGCATCCGGCTGACGCAGCCCGATCGCCCTGCGCGACGGAGACGAGCTTCGCATCGGCAACGTGCCGATGACCATGAAGATCGTCGTCCAAGCCGCACACGAGCGAGACCGCAACCGGCTTCTGACCCCTCCGCGGGATGAGGGCGCCGACGCCGGGCTCGCGCCCGAACGCCATCCGTCCTCGCGTCGGCTGCTGCGCCGGCCTCCCTCTGTGCTCGCGGCGTCCCCGGAACGCCCGCTTCCGCGACTCCGCGCCGGCCGCACGGCGCCCGCGCGCCTCTCGACGGCCGAAGAGGCGGCGGACTTCGCCCGCCGGGCGGCCTTCGCGGCGCTCCACGGGCCGCCGAAGATCTTCTTCGAGTCGATCGACGCCGACAGCGTCCTGCGCCGGCATCCTCGTCGACTCCCGTCTGGGGAGCGCTGACCGGCCGCCAGAAGAGCCTGCTCGGCCGCGACCGTCCGCGAGCACTTCGCGCGGGCCCTCGCGGCCCCCGCCGGTACGTCGGCCGAGGTGGCCTGGGCTTCGCTGCCGCCGGCGACCGACGCGACCGGGCCCCGACGGTCGTCGACCTGGGTCTGCGCTACGGCGACCGGATCCTGAAGACGCGGTGGATCGTTCGCCGCGGACCCGCGGGGCTGGGCGGTCGAAGACATCGTGCTCGCCGACCCGGGGCTCTCGCTCGGCCGACGAAGTCGGCCGCCAGCTCGGACGCGAGCCGGTTCGGCGGCGCGACCGCGCGCGCGAAGCCCGGGCGCGCGCCTGGCCGCGGCTGGCGGGCCTTCTCGCGCTCGCGGTGATCGTGGCGGTCTTCCGCGCGCCGGCTGCCCCCGGAGCGGCGGCCCGCTGCTCTGGCTGGCCGCCTCCGTTCCGGCCGCGCTCTTCGTCGTCGACGGCGGCTCTGGCCATCCGGCGCACGCTATACCGAGCCCTTCGCGCTCTCCGGAGCCGCCGGCGCAGCCGTGGCGGCCGTTCGAGCAGGCCGCCATCGAAGCGCAGCGGGTCGGCGACTGGACCGGCCGCGCGGACGGCCTGGATGCGGGCGCTCGAGGCGGGCGCGACCGCGGCCCAGGTCTACTACCAGATGGGCCTCGCGCGCCCGGGCCGGCGGCGACCTCCTCGCCGCGCGGAGCGATTTCGAGCGCGCTCTCGGCCGAGAAGCCTCCGGCCCCGGGCGCGGCGAAGGAGCTCGCCGCGATGGCGCTCGCGCGAGGGGCGCGGAGGCGACGCGCGCGCTCTGCTCGAGCGCTACATCCGCGAGGCCGGTCCCGATCCCGAGACGCTCGCGACGCTCGCCGTCGTCCAGGCGAACGCCGGCGACGGCGAGGGCGCAGCCCGGACGATTCGAGAGGCGCGCGCGCTCCTGCCCGAGGGCTGGCGCCGCGCGGAGCTCGAGGCTCAGATCTACGCGCGGGCGGGGGACGCGGCCGCGACCGTCGCCGCGCTGCGGCCGCTCCAGGCGGAAGGGCGCCTCGACCGCGGCGCTCTCCGCGCCGATCCGGCGTACGTGCCGATCGCGACGGATCCGGCGTGGGTGGCTTTTCTGGCCGAGCGCCGCCTGACGCGGCAGCTGTGCCGGCTCCCAGCTCGTGCCCGCCCACCTCCTCCAGCTCGCGAAGAGCTCCTCCTCGCTCCATCCCGTCTCCTCGCGCAGCGCTTCGTCGATCGATCGATCCGGAGCCGAGCCTCGCCACGATGCACGCGAGCGCGCCCTCGCCCCGCCGGTCGACGAGGTGCTCGACGAGCGAAAGCGTCTGCGCGTAGAGCGAGCGCGCCGCCCTCCGGTCGAGGGGCCGCGGAGCTCGCTTCGAGCGCCGCGGCCGATCGGCGCGCGCCGCCCGCGAGTGCCGACCGGGAGCTCCTGCCGAGGAATCCGGCGCCCCGCGCTCCACTGGGCGAAGCCCTCGTGCAGCCACCCCGGCGCCCGATCGCCGGAAGCGCCTGCGGAGCAACGCATGGGCGAGCTCGTGTGCGAGAACCGCCGCCGAGGCCGAACCGTCCCCTCCCTCGGCCTCGACGGACACGCGGATCTTGCCGTCGAACATGCCGCGCCACCCAGTCGGGCACCGAGACGAGCGAGAAGTAGGTCCGACCCCGAATAGAGGACGACGACCTGGGCACGCGTCAGGGCGAGCGCAGCGAGGCCGCAATCCGCGGCGTAGGCATGCCTCGAGCCCTTCCGCCGCCCTCCGCAGCGCTTCGTCGGAGATCGCCGGATCGGCGAAGAGCTCGAAGTGCTCGGTCGTATGCGTCCGCTGGCCGCGGCTGACGGCGAGCTCGTCGCGGACCCGGGCGAGGCGCGCGAGCGTGGCCGGGTCCTGGCCGGAGAGCCTCGCCGCCTCCCCCCAGGCCAGGGCGGCCTCCTCGAGCCGCTGGAGCCGCACGTACTCCTCGCCGAGCTCCCGATAGACCTCGGGAGGAGCGCCCTCGGCGCCGCCGCCGGCGCGCTCCAGGTAGAACCGGGCCGCGTCCAGGTCCTCGGCGCGCAGGCAGGCCAGCGTCAGCTCCGCGAGAACGCGGCCGTTGCCTTCGTCCAGTCCGTAGGCCTCGCCGAGGAGCTCGAGCGCGGGGCCCGGCGCTCCTTCCCCGAGCAGCTCGCTGCCGATCCGACCCATCTCCTCCGCGACGGCGCGGGCCTCCGGGGTTCCCGGAGCGACGCTCGCGGAGCGCCGCTGCAGGGCGGCGATTCGCGCCTCCCGGTCCTGGCCGGGGAAGCCGCCGAGCAGGGACGCCACGAGGACGAGGAGGGCGCTGGGCAACTCTCAGCGCTCAGGGAACGACGAAGACCGCCGAAGACTGTCCACGCTTCGAGGTCGACGCGTCTTCCATGAAGATGCGCAGGCCGTAGCGCCCCGGAGCGATGTCGGCGGGCGCCGTGAACGCGAGAAGGAAGACGCGCTTGCCGTCGGGCTCCGGGGGCGTTCGGCCGAGGAGCGAGATCGTCGCCTGAGACAGCGTCCGCCCGTCGGCGGCGACAAGCTCGCTGCCGATCCGGAACGCGTCCGGCTTCTCGACCGCGCCGCCGAAGTGATACGAGACGAGGCAGACCTTCGTCGTGCTTCCCGGCGCGACGTGCGGCGCCGCGGCCGGCACCACGTTCTCGCCTCCCAGACCGGCGAGGGATGCGAGCGGCGGAGCCGGCGCGTTGGTCTCCGGCCTCGCCCCGCTTCGTCCCCCGGACGGCGAACCAGTTCGCGGTACCGGCCTCGAGGAACACCGGGTCGAGAAGGTAGGGCTCGTCCGCCGCGAACGACGGCACGCGCAGGGACGTGACCGTCAGACCGCGTCCGGCCCGTGTTCGCGTTGCGCACCAGCGTGCGCAGGCGATAGTCGCCGGGCGGCAGGCGCAGCTCGCCGAAGTAGCGAATGCCTCCCGTGGAGAGCCTGCGGGCTCGCGCGCGCGACGTCGAGGCCCAGAGGCTCGGCCAGGAAGTCCCCGAGGCGTTGCGAACCGTCGAAGGCGTAGGCGTAGATCTCGAGGGTCGTCCGGTCTCCCTTCTCGCCCTGCAGAAACTCGCCTCCCGGAATCTCGATGACGACCGAGAGCCGCGCCTCGCCTCGGGGGCGGGCCCCGCGAAGGGCGTCGCCAGGACACGGGGCGCGATGTCGGAGAACGGGATCTCGTTGGCGATGATGTCGGCCGCGGAGAGGCTCCGCTCGAGCGGCGTGCGCTGCCGGAAGTCGCGTCTCTCGAAGTATCCGGGGCGCGACGACACCTTCACGCCGGAGCGGCCGACCTTGACCTTGAGCGCGTGGTACTTGCCCTCCCCGTCGCGACGGTCGGGCCGGTACGCGAGGACGTACACGAGGCTCGTCCGGCGGGCGAGCCGCCGGAGCTCTCCGTCGATGTCGGTCGTCGACCGGAAGGCCTCGCCGCCCGTCCCGCTCGAGAGATCGAAGAGGGCGTTCTGGGTCATGCGGGGAAGCGCGCCGCCCGGCTCGCCGGGCGCGGCGCCGTCGATCTCGGTCGCGAACCCGGCGATGTCGACCGTGTGGATCACGCAGTGGCTCCGCTGGAGGAAGTCGCCCATGTCCGAGAGGTCCGACCGCAGCGCGGTGTTGCCGAAGCGGCGGTCGGCATCGACCTTCCAGACGTCGCCCTTGATCATCCACTCCTGCTCCTCCGACGTCTCCGGCGCGCCGACGAGGAGGCGGCTCGGAAGCCCTCCGAAAGGAGCACGATCGTCCTTGCGGCCTTCGACGACGTCGAGGACCCGGCCGAGATCGCGGAGGCCCTGGATCAACGCACGGACGCGTCCCCGCTCGTACTCGTCGGTGCGCGCGCGGTCGAGGGACGCCATCGTCCGGACGATTTCGGTGAGGTCCTCCTGCGCGGCGCTCCGCGCTCGATCCTGTCCTCTGGTCGGCAGACTCCTGGGAGGCGAGGCCCGGCGTGCGCCGTTCGCGGTACGCCATCTGGAGCGGATCCGACCGTTCGACCGGCTCGAGGCCGAGCGTCTCGATCGCCTCCGCGAGCGCCGCGCGATCGGAGGAGAACGTCGACGAGCAGCCGGACGCCGGTCTCGACCGAGTACGTGGCGACCGCGGCGAGGTCGGTGTCGCGCATGCCGTCGAGGACGAACTCCTTGGCGGCCCGACGCGCCGCGACGACCGCCTTGGGTCTCGCGAACGAGAAGTCGAAGAGGAGCAGATAACGGCGGCGCGCGGCCGGCGGAACGCGAGCGCGGCTGCACCGGGCGCGGCCTCGCCGCCGAGCTCGATCGCGTCGACCGCGGCGAGCGTCTGCGGCCGGCCCTGATCGAGCAGCGTGAAGTCCGCCGCGGTCAGCCCGCGGACGGGCTCGCCGGACCGATCGAGCACCCGCACCGGGACCTCGACGAGCGTGACGTCGACGTTCTCGCGGACGGATCCGCGGGCTCCTCCTCCGCCGCGCGCGCGCCCGGCCAGGCGGCGGCGATGGCGATCGCGCCGGCCACGGCGGAGACGAGCGGATGCCTCATCGGGGCCCTCCCGGCGGAGTCGGTTACGGGATCGTCTTCAGCAGATCCTTGATGTCCTTCGCGTCCGGACCGTTCGGGTCGAGCTCCAGCGCCTTCTGGAAGTCGGCCTTCGCCTCCGTCATCTTCTTCTCCTGGTAGCGCGTCAGGCCCCGGTAGTAGTAGGCCGACGCGTCGGGCTTGACGGCGATCGCCTTGTCGAACGCCGCCTCGGCCTCCGGCAAGCTGCTTCTTGTTGTAGAGGTGGATCCCGGCGTTCATGTACAGCGCCGTTGTCGACGATCTTCTCGGCGGGAATCTTCGAGAGCGCGTCGAGCCCCGCGGCCGCGTTGCCCTTCTCGATCTCGAGCTCGGCGATGAGCTGCCAGGGCCCCGGCGTCCTGCGGGGCCTTCTCGGACGGCCATCCGCGCGTAGCGAAGGGCCTCGTCCTTGTTGCCTTCGCCGAGGTACGCCACGGCGATGCGCTGGAGGAGAGGCGCGTTGTCGGGAAGCTCGGCGATCGCCTTGACGTAGCTCTCGCGGGCGAGCGCCCAGTTCTTCGCGGCGATCGCCGCGTTGCCGGCCTCGATCGCCGCGGCGGTCTCCGGCGAGATCTTCTTGCCCCCGACCTCGAGCTGCGGGTCGGCGGGCGCCGCCGGCCGGCGCCGCGGCCGCCTGGGGCGCGGGCTCGAGCTGGATCGCGATCGTGTCGTTGCGGCCGCCTTCCGGAGATCGAGACCTGGATCTGGCGCGGCTTGTAGCCCGGGCACTCGAAGTCGAGGTCCCAGGGGCCGCCGGCGAGGCCGAAGATCGCCCACTTGCCCTTCGCGTCGGTCGTCTCGTCGGGCCCGCCGCGTCCGCTCTTGCCCCACCGCGGAGCTTGACCGTGCAGCCGGCCACCGGCTCGCCCTTGTCGTTCTTGACGACGCCGTCGACGCGGCCCCGCCCGCGCCACTCCTGGGCCCACGGCGCGCGAGACGAGAGCGAAAGCGAGCGCGGCGCAGATCGAGATCGCGGCGCAGGCGCATGCGACCTCCCAACGAAGAATATACGAGGCGCCGCGCCGAAGACGCGGCGGTTCAGCGGGTGCCGCTGACCGCTCCCGCCCGGGCCGGCGGCCCGGGCGCCGAGCCTCCGTAGAACGCGACGAGCGCGTCGGCGATGGCCCCGGCGACCTTCTCGCGGTAGGCCCGGGTGCGCAGGAGCTTGCGGTCGTCGGGGTTGTTGAGATTGCAGACCTCGATCAGGACGCGCGCCGGGATCCGGTTGTAGCGCAGGATCGCGGGCACCCACTCGCGGCCGCCGCGGATGACGTTGCGGCGGATGGGCTGGAACGGGTGCAGCGGGAGGTCGGCCTCCCGGAAGGACGCCGACGAGGCGCTCGGCGAGGTCCCGCGAGACGCCTTCCGCCGCGATCTTCTCCCGCCGCGAGAAGGAGACCCGCGGCGCTTCGCGGACCTCGCGCCGCGAGGTGTAGGGCTCCCCCGCTTTCGCGAAGGAACCGTTCAGGAACTTCTCGCCGGGGACGTAGATCATCGTGCCCCGGACGGCGGGGTGGAGGGAGTCCGCGTGCAGCGACACGAAGACCGTCCGGTCCTCGTGGCCGCCGTTCTTGCCGACGTTCCTGATAGACCGAGTTGGCGAGGTACCAGCGGAAGTTGACGCCGACCGCGGCGTCCTCGATCGGGTACGGGGGGGTCGTCAGGACCCGGGCGCTGCGCGACTCCCCGACCGCGTCCGACCGGGCCGCCGGGCAGGGCGCGCTCCGCCCGACCGTCGGCACCACGCGCGCCTGCGTCCGCGAGCGCACGATCCGCTCGACGCGGCAGGCGATGTCGTAGACGTAGGGCGCCTCCTGCATGCCCTGCACGATCGCGCCGGTGTCCCGGCCGCCGTGTCCGGCGTCGAGGACGAGCGTCACGCCCGAGAGGTTCGCGGTCTTCACCGTGTTGGCGAACTGCGACGCTTCCAGCCGGGCGTTCTGCTCCTCGATCCGCTCCGGATCGTCGGGCGGGCCGGAACTCGGGCGAAAGGTCGGCGACCGGAATCTTGACCGGGAAGCCCACCGGGCATCGCATGGACGTCGGTGACGCCGCTTCGCGCCGCGATCTCGGCGGCCTTCGCGTTGACGTCCTCGGCGTGGACGCGGCCGGTGAACCGCACGACGACCGCCGAATACAGCGCCTCGCCCTTGCGCAGGCGGTAGACGGCGTATCGCCCCTGCTCGTCCGAGGCGAACTCGAGCGCCGGGCGGCACCGCTTCGGCCGGCGGCGCCGCGGCGGCCACGGCCTCGCGGAAGGCGGGTCAGAGAGCAGGCCGCGGGCACCAGGACGACCTGCCCCTCCTGGGTCTCGAGGGAAGCGATGGCCTTCGCCTCGCGGAGCTTGCGGTAGTTGCGGCCGTCGCCGGTGAACCACTCCGCGATCCGCCAGAGGCTCTCGGGCTTGCCCGAGAGGGCGGCCACGCGGTGCTCCCAGCCGGCGAGGGTCGCCCGGTCCTCGGGATAGAGCGCCTCGATCGCGATCTTGCGGAAGCTCTGCGAGAGCAGCGCGTACGGCACGTTCACGGCCTTGTCGGAGCGGAGGCGGCGCAGGCCCTCGTTGGCCCGCACGATCTCGTCCTTCGTCCGTGGATCTTCCGTGAGCCGCTGGACGAAGGCGTCGAGGCCCTCTCCCGGACAGCGGCCGCGCCGACAGCGTGATCTCGTCGCCCGTCCTTGATCGTCACGCGGATCTCGGGCGAAACCACGACCGTCCGCTCGCGGGCGAGCGCGGGAGAGGCCGAGACAGCCGCGCCCAGAAGCGCCGCTGCCGCGAGCGAATCGTCAGGCCGCGGCGGAAGGAAGCGCATCCGGAAAGCCGGCGCCCGCCTCGAAGGCACGCGCCGCGGCGAACATCGCCTCTTCTCCGAAGCGCGGAGCAAGCACCTGGATTCCGAGCGGAAGGCCGCCACGCGTCAGGCCCGAGGGCACGGAGATGGCCGGAAGCCCCGCGAGCGACGCCGGGACCGTGAAGATGTCCGAGAGATACATCGTGAGCGGATCGTCGGTCTTCTCGCCGATGCGGAAGGCCGGCGCCGGGATCGACGGGCAGACGATCACGTCCGCCGCGGCGAAGGCGCGGTCGAAGTCGTCGCAGCAGGAGCTGCCGGGCGCGCGTCGCCAGGCCGTAGTACGCCTCGTAGTAGCCCGAGGCCAGCGCGAACGTTCCGAGCAGGATCCGCCGCTTGACCTCCGGACCGAAGCCCGCGGTCCGGCTCTCGACGTAGAGCGAAGCGAGGTCCTTCTCGGAGACCCGCGGGCCCGTAGCGCACGCCGTCGAATCGGGCGAGGTTCGAGGACGCCTCGGCGCTCGCGATCACGTAGTAGATCGCGATCGCGACGGTGGCGCGGGGAACGGAGACGGAGACGATCCGGGCGCCCGCGTCGCGGAAGATCCGCCGGGCCTTCTCGAGGTCCTCGGCGACCTCGGGGTCGAGGCCCGTCGGCCTCGGCCTCGGCGAGGAAACCGACCCGCAGCCCCGCCACCCCGCGGCCGAGCGCCTCCTCCGGGGTCGCCGACGTCCGCGTCGGCCGTCGTCGAGTCGAGCGGATCGACGCCGGCGACGACCCGGTAGAGCCGGGCGGCGTCGGCGACGCTCCGCGTGAGCGGGCCGATCTGGTCGAGCGAAGAGGCGAAGGCCACGAGACCGTAGCGGGAAACGCGCCCGTAGGTCGGCTTGAGGCCGACGACGCCGCAGCAGGCCGCCGGCTGCCGGATCGAGCCCCCCGTGTCCGAGCCGAACCCGGCCGGGACGAAGCGGGCCGCCACGGCCGCGGCGCTGCCTCCCGAGGAGCCGCCCGGGATGCGCGAGGGGTCCCAGGGGTTCCGCGTCACGTGCGAGGAGCTGTTCTCGGTCGAGGAGCCCATGGCGAACTCGTCCATGTTGGACCGCCCGATGAAGACCGCTCCGGCCCGCCGCAGGCGCGCCGCGACCGTCGAGTCGCCCGGCGGACGGAACCCGTCCAGGATGCGCGAGGCGCAGGTCGCTCGCCGGCCGGCCACCCAGATGTTGTCCTTCATCGCGAGCGGCACGCCCGCCAGCGGCAGATCCTCGCCCGCCGCGACCCGGCGGTCGACCTCCGCGGGCCTCGTCCAGGGCCCTCTCGCCGGTGACCTCGAGGAAGGCGCGGACGCGGCCGTCGCCGCGCGGCGATGGCGTCCAGGGCCTCCCCGGTCGACGTCGACGGCGGATCCGGCGGCCGGAGGCGACCTCCGCCGCCGTCTCGATGACGCCCGGCATGCGGCTGAGCCTTCAGCTCCCCGAGCCGACGACGCGGGGCACGACCCCGTAGTCGTGCATCCGCCGCGGGGCATTGGCCTCCAGGGCCTCCGCGCCCCGCCCGTCCCGCGGCGCGTCGTCCCGGGCGGGGGTCGCGCGGGGCGCTCCGGGGCGCCGCGAAGGCCTCCTCGGGAATCTGCTTGAGCTGCTCGATGTAGCCGACGATGCGCGAGAGCTGCTCCGTCCAGCGCCGCGAGCTCGTCCTCGCGGGAGCCGGAGCCGGGCGAGCGCGGCCACCTGGCGCACCACCTCGGGAGTGACAACGGAAGAGGAGGGTGGCATCCTCAAAATTGTACCAGCCCGATGCGCCGACGGCCTGCCGCGCGACCCCTCCGCGGCGACGCTCGCCCGCCTCCGGCGGCGCGGCGAGGTCCGGGCGCTGTCGCAGGGTCGTCCGCGAGCGCTGGGCCTCGAAGCCTGGCTCGTCGGCGGCGCGGTTCGCGACGCGTGCCTCGGGATCCGAGCGCCGCCGAGATCGACGTCGCGGTGTCGGGCAGCGCGGAAGCCGTCGCCCGCGGCGCTCGAGGCCGCCGGCGCGGGCCGCGCGGTCTTCCTGTCGCGCGACCGGCCGGGGCCGCGGGTCTATCGCGTGGCGGGCCGCCGGCCCCTCGACATCGCCGAGATCGAAGGCGGCTCGATCGAAACCGACCTCGCGCGCCGCGACTTCACCGTCAACGCGATCGCCGTCTCGCTCGCCGACGGATCCCTCGTGGATCCATTCGGCGGACTCGCCGACCTCGCGCCGCGGCCGCCTCCACCCGGTCCGCGCCTCGAACCTGCTCGACGACCCGCTTCGCGACGCTTCGCGCGGCGCGGCTCTCGCGACCCACGGCCTCGTCCCCGACGGCGAGACCCTCGCCGCCGCCCGGCCGCGCGGCCCCCGGCTCTGGCGGGCGTGGCGGCGGAGCGCATCGGCGCGCGAGCTCTCGCGGATCCTGGGAAGCCCCCGCGCCTCGGGAGCCATCGAATGGGCGGCGCGCGCCGGGATCCTCCCGCCGACGCTCGGCCTCCCCGTCGGCCCCGAGCCGGCGCCGCGCGGCTGGCCCGCTCCCTGCGGCGCGCTCGATGACGCGGCGACGGCGCGCCTGCCCGAAGCGACGCGGCGCCGCCTTGCGCCTCGCCGCCGTGGCGCTCTCGCTCCGCTCTCGAGGCGGCGGCCGCCCGGAAGTGGCTCTCCGAAAGGCGGCTCCCCCGGCGGGAGGCCGAGGACGCGGCCCGGCTCGTCGAGCTCGCCGGGGGCTTCCGGCGAAGGCCGGCGGCCTCGAGGAGGCGTGGCGCTGGATCCTCGCGGCCGGGGCGCTGCCTGGACGAGACCCTCCACCTGGTCGGCGCCGGCTCGACCCCGCGCGCCGAAACCGGCGCCGCAGACCTCCGCCGCCTCGCCAGGCGCAGAGCGCCGCGGCGTCGCCGTCGTCGGGCGCCGACGTCATGCAGTGGCTCGGAATCCCGGCCGGGCCCCGGGTCGGCGCTCTTCTTTCCGACCTCGCCGTCGCGGCGGCCTCCGGGGAGGTGAAAAATCGGCGCGAAGCCCGTCACTGGCTGTCCGGACAGGTCCGAAAAGCGTCCTCGGCGCTATAATCCCGCTACATTGACACTCGCAGAACTGCTCAAGTTCATGGCCAAGAAGGAGGCCTCGGACCTCCACTTGAAGCCGATGAGGCCGCCCCTCCTGCGCATCAAGGGGCGGCTCATCCCCTTGAACGCAGACGCTTTGCAGCCCAAGGACCTCGAGGAGATGCTCCTCGAGATCCTGACGCCGGCGCAGCGGGAGCGGCTCGAGAAGAACCAGTCCGTCGACGTCGGCTACGGCCTGACGGGCGTCGCCCGGTTCCGCTGCAACATCTTCGTCCAGCGGGGGTCCTACGCCGCGGTCTTCCGCCGCATCCCCTTCAAGCTGCCCTCGATCTCCGAGCTGAACCTCCCCGAGGTCCTCGAGAGCTTCGTCCACCTCCCCAAGGGGCTGGTCCTGATCACCGGCCCGACCGGCTCGGGCAAGTCGACCACCCTCGCCGGCGTCATGCGCTCGATCATCGAGAAGCGGCCGGTCCACATCGTCACGATCGAGGACCCGATCGAGTTCCTCTTCGCCGACGGCAAGGCCGCCGTCTCCCAGCGCGAGGTCTCGACCGACTCCCCGAGCTTCAACGAAGCCCTCAAGAACATGTTCCGGCAGGACCCCGACGTGATCATGGTCGGCGAGATGCGCGACTGGGGCACGATGCAGACCGCGATCACGGCCGCCGAGACGGGCCACCTCGTCTTCTCGACCCTGCACACCAACAGCGCCGCCCAGTCCATCGACCGCATCATCGACTCCTGCCCCCAGGAGCAGCAGGCGCAGGTCCGCTCGCAGCTCTCGATCGTCCTGCGGGCCATCGTGTCGATGAACCTGATCGAGACCTCCGACGGCTCGGGCCGCTGCGCCGTCGTCGAGGTCATGATCAACTCGCCCAAGATCGAAAAGCACATCCTCAGCGGCGAGGTCAAGGAGATCCACGAGGAGATCGAGAACTCCGTCAACTACTACAAGATGCAGTCGATGAACCAGTGCCTCATCGCGCTGCTCGTCAACAAGCGCATCACGTATCCCAAGGCGATGGAGCTCTCGACCGACCCCGAAGACCTGTCCCTGAAGCTCCGCAAGCTCTTCCCGCAGATCGAGGAGAACCAGCGAGGAGGCCTCATGGCGTCCGATAACGACTTTTCGCAGATCACCCAGCTCATCGAGATCAAGCGGCTCTACGAGGAGCAGGAAGAGAAGTGGAAGCTGCGCCTCTCCGAGAAGGACGAAGAGCTCAACAAGTACATGATGGAGCTCCGCGACCAGCGCAAGGTCATCGAGGGCCGCGACCAGGTCCTGACCGACGTCGAGAGCGAGAACACAGGCTCAAGGCCGACAACGAGCGCGTCAGCCGGGAGTTCCAGCAGAAGATCGCCCAGCTCAACGAGCGCATCAAGGAGCTCAACCAGCGCCTCGTGGGCTCCGAGGGCGGCCCGAAGGCCGCGGCCGGACAGGGCGGCGGCGGCTTCTTCAAGAAGTAGTCCGCTCGGCGTTCCTGCGGTCGCTTCGGTCGCGCCGGTCCCTGCGGCCCGAACGTAGAATGCGGGTCGTGAACGGATTCGCCAGCCGTCCGCTCTTCGGCTCTCTCGCGCGCTCCTCGCGGCCTCCGTCCGCCTCCGCCCGATCCCTCTCGCCGAGCGCGGAGAAGCTCCTCGCACAGCGGGACTACCGGGCCGCCGAGACCGCGCTTCGGGAGATCCTGCCGAACCGATCCCTCCAACGCCCGCGCGCACGGCAACCTCGCCCTCGCCCTGCTCGCGCAGGAGAAGACGCGGGAGGCGATCGACGAGGCCCGCCTGGCGGCGGCCTTCGGTCCCGGAGCAGCCGGAGGCCCGCTACATCTACGGCTGGGCACTCCTCGAGGGCGGGCGTCCCGAGGAGGCGGCCCGGGAGCTCGAAAAGGCCGTGGCGGCCCGACCGGACGTCCGCGCCCGCCCTGCTCGGCCCTGGCCGACGCCTACGCCGCCATCGGACGACCCCCGGGCGCCGGCGGCCTGCGAGAAGCTCATCGCTCCTCGAGCCCGGAGTCGCCGGCCACCGCGCCGCGCTCGCCGAGCTCTACTGGACGCGACGAGAAGATCGCCGAGGGCAATCGGGTCGCCGAGGAGGCCATCGCGGCGATCCCGGCGAACGCCGACCTGCAGGTCCGCTACGGCCGGGCCCTCGTCCAGCAGGGCCGCTTCCTCGACGCCGTGGAGCACCTCGAGGCGCGCCCGCGACCTCGGCGCCTCGAGCGAGGCGTTCGCTCCTCCTGCTCGCGAGCGCCTACGCGGGAGGGCGGCCGCCTCGAGGAGGCGGAGAGGTCCTCTCCGCGGCCGCCCGGGAGTACCCCTCCTCGCCGGCGGTCCGGGCCGACTACGGCCGGCTGCTGCTCGCCCCGGCCGGACCGAGGAGGCTCTGGCCGAGCTTCAGGAGGCCGCGCCGGCTCGACCCCGGCGACGCCGCCCTGCAGCTCGACCTCGGCCGCGCCTCGAGAGCCACGGGCCGGCTCGACGAGGCGGAGGCGGCGTATCGCGAGGGCATCCGGCTCGCTCCCCGACTGCCCCGCGGCCACTACGCCCTCGGCCGGCTGCTGCTCAAGCCGGGCCGGCGCGAGGAGGCCGAGAAGGAGCTCGCGATCGCACCGCGAGCTCTACGAGCGCGGCCTCGAGCTCGTTTCGGCGTCCGAAACCCGGGCCGGCGAGCTCGCCCTGGCGCAGGCCCGGCTCCGCGAGGGCGACGCCGCCGAGGCCCTCGCCCTCTTCCGATCGCTGCCGGAGTCCGCCGATTCGCTCGTCGGCGCCGCCGAGGCGCTCTCCCGCCTCGGGCGCCACGCCGAAGCGGTCCGGACCCTGGAGAGGGCCCGGACGCTCGCGCCCGGAGGACATGCGCATCGAGTCCCTCCTCGCGGCGGAGCGATCCCGGGCGGCCAGACGCGAAGTGACCCCTTGATCGCGCGCGCCTCTTCCGCGCTCCTCGCGGCCGCGCGCCGAGCCCTGCCCCGTCACGCTGACCGACGTCGCCGGCCGCGGCGAAGCTCGCCTTCACGCACGACCGCGGCGCCACGCCCGAGCACCGGCTCGCCGAGACCATGGGCTCGGGGCTCGCCTGGCTCGACTACGACCGCGACGGCTGGATGGACCTCTACGTCGTTCAGTCCGGCCCCTTTCCGCCGTCGGCTTCGGCTCCGAAGAACTCGAGCGCGCAGGACCGGCTCTTCCGCAACAACGGCGACGGGACGTTCACGGACGTCACCGAGAAGGCCGGGCTGAAGGACGCGCGCCTACGGCATGGGCGCCGTCGCCGGCCGACTACGACAACGACGGCTTCGTCGATCTGTCTACGTGACCAACTGGGGCGGCAACATCCTCTATCGCAACCCGGGCGACGGGACGTTTCGCGACGTGACGGCGACGGCCGGGGTCACCGGCTCGAGATGGGGAACGGCCGCGGCCTGGGGCGACGTCGACGGCGACGGACGGCTGGACCTCTACGTCGCGAACTACGTCGACGACTCCCGCGAGGCAAGGACATGTTCTGCGGCGACCCGGTGAGCGGCGCGCGCGACTACTGCCAGCCGATCAAGTACCCCGGAACCCGTCACCGTCCTGTATCGCAACCGGCGGCGACGGCACCTTCGCCGACGTCACGCGCGAGGCCGGCCTGTCGGCCGCGCCGTCGGCAAGGGCCTCGGCGTCCTCTTCGTCGACGTGGACGGCGACGGAAAGCTCGACCTCTACAGTGCCAACGACGAGGTCCTGAACTTCCTCTTCCGCAACCTCGGCGGCGGCCGCTTCGAGGACATCTCCGTCGTCTCGGGAACCGCCTTCGGCCTGCGAGGGCAACCCCCAGGGCGGCATGGGCACGGACGCCGGGCGACCTCGACGGCGACGGCCTGCCCGACATCGTCGTGGCCAACTTCGAGGGCGAGACCAACGAGCACTACCGCAATCTCGGCTCGGCATCTTCGAGGACGTCACGCTCACCTCGGGCTTCGGCCTGCCGGTCCGCACCGCCGTCGGGTTCGGCCTGAACCTCTTCGACGCCGAGAACGACGGCGACCTCGACGCCTTCATCGCCAACGGCCACATCTCCGAGCGGCCCCGCCAGGGCACGACCTACGCCCAGAAGCCCTACCTGATGTGGAACGACGGCCGCGGGCGGTTCCGGCGAGCGCGGCTGCGGACCGGCTTTCGACTGCCTCGTCGGCCGGGGCTCGGCCGCCGCCGACTACGACAACGACGGCGACACCGACGTCGCCGTCTCGGTCTCGGGCGGCCCGCTCCAGCTCCTGCGCAACGACGGCAGCGGCCACGGGCCACTGGCTGGGCGTGGAGCTCGCGGGCCGCAAGTCCAACCGCCAGGGCGATCGGCGCCCGGCTGACCGCCGAGCTGCCCTCCGGGCGCCGGCTCGTCCGGACGGTCCAGGCCGGCTCGAGCTACCTTTCGAGCTCGGACCCGCGCGTGCTCTTCGGCCTGGGCGAGGAGACGGGCGTGAAGACGCTCACGATCCGCTGGCCGTCGGGGACGGTGCAGGTGCTCGAGAACCTGCCGGCGGATCGCTACGTGAAAGTCGACGAGAAGTAGACGACCCGCGCGGCGACGAGCGCGCCGAGGAACCCGCCGGCCGTGTCGACGACCGCGTCCATGCCCTTCCATGAACCGTCCCGGGATGAAGGCCTGGTGGATCTCGTCGAGGGTTCCCCAGACCGCGAGCGCTCCCGCCACGGCGAGCGCCCGCAGGAAGATCGCCGGCGGCCGCTCGGGCCAGGCCACGGCGAAGTAGAGGAGGAAGCCCTCGACCCCGTAGAGCAGGCCGTGGACCACCTTGTCGAGGTTCGGGAAGGCCCAGCCGAGGGAAGCTCGGGCGGCGAGGGCCAGGACGTCAGGGCGAGCAGGAAGAGGCCCCAGACCACGGCCGCGCGGCGGGCCCGGCGAAGAGTCATGCCGAAAGACGAAGGGCGCCGCCCGAAAGCGGCGCCCGTTTTGGGAACACGTTCGCGGAGCTCCTACGCGCCGCGCTTGGACGGACCCGTCCGCGACGGGCCCTTCTTGGGCGCGGGCTTGGCCGCCGGCTTGACCTTCTCCGGCTTGGGCGCGGCGGCCTTGCGCGAGGGCTTCTGGCCCTCGTCGCCGCCCTCGCCCTCGGGCTTGGCCTTGCGGACCGTCTCGACCCGTCCGCCCGAGGCCCGGCGGGCCCGGTCGGACAGAGACTCCTTCTTGGGGCCCCGCTCCTTCGGCTCGAACTTGTAGTCGACGAACTCGAGGATCGCGGCCTCCGCGGCGTCGCCCTTGCGGGCGCCCAGCCGCAGGATGCGGGTGTAGCCGCCCGGCCGGTCGACGAAGCGGGGAGCGATCGTCTCGAAGAGCTTCTTGACCGTCGTGCGGTCCGGGATCCAGCGCGCGACGTGCCGCCGGGCCGCGACGCCGTCGTTCTTGGCGCGGGTGACGAGCTTCTCGGCGAGGGGCCGGAGCTCCTTGGCCTTGGTCAGCGTCGTCTCGATCCGCTCGTGCGTCATGAGCGACGCGAGCTGGTTCGAGAACATCGCCAGCCGGTGGGAGGTCGTGCGGCGGAGCTTGCGCCCCGCCCGGTTGTGCTGCATGGCTTACTCGCTCTTGGCTTCGACCGGCTCGAGCTCCATCCCGAGGGAGAGGCCCATCGGCCGGAGGATGTCCTTGATCTCGTTCAGACGACTTGCGCCCGAAGTTCTTGGTCTCGAGCATGTCCTTCTCGGTGCGCTGAACGAGGTCGCGGATCGTCCGGATGCCGGCGTTCTTGAGGCAGTTGGCGCTGCGGACCGAGAGCTCGAGCTCGTCGACCGACTTGTTGAGGTACTCGGCCAGGTTCTCCGGCAGCTCGCCTTCCCCGGCGCCCTCGAGGGCCGTCTCGTGGTCGGCGTTGACGAAGATCGTGAGGTGGTCGCGCAGAAGCGTCGCCGCGAGGCCCACGGCGTCCGTCGGCGAGATCGTGCCGTTGGTCCAGACTTCGAGGACGAGCCGGTCGTAGTCGGTGGCCTGCCCGATGCGGGCCGCCTCGACGTGGTAGTTCACGCGGCGGACGGGCGAGTGGACGGAGTCGATCGGGATGTAGCCGATCCCCATGTCGTCGTCGAAGTTCTTGTCGGCCGAGACGTAGCCCCGGCCGGTCGAGACGCGCAGCTCGGCGCGGAGCTGGCCGTTCTCCGAAAGCGTCGCGATCGGCGCGTCCGGATCCAGGATCTCGATCGTCGAGTCGCCCTGGAGGTCGGCCGCCGTGACCTTGCCCTTGCGCTCGACGTCGAGCGTCAGGATCTTCTCCTCGGTGGTGTGCATCTTGATCGGGATCTGCTTGAGGTTGAGGATGATGTCGGTCACGTCCTCGACGACCCCCGGCAGCGACGAAAACTCGTGCAGCACGCCGTCGATCTTGACCGCCGTGATCGCCGCGCCCTCGATCGAGGAGAGCAGCACGCGGCGCAGGGCGTTGCCCACGGTCGTGCCGAATCCCCGCTCGAAGGGCTGGGCGTAGAATTTTCCGTACGTCGACGTCAGCGTCTCGGTGTCGATCTCGAGCCGCTTGGGTTTCTGGAAACCTTTCCAAAGCGTCATGATCTGTCTCTCCTCCGTTCGACGCCGAACTACTTGGAGTACAGCTCGACGATCAGCTGCTCCTGGATCGGAAGTTTGATGTCCTCGCGCTTCGGCAGCTCGACGACCTTTCCGGAGAAGGACTCCGGCGTCAGATCGAGCCAGGCCGGGACGCCGCGCGCGCGCGCCGTCTCGACGGAGGCCTTGATCTGCTCGTTCGACCGGCTCTTCTCCTTGATCGCGACGACCTGGCCCTTGCCGACGCGGAAGGACGGGATCGAGACCTTCTTCCCGTCGACCGTGACGTGGCCGTGGCGCACGAGCTGCCGCGCCTGCGCGCGGGACGCCGCGAAGCCCAGGGCGAACGTCGACGTTGTCCAGCCGGCGCTCGAGCTCCTCGAGCAGGTTGGCGCCGGTGATGCCCTTGCGGCTGTTCGCCCGGGCGAACGCCAGGCGGAACTGGCCCTCGAGCAGCCCGTAGATCCGCTTGACCTTCTGCTTCTCGCGGAGCTGGATGCCGTAGCCCAGCAGCTTCGAGCGCCTCCGGCCGTGCTGGCCGGGCGGGTAGTTGCGCCGCTCGATGGCGCACTTGTCCTTGAAACAGCGGTCCCCCTTGAGGAACAGCTTCATGCCTTCTCGCCGGCACAGCCGGCAGACCGACTCGGTGTAGCGGGCCAAACCCTTTACCTCCTCAGTCCCATCATTGTCGTTTTACGTCCTTCCTCCCGGCCGGGACCGATGCGCCGGTTTACAGACGGTCGAGAGTTGAGTGTTGAGAGTTGAGCGGGAAAGCCCCACGCTCAACGCTGAACTCTCAACTCTCAACTTCTTCCCTAGACTCTCCGCCGCTTCCTCGGGCCGACAGCCGTTGTGCGGAATCGGAGTGGTGTCCTTGATCGACTTGATGTCGATGCCGTTGGCCTGGAGCGCCCGGATGGCCGACTCGCGGCCGGCGCCGGGGCCCGTCACGCGCACGTCCACCGAGCGGACGCCGTGCTCCTTGGCGTGCTCGGCGCAGTTGGCCGCCGCGAGCTGGGCCGCGAACGGCGTGCCCTTGCGGGAGCCCTTGAACCCGATGCGTCCGGCCGAGGACCACGCGAGGATATTCCCCTCGGCGTCCGCGATCGAGACGATCGTGTTGTTGAAGGACGCGTTGACCGTCGCCATCCCGTGCGGGATGTTCTTCTTTTCCTTCTTCGCCGTGCGCGCCCGCTTGCCCTTGGCGGGCTTGACGCCCTTTTCGGGGCCGCGCGCTTGCCGGTGTCTGGTTCAGCCATGTTTCCCTCTTACTTCCTCGTCGCCTTACTTCTTCGTCGCCTTCTTCTTGCCGGCGATCGTCTGCTTGCGCGGGCCCTTCCGCGTCCGGGCGTTCGTGTGCGTGCGCTGGCCGCGGACCGGCAGGTTCCGCCGGTGGCGGGTCCCGCGGTAGCAGCCGATGTCCATCAGCCGCTTGATGTCGACCGAGATGTCCCTGCGCAGGTCGCCCTCGACCTTGACGTCGTCGGTGATGACCTTGCGGATCCGGACGACCTCCTCCTCGGACAGGTCCTTGACGCGCGTGTCGGGCCGGACGTCGGCCTTCTCCAGGATGAAGTTGGCCTTCGGCCGCCCGATCCCGTAGATGTAGGTCAGGCCGATTTCGACCCGCTTGTTCAGCGGCAGATCGACTCCCGCGATGCGTGCCATGTCTTACCCCTGCCTCTGCTTGTGCTTGGGCGTCGCGCAGATGACCCGCACGACTCCCTTGCGATGCACGATCTTGCACTTGGCGCAAATTTTCTTGACGGACGCTCTGACTTTCACGATGGCTCCCTACTTGTACCGGTAGATGATCCGGCCCCGCGTCAGGTCGTACGGCGACAGCTCCACGAGGACCTTGTCGCCGGGAAGGATGCGGATGAAGTTCTTCCGCATCTTTCCCGAGATGTGCGCCAGGACCTGATGCTTGTTCTCCAGCTCCACCTTGAACATCGCGTTCGGCAGCGGTTCCACCACCGTCGCCATGACCTCGATCGCGTCTTCCTTCGCCATGGCGTTAGGCCGACACGGCGGCCGTCCGCATCGCGGACAGCGCCCCCGTCCCCAGAATCACGGCTCCCTGCGGCTCGAGGGCGACGGTGAACTCGAAGTGCGCCGAGGTCGACTTGTCGCGCGTCCGCACCGTCCAGCCGTCCGCGTCGACCGAGACCTCGGCCCGGCCGAGGTTGAACATCGGCTCGATCGCGAGGACCATGCCCGCCCGCAGCAGGCTCCCCCGCCCGCCCGGGCCGTAGTTCGGGATCTGCGGCTCCTCGTGGAGCGCCGTCCCGACGCCGTGCCCGACGAAGTCGCGGACGACGCCGTAGCCGTGGACGAGGGCCACGGCCTCGACGGCCGCGCCGATGTCCGAGACCCGGCCGCCCGGCTTCGCCGCGGCGATCCCGGCGTGCAGGGCCTGCTGCGTGACCTCGAGGAGCTCGGCTCTTCTCGGCGTCGACCCTTCCGACCGGGACCGTGCGCGCGGCGTCGCCGTAGTAGCCTCCGGCCACCGCGCCGCAGTCGATGCCGACGACGTCCCCCTCGTCCAGGGCCCGCCGCCCGGGATGCCGTGCACGACCTCGTCGTTGATCGACGTGCAGAGGGTCTTCGGGATACCCCCGGTAGCCCACGAACGCCGGCCGGCGCGCCGCGCTTCCGGATCTCGGCTCTCGGCGATCCGGTCGAGCTCCTCGGTCGTCACGCCCGGAGCCACGGCCTTCTCGACGACGTCGAGCGTCTCGAGGACGATGCGCGAGGCCTCCTCGAGCTTGACGAGCTCCTGTGCGCTTCGAATCGTGATCACGCGCGATTCCTCATTCCCATATCCATGCCCGGATCGTCCCGCCGCACGGCGTCCGCGACCCGCGCGGCGACTTCCGACACGGACCCCGTTCCGTCGATCTCCGTCAGGAGGTCGCGGTCCCGGTAGAAGCCGACCAGGGGCTCGGTCTTCTCCCGGTAGACCCGCATCCGCTCGCGGATGGTCTCGGGACGGTCGTCCGCCCGTCCCTCGGCCTGGCCCGACCCAGCATCCGCTCGGTCAGCTCGGTCTCGGGGACGGAAAAGTTGAGAACCGCGGAGAGGGCGTCGCCATTTCCGGCCAGCATCGTGTCGAAGGCCCGGGCCTGGGCGAGCGTCCGCGGGAAAGCCGTCGAGGATGAAGCCCTCGCGGGCGTCGGCCTCGGCCAGGCCGCTCGCCGATCATGGCCACGATCAGGTCGTCGGAGACGAGCTCGCCCCGCTCCATCACGGCCTGGGCCTTCTGGCCGAGGGCGGTCTTCTTCCGGACGGCCTCCCGGAGGATCTCCCCCGTCGAGATGGCCGGAACGCCCAGCCGACTCCGCCAGCTGGCTCGCCTGGGTGCCCTTGCCGCTGCCCGGAGGGCCCGAGAAAGATGATCCGCATCAGCCCCGCCGCCCGCGGATCCGGCTCTTCTTCAGGAACCCGGTGTAGTGGTGCTCGACGAGCTTGGACTCGATCTGCTGGACCGTGTCCATCGCGACGCCGACGACGATCAGGAGCGAGGTGCCGCCGAAGTAGAAGTTGAACCCGAAGCCCTGCGTGAGGAACCGCGGCAGCACGCCGTCCAGCCACGGGCCGATGCCCGGGACCCCCTGGACCTTCAGGCCGTTGTTGAGGATGTCGGGCAGCAGGGCGACGAAGGTCAGGTACGCGGCGCCCACGATCGTGATCCGCGAGAGGACCGTGTCGATGTAGTCGGCCGTCTTCTTGCCGGGCCGGATGCCCGGGATGAACCCGCCGTACTTGCGCATGTTGTCGGCCGTGTCGGCCGGGTTGAAGACGATCGACGTGTAGAAGTAGCAGAAGAACAGGATCCCCGCGGCGTAGAGCAGAAGGTAGAGGGGATGCCCCATCCCGAGCGACTCGGCCACGCGCTTCATCCACTCCGCGCCCGAGATCTGGGCGAGGTAGGCCGGCAGCTGGAGGATCGAGATGGCGAAGATGATCGGGATGACGCCGCCCGTGTTGACCCGCAGCGGCAGGTACGTGTTCTGGCCGCCGTAGACCCGCCGGCCCACGACGCGCTTCGCGTACTGCACGGGAATGCGCCGCTGTGCCCGTTCGACGAAGACCACGAGCGCGACGATCCCGACCATGAAGACGAGGACGACGAGCAGCGTGAGGATGGAGATCGTCTGGTTCCGGAGCTGCTGGAAGAGGCCGAAGATCGCCAGCGGCAGGCCGGCGACGATGCCGGCGAAGATGATGAGCGAGATGCCGTTGCCGATCCCGCGCTCGGTGATCTGCTCGCCGAGCCACATGATGAAGATCGTTCCCGTCGTCAGCGTGAGCACCGTCATGAGGACGGAAGCCCCAGCCCGGATGCGGCACGAGCGGGGCGCCGCCCGGAGCCGACTGCTTCTCGAGCCAGAGGGCGATGCCGGTCGCCTGGATGAAGGACAGCAGCACGGTGCCGTAGCGGGTGTACTGCGTGATCTTCTTGCGGCCCATCTCCCCTTCCTTCGAGAGCTTCTCGAGGTAGGGCCAGACGACCGTCAGCAGCTGCAGGATGATCGAGCTCGAGATGTACGGCATGATCCCGAGCGCGAAGACCGAGAGGCGCCGCAGGGCGCCGCCCGAGAAGATGTCGAGGAAGCCGAAGATCGAGCCGGCCGACGCCTTGAAGAAGGCGTTGATCGCCTCCGGATCCACGCCCGGGCGTCGGGATGTGCGCGCCCAGTCGGTACACGGCGAGCACGAGGAACGTGAACAGGACCCGCTTGCGCAGGTCCGGCACGCTGAAGATGTTCGCGAAGCTCTGGAGGGCGCTCAACGGGACAGCACCTCGCAGCGGCCGCCGGCCGCCTCGATACCGGCCTTGGCCGAGGCCGAGAACTTGTGCGCCGACACGGTCAGCGCCTTCTGGATCTTGCCGTCGCCCGAGGATCTTGACCGGCCGGTTCTTGCGCGCGAGGCGCGAGGCGACGAGCGTCTCGGGGTTGACCGCCGCGCCGGCCTCGAAGCGGTCGAGGTCGGAGAGATTGACGATTTCGTACTCGACCCGGAAGATGTTCGTGAAGCCGCGCTTGGGCAGCCGGCGGTGGAGCGGCATCTGGCCGCCCTCGAAGCCCCGCTGGTGCCGGTAGCCGCTGCGCGACTTCTGTCCCTTGTGGCCCCGGCCCGCGGTCTTGCCGTGGCCCGATCCCGGGACCGCGGCCGACCCGCTTGCGGTAGTGGGTCGCGCCCGGCGCCGGAGCGAGGTCATGGACGCCGGTCGCCGCCGGACGCGCGTCCGCGGGCCGCGGCGCGGCCTTCTTCGGCTTCTCGGGCTTCGCGGCCTTCGGAGCCGGCGCCGGAGCCGTCGCCTTCGCGGCGGCCGCCGCGCGCCGCCTTCGGCGCCTTGGCGGCGCCGGCCGCCTTCGGCCGGCTTCTTCGCCGCCGGAGCCTTCGTCGTCTTCTTCTTTTCGACCATGCACCTTCGTCAGCCCTTCGTGCGCTTCCACAAGCACGAGGTGGCGGACCTTGCGGATCATTCCGCGCATCGCCGGCGAGTCCTCCCGCACGACCTTCTCCCCGCGCCGGCGAAACCCGAGGCCCACGAGCGTCGCCTTCTGGTCCTTCGGCGTGCAGATCCCGCTCTTCACCTGCGTGATCGCCAGGCGGGCGGAGTCCTTCCGGCCCTTCGCCTTCTCGGCGCTCTTCGCCGTCTCGGTCATCGCGCCTTCTCCTCGCCTTCCACGGGCGCCGGCGTCTCGGCCGCCGACCGCGGCCCCGCCGCTTCAGGATCTCGTCCTCGTTCTTCAGGCGCAGGAGCCCCTCGAAGGTGGCCTTGATGACGTTGTGCGGGTTCGTCGTCCGCAGCGACTTCGTCAGGATGTCCTGGATCCCGACCGACTCGAGCACCGCCCGAACCGGTCCGCCCGCGATGACGCCCGTGCCCGCCGCGGCGGGCTTCAGCAGCACGCGGCCCGCCCCGTAGGCGCCGATGATCGCGTGCGGGATCGTCGTCCCCTTGAGCGAGACCTTCTGCATGTTCTTCTTCGCCATCTCGATGCCCTTCTTGATGGCCATCGGGACTTCCTTCGCCTTGCCCGAGCCGTAACCGACTCGTCCCTGGCCGTCCCCGACGACCACGAGCGCCGAGAAGGAGAAGTTCTTGCCTCCCTTGACGACCTTCGTGACGCGGTTGATGTGAACGACCCGGTCGATCAGTTCACGGCCCTGCGCGTCGCGCTCCTTTTCCCGCTCGCGCGGCGCGCGCGGGCCCCGGTTGCTGCTCATCGTTCGGTACTCCTAGCGTTAGCCGTCCCGGCGATTTCCATGTCCTAGAACTCCAGGCCGCCCGTGCGGGCGCCCTCGGCCAGAGCCTTGACGCGGCCGTGATACCGGTAGCCGCCGCGGTCGAAAACGACCTTCGTGACCCCGGCCTTCTTCGCCCTCTCGGCCACGAGCGCGCCGACCTTGCCGGCGGCGTCCTGCGAGGCGCCCCTTGGGCGCCTCTTTCTTCAGCCCGGCGTCGAGCGAGGACGCGTGGGCGAGCGTCGCGCCCTTGCCGTCGTCGATGACCTGGGCGTAGATGTGGCGGCCGCTCTTGAAGACGGCCAGCCGCGGCCGCTCGGCCGCTCCCCGGACCCTCTGGCGAACCCGGATGCGCACCCGCGACCGGGCCTCCGTGCGTGCTTGTGATCGGTTCATGGTTACTTCCCGCCCGCCTTGCCGACCTTGCGCTTGATGACCTCGTCGGCGTACTTGATTCCCTTGGCCTTGTAGGGGTCCGGCACGCGGAGCTTGCGGATCTCCGCCGCCGTCTGGCCCGACCCGCTGCTTGTCGGCGCCCGTGACCGTCAGCTTCCCGGCCTTCGCGTCGATCGCGATGGCGATGCCCTCCGGGATCGGGAAGTCCACCGGATGCGAGTAGCCGAGCGAGAAGACGACCGACTTGCCCTTGACCTCGGCCTTGTATCCGACGCCCGAGATCTCGAGCTCGCGCGTGAAGCCCTTGGTCACGCCCTCGACGTTGTTGGCCACGAGGCTCCGCAGCAGCCCGTGCACCGCGCGGGCCTTCGGCTCGTCGGAGGCCGCGGGCGACCTTGACCTCGCCGTCGGCGACCGTGACCGTCAGGCCCGAGGGGATCGCGCTCGTGAGCTCGCCCTTCGGCCCCTTGACGCGGACCTGGCCGCCGTCCGACTTGACCTCGACCCCCTTGGGGATCGCGACCGGCATTTTCCCTATGCGCGACACGGATGCTCGTCTCCTCTCACCAGACGTTGCAGAGAACTTCGCCGCCGAGGCGCGACTGCCGCGCCGCCCGGTCGGTCACGATGCCCTTCGACGTCGAGACGATCGACACGCCGAGGCCTCCCAGGACCTTGGGGATCTCGTCGGCGCCGGCGTAGACGCGGCGCCCGGGCCGCGAGACGCGCTCGAGGCCCGTCACGACGGGCTCGCCCTCGTGGTCGTACTTCAGGCCCACGCGCAGGACGGGCCGCCCCTTCTCCTCCACGCGCCGGAAGGAGCCGATGAAGCCCTCCGCCTCGAGGACCTTCAGGACCGCCTCCTTGACGCGCGACGCGGGCACGTCCACCTTGTCGTGGCCGGCCGTCAGGCCGTTCTTGATCCGGGTCAACAGATCGCTCAGGGGATCGCTGGTTTTCATCGTCTTCGCTCTCGTCACCAGGAAGCCTTCAGAACGCCCGGGATGTAGCCCGCGTTGGCGTTCTGACGGAAACAGATTCGGCAGAGGCCGAACTTGCGGTAGACCGCGCGCGGGCGGCCGCACACGCGGCACCGGCGGATCGTCCGGGTCATGAACTTCGGCTTCTTCGCCGCCTTGATTCTCATTGCACGTGTGGCCATGTGTCATCCTGGGGCTCGGGGGACCGCAAGGTCCCTCGCTCATGTTGTCACTTCGCGAAGGGCATGCCGAGCTCGGCCAGCAGCGCCTTCGCCCGGTCGTCCCGCCCCGCCGTCGTCACGATCGTCACGTTCAGACCCTTCGACTTGTCCGTCTTGGCGTAGTCGATCTCCGGGAAGATGAAGTGGTCGCGGACGCCGAGCGTGTAGTTGCCCCGCCCGTCGAACGCCTTGCCGGAGACGCCCCGGAAGTCGCGCACGCGCGGCAGAGCGATGTTGATGAGCCGGTCGAGGAACTCCCACATCCGGTCGCCGCGCAGGGTCACCCGCGCGCCGATCGGCATCCCCGTCCGCAGCTTGTACGTGGCGATCGACTTCTTCGCCTTCGTCACGTTGGCGCGCTGCCCGGCGATCGACGACAGCTCCTCCGCCGCGCCCTCGAGCATCTTGGGGTTGGCCACGGCCTCCCCGAGGCCCATGTTGAGGACGATCTTCTCGAGCCGCGGCACCGCCATGACGTTCTCGATCCCGAACTCCTTGCGGAGCGCGGGGGCGACTTCCTTCGCGTACCGTTCTTTGAGTCTTGCTGCCATTGTCGTCTCGTGTCCTATGCCGTCTCTACGCGAGCACCGCGCCGCTCTTCTTGGCGACGCGCTCGGGCTTGCCGTCCGCGTCCCGGCGGCGGCCGATCCGGGTCCCGACGTTGCGGTCCGGGTCGACGAGCATCACGTTGGAGATGTGGATCGACGCTTCCCTCTCCGAGATGCCGCCGGCGATGTTCTTCTGCGGGGTTGGGCCGCGTGTGGCGCTTGATCATGTTGACGCGCTCGACGATGACCCGGCCCTCCGCCGGCAGGACCCGCACGATCCTCCCCTGCCGCCCCGGTCGCGCCCGGAGATCACGACGACGGTGTCGTTCTTCTTGAGCTTCGGCTTCTTGGTTCGTGCTTTTCCATCACAGCACTTCCGGGGCGAGCGAAATGATCTTCATGAACTTCTTCTCGCGCAGCTCGCGCGCGACCGGCCCGAAGACGCGCGTCCCGATCGGCTCCCCCTCGTTGGAGATCAGGACCGCGGCGTTGTCGTCGAACCGGATGTACGAGCCGTCCTTGCGGCGGTGGTTGCGGCGCGTGCGGACGATGACCGCGCGCACGACGCGCTTGCCGTGCTTCTCGACGAACGGCGAATCGGGCGCGGCTTCCTTCACGGACGCCGTGATGATGTCGCCCAGACCCGCGTACTGGCCGGCCGAGCCGCCCCGCATGCGGATGCAGGCGATCTTGCGCGCGCCGGAGTTGTCCGCCACCTCGAGGATGGTGCCCATCTGAATCATGGCGATCTCCTACGCCTTCGCCTTCACGAGGATCTCGCGCAGCCGCCAGCGCTTGAGCTTGGAAAGCGGACGGGTCTCCTCGATGCGCACCCGGTCGCCGACCTTCGCCGTGTTCCCCTCGTCGTGGGCGTGGAAGCGGCTCGTGCGCTTGATCGTCCGCGTGTACTCGGCATGCTGCACGCGGCGCTCCACCTCGACCACGATCGTCTTGTGCATCTTGTCGGACACCACGCGGCCGATCCGGGTCGCGCGGCTCGGCGTCTCGGCTCTACTGCCGTCTCGTTCACTTCGGCGCCTCCGCCTTCAGCTCCAGGGTTCGCTGGTACGTCTTGACGCGCGCGATGTCGCGCCGCAGCGTCCGCAGCCGGCTCGGGTTCTCGAGCTGCCCGGTGGACTTCTGCAGGCGCAGCTTCCACGCCGCCTCCTTCAGCTCCTTTTCCTTCTCGAGGAGGTCGCCGTGGCCCTGCTGGGCGAGCGTCTCCCGTTCTTTCTTCTTCATCGGATCTCCGCCTCCGATTCGCGGGTCACGAGCCGCGTCTTCAGACCCAGCTTGTCGGCCGCGAGCTTGAGGGCCTCCTTGCCGGTGGCGAAATCGACGCCCTCCATCTCGTAGAGCATGCGGCCGGGCTTGACGACCGCGACCCAGCCCTCCGGCGCGCCCTTGCCCTTGCCCATGCGGGTTTCGGCCGGCTTCTTCGTGTACGGCTTGTCCGGGAAGATCCGGATCCAGATCTTGCCGCCGCGCTTGACGGCGCGCGTCATCGCGATGCGGCCGGCCTCGATCTGCCGGGCCGTGATCCAGCCGGGCTCGAGCACCTGCAGGCCCATGTCGCCGAACGCGAGCTCGCCGCCGCGCCAGGCCTTGCCGCGGCGCCGTCCGCGCTGCTGTTTCCGGTACTTGACCTTCGAAGGCATCAACATGAGCAAAGCTTTCGCTATCCGCGATTGACGTTCCGTTAGGCCGCGCTCTTGCGGCGGTTCTTGGCCTTGTGCTGCTCGCCGCGGTAGATCCAGACCTTCACGCCGATCTTTCCGTAGGTCGTGTTGGCCTCGGCGAACCCGTAGTCGATGTCGGCCTTGAGCGTGTGCAGCGGAAGGCGCCCTTCCTGGTACCACTCGGAGCGGGCGATCTCGGCGCCGTTGAGCCGCCCGGCGCAGCGGATCTTGATCCCCTGGGCGCCGAAGCGGAAGGCCGACTCGATCCCCTTCTTCATCGCGCGCCGGAACGCGACGCGGCGCTCGAGCTGCAGCGCGATGGACTCGGCCACGAGCTGGGCGTCCGTCTCCGGCCGCTGGATCTCGATGATGTTGATGTGGACTTCGGTGCCGGTCCGCTTCTGGAGCTCGTCGCGGAGCCGGTCCACCTCGGCGCCGCGCTTGCCGATGATGATGCCCGGCCGCGACGTCTGGATGTTGACCTTGAGCTTGCCCGCGAACCGCTCGATGTCGATCTCGGACACGCCGGCGTGCGAGAGGCGCTTCTTCAGCTCCTTGCGCAGCTGCAGGTCGTCGTGAAGGAACTTCATGTAGTCCTTCTCCGAGAACCAGCGCGAGTGCCAGGTCCGGTTGAAGCCCAGCCGGAAGCCGTAGGGATGAACTTTCTGGCCCATAATCGGTGCCTCCTTACGCCTCGTCCGAGAGTTCGATCGTCAGGTGGCTCTTGCGATGCAGGACGCGGTACGCCCGGCCCATCGGCGCCGGCCGCACGCGCTTCTCCTGGGGACCCTTGTCGACCGTGATCTTGCGGACCACGAGCTGGTCGACGTCGAGCTGGGCTTCCTTCTGCTCGGCGTTGGCGACCGCCGAGCGCAGCGTCTTCAGGATGTCCCGCGCCGCGACCTTCTTCGCGTGGCGCAGGATCGCCACGGCGTCGTTGACCTTCTTGCCGCGCACGAGGTCGGCCACCAGGCGCACCTTCTGCGCCGAGCCCTTCATGTACCGGAGCCTGGCCGTCGCCTTCATCGCTTAACCCTTCGGCGCCGCGGGAGCCGCGGCCGGAGCCGCGCCCGGCGCCGTCACCGGCTTGCCGGCCACGGCCGCGCCCGCCTCGGCGGCCTTCTTGCCGCCGTGGCCCTTGAAGATCCGGGTCGGCGAGAACTCGCCGAGCTTGTGCCCGACCATGTTCTCGGCGACGTAGACCGGGATGAACTTCCGCCCGTTGTGCACGGCGATCGTGTGGCCGACCATGTCGGGCATGACGGTCGAGCGGCGCGACCAGGTCTTGATGACCTTCTTCTCGCGCGTCGCGTTGAGCGCGGCCACCTTCTTGAGAAGGTGGTCGTCGACGAAGGGACCCTTCTTGACCGAACGTGCCATCGCTTAGACCTTCGACTTGCGCCGGCGGACGATGAATCCGTCGGTGCGCTTGTTGTTGCGCGTCTTGCAACCCTTCGTCTTCCAGCCCCACGGGCGACGCCGGGTGGCGTCCGCCGGAGGTCTTGCCTTCGCCGCCGCCCATCGGGTGGTCGACCGGGTTCATCGCGACGCCGCGGTTGTGCGGCCGCCAGCCCATCCAGCGGTTGCGGCCGGCCTTTCCGATCGACACGTTCTCGTGCTCGAGGTTGCCGACCTGCCCGATCGTCGCGTAGCACTCGACGTGGACCTCGCGGACCTCGCCCGAGGGCAGGCGCACCTGCGCGTAGGCGCCCTCACGGGCCATCAGCTGCGCCGCCGCGCCGGCCGAGCGCACGAGCTGGCCGCCCTTGCCGCGAGTCAGCTCGAGGTTGTGGATCGTGGTGCCGAGGGGGATCGACTTCAGCGGCAGGGCGTTGCCCGGCAGGATGTCGGCCCCGGCGCCCGAGACGACCGTCGCGCCCACCTTGAGGCCGTTCGGCGCGAGGATGTAGCGCTTCTCGCCGTCGGCGTAGTGGAGCAGCGCGATCCGGGCGGTCCGGTTCGGGTCGTACTCGATCGACGCGACCTTCGCCGGAATGTCCTGCTTGTCCCGCCGGAAGTCGATGATCCGGTAGAGCCGCTTGTGGCCGCCGCCCATGAAGCGGGAGGTCGTCCGGCCCTGGTTGTTGCGGCCGCCCGTCGCGCGCAGGCCGACCGTCAGGCGCTTCTCCGGGCGAACCGGAGAGAGGTCCTCGAAAGTCGAGCTTGGTCTGGAACCGGACGCCCGGGGAGGTCGGTTTGAATTTCTTGACTGGCCATCTACACGCCCTCGAAGAACTCGATCTTCTGATCCGGCGCGAGCCGGACCCAGGCCTTCTTCCAGGCCTTGCGCTGGCCGACGAACCGGCCCATGCGCTTCCACTTGCCCTCGCGGTTGGCCACCCGCACGTCGAGGACCTTGACGCCGAAGAGCTTCTCGACGGCGCGGCGGACCTCGATCTTGTTGGCGTCCCGGTCGACCTCGAAGCAGACCGTGTTGGTGGCTTCCTTCATCCGGGTGGCCTTCTCGGTGATGAGCGGCCGCCGGATCGACTCTTTGCGCGTCCATCACTCGCCTCCCAGGTTCTTCACGACGCGCGAGAACGCCTGCTGCGAGAGCACGAGCGTCCCGTGCGCCAGAACGTCGTAGGCGTTGACGGCCAGCGGGTCGACGAGCTTCCAGGTCGCGGACGTTGCGCGAGGCACGGACGAAGTTCTCGTTGCCCCGGGCGTCGACGAAGAGGGCCTTGCCCTCGATCCCGAGAGCGCCGACGGCGTTCCGGAGGTCCTTCGTCTTGAAGCTGTCGAGCTCCAGCCTCTCGACGACCACGATCCGCTCCTCCGAGGCGCGGCGCGAAAGAACCGCCTTCAGGGCGTTCTTCTTCTCGCCGACCGAAACGGCCTGGGCGTAGGAGCGCGGCACGGGGCCGTGCACGGTGCCGCCATGGCGGTGGATCGGCGGACGCCCGCCGCCCTGCCGCGCCCGGCCGGTCCCCTTCTGCTTGAAGGGCTTCTTGCCCGAGCCGGAGACTTCGGAGCGGACCTTGGTCTTGTGCGTTCCGGCGCGCTGACCCGCGAGGTAGGCCTTGACGACCTCCCAGACGAGGTGGCGGCGGTACGGGTACGCGAAGACGTCGGCGGGCAGAGCGACCTCGCCCACCTGTTCCTTCTTCCAGTTCCAGACCGGAATCTTGGCCATGCGAATCCCTCTAGGCTCTCTTCCTGGCGAAGCTCGAGCGCACGATCTTCACGATCGCGTTGCGGGCGCCGGGAACGGCGCCGGAGATGTAGAGCAGGTTCTTCTCGGCGTCGACCCGAACGACGACGAGGTTCTTGGAGGTCGACTGCCGCCCGCCCAGCCGCCCCGAGGAGCGCGTGCCCGGGTAGACGCGCGAGGGAAAGGCCGACGGGCCGATCGAGCCCGGGCGCCCGATGGAACATCGAGCCGTGCGTCGCCGCGCCGCCCCGGAAGCCGTGGCGCGCGACGACGCCCATGAAGCCCTTGCCCTTGGACGTGCCGATGACGTCGACGTGGTCCTGCTCGGCGAACGTGTCGCAGAGCACCTTGTCGCCGGGCTTGAGGTCGTCGCCCTTGTCGGCCCGGACCTCCATCAGCGTGCGCATCGGGGCAACGCCCGCCTTCTCGAAGTGGCCCTTCGCCGCGGCATTCGCCCGGCGGTCCGGCCGCGAGCCCACGAGGCCGATCTGCAGCGCGTCGTAGCCCTCCTTGTCGGCGGTCTTCTTCTGGACGACGAGGCAGGGGCCCGCCTGCACGACCGTGACGGGCACGACCGTGCCGTCCGCCGTGAAGATCTGGGTCATCCCGACCTTCTTGCCGATGATTCCGTGTACGGCCATGGCTTACTTCCCGAACGCCTTGATCTCGACGTCGACGCCGACCGGCAGCTCGAGCTTCATCAGCGCGTCGACCGTCTGGGACGTCGGCTCGAGGATGTCCAGCAGGCGCTTGTGCGTGCGCATCTCGAACTGCTCGCGCGACTTCTTGTCGACGTGCGGCGAGCGGTTGACCGTGAACCGCGAGACGGCCGTCGGCAGAGGGATCGGCCCCGCGACCTTGGCCCCGGTGCGCCGGGCCGTGTCGACGATCTCGCTCGCCGACTGGTCGAGGATCCGGTAGTCGAACGCCTTCAGGCGGATCCGGATCTTGTCGTTCTTCATGTTGCGTCCGCTCACGAAGAGCAGCGGCCGCGGCACGCCCTGGCATCACGGCCCGTCGTCGAATCGATCCAATCCGATCTTACTCCAGGATCTCGACGATGGTTCCGGCGCCGACGGTGCGGCCGCCTTCGCGGATGGCGAAGCGCAGGCCCTTCTCCATGGCGATCGGCGTGATCAGGTTGATCTCCAGGTTCACGTTGTCCCCCGGCATCACCATCTCCACGCCCTGGGGCAGCTGCGCCGTCCCCGTCACGTCCGTCGTCCGGAAGAAAAACTGCGGCCGATACCCGTTGAAAAACGGCGTGTGCCGCCCGCCCTCTTCCTTCGTCAGGATGTACGCCTGCGCCGTGAACTTCAAGTGCGGCGTGATCGAGCCCGGCTTCGCGCACACCTGACCGCGCTCCACGTCCTTCCGCTCCGTCCCGCGCAGCAGAAGACCCACGTTGTCGCCCGCCTGCCCCTGATCCAGCAGCTTGCGGAACATCTCCACGCCCGTCACGACCTTCTTCTGCGTCGGACGAATCCCCACGATCTCCACTTCCTCGCCGACCTTCACGATCCCACGCTCCACGCGGCCCGTCACCACCGTCCCGCGGCCCGAGATCGAGAACACGTCCTCGATCGGCATCAGAAAATCCTTGTCCACCGCCCGCTCCGGCACCGGAATGTACGCGTCCACCGCATCCATCAGCTCCAGGATGCACTTCGCCGCATCCGAGCTCGGATCCCCGCTCTCCCCCGCCTTCAGCGCCGATCCCTTCACGATCGGCGTCTTGTCCCCGGGAAACCCGTACGAGGTCAACAGCTCCCGAACTTCCAGCTCCACCAGCTCCAGAAGCTCCGGGTCGTCCACCATGTCCGTCTTGTTCAGAAACACCACCACGTACGGCACCCCGACCTGGCGCGCCAGCAGAATGTGCTCCCGCGTCTGCGGCATCGGCCCGTCCGCCGCCGACACCACCAGAATCGCCCCGTCCATCTGCGCCGCGCCCGTGATCATGTTCTTCACGTAGTCCGCGTGCCCCGGACAGTCCACGTGCGCGTAGTGACGCTTGTCCGTCGAATACTCCACGTGCGCCGTGTTGATCGTGATCCCACGCGCCTTCTCCTCCGGCGCGTTGTCGATCTGGTCGTACGCCTTCGCCGTCGCCAGACCCTTCTTCGACAAAATCAACGTGATCGCCGCCGTCAACGTCGTCTTCCCGTGATCCACGTGACCAATCGTCCCAATGTTCACGTGCGGCTTGCTGCGATCGAATTTCTCTTTGCCCATCTCTTCGCCCTCAACGGTTGCGGTTACTTGCTTCCCACTTTGGCGATGATCTCTTCACTGACGCTCTTGGGGACCTCGTCGTACACCGCGAACTGCATCGTGTAGTTGCCGCGGCCCTGCGTCATCGACCGCAGGTTGGTCGAGTAGCCGAACATCTCCGACAGCGGCACGCGCGCGGTGATGACCTGCACGCCCGCCCGCGGCTCCATGTGCTTGATGTGCCCGCGGCGCGAGGAGAGGTCGCCGATGACGTCGCCCATGTAGTCCTCGGGGACGACGACCTCGACCTCCATGATCGGTTCCTTGATGATCGGGCTGGGCCTTCTTCGCGGCGTCCTGGTACGCCATGGAGCCCGCGATCTTGAAGGCCATCTCCGAGGAGTCGACGTCGTGGTACGAGCCGTCGTAGAGCTCGACGTGGACGCCGGTCGTCGGGTAGCCGGCGAGGATGCCGGTCTCGAGGGCTTCCTTGATCCCCTGCTCGATCGGCTTGATGAACTCCTTGGGGATCGCGCCGCCCTTGATCTGGTTGTCGAACACGAAATCGTGGCCTTCCTCGGCCGGCTTGATGCGGATCTTGGCTTCGCCGTACTGGCCGCGGCCGCCCGACTGGCGGATGAACCGGCCGTGACCCTGGGATTCCCTCGTGATCGCCTCGCGGTAGGCGACCTGGGGCTTGCCGATGTTCGCGCCGACGTTGAACTCGCGGACCATGCGGTCCGTGATGATCTCGAGGTGCAGCTCGCCCATGCCCGCGGATGATCGTCTGGCCCGTTTCCTTGTCCGTGTGGACCTTGAAGGTCGGGTCTTCCTGCATGAGCTTGGCGAGAGCCATGCCCATCTTTTCCTGGTCGGCCTTGGTCTTGGGCTCGATCGCGACGGCGATGACGGGCTCGGGGAAGTTCATCGCCTCGAGGATGACCGGGTTGTTCTCGTCGCAGATCGTGTCGCCGGTCTGGACGTTCTTGAGGCCCACGGCCGCGGCGATGTCGCCGGCCCAGACTTCCTTGATCTCCTCGCGCTTGTTGGCGTGCATCTTCAGGATCCGGCCGATGCGCTCGCGGCCGTCCTTGGTCGAGTTGAAGACGCCCGAGCCCGCGTCGAGGTGCCCGGAGTAGACGCGGAAGAAGGCCAGCTGCCCGACGAACGGGTCGGTCATGATCTTGAAGATCAGGGCCGAGAAGGGCGCGTCGTCGGACGCGGGACGCTCGAGCTCCGCGCCCACGTCGTCGTGGCCCTTGATCGCGGGCACGTCGAGGGGCGACGGCAGGTAGTCGACGACGGCGTCGAGCAGCTGCTGGACGCCCTTGTTCTTGAAGGCCGATCCGCAGATGACGGGCTGGACGTGGCCGGCGATCGTGGCGCGCCGCAGGGCCGCCCTGATCTCCTCGCCCTCGACCTTGCCGCCGTGGAGGTACTTCTCGAGCAGGGCGTCGTCCGTCTCGGCGACCGTCTCGATCAGCATCTCGCGGTACTTGTCGGCCTCGTCCTTCATGTCGGCCGGGATCTCGAGGACGTCGAACTTGGAGCCCTGGGCGTCGTCGTGGAATTCGATCGCCTTCATCGCGACGAGGTCGATGATGCCGCGGTGGTTCGCCTCGGTGCCCCAGGGGACCTGGATCGGCGCCGGCTTCGCGTTCAGCTTCGTCTTCATCATCTCGACGCACCGCGGGAAGTTGGCCCCGACGCGGTCCATCTTGTTGACGAAGGCGATGCGGGGAACGCCGTAGCGGTTGGCCTGGCGCCACACCGTCTCCGACTGCGGCTCGACGCCGGCGACGGCATCGAACACGGCGACCGCGCCGTCGAGAACGCGGAGCGACCGCTCGACCTCGGCCGTGAAATCGACGTGGCCGGGCGTGTCGATGATGTTGATGCGGAAGAGGGCTCCGTCCGGCGCTTTCCAGAAGCAGGTCGTCGCGGCGGACGTGATCGTGATGCCGCGCTCCTGCTCCTGGACCATCCAGTCCATCGTGGCCGTGCCCTCGTGGACCTCGCCCAGCTTGTAGTTGACGCCGGTGTAGAAAAGGATCCGCTCGGTGGTCGTCGTCTTACCGGCGTCGATGTGCGCCATGATCCCGATGTTGCGGGTGTCCTTGAGCGGATGAGTGCGCGGCATAAGTAAGGTCTGAGTTCTTCGGTCGTTTGGTCGTTCGTTCGTTTCGTTTACCAGCGGTAATGGGCGAAGGCCTTGTTGGCCTCGGCCATCTTGTGCGTGTCGTCCTTCTTCTTCACGGCGCCGCCGCGGAGGTTCGACGCATCCAGGAACTCGGCCGCGAGCTTCTCCCGCATCGTCTTCTCGCCGCGGGCGCTGGCGTACTCGATGATCCAGCGGATCGCGAGCGAGGTCCGGCGGTTGGGCCGCACCTCGACCGGCACCTGGTAGGTCGAGCCCCCCACGCGGCGGGACTTGACCTCGAGCGCCGGCTTGACGTTCTCGATCGCCTTCTTGAAGGCCTTCATCGGATCGTCCTGGGTCTTCTCGGCGACGCGGTTGAGCGCGCCGTAGAGGATGCCCTCGGCGGTCGACTTCTTACCCTGCGACATCACGGAGTTGATGAACTTCGTGACGAGCTGGGAGTTGTACAGCGGATCCGGCAGGATCTCTCGCTTGGCGACGACTCGGCGTCTCGGCATCGTTCCCTACTCCTCAGGCCTTGGGGCGCTTGGCGCCGTACTTGGACCGACCCTGCTTGCGGTTGGCGACGCCGACCGCATCGAGCGTTCCGCGAATGACGTGGTAGCGGACTCCGGGCAGATCCTTGACGCGGCCGCCCCGGATCATGACGATCGAGTGCTCCTGGAGGTTGTGGCCCACGCCCGGGATGTAGGTCGTGACCTCGATGCCGTTCGTCAGGCGGACGCGCGCGACTTTGCGCAGCGCCGAGTTCGGCTTCTTCGGCGTCGTCGTGTAGACGCGCGTGCACACGCCGCGTCGTTGCGGCGAACGCTGGAGCGCCGGCGAGGCGGTCTTCACCGCGAGCCGCTCGCGGCCCTTGCGGACGAGTTGAGAAATTGTCGGCATCGACTCTCCTGATCTCCCCGAGTCCCCCGGAGCCGTGGAAGGACCCGAGATCGACCGTAAACCGCTTTACTTAGGGTCGGACGAGACAGGCCCACCGACTCGTCCGAGTCCTGAGGAAAAACCCGCGAATCGTACGCGGGTACGGGGGACCTGTCAAGCGGAAGTTGCTGTCAGGGCATAGCTTTCAGCCGTCGGCTCTCCGCTGTCGGCCTGACCCGGGCGTCCGACCGTCGCCGCCTCAACGCCCCACGATCCCCGGAAGCAACACGGAGCTGCGCCTGCGAGACCCCTCCGGGGAGCATCTAACCGTATGAGCTGACAGCTGATAGCTGACAGCCGCCGGCTAAGCTTGCGTCCACTCGTCCACCCGCCGTAGCAGATCGGCGAAGCGCGGATCGCCCCGAAGACTCTCGAGGAGCGGATGCCTCGTCCGAGGCGATCAGGGAGCGGCACTGGGAGAGGATCTCGGCGTCGCCGCCGCACGCGTTCCGCAGATACGCCTCGCGCTCGTCCGGCTCGAGCGGCAGCGCCTCGTTCAGGATCTCCTTCACGCGCCGCCAGTCCTCGGGAGTCATCGATCTTTCGGAGCCTGGCGAATGGTACTGCAGCCCAAAAACAAGAGGCCCGCCGAAGCGGGCCTCTGAAAGGCTGGCCGTTTCTCGAAACCCTACTCTTCCTCGCTCGCGTCCACCTCGGCGTCGGCCTCGGCCAACGCCAGCTCCTCGGCCGGATCGACCAGGAAGTCCTCGAGCGCCGGCTCCTCGACGGGCGGGATTTCCTCCCGCTCGAGGACGACGTTGCGGTAGTACTCCATGCCCGTTCCCGCCGGGATGAGACGGCCGACGATGACGTTCTCCTTGAGACCGCGGAGCACGTCCACCTTGCCGGAGATCGAGGCCTCGGTGAGAACCCTCGTCGTCTCCTGGAAAGAGGCGGCGGAGATGAACGAGTCCGTGGAGAGCGACGCCTTCGTGATGCCGAGAAGCATCGGCCGGGCATTGGCCGGCTGGCCCGCGGCGTTCAGGACCCGCTCGTTCTCGTCCTCGAAACGGAAGCGGTCGACCTGCTCGTCGATCAGGAAGTCCGTGTCGCCGACATCCTCGACCTTCACGCTCCGCATCATCTGCCGGACGATGACCTCGATGTGCTTGTCGTTGATCGCCACGTTCTGCGAACGGTAGACCTCCTGGATCTTGTCCACGAGATACCGCTGCAGCTCCTTTTCGCCCAGGATCGCCAGAACGTCGTGCGGGTTGATGGGCCCGTCGATCAGCGGATCGCCCGCCCGGACGCGCTCGCCCTCCTGCACGTTGACGTGGGTGTAGCGCGGGATGAGGTACTCGCGGGTCTCCCCGTCGTCGCCGGTGACGATGACCTTGCGCATGCCCTTCGCGATCGGACCGTGCGACACCGAGCCGTCGATCTCGGTGATGACGGCGGCGTCCTTGGGCCTGCCGGGCCTCGAAGAGCTCGACGATGCGCGGCAGACCGCCGGTGATGTCCTTCGTCTTGGTCGTCTCGCGCGGGATCTTGGCCAGCACGTCGCCCGGGTGGACTTCCTGCTTGTCGGCGACCATGAGGTGCGAGCCGATCGGCAGGAGGTACTTCCTCTCGCCGGACCGGCCCTTGATGATGACCTGCGGCGAGCGCTTCTCCGCGCCCACCGTCTCGACGATGATGTTCTGCGCGAGACCCGTGACGCGGTCGGTCTCCTCGCGGAGGTTCTCGCCTTCCACGATGTCGCGGAACTCGACGTTGCCGCCGACCTCGGTCAGGATCGCCGAGGTGAACGGATCCCACTCGACGAGCTCCTGGCCGGGCACGACTTCCTGCGCCTCGGTGACCTTGATGGTCGAACCGTAGACCACGGAGTAGCGCTCCTTCTCGCGGCCCTTGTTGTCGACGATCGTGATCTTGCCGTTGCGGTTGACGACGACGAGGTTGCCGTCCTTGCGCTCGACGGTCGCGATCGAGAGGAACCGGACGGTGCCCGGGTTCTTGGCGGCGTGCTTGGACTGCTCGGTGACGCGCGACGCCGTTCCGCCGTAGTGGAACGTCCGCATCGTCAGCTGCGTGCCCGGCTCGCCGATCGACTGCGCCGCGATGACGCCGACGGCCTCGCCGATCTCGACCATCTTGCCCGTGGCCAGCATGCGGCCGTAGCAGAGGCGGCAGACGCCGCGCTTGGTCTCGCAGGTCAGCACCGAGCGGATCTTGACGCGTTCGATACCCGCTTCCTGCACGTGGGAGGCGAGCTCCTCGGTGATCTCGTCGCCGATCCCGATGATCTTCTCTTCGGTGAGCGGATCGAGAATGTCTTCCTGACAGACGCGGCCGACGATGCGGTCGCGGAGCGGCTCGAGCGTGTCGCCGCCCTCCATGATGGCCGAGACCGTGATGCCGTCGGAGGTCCCGCAGTCCTCGAGGAGAACGATGACGTCCTGGGCCACGTCGACCAGGCGGCGCGTCAGATAGCCCGAGTCGGCCGTCTTGAGCGCCGTGTCGGCGAGACCCTTGCGGGCGCCGTGCGTCGAGATGAAGTACTGGAGCACCGAGAGGCCTTCGCGGAAGTTGGCCGTGATCGGCGTCTCGATGACCTCGCCCGAGGGCTTGGACATGAGGCCGCGCATCCCGGCGAGCTGGCGGACCTGCTCCTTGGAGCCGCGGGCGCCGGAGTCGGCCATGATGTAGATCGGGTTGAACTCCGAGCCGACCTGGTCGGATTTCTTCATCTCGCGGAACATCTCGTCGGAGATGGCCTCGGTCGTCCGGTGCCAGATGTCGATGATCTTGTTGTGGCGCTCACCCGCGGTGATGACGCCCGAGCTGCGCTGGCCCTCGACCTCGAGAACTTCCTTGCGGGCGGCGGCGAGGTAGTCCTCCTTCTTGGCCGGGATCACCATGTCGTCCACGCCGATCGAGATGCCGGCGCGGGTCGCGGCCGTGAAGCCCAGATCCTTCAGGTCGTCGAGCATCAGGACCGTCAGGTTCTCGCCGAAGGTGAGGTACACGTAGCTGACGAAGTCGGTCAGTCCCCGCTTCTTGAGGTTGCCGTTGATGAAGGGGACGATATCCGGCAGCGCCCGGTTGAACACGACGCGGCCGACCGTCGTGTCGATGAGCGTGCGCTCGACGTCCTGGACCTCGGCGTGCGAGATGTCCTGGTCGTTGTACTGCGTCGTCAGGTCCATGTACTTGCCGGAGTAGCGGACGCGGATGGGCGTGTGGGTCGTGACGTCGCCCTGCTCGTAGGCCAGGATGACCTCGTCGAAGTCGGCGAAGATGCGGCCCTCGCCCTTGGTGTTGGCGCGGGACTTCGTCAGGTAGTAGATCCCGAGCACCAGATCCTGCGACGGGACGGCGAGCGGCCGGCCCGAGGCGGGCGAGAGGATGTTGTTCGAGGAGAGCATGAGCAGCTCGGCCTCGATCTGGGCCTTGGGCGACAGCGGCACGTGAACGGCCATCTGGTCGCCGTCGAAGTCGGCGTTGAACGCCGGGCAGACGAGCGGGTGGATCTTGATGGCCTTGCCCTCGACGAGGACGGGCTGGAAGGCCTGGATGCCGAGGCGGTGGAGCGTCGGCGCGCGGTTGAGGAGCACCGCGTGGTCGCGGATGACTTCCTCGAGCGCGTCCCAGACCTCGGTGACGCCGGACTCGACGAGCTCCTTCGCCGCCTTGATGGTCGAGGCGAGGCCCTTCTTCTCGAGGCGGTTGTAGATGAACGGCTTGAAGAGCTCGACGGCCATCTTCTTCGGCAGGCCGGCCTGGTGGAGCTTCAGCTCCGGGCCGACGACGACGACCGAGCGGCCGGAGTAGTCGACGCGCTTGCCCAGGAGGTTCTGGCGGAACCGGCCCTGCTTGCCCTTGAGCGTGTCGGACAGCGACTTCAGGGGCCGGTTGTTCGAGCCCTTCAGCACGCGGCCGCGGCGGCCGTTGTCGAAGAGGGCGTCGACCGCCTCCTGCAGCATGCGCTTCTCGTTGCGGACGATGACCTCGGGCGCGCGCAGCTCGAGGAGCTTCTTGAGCCGGTTGTTCCGGTTGATGACGCGGCGGTAGAGATCGTTCAGATCGGAGGTCGCGAAGCGGCCGCCGTCCAGGGGCACCAGCGGGACGGAGCTCCGGCGGAATGACGGGGATGACGTCGAGAATCATCCAGTTGGGCCGATGGCCCGAGCGGCGGAAGGCGTCGCACACCTTGAGGCGCTTCGCGGCCTTCTGGCGCTTGATCTGCGAAGTCTCGGTCTTCATGATCATGCGGAGCTCTTCCGCGAGCATGTCGACGTCGACCCGCTCGAGGAGCTCCTTGATCGCGCCGGCGCCCATGCGGGCGACGAAGACGTCCCCGAGCTCCGTGCGGAGCTGCCGGAACCGCTCCTCGGAGAGCAGCTCCTTCTCCTTCAGGTCCGTCTCGCCCGGATCGATGACGACGTAGGACTCGAAGTAGAGGATGCGCTCGAGGTCGCGCAGCGAGATGTCGAGCAGGTGCCCGATCCGCGAGGGCAGCCCCTTGAAGAACCAGACGTGCGAGACGGGCGAGGCCAGCTCGATGTGGCCCATCCGCTCCCGGCGCACCTTGGACTTGGTGACCTCGACGCCGCACTTGTCGCAGACGACGCCGCGGTGCTTCATCCGCTTGTACTTGCCGCAGAGGCATTCCCAGTCGGTGATCGGGCCGAAGATCTTCGCGCAGAAGAGCCCGTCCCGCTCCGGCTTGAACGTGCGGTAGTTGATGGTCTCGGGCTTCGTGACCTCACCGAAGGACCACGACCGGATCTTCTCGGGCGACGCCAGAGAGATCTTGATCGCGTTGAAGTCCTTCAACGTCGTCGGGCGATTTGCAAAAGCGAGCGTTTCCAACTTAGTTGCTCCTTCCCATAAGTCGTTCATCGCGACCTACTGAGAGCAGACGTTTTGAGCGGCGCCTCGACGGCGCCGAAGAGAGCAAGCGGCCGCTGCTCACCATCCCATGGCGAAAATGACGCGGTCGCGGCGATTCGAGAACGAGATCCTGGTTCATCGCTTGATCAGCTCCACGTCGAGGCAGAGGGACTGCAGCTCGCGCACGAGCACGTTGAAGGACTCGGGAAGCCCCGGCTCGGCCGGGACCTCGCCCTTCACGATCGCCTCGTAGGCCTGCGAGCGGCCCTCGACGTCGTCGGACTTGACCGTCAGAAGCTCCTGCAGGGTGTAGGAGGCGCCGTAGGCCTCGAGGGCCCAGACCTCCATCTCGCCGAAGCGCTGGCCGCCGAACTGGGCCTTGCCGCCCAGGGGCTGCTGCGTGATCAGCGAGTACGGCCCGATCGAGCGCGCGTGAATCTTGTCGTCGACCAGGTGCGAGAGCTTCAGCATGTAGATGTAACCGACCGTGACCTGCTGCTCGAAGGGCTCCCCGGTCATCCCGTCGTAGAGCATCGTCTTGCCGGAGTTCGGAAGGTTGGCGTCCTTGAGGAGCTTCTTGATCTCCCCTTCGTTCGCTCCGTCGAAGACCGGCGTCGCCACGGTGACCCCGAGGACCCGCGCGGCCCAGCCGAGGTGGGTCTCCAGGATCTGCCCGACGTTCATGCGCGAGGGCACGCCCAGCGGGTTCAGGACGATCTCGATCGGGGTGCCGTCCGGAAGGTACGGCATGTCCGCTTCCGCGAGGATGCGGGAGATGACGCCCTTGTTGCCGTGGCGGCCGGCCATCTTGTCGCCGACGGAGAGCTTGCGCTTCATGGCGACGTAGACCTTGACCATCTTGATGACGCCCGGCGGCAGCTCGTCGCCCTTCTGCAGGAGCTCGATCCGCTCGGCGTTGACGCGGTTGAGGACCTCGATCTGGGAGTCCTGGCGGCGGAGGATGATCGTGATCTCGTCGGCGATCTCCTCGTCCTTGAGCTTGAGGCGCTTCAGCTGCTGCGGCGTCAGACGGGCGACGGCTCTCGGCCGTGAACTTGCCGCCCTTCTTGACGATCTCGCTGCCGTCGCGGTCGGTGACTCTTCGGCCGCCACGCGGTTGACGAGCAGGTCGCGGATCTTCTTGTTGGCCTCTTCGCGGATGATCCGGATCTCGTCCTTGGAGTTCTTCTCGATCTTCGCGATCTGATCCTGCTCGATCGAGAGGGCCCGGAGGTCCTTGTCGATGCCCTTGCGGGAGAAGATCTTGACGTCGACGACCGTGCCCTCGATGCCCGGCGGGCACTTGAGCGAGGCGTCGCGCACGTCGCCGGCCTTCTCGCCGAAGATCGCCCGGAGGAGCTTCTCTTCCGGCGTCAGCTGGGTCTCGCCCTTGGGCGTGACCTTGCCGACGAGGATGTCGCCCGGCTTGACGCTCGCGCCGATCCGGATGATGCCGGACTCGTCGAGGTCGCGCAGGGCGTTCTCCGAGACATTGGGGATGTCGCGCGTGATTTCCTCGGGCCCGAGCTTCGTGTCGCGGGCCTCGATGTCGAACTCCTGGATGTGGATCGACGTGAAGAAGTCGTCCTTGACGAGACGCTCGGACACGAGGATGGCGTCTTCGTAGTTGTAGCCGCGCCACGGCATGAAGGCGACGAGGACGTTGCGGCCCGAGGGCCAGCTCGCCCTGGGAGGTGCACGGCCCGTCGGCGAGGACCTCGCCGCGCTCGACGCGCGCGCCCTCGTGGACGATCGGCTTCTGGTTGATGCAGGTGTTCTGGTTGGAGCGCCGGAACTTCGTCAGCGGATAGATGTCCGCGCCGAACTCCTTGGCCGACCCGCCGGTCTCGGCCGGGCCGCCCTCGACGCGGACGATGATCCGCTCGGAGTCGACCTGGTCGACGATGCCCCCGCGCTTGGCGAGGACGACGGCGCCGGAGTCGCGGGCCACGGTGGCTTCGAGGCCGGTGCCGACGAGCGGGGATTCGACCTTGAGCAGCGGCACGGCCTGCCGCTGCATGTTGGAACCCATGAGCGCGCGGTTCGCGTCGTCGTGCTCGAGGAACGGGATCAGGGCCGTCGCGACCGAGACGAGCTGCTTGGGCGAGATGTCCTTGTAGTCGACCTTGTCGCGGTCGGTCGTGATGAACTCGCCGTTGAAGCGGGCGATGACCCGCTCTTCCTTGATGCGCCCGGTGGCGTCCGTCTCGGCGTTCGCCTGGGCGATCGTGTAGTTCTCCTCTTCCCAGGCCGAGAGGTAGAAGGCGTACGGCAGCGCGTCGGCGACCCGCTTGTGGTTCTTGCGGACCCGCTCGTTCTCGTCCTCGAGCTCCTTCTTCTCGACGATCTGGCCGAGCTTGAAGGAGGTGTCGCCGACCTGGGTGACCTGGAAGTGGTCGATGACGCGGCCCTTTTCGACCTTCTTGTACGGCGTCTCGATGAAGCCGAAGTCGTTGATGCGCGCGTAGCACGAGAGCGACGAGATGAGGCCGATGTTCGGGCCTTCCGGCGTCTCGATCGGGCAGACGCGGCCGTAGTGCGTCGGGTGCACGTCGCGGACCTCGAACCCGGCGCGCTCGCGCGAGAGGCCTCCCGGCCCGAGGGCGGAGAGGCGGCGCTTGTGCGTGACCTCGGAGAGCGGGTTCGTCTGGTCCATGAACTGCGACAGCTGCGAGGACCCGAAGAACTCCTTGATCGAGGCGATGACCGGCTTCGAGTTGATCAGGTCGTGCGGCATCGCCGAGTCGATGTCCTGGTGGACCGACATCTTCTCCTTGATGGCGCGCTCCATCCGGACGAGGCCGATGCGGAACTGGTTCTCGAGCAGCTCGCCGACCGAGCGGACGCGCCGGTTGCCGAGGTTGTCGATGTCGTCCGTCCGTCCGACGTCCCGCTTGAGGCGGAGGAGGTACCCGACGACGCGGAAGATGTCCGCCGGCGTCAGCGTCCTCGTGTCCTCGGAGGAGTCGGCCTCGAGCTTGATGTTGAACTTGAAGCGGCCGACGCGCGAGAAGTCGTACTTCTTGGCGTCGAAGAACATGCCCTCGAAGAGGTTCTTGGCCGACTCGTAGGTCGGCGGATCGCCGGGGCGGAGGCGGCGGTAGATCTCGAGGATCGCCTCGTTCTTGGTCTTGTGGGAGTCCTTGCGGATCGTGTTGACGAGGACGTCGGAGGACAGGTCCCAGTCCGGGAAGAAGATCTCGACTTCCTTGATCCCCCGCTCCTTCAGGGCCTCGACGGCCCCCGCGCCGAGCTCCTGCCCGGCCTCGAAGAGGACCTCGCCCGTGGAGAGGTCGACGACGTCGGCGAGGAAGCAGGCCTTCTCGACGGCCGATTCGTCGACCGAGCGCTCGAGCGAGCCCTTCCGCGCGATCTCCTTCTGGTCGTCCGTCGGAGAGCTTGATGCCGGCGAAGATGAGCTTGGTCTCGCGCTTCACGCGGGCGTAGCGGTCGCGCATCTCCTCCTGCTTGAGGACGTCCTTGCCGACGGTCAGGTGCGCCCGGCCGCGCTCGAAGCGGGCCGCCACGGGGGCGTAGAACTGCCGCAGGATCGACTCGTCGGTCTCGAGCCCAGGGCCCGGAGGAAGATCGTCGCCGGGAACTTGCGCTTGCGGTCGATGCGGACGAAGAGGACGCCCTTCTGGTCGTACTCGAACTCCACCCACGGACCCGCGGTACGGGAATGATCTTCGCGAGGTACCCGTGCGCCGACTCCTTCGTGAAGAAGACGCCCGGCGAGCGGTGGAGCTGGGAGACGATGACGCGCTCGGTGCCGTTGATGACGAACGTGCCGTGCTCGGTCATCAGCGGGATGTCCCCGAAGAAGACTTCCTCTTCCTTCGCGTCCCGCATGGTCTTGACGCCCGTCTCGGGGTCCTTGTCGTAGACGAAGAGACGGAAGGTGACCTTCAGGGGAACGGAGTAGGTCATCCCCCGCTCCTGGCACTCGGCCACCGAGTACTTCATCTGGAGGTCGACGGGGTTGCCGCAGACGTCGCAGAGGGTCACCTTGTTCGGGTTCTGCGCGCCGCACTTGTCGCAGGAGACGACCTCCTCGTGCGGATGGGCCGTCACGATCCGGGCGCCGCACGAGCGGCAGTCCATGCGCAGGTGCTCCAGGCCCTTGAGCCGGCCGCACTTGCACTCCCAGTTGCCGATCGCGTACTTGACGAACTGCAGCTCGCAGGCCCCGCGGAAGTCCGCGAACGGGAAAACGCTCGTGAACACCGCCTGGAGCCCGGACTGATCCCGCTCTTCCGGGAGCAGGTTCATCTGCAGGAAGCGCTCGTACGACCGGCGCTGGACGTCGATCAGGTTGGGAAGATCCATGAAGGAGCGGATCTTCGAGAAGTTCTTCCGCTGCTTCCGAGACAGCGACCTCAGACATTCATAAGCTCCCTGTAGCGCGAGAGACGCTCCGCGCGCTCGCAATTCAGCACGAAAAGAGGCGACACCTCTCCGCGGTGCGCGCGGGGGCGGCCACCCGAAACAACAACCCCGTATTCCCGAGGAGAGCGATGGCTACTTGATCTCCACCTTCGCGCCGACTTCCTCGAACTTCTTCTTGATGTTGGCGGCCTCGTCCTTGGAGACGCCTTCCTTGATGACGCCCGGGGCGCCGTCGACGAGGTCCTTGGCCTCCTTGAGGCCCAGGCTCGTGACCTCGCGGACGGCCTTGATCGTCTTGATCTTGTCGCCGGCCGCGGCCAGGATGACGGTGAACTCGGTCTTCTCTTCCTCGGCCGGAGCCGCCGCGGCCCCGCCGCCGGCCGCCGCCACCGGCATCGCCATCGCCGCCGCCGAGACGCCGAACTTGTCTTCGAGCGCCTTGACGAGCGTGTTGAGCTCGAGGACGGTCATGCCCTCGACTTCCTTCACGAAGTTCTCTGCGGTCATCGCCATGATCTGTACCTCTCTCCTCTTTTACTTACAAATTCAGTTGGCGGGCGCGGCGCTCGAGGGCGCCGGCCCGGATTTCGACTTCTGCTCCGCGACCTGACTCAGCACGCCCGCGAGGTTGCGGACCGGGCCGTTCAACACCGTCACCAGGCGCCGCATCGGCGACTGCATGACGAAGAGCAGCTTGGAGACGAGCTCCTCGCGGCTCGGGAGCTCCGCGATCGTCTTGATCTCGGCGGCGGGGACGGCGTGCCCGTCGATGACCGCGGCCTTGAAAACCAGATTCGGGTTCGTCTTGGCGAAGTTCGTCAGCACCTTGGCGAGCGCGACGGCGTTGCCCTGGTTGAACGCCACGGCCGTGGCGCCGGTGAAGTGCTCCGCGACGGCCTCCAGGGCCGTCCCCTTCGTCGCCCGGAGGGCGAGAGTGTTCTTGACGACGAGGTACGTCGACTGCGTTCCCCGCACCTGGCGGCGGAGCTCGGTGACCTCGGGGACCTTCAGTCCCGCAAAAGCGAACAGGATCGCGTTCGAGGACTGGGCCAGGCCCTGGGCCAGGGACTCGACCGCTTCCGTTTTTTCCGTGCGATTCATCGTTTGACCTCGCTAAGCCGGCACGGCCTCGATCGACGACGTGTCGATCTCGACCCCGGGACCCATCGTCGAGGAGACGGACACGGTCCGGAAGTACTTGCCCTTGGCCGCGGCGGGCTTCGCCTTGAGGACGGCCTTGATGAACGCCGAGGCGTTCTCCTCGAGCTTCTTTTCGTCGAAGGAGACCTTCCCGATCGGGGCGTGGATGATCGAGGTCTTGTCGACCCGGAACTCGATCTTGCCGCCCTTGATCTCCTTGACCGCCTTGCCGACGTCCATGGTGACCGTGCCGGCCTTCGGGTTCGGCATCAGGCCCTTGGGCCCGAGCACCTTTCCGAGCTTGCCGACGAGGCGCATCATGTCCGGCGTCGCGACGAGGGCCTCGAACTCGAGGAACCCGCCCTGGATCTTCTCGACCAGCTCCTCCGCTCCGACGTGATCGGCCCCGGCCTCCTGGGCTTCCCTGGCCTTGTCGCCGCCCGCGATGACCGCGACGCGCTTCGACTTGCCGGTGCCGTGCGGCAGGACCACCGTGCCGCGCACCATCTGGTCGGCGTGCTTCGGGTCCACGCCGAGGAGCATCGCGACGTCGACGGACTCGTCGAACTTCGCGTAGCGCACGGCGCGCACCAGCTTCACGGCCTCGGGGAGAGCATAGGGACGGCTCTCCACCTTGGCCTTGGCCGCCAGGAACTTCTTACCGCTTTTGGGCATCGTCCTCCTTCGTCGTGCAAACGATCGAGTCGTGGCTCGATCTCCGACTGTTCATCGCCGTCACGCGACGGCGGACAACTCACTTAAACGATCTCGATTCCCATCTGACGCGCCGTCCCTTCGACGGTCCGGATCGCCCCGGCGAGGTCCGCCGCGTTGAGGTCCGGCATCTTGGTCCGGGCGATCTCCTCGACCTGCTGCTTGGTGACCTTGCCGACCTTCTCCTTGTTCGGCGTGCCCGAGCCCTTCGGGACGCCCGCCGCCTTCAGGAGCAGGATCGCCGCCGGCGGCGTCTTCGTGATGAAGGTGTACGACCGGTCGGCGTAGACCGTGATGACGACGGGGATGATCAGGCCCTTCTGCGAGGCCGTCTTGGCGTTGAAGTTCTTGCAGAAGTCCATGATGTTGACGCCCTGCTGGCCCAGCGCGGGGCCGACCGGCGGCGCGGGAGTCGCCTCCCCCGCCGGAATCTGCAGCTTGACGTAGCCGGTGATCTTCTTGGCCATGCGCGTTCCTCTTCCTCGCTTACAGCTTCTGGACCTGCAGGAACTCGAGCTCCACCGGGGTCGAGCGCCCGAAGATCGTGACCATGACCTTCAGCGTCGAGCGGTCGAGGTTGATCTCCTCGACCACGCCGGTGAAGTTCGTGAACGGGCCGTCCGTGATCCGGACGTGCTCGCCCTTCTCGAACGTGTGCTTGGGCTTGGGCTTCTCCTTGGTGGACGTGACGCGGTGGAGGATCTGCTCGACCTCCTCCGCGGTCAGAGGCGTCGGCTCCTTGCCCGAGCCGACGAAGCCCGTGACCTTGGGCGTGTTCTTGACGAGGTGCCAGGCCTCGTCCGACATTTCCATCTCGACGATGATGTAGCCCGGGAAGAACTTGCGCTGGATCTCCCGGCGCTTTCCGCCCTTCATCTCGACGAGCGTCTCGGTCGGGATGCGGATGTCGCCGAACTTCTCCTGCATGCCCATCGCCTCGATGCGCTGCCGGAGGTTCTGCCGGACACGCTCCTCGAAGCCCGAGTACGTGTGGACGATGTACCAGCTCTTCGCCTTCGTCTCGGTGATCATGCGGCGACGACTCCCGCGGCCCGGAAGATCCGGTCGACGAGCCAGGACAGCCCGCTGTCGACCAGAAACAGGTAGAAGCCGAAGAGGAAGCAGGCGACGATCACGACGACCGTCGTCCCGACGACCTCGGGTCGGCCGGGCCAACTCACCTTTTTCACCTCGGCCCAGACGTCGCGGAAGAAGTCCCGCGTCCGGGGCCACCACTCTTTGATCGGAGTCATAGGAAGTTGAGAGTTGAGCGTTGAGTGTTGAGCGTGAATGCCCTCGACTCGCCTTCATCTCTCTTTTCAGCCTTCTTTCCGCTTAACCCTCAACGCTCAACACTCAACTCGTCTCAATGGCAGGGGTGGAGGGATTCGAACCCCCAACCTACGGTTTTGGAGACCGCCGCTCTACCAATTAGAGCTACACCCCTAAGCGTTTCTCTGAGCAGCCCGCTCGACGCGGGCGAAAGGGAGCAAACGGCCGCTCCGGACCATCCCATGGCGGAAAGCCTCACTCGCGGCCTAGACCTTTCCTTCTTTGTGCGCCGTGTGCTTCCGGCAGAACCGGCAGTACTTCGACAGCTCCAGCTTCTCGGTGTTCGTCTTCTTGTTCTTGGTCGTCGTGTAGTTCCGGCGCTTGCACTCCGCGCACGCGAGACTGATGTTCTCTTGCATGGGCTTACTCCAAAATCTCGACGATGGTTCCGGCGCCGACGGTGCGGCCGCCCTCGCGGATGGCGAAGCGCAGGCCCTTCTCCATGGCAATCGGCGTGATCAGGTTGATCTCCAGGTTCACGTTGTCCCCGGGCATCACCATCTCCACGCCCTGGGGCAGCTGCGCCGTCCCCGTCACGTCGGTCGTCCGGAAGAAAAACTGCGGCCGATACCCGTTGAAAAACGGCGTGTGCCGCCCGCCCTCTTCCTTCGTCAGAATGTACGCCTGCGCCGTGAACTTCAGGTGCGGCGTGATCGAGCCCGGCTTCGCGCACACCTGACCGCGCTCCACGTCCTTCCGCTCCGTCCCGCGCAGCAGAAGACCCACGTTGTCCCCCGCCTGCCCCTGATCGAGCAGCTTGCGGAACATCTCCACGCCCGTCACGACCTTCTTCTCCGTCGGACGGATCCCCACGATCTCCACTTCCTCGCCGACCTTCACGATCCCACGCTCCACGCGACCCGTCACCACCGTCCCGCGGCCCGAGATCGAGAACACGTCCTCGATCGGCATCAGGAAATCCTTGTCCACCGCCCGCTCCGGCACCGGGATGTACGCGTCCACCGCGTCCATCAGCTCCAGGATGCACTTCGCCGCATCCGAGCTCGGATCCCCGCTCTCCCCCGCCTTCAGCGCCGATCCCTTCACGATCGGCGTCTTGTCCCCGGGAAACCCGTACGAGGTCAAAAGCTCCCGAACTTCCAGCTCCACAAGCTCCAGAAGCTCCGGGTCGTCCACCATGTCCGTCTTGTTCAGAAACACCACCACGTACGGCACCCCGACCTGACGCGCCAGCAGAATGTGCTCCCGCGTCTGCGGCATCGGCCCATCCGCCGCCGACACCACCAGAATCGCTCCGTCCATCTGCGCCGCGCCCGTGATCATGTTCTTCACGTAGTCCGCGTGCCCCGGACAGTCCACGTGCGCGTAGTGACGCTTGTCCGTCGAATACTCCACGTGCGCCGTGTTGATCGTGATCCCACGCGCCTTCTCCTCCGGCGCGTTGTCGATCTGGTCGTACGCCTTCGCCGTCGCCAGACCCTTCTTCGACAAAATCAGCGTGATCGCCGCCGTCAACGTCGTCTTCCCGTGATCCACGTGACCAATCGTCCCAATGTTCACGTGCGGCTTGCTGCGATCGAATTTCTCTTTGGCCATCTCTCTCCCCTAAACCTCTGCCTGCGGCGCTCGCGCCTCGCGACTTCTGGAGCCCACGACCAGGATTGAACTGGTGACCTCGTCCTTACCAAGGACGTGCTCTACCAACTGAGCTACGTGGGCGCTCACGCCGCCAGGCGTGAGGCCGGAGCCGGAAGGCGAACCGATGTCCACGTTCTGTTTCATCGGATATCTTCCGTCCCTCGCCTCACGTCTCGCCGCCACCCGTCTGACCCGCTGTCCGCCGCCGACCGTCCACGTCCCTATGGAGCGGGAGACGGGATTCGAACCCGCGACCAACAGCTTGGAAGGCTGTGACTCTACCCCTGAGTTACTCCCGCGCTCTGCGATGCCGATGTGACTCGTTATTGCTTCATGGTGGGCAGTGAAGGATTCGAACCTCCGTAGCGCGAAGCGCGGCAGATTTACAGTCTGCTGCCATTAACCACTCGGCCAACTGCCCGTGTTCGGAAACGAAGCCAGACTGCCCGCCGATCTCTTCTGGAGCCGGCGAAGGGACTCGAACCCGCAACCTTCCGATTACAAATCGGATGCTCTACCCGTTGAGCTACGCCGGCGTGCACACGCGTTCGCCGAATCGTCGACTCGATTGTCCCAGCCGGCATTCAAAGAACACACCAAGACCTACCCCGACCGGCGTGAATCGCGGAGTCTAGCAGCGGCAAACCACTCGATCAAGACCTCTTTTGGGTCTCCTGGCCTCGCTGGCGGACGGCCTCGTAGCCGGCCGCCGCGGCGGCCGCCGAGACGTTCAGGGACCCCACGGAACCGGCCATGGGGAGCCGGCCGAGCTGGTCGCAACCCTCCCGGACGAGCCGACGCATCCCCCGCCCCTCGGCGCCGAGCACGAGCGCCAGGTCGCCGGTCAGGTCGAGCTCGTAGAGGCGAACTTCCGGACGGATCCAGTCCGATGACCCGAAACCCTTCATTCTTAAGGCGATCGATGAATCGGCGAAGATTCTTGACCCGGACGACCGGTACCCGCTCGACCGCGCCGGCGGAGGCCCGGGCGACGGCCTCGGAGAGAGGGCGCGGTCCCCCGCTCCGGAACGACGACCCCCGCGCCGAGCCCCTCCGCGACCCGGAGCACCGCCCCGAGGTTCTGGGGGTCCTGGATCTCGTCGAGGAGAAGCAGGAAGCGCTCCCCCCGCCGTCCGGCCAGGGCCGCCTCCTCCTCGAGGTATCCCCGAACGGCGACCCGGGCCACCGCGCCCTGGTGCCCCGAGCCGGCCGCCCGGTCCAGGGTCTCCCGGGTTCCGTAGCGGACCGCGACGCCGTTCGCCCGGCAGAGGGCCTTGAGGGAGTTGATCCGCCGGTCGTGCCGGTCCGAGTCGAAGAGCACCCACTCGATCTCCCGCGGGCGGGCGCGCACGGCCTCCTCGATCGGGTGGAGGCGCGCGAGGATCACGATCCGTCCGTCAGCAGCACGACCGCCATGGCGGCGAGGCCGTCCCCGCGGCCCGCGAAGCCCAGGCCGTTCGAGCTGGTGCCGCGGACACTGACGGCGTCGGGCGTCGTGCCGAGGATCTCGGCGATGCGCGCGCGAATCGCAGGCACGTGAGGCGCGAGCCTTCGGAGCTTCGGCCACAACGACCGCGTCGACGTTGCCGATGGTGAAGCCGCGTCCGCGCGCGAGCTCGCCCGCTTTTCGCAGGAACGTCGCGCTGTCGGCGCCCTTCCACGCCGGATCGCTCGGCGGAAAGTGATCTCCGATCGAGCCGGCGCCCGGCGGCGCCGAGGACTGCGTCCGTCAGCGCGTGGAGCAGAGCGTCTCCGTCGGAGTGGCCCTCGAGGCCCGGCATCGTGCGGAATCTCGACGCCGCCCAGCCGCAGAACGCCGCCCCTTAGCGAACGGGTGCGCGTCGAAGCCCAGGCCCACTCTCGATCCCATCGGAACTCCTAGCCCTTCCGCGCGCGCAGGACGGCCTCCGCGAGCTCCAGGTCCGCGGGCGTCGTGATCTTGAAGCCCAGGCGGGAGACCGCGACGACCTCGACCGGAATCCCGAGATCCTCGCACAACGCGGCTTCGTCGGTCGCGTCGCGTCCGGACTCCAGAGCGCGGCGGAGCACGGGCACGCGAAACGCCTGCGGCGTCGCGGCGGCCCAGAGCGCCGACCGATCGACGGTGCGCACGACCCGTTGTTCGTGGACGACCTTGATCGTGTCGACAACGGGGATCGCGGCGATCGCCGCGCCCGTCCGCGCCGCCGCGGCCGCGACCGCCGACGCTTCAGCCGCCGTCACGAGCGGGCGGGCCGCGTCGTGGACCACGACGATGTCCTCGTCCGAGGCGCGACAGAGCGGCGAATCCGGCGCGCACCGAGGCCGAGCGCGTCTCCCCGCCCGCGACGACCCCGACGCCGTCGCCCGCCAGCCGGCGGAACGCCTCGAGCTCTTCGGCCGGGGCGACGACGACGGTCCGATCGAAGTCCGGCGGTGGCCAGCGATTCGAGCGTCCAGCTGAGGAGCGGACGCCCGGCGACGGCGACGAGTGCTTTCGGCTCGGCGCGGCCGAGGCGCTCCCCGCGACCGGCCGCAACGACGGTCAGCAGTCGCACGTGTTCCCCATGTCCCCGTCGACGTCCGGACCCCGTGAGCGGAGCATCCAATTCTGCGGAATGGCCTCGGAGATCCGCGCCGGCGTCCTGGCCCCGGCATTGCCCGCGCCGCCGGTCGCGGGCTTCTCTCCGGCCGGGGCCGGCTTGCAGACCAGGTTGCGCAGTCGGCCTCCGAGAATCCGGCTGAACGTCTTCGCTCCGCTCGGCGAGAGATGGAGGCGGTCGGCGTAGTCGGCGGCGCTCAACTCTTTCGTGTCGCGCATGTCGAGCAACTCTCCGCCGTTCTGCGCGAGGACCGCCTGCAGTCCCGGGTCGAGCCCGTATGGCTGCGGTACCGGCATGGCGACGAACGCGGCGCGCACGCCCCTCTGGCGGGCCAGGCCGAGCAGGCGGACCAGCCGCGTGTACGTCGGCTTTTCATCGGGCGACCGTCGGGCCGACTCCCGGCGAACGGCTTCGTTCAGGCGCGTCGCTGTCCTTCGATAGTCGGGAATCGCAACGCTCAACACACGGTCGCGGACCCGTTCTCTTTCCGAGAAGAGGCGGAGTGAGCTCGCCAGCAGGTATCCGATCCGGTCGCCGAGCGAAGTCAGGTCGAACCGCAGCATCTCCTCCGCGTTCGCCCATCCTCCGAAGTAGGCGGCGATCCGGTCCGGGTGGATCGTGGTCCCGTCGCTCAGTTGCCCGCGCACGAATGGGATCACCATCCAGTCGAGAGCGTTCTCGCTCGAAAAATTGTTGCGGTACAGGTAATACCAGTCGAGGATGGTCGTATCGTCGGGATGCACGGACTCGGCGCTCACGCCCGCCGGGCCGCATTGAAGCTCCCCCCGCACCGTCGCGAGATCGACGCCTTCGCGGGTCAGCGAATTGCCGAGGAAGAGAAGCTGCTCGCCGTCCCGGCCCCGCAACGCCGCGGCGACCGCCGGAATCGATCGGATGTGGGCGATGTCGCTCGAGAGCCGTTCGGACCCGATCCGGAGCCCGAGCTCGCACGCCGCGGCCACGGCCACCAGCGTCAGCAGGACCTTCGACTCGGACCTAAAATTGGAAGTAAATAAACTCATGAACGGTCGGCGCCGGAAAGAAGACGAGCATCAGCATGGCGTAGGAATACACGGTGGCCCGGGCTCTCCAGTCTCCCCGGACAAGCGCGGTGAGGTCCCGGCGCTTCTCCACCCAGTATTCGTAGACCAGGAGCGGCGCGGCGTAGAACACCATCGATTCGGCAATCATCCGGGCGAACGGCGTCACTCGAAAGTCCGTCACGGCGAGACGGAACATCTCCCAGGCCTGCTCGATCGTCCCCGCGCGGAATAGCAGCCAGCCGACGCAGACCAGCTGAAACATCAGGAAAGCGCGGACGGCTCCGCCCAGGAGCGAGTAGTCGTGCAGCGTGCGGTCCTGGCCTCGCCGGTCGACGAGTCGGTAGGCGCAGAGCAGCGCGCCGTGGTAAATGCCCCAGGCCGCGAAGGTCCAGTTCGCTCCGTGCCAGATGCCGCCCAGGACCATGGTGAGCATGAGGTTGCGGTAGGTGCCGAGCCGGCCCCGGCGGTTGCCGCCGAGAGAGATGTACACGTAGTCCCGCAGCCAGGTCGACAGACTGATGTGCCATCGCCGCCAGAAATCGCTGGGATTCACGGCGAGGTAGGGCATTCGGAAGTTCACCATCAGGTCGATGCCCATCCACTTCGCCACCCCCTGGGCGATCGAACTGTAGCCGGAGAAGTCGGCGTAAATCTGCAGAGCGAAGGCATAGACGCCCGCAACGCATTCGGGCCCCGTCAACGACGACACGGGGGTCTGGAACACGGAGTTCACGAGCGTCGCCATGTTGTCACCGATCACGACCTTCTTGAACATCCCGAGGAGCACGTGGTACAGGCCCTCCTGGAAGTCGCCGTCGCGATAGACGCGGGGAACCTGGATCTGCTTGAGCAGGCCGACGCCATTCTCGGAGTTGCCCGAACGCATGATCGGACCCGCGACGAGATGCGGAAAGAACGACACGTAAAGGGCGAAGTCCCGGAAATTCCTGGCCGGTTCGCCGACGCCCCGAGCGATGTCGATGACGTAGCTCATGCTCTGGAACGTGTAAAAGGAGATGCCGACGGGAAGAACGATTGCCCAGAACGACAGGCTCAAGGGCATGCCGAGCCGGCTGAAGAACTCGTTGGCCTCGCGCGCGAAGAAGCCGTAGTACTTGAAGAAGCCGAGGAGTGCGAGGTTGACGACCACCGAAATCACCACCAGCCGCCGCCTCGCGCTGGCCCCCTGGGCGCGCGCGACGGCCACGCCCAGCCAGTAATCCATCAGCGTCGAGCCCGCGATCAGGGGCAGGAACCGCCAGTTCCAGCAACCGTAGAAGTAGTAGCTGGCCACGATGAGCATCCGGTTCTGCCAGCGGAAGGGCAACGCCCAGTAGAGCGGGACCACCAGCGCCAGAAAGATCCAGAACTGCCAGGTGTTGAACAGCATGTGCGAGTTACGAAGCCGGTGATGCCGACGAGTCGCTGTGCTTGCAGTACCAGAGCCGAAAACCGGCGCCGCCGGCGGCGATTCCGGCCATAGCGGACCGGCCGCGCGCGACGCGGACGGCGATCGCCACGCCGACGGAGCCCGCGCCCGCGACCATGAATCCGGAGTCCGGCACTAGACCGCCAGGATCTCCTGCTCCTTGGCCTTCAGGAGGTCGTCGACCTCCTTGACCTTCCGGTCGGTCAGCTTCTGCGACTCCTCGAGGCCCCGGCGCTCCTCGTCCTCGGAGATCGTCTTGTCCTTGAAGAGCTTCTTCAGACGGTCGTTGCCCTCGTGCCGGTAGCGCCGGATCTCGACGCGGGCCTCCTCGGCCATGTGATGCGCGGTCTTCGCGAGGTCCTTGCGGCGCTCTTCGGTGAGCGGCGGAATGGGCACGCGGACGAGCTTGCCGTCGTTCTGCGGATTCAAGCCCAGCTCCGACTTGCGGATGGCACGCTCGATCTCGACCGCCATCTTGGGGTCCCAGGGAGCGGCCACGATCAGCGTGGGCTCCGGCACGGAGAGGTTCGCGACCTGGTTGATTGGAACGTCGGCCCCGTAAGCCGACACCAGTATCCCGTCGAGCATTCCGAGGTTCGCCCGTCCCGTGCGAAGGGTCTTGAAGCGCTCCTTCAAGGCGGCGACGGCGTCCGACATGTGCTTCTCGACGTCCTTGAGCTCCTGTCTCATGCCTCGGCTCCCCCTGCGCTGACCAGCGAGCCGATGTCCTCCCCGGTGACGACCCGCTGGATGTTGCCCCGGACCTTGAGGTTGAAGACCTTGATCGGGATCCCGTTGTCCATGCAGAGCGCCACGGCCGCGGCATCCATGACCTGGAGCCCGGCCTCGAGCGCCTGCCGGTAGGACAGCGTCTTCAGAAACTTCGCGGTCGCGTCGCGATTCGGATCGGCGTCGTAAACGCCATCGACCTTGGTCGCCTTGAGCAGGACATCGGCGTGCATCTCGTTGGCGCGCAGCGCCGCGGCGGAATCCGTGGTGAAGAAGGGGTTGCCGGTGCCGCCGACGAACAGCACGACGCGGCCCTTCTCGAGGTGGCGAAGGGCGCGCCGACGGATGAAGGGCTCGGCGATCTGGCGGATCTCGACGGCCGACATCAGCCGGGTCGTGACCCCGCGTTTCTCGAGGGCGTCCTGCAGGGCGAGCCCGTTGATGACCGTGGCGAGCAGACCCATGTGGTCGCCGGCCACACGGTCGATGCCCTGCGCCGCCGCCGAGACGCCCCGGATGATGTTGCCGCCTCCGAGAACGACCGCGGTCTCGACGCCCAGGGCGTGCACGTCCTTGATCTCGTCGGCGAGGCGCGCGACCACGTCCGGCGCGATGCCGAACTTCTGGTCTCCCATCAACGCCTCCCCCGAGAGCTTCAGGAGGATGCGGCGATAGACGGGCGCTTGGGACATGCGGACGGGATTATCTGTGAATCGGGCTTCGCCGCCTAACACCAGACACAAGCCCGTTCTGGCGGCTGCTCCGGACCATGCCCATCCACTCGCGACGCGACCCGACTCCCGACCCGACCACCGGATGCAGACCCCCGGCGGTAGGGAACGCCGCGCGCAGCGCGGCGTTAACGCAGACCAACGGCGGTCATCGAGTCCCAACCCAAGGGAGGCTCAACGAGGGAGAGGGTCCACGAGAGACTTCCCCTCCCCCGTCGGTCGGCCCGCGAAGCGGGCCGCTGAGAGTCCGAGCCTAAGCCGCTTCCTCGGCCCGGCCCAGGCCCTCGCCGAGCTTGAACCGAACGAAGCGCAGATCCAGGGCGCCCTTGCCCGCCCGCTCCACGACGATCTGGCCCACGGTCTTTTCGGGGTCCTTGACGAAGGCCTGCTCGACGAGCACGGCCTCCTGGTAGAACTTCTCGACCTTCCCGTCGGCGATGCGCTCGACGACGTTGGCCGGCTTGCCGGCGGCCGTCGCCTGGGCGCGTGCGATCTCCCGCTCCGTCGCGAGGACCTCGGGCGAGACCTCCCCGCGCGAGGCGAAACGAGGATCCGACGCGGCGATGTGCATCGCCAGATCCTTCCCCAGGGCCTCGTCCCCTCCCGGCAGGCCGACGACCACGCCGATCCGGCCGTTTCCGTGGATGTAGCTCGCGAAGGTCTCGCCGGAGCGCGGTGTCAGGCGCGCGAACCGGCGGATCTGGATGTTTTCCTTGAGGACCGCGATCAGCTGCGTCACCGCGTCCCCGACCGTCTCCCCGCCCGGCCAGGAGAGCTTCGAAAGCTCCGCCACGTCGCCGGCGCGCGTGTCGCCGAAGGCGTCGTGCGCGGCGATCCGGTCCGCGAGCTTCTCGGCGAAGATGCGGAAGTCCTCGGTGCGCGCGACGAAGTCCGTCTCGCAGTTGACCTCGACGAGCACGGCGCCCTTGACGGTGACGTGCGCCACGACGAGGCCCTCGGAGGCGGCGCGGCCGGCCTTCGAGGCGGCGGCAGCGAGGCCCTTCTTGCGAAGGATCTTCTTGGCCTCGTCGAAATCGCCCTGGGCTTCGACGAGCGCCTTCTTGCAGTCCATCATCCCGGCGCCGGTCTCGGAGCGCAGATCGGACACGAGCTTGGAGGTGATTTCCATGAGTGCCTCAGTCAAAAAAGTTGAGAGTTGAGCGTTGAGCGTGAAGAGTCGGGCGGACCTCGACTCTCGACTCTCAACACCTCAACCGGTCTCTACGATGCGTCGGCGACGACGGCCGTCTGCGACAGCTCCGGCGTGCGCGGACGGTCCTCGGAGGGCGCGTCTTCCGCTCCCCGTTCGCTGTGGGCGTGGAGGCCCTCGAGCGCCGCGTCGGCGATCTTCTGCGTGAACAGACGGATGGCGCGGATGGCGTCGTCGTTGCCCGGGATGACGTGGTCGATCAGGTCCGGGATCGCAGTTCGTGTCGACGACGGCGACGACCGGGATGCCGAGAATGTTGGCTTCCTTGACCGCGATGTACTCCTGCTTGGGATCGATCACGAAGAGCGCGTCCGGAAGCTCGTCCATCTCCTTGATGCCGGTCAGGTTCTTCTCGAGCTTCTCCTTCTCCCGTTCGAGCCGCAGCCGCTCCTTCTTGGTCAGGTTCTCGTTGTCATCCTGCGCGAGGATGCCTTCGATCTCCTTCAAGCGGTGGATGGACTTGCGGATCGTGGAGAAGTTGGTCAGCGTTCCGCCGAGCCACCGCGTGTTCACGTAGAACATGCCGCAGCGGTTGGCCTCCTCGTAGATCGCATCCTGGGCCTGGCGCTTCGTGCCGACGAACAGCAGGTTCTTGCCCGCGGCGGCAAGGTCGGTCACGAACTTCGAGGCTTCCTTGAACTGCTTGAGCGTCTTCTGCAGGTCGATGATGTAGATCCCATTGCGCTTGCCGAAGATGAACTTCTTCATCTTCGGATTCCAGCGCTTGGTCTGATGACCGAAGTGGACGCCAGCCTCGAGCAGTTCCTTCATCGAAATAGATGCCAGATCACACCGTCCTTTCCGTCGCCTCGCGACGCTTCCGTCCTTACCGCTTGCTGAACTGGAACCGGGCGCGCGCGCCGCGCTGTCCGTACTTCTTGCGCTCCTTCATCCGGGGGTCGCGCGTCAGGAACCCTTCCTTCTTGAGCTTCTTGCGGAGCTCCAGGTTGTACTCGGTCAGGGCGCGCGCGATGCCGTGGCGGATCGCGCCGGCCTGCCCCGTCGGCCCGCCGCCCGCGACCGTGACGTGGATGTCGAACTTCTCGACCGTCTCCGTCGACTGGAGCGGCTGCTTGATGACCATCTTGAGGACGTTGTTGGGGAAGTAGTCGTCGATGGACCGCTTGTTGACGGTGATCGCGCCGGTGCCCGGGACCAGCCGGACGCGCGCCATCGAGGTCTTCCGCCGTCCGGTGGCTCTGTGCTGGATTTCGACTGCCAAAACTCCTCCGAGCGTCTGTTAAAAAGCGTCCGGCGGCTACGCCGAGACCTTCAGCGGCCGAGGCTGCTGCGCCTCGTGCGGGTGCTTCGCCCCGCGATAGACCTTCAACTTCTTCAACTGCTTGCGGCCGAGCTTCGACTTCGGAAGCATCCCGCGGACGGCGTCCTCGATGAGCCGCTCCGGGATACTCTCGCCTGCTGCTCGCGGGCGCCGACCGTCTTGAGCCCGCCGGGATACCCCGTGTGCCGGTGATAGACCTTCACGTCGAGCTTGGCCCCGGTGAGCTTGACCTTCTCGGCGTTGGTGATGACGACGAAGTCCCCCATGTCGAGATAGGGCACGTAGTTCGCGCGATGCTTGCCGGAGAGGATCCGGGCGACACGGGTCGCGAGGCGTCCGAGGACCAATCCGGAGGCATCCACCACGAACCAGTCGTGGCGGACATCCGCTGCCGATACTCTTCCCGTGCCAGAAGCCATCGCGTTAACCCTCACTCGGACATTCAAGGTGGCCCGCACCGAGGCGGACCCGGGCGGGAGCCCCCGTTTCGAGGGCGCGTAAGAATACGTAAGGGCCGGAGGACTGTCAATCCCGGGGGCCGAGGTGGCGGGGACGGAGGGGCTGGATCCCGGCCAGGGGCTCCCCCGGCAGCTCGAAGCCCAGGGCCAGGAAGGTCGCCATGGCGCCGCGGCTGACGGGGTTGTCCGGACAGTAGTTATCCCCGCCGCAGCCGACGGTGATGCCCTCCGCGGCGAGACGCTCGATCCACCGCGCAAAGGTGCTCGGGCAGGCCACATCGTCGAAGACCCCCGTGCAGGCCGGAGGCACGTAGGCCGCTCCGTGCTCGGTCTTGAGGAGAAAGACCGCCATCTGCTCTCGGGTCACGGGGAGATTCGGGCAGTAGTTGCCGCCGCCGCACCCCGCCGTGATGCCCTCGGTCGAGAGCTCCTCGATCCAGGCGGCGTAGAGGCTCGGGCAGGGGACGTCATCGAAGATCCCGTGGCAAGCCGGCGGCGTGTGGGATGCGCCGTACTTCGATTTCAAGAGGAAGACCGCCATCTGGGCGCGCGTCACCGCGGTCGCCGGGCAGTACACGCCCGTTCCGCAACCCGCCGTCACCGCGGAGCGGAACACGCTCTCGACGTCGTCATGGAAATGATTGGGGCCCGGCACGTCGGAGAAGTCCGAGAACCAACCCTGGCTCAGGGTGCCGGCAACGGCCGCGGGCATGGCACCCGGGTTCGTCACGGTCACGTCCTGCAGCGACCCGGCCGGCCGCGAAGGCGTCTTGCCCGTGATGTGCGTGGAGTCCACGTAGACGATCGACGTCAACGACGCTCCGCCCAGCTTGACCGCGGCTCCGGACACGAAGTTGGTTCCGACGATCGTCACGTTCGTTCCCGCGACCGCCGGCCCGGAGTTCGGCGAGATCGACGCGACCCCCGCGGCCCCCGGCGGCGGCGTGGGAGTTCGGGTGGGCGTCCGGGTGGGAGTGCGCGTCGCGGTGCGCGTGAATGTCCGCGTCGCGGTGCGGGTCGCCGTCGGCGTCGCGGTCGGCGTCCGGGTGAACGTCCGGGTCGGCGTTCGCGTGAACGTCGCGTCGCGGTGCGGGCGTCGTCGGCGTCGGCGTCGGCGTCGGTCGAAGTCCGGGTCGCCGTGCGCGTGAACGTCCGCGTCCCGGTGCGGGTCGCCGTCGGCGTCGCGGTCGCCGTCCGGGTGAACGTCCGGGTCGGCGTCCGTGTCGAAGTCCGGGTCGCCGTGCGCGTGAACGTCCGCGTCGCGGTCCGGCTCGCCGTCCGTGTCGCGGTCGCCGTGGGCGTGGACGTCCGGGTCGGCGTCCGCGTCGCCGTGCGCGTGAACGTCCGCGTCGCGTCGTGCGCTGTCGAACGTCCGCGTCGCCGTCCGGCTGGCCGTCCGTGTTGGCGTCCGGGTCGGGGTCCGGGTCGGGGTCCGCGTCGGCGTCCGGCGTGAACGTCCGTGTCGGCGTCCGCGCGTCGGGGTCCGCGTCGGCGTCCGGGTCGGGGTCCGGGTCGCCGTCGGTGTGTGCGTGAACGTCGGCGTCGGGCCGCCGACGAAGGTCGCCGTGTAGGTCGTGTCGTTGACGGGGGTCGAGATGGTGTGAACCCTCGCGCCGCCGTCCGACCAGGACTGAAAGACGTTGCCGCCCTGAGGCGAGGGCGCCTCGATCGTCCGCGTGATGCCCTCGACGCCCACGACGGTGGACGGAGCGGTGAAGGTCTGCCCGTCGAGCTTGAGCTGCAGCCCCGCCGGAGTCGTCGTGAAGGTCATCGTCGTCGTGCGCGGCAGCACGTCGCGAAAGGCCTCGTTCGTCAGGCCCGCAGAGTCGATGACCGAAAGGTGGATGCGGTACCAGACGTTGGGCGCGGTCTCGCCGAGCGTCGGAACGACGAAGGAACCCCCCGTGACGCCGCTCGTCGGCGGCAGGACCGGGTGGGTGTGGGTGGCATGGTGGAAATTCACCCACCACGTCAGCGAGCCCGCCGGGAGGGTGCCGTCCTCGGGGTCCGAGCCGGAGCCCGAGTAGTTGATGGTCGAACCGCCGGCGTAGGTCGTTCCGGGCGCCGGCGTGCTGATCGTCGCCGTCGGTGACTGGTTGTTGATGACGGTCAGCACCGCCTGGGCGCTCGTCGCGCTGCCCGAACCGTTCGAGACGACGCAGCGGTACAGGCTGCCGCTGTCGCCGAGGCTGAGCGTCGGCGTGGTGTAGGAGGACGAGGTGGCGCCCGCGATGGTCTGGCTGCTCCTCTGCCACTGGTACGAAAGAGGCGGCGCTCCGCTCGCCGCCACCGAGAACGTCGCGGTCGATCCCACCGAGCGGAGCTGGCTCTGGGGGTTCTCGGTGATGACGGGGGCGCTCGAGCCCGTGTAGACGACCTTGTAGACCCGGCCGCTGCCGCGCGCGATGTAGTGGAGGTTCCCCTCGAAGTCGACCTGGACGTCGACGGGGCTCGAGATGCCGGACGCGAAGTTGGTCACGGCCAGCGAGACCGTGTCGAGGCGCTTGATCCAGTCCGCGCAGTAGTCGGCGAAGAAGTAGTCCCCGGTGTAGTCGGCCGGGAACTGCGGCACCTGCGGGTTGTAGAAGGCGCCGCCCGCGATGGAACAGGCCCCGCCCGCGTGCGAATAGAAGTAGAGAGGGTCGGTGAAGTCCGGGTCCGCGGGCTGGCAGTCCCCTTCGCAGCTGGGCCAGCCATAGTTGGCGCCCTTCGCCTCGTCGTTGATTTCCTCGAAGGTGTTCTGGCCGACGTCGTTGATGAAGATGCGCCCCGTGAAGGGCTGCACGCCGAACGTAAAGGGGTTCCGCAGGCCCAGCGTCCAGATCTCTCCTCGGGCGCCGGCCTGCCCGACGAAGGGGTTGTCGGACGGGATGGTCCCGTTCGAGTTGATGCGCAGCAGCTTGCCGAGCAGGTTCGAGAGCGTCTGGGCGTTGGAAGGCACGGCGTTCTCGCCCACGGCGATGTAGAGCTTGCCGTCGAGGCCGAAGTGCATGGCCCCGCCGTTGTGGTTGCCGGCGTTGAGGTTGTTGAGCTCGAGAATGTTGACCTGACTGCCGGCCACCGCGACGTCCCCGTTGGCCGTGAAGCGACTGACCCGATTGTGAGGAGGATTGCCGGGGACCGTGTAGTAGACGTAGACGAACTTGTTCGTCACGAAGTTGGGGTCGAACGCAACTCCGAGGAGGCCCCGCTCGTTGAAATCGTCCACCGTGAGCGAAACGAAGGGGGTCGGCAGCAGCGCCCCGTTCTTGATGACGCGCAGGTCCCCCCCCTGCTCGCAGACGAAGATCCGCCCGTCCGGGGCGATCGCCATCGCCGTCGGACTGGAGAGCCCGGAGACGAAGGTTTCGCTGAAACCCGCCGGCAGGGTGGCCGACCCGGCCGCGGCGGCGATGCTCAGAAACAGAGCTGTGGCGGTGGCCAGTCGTCTCATGCGCGCGCATGCTGTGGGGAACGGCGAAGGCTATGCTTCCGGCGGCGCGACTGTCAAACCACGCAAGCCGCGAATCCTTTAACATTCGGCCCCAGGTAGCCGAAGATGATGCACATGCTCCGAGCCCCTTCGCTCGACCGGGGTACGCGCCCCGGTGCCGGTGCTGGTGCTCGGGAAGGGCGTCACGGCCCTCGGCGCGGTCCGGGCGCTGGGGCGGCGCGGCACCCCGCTCTTCGTGGCGGGAAGCCCGGGCGCCATCGTCACCGGATCTCGCTGGTATCGCCGCCTCCCCGCCGAGGTGGCCGACGACCCTGCGAAGGTCGACCTCGCCGCGACGCTCGAGGCGCTCGACGTCCCGCGGCTGGTGCTCCTGCCCTGCTCGGACGGCTGGGCGATATCCGTGAGCCGTCTGCCGGCCGAGCTGCGGGCGCGCTTCCCGGCGAGCATCGCCCCGCCCGACGTGCTCCGCAGGCTCACGGACAAGGGTCGCTTCGCCGACGCGCTCGTCGAGCTCGGCATTCCGCATCCCCGAACCCTCCAGCTGCGCGACCCGCTCGCGCTCGACTCCGTGCCGGACGAGACGCTCGCAAGCTCCTTCCTGAAACCCGTCAACTCCGGACGCTTCTCCGCCATCTACGGCGTCAAGGCGCTCTGGCCGCAAACCCGGGAGCAAACGCGAAACTTCGTGGCGGGCGCCGCCGATAGGGGCCTCCAGCTGATGCTCCAGGAGTTCGTGCCGGGCCCGCCGACACACCACGTCTTTCTGGAAGGCTTCATCGACCGGAAGGGGCGCGTCTGCGGAATGCTCGCGCGCCGGCGTCTTCGGATGTTCCCTCCGGATTTCGGCAACAGCACGCTCACCGAATCCATCCCGCTCGACGAGGTCCGCAGCGCCGAGCACTCGCTGCTCCGCCTGCTTTCCGGGATCGGCTACCGCGGCGTTTTCAGCGCCGAGTTCAAGCTCGACTCCCGCGACGGACTCTTCAAGATCCTCGAGGTCAACGCCCGGCCCTGGTGGTTCGTGAGCTTCACGGCGGATTGCGGCGTCGACGTCTGCGACATGGCGCGCCGCGACGCCCTCGGGGAAGACGTCGAGCCCGTGACCGCGTACGCGATCGGCCGGCGCTGCTTCCATCTGCGGCGGGACCTCGAGAGCCGGGCGACCTCGACGTCCAACGGGCGGTTGGGTCTCGCTCCGCTGCTGGCTTCGTGGATCGGCGCGGGTCAGCTCACCTTCGCCTGGGACGACCCCCGGCCCGGCGTGCGCGACTTTATGGCGTGGAGCCATCCGAAGATCCGCCGGAGACTCGGTCGTTGACGCTCGCGCCGGTGGCTCGGGTCCTCTCCGAGACCGAGTTCCCGGAGTGGAACCGGCTGGTCGCGAGCTCGGCCGAGGGTTCCATCTACAGCATGCCCGAGTATCTGGACGCCCTCTGCGAGGCGGCCGGCGGGAAGTTCCGCATCCTCGCGGCCCGCGGCGGGGACGAGCTTCTCGGAGGGGTTGGCCTGTACGAGAGGACCAGCGCCTCCGGCGCCTATGTCGCGCCCCGGCTCCTGCTCTACTACAACGGCATCGTCCTGCGCCCCTACGACACGCGCTACCCCTCCCAGCGCACGGCCCGGCAGAACGAGATCCTCGCCGCGCTCGGCGCGGGCCTCGCCCGGCTCGGCCACGGCCGGGTCGCCCTGCGCTGCCGCAGCCCGCTGACGGACGTCCGTGTTTTTCTGGCGAGAGGCTGGACGGCCCGACCCCAGTACAGTTACGTCGTGCCGCTCGCTGACCTCGACCGCCTCTGGGCCCGAACGGAGCAGAATCTGCGGCGCCTCGTGGACCGGTGCGGCGCGCAGGGTGTCTCGATCACGGAGGACGACGACTTCGAAGCCTTCTTCCGCCTCCACGCCCAGGTGCACGAGCGCAAGGGCGCCCGTCTCTACCTTCCGGAGGCGGCGTTTCGCCGCTTCTTCGAGAAGCTGCGCTCCAGAAACCTCGCCCGCCTCTTTCACGCGAGGCTGCCGGGAGGTGAGTCGATCTCGGCCCAGCTCGTCCTGCTGGGCCCCCACCCGGTGACGCACACCGCCTCCGCGGCGGGCGACGCCGCGCACCGGAAACTCGGCGCCACGGCATTCCTGCGGTGGAACGTCTTTCGCCGGCTCGCGGAGCTGGGCTTCGCCGCGAACGATCTGACGGACGCGGACCTCGGGCCGGTCACGCACTTCAAGGCCCAGCTCGGGGGCGACCTCCACATGGGTCTGCTCCTCGAAGCCCCCGAGTCGGCTCGCTTTCGGCTCGAGCGCGCGGGCCGATCGGTCCGGACGCTCGTGAACCGGGTGGCGCGGCGCGTGGTCGGCAGGCCTTCGGGATCGTCGCCGCAATGAAAGGCGCGGAACGGCTCTGCCGGGCCCTCGAGGAGCTTTCCGTCGACACCGTCTTCGGACTCCCCGGCTCCCAGAACGTGGCTCTCTTCGACGCGCTCCGGACGTCCCGCATCCGCACCGTCGTCGCCACCAACGAGCTCGCCGCCGCCTTCATGGCGAACGGCTACGCCCGCGCTTCGGGCCGGCCGGGCGTGCTCGTCACGATTCCCGGTCCCGGATTCACGTACTCGCTCACCGGTCTGGCGGAGGCGTACCTCGATTCGACGCCTCTCCTCCACATCCTCGGCCAGCCGCCGGCGGCGCCCGATCGGCGATTCCAGCTCCAGGCGCTCGACCAGCGATCCATCCTCGCGCCGCTCGTCAAGCGGGTTTTCGACGTTCCCGCGCTCGATCGGATCGAAGAGATTCTGGTCGAGGCGCATGCGCTGTGCTCGGCCGGCGAACCGGGGCCCGTGGTCGTCCACGTCCCGGTCGATCTCGCGGTCCGAGGCGGGCGCTCCGAGGCCGGTGCCGCTGCCTCCTCCCGCCCCTCCGACGGCTTCGCTCCGCGACCTCGAACGCCGCCTCGCCGAGGCGCGCCGGCCTCTGTTTTACGTCGGCCAGGGCGCCGCGGGGGCGGCGCGACGAGCTGCGCGCCCTCGTCGAGGCCCTGAGGATCCCGATCGTGACGACGACCTCGGCGAGAGGAATCCTTTCCGAGGATCACCCCTGGGTGATCCCCTTCGATCGAGGCAGCTCGGACGCGCTCAACGAGCTCATCGCGAGCTGCGACCTCGTCCTCGCCCTCGGGTGCAAGTTCTCGCACAACGGCGCCCACGGCTTTCGCCTCAAACTGCCCAAGGAGCGCCTGATCCACATCGACTCCTCCGCGGACGTCCTGGGGGCGAACTACGCGGCATCGATGACCCTTCTCGCCGATGCTCCCTGGCTCGTGCGGACGCTGCTCGAGCAGCAGTCGGCACCGTCCGGCCGCATCGCCTCCGCGTGGACGGAGGAGCAGATCGCCACCTGGAAGCGGCGGGCGTTCGAGCGCTACCACACGAACTGGGAACCGAAGGTGCGCGGCCTCGAGCCGCCGACGATCGAGGAGTTCTTCGCCGCTCTGCGGCGGGCGATGCCGGACGAGTCCTGCCTCGTCCTCGACTCCGGCCTGCACCAGATGCTGGCCCGACGCCATTTCCGGGTTCGCTCTCCGCGGAGCTTCCTGCTGCCGACGGACCTGCAGGCGATGGGCTTCGCGCTGCCCGCGGCGATCGGCGCCAGGATCGCGAGGCCGGAACGCCCGGTCGTGGCGCTGCTCGGAGACGGCGGCTTCGCCATATCCGGGCTCGAGCTTCTGACCGCCGTCCGCGAGCGCGTCCGCCTCACCGTCATCGTGTTCAACGACGGCCACTTCGGCCTCATCCGCAAACAGCAGCTCGGGGCGACGCGGCACGCCTACGGGACCGAGCTCCACAACCCCGACTTCCGGCAGATCGCGGAGGCGGCCGGGGCGCGCTACGTTCGCACCGGCGACGACGCCGAAGAGAGTCTCCATCGCGCCGTCGCGAGCCACGGCGTGACGCTGGTGGAGGTGGTGCTGCGCGACCCCGGGCGGGAGCGCATCAAGCGCGTGCGGCGGTCCCTCGGGTCAAGTCTCGCGCGCTGGATCCCGGGACGCCGCTGAGGGCGGGCGCGCTCAGCTCGGCCGATCGAGCTGCGTGCTCGGCCGATCGAGCTGCGTGTAGGTCAGAAGGATCAGGTCGGCGCGCCGGCGGACGCCGTACTTCGCGAGGAGATTCGAGACGTGGAACTTCGCGGTCCGCTCCGACATGTTGAGCTTCGCCGCGATCTCCTTGTTGGAGAGATTCTCGAGGAGCGCGTCGAGAACTTCCTTCTCCCGGCGTGAGAGACGCGCGGGCCCGACGGGGCCGCGCGGGCGCCGCACGGAGCTGATCGTCTCGTCCACGAACCGGGAGAGCAACGTCCGCGGCACCCAGAATCCGCCGCCGGCGACCTCCTCCACCGCCCGAAGCAGCTGCTCTCCCGCTTCGGAGAACGTCAGGAGTCCCTTGGCGCCGAGCCGGAGGAGCGGAAACGCCGCCGACTGATCGAACGTCTCGGCGACGACCACCACCCGAGCCGTCGGCTGGCGGCCCAGGACTCCGACCACGAGCGCTTCCGTCGTCGGCCTGTGGGCGTGGCTCTCGACGACGTAGACCGCGGCGCGGGGCACGTTGAGCTTGGCCGGATCCGCGATCAGGTCGGGCTCGAGCCGCTTCGGATAGACGGCCATGGCCTCGCTTTCCAGGAGCCGCTGAAACTCCGAGAGCACCAGCGGATGGAACGCGAGCAGGCAGACGGATGCCCGCCGAGTCGGACGCGTAGCTTTTGCCACTACCAGCAGGGTACGGGATTTGCCCCAGCGCTGCAAGCGACCGACTGGCCGAGCGGGCAGGTCGAGCGCCGACCCCTGACTGTACGGACTGGGGACTCCGCGGACAGTAGCCACGGCGAGCGGCTGGCGGCTAGCCTCCGATCGTCAACCATTTCGTCAACTCGTTACGGAGCCCGACTCATGTCCAAACCTTCCCCTGGCCCGGTGCCTGCGCCTCCTCCCCTGCCTTCTCGTATTCGCTCTCGGCCTCCCTCGCGTCTCGCGGCGGACTTCTACGTCTCACCGACGGCCGGCTCGCGGAGGCACCGGAAGCCTGAGCAATCCCTGGAAGCTGCAGACCGCGCTGGATCATCCGGCCGCGGTGGATCCGGGCGACACCATCTGGCTGCGGGGCGGGATCTACACCGGAGCGCCGTTCGTCAGCCACCTGAACGGCACCTCCGCGAATCCGATCGTCGTCCGCCAGTATCCCGGCGAGCGGGCCCGGATCGACGGCAACTACAACGGCAACGAGGTCACCCTGGACATCCAGGGCTCCTACACCTGGTACTGGGGCTTCGAGGTCTTCAACTCGGATCCGACCCGCTATTCCTCGACCCGGCGGCGGGCCGCCCCGCCGCGGCACGGGCGTTCAGCAGAGGGGCGACGGGACGCGCATGATCAACATGATCGTCCACGACACGTCCCAGGGCGTGAGCGCCGCCGAAGCCGCCACGGACGGCCGCATCTACGGATGCCTCTTCTATTACAACGGCTACCAGGCGCCGGACCGCGGCCACGGCCACGGCATCTACGCGCAGAACCTCGGCTCCACGTCCAAGCCGATCTACGACAACATCATCTTCCAGCAGTTCGGCTGGGGCATCCACGCCTACGCCGAGGGCGGCCACCTCGACAACTTCGACTTCCAGGGCAACATCTCCTTCAACAACGGCGGCCTCTCCGGCAGCTGGCACGCCAACATCCTCCTGGGCGGCACGCAGCATAAGGCGACCTCCCCCAAGCTGATCTCCAACTACACGTACAACACCGATCACGACGAACTTCAACGACCTCGGCTACGACGTCGGGCTGCACCTCGCCCACGGTCACCAACAACTACTTCTCCAGCGCAGACGGCCCTCGATGATCAACAACTGCAGCTCGATGACGATCACCGGCAACACGTTCTACGGCACCATCTCGGGGTTCTCGCAATCGGCCTTCCCGAACAACACCTACTACGGCTCAGACGCCGGCCCACGGGCGTGAAGGTCTTCGTCCGGCCCAACGCCTACGAGGCCAAACGCGCCCACATCGTCGTCTACAACTGGGACCTCCAGAACACGGTCGCCGTGAATGTCAGCGGCATCCTGTCGCCGGGCGACGGCTTCGAGGTGCGCAATGCCGCGGACTTCTTCGGCGCCCCCGTTCTGACCGGCACCTACTCCGGCGGCTCCATCACGCTGCCCATGAACGGCCTCTCCGTCGCCACCCCGATCGGCGTCGTCGCGCCCGAACCCCACCGGTCCCGAGTTCAACGTCTTCGTCCTTCTGCCGGCTCTCCGGGCGGAGTCCCGACGGCGACTCCGACCGGAGGCGCGGCGACCGCGACACGCACGCCCACGCGCACCCCGACGAAGACGCCCACGCGAACGGCGACACGACGGCCACGAAGACGCCCACCGGAGCCCCGCCCACCGCCACCCGCACCAAGACGCGCACGCCGACGCGGACGGCGACCCGCACGCGCACGCGGACGCCGCACGCCGGACGGCCACGCGCACTCCGACACGCACCGCCACCCGCACGCCCACCCGGACTCCGACCCGGACGCGGACACCGACTCCGGGGGGCACGATGACCCTGCTTCGAATCGAGGCCGAGGCGCCGGTCCTCACCAGCCCGATGGCGGGCACGCCGAATGCCGGGAGCCTTCGGTGGGAAGTTCATCTCGCTCGGCGGTCGCCGACTCCGGAACCGGCGCCTGGACCTTCAGCGTCCCGTCGGCCGGGCACCTACGTCGTCTGGTGCCGCGTGAAGTCCGCCAACTCGTCCGGAGGACTCCTTCTACGTGAAGATGGACTCGGGCGCCGAAGACATCTACGACACGGCCGAGGGGATCTGGGGGCCGGACTGGCAGTGGACTCGCGTCAACGGCCGCGGCGGCACGGGGGTCCCGCTGACTCTCAACCCGAGGACGTTCTCGCTGTCGGCGGGATCGCACACGCTGCCGACTGCGGGGCCGGGAAAAGAACACGCGCGCGGATCGCGTCATCGTCACCAACGATCTGTCGTTCGTTCCGACGGAGACACCGTAAGCACGACCGGGGGAGTTCGGCGCACTGTCCCGGGAACAGCGTTACATCGGAGCGCGGTCACTGTACGAAGATAGGTCTCGCGGGCCAGTCGTAATTCCGCGGCCCGCGAGAGTAGTCTCCGTGCAGTGGCAATCGGGATTCGAAAATTCACTCGAGGGTTTGCTCGCGCTGTGCGTCGGCGTCGGCGCACATGTCGCCTTTGCCGCCGAGTTCTACGTTTCGCCGACGGCCGCCGCGGGACGGCAACGGAAGCTTCAGCAATCCCTGGACGCTGCAGACGGCCCTGGATCATCCGGCCGCCGTGCGATCCGGGCGACACCATCTGGCTGCGGGGCGGCATCTACAACAGCCGCGCCGTTCACGAGCCACCTGGAGGGCACCTCGGCGAGCCCCATCATCGTCCGCCAGTACCCCGGCGAGCGGGCCCGGATCGACGGCAACTACAACGGCAACGAGGTCACCCTGGACATCCAGGGCTCCTACACCTGGTACTGGGGCTTCGAGGTCTTCAACTCGGATCCGACCCGCTACTCCTCGGCCCGGCGGCGCCGCCGCCGCGGCGCGGCACGGGCGTCCAGCTGGCGGGCGACGGAACGCGCATGATCAACATGATCGTCCACGACACGTCCCAGGGCGTGATCACCGCCGAAGCCGCCACGGACGCCCGCATCTACGGAACGCTCTTCTACTACAACGGCTACGACGCGCCGGACCGCGGCCACGGCCACGGCATCTACGCCCAGAACCTCGGCTCCACGCCACAAGCCGATCTACGACAACATCATCTTCCAGCAGTTCGGCTGGGGCATCCACGCCTACGCCGAGGGCGGCCACCTCGACAACTTCGACTTCCAGGGCAACATCTCCTTCAACAACGGCGGCCTCTCCGGCGGCTGGCACGCCAACATCCTCCTGGGCGGCACGCAGAATGTGGCGACCTACCCCAAGCTGATCTCCAACTACACCTACAACACCGATCACGCGAACTTCAACGACCTCGGCTACGCACGCCGGCTGCACCTCGCCCACGGTGACCAACAACTACTTCGTCAGCGGCCAGGCCCTGATGATCAACAACTGCAGCTCGATGACGATCCGGGCAACACGTTCTCGGGAACGATCTCGGGGTTCTCGCAGTCGGCCTTCCCGAGCAACACCTACTACGGCTCGACCCGGCCGACCGGGCGTGAAGGTCTTCGTCCGGCCCAACGCCTACGAGGCCAGACGCGCCAACATCGTCGATCTACAACTGGGACCTCCAGAACACGGTCGTCCGTGGACGTCAGCGCGATCCTGTCGCCGGGGGACGGCTTCGAGGTGCGCAACGCCGCGGACTTCTTCGGCGCCCCCGTGCTGACCGGCACCTACTCCGGCGGCTCGATCACGCTGCCCATGAACGGCCTCTCCGTCGCCACCCCGATCGGGGTCGTCGCGCCCGACCCCACGGGTCCCGAGTTCAACGTCTTCGTCCTGCTCCCGGCTTCCGAAGGCGGGGCTCCGACGCCGACGCCCGCGACGGCGACCAGGACGCCGACCTTCACCGCGACGCGGACCTCGACACCCCTGCCGCCGACGGCCACGCGCGACCCCGACGGCCGTACCTCCGACGGCGACGCTGGACCGCGACCGCGGTGCCGCCCACGGCCACGCGCACCCCGACGGCCGTACCTCCGACGGCGACCTGGACCGCGACCGCGGTGCCGCCCACGGCCACACGACACCCCGACGGCCCGTTCCTCCGACGGCGACCGCGACGCGCACGGCGACACCGGTGCCGCCGACGGCGACGCGGACGCCCTCGAATACGACCACGCCGGTTCCACCGACGGCGACCGCGACGCGCACCGCGACTCCCGTGCCGCCGACCGCGACGCGCACGCCCTCGAACACGACCACGGCGGTTCCTCCGACGGCGACCGCGACACCGACCGCGACTCCCCGTGCCGCCGACCGCGACACGCACCCCTTCGAACACGACCACGGCGGTTCCTCCGACGGCGACCGCGACCCGGACGGCGACATCCGTGCCGCCCACCGCGACGCGCACTCCCACGAACACGACCACCGCCGTTCCGCCGACGGCGACCGCGACCCGGACGGCGACCTCGGTGCCGCCCACCGCGACGCGCACGCCGAGCCGGACGCGCGACATCGGTGCCGCCCACCGCCACGCGCACGCCGAGCCGGACGCCGACTTCGGTGCCGCCCACCGCGACGCGCACGCCGAGCCGGACGCCGACTTCGGTTCCGCCCACCGCGACGCGCACGCCGAGCCGGACGCCGACTTCGGTGCCGCCCACCGCCACGCGCACGCCGAGCGGACGCCGACTTCGGTGCCGCCCACCGCGCACGCGCACGCCGACGCCGGACGCCGACTCCGGTGCCCGGGACGGACTCGTGCGCATCGAGGCCGAAGCCGGCGCCATGACCGGTCCGATGGTGGCGGCGTACAGCGGCAGCGGCTTTCGGCGGCAAGTTCATCACGTCGGACACGCCCAACAGCGGGACGGCGAAGTGGAACTTCACGATCCCGGTAACGCCGGCGACTACGTCGTCTGGTGCCGCGTCCGCGCCATCGACCGCGAACAACGACGCCTTCTACGTCCGAGCCGACAGCGGCGCGGAGGACGTCTACGACGTCGACCGAAGGCGCCGGGGCCCGAACTGCCAGTGGACCCGCGTCAACGGGCGGGGCGGCACGGGCGTTCCGCGGACGATCAACCCCCGCGTCTTTCACCTTCTCCGCGGGAAGCCACACGATCCGCTTCCGGGGACGCGACGCCGCTCACGCGCGGCGACCGCGTCATCGTGACCAACGACTTCGACTACGTCCCGACCGAAGGCAACACGAACTCGTTCCTGGCGACGTCTGGCCGTCGAACCCGTTCTACGACTTCGTCGAGAACCTGGCGCGCAACGAGATCACGAGCGGCTGCGGCAGCCACAACTACTGCCCGATGCATCCGTGAAGCGCGCGCAGATGGCGGTCATGCTGCTCAAGAGCAAGTACGGCAGCGATTACGTCCCGCCGCCCGCGACGGGCACGGTCTTCACGGACGTTCCGCGGACGGCGTTCGCCGCGGCCTGGATCGAGCAGCTCGCCGAAGAGGGCATCACCAGCGGCTGCGGCGAAGCGCGGCACGCGCTATTGCCCGAACCGTCCGGTGACGCGGGCGCAGATGGCCGTCTTCCTGGTCCGAGGCCGACGCAGGGTCCAACTACGTGCCTCCGCCGGCCGACGGGAGTCTTCGACGACCTCGACCTCGATCGAACCCTTACGCGCCGCTGGATCGAGACGGCTCTCGCGGAGGGGATCACGGCGGGCTGCGGCGAACGGGAACTACTGCCCCAACACGCCCCAACACGCGCGCCCAGATGGCGGCGTTCCTGACCCGCACCTTCGACCTCCCGTAGCCGCCGCCGAACCTCGTCCGCAGGGACAGGTGCATCTGGGCGCGCCTCCTGTCCTGTGACCAGGATCGTCCGGATCTGCCCGGCCGAGTGCCTTTGGCCCGAAACTCGAGGCATAGGCATTTCGAAGAACAGACATAGTGTCACAGTCCTGTCAAAGAATCCCTCGGCGAGTCGCGGCGCCTGCTGGTGAGTGCTCTCAGTGCAAATCAGCTCGGAGCTCGCGGGCGCGCTCGGCGTCTGCCTGCTCTGGCGGCTTCGTCGCACCGCCGCGGACTTCTACGTCTCGCCGACGGCGGGCGCGGGAGGCACTGGAACCCTGAGCAATCCCTGGAAGCTGCAGACGGCGCTGGATCATCCGTCCGCGGTGCATCCGGGCGACACCATCTGGCTGCGGGGCGGCACTACAACGGCCCGCCGTTACGCGAGCCACCTGGTCGGCACCTCCGCCGAGCCCGATCGTCGTCCGCCAGTACCCCGGCGAGCGGGCCCGGATCGACGGCAACTACAACGGCAACGAGGCCACCCTGACGATCAAGGGCAACTACACCTGGTTCTGGGGCTTCGAGATCTTCAACTCCGATCCGACGCGCTTCTCCCCGGACGGCGACGCCACCCCGCCGCGGCACGGGCGTCCAGCTGTGGGGCGACGGGACGCGCATGATCAACATGATCGTCCACGACACGTCCCAGGGCGTGATCACCGCCGAAGCCGCCACCGACGCCCGCATCTACGGACGCTCTTCTACTACAACGGCTACGACGCGCCGGACCGCGGCCACGGCCACGGCATCTACGCGCAGAACCTCGGCTCCACGTCCAAGCAGATCTACGACAACATCATCTTCCAGCAGTTCGGCTGGGGCATCCACGCCTACGGCGAGGGCGGCCACCTCGACAACTTCGACTTCCAGGGCAACGTCTCGTTCAACAACGGCGGCCTCTCCGGCGGCTGGCACGCCAACATCCTCGTGGGCGGCACGCAGAACGTCGCGACCTATCCCAAGCTGATCTCCAACTACACGTACAACACGGATCACGCGAACTTCAACGACCTCGGCTACGCCGCCGGCTGCACCTCGCCCGACGGTGACCAACAACTACTTCGTCAGCGACCAGGCCCTCGATGATCAACAACTGCAGCTCGATGACGATCACGGGCAACTACGTTCGTCGGGACCGATCTCGGGGTTCTCGCAGTCCGCCTTCCCGAACAACACCTACTACGGCTCGACGCGGCCGACGGGCGTGAAGGTCTTCGTCCGGCCCAACGCCTACGAGGCCAAGCGCGCCAACATCGTCGATCTACAACTGGGACCTCCAGAACACGGTCGCCGTCAACGTCAGCGGCATCCTGTCGCCGGGCGACGGCTTCGAGGTGCGCAATGCCGCGGACTTCTTCGGCGCCCCCGTTCTGACCGGCACCTACTCCGGCGGCTCGATCACGCTGCCCATGAACAGCCTCTCCGTCGCCACCCCGATCGGCGTCGTCGCGCCCGACCCCACCGGGCCCGAGTTCAACGTCTTCGTCCTGCTCCCGGCTCTCCGGGCGGAGTCCCGACGCCGACCCCCACCGCGAGGCGCGGCGACCGCGACGGACGCCGACGCCCCCGACGCGACGGACCGCTCGACGACGGACGGCCACCGCCCACGCCGACCCGCACGCCCGAAACGCGACGCCGACCGCGGACGGCCACGAAGACGCCCACCGGGGCCCCGCCCACCGCCACCCGCACCAAGACGCGCACGCCGACGCGAGACGGCCACGAAGACGCCCACCGGGGCCCCGCCCACCGCCACCCGCACCAAGACCGCGCACGCCGACGCGGACGGCCACGAAGACGCCCACCGCGACGGCCCCGCCCACCGCCACCCGCACCAAGACCCGCACGCCGACGCGGACGGCCACGAAGACGCCCACCGGGGCCCCGCCCACCGCCACCCGCACCAAGACGCCGCACGCCCGACGCGGACGGCCACGAACGACGCCGCACCGGGCCACGCGCCCACCGCCACTCCGCACCGCCGCCACGCGACGCCTCACGCCGACCACGCGCACGCCGACGCGCACGCCGAGCCGGACGCCGACTCCGGTCCCGCCCAACCCCGACGCCGACCCCGATGCCCGGGACGGACCTCATGCGCATCGAGGCCGAAGCCGGCGCCATGACCGGTCCCATGGTGGCGGCGTCCAGGGGACGCGGCTTTCGGCGGCAAGTACATCACTCGGACACGGCCAACAGCGGCACCGCGAAGTGGAACTTCACGATCCCGAACGCGGCGACTACGTCGTGTGGTGCCGCGTCCACGCCATCGACAGCGAACAACGACTCCTTCTACGTCCGAGCGGACAGCGGCGCCGAGGACGTCTACGACGTGACCGAAGGCGCCGGGGCCCGAACTGCCAGTGGACCCGCGTCAACGGGCGCGGCGGCACGGGCGTCCCGCGGACGATCAACCCCCGCGTCTTTCACCTTCACCGCGGGAAGCCACACGATCCGTTTCCGGGGGCGCGACCCGCTGACGCGCGGCGGATCGCGTCATCGTGACCAACGACTTCGACTACGTCCCGACCGAAGGCAACACGAACTCGTTCTCGGGACGTCTGGCCGTCGAACCCGTTCTACGACTTCATCGAAACCTGGCGCGCAACGAGATCACGAGCGGCTGCGGCAACCACTACTACTGCCCGGATGCTCCGTGACCCGCGCGCAGATGGCGGTCATGATCCTCAAAGCCAAGTACGGCAGCGATTACGTCCCGCCGCCCGCGACGGGCACGGTGTTCACGGACGTTCCGCGGATGCGTTCGCCGCGGCCTGGATCGAGCAGCTCGCCGAGGAGGGCATCACCAGCGGCTGCGGCGGAGGGCGGCACGCGTATTGCCCGAACCGTCCGGTGACGCGGGAGCAGATGGCCGTCTTCCTGCTCGAGGCCGACGCAGGGTCCGATTACGTGCCGCCCGCGCCGACGGCGTGTTCGACGACATCCCTCCGATCGAACCCTTCGCCCGCTGGATCGAGAGGCTCTCCGCGGAGGGAGTCACGGCGGGCTGCGGCGAACGGGAACTACTGTCCCAACCGGCCCAACACGCGCGGCCAGATGGCCGCGTTCCTCGTCAAGCGCCTTCGACCTCCCGTAGCCGCCGGCGCGGCCCTGTCCAGCCTCGGGCAGGCGGCCCGGCGCCGGACGTGCGCCCCTTCCCGTGGAAACGCAAGGAATCGCGGGCTATCTACCGGTGCCGGGAGTGCCTTTCGCGCTCGAGCAGCTGGGCATACGCCTTTCCAAGAACAGATCACGGAGTGGTCACGGTCCCTGTACAAAGAAGGTCTCTGCGGCCAGTCGCCAGGCCTGGCTGGTGAAGTAGCCTCCTTTCAGTGCAAATCGAGCTCCGGAGACTCGCGGGTGGTGCTCGGCGTCTGCCTGCTGTTGGCGGCTTCGTTGCACCCGCCGCGGATTTCTACGTCTCGCCGAAGGCGGCCGCGACGGTACAGGAACATTGAGCAATCCCTGGAGGCTGCAGACGGCGCTGGATCATCCGGCCGCGGTGGATCCGGGCGACACCATCTGGCTGCGGGGCGGGACGTACAACAGCCGCGCCGTTACACGAGCCACCTGGCGGGAACCTCGGCGAGCCCCATCATCGTCCGCCAGTACCCCGGCGAGCGGGCCGCGGATCGACGGCAACTACAACGGCAACGAGGCCACGCTGGACATCCATGGGCAACTACACCTGGTACTGGGGCTTCGAGATCTTCAACTCCGATCCGACCCGCGTCAGCTCGCCGGCGGCGCGCCTCCCCGCCGCGGGGCACGGGCGTCCAGCTGACGGGCGACGGGACGCGCATGATCAACATGATCGTCCACGACACGACCCAGGGCGTGATCACCGCCGAAGCCGCCACGGACGCCCGCATCTACGGAGCCTCTTCTACTACAACGGCTACAACGCGCCGGACCGCGGCCACGGCCACGGCATCTACGCGCAGAACCTCGGCTCCACGCCCAAGCAGATCTACGACAACATCATCTTCCAGCAGTTCGGCTGGGGCATCCACGCCTACGCCGAGGGCGGCCACCTCGACAACTTCGACTTCCAGGGCAACATCTCGTTCAACAACGGCGGGCTCTCCGGGCGGCTGGCACGCCAACATCCTCGTCGGCGGCACGCAGAGTCGGCGACCAACCCCAAGCTGATCTCCAACTACACCTACAACACGGATCACACGAACATCAACGACCTCGGCTACGACGCCGGCTGCACCTCCCCCGACAGTCACCAACAACTACTTCGTCCAGCGGGCGGGCCCTGATGATCAACAACTGCAGCTCGATGACGATCACGCGGCAACACGTTCTACGGGTCCACGTCCGGCTTCTCCCCGTCGGCCTTCCCGAACAACACCTACTACGGCCAGACGCGGCCGACGGGCGTGAAGGTCTTCCTCCGTCCCAACGCCTATGAGGCCGGGCCGCGCCCACATCGTGATCTACAACTGGGACCTCGATCCGACGGTGAACGTCGACCTGTCGTCCGTTCCTCGCTCCCGGAGCCGCGTACTCCCTGACGGAACGCGCAGAACCCGTTCGGCGCGCCCGTCCTGTCCGGCATCTACGGCGGAGGCTCCGTCGCCGATTCCGATGACCGGGTTGGCCCCGGCCACGCCCGTCGGCGTTCCGGCGCCGGCCCCGACCGGACCCGAGTTCAACGCCTTCATCCTCACGAGCACGCCGGACGCCTACGAGTTCTTCGACGTGCCGCAGGCGCACCTGTTTCACGACGTCATCCATACGCTCGCGGCCAACGGGATCACGAGCGGCTGTGGCGGAGGCAACTACTGCCCCAACGCCGCCGTGACCCGCGCGCAGATGGCGGTCTTCCTGCTGAAGTCCGCGCACGGGCGCCGCATACATTCCGCCCGCCGCCTCGGGGACCGTGTTCGACGACGTCCCGCAGAGCGCGTTCGCGGCCGACTGGATCGAGCAGCTCGCCGACGAGGGCATCGCCGCGGGATGCGGCGGCGGAGATTTCTGCCCGAACGCCGCCGTCACCCGGGCGCAGATGGCCGTCTTTCTCCTGAAGTCCTCGCTGGGCGCGGGTTCGTTCCTCCCCCGGCGACCGGAACGCGAGTTCAGCGACGTGCCGGCGAACGCGTTCGCCGCCGCGTGGATCGAGGAGCTCGCGGACCGCGGCGTCACGTCCGGCTGCGGCGGCGGGAAATACTGTCCGTCGAGCTCCACGACACGCGCGCAGATGGCCGCCTTCCTGGTGACCACTTTCAGCCTCCAGTAGCCCGCTTTAAGGCTTCCTCAAGGGCGAAACAGGCCCGGAGCGAGCGGTATCATCGTGCCCCCATGGACAAGAAGCGCCTGCCCCGTGCTCGCTCTGGCCGCGCTCTCGCTCGCGCTGCCCGCCGCCGCCGCCGACTTCTATGTGACACCGACGGGGAAATCTGCCGGAGACGGGAGCCCGGAGAGCCCCTGGAGCCTCGCCAAGGCCTTCTCTCACCCCGCCTCCGTCAAGCCGGGCGACACCATCTGGCTCCGGGGCGGGACCTACGTCGGGCCGTTCGCGAGCCAGCTCAAGGGCACCGCGAGCAAGCCGATCATCGTCCGACAGTACCCGGGCGAACGCGTCACGATCGACGGCAACGACGGCACCGAACCAGGCGACCATCACCGTGCGCGGCTCCTACACGTGGTTCTGGGGCTTCGAGATCACGAACTCGGACCCCACCCGCTCCTCCGCTGCCGCCGGGGCCTGTCGCCACCGAGGCACCGGCGTCCACCTGCTCAGCCGGGGATCCAAACTGATCAACATGGTCGATCCACGACGCCGGCACAGGGCGTCCTCACCAACGGATGCCGCGCCGGACGCCGAGATCAACGGCTGCCTCATCTACTACAACGGTTACGACGCAACCGGATCGCGGCCACGGCCACGGGATCTACATTCAGAACGAGACCGGGCATCAAGCGGATCATCGACAACATCATCTTCCAGCAGTTCGGCTGGGGCATTCACGCGCTACACGGAGAGGCGGCAAGCTCGACAACCTCTACTTCGAAGGCAACACGTCTTTCAACAACGGGCTGCTGTCCAACGTGTCCGGCGCCCAAACGAACTTCCTCATCGGCGCCAACGGCTCGGCCGCGCCGAGACCCCGGACGCCTCCGCCAAGGTCGCCAAGAAGACGCTCCTGGTCTCGCAACTACTCGTTACTTCTCCAGCGCCGATGGCGTCGCGGCCAACCTCGGCTACAGCAAGGGCATCGCCTCCCCGACGATCCTCGACAACTACCTCGTCGGCGGCACGGGCACCTCGCGCTCGTCAACGCCTTCCGGCCGATCACGATGACCGGCAACACGCTCTACGGCACGATCGCGGGGTTCGAGTCGACCGAGTTTCCCGAGCAACGCGTACACCACGACCCGCCCGACGGGAGTGAAGGTCTTCGTCCGCCCCAACCAGTACGAGCCGGGGCGGGCCAACATCACCGTCTACAACTGGGATCGGGCCGGCACGGTCGCCGTGAGCCTCAAGGGAATCCTCGAGCCCGGGGACCCCGTACGAAGTCCGCAACGCGCAGAACTTCTACGGCCCGCCCGTGCTCTCGGGCGTGTACGACGGCTCCGCGACGCTCTCGCTGCCGATGACCGGGCTCGTCCCGGCGACGCCGGTGGGCGTTCCGACCCCCTCGGAGACGGGACCGGACTTCCAGGTGTTCGTCGTCGTTCCGAAGCCTCCCGCGTCCAACGGCAAGCGGCCGGCGGCCGCGTTCTCGTTCACCCCGCCTCTCCGCTGGCCGGCCAGGCCGTCTCGTTCGCCGACATGTCCCGCGGCGCGGTCGGACTCGCACGCGTGGGAGTTCGGCGACGCCGCCTCGGGCGCCGGAGAACATCTCCGACCGCCGCCGCGCCGACGCACACCTTCGCGCAACGCAGGGACATACCTCGTGCGACTCACCGTCGCCAACGCCGGCGGGTCGAGCACCCGCACGCGCGAGGTCACGGTCAGCGCCTCGCCCGGGAAGCACGTGGCCACTCTTCCCGTCGCCGGCCACGTCCTCGGCGCCGGGGGCGAGACCTTCGTCACGGACGTCGTGATCGAGAACCCGACCGCCGGCCGCCGTTTCGGCCCGGCTGGTCTTCTCGCCGAGCGGCGGCGACCCGCCGCGCGAATCCGCCCTGTCGCTGGCTCCCGGCGAGACGCGCGCCCTCGCCGACGTCGTGGCTTCGGAGTTCGGCGTGGACAACGCCCTCGGCTCCCTCCGCGTCGAAACGGAAGGTTCGCCGCCGGCCCGGCTCCGCGCGGCGGGCCGTACGTACGTCGACCACGGGGGCTCGACGCTCGGCCTGGGCGCGGTCGGCCTCAGCCCGCCGGCGACAGTGGAAGCGGCGTGCGCTATCGTGTCGAACCTCGTTCGTCTCGGATGCGTTCCGCACCAACGTCGGGGCCCTGAATCCCGTCCAGGAGGCGCTGAGACTTCAGCCTCCTGCTTCGCGACGGCTCCGGAAACATCGTCGGCCGCGCGACGCTCTCGCTTGCGCCCGGCGGCGCAGCAGCAGTGGTCGCTCTCCCAGCTCTTCCCGGGCGTGACGGGCACGGGCTTGACGGCGCGACATCCGGCCCTCCGGCGGCAGGCCTCGCTCCGCTGGCGTACGCGGCCGTGACCGACAACTCCTCGAGCGATCCGACGTACTACGCGGCCCTCGATCCGGCGCCGGTCCAGTTCGTGCCCGGCATCGCCGGCATCACGGGCGTGGGCGGCGCCTACTTCCGGAGCGAGATCTCGATCGTGAACAGCGGCCACGGCCCGGCGGCCGTCACGGTGACGTTGCTCGAGCACGACCGGGACAACACGGCGGCCCCGACAAACACCTTCGTGCTCGGGCCGCACGGGACGTTCCACGCCGACGACGCCTTCCAGACGCTCTTCGGCGTCACCGAGACCTACGGCGCCCTGAGGATCGAGAGCGACACGTCGCCGGGCGTCACCGTCTTCGAGCGGATCCTGACGGACGCGACGACGACGGCCGGCACGGTCGGCCAGCAGGTCGACGCGATCTCGGCCGAGCATCTCGTCTCGCGCGGGGCGCTGCTCGGCGTCCGTCAGGACGCCGCATTCCGGACCAACGTCGGCCTGGTCAACCCCGACGCGACGACCGCGACCGTGACGCTGCGGCTGATCGCGGCGCCGGCACACCGAGCTCGGCACGGCGAGCGTCGCGGTTCCGCCGCTGGGCTACGTGCAGCGCAATCTCGCCGCGCTCTTCCCGGACGCGACCTGCCCGAGGGCGAGGTCGTGTCGATTCGCGTGGACGGCGGAGGCCGGTCCCATCTTCAGCTTCGCCTCCGTGATCGACAATGCCTCCCAGGATCCGACGTTCTACCCCGAGCAGCCCTGAGACCTGAGGATGCGCGTCGCGTGCGAGCGGGCGGCTTGACGCGCCTGCTAGCATCTCCTGCATGGTTTCAACCGATGCGGCGTCGGGGGTCCCCTGCCCTCCGTCAGCATCGGTCTGCCCGTGTACAACGGCGAGGACTACCTCGAGGAGGCCCTCGACTCGATCGCCGCGCAGACTCTGACCGACTACGAGGTCATCATTTCGGACAACGCGTCGACCGACGCCACGCCGCGCATCTGCGAGGCCCGGGCCGCGGCCGATCCGCGGATCCGCTACTTCCGAAATGCGACGAACATCGGCGGCGACCGCAACTACTACCGCTGCTTCGAGCTTTCCCGGGGGAAGTACTTCCTGGGCGTCGCGCACGACGACCGGCTGCATCCCGGACTACCTCGCGAAGGTCATCCCGGTCCTGGAAGCCGACCCGCGGTGGCCTTCTGTCACTCCCGCGCCTACCGGATCGACGGCAGCGGCGAGGTCGTGGGGACTTACGACGCCAAGCCTTTCTCGACGTCCTCCCGGCCCGAGGAGCGGTTCCGCGACGCCATCGGCCTGCGTGCCGTCATCGCCCATCTCGGCGTCCTTCGCTCGAGCGTGATCCGCCAGATGCCGCCCCTGCTGGCCTATCCCTCGTCCGACGCCTACTGGCAGGCCGAGCTGGCGCTGCGCGGCAAGCTCGTGGAGATCCCGGAGCTGCTCTTCTACCGGCGGGTCCAGCCGAACAGCGGCGGCGCCATTCCCATGCACGAGAGGATTCGCTGGTCGGACCCCTCGAAGGCGGCACTCGATCATCTTCCCGTCCTGGCGCCGCCCGACCGAGTACGCGCGGTCGGTGCTCCGAGCCCCCTGACGCTTCGGGAGCGCGCCGTCTGCTTCCAGGAGATCGGCCGGTACCTGCGCCGGCGGGGCGGATCGAAAGCGCTCCTGCGCGACTTCCGGGTCGCCCTGCGCACCGTTCTGGATCGACTCCCCGTCGGGCACCGCTTTCTCGAGAGCCGCCAACGCCGTCGAAAGCCCTGACCAAGCTCGTCCATCCATGAATGCACCGCCGACCGTCTGCCGCTTCTGTGGAGCGCCTCTCCGCCGCGTCTTCGCGGATCTCGGCATGTCGCCCCTGTGCGAGACCTTTCTTCTCCCCGAGGAGCTCAACCGGATGGAGCCCTTCTACCCGCTTCGCGTGTGGGTGTGCGAGAAGTGCTACCTGGTGCAGCTCCAGGAGTACGTGTCTCCGGCGGAGATCTTCACCGAGTACGCCTACTTTTCGTCCTACTCCACCTCCTGGCTCGCGCACGCGAAGGCGTACACCGAGATGGCGGCGGCCCGCTTCGCCCTCGGGCCCGCATCGCGCGTCGTCGAGATCGCCAGCAACGACGGTTACCTCCTCCAGTACTTCGTGGAGCGGGGGATCCCGGTCCTCGGCGTGGAGCCGGCGGCCAACGTCGCGAAGGCGGCGATCGAGCGGGGCGTCCCGACGGTCGTCCGGTTTTTCGGAAGACAGACGGCGGCGGCCCTCGCGCTCGACCCGGGTCCGGCGGATCTGATCGTCGGGAACAACGTGCTCGCCCATGTCCCCGACATCAACGACTTCGTCGGAGGGCTGAAGCTCCTCCTGGCGCCCCGGGGCGTCGTGACGATGGAGTTCCCGCACCTCTGGCGCCTGATGGAGGAGAACCAGTTCGACACGATCTACCACGAGCACTTCTCCTATCTTTCGTTCTCGACCGTTCGGGAGATCTTCGCCGCGCACGGCCTGAGGCTCTTCGACGTCGAACGGCTGACGACGCACGGCGGCTCGCTCCGGATCTACGCCTGCCACGCCGACGACCGGCGCGCGGAAGAGCCGCGCGTCGCGGCGCTGCTTTCGGCCGAGGAGACCGACGGCTTCCGATCGATCGACCGCTACCTGTCCTTCGGCCCGCGTGTCGAGGAGACCAAGCGCGCGCTGCTGGAGTTCCTGATCCCGGCGCGGCGCGCCGGCAAATCGGTCGTGGCGTACGGCGCCCCCGGCAAGGGCAACACGCTGCTGAACTACTGCGGCATCCGCACGGACTTCGTGGATTACGCCGTGGACCGCAATCCGTACAAGCACGGCCGCTTCACGCCGGGAACGCACATTCCGATCTTCCCGCCGGAGAAGATGCGCGAGACGCGCCCGGACTACATCCTGATCCTGCCGTGGAACCTCAAGGACGAGGTGGTGGACCAGCTCTCCTACGTGCGGGACTGGGGCGCGAAGTTCGTCGTTCCGATCCCCCGCGTGGCGGTCCTCTCCTGATGCGCTTTCTCGAGTCGCCGCTGCGGGGCGCTTTCGTCATCGAGCTCGACCGCTTCGCCGACGCTCGAGGCTTCTTCGCGCGCACCTTCTGCGAGGCGGAGTTCACCGATCGGGGACTCGATGCCCGCCTGGCGCAGGCCAACCTGTCGTACAACGACGCCCGCGGCACCCTTCGCGGCATGCACTACCAGAGGCCCCCGCACGCGGAGGCGAAGCTCGTGCGCTGCACCCGGGGAGCGATCCACGACGTCATCATCGACCTCCGGCCCGGCTCCGCGACGTATCTCGGGCACTTCGGGGTTCGTCTCGACGAGGAGAACCGGACACAGCTCTACGTGCCCGAAGGCTTCGCGCACGGCTACCTGACCCTCGCCGACCGGACGGAGGTGGCGTACCAGATGTCGGTGCCGTATCGCCCGGACCACGGCGCCGGCGTTCGCTGGGACGATCCGGCCTTCGGCATCCGGTGGCCGGAGCCCGTCCGGGTGATCCTCGAGCGCGACCGGACCTATCCGGATTTCCGGCCGTGACCGCGTCCGCCTCGCTCGCCTCGGTCCGGCAATCCGCGGATTTCCGTTCTCTCGGAGCCTGGATGCACGGCCTCGTCGCCGAGCTCTACCCGATTTGCCGCAGCATCACCGGCGAAGGCCTGCGGCAGACGCTCGGAATCCTCCAGCGCGAAACGGGCCTGGCGCTCATGTCCGTCCCTTCCGGCACGGCCGTTCTCGACTGGACCATTCCCCGGGAGTGGAACATCCGGGACGCCTGGATCGCGAACGCGCGGGGAGAGCGCGTCGTGGACTTCCGCCGATCGAACCTCCACGTCGTGAGCTACAGCGTCCCGGTCCGGGCCCGGATGAGTCTCGCGGAGCTCCGCCCGAAGCTGCACTCGCTCCCCGAGCGGCCCGACTGGATCCCCTATCGCACGTCCTACTACGCCGAGGACTGGGGCTTCTGCCTCGCCCACCGCGACCTCGAGCGCCTCGAAGACGGGATGTACGAGGTCGTGATCGACTCGAGCCTCGAGCCCGGCCGGCTGGACTACGGCGAGCTCTTTCTGCCGGGATCGACGACGGAGGAGGTCCTCTTCTCGGCGCACGCCTGCCACCCGTCGCTCGCGAACGACAACCTCTCGGGGCTCGCGCTCCTCGCCGCGCTCGCGCGGCTGCTCGCCGGAGTGGAACGGCGCTACTCGTACCGCTTCCTCTTCGTGCCCGGCACGATCGGTTCGATCGCCTGGCTTTCGCGCAACGAACCCGCCGCGGCGAAGATTCGCCACGGCCTGACGGCCGCGTGCGTCGGGGACGCGGGACCGCTGACGTACAAGAAGAGCCGGCGCGGCGACGCCGAGATCGACCGGGCCGCGCAGCACGTGCTCCGCCTGTCGGGCGAGCCGCACGCGGTCGTCGATTTCTCGCCCTACGGATACGACGAGCGCCAGTACAACTCGCCCGGGTTCAACCTCGCCGTCGGCAGCCTCACGCGGACGCCGCACGGCCGGTACCCCGAGTACCACACGTCGGCCGACGACGTGGGGTTCGTCCGGCCCGAGAGCCTCGCGAGCTCGCTTCGGGCCTATCTCTCGATCGTCGCGGTCCTCGAGGGCAATGCGCGGTACCGCAACACGCATCCCCGGGGCGAGCCGCAGCTGGGCCGGCGCGGCCTCTACCGGGCGATCGGGGGCCTGCCGGATCCCGGAGAGATGACGATGGCGATGCTGTGGGTGCTGAACCTTTCCGACGGCGGGCCCACGCTGCTGGACGTCGCCGACCGAGCCGGGCTCCCCTTCGACCGCGTCCGCGCGGCGGCCGACGCCCTGCGGGAACACGGGCTGCTCGCCCCCGCAGATTGACGCCTCCGCTGGTACAATTAAGGGGAACCCGAAAACGGAGCCTATGAAGGTTCCTCGCCTGAGCTCCGAACCGTGACGCTTCTGAAGACGCTGGACACAGCGCGCGTGACCGGATTATAGAATCCGCCCAGGAATGGCCCTCTCCCGGTGCAGGTCAACCGGACGCCGCTTCGAGCTTCCTGCCCGAATCCTCCCTGCCCGAGGAGAGGCATCCCGGGAGATGAAGCGTGAGTCCAGCTCGTGCTGGCGGGAGGCCTCTTCGGGTGATGCTGGCGGATCCGCCCGGTCGAGGAGGAGCACTACATCTACTACCAGCCCGACCATGGGGATTCTCTATCTCCTGGGCGCGCTCCGAAAGGCCTTCTCTCCCGCGGACGTGGAGGTTCGCTATCTCCAGGGTTTTGGCGGGATGCGCGAGCATCTCGAGGCGATCGACGAGTATCGGCCGGACATCTACGGCCTCTCCTTCAAAACACCCATGGCGCGCCTGGGCCACCGGACGCTCAAGGCCGTCAAGGAGAGATTCCCGTCTCTCACCGTAATCGCCGGCGGATCCCACGCATCGATCATGGCCGACGAAATCATGACCATGACCCCGGCGGACGCATGCTTCCAGGGAGAGTGCGAGGAAACGATCGTCCAGATCGCCGAATCCTTCGGCTCCGGACGCCCGCGGATCGAGGAGATCCCCGGCGCCGTAATCGGACGGGCGATTCCCTCGGTCACAACCCGCCGTCTCCATTCCGGAAGGACCTGGATTCCATTCCCTGGCCCGCGTGGGACATGATCGATTTCGATCGGTTCCCCGGCATGCCCTACAGCAAGCGACGTCCCTATCTCGGCGTGCTCATCAGCCGGGGATGCCCGTTTCGCTGCACGTTCTGCTCGGAGCCGGTCTGGAAAATCTTCGGCCGGCCGACCTATCGCTCGCGGTCTCCCGGCAACATCATCGAGGAGATCCGCTTCCTCTACGATCGAGGCGTACGGGAGATGCGCCTCTGGTGCGAGGAGTTCAATGCCGGCACGGCGTGGGCTCTCGACCTGCTCCATCGGATTGCCGGTCTCGGATTCAGGGATCTGTTTTTCAACTTCAACATCCGCGGCGACGTCATGCCGGAGGCCATGGCCGATGCAATGGTCGCCGCAAACGTGTGGCTCGTCTCGATGGGCTTTGAAAGCGCTTCGAACCGTGCGCTGAAGGGAGTCCAGAAGCAGGTCACGACCGAGCAGATCGAGAGCACCTGTGCCAGGCTCGCGGCCCGGCGAATCAAGATCGCCGGCTATTTCCAGTTTTACTCCGCCTGGGAGGAGGCGGGGCAGCTCTGCTGGGAGACGACGGAAGACTGCCACCGCACCATTCGGTGGGCGCGCGATCTCGGCAGGCGCGGGTTCCTCCATTACATGTACACCAACGTCGCTACGCCGAGGCCAGGCACCCCCCTCTGGGAGCTCGCCCGGAAGCACGACCTGTTCCGGGCGCCGGCGGACGAGCCGTTTCCTTACCTCGTCGAAGGGATGAAGCTCCCCGGAGTCACCCCCGGACAGATGAAGAGGACCCGTCTATACGGCGAGTATACGAAGGCCCGGTTGGCGGCGCGAAACGGGAACCTGAACATTCCCGTCGTCTTGCCCGCCCTCTTCCACAAGGCGCGTCGGAGCCTCCGCGTGTGATGTCACGTCGGGTCCTCGTGATCTCCTACCTTCCTCCGACCCGCGGTGGGATCGCGACCTGGGCGGGGATCCTCCGAATCGGTGCTTCGAATGCGCGCCGCCGCTTCCTGTTCGAGAGGGTCGGCGGGCCTCGGTCCGTCGACCGCGGCCGGCTCGTCGTCAAGATCCTGCACGCGATCCGTCTCGTCGTCGGTGTGACGCGCCGCCTCGTCCTGAGCCGCCCCGAGCTCGTTCACGTCAACTGCTGCATCTTCCCGCCCGGCTTGTGGCGAGATCTGATGGTGGCCAGCCTCGTGCGGATGTGCCGCGTGCCGCTGGTCGTGCACTATCGCGGAAGTCTTCCCGACGTCATGGATCGCCTGTCTCCCCGATCCCGGCTGGCCCTTCGCGGGTTGATGAGGATGGCGAGCGTCAACATCGCGGTGACGCGCGCGTCGGAGGCCTTGCTGAAGAGCCAATGCCCTGCCTCCCGCTCGGCGTATCTTCCCAACTTCGTCGAAGACGAATGGCGGGATCGCACGGCGGTGGAGGCAGAGGCCGGGAACGGAGCGCGCCCGCGAGCCGTCTACGCGGGACGGCTCTCGGTCGACAAGGGAACAATCGACTTGCTTGGCGCTGCGCGACGGCTGCCTCACGTCGACTTCGTCCTCATGGGGGATATCTCGAAAGAGGTCCGGCGGGCGGTCGAAGCGGCGCCCGCCAACGTGATCGCCACCGGGCATCTCGAGCGCGACAAGGTGCTGAAGCGATTCCTCGAAAGCGACCTGCTCGTTTTCCCTAGCCATCGAGAGGGCTCGCCCAATGCCGTTCTCGAGGCCATGGCCGCGGGACTGCCGGTGGTATCGACCCGGGTCGGCGGTCTGCCCGAGTTGATCGACGATGGGCGGGGCGGCTACCTCGTTTCGCCCTCCGCCGTGGAGGAGCTGACCGACGCCGTCGGCCGCCTCGTAGCCGACAGAGAGTGCGCTCGTCGAATGGGCCGGCACAACCGCAGGATCTGCCTCGAAAAGTTCTCGTTCTCCGTGGTTTTCGAGGCCCTGTCCACGATCTACGACGAGATCGTCTCGGCGGAAGCGGACGGCGCGACCTCGAAGGCCGTCTCCCGTCCGGCGACGGAAGCCTCGAGACGGTCTTCGCATGCCGGAGAGGCGGAGCGGTGAGGATGCCGTATCGCTGGGTCGTGCTCCGCGAACGGAAGACCGCCGGGGCGCTCTCTCGTCTTCTCGGGACGCGCGCCGTGCAATCCCTGCTTCATTGCATGGACGCCCTCTACGACCTGCTGCAGTACCTCCGGTTTTTCACTCCGCTCCGAGCTCGGACGAAGGAAAGACGGAAGCTGGAGGCGCTCATCTTCGTGCACTTTCACAAGATCGAAAAGACTCTCGCCTTGCCGGAGCCGCCGCCCTTGTTCGGCACGAGCTATCTGGGACCTCTCCTGGACCTGCTGGACGCCTGGGAGCATTCGATTGGAGATTTCGACGCCGTGGCCGTGCGCTCGGCCCTCGGGGCGCTTCGCCGTTACCGTCAGCGGGTGGGACAATGTCTAGCCCGGGAATTCCCCGATCTGTCGGCGCGCCTCGATCGCCGGCTCGCATGCCATCCGGAGACGACCGCCTGGAGCGAGGACGGAGGCACCCGGCCGCTCACCGCGGGCGCATTTCAGGCCGCTGTCGCGCTGGATTTCGAGAGATTCGTGCTGCTGCGGCACAGTGTCCGCAACTTCGCTCCGGAGCCGGTTCCGAACGAAGTCATCGCCCGCGCCGTTCGCACGGCGCAGAGAACCCCGTCCGTGTGCAACCGCCAGGCATGGCGGGTGCACGTCTACACCTCGCCGGAGGACAAGGACGTGGTTCTTCGGACCCAGGACGGCAACGCCGGATTCGGTCATCTCGCCGCGAGGGTGCTTCTCGTATCTTCCGACACCCGCGTGTACGTCTCGAGCGGCGAACGGCATCAGGCCTACGTCGACGGCGGCATGTTCGCGATGTCCCTGGTCTATGCCCTGCAGGCGCAGGGCGTCGCTTCATGCTGCCTGAACCTGTGCAACTACTTCTTTCAGGATGTCGCGGTCCACCGCGCGTGCCGCATCCCTGCCTGGGAAACTCCGATCATGATGATCGCAATCGGGTATCCCGCAGCGGAATTCCAGGTCGCCGTGTCCGCTCGGCTCGACACCGAGGCCGTCCTTGCATGGCGCACGCTGTGAGTACTGCGGGACACTCGCCGGTCTCGGACCCAGAACGCCGGACTATTCTCCTGACCTTTGCTACGGTCTCATGGCAGAAGGGATCCGCCGCGCAGGTCGTCAGCCTCGTCGGAGAGCTGCGGAGAGTCCGACCCGATCTGCGGTTCCTCCTCTTGTCGCATTGTCCGGAGCTGGATCGAGGGCCGGCTCAAGACCTCGGAATCGATGTTGTCGATCCCGGGTTCGCCCCCGACGCCAGCCGGAACCGGCGCAGCGTCGGCATGCTCGGGAAGCGCTTGAGATGCACGGCACGAAGCCTGCTCCATCGCGCGGGCGCCCCGTGTCGCGTCGCATCTCGGGAGCCGCTGGCGCAGGCGTACGCCGCAGCCGATTTCGTGCTCGACCTCAGCGGAGACTCGTACCGCGATCCTCCTGGCGGCTTCGCGTTCGCGCACCATGCGAATCTGATGGCCGCCCTCGCCGCACGGATACCGTATGGCCTCGTCTCGCAATCTCTGGGCCCGTTTTTCCCCGCCAACAGGCCGCTCGTTCGGTACTTGCTGCACCGGGCGGCTCTCGTCTATATCCGAGAGAATCGGACGCGAGAGATCCTCATGCGGCTCGGAGTAAGGCGCGACCGGATGCAGCTGGCGCCCGATGTGGCTTTTGCGCTTCCGCCCGCCGCCGCCGAACCCATCTGGAATCGGGAGGATTGGGGGTCCAGGCATACGCCACGTCCGTGGATCGCGCTTTCGGTGAGCGATCTCGCTCTGCGGCTGTCCGAGGGAAAGACAGGGAATCGATACATCGAGGAGATGGCCCGATTGGCGCGGCATCTCACTTCAAAGTACCGCGCCTCGGTGTTCCTGGTCCCTCACGAGGTCAATCCGCCCTACTACGGGTCCGACGATCGAAGCGCCGCCGAGGTGCTCGCTGCGGCGTCTGGGGCACCCATCGTGGTTGCACCCCATCCGGGGCGATTACGGTCCGTGTGTCCTGAAAAGCTTCATCGGCGAGTGTGACGCCTTGATCGCGTCCCGGATGCACGCCGCCATCGCCGGCTTTTCATCCGGAGTTCCGACGCTTCTCGTGTCCTGGTCGCATAAGTACGGCGGCGTCATGGACGACATCGGGATCGAGGGCTGCGTTTGGGATCAATATGCGACCGGCGGCGACACCCTGGACGAGCTCTTTGATCGACTCTGGAGGCGCCGAGACAGCGTGAGCAAACGGCTGCTCGAATATACGGCTCGAGCCCGGCGCGAGATTGGCGAGATGTGCGCGCGCATCGCCGCTTGCATTCCCGGTGCCGCGCCTCGCCGGACGCTCGCCTCTTCCGCGTCCCCGGGTGCAAGAGCGCGATGAGAAGAGAGAGTTCCGCTCCCCTGACTGCGCCGTCTCCGAGACCCATCGGCGATCGCGGGCGCGACGTTGAGGACGCCCTTCCCAGTGTCTCGATCTTGATGCCGATCTACAACGAGGCCCAATGGATCGAAAGGAGCCTGGCCGCCGTTCTCGGCCAGGACTACCCTCACCATCTCGTCGAGGTCCTGATAGCGGACAGCCGCTCCGATGACGGGACCATCGAGCGTATCCATCGGATGATCGCCCGGAATTCCGATCGGCGAGTTCGACTCCTGGAGAATCCCGGCGCACACCTGGCGCGGCTCTCAATCGGATGGTCCGGGAGGCAAAAGGGGACATCGTCATTCGAGTGGATGGACACGCCGAAGTGGCTCCCGACTACGTGCGCCGCTGCGTCTCCACGCTTCTGAGCAGCGACGCGCTGAACGTTGGCGGGTGCGTGACCGCCTCGGGACGTGGCGTGGTTGGGCGCACGGTGGCCATGGCCCTCGGCTCGTTCTGGGGGAACGGCGGAGCGCGCTATCGGTGCCCTGCCCTCCCGCGGCCAATCTACGTCGACACCGTGCAGTTCGGCGCCTGGCGCCGCGAGACCTTGGTACGGCTCGGGCCGTTCGTCGAATGGGAGGTCAACGAGGACTGCGAGTTCAACGCGCGCATCCTCGACGCCGACGGAAAAATTCTGCTGCATCCGGCCATACGGGCGGTGTACTTCCCTCGAAGCTCGCTGCGGGGGCTCGCGAGGCAGTATTTCCGGTACGGCCGTCTGAAGTGCAGAGTCGTGGCTCTCCATCCCCGGCGGCTGCGATTTCGCCAAGTCGCACCGCCGCTTCTGGTCGTCACATTCCTGTCCGGTCTCGTAATCTCGTCGGTCGGTATGATGCCGGTCACGTTTCTTTTCGCCCCACCGCTGGCTTACCTGGTCGCACTCGGACTCGTCTCCGCTCGGCTCGCCTTCCGAGATGGCCGGCCTGCATATGCGTGCCTTCTGCCCGCAGTCCTCGCAACTCTCCATCTCAGTTACGGGGCTGGAGCCTTGCTCGGCGTCTGCCAGATGATCGCCTCGCGGCGCTGGCCTGGTGTCTCCGGTCGGGCCGGGAGTGGCAGGACGTCCGCGTCGTCCCCGGAGGCCTCCGACCGCGTCCTCGTGGACGTGGCCGGCGTCCCCCCGGTGTTCCCAGCCCCCGAAAAACCATGTTTACCGAATGCGCCATCCGGCTAGAGCCGGCGGAACGGCGCTGGTACAATTAGTGCTTCACCGAGAACCCAAGTAATGAAGGTCGTTCTATTC
>CAVRRE010000003.1:0-27075 GCA_963723535.1 uncultured Acidobacteriota bacterium
TCGATGATTCAGGCGGAGCGGGGGTTGCGTAACCGATTGGATTTTCAGCGCCTTGCATCTATCATTTGCACTCCCTGCCGGAGTGGCGGAATGGCAGACGCAGGGGACTCAAAATCCCCCGCTCGCAAGGGCATGCCGGTTCGAGTCCGGCCTCCGGCACCAGGCGCCCCGGGACGGAGGCGCCTCCGAATCAGTGCTCGAGGCCGTATTCCTTGATCTTGTTGTAGATCGTCTTGAGGGAGAGCTTCAGCAGCTCGGCGGTCTTCTTCTTGTTCCCGCGGGCGAACTCGAGCGTCTTGGAGATCAGCCTCCGCTCGACGTCGGCCAGCGAGTCGCCGACCGCAATCCGGACCACGGGCGGCTTGCGGCGCCGGGCCCGCGTCCGCGGCAGGGGCCTCGCGAGCACCGATCGAAGGACGGTGGGTCCGATCGTCGTCTCCGAGAGGCGCGCGGCACGGTGCAGCGTCTCTTTCAGCTCGCGGACGTTGCCGGGCCAGTCGTGCGCCTGCAGGGCGTCCATCGCCTCGGCGTCGAGGAGCAGCCCGGGGTCGATCTCGTCGAGAGACCGGCGGGCGAGCAAAGCGACATCCCCCTCGCGTTCACGGAGGGGCGGCAAATGCACGACTTCGTCCGAGAGCGCGCTGCGCAGCGTTCGCGACAGTCTTCCCGCCTCGAGCGCCTCGCGAGGATCCTCGTCGATGCCGAGAATGAAGCGGGTCGGCCCGCCGGCGGCGATTCGCGCGAGCAGGGCCTCCTGGAAAGCCGTCGACGTGGTCTCGACGTTCGGCAGAAAGAGCGTGCCTGCGCCCGTCTGGCGCACCGCGAGCTCGAGCGACTCGCCCTCGGTGATGTAAGCGAATCGGCCGGCGCCGCGGCGGGAGAGGCGGTGCAGTGCGAGGGCGGCGACATCCTTCTCGGTGCCGTTCTCCCCCGTCAAAAGGACCGAGGCGTTCGAAGCGGCCGCCCGCTCGAGCGAGGTGAGGGCGGCGAGCCACCGCGGCGAGCGGCCGGGCAATGCGTCGCGGAGCTCGGCGCGCGCCAGCTTCACGCGCGCCTCTTCGGCCTCCGCGCCCTGGAGCCGGCGGTCCTCAGCGGCGGCGCAGAGCTGCGCGACGCGCGCATCGGACACCGGCCGCCAGAGAAAGTCGTGGGCGCCGGAGGAGATCCCCCGGTCGAGGTCCGCGGAGTCGACGAGGGCGTAGACGATCCGCCCGGATCCGTCCTCCCGAATCCGCGAGACGAAGTCCGAAGCGCCGGAGGGCTCGAGGGCCGCGACGACGACGTCGGGCTCGAAGGACGGGAGGGCGCGTTCGGCCTCGGCGGCGTCCGAAAAAACCCGAACGGCCGCGCCCGCGGCCGCGAATCCCTGCCGCAGGGCGTCGCGGGAGGCTGCGTCGGGATCGAGAACCAGGACCTTCATATTCGGACCCTGGATTCTACACCCCGGGGGCCCCTCAGCGCCGGCCCGGACCGATCCCGAGCGACGGCCAGAGCGCGTCGATCTTCTTCCTGACGTCCGCGCTCATGAGGATCTCGTCCGGCCACCGCCGTTCGAAACCCTCTTCCTTCCACTTGCGCGTCGCGTCGATGCCCATCTTGCTGCCGTAGCACGGGAGCCGCGAGGCGAAGTCGAGCTCGTCGACCGGGCCGCGGACGATCTCCACGTCGCGTTCGGGATCGATCGCGGTCAGCGCTCTCCAGAGGAGCTCCGGGCCGCCACGGACGTCGACGTCCCGGTCGACCACGACGATCGTCTTGGTGAACATCATCTGTCCGGTTCCCCAGATGGCCTGCATCGTCTTGCGCGCGTGCCCCGGATAGCGCTTGTCGATCGCGACGATCATCAGGTTGTGGAAGATGCCCTCGACCGGCAGGTGCATGTCCACGATCTCGGGGATGGTCTTCTTGACGAGCGGCAGGAAGAGCCGCTCGACGGCCTCGCCCATGAAGCCGTCCTCCATCGGCGGCCGGCCGACGATCGTCGTGAGGTAGGTCGGGTGCTCCCGTCGCGTCAGGGCCGTGACGTGGAAGACCGGAAAGTCGTCGTCCAGCGAGTAGAAGCCGGTGTGGTCGCCGAAGGGGCCTTCGCGGCGCGCCTCGCCGGGATCGACGTAACCTTCGAGCACGATCTCGGCCTCGGCGGGAACGAGGAGGTCGACCGTCTTGCCGGCAGTCAGCGGAACGGCTTCCCCGCGGAGGAAACCGGCGAAGAGGAACTCGGAGAGCCCCGGCGGCAGCGGAGCGATCGCCGAGAACACGGTCGCCGGGTCGCAGCCGATCGCGACGGCGACCTCCATGCGGCGCCCCTCGCGCGCGTAGCCCCTCGCCTGGCCCGCGCCGTCCTTGTGCTTCTGCCAGTGCATGCCGGTCGTCTTCTTGTCGTACACCTGCATGCGGTACATGCCGACGTTGGTCTTGCCTGAGACGGAGTCCTTCGTGATCACGAGCGGCATCGTGATGAAGGGGCCCGCGTCCTGCGGCCAGCAGGTCAGCACGGGAAGCGCGCCGAGGTCCACGGCGTCGCCGGTCGCGACGACCTCCTGGCACGGGCCGCCGCGCACGGTCTTCGGGAAACACGGCGGCCAGCTCCGTGACTTTCGGAATCGCCTTGAGCTTCTGGAGGATCCCCTCGGGTGGCTTCGGATCGAGGAAGAACTCCAGGCGCGCGTCCCACTCGTCCCAGGACGCGAGCTCGAGGGCCTTCAACATCCGGCGGCGCGTGCCGAAGAGATTGATCGCGACCGGGATGGCCGACCCGTCGACATTCTCGAAGAGCAGGGCGGGCCCGCCCGCCTTGACCACGCGGTCCGCGATCTCGGAGATCTCGAGGCGTGGCGAGACGCGCTCGCGAACGCGGGCGAGGTCGCCCTCCCGTTCCAGCTCTTCGAGGAAAGCGGACAGATTGCGATAGGCCACGCGGTGGCGCCTCCTCTACTTTTTTCGTCTGGCGGGAAAGCGCACGATCGGCGCCTCCGCCTCGATCCTTCCGACGTCCGAACCGCGGGCGTTGTGCACCACCGGCACGGCCCAGGTGTCCAGGGCGCGCCGGGCGGGTTCCGGGAGCCGGCCCAGCCTGGCGAGCACGTCGAGCGTGACGGCGTCCCGCGGCCGGGCCGACCCGTCCTCGATCTTGAACGCCACGCCCACCGCCTGCCGGACACCGCCCGACGGCGCGAGGCCCACGGCGTAGAGACCCTCGGCCCCTTCCTTTCCAATCCAGCGCCCGCCGCCGGCGGCGAGGAAGTCGGTCGTGAACCGGCCGGTCCCGGCGACCATGAAGGGGCTTCGCCACATCGCGCGCACGATGCGCGCCCGAGCCGACGTGGCCGCCGGCGTCTCTCCGGTCACGCGGGAGGCGAACAGGCGCGCATAGGCGCAGGCCAGGCCGGAAAGCGGCAGGCGGAATACCGGAAGGCTGCAGCCGTCCACCGCAACGGTGATCTCCGACTCCGCGACGCCGGCGTACCGGGCGAGGACGGTGCGGATTCTGCGCTGCAGGGGGTGCGCCGGATCCACGTACCCGTCGGCGGGCACATCGAGCAGACGGCAGGCGAGGAGCATTCCGGCGTGTTTTCCCGAGCAGTTGTTGTGGAGGGCCGTCGGCGCGCTCCCGCGGCGCGCGAGCGCCCGGGCCGAGGGCTCGTGCATGGGCGCGTGCGCTCCGCAGGCGAGGTCCGCGACTCGAAATCCCGCCTTGCGGAGCATCCGCTCGGCCGTCTGCGCGTGGCGCGGCTCGCCGCCGTGGGAGGCGCACAGGAGCGCGATCTCGTCGTCGGTCAGCCGGAACTTCTTGTCGCCGCCGGCTTCGAGCAACGGGATCGCCTGGAACGGCTTCGCCGCCGAGCGCACGTAAACCGGCGCCTTCGGGTCGCCGCATCCGGCGAGCAGGGAGCCCCGCTCGTCGACGACCGCGATCGATCCCCGGTGCAACGACTCGACGCGCGGTCCGCGGTACACGCGCGCGAGCACCGGCGGAGCCTTCGGCATGGCGGCCATTATGGGGTCAGCGACCACGCACCGTAGGCAACGCCCGCGGGCCGGGCCCGGTTCCGGAACAGGCGACCCTGCTATTCTGAAGGCCTCCATGCTGCGGAATAATCGCAGGGCCGGCCCCGTTCGCTGATCCGAATGCGCGCCACTCTCACTGCTCTCGCCCTGTACGCCGGGCTCGCCCCCGCACTGCTCGCACAGAACGCTCAGGCAGCCGGGGCGCCGCCCGTCTTCCCGGATCTCGAGTTCGTCGGATCCGAAGGCGGCAGCGTCCGCCTCTCCGAGCTCAAGGGCAACGTCGTTCTGCTGAACGTCTGGGCGACCTGGTGCGGCCCGTGCAAGAAGGAGCTGCCCATCGTGCAGCGGATGTACGACACCTACAGCGACCGCAATTTCGTCGTGCTCGCCGTCAACGTCGACGCCGACCGTAAGCGCGTCCAGCCGTTCTTGAAACAGTTCAACATCTCGCTGCCCGTCTACTACGCGTCGCCCGAGGATGCGGGGCCTCTCACGGCGATGGGCATCCCGTCCACGTTCATCCTCGGGCCGGACCGGACGCTCGTGGACCGCTACGTCGGCTATCACCCCGATGTCGAGGAGCGCTGGAAGAAGCTCCTCGAGAAGACGCTGAAAACGCGCAAGTAAACCAGCGCCGTCAGGCGCGCGTCCAACCCCACGGAGGTCCTTCCATGAAAAGCCGCGTCCTCGTCCTCGGCCTCTTTCTCGCCGGCACTCGCCGTGTCCGCCCAGGCGCAGCTGCGCGCCGGTACTGTCGAGTTCAACCCCTATGCCGGCTGGCTCTTCGGCGGAAACTTCGGAAACACCAATCTCGAGTTCACGCCCTTCGACGTGGGGGTCGACGACGACGCCGTTTACGGGGGACGCATCGGATGGAACGCCTCGAGCCTCCTCGAGTTCGAGCTCGAGTACGCCTACTTCAAGACGCACTTCGAGCTCGACCCGGACGACATCTTCGCTCCCCCTGCACGAGGGCCTCGGCGATCTCAAGATCCAGTACTTCATGGGATACGCGACGTTCAACTTCGGCCACAGCCGCCTGGTTCCATACTTCACGATTGGCGCCGGCGCCGCCCACCTCGACCCGGAGGTCGCGGACTTCAACACGTCCTCGGACACACGCTTCACGGCGGGCATCGGCGGCGGGATCAAGTACTTCTTCTCGCCGCACTTCGCCCTGCGGTTGGACGGCCGCGTCTACTCCACGTATCTCGGCAGCACCGACGTGCTCTGCGGCTACTACTACGTCTGCACGGTCAGCAACTGGCTGACGAACGCCGGCGCCAACGGCGGGTTCATCATCGCCTTCTAGGCGAGGCGCACGATCCGGATCCTCCGGCTCTCGTCCGGCTGAGGTTCGAGCGCCACCTCGACGGTCGGCGGGAGGGCGGCGCGGATCGACCGGCCCGGCCACTCCACGCAGACCGGAGCCCCGCCGAGCGCGTCCGGCAGGCCGAGCGCCTCGAGCTCGCGCGGATCGTCCGCCAGCCGATAGAGGTCGAGGTGTCGAAGCACCACGGCTCCGTCTGGAGCGGCGTACTCGTTCACGAGAGCGAACGTCGGCGAGGCGACCTCGCGCGCCGGAGCGCCGAGGCCCCGAGCCACGCCCCGGGCGAAGGCGGTCTTGCCCGAGCCCAGCTCACCCGTGAGATAGACGACGTCTCCGGCTTCGAGGGAAGCGGAGAGCTCGACACCCAGCGCTTCGGTCTCGGCCTCCGACCGGGTCACGCGCTCCGGCTCAGGCATCCGCGGCCGCGTCCTCGGCCCCGCCTCCGTGAAGTCGCGCGGCGAACCCCGGGCAGCACGTCCGCGATCTCGTGGGCCAGCAGGCCCGCATCGCCGAGACGCGGCTCGAGCGCCTCGGCGGCAGCGCCGTGAAGCCAGGCCCCGCACACCGCCGCGTCCTTCGGAGCGAGGCCGCCGGCGAGGAGCGCGCCGAGGATCCCAGCGAGCACGTCGCCCGAGCCCGCGGTGGCGAGAAGCGGCGTACCAGTGGGGTTGGCCACGACGCGCCCCGACGGCTCCGCGACGAGCGTCCGCGCCCCTTTCAAAAGGACGACGGCGCCCGCTCGTCGCGCGAGAGTGCGCGCGGCGCCGAGGCGATCGGCCTGGATGCGACGGGAGGGCTGCCCCAGCAGCCGACCGGCCTCGCCGGGATGCGGGGTCAGAACCAGACGAACGGCTCCCCGCCGCCGAAGCCCCCCCGGCCTTCCCGTGAAAGCATTGAGGGCGTCCGCGTCCACGACGAGAGGAAGGCGCGTCGCGGCGAGAAGCTTCTCGAGGAAGGCGACCGTTCCCGCCGACGCGCCGAGCCCGGGCCCGACCACGGCCGCGTCGAAGCCCCGAAGCGCCCGGATCGCTCCCGGCGCGGCGGCCTCCCCGATCGATCCGCCGGCCTCGGGAAGCGGCTCCGTCATCGCTTCGGGAATGGCCGGCACGAAGAGCGACGCGAGCGACTCCGCGCAGAAGATCGTCACGAGGCCCGCGCCGGCTCGCAGGGCTCCGCGCGCCGCGAGAATCGCGGCCCCCGCCTTTCCGCGAGAGCCCGCGATGACCGCGAGCCGACCAAAGTCGGCCTTGTGCGACTCGAGCGGGCGCGGAGGCAGCTGCCTCGCAACGTCCGAAGCTTCCGCCAGCCAGAGCCGCGCGGCCCGCGCTTCGAGCCGTGGACGCGGGATTCCGATGTCGGCCACCACGAGCCGCCCGCACGCTCCGCTCGCCGGTGGCAGGAGATGGCAGGGCTTCGGTGCGCCGAAAGCGACCGTCAGCGCGGCGCGCACGGCCGGCCCCGGGATCTCGCCCCCGTCCGAGAAGAGGCCGGAGGGCACGTCGGCCGAAACGATCGCTCGGCCGCTCGCGTTCAGGGCGGCCACAGCGCGGGCGGCCTCTCCGGCAAGCGGCCGCGTCAGGCCCGTGCCGAAAAGCGCGTCGACGACGCCGTCGGCGTCCGCGAGGGCAGCCGCGAGCCGGCGGCGCGAGACCGCACCGCCGAGGGCCATCGGCGAGATTCCGACCGCCCGCGCTCGGCTCAGGTTTTCCGCGGGATCGCCCCGGTAGGCGTCGGGCTTTGCGAGCGTGAACACCGTGACGCCCACGCCCTCGAACGCGAGCAGGCGGGCCGCGACGAGGCCGTCTCCCCCGTTGTTGCCCGGACCGCATACGACGACGACCCTCCTCCAGTCCGGAAATGCGGGCGCGCAGCGCCGAAACGAGAGACGCCCCGGCGTTCTCCATGAGAACCGAAGACGGCACGCCGGACCGGATCGTCGCCGCGTCGGCCGAGCGCATCGCGGCGGCGCGCAGAACGGGGATCAGCGGGCGCCTCTCTCGGAAGGTCCGCCGAGCGCGGCCAGGCACTCGGCCGTGGCCGCCGGGAAATCCTCGCCGCCCGGATCGCGACCGGCGAGGTCCCTCCGCAGGCGCTCGAGATCCGCCGGACGGTCGACGTCGTAGAAGGACTCCAGCACGCCGGCACGAGAGCCCGGCCTGACGCATGCGGACGAGCGTCGTGGCGAGCACTTCGTCGGTCGACCACGGCACGTCGCGGAAAAGCTCGCCGAGGGAGGAGGCCGCTCTCGCCGACAGCCCGAGGGCGCAGTAGCCGCCGTCCTCCGCGGGCACGACCGCGGCGTCGCTCGCGTCGAGCGCGGCGAAGACCTCGACGAGCCGGCCGACCGGCAGCGTCGGATGATCGGATCCGACCGCGGCCGCCGACGGCGCGCCCGCGGCGAAGGCGTCCTCGAAGGCCCGCCGGAGGCGCTCGCCGAGATCTCCGGGCCCCTGGGACCGCCGCTGCCAGGGGTCGGGAAAGAGAGAGGAGAGCCGGGGATCCTCGGGATCCGGATCGGCGCAGAGGACGCTCCGCCACGCCTCGCGCCCGGCGTAGAGGCGGGCGGCGTCGCGGAGAAAGGCCCGGTAGAGCTCGCTCGCGCCGGCTGCGGAGAGGGCCGGGGCGAGCCGCGTCTTCACGCGCCCGGGCTCGGGCGCCCGCGCGAAAAGAAGAAGAGCGGGCGGGGTCGCGTCGCGTTCGGGCACGGGCCGATTATCCCGCTTCGCGAACCCGGTCCGCCCCGACGGCGACGGCCTGAGGGGCTAGGAGCCCGGGGCTGCTCCCGGCTCGGGCTTGGGTTCCGCCGGGAGGACCGACACGAAGACGTTCTTCTGCAGGAACGACGTCAGGTTCGAGACCGAGTCGCGGACTGCCGATCGAGAGCTTCTGCCCGCCGGGTACGACGAGCAGGGTCGCGTCATAGTAGAAGTCCTTCCGCTGTGCCGTGGCGAAATCCTTGGAGGGAATCTTGACCTCCTGGCGCTGGACCTGCAGGTCGGACTGATTGCCCGAAGCGTCCCGCACGACGAAATACACGAGGAACTGTCCCTCGTACAGGTCGCCCGCGGGGATGAGGCCGAGACGGGCGATCGGCACCGCGATTCGGACCGGCAGGGCGTAGTTCTCGCGATCGTGCGGTTTGGCCTGACCGACCGAGAGATTCGCGTTGAGAGGGTTGTCGGTCCGCGGATAGCGAGAGGCTCGCGACCACCGCCTCGGCCGTGCGTGTCTCGATCGACTTCTCGACGTAGCTCCGTCTCGAGCGTACGCGCAGCCCCTTGTTCTTCACGGTGACTTCGATCGAGTGCGGGCGATCCGCGGCGCCCCGGGCGCTGCGGAAGCCCAGGGAGTAGTAGTTGGAGAAGTCCGCGGCGATCGAGTCGAGGTTCGTCTTCCAGTCGTTGGTGTTGATCGCCGCCGTTCCGCCCGTCTCCTCCGCCATCATGCGGATCGGGCCCTGCATGTTCTGGCGCTGCGAGAACTCGGAGACGTGCACGTCCTTGTTCGTCTTGGTATCGGCGGTCAGACACGTCGGCGGTCGTGAGGCCCGAAGCATCGAGCGTGTAGATCGTGACGCCGTTGGCGTTCGCGGCCTGGACGATCTTCACGTACTTCGTGCTCATGTCGAAGTCGAACTGCTGCATGGTGGCCGTCGTGTCGTTGAACTTCTCGCGGATCGCCTCGAAGAGCTCGAGGCCCACGGTCTGCGGGAGACCCTCCGACATGTAGAGCAGACTCTTGCGGCCCTGGAGCCCCGCCATGCTGTCGAGCGTCTGCTTGATGGCGTCGATCGTGAACTCCATGTCGTTGCGGACGCTCTGCGCGTACGCGCGCGCCGCATTGATGGCGGCATCCGAGGTCTTCGCGTCGGCGATGCGGGCGAGCGTGTCCTTCCACTCGCCGACCGTCGTCGTGCCGCCTCCCGTCTCGAGCTCGATCCCCTCGATGGCCCCGAGAATGTCGTTGACCTCCGAGGTGAAGGGGCGTAGCACTTTCAGCGACCGGTTGAACGTGACGACCATGCCTTCCGCGTTCGGGCCGATCGACCGTCGGCACGAATTCCTTCAGGCGCCGGAACATCCGGTTTCGGTTCATGGGCTGGATGTTCAGGTTGTCGACGTAGAAGACGTACTTGGCCTTGACGTCCTCGGGCACGTCCGTCGCCTGCTCCTTGGCGCCGAGGTCGATCGCCGTGCCGTCCTCGAGGAGCAGCTTGCCGCCGGTGACGGCGTAGAAGTTGGTGATCTTCTGGGCGATGCCGTCCTGCCGGACCTCGAAGTCCGCGGCGGTGAGTCCCGGGACGCTGTTCCCCTTGGAATCGGTGATGACAACTTCGACGCTCGTGACCGAAACGTCGACCGATTCCACCACCGGAGGAAAGGCCTTCTCGGGAGCCGGCTTCTCCTGGCTCGGCGGGGGGGGCGCCTGCTGTCCGAAGCCCGGGCCGGACGCGGCGAGAGCCAGCGAGTGCGACGATCACGAAAAGACGTCTCAAGGGGATCCTCCTCCGTCGCGCAAAGCGCTGCAAGGCCGGCATTATTCCCCCGCCCCCTCGGGAACACCTTGGGTCACGCGAACGCCGCCGGCTCGGGACGGCCGAGCTCGCCGACGCGCGAGCGATGTTGCGACGCGCGTGTGAAGGTCGGAGAATCCCCGGCCCCAAAAACTCTGTTGCTTTGTCGGAGGGAATTCAACAGAATTCGGCACTCCGGGGCGGGCCGGATCGAGCCCGTGTGTGGGATAACGAACAGGCAAGGAGCGAAGCCCAGCATGCCACGCGCAAGGCCACGTGCGGCCACGACCGCGATACTCCTTCTCGCGGCCCTCGCTTTTCCTGGATGCAACAAGCTCAAGTCGAAGCAGGAGGTCAAGCGCGGAAACGACTACCTGAAGGCGGCGCAGTACCAGCCCGCCCTCTCCGCCTACCAGGAGGCCCTGCGCCTCGATCCCTCCGAGACCAAGCTGCACAAGCACATCGGCATCGCCTACATGGGGATGTACCAGCCGGGCTCCAAGCACCCCAAGGACCTCGAGTTCGCCCAGAAGGCGATCGACAACCTCAAGCAGTACCTCGCGGCCTATCCCGACGACCCCAAGGTGCTCGAGTACCTCGTGTCCATGTACCTGAACACCGAGCGGTTCGACGACGCCATCAACTTCTACCAGGCCGAAGTCCTGAAGCGGAACCCGAAGGACGCCAAGGCGATGCAGTCGCTCTCGATGCTCTACTTCAAGAAGGGCGACTTCGAGAACGGCGTGAAGTGGCTCAAGGAGAGGCTCAACGTCGTCACCACCAACGAGGAACGCGCCGAGGTCTACTACTTGATCGGCGTCCAGGCCTGGGACCGCTCCTACAACTTCCCCGACGTCGACCCGGTCGTCCGGGCCCAGATCGTCGACGAGGGCATGGAGGGGCTCAACAAGGCCGTCGAGATGAAGCCCGGCTACTTCGAGGCCATCTCGTACATCAACCTTCTCTACCGCGAGAAGGCCAAGATGGAGACGGACCCCGTCAAGAAGCAGGAATACACGGACCTGGCGAACAAATATCCTTCAGCAGGCCCTGGATCTCAGGAAGGCGGCGCAGGAAAAGGCGAAGGCGGAAGCCGCCCAGGCCACACCGGAACCGGGATCCTAGGGCCGGTGTCTCACTGGGTCGGGGAGATCGTCCATGTTTGAGAATTCGCTGATCGAATCGGAGCATCACGCGGGGGGATCGAAGAAGGCCCTGTCCTTTCCGGTCTCCGTCCTGATTCACGCCCTGGTCATCGGAATCGCGCTCGGCGCTTCGATCTGGTTCGTCGGCGAAGTGCCCGAGCCCCCCATCCCGGTGACCTTCTATGCGGCGGCTCCGCCGCCGCCCCCGCCGCCCCCCGCGGCCCCCAAGGCCGCTCCCAAGGCGCCGGAAGCCCCCAAGCCGGTCCAGGTCAAGCCCGTCGAGATGGCCCAGCCGATGGTCGTCCCCGACGTCATCCCGCAGCCCCTGGCCGAGCCCGAGCCGGCGGCCGACGCGGGCGTGGAGGGCGGAGTCGAGGGCGGTGTCGAAGGCGGCGTTCCGGGCGGGGTGATGGGCGGTGTCGTGGGCGGCACGGGCGGGGCCGGAGGCGGCGAGCCCCTCCGGGTCGGCGGGGACGTGAAGGCCCCGGTCGTTGACCTCGCGCATCGAGCCCCAGTATCCCGAGGCGGCCCGGAAGGCCCGCATGGAGGGGGTCGTCATCCTCGAGGCCATCATCACGGCCGACGGGAACGTCGAGGACGTGCGCGTGCTGAAGTCCGTCAATCCCCTTCTGGACGCGTCGGCGGTCCGGGCGGTCCAGGCGTGGAAATACAAGCCGGCGACCCTGAACGGCCGGGCGGTCCGCGTGTACCTCACGGTGACGGTGACCTTCCGGTTGAACTAGGATTGGGGCGGCTAGCCCTACGGCGAACGAACTGAGAGGAGCGTGACATGAGTTTTGACCCCATTCACCTGTGGAACACGATGACGCCCATCGCGAAGGGCGTGGTCGTGCTGCTGATCGTCATGTCGATATATTCGCTGACCGTGGCGTTCGAGCGGTTTCTGTACTACCGGAAGGCGCGCAACCAGTCGGTCGCCTACGCCAAGATGGTCACCGGCTTTCTGAAGCAGGACAAGCTCCAGGAAGCGATCGACGCCTCGAAGAAGTTCAAGAACAGCCACGTCGCGCGCGTGCTGTCGGCAGGCCTCTACGAGTTCGCCCACGACATCAAGAGCGGCGGCTCGAACATCAAGGGCCACGACATGATCGAGGCCGCCGAGCGGGCCATCGAGCGCGAGGCCCTCGTCACGACCGCCGACATGAAGAAGGGCCTCTCCGGTCTCGCCACGATCGGCACGACCGCGCCCTTCATCGGGCTGTTCGGAACGGTCATCGGCATCATCAACGCGTTCCGCGGCATGGCCATGAGCGGATCGGGCGGCATCGCGGCCGTCTCCGCCGGCATCGCCGAGGCTCTCGTCACGACGGCCCTCGGGCTCTTCGTCGCGATCCCGGCCGTCTGGATGTTCAACGTCTTCATGAACAACATCGAGCGCTTCCAGGTCGAGATGTCCAACTCGGCCAACGAGCTGATCGACTACTTCATCAAGCGCCGCGGCTCGGGCGCGCAGCTTTCGGCTTAGCTCTTAAGGGAGACCTCTCATGGGTATGGGTGGCGGCTCGGCTCGCGACAAGCTCCAGAGCGACATCAACGTCACGCCTCTGGTCGACGTCTGTCTCGTCCTTCTGATCATCTTCATGGTGGTCACGCCCATGTTGCAGAAGGGCGTCAGCGTCCAGATCCCGCAGGGGGACAATCCGGACAAGAAGCCGGAGTCGAGCAAGCAGAAGTTGATTTCGGTCTCCTATACGACCCCTCCCGGCTACTACCTGGACGACCCGAAGAAGCCGATGACCAAGGCGGAGTTCCAGAACGTTCTCGACGATCTCTATCAGCGGAACCCGTCGGCCGAGCTCGTCATCAAGGCCGACCAGCGCCTGAAGTACGGCGACGTCAAGGAAGTCTTCAAGATGACCAAGGACGCGGGCTTCCAGGACGTGGGCCTCATCGCGGAAAAGAAGCAGAAAGGCGTCGGCGGCTAGCCCGCGCGACCGAAGGAGAGAACCCGCATGGCCATGGGGGGAGGCGGCGCCGGCGAGTATAAGAGCGACATCAACATCACGCCGCTCGTCGACGTGGTGCTCGTGCTTCTCATCATCTTCATGGTCATCACGCCGCTGCTCCAGATGGGCTACGACGTGAAGGTGCCGCCGAAGAGCCAGCTGCCACCGGACTCGGCTCCTCCGCCGGATCTGCTCATCGTGTCGCTGACGCCGGCGAACAAGATCTACCTCAACAAGGAGGAGGTCACCCCGCAGACGCTCGCCCTGCGCCTGACCGAGATCCTGAAGAACCGGGCCAACAAGACGATCTTCTTCTCCGGTGACGACGGCTCCAACTACGGCGAGGTGATCAAGATCATGGACCTCTGCCGCAACGCCGGCGCCAAGAACATCGGCATCGTGATGGAGGCCGTCCCGATCGGACCGTAGGTCCGCTCCCGCTTCCGAGACTTGCCCGAGGCCCGACTCGGCCACCGCCCGGTCGGGCCATCTGATATCCTCCCCCGCCGGTTCGCCGGGATCACCGGCGAGCTCCGATCAAGCGAAAACAGGAGTTCGACGAATGTCTCACGAGCTTGCCCTGCCCCTGATCATGGTCTTCTCCGTCGGATCGCTCTTCGTCGCCGGATATCTCATGAAGTGGGTCCTCAAGCGGGACACCGGGACTTCGGCCATGCAGGCGATCTCGAACGCCATCAAGGAGGGGGCCGAAGCCTTCCTTCGCCGCCAGAACACGACGATCACGATCCTCGCCCTCGTGCTGGCCGTCGTGATCTTCATCCTCTACGCCTTCGTTCGCGATCACCACGACTTCGACCCGGTTCCCACGGCTCTGGGGCTCGCCTTCTGGACCACGCTCTCGTTCGTCCTGGGCGCCGCCTGCTCGGTCGTCGCGGGCTACGTCGGCATGTGGATCTCCATCCGGGCCAACATCCGCACGGCCTCCGCGGCCCGGACCTCCCTCAACGACGCGCTCCGCACGGCGCTGCGGGGCGGCGCGGTCTCGGGCCTCTTCGTCGTCGCGATGTCGCTCTTCGGAGTGGGCGGCCTCTACTGGCTGGTCAGCAAGTTCACCGCGGTCTCGCCGGCCCACATTCCCGCTCCTGATCGTCGGCTACGGCTTCGGCGCCTCGTTCGTCGCCCTCTTCGCCCAGCTCGGCGGCGGCATCTACACGAAGGCCGCCGACGTCGGCGCGGACCTCGTCGGCAAGGTCGAGGCCGGCATTCCCGAGGACGACCCGCGCAACCCGGCCGTCATCGCCGACCTCGTCGGCGACAACGTCGGCGACTGCGCCGGCCGCGGGGCCGACCTCTTCGAGTCGACGGCGGCCGAGAACATCGGCGCCATGATCCTCGGCGCCACGCTCGCGGCGGCGCTCGAGAAGCAGGGCATGGCTTTCTCGGCCGGAATCGTCGGCGTGATGCTGTTCCCCCTGGTCGCCCGCGCGTTCGGCCTGCTCGCCTCGATCGTCGGCATCTTCCTCGTCAAGACGCGCGAGGACGCCGACCCGATGGCGGCCCTGAACCGCGGCTACTACATCACCTCGGTGCTCGCGATCGCCGGATTCTTCGTGGCCACCAAGTGGCTGCTCTTCAACCCGGCGCATCCCGACGCATGGTGGAAGTTCTTCCTCTGCGGCATCATCGGCGTTCTCACCTCGGTCGTCTTCGTCTTCATCACGCAGTACTACACCGAGTACAAGTACCGGCCGGTCCGCGAGATCGCCGAGGCATCCCAGACCGGTCCCGCGACCAACATCATCGCGGGCATCTCGATCGGCATCGAGTGCACCCTCGCGCCCGTCATCGCGATCTCGGCCGCGATCCTGGCCTCGTACAAGATCGGCGTCTCGGCGCTGCCGGGAGGCGGCCTCTTCGGAACTGCCGTCGCCACGATGGGCATGCTCGGCACGGCCGCGTACATCCTCGCGATGGACACGTTCGGCCCGATCACGGACAACGCGGGCGGCATCGTCGAGATGTCGCAGCAGCCCGAGGAGATCCGGAAGAAGACCGATCGCCTCGACGCGGTCGGCAACACGACGAAGGCGCTGACGAAGGGCTATGCCATCGGCTCCGCCGCGCTCGCGGCGTTCCTGCTCTTCTCGGCGTACCTCGACGAGCTCAAGAACTACGGCGCGGAGCTGACCTCGGTCAACCTCGCCAAGCCGGAGGTCTTCGTCGGCGCCCTCATCGGCGCGATGCTCGTTTTCTTCTTCTCCGGTCTCGCCATCAAGGCCGTCGGGCAAGGCCGCCTACGTCGTCATCCAGGACGTCCGCGCGCAGTTCAAGGAGCGCCCGGGCATCATGCAGGGCACCGAGAAGCCCGACTACGGGCGCACCGTCGACATCGTGACGCGGGGCGCGCTGCGGCAGATGATCGCGCCGGGCCTCGTCGCGGTGGGCACCCCGATCGTCGTCGGCCTGATCTTCAAGCAGTTCGGCGTCGGCGCCGAGGCGGTGGCCGCGCTGCTGATGGTCGGCACCATCACGGGCATCATCATGGCCACGTTCCTCAACAACGGCGGCGGCGCCTGGGACAACGCCAAGAAGTACATCGAGACGGGGGCCTACGGGGGCAAGGGCTCGCCGACGCACAAGGCGGCGGTCGTCGGCGACACGGTCGGCGACCCGTTCAAGGACACCGCGGGTCCGTCGCTGCACGTGCTGATCAAGCTGCTGGCGACGATCACGCTCGTCCTGGCGCCGCTGTTCATCTGACGGGCGGCCGCCCTTTTCAGACGAACCGACTCAGCACCTCGTTCGAGACCAGAAAGCCGCGTTCCGTGAAACGGACGCGGCTTTCGTCTTTCTCGAGGATGCGCGACGCGAGCCAGTCCTCATAGTCCTCGGCCAGCCGCGCGTCCGAAGCCGCCGCGATCTGCCTTCGGATCGCGTCCTCCTCGACGCCCCGCGCGAGCCGCAGGCCGAGGAAGACTTCCTCCCGGGCCGCCTCGGAGGGGTCGATCGGGCGATCGAGAGCGAGCGGCCGCTCGCCGCCGGCGAGCCGTCCCATGTAGGCCTCGAGCGTCGAGACGTTGGCGCGGCGCCGCTCCGCCCAGAGCTCGTGGGCCGCGACTCCGAGCCCGAGCGTGGCCGTGCGGGTCCAGTACTTCAGGTTGTGGCGGGCTTCGCGGCCCGGAGCGGCCCAGTTGGAGATCTCGTAGTGAACCAGGCCCGCGGCGGCGAAGGCTTCCCCCATCTCGAGCCACATGTCGGCCTGTTCGTCGTCGGAGGGATAGCGCTCGGGGCTGAGCTTCCGGTCGTCCTCCAACGACTTCGATTTCTCAACCTCGAGGAGGTACACGGAGGCATGCGTCGCGCCCGAGCCCAGCAACCGGCGGACGCTACGGCGGAAGCTCTCGGGGGTCTGCTCGGGGAGCCCGAGGATGAGGTCCCCCGAGACCCGGAGGCCCGCAGCCGCGAGGATCTCGAGGGCCGACGCCGCGCGTGTGGCGTCGTGTCGTCGGCCGACGGCGGAGAGCTCCGCATCCTCGAAGGACTGGACCCCGACGGAAACGCGGTTGACGCCGGCGGCCCTCCAGGCGCCCGCCGCCTCCGGGTTCACGTCCTCGGGGTTTGCCTCGAGCGTGACTTCGGCGCCCGGCTCGAGCCGGAACGTCTTCGCGAGGGCCCCGACGAGCCGGTGCACCGCCGCCGGCGGGAGGAGCGAGGGCGTCCCTCCGCCCAGATACACCGTGTCGAAGACCGAGCGCTCCGTCTCGGGAGCGAGGATCGTCATCTCACGCTCCAGCGCGTCCAGGTAGCGGTCGCGGCTCGACCCGTCCGTCGTGACCACGAATGCGCAGTAACCGCAGTGGGAGGCGCAATACGGCAGGTGGACGTAGATTCCACCGGGGGGGCTCACCGTCCGGCCTCCCTCGTGGCCAACGCCGCCTCGGCCCACTCCCCGACATCTCCGCCGAAAGGAAAGACCTTCCGAAAGTTTCCCTCGCGCTCCACGGCCGAGAGATCGCGGGGGAACTCGTCGATCCAGCGTATGGCCGCGTAGAGGAGCGCGCCGCGATGCTCGCCCGGATCCTCCAGCTCGGCCCTCTCCTCGAGCCGTGCCGCGGCCGCTCGGTTGCCGGGCAACTCTCCCCGCCCGTCGGGACGCGGCGGCAGGACGAGAAGCCCCCGGTCGGAAGCCGCCCTTCGCGCGGCGGCGAGACGTCCGGCCAGCCTCCCGGGCCAGTCGCCGTGGTGGATCACCTCGAAGAAGCGATCCGCCTCGTCCGGCTCGAAGCGCGACCGGGCCGCGACGATGGCCCGGCGCCCTTCGCCATCGGCCGCCGGGACGAGCGCCGTGAGCGAGTCCGCTCCGCCCGCGACCGCCGCGTCCGCGAGACCCGCGATGGCCTCGTCTTCGGCGGTCCAGCCCGGGATCAGAGGAAACAACGCGGCACAGCGAACGCCCGCCCGCCGGTGCCGATCGAGCCCCGCAAAAGCCCGCTCGGGCCTGCCCGGCCTCCAGGAGCAGAGCACCACGGCGGCCGCTCCGGCTGCCGGGGGCACCGCCTCCGGTTCCGGGTCGAGCAGGTAGACCGGCCGCCCCAACTCGATCGCCGCTTCGGCCGCGGCCCGGCCCGCGCCCCACAGGGGCTCGCCGCCGGTGTCGGCGGGCGCCGGCGGGCCGACGAGCAGCGGCCCCGCAGGGATCCGGGAGATGGCCTCGCTCCACGGTTCGATCCGAAACGGACCCGGCCGCGGCGAGGGCTCGTCGCGGGGAAACAGAAAGCGGCGCTCGAGCGGATCGAAGCAGAGGCTCGAGGCCTCGGCACCGTAGGGCGCGAGGCGGCCGGCGACCCGCCGCCCGGCGAGGATCGCCTCGCCCGCCCGCACGACCGGAGAGGACCCGGCCTCGTAGACGATCATCGTTTCCGGCGCGGCGGACGGACCCGGCGGAGCACCCCGGTTCGCGAGTAGCGCGCGAAGACATCCGCCTCGAAGTTGACCGCCTCCCCGACCCGGCGTGTCCCGAGCGTCGTCCGGCGCGACGTCTCGGGAATCACGGAGACCGAGAACGAGCCGCCGCTCCGCGACGCGACGGTGAGGCTCACGCCATCGAGCGCGACGGAGCCCTTCTCGGCGACGAGCCGCGAGAGGCCCCGTGGGACCGAGAAGCGGAGCTGGCGGGAGTTTCCGGCCTGGCGGATCGAGAGGATCCGCGAGAGGCCGTCGACGTGACCCATCACGAAGTGGCCCGACAGCCGATCGCCCCACCGGAGCGCCCGTTCGAGGTTGACCCGGTCTCCCGGCTCGAGCGTCCCGAGCGTCGAGCGCCGGAGCGTCTCGGAGGAGAGGTCCGCGACGAGACGCCGCCCGCTCCGCACGGCCGTGAGGCAGACGCCCGAGACGCAGACGCTTTCTCCCGCGCGAAACGTCGCGCCGCGGGACGGTGCGATCGCGATCCTCGCGCCGCCTCCCCGCTTCTCGATCGCCTCCACGCGGCCGATGTGCGTCACGATGCCCGTGAACATCCGGGCGAGTCTATGCCGAGGGGCTCCACGCCCTTGGAGTCAGGCGGCCGGTGATGCACAGGTCGTCGCCGAGGGTCTCCTGACGGACGTCCGAGAGTCGCGGGGTCTTCGCGAGCCGGAAGCCCTCTCCCGCGACTCCGCCCGGCGCCTCCCGCCCGCCCAGGATGCGCGGCGCGAGAAACACCATGACCCGATCGACGAGACCCTCGGCGAAGAAGGACCAGAGGGTTTCGGCGCCGCCTTCGACCATGAGACCGGTCACCCCGCGCGCACCGAGCTCCGAGAGGAGGCGCGGAAGATCGACCCGGCCGCTCCCCTTCGCCGAACGGGTCGGCAGGCTCCACACCTCGACGCCGCGGGCCGAGAGCCGCGCGACTTTGGGGTGGGAGAGATGCGCCGCCGTCACGACGACCCGGCGTCCCCGGCCGCGGAAGACTTTCGCGCTCTCCGGGACGCGCAGGCGCCCGTCGAGAACGATCCGCCATTGCTCGGTCGAGCGGTTGCGGCCCAGCCGCCGGGTCAGCCGCGGGTCGTCCGCGGTCACGGTGCCGCAGCCGACCAGCACGGCGTCATACTCCTCTCGCAGCCGCATCGCCCGCTTGCGGGCGGCCTCTCCGGTGATCCAGCGGCTCTGTCCCGTCGCCGCGGCGATTTTTCCGTCGAGACTTTCGGCCCATTTGGCGAGCACGAATGGCCTCCCGGAGACGATCCAGGCCCGGAAGCGCTCGTTCTGCTCGGCCGCGCGGCGGCGCCAGGCGACCGGAGCCAGAACCACGCCGAGGCCGGCCCGGCGCAGCGCCGCGAGGCCGCGGCCGGAGACCTTCGGGTTCGGATCGGTCGACGCGACCACGACACGGGCCACCCCGGAGGCGACGACCGCCGGCGCGCATGGCGGCGTGCGGCCTTCGTACGTGCACGGCTCGAGGGTCAGGTAGAGGTCGGCGCCGTGGGCCGCGCGGCCGGCGCGCGCGAGGGCGATGACTTCGGCGTGCGACTCACCCGCGCGGCGGTGGAAGGCCTCGCCGACGACGCGCCCGTTGCGGACGACGACCGCGCCGACCATCGGATTGGGGGAGGTGGAGTAGCGGCCTCGCTCGGCGAGCGCGAACGCCCGATCGAGCCAGGCCGGATCAATGGGCGGCATCGTCCTCGAGGAGGGCCTTCGCATAGTCGGCAGGGTCGAAGGGGACGAGGTCGTCGACCGCCTCCCCCACGCCGACGTAGAGGACGGGCAGCTGGAGCTCGCGGTAGATCGCGAGCACGACGCCGCCCTTGGCACTGCCGTCGAGCTTCGTGAGCACCACCCCGGTCGCCCCGGCCGCCTCGACGAATTTCCGGGCCTGGACCAGGCCGTTCACTCCGGTCGTCGCGTCGAGCACGAGCAGGGTCTCGTGGGGAGCGCCCGGGACCTCCCGCGCCGCCACGCGTCGCATCTTGGCCAGCTCCTCCATGAGGTTCTTCTTCGTGTGGAGACGGCCCGCGGTGTCGACGAGCAGCGCCGCGACACCCCGCGCCCGGGCGGCGCCCAGGGCATCGAAGAGCACGGCCGAGGGATCCGCCCCCTCGCGGTGCCGCACGACCGGCAGATCCAGCCGGTCGGCCCACACCTGCAGCTGATCGATGGCGCCGGCGCGAAAGGTGTCGGCGGCCGCCAGCAGGACGCTCCGGCCCGCCGCCTTCTCTCGGGCGGCGAGCTTGGCGGTCGTGGTCGTCTTGCCCGAACCGTTGACGCCGACGAGAAAGGTCACGAAGAGCGGCACGTCGGCGCGGTTCGCGGGGCGGGGCGCCGACGCGAGGAGCTTCTCGATTTCGGCAGCGAGCAGCGTGCGGACGTAGTCGAAATCTTTGCGCTCGGAGACGCTCGCGCGCTCCCGGACCGCCCCGGTCAGGGCCGCCGCCGTGTCGGCGCCGACGTCGGCGGCGAGCAGGGCCTCCTCGAGAGCCTCGAGAACCGATTCGTCGATGCCCAGCCCCTGTTTGACCGCCGTCCCGAGCTTCTCGAGGATCTCGGTATGCGTCATGAACAGTCCCCGGCGCACCTTCGCGAAAAAGCCGCCGCGGGACGCCTTTTCGGGCGGTTTTTCAGAGGATTGCGGCTCGTCGGCCATGGGGAGGGGAAGATATCAGGGGGAAGTCGACAGTCGACAGTCGTCAGTCGAGAGCTTCTGTCGACTGTGAACTTGTTAACTGTCGACTTCTCTACGAAGTCTTCTTGGAGCTCTCGAGAAGCAGGCGCGCCTTGGCGCCGGTATCGCCCATGGGGTCGAGGTCGATCGCGCGCTGGAGGTAGCGGCGGCCGAGGTCGTTCTGCTTCATCGTCACGAGGCAGAGCCCCAGCCGCAGGTTGGCCTCTGCGCTCGACGGGTTGAGCCTGATCGCGGACAGGTAGTCTTCGGCGGCTCCCTCGAGGTCGCCCGTGCTCTCGCGCGCCGACGCCCGGCCGAACATCGCCGCGAAGGAATTGGGGTCGCGGGCCAGGGCGTTCGTGAACGCCTGCTCGGCGGCGACGTGGTTTCCCTGGCGCTGCAGCAGGCGGCCCTGATTGATGGTCGCCGAAAGGCGGTCGTCCGCGTTCACCGAGTGCTCCGCAGCCTCGAAATCCGCTGCCGCCTCTTTGTATCGGCCGAGCTCCATCAGGGCGACGCCGCGGTTGTTTCGGTAGGACGCGTTGTGAGGCGCGAGGTCCACCGCCTTGTCGAAGTACGGGACCGACTCCTCGAAGCGGCTCTGCATCAGCAGGGAGAGCCCGAGGCCGTCCTGGACCTCGGGATTCTTCGGATCGTCCTTGATCACCTCGCGAAACGCCTTCTCGGCTTCGGCGGGCCGGTTTTCGCGCAGGAGAACCTGGGCCATCCGCTCGGTGAGCAGCATCTCGGCCGAGGTCTTCGGCTTCTTGGGCTGGCAGGCCGGGACGGCGAGCGCCGCCGCGAGGAGAAGGACGGCGGCGCGGCGCGACATCATCGGGCCGCCTGGGCGCGCGCAGCCGCCGCGCCGTGGGCCGCCTCGGTCGGAATGAGGCCGCCCTTCGCGTGCGATCGCGCGAGCGCCTCCACGACCGCGCCGTCGAAGCGCTTCTGCGACATGTCCCGGAGACGCTCGAGCACGTAGGAAACCTCCATGGCCTTCTGGTAGGGGCGCGTCGTCGTCATGGCGTCGAACGCGTCGGCGACCGCCACGATGCGCGCCTGCAGCGGGATCTCTTCGCCCTTGAGGCCGTCGGGGTAACCGCCGCCTTCCCACTTCTCGTGGTGATACTTCATGCCCGGGATGATATCGGCCATCTGCGGGATTGCCTCCATGATGGCGGCGCCCTTGACGGGATGCGCCTTCATCAGCTCGAACTCCTCGTCGGTGAGGGCCGTCGGTTTGCGAATGATGCGGTCGTCGATTCCGATCTTGCCCACGTCGTGGAGAAGCGCCGAGAGACGCGTCTTGCGAACCTCGTCGGCGGGCAGGCCCATCTCCTTGGCGATCGCCGAGGCGTAGCGCGCGACCCGCTCGGAGTGGCCCCGGGTGTAGGGGTCCTTCGCGTCGATCGCCGCCGCCAGCGCGCGGATCGCGGCGATGAAGAGCTCCTGATTCTCGCGCGCCGCCTTCTGGACCTTCTCGAAAGCGTCACGAATGGATTCGCTCATGCGGTTGAAGTTCTCGGAGAGGTCCGCGATCTCCGCCGTGCCGGCGACCTCGACGCTCGTGCCGTACTCGCCCTGCATCACGGCCCGCGTCGACTCGGCGAGCTGGGCGATCGGGCGCGAGAGCCGCCGAGCGAAGAGAAGACCCAGAAGCAGCGCGCCCGCGAGGCAGACGGCGCTCCAGACGACCGTGTCGCGGACCATGCGGTCCACCGAAGCGAACGCCAGATTCCGGTCGCGTTCGACGAGCACGCCCCAGGGCGGATCCCCCACCGGCGAGATCGACGCGAGGACGCTGCCCGACGGCGTCGACTCCGAACGGGTAAGTCGACCGGCCGCAACTCATCGGCGGTGTACCGGCAGAGCCTGTCGGGGCAGGGCCGGGAGAAGCTCGAGCTCGAGAGCGCCCTGCACAAGGCGATCGAGCGCGACGAGCTGGTCCTCTACTACCAGCCGAAGATCGACGTGCGCGGTGCGCTGCATGGTCGGTGCCGAGGCGCTGATGCGCTGGCGTCGCCAGGGTGTCCTGGTGCCGCCCGGCGACTTCATTCCGCTTCGCCGAGGAAACCGGCCTGATCACGCCGCTCTCCGAGTGGGCGATCCGCGAGGCCACGCGCCAGGCGCGGATCTGGCAGGACAACTTCGGCTTCGCCGACTCGATCGCCGTCAACCTGCCGAGCCGGATGTTCGAGCGCACCGACCTGGTGGAGGATCTCCATATCCACACGGCCGTCACCACCTATGGCGTGCCGCATCACGCGATCGAGCTCGAGATCACCGAGACAGGCCTGATGAAGGATCTGCAGAACGTGATCCCGGCGCTGCACCGGCTGAACAAGATCGGGGTCGAGATCTCGATCGACGACTTCGGCACCGGCTACTCGTCGCTCGCCTACCTGACGACGCTGCCGATCTCCGAGCTGAAGATCGACCGCAGCTTCGTCCGCGACCTCGGCATGACGCCGCAGAGCTCGGCGGTGGTCACGGCGATCATCGCCCTGGCGCGCTCGCTCGGCCTGCGCGTGATCGCCGAGGGCGTGGAGAACCTGCGCCAGATGGAAGTGCTGCACCGCCTGGGCTACCTGGAATCATGCAGGGTTTCCTCTTCAGCAAGCCGCAGCCGCCCGAGGACATCGAGGACTGGCTCGGAGCAGACCGTGCTGCCGCGCAAGGCCCCTGGATCGGAAAGGCCGGCAGCATCGACGACACGACCGAGCCGCCACGGGTGACCCGGGCCCGCCCCCTGCGCATCAAACCCGTGGCCTGAACGGATCGGATTGCCCGGTGGATGTGACGCGTCCCTCGCCCAGCGCTCGTGGCGCGGCTGCGGAACAGCCGGCAGCGCAGATCGCCAAGCTCGCGTTTCGCCGGCTCGCCCTCGAACGCCTCGAGCCGACGCCGGAGAACTACGAGAAAGCTTTTCGCCAGGAATCCGGCGACACGAGGGCAGACGCCGGCGATGGGGCTGGCAATCCTGATCGAGCGGATCGTCCGCGGTATGGAGCGCGGCGGCCGCAACTGGACCACGGCACGGCGCAAGGAGGGCATCCAGCGTGTGCTCGCCGGCAGCCGCAGCGACCCCGAAGCGGCTGCAGCAACGGCTCTCCCCAGCTGATCAACAGCTGGGACAGCGATGCAGCCGGCGCCGAGCTCGATGCCGGCGTCTGCCCCCACCGCCCCGGTCGAGCTGGGATCTGCCGGCCGCCGCCAACGACGCGGCCGAGGGAGTTCCGGCCGCGATGGCCATGCCGGGGCAGTGATCCGGCCTGGGTCGGCATCGCGGCACAGCCTGGCCAGCGCTCTGCAGCAGGCGCTGCCGCAGGGACGAGGCCAACCGCGAGCTCGGCGCCGAGCTCGCCAGGCTCGACCAGCGGCTCGCCGCCGAGGGCGCGAGCCCGGCGCTCGCCCAGGAGCTGCAGGCGGGCCTGCCTGCGCGCCGAGCGGGTGCTGCAGCACCGCCACCATCTGTTCGACCAGCTGGGCAAGCTCTGCCACGAGCTCACCTCGAGCCTCACCGACATCGCCGAGAACGACAGCTGGGTCAAGGGGCAGTGCGACGCGATGCGAATGAAGATCGAGGAAGGCCTGACGGGCGCGTGGCGTGCGCTCGGTGAGCGACATGCTGCACCATGCGCGGCTGCGCCATGCCGAGTGTCAAGGCCGACCGGGAAAAGGCGCGAGACGCGCTGAAGGGCCTGATCCACCAGATGCTCGCCGAGCTCGGCGAGCTCAGCTCGAAGACCGGCGACTTCCACCAGAGCGTCGGCCGCTACGCCGAGGTGATCGAGGAGGCGGATTCGCTCGAGAGCCTGACCGGCGTGGTGCGCGAGATGGTCAGCGAAAGCCGCGCCGTGCAGGCGCTGGTGGCAGCAGACCCAGGCGCGCCTGCAGGAAGAGCACAGCAAGGCCACCGACCTCTCGGAGCGGGTGGTCAAGCTCAAGATGTAGAGATGCGTCGTCTCTCCGACGAGGTCTCCACCGACCAGCTCACCCAGATCGCCAACCGGCGGGGCTTGATGCAGGCCTTCGAGCTCGAGCTGGGCCAAGCTGAAGCGCAACGGCGGCGAGCTCTCGGTCGGGCTGCTCGACATCGACAACTTCAAGCGCCTCAACGACGAGCTCGGCCACAGCGCCGGCGACGAGGCGCTCGAGTCCGCTGGCGTCGATCGTCAGCAAGGCGCTCCGGCCGAGCGACCGGGTGGCGCGCTACGGCGGCGAGGAGTTCGTGGTGCTGCTGCCGGAAACTCCGGTCGCCGACGGCGAGCGAGATCCTCACCCGGCTGCAGCGCTCGCTCACCGGCGGGCTCTTCATGCACAAGGAAAAGCAGGTCTTCGTGACCTTCTCGGCCGGCGTCACCGGCTATCGGCTCGAAGAGCGGATCGAGGATTCGCTCGAGCGCGCCGACCAGGCGCTCTACGAAGCCAAGCGCACCGGCAAGAACCGCACCTGCATCGGCTGAGGCCGCGTTGGGCGTCTCGGCGCGGCAGGCCTCACTCGTTGAACGGCGCGTCGTCGGGCAGGACCACCTCGGGCGGCGGCTCGCCGAGCAGGCGTGTCGCCCGCTCGACGTCGCGCTCGAAGGTGTCGACCGTGCCCTCGGGCGCAGTGGAGCGCATCAGCGCTGCGCGGAACGCCGCCGACTCGCTGGCGTAGAACGCGCTCACCACCTGCCGCTGCTCAGGCGACAGTGCCTCCGTCAGGGCGTTGAGGAAGCGCTCCGGCGGCGCAGCAGGCTGCCCTGCAGCTGGTCGACCTTGGCACGCAGCGCGTCGGGCCCGTTCATCTCAGGGCGTCATTGATCGTGGCGATCAGACGCGTGACGAACAGCTCGGCGATCGCTTGGTCGATCGCCCCGCTTTCGAACCGGCGGTCCTGCTCGGCCATGTAGGCGAGGGAGAGGCGGTCGCGCTCGGCTCGGCAGGCGAGCCCGAAAGCGTGAAAGACCTGGGCTTTTGGCGTCTCGGGAGTAGTGGGGTGCGCTCATTCATAAATTCCAGCAATCGGCATGCCCACCGGCGGAAGGCTGGTCGGGCGGGGCCGGGGACGTTGGATCAACTACGGCAAGCACAATAGACCCATGGAGTTCCGGATCTTGTCGCACGCCGCGATGTGGGTGCGCTGCGGCGGGACCAGCGTGGTCATCGACCCGTGGCTCGTCGGCTTCGTGCTACTGGCGGTCGTGGTGGAACTTCCCTCGCGCCGTGTTCGACGAGCGCGAGATGGCCGTGGTGGACGCGGTCATCCTCAGCCACCAGCACTGGGATCACTGGCACGGCCCGAGCCTGCGCAAGCTGTTCGCCGGCAAGCCGGTGCTGATTCCCGACGAGCCGGCGCTGCGCAGCGGTCGCGACCTGCGGACGATCGGCTTTCGCGACGTGCGCCGCCTTCCGCACGGCAAGACGGTCGAGATCGGCGCGCTGCGCATCACGCTCTACCAGTTCGGCCGCTACGTCGACGATTACGGCGATCGTGGTGGAGGGCGACGGCGTCACCCTCCTCAATGCGAACGACGCCAAGATCGCCGGCTGGCCGTTGCGCCACCTCGTGGCGCGGCACGGGCCGATCGACTTCGCGTTCCGCTCCCATTCCTCGGCCAACGCGCGGGTGTGCTGGCGGCTCGAAGGCGACACGGCCTACGTGGTCGACGACCACGAGCACTACATGCGTTCGTTCGTGCAGTTCATGGACGCGGTGCAGCCGCGCTACGCGGTGCCGTTCGCTTCGAACCATTGCCATCTGCACGACGACGTGTTCGGGATACAACGAGATGATCGCCACGCCGCTCGAGCTGCGCGAGCACGTGCGCAGCCTGCCGCCGCGGCGCTGGGCTCTGCAGGTGATGTTGCCGGGCTCGCATTGGCAAAAGGGCGCGGCCGGGCAGCCGGGCAGCTTCGATCTCGCGCCGGAGACGCCGTACGACGACATGCCGGCGACGTTTGCGCACCTACCGCGCCGAGCAGGCGCCGGCCTCGGAACGGTTTCGGCAGCAGGAAAACGCCGTGGTCGTGAGCGACGCGCTGCTCGAGCGCTTTCTCGACTTCTTCCGCGCATCCCGAGCCCGGCCGCCGGCGCCGCTGGGCGTGCTGAAGCTGGTGCTGCGCTGGCCCGACGGGCGCCGCCAGGCGCATGGTGATCGACCTCGACCGGGCCACCGTGGCACCGGCGCCGGACGCCGCCGGTGCCGAGCCCGGACTGCCGATGCTCGAGATGCCGGCGATCGTCTTCCGCGACGCCGTCGTCAAGAACATGTTCGGCCACGCGGGCATCTCCAAGCGCTGCGTCTATGGCCGCGAGCAACCACGACGACTTGCGCCGGCTCGGCGCGATCGTCACCCATCTCGACCGGCACGAGCTCGGCCTCTACCGAGTTCTCCTGGCGTTATCGCACGCGCCTCGTTCTGGCCTACGTGCGGCGCTGGCGCGAGACGGTCGTTTACGCCCAGGCTCTGTGGCTGCTGAAGGTGCAGCAAGCTTCCGATCTGGCTGGTGGAAGAGGCGA
>CAVRRE010000004.1:0-379823 GCA_963723535.1 uncultured Acidobacteriota bacterium
GGTCGGCCTTGACGGTCTTCCAGGAGACGCTGCCCCGCTCCTTCAGCGCCTTCCTCGCGTTTCGGAGGTCGATCCGATCCTCGAGTGCACGGGAGTGCGCCCGCTCTTCCCTCGCCGTGCGCGGCGGCCGATGGGATCGCCTGCGATCGCGCGTCCGGGGCGCGACCGGCGAGCCGTACCGAGTCCGACGTTCCCGGACCTGGGAGGACCGATCGGTCCACGCCGGGCTCGTGTCGTTGAGAGGAATCACCCGCGCCTCGATCGAATCGCCAGCCTCCTGATAAGCAACGAGGAGGTCATAGGTCGCTTGCAGGACGAGCCAGCGCTCCGGAGTCGTGCCGAAGAAACGTGCGAGCCGCAGGGCCGTATCTGCGGTCACGCCGCGGCGTCCTCTGAGGATCTCGGAGACACGCGTCACCGGTACGTCGATGGCCTTCGCCAACGTGTTGGCCGAGATGCGAAGGGGACGTATGAACTCTTCCTCGAGGATTTCACCGGGATGAATGGGAGTAAGGCGCTCGTAGGTCACCCGCATATTGTAACGTTTAACGGAACACGTGACAAGACGGAGACCGATGTTGGCGAGGGGGGAGGGCGCAAGGCCCTCCCCTACGAATGCCGGCCGGGGGACGAGAATTCGTGCCGCTCGCCTAGCCTGCGCAGTCAACGCTTGCGGCGGGCAATCCGCTTCCTCATGTCGCCAGAGGAAATGATCGGATCGTCCTTGTGCTGCAACCGGCCGAGCGCGACCTGGTAATCGGCGTATTCGGCCAGATACGACTCGCCCGAGATCCGTTGCCGGAACCAGATGGCGAGGCTCTCGGCGTCGATCTCTCCGCGGGCGACGGCCAGAGTGATTTCCTCGAATTCTTCGTCGGTCGCAAGGAGACCTCGTTCGTTGACCTCGATGAACAGTTCCGCCGCCATCGCCCCCGCACGTTTGTTTCCGTCGACGAACGGATGGTTCACCACGAGCAAATGCGTGAGAGCGGCGGCCTTGTTGGCGAGATCGGGATAGAGATCCTCGCCGCCGAAGGTGGCTCGAGGCCTCGCGACGGCCGCCTCCAGCGCGCCGCGATCTCGGAGCCCGCCGCCTCCGCCGAAGCGACCGATCTGGTGCGCGTGGAGTCGAAGGACCTGCTCCACGGACAGATACAGGATCACTCTGCGAGCTTTCGATAGAGGTCTTGGCGGCGCTTCAGGAGGCTCTCGGCACGGGCCTCGAATCTCTTCGTGGGCTTGCCCTCGTCGAACTCGAGGACTCCCGGGCGGATGGTGACCGCCCCGGTTCCCGGGTGCACCGACACGTCCACCTCCTGGCCCTTCTTGAGGCGGAACTCCTTGACGACCTCGGACGGGAGCGTGACCGCGAGGGAGCTTCCGATCTGGACGATTTTGCGTTCCATATAAGTATTTAATACTTATAGAGCTCCGCGTCAAGAAGGCCGCCGTGAGGAAGCCCTCCACTACGCGCGGTCGCGGCGTTTCGGGGAGGGCGCAAGGCCCTCCCCTACGAAGCAGCGCAGACAAAGGACCGGGGCAATCGAGTTGGGATCTTCCTCGCTGCGCTCGGGATGACGCGAAGCCCTACGGGGTCTTCGGCATCAACTCCGCCTCCAGCTCCTTCGCCTTCTCCGGCTTGCCCCACGCCTTGTACAGATCGACGCGCGCCTGGATCGCCTGCTGGGTTGCCGGGTCGGCGACTCCATCGTTCTTGCGGTAGGTCGCGTCGGCGAGCTGGAGGAGCTCGTCGGCTTCGGGGTATCGCTTCGGGTCCTTGAGGTCGGTCAGGACGCGGCCGATCAGGAGGTGCACGCGGGCGACCTGGCTGCTGTCCGGGCCGAAAGCGGCGAGGCGGATTTTGAGTGAGCGGCGCAGGTAGGTCTCGGCGTCGGCGAGCCTGCCGAGGCGGTGGAAGTTGCGGCCCTGTCCGAGGAGGACCTCCGAGACGTCGGGATTGTCCGGCCCGAGGAACCGGACCATCATCGCGTAGGCCTCGCGGTAGAGCGGCTCGGCGGCTGCGGGGTTTCCGCTGATCGAGTTGACCGTGGCGAGGTTGGCGAGGGTGCGGGAGACGGCCTCGGACTCGTCGCCGAACGCGCGCTTGCGGATGGCCAGCACCTGCTCGAGCATCTTGATCGTCTCGGCCGGGCGGCCGGTCTGGTACATCACGTTGCCGAGGTTCTCCATCGCGCTCGCGGTCTCGGGGTGATCCTCGCCGAAGACACGGCGGCTGATCTCGATCGCTTCGTTGTAAATCTTCTCGGCCCCCGCCATGTCTCCCTGCCTCATGCGCGCGACGGCGAGATCGTTCAGCGCCGTGGCGACCTGCGGGCTCTCGTTCCCGTACGTCTCGCGCAGGATCCCCAGGCGCTCGCGGGACACCGCCTCCTCGCGCTTGGCGTCCTCCTTCGCGGAGGCGAGTTGCCCGATGGTGAGGAGACTGGCCGCGACTTCTTTGCTCTTTTCGCCGTAAACGCTCCGGCGGATGCGCAGCGAATCGGCGGTCAGCTTCTCCGCCTCGGGGAACTCGCCCTTGCGCAACAGCGCGGCGGCGAGGTTGTCCATGGCTCCGGCCGACTTGCCGTCCTCGCCGCCGTGCAGGCGGCGGCGGATGGCGAGCTCCTCGCGGGAGATCGCGGCCGCCTCGTCGAACTTGCTCTGGTAGCGCAGGGACTCGGCGAGGAGCGCCATCGTGTCGGCGGCGGCGTCGGTCTGCCGCGCCCCCGAGTCGGTGCGCAGCTTCAGCGCGGAACGCAGGAGCCTCTCGGCGTCGGCGTACTGGCCGAGCCCCACGTACGTCTTCGCGATCGTCTCGAGCACGTCGGCCTCGGCCGCCGGCTGGCCGGCGAACGCGCCGTGGACCTGGCCCTCCGCCTGCTTCAGGGCGTCGACGAGCGAGACGCCGCGGGCTCCGCGCTGCCAGGGGTCGGCGGCGCCGAAGGTGCGCTGGAGGAACTGGTTGATCGCGGTCGCCCGCGCGGCCTCCTGCTCCGCGCGGTCGCGCGCCAGGCGGACCTTCTCGGCCTGGACCGCCAGCATGACCGCCACGCCGATGAGGAGGGCGAGGACGCCGAGGCTCATCCAGGACGCGAGGCGATGGCGGGCGATGAGCTTGCGCACGTGGTACGCGGTGCTCGGCGGGTGGGCGAGGATCGGCTGGTTCGACAGGTACCGCTGGACGTCCTCGGCCAGGGCGTCGGCGCTGGCGTAGCGCTGGTCGGGCTCCTTCTCGAGCGCCTTGCCCACGATCGTCTGGAGGTCGGGATCGAGTCGGAAGCCGCCGGTGAAGGTCAGCGTCAGCGGCTTGGGCGGCTCCTCGCAGATGGCGTGCAGCGCGGTGACGAGCGAGCCCGTCTGCGTCTCGATGGGAAGCCGGCCCGTCAGGATCTCGTAGAGGATGACGCCGAGCGCGTAGACGTCGCTGCGCAGGTCGATTTCGCGGCTGTCGCCCCGCGCCTGCTCGGGGCTCATGTAGGGAAGCGTCCCGCGGATGTCGCCGAGCTCGGTCATGACGCTGGCCTGACTCGGAGTGTCGGCGTCCACGATGCGGGCGAGGCCGAAGTCGAGGATCTTGACCTGCGGGAGGCGGCGCGATGGCGAGGTCGAGGACGATGACAAGGAGAAGGAGTGGGCGCCCGAGGCGCTCGAGGTCGGCTCCGTGGCGGGGACGACGAGGAGGTTCGAGGGCTTCAGGTCGCGGTGGATGACCCCGCGCTGGTGCGCGTAGCTGACGGCGCGGCAGATCGTCTCGAAGAGGCGCAGGCGGTCGTGCAGCTGCTCCTGCGTCGGGTGCGCGCCGCCCATGTGCTCGCGCACGTAGTCCCCGAGCGGCTGCGCCGGCGACGAGCTCCATCGTGAGGAAGTGCTGGCCGTCCTCGGTCCGCCCGGCCTCGTAGAGCGCGGCGATGTTGGGATGGACCAGCCGGGCCAGCGTCTCGGCCTCGCGGCGGAAGAGGCGCAGCCGCAGCTCGTCCAGTCGGCTGCCGCGGGCCACGACCTTGAGAGCGACGCGGCGTTTCGGGTTCGGCTGCTCCGCCTCGTAGACGATCCCCATTCCGCCGCGGCCCAGGACCGACAGGATCCGGAATTCGCCGATCGACTCCGGCAGCGGGATGTCCGTGGGAGTGTCGGAGGGCCCCGGAAACGCGAACGTGGGGATCTGGGTTTCGTCGGGCAAGGTCGTTCGTGCTCCCCTGGGTTTTGGTGCTGCGGCGATCCTATGCCGGTTGGAGACCGCGACGCGGCGCCCCTTCTCCAGGAATTGGCGCAGCAGCCGTCAGTAGCCGCTGAACACCTCGAACCGGACGTTGTCGCGGCTGACGCCGCGGTCGAGAAGCACCTTCTTCAAAGCCTCGACCATGCCCGGCGGGCCGGCCAGGTAGTGGACCGGCTGCTTCAGGTCGGGCACGTATCTGGCGATGAAGGCCTCGTCGATGCGACCGGTTTCGAAGCGCCAGTACGGATCCACCGAATCGGTGATCGTGGGAACGAGCCGGATGTTCGGGTTGTGCTTGCTCCAGGCCTGGAGATCGTCCAGAAAGGCCGTCAGGGCCGGCGTGCGATTCGAGTAGAAGAGCGTGATCTGGTGTTGGAGCTGCCGCTCCGTGGCCCACTCGAGCATCGCCCGGAAGGGCGTGATGCCGATTCCGGCGGCGAAGAGAACCGCGGGCTTGCCCGGGTCCTCGTGAAGGACCATGTTGCCGTTCGGGCCCTCGACCTTGAGCTTCGTGCCCAGCGGAACGGACCGCAGGCTGTCCTTGAAGGCGGTCGGCCGCATGCGCGTCGCGATCAGGAAGAAGTCGCGATGATGGGGCGAGCTCGCGAACGAGAACGTCCGCACGTTTCCCTCGGCGTCGGTCTTCGGCGGATCGATCAGCGTGAAGTCCGGCGTTCTGTCCGGCCTCGAAGGCGAAGTCGGAGCCTGACGTTTCGAACCGGAAGGCCATCGTGCCCTCGGCGACCTCCCATCGCGCCGCAAGCGGGAAGAAGTGCTCGGCCATCAGGCCTCCGACGGCACCTCGGCGGGCGGCAGCGGCTGCATCGCGGGGCCGCGCAGGACCTTGCCATCCGCGGCGAAGCGCGAGCCGTGGCAGGGGCAGTCCCAGGCCCTTTCGTCGCCGTTCCACTCGACGTCGCAGCCTCGATGGGGGCAGACGCTGTTCATGGCGTGCAGAGTCCCGCCCTCGTCCCGATAGAGAGCGATGTGTCGGTCGGCCAGAAGCTTCCCCTGGCCCTTGGGCAAGTCATCGTGCTGGGTGCTCATCGATCAACCTCCTCTGGTCAGTCTATGGCGCTATGCTCATGTCGCCTCAACCATTGAAAGGAGATTTCGAATGCGGACGACGCTCCGGTCCACTCTCGTCCTCGCGCTCCTGCTCGGCTCTTCCCTGACGGCATTGGCCGCCGACGACATCGATGCCAGTCCCCAGGCCAAGGTGTACCGCGCCTCGGCGAAAGCCATCGGCGCCGGAGACGTGAAGGCCTACTCCAAGACGCTGGCGAGCGAAGCGAACCAGGAGATGGAAAAGGTGGCCAAGGATATGGGGAAGACTCCCAAGGACCTCATGGAGCTTCTGCAGATCATGCAGCCGAAAGACGTCAAGCTCAGCGACCTCAAGGTCGACGGCAAGAAGGCCACCATGTCCGCCACCGGCAAGGCGGAGGGCGAAACGATGTACGGAAGCGTCGAGCTCGTGGAAGAGAACGGCGAGTGGAAGGTCCGCAAGCAGAAGTGGTCCAACACGAAGAAGTAGGCCTCAGAGGCTTTCGACCAGGCCGTTCACCACGCGCGCGGCATCCGTGCCGTCCTTGTCCTTCTCGGCGTTGAACTCCGTGACGACGACGGCGGCGCAGGCGGGAGAGGCGAGGAAGACCTCGAGCGCGGCGAAGGCCGGGCCGAGGTGGAGGCCGCCGGGATGGTGGACGTCGGCGGCGGAGATGTGGGTGACGTCGACGTCGAAGTGGAGGACGAAGGCGTCGGGCCCTTTCTGCAGAGACCTCAGCGCGTCCCTTGCCGCCGCGGCGGGATCCGGACGAACGCGAGCCAGGGGGTACTTCGCGATGCGCGAGCGCTCGAGGACTTCGAGCTCGGGAGGATCGAAGGAGCCGGACTCCTGGTCGTAGCCGAAGAGGACGACGTCCTCTTCAGACAGGAGCGGCGTTCGGGGGCCGAGGCCGGCGAGCTCGGGGACGCCGCGTCCGAGAAGGTGGGCGACGACCATGCCGTCGAAGATGCCCGACGGCGTGGTTTCGGGGGTGTTGAGGTCGACGTCGCCGTCGAAGTACAGGAGGCCGAGGCGGGCGTGGCGGCGGCATAGACCCGCGACGACGCCGAGACCGACGGTGCAATCGCCTCCGAGCACGAGGGGCACGCGGCCGCTGGCGGCGGCGCGCTCGACGCGATCCGCCGTGAGTCGAGCCACCTCGGCGACGAGGTCGACGTTCTGCTGCCGCGGGTGTTCCGGGTCGGGGCGGTAGGACACGGGAGGCGAATCGCCTTCATCCGCCGACGTCCAGGCCCTTCGCGCGCAGCTTCTCGAGGAGGCCGGCGGCCCGGTACGCCGCGGGCGCTCCCTCCTGCCCCGTCCGCCGAGCGCCCGCGCTCGAGGGTACGCCGATCAGCGACACCTTCGGCGTCATCATGCATTCACTGAAACGCGGCTTTGGAAGAGAAGGTTGCGTCGAGCGGCCGGTGGAGCGCGAGCGTCCTTGCGCCGAAGATCGGCCCGATTCGGTGGGATATCCCACTTGACACGAATCCCACCCGCCATTAGGCTTGGGACATGGGCGAAACAGGCAAGGCCAGAGGTGCCTACCGGGTACGGCCCGACTCGAAGGGCCGGATCACTCTGGGCAAGCTCGCGGAAGGAGTCAGCAGCTATCGCGTCAAGCGACAGAAGGACGGGAAGATCATCCTCGAGCCGTTCATGGAGATCCCGGCCGACGAACGCTGGCTCTGGGACAACAAGGAGGCTCTCGAAAGCGTCATGAAGGGCATCGAGGACGCCCGGGCGGGGCGCCTCGTTTCTCTCGGCTCCTTCAAGAAGTATCTCAAGTAGCGGCGTGTGCCCTTTTCGATCGTCTTCTCCGTCACCGCGGCCGAACAACTCCAACGGCTCGAAAAGGACCGGGGGCTCGCAAAGCGGCTGAAAGCGGTTCGGAAGACGATCGGTCGTCTCGAAGTCGATCCGCAGCACCCCGGGCTACAGAGTCACCGGTTCGTGTCCATGTCGGGGCCGAACGGCGAAGAAGCCTACGTGTCCTATGCCGAGCAGGGCACGCCCGCAGCGTATCGGGTCATCTGGTGCTACGGGCCTGTCAGGGGTCGGATCACCGTCCTCGCGATCACGAAACACCCCTGACGACGCCGCCCTGGGGGGCCAGGACGCCTCAGTTGGGCGGGGACGTCGAGAGCCGGTGCAGGCCGCGCGCTTCCTTCGCCAGGAACGAATCAGGAGCGACCCGTTCAGCTCGCGAAGCCGGCAGGACGATGACGGTCGAGGCCCAGCTGCCGTGGAACGGCGGGTAGCGGGCGTCCTGCAACTCGACGCGGGCGCCGCCATTCGCCTCGCGCTCCACGCGGAAGATGGGAAAGCGCGACCACGAAAGAAACTTCCTCCCCCGATCCGTCGCCGCCGCCGCTCGCGCGAGCGGGTCGTCGGCGCCCTTGGGGTCGAGCCCGGCGCGAGACCTCGGTGCTCGGCCAGGGCCGAAACTCGACGGAACCGTAGCGATACGACTGTCCGAAGTCGAGGACGAGCTGGCGCCGCAGGGGATTGAGCGGCACCGGTCCGACCATGCGTCTCTCGGAGCCCGCGACGGACCGGTTGGCCGCGAGTCTTCCGACGACGCCGGACAGCATCATCGACACGGCATACGCGGCCGTCAGAAGGAGCGCGATGCGCGCGGGACGCTCCGGGTTCGGCGAAGCGCGCCGCGCACGGCGGCTCGAGAGAAACACGCCGGCCGCCAGCGTGATCCAGACCCACGGGTCGATGATGAAGAGCGCGTCCCCGTAGAACCACTCCCAGGAGAACGGCGCCAGGAATCGCACGCCGTAGGTGTTGAGAAAGTCGAGCAGCGGGTGCGAGAGCACCGTGAACGCCGACAGAAGCAGCAGCGGCCGCCAGTGCGCGGGCGCCTTATCGCGATCGGGCCGCCTGAGCAAGCCCCGGCGCACGAAGCGGTCGAATGCGAGCATCGCGCCGGCGAGGACGAACGGCAGCACCGCCATCGCGAGGATGCCGTGCGTCCAGCCGCGCCGGAACGCCAGCGCATCGACTCCATCTCCGTAGAGGTAGATGAGCCCGTCGACGTCGGGCAGGTTCGCTCCGACCAGTGCGGTCGCCATGGCGAGCGGCGTTCTTCGGAACGGCCCGGCCTGCGCGATGGCCGCACCCGCGAGCGTGTGGCAGAGGTTGTCCATTCTGGTGCGGCGATTCTAGAGGCGACGGGCGTCGCCAGGGAGTCGGTCCCGAGGCAGGCCCTCAGCGTGACCGCAGAAACGCCGCCAGGCGTTTGAACCTTCAGGCCGCCAACGCGACGGCCGAGCAGATCGCCGAAATCTCGAAGGTCGCCGGTCAGCAGATGCGTCGAGCCGGCTGCGAGGGCGGCGCGCAGGATGGGAGCGTCCTTGTCCGGAAGCCGGATTCCCGGCGGGAGTGCCCGTCGAAGATCCTCGGCGACGATCTCGACGGCCTCGAGAAGCCTCTCCAGGCGAGCGCGCCGCTCCGGAGTGTCGAGGTTCCGGCGGGCTTCCTCCGCGGCATAGCCGGAGGTCAGAAGGTGCACTTCTGGAAGCTCCCACAACGCGAGGAGGCCCGCCTTTTCACGGTAGGCCGCGGAAAACAGAACGTTGGCGTCCAGGAAGACGCGGAGCATGCGCCGTCGTCAGCGCTTCGTACGCCGGGCGGAGCGTGTCTTTGAAGGCTTGACCCCGAGCTTGCGAGCCTCGGCTTCCGCCGCCTTTCGATCCTCAGGATCGACGGCATTGGCGAGCAGGAATTCGGCTTTGCGCTCAGGCGAATAGATCTCGACGGGCAGGAGCGCGGCTGGCCGAAGCAGCACGCCGTATTCCGACTCTTCGGCGACCACCATCGTCCCTTCCTCGAAGCCGTACCGTCTGCGGATCTTCGCCGGCAGCACGATCGTGCCGCGCCGGCCGACCCGGGTGGAGTCACTCATAGACTCAAAGGATATCAGATTGTCTGAATATCTGAAGTTCGTCTTTCAGAGGCAGCGGAAAGGGAGGGCGCAAGGCCCTCCCCTACGAACACCAACGAGGGCGCTGGCGAGTCGGGGCCCGTCCACCGGTGGGAAGCTCGACGGAGCTACGGCGGCGTCGCCCCGGGGCCCCGATCCCCCTTCGCGCTCGAGCGCCGCGGCAGCAACGCGGCTTATCGGGGAGGGCGCAGGTCGTACGCTTCGAGATCGACCGTGGTGACCAGCGACCCCTGCGGAGCACTCACGGCGGCGATCAGGGTGAGGACGCCGCGTGTGAGGTACCGATGGAAGTTGGCGTTTTGGGCCCAGGTGGTTCCCGACCCGCAAACGGTCGCGACGTAGGCGATGCCCAGGGCACGTTGGAACCAGCGCATTCTTGTCCTCCGAGGAGACGGTGTGGCTACATCTTAGGGGCGGCTCGCTCCGGGAGCGTGTGACGGCCGTCCGCGAGTGGCTCCGGGTTCGTTAAGCTCGCCTGGTGAAGATTTCGGAAATCCGCCTCGCGCGTCTTTCCGACTCCGCCCGCGTCACGGCCGTGGTGAGCTGGGAGCGGGCCGACCGCCCGCCGTTCGAGCTCTTCTTCGAGACGGACGCGGCCGGCACGGAGGATCTGGTCCCGTCGCCCGAGGCCTTCGCGACGGCGTGCGCGCTTCCGGCGAGGCATCACGGCGAGCGGCGCGTGGTCGTGGAAGGGAACCTGTGCCCCCGGCTCGCGGAAGGCCTGTCGACGGCGACCGCGCTGCTGCGGAGCTGGTTCGGCGGGCCGCGGAGGCCGCTCGCGATCGAGGCGTCCGGAGGATTCCGGGCGCTCGTTCCGCGGAATCCGCCGCGCTCCGCCGTGTATATGACCGGCGGTATCGACTCCACGCACCTGGTCCACGCGAACCGCCGCGACTACTCGTCGGAGCATCCCGCGTGGTTCGCCGACGGCATCTCGCTGGACGGGCACCTGCTCCCCGATCGCGAGGACTCGCCGTGGTACCCGCGCGTCCGCGAGCGCCTGGAGAAGGTGGCGGAGGCGAGGAATCTCACGCTGATCTCGGTGCGCACGAACCTCTGGGACCTGGACCCCGATCTGCCGTTCGTGACGCAGCAGAGGCTCTCGTCCGCCCTTGCGGCGGCCGCGCATCTGTTTCCGGGGCGCTGGAGCAGGGTGTCCATCGCGTCGGGCCTCCACGTCGCCGACGAGTTCCCGCGCGGCACGCATCCCCTGCTGGATCCGCTCTACAGCTCGAGCGCCGTCGAGGTCCGCCACGATCCGCTGCCGCTGACGCGGTTCGAGCGGCTGCGCATTCTCGCGGAGGCCGGAGGCGACGCGATCGACGAGCTGTTCGTCTGTCTCGCCTATCCGAGCGCGCCGCACCTGAACTGCGGCGAGTGCGAAAAGTGCGTGCGGACGATGGCGGCGCTGGTGGCTCTCGGCCGGCTCGCGGACACGCACAGCTTCCGGCACCCCGACGTCACGCCGTCGATGATCCGCGAAATCCACGTGACCTCCGCCGAGATCGGGTTCTGGGAGGAGATCCTCGAGCCGCTCGCCAGGCGGGATCGGGGCGACCTCGTGCGCGCCATCGACGCGAAGCTCGCCGAGACGCGGCGGCTCGAACGGTGGACCGCGGGACGCCGGCTGGAAGGGACGGCTGCGCCGGATCGATCGGCGCGTCCTCGGCGGCCGCTTGCTCGGGTGGCGGCGGCGGCTGAAGTAAGACGGCGAAACGGGGCGGCCGCGGTCCGACCACCAACGGCGAGCCGCCCACCGGCGGCAGCCCCTCAGCAGTAGGCAACGCCGGGCGCAGCCCGGCGAACCCCCGGCAGTAGGAGACGCCGTCCGCAGGACGGCGGCAACGCCGCCCCTACGAGGGTCTCTTGGCGGAAGTCGTCCCTAGCGGGCTCTCGGGGCGATCACCGCCGGGCACGGCTCCGAGACGAAAGTCGGGACGTCGTAGTCGGGCGGCGTGACCGGGTGCTTCGTCTTGAAGTCGAGCACCTCCGCCAGGTTGTTCGCTCCGCGGTCGCGCGTCGAGAGAGGCGGCAGCTCGAACCGCCACTCGATCATCCGCAGGACCGACGAGTGGTCGTAGACCCCGTCGGCCACGAAGGCGCGGCGAGCCATCGGCGCGACGACGACGCACGGGACGCGGAACCCCCGCAGCTCGAAGAAGGGGTCGACGTCCGTGACGAACGGCGGAGGGACGTGGTCGAAGAAGCCTCCCCAGTCGTCGAAATTGATCACGAGCACCGTGTGCTCCCAGTTCGCTCCGGTTGTGATCGCCCGGTAGGTCTCGTAGAGCCAGGACTCCCCGGCCCGGATGTCGCCGTAGGGGTGGTAGTCCGAGGACGTCCCCTGCTCGCGGCCGGCGAACGGCGGGTCGACGAAGGCCACCTGCGGCAGGTCTCCGGACGCGCAGTCGGCGAGGAAATCGGCGTAGGGGCGGCTGATGTCGTCGTACCGCGTTCCCCACAGGTTGAGAAACGATAGATCCGAGAAGTAATAGCGGCCCTGAAGCTCGGCGTCGGCGAGCCGGTCCCAGATCGTCGGCAGCGCGCAGAGGTCGGGCAGGTCCCCGAGGCGATCGGTGACGCCGGCGTGCTGGTAGAGGCGGTTCGGCTGGCTGGACGCCAGGATCGACGAGAAGTAGCTGGCTGCAGACCGTCCAGTCCCGCGCCGCCTGTCCCAGGAAGGGAAGGTCCTCCTGGCGGTAGTACCCGATGGAATAGATGTCGTTCGTGTCGGTGCGCAGCCAGCCGTCGCAGGCGCGCTCGTTGTACTGGATGCGGCCGCCGCGGAAGGAATCGTCGGGGACGGGATGGCCGCAGCCCTGGAAGTCGGGCGCCAGCGGATAGGTTTCGAACGCCGCGCCGCTGCGGTCGGTGTAGACGAGGCCGGCTTGCCGGCCGTCGGCCTGGGGCATCCAGCCGAGCAGGTGGTCGAAGGAGCGGTTCGCCATCATCGCGACGACGATGTGGTCGATGCCGCTCTTCTTGGGCTTCGGCAGCTTCCTCCTGCGCGGCGCCGCCAGAAGAGGCGAACCGGCGGAGAACGCCGCGAGCGTCGCGGTCGACCCATAGAGGAACTTGCGGCGACTGAAGCGAGGCACGAAGACACCTCCCCCTCGATACCCTTGAATTTGATGGTCACCGGGTTGGACTCCCGCGACGACCGGAATCGATCACGCGCCGGTTGCGGCACGCGCCTGAATTGCAAGCGCCGTGCCCTTGGGCGGGATTCTGCCACAAGGAAGGGAGAGAGGCGCGTGAAAATCAGGATGACGTCAAGAAAAAGGGCGGCCGCGGTCCGTCCACTGAAGGCAGACCGCAAAACCGTTTGTCAAAAAAGGGCGGCCGCAAGGGCCGCCCCTACCAAGCCGTGAGAATTTCTTACTGCTTGTCGTACACCGCGAAGTTGTTGAACTTCTCGTCTCCCGCGTTGGCGCCCTTCGTCGTCACGGTGCGCGACTTGCCATCCTTGGAGACGGAGATCTTGCCGGTTCCCACGACCTTGCCGTCCTTCTTGACGGTCATGTCCATCGTGTTGGGGTCGATGACCTTGTAGGAGCGCATGTCGTAGTTCGGGTCGCCCGTAACCGGGTAGTCCGCGCCGTCGAACTTGCCCTTCCACACGTTGTGCTCGGGCTTGCCGTCCTTGTCGACGCCGTAGACGAGGACGACCCAATCATTGCCGTCTGAGGCGTAGACGACGGTGTGGTTCTTCTGAGCTCCGGGAGCGAACTTGGACTTGGCCTCGTTCAGCTTCCAGGTGCCCATGTTGACGTTGGCGTCAGCTGCGAAGGAAATGGCGACCGCTGCACAAAAAACGACCAGAGATCCGAGAATGGTCCGTACCTTCATGTCCCCTCCGTTATTTCGAAGCAGGTTCCGGAAAGCTTCGAATCGTGCCGGGGGATTCTATGACGGAATCGCGGCTGACGGCCCTAGCGCGTCTCCTGCCCCGCCTGCGCCTGGAACCGCCAGAGGCTGCTGCGGATCGAGACTCCGACGGCGAGAAGCGAGCCGTCGCGCGCCCACGCCGGCGACTGGAGGTCGCCGTCGAAGATCAGCGGGAAGCCGCTCGAGCAGGCCGTCGACGGGGTCGAGCAGGCGCGACGCCGCGGAACATCGTAGTCGGGCGAGGTGACGGTGACGGCGATCCGGCCGTCCGGGCCCGACCGCCGATCCGGAGATCGGGATGCGGCGCGAGCCGAAGATGGCTGGCGAAGAGGATCGACAGCTCGGAGCTCCCGTCGAAGGGGACGCGGAAGAGCCTGACCCCGTCGTTCGCGTTGACCTGGACGATGAGCGCCGGGTCGCCGGGCCGCGCGGGTCGACGAGCGACGCCGTTGGCGGGGCGCAGCTTGCGCGGGAGTGCCTCCCTCGATGTCGATCGAGAAGAGGGACCCCGCGTTGACGTAGTAGAGCGTCTGGCCGTCGGGAGACGCCACGAGGCTCTGCGGAGCGATGCCCCGCGTTTCCTCGAGCCGGCGGACGATGCGGCCCTCGGGAATCGTCGCCACGGTGATCAGCGGAGGCTGGCCGACGCGGCCCGACAGGAACGCCACGAGGTTCTCGCCCACGAGGGTGGCCGGCGGCGTGGCCTGTTCGGCGGAGTCGAGGAACGGCCGCAGCTGTCCGTCGGGCGCGGAGATCACGAGGCGCCGCCGTCCGAGGACCTGGTTGGGAATCAGAACGCCGCCGCCGGGAAGCTGAACGGGGCTCGTCGCCAGGTTGCCCGCCATCGTGACGAGCTGATCCGGAACGCCTCCCGTCGGCGGGAACTGGAGGAGCTCGGCGGGGCTGTCCATCGTGCTGACGAAGAGGCTGCCGTCGGCGCCCGCGTCCAGGCCCCACGGCTTTCCGGTCACCGGGAAGAGCAGCTTGCTCTGCTGCTCCGTCGCGCGAGACCGAGATCGCCTGCTGCAGGTCGCCGAAGGTGACGAAGGCGAGGACCGAGTTGCCGTCGGCGCCGATCGCGAGCGGGGGCGCGAGCGGAAGCTGCGGCGCGAACGGCGTCGCCTTGCCGGACTCGACGTCGAGGAGATACACGCGGCGCGCGGGATCTTCCGAGCCGGCCAGGCGGCCCCAGAAGATCGCCGTCTTTCCATCGGGGAAGGCGCGCAGGCTCCAGTTCCCCCGCTCCGCCGACCACGGCGGGCCCGACCGGCGCGAGGTCTCCCGTGTCGGGGCGGAAGCGGTGGAGCTGGAAGTTGCGCGCGGCGTCGCGCTTGACGACGAGGAGGCTTCCGTCCGGCAGCGCCTCCGGCCCCTGCGCGTCCTCGAGGACCGCCCTGCTCGTCGCCGCCGAGGGCGGGAACGCTGAAGATGCCGCGGGGCACGTCGGTCACGCGGTCGAAGAAGAGCCGGTCGCCGTCTCGCGACCAGCAGACCTTGAAGACGGAGCCGGCGTCGCCGCGCTTCGTCAGGACCGTCCAGTCGCCCGAGGAGGGCTTCATGACGGCCACCTGGGAGCGGCCGGCCACGAGCGTCAGAAACGCCAGGGCCTTGCCGTCCGGCGAGCTGCGCGGAGACATCACGCGCGTCATGGGCCCGACGAGGAGGTTGCCTTTCCAGATCGGCGCCGGAGCGTCGACCTGCTGGCTCGCCGAACCAGTTCCGAGCCAACGCGCCGCCGGCGAAGAAGGCGAGCCCGAGGGACAAGGACGAGCGCGAAGTCCCGAACGCGGCTGGCTCTTCGCGCTTGCCGGGCGCGACGTCGGTCCCCGCGGGCCGTCCCGACGGAGATGGGGAGCGCGGCGCTCAGCAGCGCCGGCGATCGGCGACTTCGTCGTCGGCAGCGGCGGCGGAGCCTCCTGGGCCGGCTGCTGTTCGGGCGTGCACGTCCACGCGGCGCGACCCGCGGCTCGCCGGACGGCTGGAAGTCGGCGAGCTTGTCGCGGATCTGCCGGAGCTCGCGCACGAGCTCCCCGGTCGTGCCGTAGCGCTCGGCGGGATCCTTCGCGAGGCAGCGCTCGATCGCCCAGCGAAGCGGCGGCGGCACGCGGGCGTCCAGGCCGTCGAGCGGCAGCCGGCTCGTCCTGGATGATCGCCGACAGCGTCTGCACGGGGGTCGCGCGGTGGAAGAGGCGGCGCCGCGTCAGCATCTCGTAGAAGACGAGGCCCGGCGGAGAACTGGTCGGAGCGGAAGTCGAGCGACCGCTCGGCCGCCTGCTCCGGCGACATGTAGTCGGGCGTTCCGATGATGAGGCCCGCCTGCGTCAGCGACACGCCGGGCTCCGAGACACCGTCGCCGTGCAGCGGCATCCTCTGGAGCTTCGCGAGGCCGAAGTCCAGGATCTTCACGAAGCCGTCCTGCGAGACCATGATGTTCTCGGGCTTCAGGTCCCGGTGCACGATGCCGGCGTTGTGCGCCTTGGCGAGCCCGCTCGGCGATCTGCATCGCGAGCTCGAGCGTCTTCTTGACGGGAAGCGGGCCGCTCGTCCAGCAGCTGCCGCAGCGTCCAGCCGTCGATGAGCTCCATCGCCAGGTACGGCGAGGAGCCCGCGCGGCCGACCTCGAAGATCGTGACGATGTTGGGATGATTCAGCGCGGAGGCGGAGCGGGCCTCGAGCGCGAAGCGCGCGAGGCCTTCCTGATTCGAGAGGAACTCCTTCGGCAGGACCTTCAGCGCGACCTTGCGGCCGAGACGGGTGTCGAGCGCGCGGTAGACCTCGCCCATTCCGCCGACGCCGAGGCGATCGATGATCTGGAAGGGGCCGAGCATGGCGCCGGGCTCGAGATGGACGCTCGGCTCGGCAGGCGCGACCTCGTCGGCTTCGGGGAAGGGCGAGACGGAGATGCCGGCCGCGGGGGAATCCTGATTCGTGCCGGGCCAGCCGAGCGAGGCCGCGTTCGGACCGTCCGCCTGCGTGGGCGGAGCAGGCCCCCGCCCGGAACCATCGTCGTGCATGGAGCTCACACCCCGTACCCCACGCAAACTCGCAGCCAGCTCCTCTGCGGCCGCAAGCTGCAGGCAGCAGAATGGGTTAAGGCGCCCAGCCGGCGCCGGAGTGCAAAAAAACGTCAGCGAAACCGGCTGCCGGGGGCCGGTCTACTGCTTCTCGTAGACCGCGGAGCTGGAGATGTCCTGCCCGCTCGCGTCCTTCCCCTTCGTGGTGGTCCTGCGCGTCTTGAAGTTGGCCGACAGGATCATCTGACCGGTCAGCACCACCTGGCCGTCCTTCTTGATGGTGATGTCGAGCGTCCTCTCGCCGGCCGGGGTGTACGAACGCGTGTCGGAGAACGGATCGCCCGTGACCGGATAGTCCTTGCCGTCGAACCTGCCGGTCCACTCGTTGCGCACGCGCTTGCCCGCGCCGTCGACGCCTTCGAGGACGACCTTCACCATGTCGTTCGCGGCGGGCGAGTAGACGACGTGCGTGAACTGCGTCGCGCCCGCGGCGAACTTGGACTTTCCCTTGTTCAGTTTCCAGGTGCCCATCTCGGGATCGTAGGTTTGACCGAATGCGAGGCCCGTGACGAACAGGGCGAGCGCGGCGAAGTTCGTGCTGGTTTTCATCCCGTAGATTCTATGACTTCGGCTTCGGCAGGAATTTCTTCGGGATCTTCGCGACGATGCCGGCGTTGCGGTCGGCGACCTCCGAGACTTCGTACTCGACCGTGACGCCGAGCAGCATCGCGACCTCGGGCCCCGTCAGGCCGTAGTCGCTCTCGAGCCAGGAAGCGAGAGCCGAGGTCGCCTCCTGGAACGCGTCGTCGAGCGAGCCCGCGAGGCCCATCGCCATGAGGTACTCGGCGTTTTCGACGCGCGGACCGGGGATGGATTTCTCGCGAACGACGTCCACCGAGAACTCGACGTCGAGGGAGGTCTCGAGGGCGTTGCCGTTGAGCTCGCCGTCGCCCTGGATGGCGTGGCCGTCGCCGACGTAGAGGAGCGCGCCCGGCTGGCCGACGGGAAGGTAGACCGTCGAGCCCTCGACGATCTCGTTGAAGTCCATGTTGCCGCCAATCCTCCCGTTGTCGCCCGTCGGCATGGCCGCGCGGGAGTAGCCGGGCGCGACGCCGACGCAGCCGAGCATCGGACGCGTGGGGACGGCGAGATAGGCAAGGCGCTCGGTGGGTTTCGCGATCTTCGCGAGGCCCGTCTGCAGATCCAGGCTCCAGACGACGTCGTTCCACTCCTGTTGTGCTCGGAGGCCCAGTCGGCGGTGATGGCGCGATCCACGAGGCCGTCGTCGCTGATCGCCGTCGCGCGGTTGAGCTTCAGCTTCTTCACGCGGACCACCAGGAGATCCCCCGGCATCGAGCCTTCGACATAGAAGGGACCCGTCTGGGGGTTGCCGCCGAGGGAGCGTGTCACCCCCTTCGCATCGACGCCGCCCGCGTCCACCGTCCACGTGCGCACGGTGTCGCCCGGCCAGATGCGGAGCACGGGCTCAATCGTGCTCGAGAAGACGCGGTGGAACTCCTTCGGTTCGAAGTCCAGCGTGCGCGGAGCGGCGGGCTTGTCCGTCGCGGCGCCGGCGCGCGCGCCAGGGCATGGGCGGCATCAGGCCGGGGGACTCGCCCGAGAAGCTGGCCGTTCCGGAGAGCTCCCCTTTCTCGGCCCGGCCCTCGAGCTGGTTCAGCGTGCCCCATTGGTCCTTCCACTCGAAGCGGACCCGATCGCCGTCGACCGTGCCCGTGATCGGAGTCGGCTTACCGCGGCTCACCGTGCCGGCGAGCTTGCCGCCATCGGGAGCCAACTGCATTCGATACGCGAGCGGGTTGCCGTAGAGGCGATGGTCAGGATCCATTCGCCGGAGAGGTCGGCCGCCGCCGCGGCGGCGAGCGGAACCGTGAGGAGCAGGCCGATTCCCAGGCAGGCGAAAACTCTGAGCGACATGCGGCCTCCTGGCCGGAAGATACGCCGGGCGACCGCCGAGGTTCGGTCAGCGAAAGGGCAAAGCGGTCGTGTGCCGGAAGCTCCTTTCGTAGACGCCGCCCGGCGCTGCCGCATGGAGAAGTCTTCCGTCTTCCGCCAGCGCGAGTGAGGAGGCGCCAGCCACGATCGGCAGGCCGAGGTCGGTCCAGCTTCCGCCCCAGTCGGATGACGCCAGCACACGTCCGACACTCGTCGAGGAGTCGGAAGGATTCGCCGCATAAGAGAACGCCCGGCTGCGCCGCGTCGAGTACGACGTCCTCGACCGGGCCGCCGGCTTCGCCCCCGCGTGTCCATGTCGCGCCGCCGTCCTCCGTTCGGACGATTTCACCGCACGGAAAGGCCGTCTGGCCGGTTCCGACGAACCACCTCCGCGCATCGTTCGGATCGACCGCGACCACGCGCGCGGGGCACGGAAAGGGAGCGGACGAGGTCGGGGTCCAGGATTCGGCCCGATCACGGCTGACGAAGACATCGAAGCCCGAGGCGGCGACCAGCGTTCCGTCCGGGGCGGAGGCGAGGTCGCCGGCCGGGAAGGGCGACGGGAACGCCGAGAACGTCTCTCCGCCGTCGAGACTTCGATGGACGGACGGCACGCCGCCGAAAACGACGTAGACGATCCCCGGATTCGTCGCGTCGAAAACGATCCTGGCAGGACGACGAGAACAGAAAGAACGACTGCTTCAGTGTCCAGCTCGTTCCTCCGTCATCCGACCGGAACAGCCGTGTCGTCAATACGGAAAAGCCCGCGTGGACCGTCGCGGCGAACAGGCGATCCGGATCGTGCGGATCCGCCGCGAGGGCGCTGACGAAGTCCGGCCCCGGCGAGCCGCTGACGCGCTCCCAGCTCGAGCCGCCGTCCTCGCTCCGATAGATGCCGCTCTCCCCCGCGTCGAACGCGGCCGCGAATACGCGGCGCCCGGAACCGGCGGCGACGGCCACCTCGCTGGTGAATGCGCCGTCGCCGGGGCCGTGCGTGGTCCAGCCTCCGACCAGGTCGACGGCGAGAAGGACAGCCGAGAGCGATCATGCCTTCTCGTCTAATACGGACCCGACGGGTACAGCGTTCGCTCCCCGCGCGAGATGCGATAGATTGCCGGCAAAAGACAGTCGGACTATTTGGAGATTTCCATGCCCACGAGCAAGCCGCCCAAGCCCGACAACACGAACCAGGAGCTGACGCAGCGGCGCATCGCCGAGTTCGCCGTCGAGGAGTCGCGCCTCTCGAACGTGGCCTACCGCTTCCAGCTGGTCCCGCGGGACCGGGTCTGGAAGAACTGGGACCGGACCGAGTTCGAGCAGAATCATTTCCAGGTGATGGGCCTCGCCGGCGTCTGCCTGACGCGGGACGAGGTCGAGAAAGCCGAGCGCACGGCCTCGCGGGCTCTCGAGGAGGTCGACGGAATCCTCTTCGTCGTCGAGGATCCGGCGGACTCGATCGTCGTCCGCGGGCAGACGGGGACGATGGAGTTCATCCGGACGCCGACGCTCTGCGCGGAGATCATGGCGGGCAGCGGCGCGGCCTTCGACAGGGCGCTGGCGGCGCTGGACGCGGCGTTTCCGGGGGATCGGGTCGCGGGCAAGATCCTCTCGGACAAGTAGCCTCCATGAACGTGCGGGTCGTGTTGGAGCTGGACGAGGACTCGGTCGCCTGGTCCGCGTGCTGTCCGGAGCTGCCGGGGTGCGCGTCGGCCGGCGACTCCCAGGAAGAAGCGCTCGCGAACATCCGCGAGGCCATCGAGCTGTACCTCGCGCCGGGAGGGCCCGCGCCGGAAAATTCGACCGTCGTGGACCTGACGGTCTGATGACCCGCGCCCGGCAGCTCTCGGCCCAGCAGATCCGGGCGACCGTGCGGCGGCACGACTTCGCCAAGACCCAGCAACGGGGCAGCCACGAGAGGTGGCGGAGCCGCGACGGGCAGTCCACCGTGATCGTGTACGACTTCCGGGGGCGGCCGCTTCCGCGCGCCACGGTGCGCGCGATCATCGAGGCCTCCCGGATTCCCGAGGAGGAGTTCTTCGAATGAGCGGCCTGATGGATCACCTGAGCGGCGAGATGACGAAGCTCCGCCAGGCGGGCACCTACAAGGAAGAGCTGGTCCTGCAGTCGGCGCAGGGGCCGCGCGTGAAGGTGGGCGGACGCGAGGTCGTGATGCTGACCTCGAACAACTACCTCGGTTTCGCCAACCATCCGCGGATCAAGGAAGCGCAGAAGAAGGCCGTCGACCGCTGGGGCGCGGGCCTCGGGTCGGTGCGGTTCATCTGCGGAACGCAGGAGCTGCACAAGGAGCTCGAGGCGGAGATCGCCTCCTTCTTCGGCTGCGACGACGCGATCCTCTACATGACGTGCTGGGCGGCAAACGAGGGGCTCTTCGCCGCGGTGCTGGACGAGCCGGACGGGCTCTACTCGGACGAGCTCAACCACGCCTCGATCATCGACGGCGTGCGCCTCTGCAAGGCCAAGCGGTACCGGGCGCCGCACAACGATCTCGCGGGGCTGGAGAAGATGCTGGCCGAGGACAAGACGTCGCGCTTCAAGCTCTACATGACCGACGGCGTCTTTTCGATGGAGGGCGAGGAGCAGAATCTCGCCGAGTGCGTGCGGATCTGCGAGAAGCATGGCGCGGTTCTGGCGGTGGACGACTCGCACGCGACGGGGATCCTCGGAAAGACCGGCCGGGGAACGGCCGAGGCGCAGGGCGTCTTCGGGAAGATCCCGGTGACGACCGGAACGCTCGGGAAGGCCATGGGCTCGGCGGCGGGCGGCTTCGTGACGGGGCCGAAGTCTCTCGTCGAGACGCTCCGCCAGCGGAGCCGGACGTACCTCTTCTCGAACTCGCTGCCTCCGGCCGTCGCCGCGGGCTCGCTCGAGTCGTTTCGGCTGTTGAAAGAGGATCCCGCCCCTGTCGCGAAGCTGCGCGACAACGCGATGTACTACCGCAAGGCCATCTCGGAGGCGGGCTTCAAGATTCCGCACGGGACGCACCCGATCGTGCCGGTCATCGTCGGCGACACGGCGAAAGCGCTCGCGATGGGCAAGGCCCTCTTCGAGGAGGGCGTCTACGTCTCGGGGTTCGGCTTCCCGGTCGTGCCGCACGGCCACGCGCGGCTGCGCTGCCAGGTCTCGGCGGCGCACGAGCGCTCGGACCTGGACCGCGCAATCGACGCGTTCAAGAAGGTCGGGAAGAAGTTCGAAGTGATCTGACATATGTGGGTCCGTTGATCCGACGGCTCGGCCTCTCCGCGTTTCTTCTCGTTCTCATCCAGTCCGGCAGGTGAAGACGTTCGGACGCGGAGGCCGTCAAAGCCGGCGCGACGCGCGTTGCGGGATCAGATACCGGAAGAGCGTGCGGCGCAGTAAGTCCGGGATCCTTCGCTTCGCTCAGGATGACACGCGGGAGGACTCTCCAGGCCGTCATCCTGAGGAGCGCAGCGACGAAGGATCCCAGACTCGACGAGCCCAGAAAGTCCGGGATCCCTCGGGCCTTCGGCCCTCAGGATGGACGCTACGCGGGCGTGAAACGGCGGCTACGCTTCCAGCTTCTTATGGGCGTTCCGGACCAGGGTCCAGCAGAGGAACGCGAAGACGATGCCGCAGAGGATGCCGCCGCCGACGAGGCTGTCCCGGAATCCGCCGTAGAGCTTGTGGCCGAAGTCCAGCGCCTCGATGAGCGTCGGGGACTCCATCTTGAGGATCTTGTCGCCGGAGAATGCGAGGAAGGCGATGAGGACTCCGCCGATCGAGCCGCCGGCGACCAGGCCGGTCGCGTAGAGCATCCCGGAGGAGAGCTCTCCCTCTTCCTTTTCGCCCTTTCTCTCGCGCCACGAGTCGACGAGCGACTTCATCATGCCGCCGACCCAGATCGGCGCCGTCGTCGAGACGGGCAGGTACGCGCCGACCGCCCACGAGAGAGCGTGGGCACCGGCGAGCTGGGCCATGAAGGCGAGGAAGACGCCGACGAGAACGGGCGCCCACGGCAGGTTCTGCGCGAGGAGGCCCTTGACCATCGTGGCCATGAGCGTCGCCTGCGGCGCCGCGAGCTTGGGCGAGCCGATGGCGTGCGCATCCGTGGGGTCGTCCTTGTAAGTCGGCGTGGAGTCGAGGAGGAAGAGCGTGCCGGCGATGAAGAGGGCCGACACGAGGACTCCGATGACGAGGCCGTACTGCTGGCGAATCGGCGTCGCGCCAACGAGGAAACCGGTCTTCAGATCCTGCGACGTCGCGCCGGCGTTCGCGGCGGCGATGCAGACGATCGCGCCGACCGAAAGCGCGACGGCCTGATAGACGTCGCCCTTCCAGCCGACGAGCACGAAGATGACGCAGGTCGCCATGATCGTCGCGATCGTCATGCCGGAGATGGGGTTGGACGAGGTCCCGATGATGCCGACGATGCGCGAGGAGACGGTGACGAAGAAGAAGCCGAAGAGGACGATCAGGCCCGACATGAGGAGCGAGCCCGGGAACGGCCCGTGCGGGAAGCCCGGCAGGATCGCGAGGATGAGGACGATGGCGAGCGAGCCGAAGATGACCGGTCCCATGCTCATGTCGCGCTCGGTCCGCTTGACGGCGACGGCCTTGCCTCGCTCGCCGAAGCTCTTGAGCGATTCACGGAAGGCCGAAACGATCGTGGGCATCGTCTTGATGAGCGTCATCACACCGGCGCAGGCCACGGCGCCCGCGCCGATGTAGCGGATGTAGGCCCGGTAGATCCAGTTGGCGTAGGAGTTGTTGGCGCGCCAGGTCTCGGAGAAGCCGAGGGCCTCGAGGTCCGCGATCAGGCGGGGCTCGGGCACGAAGATGGCGATCAGCGGGATCAGGGCCATCCAGGAGAGCAGGCCTCCGGAGAAGAGCTCCCCGGCGATGCGCGGGCCGATGATGTAGCCGAGGCCCAGGTACTCGGGCGTGACGTCGACGTTCAGAGTCGAGCTCGGATAGACCGACTCCTTCTTCGTCCGGAAGAAGGTCGCCGTCTCGCGCCAGAGGCCGAAGACGCCGTAGAGGATCTTGTAGCCCAGGGCGATCCAGAAGCCCAGGAAGACCATCTTCGCGAGGTTGCCGCCCTTCTCGCCGGCGATGAGGACGTCGGCACAGGCCACGCCTTCGGGATACCGCAGCTTGCCGTGCTCCTTGACGATCAGCGCCCGGCGCAGCGGAATCATGAAGAGGACGCCCAGGATGCCGCCGAAGATCGCGAGGATCGTGATCTGGATGTACTTGAAGTACTGGTCGCCGCCGGCGAGGAAGATGAAGGCCGGCGTCGTAAAGACGACGCCCGCCGCGACCGACTCGCCGGCCGAGCCGATCGTCTGGACGATGTTGTTCTCGAGGATCGTGGACTTGCCGAACTTCTTGAAGAACGCGATCGAGAGGACCGCGATGGGCACCGAGGCGGAGACCGTCAGTCCGGCGCGGAGCGCGAGGTACACCGTCGCGGCGCCGAAGAGGATGCCGAAGAATGCGCCGAGGATGATCGCCTTGGGGGTGAACTCCGGGATGTCCTTTTCCGGGGGAATGTAAGGACGAAAAGCCGATCCCGAAGCGGCCTCATGCGCCATGCGACCTCCACCTCTAAGTCAAAGGTTGAATCGTTGGGCGGGGATTATATGCGCCCCGACCGGGGCGCTCAGACGCCTCAGGTGCCGCCGAACCCGACGGTGACCTTTCCGTTCTCGAGAATGACCGGAACCTCGCGGCCTCCGGAAATCCGGATCATCCGCTCGAGCTCCGTCTTGTCGGTTTTGACGTTGACGTACCGGACCAAGTATTTGCGCTTCGCGTAGTCCTCACGGGCCGCGGCCGTGTAGGGTCAGGTGTCTTTTCCGAAAATCTCGACGCGCTTCTCGGTCATGGGCCCTCCGTCCTCGCCATGATGCCCGATGCTATGATTTTTCCCAAGGAATCATGGGTAAGCGCGGCGCCGCCGTACTCCTGGCCTTCCTCGTAACGGCGTCCGCCGCTGCCGGCACAGTCTCGGGCAAAGTCATCCTGGTCAAGGACGGCAAGGAGCTTCCCGACGCCTCGAACGCCGTCGTCTGGGTCGAAGGGACGCGGGCGCCCGGGCCAGCCAAAGCGCTATCCGGAGAAATGAAGCAGGCCTCCAAACGTTTCCAGCCCAGAGTGGTCGCCGTCCCCAAGAACACGACGGTCCAGTTCCCCAACGCCGATCCGATCTACCACAACGTCTTCTCTGTCTCGCCCGGCAATCGCTTCGACCTCGGCCTCTACCGGAGCGGCGCCTCGAAGCCCCAGACCTTCGCGGAAGCCGGCCTCGTGCGCGTGTACTGCAACATCCACCCGCAGATGATCGGGTTCGTGATGGTCGTGGATTCGGACTATGTGGCCGTCACGCCGGCGAGCGGCGCCTTCGAGCTTCAGAACGTCCCGGCCGGAGCGCACACGCTCAAGGTCTGGCACGAGGAAGCGGGGGCGGAGCTGAGCGTTCCGATCACCGTCAAGGCGTCGGGCGGCGACACGTCCCCGGGCGACCCGATCCGGATCGACGTCTCGGCGTTCAAGCCCGAGCCCCACAAGAACAAGTACGGCAAGGACTACAAGCCTCCGCCGGCCGACGAGGATGAGCGTTACTAGCCCGCCGCTCCGGCGACGCCGGCCGCCGGCAAGACCTCGGGCGAGGTCCGGCCGAAGGGGCTCAAGCTCCCTCCGCCCGAGCCGCCCCGGTTCTCGCTGACGCTCAAGATCTTCCTCGCCATGGCGCTTCTGATCCTGATCGCCGTGGGCGGCGCCGTCGCGGTCGCGGCCTACCGCGCGCGGCAGGTCGCCGACGCCAAGATCGACGAGGACTTGAAGAAGGCCGGGCCGGGCTGGGAGTCGTTCCAGCAGAACCGCTACGACGAGCTCCATCGCGCGCTCGCCGTGGTCGTCAACAACGCCGGCACGATCTCGATGATGTCGACGCTCGTTCCGGAAACGGGGGAGCCGGACCCGGCGACGGTCTTCGACACGCTCAAGCGCGAGCAGGCCTCGAGCGCCCGCGCCGACTTCATGATCGCGACGAACCCGCGCGGCGTGGCCCTCGCGCGCACGGACCGCCCGCTCCCCTACTCGGCGGATCTGTCGGCCGTGCCGACGATCGCGGGCGCGCTCCAGGGCGCGCAGACCGAGGGGATCTGGCTCTCGGGCGGCAAGCTCTACCACGTCGTCGCGATGCCGGTCCTCGAAGGCGGCTCGCGGCTGACGGGCGTGATCGCCGCGGCCTTCCAGATCAACGACGAGGTGGCCTCCAACCTCGAGCGGCTCCTCAACACGCAGGTCGTGTTCCTCGCCGACGCGGCCAAGCCTTCGGAGCCGGCGAAGGCCTCGCTCGCGGCCTCGACGCTCGGACGGCGCGACCGCGCCGGCCATGGCGGCGATCGAGGGCCGGCCCGACCTCGTGCAGGCGGTCCTCCGCCAGGGTAAGACGATCGGTCCGCTGGCGCTCGACCTCGCGGGCGACACCTACCTCGCCTACTTCCTGCCGATCCGCTCCTCGACGGACCAGCTCGTGGGAGCGGCGGTGGCGCTGCGGAGCCGCGATCGCGAGCTCGCGGCCTTCCGGCAGATCCAGACGATCCTGATCGCGGTGGGCCTCGCGGCTCTGGTGATCGCGTTCATCGTGTCGTTCTTCCTCGCGCGCCGGATCACGGGCGGCGTCGGGCGGCTCGTGCGCGCGACCGAGCAGGTGCGCGTCGGCAACCTCGACGCGGCGGATCTGCCGGTCGAGTCCAAGGACGAGATCGGGATCCTCGCCCGCTCGTTCCGCGCGATGCTCGACGAGCTTCGCGAGAAGGCCGCCCTCGAGCAGTACGTGGCGTCTCTGACGATAACGATGGGCAGCGACGCCCAGACGGTCGTGGCCACGCCCAGCGCGATCCAGACGCGCGCCGGCGGAGAGCCGACGGTGGGCCAGACCTTCGCCGGACGCTACGAGATCCAGGGCGTGCTGGGCCGCGGCGGGATGGGCGTCGTCTACCGGGCGCACGACCGCGACCTCGACGACGCCGTGGCGATCAAGACGCTGCGGAGCGAGGCCCTCTCGGCGGACCCGACGCTTCTCGACCGGTTCAAGCAGGAGATCCGGCTCGCCCGGCGGATCACCCATCCCAACATCCTGCGCACGCACGACCTCGGCGAGTCGGGCGGGCTGCGCTACCTCTCGATGGAGTTCATCAAGGGGCTGACGCTCAAGCAGCTCGTCGAGGCGGGCGACATCCTGCCGACGCCGGTGGGCCTGCGCATCGCCAAGCAGATCTGCGCGGGGCTCGCCGCGGCCCACGAGGTCGGCGTCATCCACCGGGACATCAAGCCGCAGAACATCATCATCGAGGCGACGGGCGGGCTGAAGATCATGGACTTCGGCATCGCGCGCCTCAAAGAGGAGCGGGGCATGACGGCCGAGGGCACCGTCGTCGGCACCCCCGACTACATGTCTCCCGAGCAGGCCCGCGGGAAGGCGCTCGACTTCCGCTCCGACATCTACTCGACGGGCGTCGTGCTGTACGAGGTCTTCACGGGGACCATTCCCTTCGAGGGCGAAACGCCCCTCGCCGTGGTCCTCAAGCACATCCAGGAGACTCCGCCGTCGCCGCAGGCGCGCAACCCGAGGATCGATCCGCGCATCTCGCAGATCATCCTCAAGTGCATGCAGAAGGATCCGAAGGACCGTTACCAGTCGGTCAACGACCTCTACGAGGCGCTGACGCGGGCGACGGCGCAGGCCGCGTGAGGCGGAGCGCTCGCCCTCTCCTTGCCGGCGTCGTTGCTGGCGGCGTGTGGCTTCGCGCAGGAGACGCCGGCGACACCGCCGGCGCCGGAACGAGCAGTACTTCGAGGAGCCGGTGGTGAAGCCGAAGTTCTCGCTCCGCTGGGACTTCCTGGCGCGCTACGACAACGTCGCCACCTCCCCTACGAAGGAGAAGCGATCAGTCGCGGCCGCTTCGAGCTGCGGCCCGAGATCGACTTCGAGCCGTGGAGCGACTTCCGGATCGGCGTCCGCGGCATCTTCGACTACGGCACCGAGAAGTACGCCTATCCCTACCAGGACAACTACATCTCCCGCTGGGCCTCGGCCGACCGCTGGTACGTCCTCTGGACTCCCGGGAACTTCTCGGTGCGCGCCGGCCGCTTCGGCATGCCGCTCGCGGCGACCGAGCTCTTCTGGGACCGCGACATCCAGACGCCCGGGATCGCGGCGTCCTACACGACTCCGGACGGGGCGTGGACGCTCTGGGGCGCCGGCTTCTACGGGCCGCAGCACTACAGCGACCAGACGCGCATCGCGGCGGGCCAGCTGCAGTGGCAGCACGGCGATCCGACGGAGTTCCAGATCCAGGCCTCGTTCGCCTTCTGGTGGTTCCAGCCGCGGGAGCTCTTCGAGCCCTACTTCCGCGAGAACACGACGACGACTGTCGACGGCGCGCTCCAGTTCACGTCGAAATTCAACGTCGGAGACCTGTTCCTGAGGCTGCGCTTCCCGATCGGGACGGTGCCGATCCTCGTCTCCCTCGACGGCCTGATGAACTTCTCGGCCAACGAGAACCAGAACCTCGGCCTACGAGGCGGCGGTCGTGGCCGGGCAGGTCGGAGCACCGGGAGACTTCCGGGGCTTCTACGCCTACCAGTACATCGAGCGCAACGCCACGATGGGGGCCTACAACACCGACGACTGGTGGTACCACACCTGGTACGAGGGCCACCGGGTGGGGGTGGCCTGGACGTTCCTGCCCCGCCTGTACCTTCAGGGCTCCTTCAGCATCCAGCGGCGCCTCGACGTCCACGACTGGGTCAACCGGGTCCTGGTGGATCTCGTCAAGATGTTCTGAAGGTCGCGGACCAGACAAAAACCCCGGCGGCTCCGCTCCGTAACGTCGCGTGTCGGCCGACGCGCGCGGCCGGAGGAGCGCCGATGAAACTCCACGGATTCGCCTGGACGATGCTGAGCATGGTTGCGATGCCGGCCGGACGCCGGCGGCCGCCGGGCCGGAGGATCTCGCGGCGCGGCTCGTCGCCGCGCACGGCGGCCGAAGCGCGTGGGAGGCGGCCTCGACCGTCAGCTATGACCACACGCTCGAGTTCGATGGCGACGAGGGCCGCCACTGGCGCTCGATCGAGGTCATCGAGCGATCCACGGGCCACGCGTACCACGAGTATCCCAACCACGGCAGCCGTCTCGCCTGGAACGGGCGCGAAGTGTGGGCCTCGGACTGGAGCATCGGGAACCCGCCCAAAGTCATGATCAAGCTGACCCAGTACAGCGTCATCGCGCCCTTCCTCAGCCTCGTCCCGGGCGCCCGGCTCGAGGCCGCACCGCCGGCGAAGGTTCCCGGCCAGGAACAGCTGCTGCCCACGTTCATCGTGCGCTTTCCGAAGGACTCCTCGAAGCCTCCGAGCGCCGTGTACTACCGCCTGTACCTCGACCCCGTGACTTCGCGGCTGCGCGCCCTGGAGTATGCCGTCGGCTACGGTCCCTTGCTCGATCTGATGGACGCTCCACCTGGAGCCACCCAGGTTGGACCGATCACTCACGTTTACGACGACTGGACATCGGTCGACGGCGTGCTCGTGCCAACCCGCTACCACACCGTCGGCACCGACGGCGCCATCTATGGGAAGCACGTCGTGACCGACTGGTCCCTGCGAAGGCCGTTTGCCCCGGATCGCCTCGTCCGCCCGCCTGGAGCCGTCGTCGACACCTCGAGCGACGTTCGCGCCAGAGCCGGAACGTGAGGAGGATTCCGGCAAGGGGCGAAGCGGCTCGAGCCCGATAACGAGCCCCGGCGGCGTCCTCCCGATTGACATAGAATCAGACAGCCCATGACCAAGTCGGTGGTCGCCTGTGTCGAAGACCTCTTCTTCCGCTCGAAGATCGAGGCGACCGCGCGTCACCTGAACGTGCCGGTCACCTTCGTCAAGCCGAGCGAGCTCGCGAGCGCGAGCGCCGGCGCGGCGGCGGTCTTGATGGAGCTGTCGTCGAACGGCGACGCGGTGGCCGCGGTCGAGGCGCTGCGCCGCGGGAAGTCCGCGAGCGACGTGCCCGTCATCGGTTTTCTCTCCCACGTCGACAAGGAGCTCGCCCGCAAGGCCGAGGCGGCCGGCGTCACGCGTGTGATGCCGCGCAGCCAGTTCTCCGAAGGGCTGCCCGATCTCCTCATGGACCTGCTCGCGCCGGGCACCAAGCGCGAGGTCCAGGAGGAGCCCGAACTGCCGGACGAGTAGGTACGAGGACTCACCGCACCCTCTCCGACTGGTTCGTCCGCCGGCTCACCCGACGACGCAAGCGTTACTACCGGTTCGTCGACAACGAGCCGGCCAAGCTCAAGGCGACGCTCCGCCCGGGCGACGTCCTCCTCGTCGAGGGCGACCAGCGCGTCTCGCAGGCGATCAAGTACCTGACGATGTCGTCCTGGTCGCACAGCGCGTTCTTCATCGGCGACGCGCTCCTGCGGAAGGACCCGGCCACGCGCGCCGACATCCAGCGGCGCTTCGGCCGGGAAGCGAAGTACTTGATCGTCGAGGCGCTCGTCGACCGCGGCGTCGTCGTCTCGCCCGCCGTCAAGTACATCGACCTGAACCTGCGGATCTGCCGGCCGGTGGGGCTCAAGCCCGACGACCTGCAGATCGTCCTCGACCACGTCACCTCGCGGATCGGGTGGAAATACGACCGCCGCAACTTCTGGGACCTGACGCGGTACTTCTTGCCGTTCCAGATGATTCCGCCGGATCTGCGCGAGGACGCGCTCCACTTCGGAAGCGGCGTGGAGACCGAGACCATCTGCTCGTCCGTCATCGCCGAGGCCTTCGCGAAGGTGAAGTTCCCGATCCTGCCCGTGCCCGTCCGGCAGAAGCCGCGCACCGCCGGGGAGCGCCTCCGCCAGCAGCTCCTCGGCCGGCCGACGCGGCGCGCCTACAGCGGTCTCCTGCGCGCGCGGCATCCGACCCTCTGCGTCCCGCGCGATTTCGACCTGTCGCCCTATTTCGACATCGTCAAGTTCGACGCCCGCGACAGCGCCGCCTTCGACTACCGCAAGCTCGAGTGGGAGGGGTGAGGCCTCAGCCCTGACTCTCAGGACCGGGGCGAGCTTGGACTCCGGGGTGCCGTGCTTGATGAGGTCGTTCCGGATGCCGTCGTCCGAGAGGTCGATCGGCCTGGAGTTTTCCCAGTCCTCCTGGAAGACCTGCTTCAGACGCTTGACGAGAGGCTTGTCGTCGATTTCGATCGCGAGCTCGCGGCGGGAGTCGAAGCTCCCGGGCGCGATGTTCATCGAGCCCACGATGGCCCGCTTGCCGTCCGCCAGGAGCATCTTCGCGTGGAGGTGGAGCCCCTTGAGCTTGTGGATCTTGATCCCGACGTCGTGCATCACGCGCAGCCCGGCGACGCCCTCGAGGATCTTCTTCTCCTTGAGCGCGTGCGGCGGCAGCGACATGAGGTGGACCTTGACGCCCCGGGAGTGGGCCGCCACGAGCCGCTCGACGATCGTCGGGTCCTGATAACGCTCGTTCTGGAGGAGAAGCTCCTTCTTCGCGCCGTCGATGAAGCGGGCGATCCGCGCGCGGCCGTTGCCGCGGCACCAGATGAGCAGCCGCTTTTCCGGATCGAAGGTCTCCCGCTTCCAGTCGGCCTCGAATCCCTCGGCGACCTCGGCCACCTCTTCCGGATCGCGGGTGATGACGGCGTAGTCCCGCGTGCCGCCGAAGTTCTTGGGGGCCCAGTTGTGCGACTTGACGAAGGCGATTTCGCCGTCGATGACCATCGACTTCTCGTGCGAGACCTCGAAGTCCGGATGGGTGTCCCGAGACTGGATTCCCACGGCCTTCAACCTTCGGTGGGCCTCGCGGTTCTCCGACTTGCCCGACCGGCGCGCGGGGTTGAGCATGACGCGCACCTTGACGCCGCGCTTGTGCGCCGCCACGAGCGCGCGGATGAGCCGGGGCTCGGAGAAGAGGAACATCTTCACGAGAATGGACGTCTTCGCGGCGGCGATCGCGGCGAGGACGGGGCGGATCCCGTCGTCGGGAAGCACGACGAGCTCACGGGTCGGTTTCCGGGTCATGGGTGGGGAATCTTAACCCTCAAATCCTCCGTGGCGGGTTTCGCGGCGGCCTTCGCCTGCGCGCCGAACTGGAGGCGATAGAGGTCCGCGTACTCGCCGCCGCGCGCGAGAAGCTCGTCGTGCGTCCCTTGCTCGGCGATCTTCCCGCCCTTGAGCACCATGATCTTGTCGGCCTGCTTGATCGTGCCGAGCCGGTGGGCGATGACGAGCGAGGTCTTGCCCTTCATCAGGCGGTCGAGCGCCTCGACGATGAGCGCCTCGGAGTGGGCATCGAGCCCCGAGGTCGCCTCGTCGAGGATCAGGATCGGCGAGTTGCGGATGATCGCCCGGGCGATCCCGATGCGCTGGCGCTGGCCGCCCGAGAGCGCCGCGCCCCGCTCGCCGACGAGCGTGTCGTAGCCCTTGGGGAGCTTTTGGATGAACTCGTCGGCGTTCGCAAGCTTCGCGGCCTCTTCGATCTCGGCGCGCGATGCGTCGGGCTTCCCGTACGCGATGTTCTTCCAGATCGGCTCGTCGAAGAGGACCGTCTCCTGCTGGACGTAGCTGATCTGGTCGCGGAGCGACTTCAGCGTGAACGTCCGCAGGTCCTTCCCGTCGATCCTGATCGTGCCCTTCGCCGGATCGTAGAGGCGCGGGATCAGGTTGATCAGCGTCGACTTCCCCTCGCCGGTCGGGCCCACGATCGCCCCCATCTTGCCGGCGGGGATCTCGAAGTGGACGTCCTGGAGGATCAGCTTGTCGGCTTCGTAGCCGAAGGCCACGTGGTCGAAGGCGACGTGTCCCGCGAGGCTCGGCGCGGGCTTCGCGTCGGGAGCTTCGGCCAGCAGCGCGTCGCTGTCCAGGATCTCCTGGATGCGGTCCATGCCGACGGCCGCCTTGGAGGCCGCGTTCGTCATCTTCGCGAGGTCCTGCATCGGCTTGAACATCTTGCCGAGGTAGAGGAGGAAGACGACGAGGGAGCCCGCGGTCATCTCGTTCGCGATGACCAGGCTCGCCCCGTACCAGAGGACCAGGGCCGTGCCGATCGCGGCCACGACGTCCATGACGGGCGAGAGGAGGGCCTTGATCCGGCGCGCCTGGAGAGCGGCCTCGACCGACTCCTCGCTCCGCTTGCTGAGCTTCTCCTCCTCGAGGTCGCCCTGGGCGAAGGCCTGGATGACCCGGATCGCGCCGAGGGATTCCTCCACCGTGGAGACGATCTCGCTCTCCTTCGCGCGCACCGCCTTCGTCGACTGCTTGACGAGCCGCGTGAAGCGCTGGACGAAGAGGAAGAGGAACGGCGTCACGGCCATCGCGATCAGCGTGAACTTCCAGTCGATGTAGAGCATCACGGCGAACATGCCGACGATCGTGAAGACGTCGACCGCGATGGAGAGGATCGAGCCCGAGAAGAACGACTGGACGTTGTCGATGTCGTCGGTGATGGTCGAGAGGATGTTGCCGAGCTTGTGGTGGTCGTAGTACGAGAGGGAGAGGCGCTGGAGGTGGTGGTAGACCTTTCGCCGCAGGTCGTGGGCCAGGTACTGGCCGACGCTCGTCGTCAGGTACGAATCGAAATAGGAGGAGATCGCGTCGACGAGGGCGATCACGACGACGGCGAAGGCGGCGACGGCGACCGTGCCTCCCTTGTGCGACCCGAGGATGTCCTTGAGGCCCGACAAGAAGTGCGGCAGGGGGTGATGGCCGATGACCGAATCGAGCACGACCTTCAGGGGCCAGGGCTCCGCGAGGCTCGCGGCCGTCTCGATGAGCATCGCGATAAACGCGAAGAGGAGCGGCCCCTTGTAGGGCTTGAGGACGTGCTCGACGAGGAAGCGGCGGTTCACGGGGCTGGCCTGAGCAACCCGGACCCTCCGCCGGACGCGCTAGGGCTCGACGGCGCGGCCGCCGGAGAGGATGTGGTTCACGGCCTGGACGCGCTGCTCGAGCACGCGGCGGAGCTTTCCGACCTCGGCGTCGCCCGCGGCGAACCGCACCGAGTCTCCCTGCCACTCGAAGCGCATGACCGCGTCGCGATCGTCGGGCAACAGGCCCAGCAGGCCGGCGCGGTACGCCCGCATCCACTCGGGGGACGGCTCGTTGTCCAGGCGGATCCGGAAAAAGGACCGCCCCTCGGTCGCAGGGCCCTCGCGGAACGGCTGCTCCGGCGAGAGCCAGACGCGGTGCGTGGGCGGCGCCTCGCCCGGGCGGCGGCGCATCGGGCGGCGGTGCTGGGGACGTCTCATTCGGGGCGGGATTCTTTCACGTTCAGATCGGCACTTCCAGCGGTTTCGGCGGAGGCACCGGTCTCGAAGCTCCCGGCCGAAATGATCGTGAAGTCCTCCGGACGGACGCGGCGAGCGAAAGCCGCGTCGGCCTGCTCGCGCGTCACGGCGGCGACTTTCGACGGGAACTCGTCGAGATAGGAAACGCCGAAGCCATAGTAGACCGCGGCGTCGAGGGCATCGGCGATGCCGCTGCTCGAGCCGAGGTCGACCTTGAAGCGCCCGATGCGGGAGCTCTTCTCCTCGGCGAGCTCCTTGTCCGTCATCCCCTCGCGGAGGAACTTCCGGATCTCGTCGAGCGCGGACTCCACGGCGGCGTCGCGGCTGTCGGGCTTCACGGTCAGGCTCACGGCGAAGGGCCCCGCAACGTGCGTCGCCGAGATGCTCGAGTGGATCCCGTACGTCAGGCCCTCGGTGTCCCGCACGCGCACGCCGAGGCGGGACGTCAGCGAGGACTGGCCGAGGGCGGCGTTGGCCAGCGAGCAGGCGAGGAAGTCGTCGTCCATGCGCCGGAGGTCCGCGGGCGACGCGATCACGACGTCGGCGCTGGCCTTGTCCGCCATGAAGACGACCTCGCTTCCGGGCGAGACCGCGGGTACGGCCGGAGCGGCGATCGGCGTCTCGGGCCCGGCCGCCCAGTCGCCGAAGGCCGCCTCGAGGCGGTCGAGGATCCGCTCCGCGTCGACGTCGCCGACGACCACGAGCGCGAGAGACTGCGCGCCGTAGCGCTCGGCGTAGAACTGCGCGAGGTCGTCGCGCTCGAGGGCCTCGGCGCGCGCGATCCGCTCGGCGCCCTTGAGCCGATGCAGCGGATGGGACGGAGGGTAGATGCGCGCGAGGGCCCGCTCGTAGGCGCGGACCGAAGTCTGGTCCTGCTGCTGGCGGATCGAACCGACGAGCCGCTTCTTCTCCTTCTCGAGCTCGTCCGCGGGGAACGTCGGCGTCCGCAGGACCTCGGCCAGCGCCTCGAGAAGCACGTCGGTCTCACGGGAGAGCGCCGCTCCCGAGATGTCGACGCCGACCGGATCCGAGGAGTCCGAGTTGAACGAGAGGCTGACGGCGCGGCTCTCGAGATCCTCGGCGAGCTGCATCTTCGTGCGGCGGGCGGTGCCCTTGAGAAGCTCGCCGGCCGTGACCGACGCGACCATCCGCCGATCCGCGGGGGCGTAGAGCCGGCCGGCGCGAAGCGAGCCCGAGATCGCGACCGTGGGGTTGAAGTGATTCTCGAGGACGAAGAATCGCGCGCCGTTGGGCAGCGAACGCTGGCGGACCGCCTCGGCGAAGGGAGCCCGCCGCGCGGGAGCGCTCACGCTCACGCCGCCTCCCCGTCTTCCTCGCCGGCGGCCGGTGGCGCGCCGGCGCCTTCCGAGTTCCGGGGCAGGAAGAGCCCGACCGTCAGTCCGTCGTCGTGGAGATGCGAGAGGACGACGCTGCGGACGTCCTCGGTCGTGACGGCCCGGATCGCGTCGGGATAGTCCGCGTACCACACCCAGTCGGCGACGGCGATGGCTTCCGAGAGCGACGCGGCGATCTGATCGCTGGAGTCGCGGTCGAAGATCACCTCGGCCTCGATCTGCGTGCGCGCCTTCGCGCACTCGGCCTCGGTCACGCCGTCGGCGGCGATCCGGGCGATCTCGCGGCGGATGACCGACTCGACCTCGGACGGCTCGACTCCGGGGCGCACGGGCGCGAAGACCGAGAAGAGCGCCGGGTCGTGGAGCTGCCAGGGAACGACGGTCACGGAGAGGGCGAGCGACTTCTCGACGAGGGCCTGGTGGAGGCGCGAGGTGATCCCGCCGCCGAGGATGTTCCCGAGCACGGCGAGGGCGGGCGTGTCCGGATGGCGCGCGGCGACGGTCCTCCAGGAGAGCCCGACCCACGCGACCTGGCCGACGCGCCGCACCACGAAACGCCGCTCGCCTTCCTGCGGAGGCTCGACCGTGTAGACCGGCGGGATGGGCGCCTGCGAGGCCGGGATCTTCCCGAACTCGCGGGCGAGGAGGGCGAGCGTCTCCGTCTCGTCGAAGTCGCCGATGACCATCGCCGTCGCGTTGTTCGGGTGGTAGAACGTGTCGTAGAACTCGCGCAGGCGCGCCGTCGAGACTTCCTCGATGTCGCTCCGCCAGCCGATCGTCGGATGGTGGTACGGGTGCTCGCGGAACGCCGTCGCGAACGTGTGCTTGTAGAGGACCTGGAAGGGCGAGTTCTCGCCCCGCTCGAACTCGTTGCGGACGACCGTCATCTCGGGGATGCGGTCCTCGTCGCGGAGCAGCGCCCGGCGCATGCGCGAGGCCTCGATGCGGACGGCGACGTCCAGTTGGTCCGAGGGAATCGTCTCGTAGTAGTTCGTCCGGTCGAACCACGTCGTGGCGTTGAACCGCGCGCCGAGGGCGTCGAGCACGGCGGCCACCGCCGTCCCCTGCGCGCGATCGAACTCGGGCGTGCCCTTGAACATCAGGTGCTCGAGCAGGTGCGTCGAGCCCGTGTGGCCGACGGCCTCGTTGCGGCTGCCGACGTGGTACACGATCGCGAAGGTCACGACCGGGGCGACGCGGTTCTGCAGCAGCAGAACGGAGAGGCCGTTGGAGCGATGGCGGTACTCGCGGAAGCCGGCCTTCTCCCGGACGAGCTCGAAGGGACCCGAGGACAAACTCGCCCTTCTACCTTCCGCCCGCGATGTCCTCGGCGCCGTCGACGCCGATGACGTTGCCGGAGATCCACGCGCCGCCCGCGCCGCAGAGGCTCACGAGCGCCCGGGCGACGTCGGCCGGCGTCGTCAGCCGGCCGGCCGGATGCAGGGCGAGCGTGCGTTCGATCATCCCGGCGTTGCCGGGAATCTTGCGCAGCGCCGGCGTGTCGGTCACGCCCGCGCGCAGGGCGTTGACCGCGACGCCCTTCGGCGCGAGCTCCACGGCGAGCTGCCGGACGTAGGACTCGAGCGCGCACTTGGCCGCCGAGACGGCGCCGTAGGAGGGCCACACGATGTGGTCGCCCGCGGAGGTCATCGCGAAGACGCGCCCTCCCGGGGAGAGCAGACCCGCGAAGTGCAGGTCCTGCACCCAGTAGACGAGGGAGTTGGCCATGACGTCCATCGTCATCTCGATCTGCGCCTTGGAGATCGCGTTCTCCCGGGGCTCCCCGAAAAAGGGCTTGAGGGTCCCGAAGGCGAGCGAATGGAGGACGACCGAGACGCGGGACTCCGGCGGCTCGGCGCCGCAGGTGCCCTTGATCGCCGCGATGACTTCGGCGCGCTTCTCGTCGTCGGCCGCGTTGACGTTGAAGAACTCGGCCCGCCGGCCGGCCGCGCGGATCTCGCCGGCGATGCGGTCGGCGTTCGCCTGCGTGGCCTTCCGGTCGAGGTGGACGCCGAAGACGTTCCAGCCCGACCGGCCGAGCTCGAGGGAGCACGCCTCGCCGAAGCCGGAGGACGCGCCCAGCACGAGGGCCCAGCGGTTGGGAGATGCGGCGGTCAAAGCGCCGGAATCTTAGCAGGCTGCTGAAAGAGGGTGTGGGATGGCGTTACGAGCGCCGCGGAGCCAGATGCAAGGAAGCGCGACGACGGCGATGCCTCGCGCATCGTCGAGGAGCGATGACGCCGCAGATGGCCCCGCGCCGCCGTAACCCGAAGGGTGGACGGCACTTTGCCGGCGCCTGCTTGAACGACAACATCTAGCTGGCAATGGCGTAGAACGGGCGCCGGAAGCAAAGTGCCGGACACGACGCCCGCATCCATCTTTCGGCAGCCTGCGAGTACACTCGACTCCAGGTAATGGAGGAGCTTCCGGCCAGACCCCCGGGATCCCGCAGCCTTCTCCTCGCCTTCGTCCTCCTCCTCGCCATCGTCTGGCTCGAGCCCTCCGGCTCCGGGCTCGCCGAACCCGACGAGACGCGCTACGCCGAGATCCCGCGGGAGATGCTCGCGGCGAACGATCTCCTGGTCCCGCGCCTGAACGGCGTCCCGTACTTCGAGAAGCCGCCGCTTCTCTACTGGCTCAATGCCGCGTCGCTGCGCGTGTTCGGCGAGACGCCGTGGGCGGCACGGCTGCCGACGCGGCTCGCCGGGACCGGCACGGTCCTGCTCGTCTTCGTCGCAGCCCGCGGGATCGCGGCCGGCGGCCTCGCCGCGGCGGTTCTCTTCCTCGCCGCGCCGATGGGGTTTCTCTTCTCGCGGACCAACCTCACGGACGGCCTCCTGACCTTCTTCTTCACGGCAACGCTCTTGTCGGGGCGCGCGGCCGTGCTCCGGCGCGAGGAGAAGCGGCCGTGGATCGGCATGGCCGCTCTCTTCGGCGCGATGTGCGCCGCGGCCTTTCTGACGAAGGGCCTCGTCGCCGTCGTCCTGCCGGGATCCATCTTCTTCATCTGGGCCGTCTCGACCGGACGGCTATGGACGACGCTCCGCACGCTCGTGCTCTCCCCCGCACCCCTCGTCTTCGTCGCCCTGTCGCTGCCGTGGTTTCTGGCCGTCGAGAATCGCCATCCCGGGTTCCTCGACTTCTTTTTCATCCGTGAGCACTTCCAACGCTTCTCCTCGGCGGCGGCGAAGCGCACCGGGCCCGTCTACTACTTCGTGCCGGTCTTTCTTCTCGGGTTTCTGCCCGGAGTCGTGTTCTTCGTCCGCGGCTTCGCGAAGGCCCTGCGCGCGGCCGATGCGGCCTTCTTTTTTCTCGTCTGGTTCACGGTCGTCTTCGTCTTCTTCTCCGTCTCGGGCAGCAAGCTGCCTCCGTATCTCTTTCCGGCCATTCCCGCGGCCGCGGTGCTCGCGGCGCGCGGCTTGCCGGAGACCGGCACGCGCCGCCCCTGGATGCTCACGGCCCTGCTCGGGACGGGGCTGGCGGTCGGCCTCCTCGCCCATCCCGAGCTCCGGGCCGCGGCCCGCGAGCTCCGGCTCGAGGGTCTCATCGCTCCGGCTCTGGCCATCCTCGTTCTCGGGTCCTGGTTCGCGGTGCTCTTCGCCGGGAACGCTCCGAAGCTCGCCCTCAGCTCCCTCGGGTTCGCCTGGTCGGCGTTTCTGCTCGCGGTCGTCCTGGGCTGGCCCAGGACACCGCAGGCCCGCTTCACGGCCGAGCTCGCCGACGCCGCGCGCCAGGCGGCGGCTCCGCTCAAGGGAAGAGTCCTGATCGTGGGCTACAAGGACTACCTGAACGGGGTTTCGTGGGAGCTGAAGACCCCGATCCCCGTCGCCGCGTACCGGGGCGAGCTCGAGCCGCAATTCGAGACACGCGCGGCGGTGCGGAACTCCCTGTTCTTGAGCGCGGAGCAGTTCTGGGGCCTCTGGAGGTCCGGGCGGCCCGTCGTCGCCCTGGTCCGCCTGAAGGACATCGTCGAGATGATGACCGCCTCGCCGCCCGCCCGCGTCGTGCGCTGGAGCGGCCGCCACGCCATCGTGGCGAATTTCCCCGATAGCCCCCCGATAGCGCCCGGGGCCGGGGAACGCCTTTTGCAACCAGCCGGCCCCGAGGGGGACGCCATGAGGTCGAAGCTCGCCCGCGTCATTCTCTGGCTCTTCGTCATCGACCTCGGGATCGCCGTGGGGGCCGGCATCTACGAGACGAGGATCGAAGTCCCCCGGTGGACGGGAGGCGGGAGGGGCTTCAATGCGACGGCCGCCCGCGCCGCCAATACCGGCATGCGGTTCTGGATCTACGTGACGACGGTGCCGCTGACGGCCCTGACGATCGCGAGCTTCTTCGCTCTCCGTTGGACGGACCCGGAGACCCAGAAGTGGTGGAAGATCGCAGCCTTCTCGGCCCTGGGCGATCGGATCCTCACGTTCGTCTACTTCGTCCCCACGATGCTCCACCTCATGGCCGGCATGGAGCCCAACGCCCGCGCCGTCGCGTTTCAGTGGTCCCAGTTCAACTGGCTCCGTCACGCCATGGCGCTCGTGGCGTGGCTCGCGGCGCTGCAGGCGTTCTCGATCTACGCGCGGCCCCGAAGGCACCGCCACCACGTCCGCCACCTCGCGATCGCGGGGAAGCGGTCGGCGATATCGGAAGTGGAGCTGGGGGGGATGGGCGGAAGTTGAAGTGTCGAAGTGTTGAAATGTTGGAAGGGCTGGAGGTCTCAGCCTCCCTCACATTTCAACATTTCAACATTTCAACATTTGAACGTTCCTGCCTAGGGGATGTATCCCTTGATCGTCCTCGCCGACACTCCCGGCTTGTCCACCGCCACCGTCGACCGCCCGGTACTCGCCGTCGGGTTTCTGCGAGTCGGTGCGGAACGCGACGATGTACTGAGAGCGCAGCTCCTCCTCGATCCGCTGGACGACCTCGCGCACCTTCTCGGGGCTCGACGTGTGGAACACGTCGCCGCCGGACTCGCGGGCGATCTCGTTGATCTGGCCGCGGATGCCGAAGTCGATAACCGAGATGTTCACGGCGATGAAGTAGATCGGGGCGCCGGCCGTGCGGGCGTAGCGGAGGAGCGTCTCGTAGTCGACGTGGGAGTGGTTGTCCGCGCCGTCCGTCACGACCACGAGCGCCTTGCGGCCCTGCAGCGCGCGGAACTGGTAGAGGCCGAGCACGACCGAGTCGAAGAGGGCCGTCGCGCCCCGCGCCGAGGGCTCGCGGGCGGCGCGCTGGAGCTCCTTGGAGTCGCCCGTGAGGTTCTGGATCAGCCGGGGCTGCTCGCGGAACTCGATCACGAAGCCCCGGTCCTTTTCGCGGATCAGGCCCCGGAAGAGCGCGGCCGAGGCCTCGTGGACGAAGGGCATCGCCTTCTCCATGGAGCCCGACCCGTCGACGACGAGCCCGATCGTGAGGGGGAGCTTTTCGGCGATCTCGAAGCCCGTGATCGCCTGGGGGCGGCCGTCCTCCTGGACCTTGAAGTTGCTCTCGGCGAGGCCCGGCACGAACCGGTTGCTCTTGTCGACCGCCGAGATGTGGAGCTGCACGACGTCGACACGCACGTTCTCGATCGTCGTGTTCGGGCCCTTCAGCATCCGGAGGTCGTTCGCCTCCTTGCCGTCCTCGCCGATCGCCGTGGCGCGCAGGAATTCGCCGCGCGAGTACTCGTTCATCGGGATCGTGACTTCGTAGGGACCGTCGGTCGCCCAGGCCTTCAGCCTCTTGTCGTTGAGGTAGAGCTCGACCTGCTTCGCGACGCCGCCGGAGATCGACTGCACGACGACTTTGATCCGGACCTTGCCGGCCGCCGGATCGAGCTGGGGAAGGATCTTGACGGCGAGCCGCGAGCTGCCCTGGTTGATCGCCCAGGCGTCTTCGTCGATCAGCTTCCCGCCGCTGTTGTACCCCACCGCGCGGATCGTCTGCTTGCGGGGGACTTCGCCGAGATCGATCTCGACGGTGTACGGCGGCCGCGAGCGCGACAGGATGAGCTTGTCCTCGAGGTAGAACTCGACCTTCGTGACCGGCGGCTCGACCGCGGCCTCGAGGCGCAGGATGCCGATCGGCGCCTCGCGGGCCGGCGGGAGGATCTTCACCTTCGACCCGCCGGACGCGGGGTCCATGGTCTCCGTGCCCGCCTCGTCGGCAATCACGATCGCCTCGGCGGCGGGAAGCGTCGAGGACTCGCCCGGAGCCTGATCGGCCGTGAACGGGTTTCCGACTTCGGGCACGGAGATCTCGGTCTTCGCCTCGCCGACCTGCTTTCCGCCCGGCGCCGACAGCACGAGCTTCAGGACGTAGTCGCCGGGCTGGACCGCCCGCAGAAACGCGTACGAGAAGGTCGTCCGCTCGTCCAGCGCGCCGGAGACCGGGTACTTGAAGGCCTGAACGATGTTTTCGTCCTTCAGAAAGCTCCCCTGGAGCTCTCCCGAGAAGCTCTTCAGGCCGCGCTTCGCGGCGGCCATGGAGAGCTCCGGCGCGCGCAGGCGGACACGGACGACGGTCTTGATGCCCGCCATGCCGAGGTACTCGACGGTGATGTAGAGCGGGAAGTTGCCGCCCTCGGTCGAGAGCTGCGCCTCCCGCGTCTGGGCGCGGGCGGACGCGCCGGAGGACAGCGTGAGCACGTAAAAGGTCAGCGCGGCCAGGGATTTGAATCGCGATTTCATCGCAAGACCCGAACCGCGAACAGCCGGCCCGGAATTCCCGGTACCCCGGGTCCCGGCCCGGTCAGGCGGCCTTTTCGAGGTCCCGGAAGAACTCCCCGACGGCCTGCCGGAAGTCCGACGGCGTCTGGAGCTCCGAAATCCGGATCCGGAGCGTCCGTCCGTGCGGCAGGCCGTTGGTGTACCAGCCCGTCATCGTCCGGAGCTTGTGCAGCGCCTCCTTCGGATCGTGGGCCGTGTCCTCGATGGCCGAAAAGTGCGACAGCATCAGATCCCGCCGTTCGGCGAGCGTCGCCTCGCGCACGGGCTTGCCCGCCATCGCGTCCGCGATCTGCCGGAAGATCCAGGGATTCTTCATCGTGGCGCGCCCGATCATGATCGCGTCGCACCCCGTCTCCTCGAAGAGGACGCGCGCATCGTCGGGCGTCGTCACGTCGCCGTTGCCGATGACCGGAATCGAGACGCGCCGCTTCAGCTCCGCGATGCGCGCGTAATCGGCCCGGCCGGTGTACATCTGGCGCGCGGTGCGGGCGTGCATCGCGACGGCGGCCACGCCCTCGTCCTCGCACATCGCGGCGAGGTCGAGGAAGTTGACGCGCCCCTCGTCGAGGCCGAGACGGAATTTGACCGTGAGCGGGATCGAGAGCCGCTCGCGCACCGCGCGCACGATGCTCCGCGCCAGCGGGAGGTCGCCCATGAGCGCCGCACCGGCGCAGCCCTTGAGCACCTTGTTGGCCGGGCAGCCCATGTTGATGTCGCAGACGTCGGGCCCGAGCTCCTCCACGATGTCCGCGGCCGCGGCCATGCGCTCGGGGTCCGAGCCGTAGATCTGGATCGAGAGAGGCCGCTCCTCGTCCGAAAAAACCATCTTGCGCAGCTGGCGCGCGTTCCCCCGCGTGATGGCCTCGGAGGAAATGAACTCCATCGTGACCAGCCCCACGCCGCCGATCCGCCGGAGCATCAGGCGGTAGACGTGGTCCGTGATGCCCGCCATGGGGGCGAGCACCAGGGGAGGGTCGATCCGGAGGGGTCCGAGAGGTAGCATCGAGCTGATAATCTTACGGGATCCCCCGGGAGCAATTTGGTCGGTCCCGCGGGGACCCCGGGGTTGGTAGGATTATCCGGCGGGAGGTGGGGATGTCGTCTAGGGCAATGGCGGGACCGCGCGCGGACTCCGCCCTCTGGATCCGCGACAAACGGTTCGATTTGCTGTTCCTGACGCTGTCGGGGGTTCTGGTCTTTCTTCCCTACCTGTCCTACGGGTTCCTGAAGAAGATCGGGATGTCCGAGGGGACCTCGAGCCTCATCGTGGGCCTGTCCGTGACCGTCCTGGTGGGCGGCCCGCACATGTACTCGACCTACCTCCGCACGGCGTTCGAGCCGCGCTTCCGCAAGCGCTGGGGGTTTCTGGCCTACCTGCCGCTCGTGCTCATTCCGACCCTCGTCATCCTGGGCGCGGTCTATTCCTTCATCCTGCTCCTGACCGGGTTCTTCCTCTGGGCCTCGCTTCACGTGACGCACCAGGCCCAGTTCATCTCCGAGACGTACCGCATGCGGGCGGGCGGGCCCGTGCGGGCCCTCGACCGCTGGCTCGACGGCGCGGTCATCCTCGGCGCCCTCTACCTGATGGCGATGTACAAGTTCGTCGAGGACCGCTTCGCCCTGGGCGATGCGGTGCTCTTCTTCCCGAACTTCTTGAAGCATCGCGCCGTGGCCGTGGCCTTCACGATCGGCTATGCCGCGTTCTTCGTGTTCTACGCGGTGCGCACGTTTCGGGAGATCCGCCGCGGCGAGACCTCCTGGCCGCGCCTGCTCTTCATGACGATGACGGTCGCGATGGCCTTCGTCGTGCCCGTGTTCGACAACCTGGACATGTCGTTCCAGGGGTTCAACACCTGGCATTCGCTCCAGTACCTCGCGCTGACCTGGTTCATGCTGGGCCGCGAAGCCGAGACGGGCCGGATCGGCAGCAACCTGACGCGCGCGCTGGCGGGCAAGGAGAACACCAAGAAGTTCTACTTCTCGATGATCGGCGCGACGTTCTCGGCCGGGGTCATCTACCTGATTCTCTGGAAGGGCCTCGGCTTCCCGCAGGACAAGAGCTACTACGTGGTCGTGCTGTCCTTCCTGCTGGTGCACTACTTCTACGACCACATCCTCTTCCGCGACTTCGAGCCTCTGCAGCCGATTCGGGGAAGAGAGCGCCTGGCGGCGTAGACGACGCGGCTCGACGGGGCGGGGGCAAGCCCCGCCCCTGACGACCCAACCGTCCGAGCGTAGAGCCGGCCGCCAGCTTCGCCCGGCGTCGTAGGGGCGGCCCTCGCGGCCGCCCCGGTGACGCCGAGCTAGCGCATCAGCTCCTCGTAGCTCTTCACTACCGTGAACCCCCTCGGCTGCTCGAAGAGGTCGGGCTTCGCGCCGATCCGGACGTCCAGGAGCTCGGTCGTCGTGAAGGGCTGGGACTCGTCGGTCTGGTCCTTCTTGGCGTGCTCGATCTTCACGACGAGCCTCTCGAGGTCGCGCGCCGCCCAGATCGTGACGCTGTCGCCCGAGGGCAGCGTCATGCGCCAGCGGTCGCAGGGATGGAGCCCGTGGGTGTCGTCGTCGATCCGCTCGATCTGGCCGCCGAATCGGTCGGCGTACGCGGCCGGGTCGAAGCCCGGCTCGAGGGGATAGCCCGGCACGATCTCGTCGGTCGCAGACCAGGGCGACGCGAAGAGCTTCTTGGTCGAGGGCCGGAACTGCCAGACCGCCTTGAGATCCGGCCGCGCGATCTTGACGAGCGGGCCGCCGTCGGCCGTGCCCTCGACGCGCCGCCACTCTCCGCGCACCGCGACCTTGTACCGCTCCTCGGGGGAGTACGCGAGCGTCGCGGTGTACCCGTCCTTCGAGATCGTCTTGAGCCCGCCGCCGCACGCGATCGCCACGAGCAGCGCGAGGACCGGAGAGGACCCGCGCGCGTCGCGCGCACCTTCATGAGCGCGCTCGGGATCAGGATCAGCGTTTCCTGCGGCGAGCCGAGCGGCTCGCTCCCCTTCTCGGTCACGACGTAGTCCTCTTCGAGACCGAAGCCCACCTTCTCGCCCATCAGCCAGGGCAGCTCGGTGGTCAACGTGGGCTCGATGGCATACGTCTGGTCGCGCTCGATGGCGTAGGCGCCGAGCTTGCCGTATCGATCGGGCCAGTCCGGCGCGAGCAGCGGACCCAGGTCGTGCGTGTAGAAGCCGATCGGATGGCCGGCGGCGTGCATGAACTCGTCGTAGCCCGCCTCGGTGATGACGCGCCGGCCGGCGGCGTCGACCTCGTTCCCCTTGACGCCGGGCTTCAGGGCCGCGGCCGCCGCCCGGTTGGCCGCCTTGACCGTGTCGAAGGCCTTCTGGACCTCCGGCGGCGCGGCCGTCTCCCCCGGACGCAGCACGTAGGCGAGGCGCTGCACGTCGGTCTTGTAGCCGGCGTCGTCGACCCCGGCGTCGATGTGGACGACGGCGCCCGGATAGATCACGGCGTCGGTCGACGCGGAATGCCCGCGCGCCCGTCCCGCCGTGACGTTGGGATCGTGCTCGTCGCCCCACGACGCGCCGAGACCCATCTCCCGCCGGCGCTTGCGGATGAAGTCCGCGACGTCCTTCTCCGTCGTCTTCCCGGCGACGATCACGGCGGGCGTGAGCGCCTCGGCGAGGATCGCCTCGGTCTTCTTCACGGCCTCGCGCATCTTCGCGATCTCGGCCGGCGTCTTGCGGCTGCGGTAGGAGACGAGGAGAGCTTCGGCCGACACGAGGCGCTTCGAGAAGTCCGGGCCCAGGGAGTCGCGCAGCCACTGGAGGTTGCCGGCGGTCAGGCCGTCGGCCAGGGGCACGTCCTTGGACTGGTCGACCGCGATCGTCTTCGGGCCGTACTTCGCGATCTCGTCGAGAAGGATGCCTCCGGCGCCCTCCTTGCCGTACGGGATGACGCGGTTGTACAGGCCCGACTTCTCGAAGGCGTCGGTGTCGAAGCTCGCGACGATGGCGACGCGCTCCAGGTTCTCGCCGCGGTCCACGAAGAGACAGACCGCGCGCCCGACGGCATGCTCGGCGCCGACGTCGAACGCGATCGGGTCGGAGGAGTTCTCGCGCGTGACCACGAGCCAGGCGATCACGCCCGAGCGCCGCATCGCCGTGAGGAGGTAGCGGTCGAGACGTTCCTTGCGCGACGTGACCCGCAGCGGCGCCACGGGGCCGGCCGTCGGCGCCGGAGTCGGCGTCGCGCGCGAGCGCCGCACCTGCGCCATCGCGGCGGCCGACGCGGACAACCCGCCGGCGACGAACACGAGAAGAAGGGCCGCGCGCCTCATCGCGCGCAACTCTAACGCCTCCGACCCCTCTGCCATAATCGCGCGCCATGACCTGGTGGGAATCCTGGTTCGGCGAGGAATACCTGGACCTGTACCCCCACCGGGACGTCGACTCGGCGCGCCGGGAGGTCACGTTCGCGCTGGCGCAGCTGCCGGGACCGCGGGCGCCGCTTCTGGACCTCTGCTGCGGATCGGGCCGCCACTCGGTCCCCTTCGCCGAAGCCGGAGTCCCGACGGTCGGCCTCGACTATTCGGCGCCCCTTCTGGACCTGGCGCGGCGCCGCCACCCGCGCCTGGGCCTGGTGCGCGGCGACATGCGGTCCCTGCCTTTTCCGGACGGCACCTTCACCGCCGTCGTCAACTTCTTCACGAGCTTCGGGTACTTTCTGCGCGAGTCGGAAAACGTCGCCGTCGTCGCCGAGATCGAACGCGTGCTCCGCCGGGGAGGCGCCTTCCTGTGCGACACGTTCGCCCGCGACTGGGTCCTCGAGAGGCTCGTCGCCGAGGAGCATCGATGTTGCGGCGAGAAGGAGTACACGATCCGCCGCTCCTGGAACCCGGCCTCGCAGCGCATCGAAAAAGAGATCGAGGTCCGCCGCGAGAGCTCGACCGAGATTTTCAAAGAGAGTGTCCGAGCCTACACGCGCGACGAGCTCGTCTCGCTCTTCTGCCGCGCCGGGCTGCCGGTGGAAGCGACGTGGGGAGACTTCGACGGATCGCCTTCGGGACCGGACTCGCCCAGGCTGATCCTCCTCGCGCGACGGCCGGCGAAACCAACCGCCGGCAGCGACGGCGACGACGACGGCAAAAGGACGCCCCGCGTGATCCCTTTCCAGAAGTATCCGGGCCTCTCGCCGCTCTTCTACGATTTCCTGGAAGGGCTTCCGGAGTTCTTTCCCGATCCGCCCACGCTCGACGCCATGGCCGAGCGCGGCCGCAAGCTCCTCGCCGAGGGCGGCCGGGCGCGCGTCCCCGCCTCGGCCTTTCGCTACCGGGGAGGCGCGACGGGGGAAGCCGCGCGCATGGCCGAGGACCTCGCCGCGGGCCGCGCCGTCGCGGTGTCGGCGGGCCATCAGGTCGGCCTCTTCACGGGTCCCGCCTTCACGCTCATGAAGGCACTCGACGCGATCCGGATCGCGGGCGAGCTCTCGCGTCGCGGCGTGCCGGCCGTGCCCGTCTTCTGGGCGCTGACCGACGACCACGATCTGCAGGAGATCGCCCGCACGGCGCGCCCCACGCACGACGGGCCGCAGGAGCTGGTGCTCGAGGGCGCCGACCGGCAGAACCGCCAGCCCGTCGGCCGGCTGCCGATCCCCGAGCGCGTCCGCGAGATCGTCGACGCGTTCCGCGGGGATCCCGCGCACACGCACGCCGACGCCGACCGGATCCTCGAAGCGTTCGCCGCCCGCAGCGCGCCGGGCGTGACCTACGGGGAGGCCTTCATCGAAACGCTCCTCGATCTGGTGGCTCCCGACCCGCTGCTGGTCATCGAGCCGCTGGCGCCGGAGGTCCGCCCGGCGACCGTCGAATTTTTCCTCATGGCCGCCGCGAAGGCGGAGGAGCTGTCGGCCACGCTGCGCGACACCGTGGCGCGTCTCGAGCGCGCGGGCAAGCCGGTTCCGGCGCCGCTGCCGGAGGGTTTCCCGTTCTTTCTGATCGACGCCCAGGGCCGCCGGCGGGTGACGGATCTGGCGGCGGCCGTCGAGCGCGTGAAGGCCGGGGAGGCGATTCCCTCCGCGGACGTCATAACCCGGCCGGTCCTGAAGTCGTACCTCTTCCCAATGGCGGCGAGTGTGCTCGGGGCGGCGGAGATCGCCTACCACGCCCAGAGTCTCCCGATATTCCCGATCTTCGGGGTGACGCCGCCGGTGCTCATCCCCCGCACGCACCTCGTGACGCGCGGCCCGGCGGAACGCCGCCTCGCCCGGCAGCTCGAGATCCCCGACGAGGATCTGCTGCAGCCGTTCATCGCGGGGACGCCGCTCCCGGTGCCGCAGGCGGAAGCGGTCAACCGCCTCTCCGAGGCGACGTCGCGCGAGCTGGCCGCGCTCGGTCCGGAGCTCGAAGGCATCGACGCCACGCTCTCGGGAGCGCTCGAGAACGCGACGAAAAAGATCGCCTACCAGTTCGAGCAGCTCGCCGAGCGCGCCCGCAAGGCGGCCGAGCGCAAGGGAGACGTCGTCTCGAACCGGCGCAAGCGGCTGGCGCACGCGCTGCTTCCCGCCCTGGACTCGGTTCCCGCCGAACGGGTCTATGCGCCCCTTCCCGCGATGCTCGCGTTCGGAAAGCAGGACGTCCTCGACTCGTTGCGCCGCGTCGCCGGAACGGGCGCGGCCGGTGCGGCCATCGTCGACCTCGGACTGGGCGAACAGGAAAAAGAGGGAGAGGCGCATGCCGGTTGACGTGCTCGCGATCGCCGCCCACCCGGACGACGTCGAGCTGACCTGCGGGGGCACGCTCGTCAAGCTCAAGAAGCGCGGGTATCGCTTCGGCATCATCGACCTGACCCGGGGGGAGATGGGCACGCGGGGCACGCCGGAGATCCGCGCCCGCGAGGCCCGCCGCGCCGCCGAGATCCTCGGCGCCGAGTTCCGCGAGTCCCTCGACCTCGGCGACGGAGGACTGCGCCGGGGACGCGAGGAGGAGCTCGCCGTCATCGAGGTGATCCGGCGGGAGAAGCCGCGCCTGGTCCTCACGCCCTATCCCGACGACCGCCATCCCGACCACCGCCGCGCCGGCCAGCTCGTGACCGACGCCTGCTACTACGCCGGCACCCGCAAGATCGAGACGAAGCACCCGGCGCACCGGCCGCAGCAGACGGTCTACTTTTCGACGTACCTCTCGCACAAACCGCAGTTCCTGGTGGACGTGACCGACGTCATCGAGGTGCGGCGCGCGGCGATGCGGGCGTTCGAGAGCCAGTTCCACAAGGAGGGCTCGACCGAGCCCGAGACCATGCTCGCCCAGAAGTCCTTCCTCGAGATGATCGACGCCCGCGCCCGCGAGTACGGCGCCATGATCAACGTCGAGTTCGCCGAGGGCTTCCTGGCGTCGCGGCCGCCTCGCCTCGAGGACATCGTGAAGGCCTTCGAAGGAAACGAGCCCGGCTTCTAGAGACGCATGAAAATCGGGATCACCTGCTATCCGACCTTCGGCGGAAGCGGCGTCGTGGCGACCGAGCTCGGCATCGCCCTCGCGGCCCGCGGAGACGAAGTCCACTTCATCTCGTACGCCCTGCCTTCCCGCCTGGATCTGCCGCGCGAGCGGGTCCACTTCCACGAGGTGGTGGCTCCCTCGTATCCCCTCTTCGTCTCTCCGCCCTACACGCTCGCCCTCGCGACGAAGATGGCCGAGGTCGCCCGGCACGCGCACCTCGACCTGCTCCACGTCCACTACGCACTGCCGCACGCGGTCTCGGCGATCCTCGCGCGCGAAATGGGCAACGGCAACGGCGTGCGGCTGAAGGTCGTCACGACGCTCCATGGCACCGACGTCACGATCGTCGGCCAGGACCGTTCCTACCTGCCGATCACGCGGTGGTCGATCGACCAGAGCGACGCGGTGACGGCGGTCTCGAAATACCTCAAGGACGTCACGGTCCGTGAGTTCGGCGTGAAGCGCGAGATCGAGGTGGTGCCGAACTTCGTGGACACGCGCCTCTACCGCCCGGGCGGCTCGTCGGCCTTCGCGCAGACGCTGGCCCGTCCCGGGGAGGCCCTGCTCGTTCACGTGTCCAACTTCCGGCCGGTCAAGAGAGTGCGCGACGTGCTCGGGATCTTCGAACGCGTGCAGCGCCGGATGCCGGCGCGCCTGCTCCTGATCGGGGACGGGCCCGGACCGCTCGCTCGCCGAGCGGCTCGCACGGGACGGAGGGTTCGCCGACCGGACGACGTTCCTCGGCAACGTCGCGGCGATCGAGACGATCCTTCCCGCGGCGCGCGTGATGCTGCTGCCCTCCGACGCCGAGTCGTTCGGCCTCGCGGCCCTCGAGGCGATGGCCTGCGGCGTGCCCGTCGTCGGGCACGGCCGCCGGCGGTCTGCCCGAGGTCGTCGAGGACGGCGTCGAGGGTTTCCTGCGGCCGGTCGGCGACGTGGAGGGCATGGCGGCCGCCGCTCTCCGGCTCCTCGAGGATCCGGCGGTCTGGGAGAGCTTCTCCGCAGCGGCGCGGCGCCGCGCCGAGCGCGACTTCCCGACGGAGGGCCTCGTGTCGCGGTACCGCGCGCTCTACGAGAAGACGCTCGCGGGGTGAGCCGGGACGCCGCCGGGGACTCCCGCCGCGTTCCGGCGCACGAGGGCCGGGGCGAGGTGCGCGAGAAGGCCTCGCGTTTCTTCGGCTTCGCCGCTCCCGCCGCCACGGCGGAGGCCGCGAGCGGGCTCGTCGAGAGACTCCGGCGCGAGTACCACGACGCCACCCACGTCGCGTTCGCGTGGAAGCTCCGACACGGAGCCGCGGGCGCCGAGGCGCTCAAGTCCTCCGACGACGGCGAGCCCTCCGGAACGGCTGGCCGGCCGATCGCCGCGGCCATCGCCTCGTCGGGTCTGACGGACGTCGCCGTCGCGGTCGTGCGGTACTACGGCGGCACCAAGCTCGGCACGGGCGGTCTCGCGCGCGCCTACCGCGAGGCTGCGGAGCTCGCCCTGTCCGCGTGCGGCGCCGTCGCCGTCTATGACACGGTCCGGATCGAGGTCCGGCCGTCGCACGCCCGCGTCGGCGCGGTCCGGCGCCTCATCGATCCTCCGAACGTCCTGCTCGCGGCGGAGCGATTCGACCCCGAGCCGGTGCTGGAGCTGGAGATCCGGCGGTCGCTGTTGGAGAAGTTGACGGCGCGACTGGCAGAGGAGCGGATCGCGTACGAGGTCGTCGCTCGACCTACCAGCTGAGACGCGTCTGCAGTCCCTGCAGGCCCGCGTCCCGCTCCTCGCGCGAGCAGAACGCGGCGTGAAACGCGTTTCCCGCCAGCGCCTGAAGCGTGTCGTCCTCGAGCCCGAGCCTCTCGCGCGCGAAGCGGTACTCCCCCGCCGTCGTCGTCGAGAAGAGGGCAGGATCATCGGCGGAGAGGGCGACGCGCACGCCGGCGTCGAGCAGAGTCTTCAGCGGATGCGCCGAGACATGGGGGACCGCGCCCGTGGCGAGGTTCGAGCTCGGCGAGACGCAGAGGATCGTGTCCTCGCCCGCGAGGCGGGCCATGAGGCCGGGATCCGTCGCGGCCGCGATCCCGTGGTCGATCCGGTCGGGACGCAGCGCGTCGAGCGCGTCGCGGACCGACTCGGGCCCGGCCCACTCGCCCGCGTGCACCGACGTCCGCAGCTTCAGCGCCCGGGCGCGCAGGTAGACGCCCCCGAATGCGGCCGCCGGCACCGAGGTTTCGTCGCCGCCCAGACCGAAGCCGACGATCGAGGGCAGAGGCATCCGCTCGTAGAGGTCCAGGACCCGGTCGGCGGATTCCGGTCCCCAGTGGCGCACCGCGTCCAGGAGGATGCGGCAGAGGATGCCGTGCGTCTCGAGGGCTTCGCGGAATCCGACGTCGATCGCCTCGAGGCAGGCCGCCGGATCCAGGCCGAATCTGGCGGAAATCTCGGGAGAGACGTAGACCTCGGCGTACCGCAGGCCGTCCTCGGCCAGCGACTGCGCCACGGAGAGCGCGGCGCCCACGTAGTCCTCCGGCCGTTGGAAGAGCCGGCACACCTCGGCGAAGAGCAGCAGGAAGCCCGACGAATCGCGCGCTCCGCGCCGCGCCGACTCGAACGCCGCCGGGTCGGCGAACGCGTGGCCGGCGCGCCGGGCGAGACGCTGGATCTCCGCCTGGGGCAGGCATCCCTCGAAATGGAGGTGACAGTCCGCGAGGACGCCGACCCGGGGACGCCGGCTCGTCGGAGGAGAGCTTTCGGGCGTGTCGGACTTTTCGGGTTTTTCTGACTTCACAACCGCAAGACCGGGATTCAGAATCGACCAAGCCCAACTATATGCGCCGGATGCGACTGCTGGCCTTCTTTCTGGACGTTCTCGTCTGCGCCCTCGCCGCCGACGCGGTCGGCCTGGCGCTGACGTTCGTCGTCTGGCGCTACATGCCGGGCGCGCTCGCCGCGGTTCCATGGCTGTGGGCGGCGTGCGGCCTCGCGGCGGTTGCGGCCTTCCTGCTGCGGGACCGACAGGGCGGGCGGGCCCGGAAGTGGCTCGCTCTCGAGGCCCGCCGCCCCGACGGCCGGCCCCCCGGCGCCTGGGGATCGATCCGTCGCAACCTCCCGCTCCTCGTCCCCTTCTGGAACCTCTACGACGCCTGGCCGCTCCGCGCCGACGGCGAGGCTCCCCGACGCTCGGACCGGCGCACGGGAATCCGTATCTCGCGGTCCACATGAGAGTTGGAGGCGCCGCCGCCGCAGAGGGGTCCCGGCCGGTGAACCTTTTGTCCCCATTTCCGTTGTTAAGCTTCGGATGAGCTATGCGTAAATTCTTCCTCGCCGCCGCCCTTCTCGCCCTCGCTGCGCCCGCTCTCGCGGGCAAGGAGGAGGTCTTCGAGAAGACGTATTCGATGGAAGGCGTCGTGCGGGTCTCGATCGAGAACGTCAACGGCCATATCGAGGCCACCGCCTGGGACAAGCCGGTCTTCAAGGTCCGGGCCGTCAAGAAGGCCACCGGCGGGCGCGCCGAGGAGACGCTTCGTCTGACCGAGATCCGCGTCACGAAGGTCGGCGACGAGATCCGCGTGGAGACCATCAACCCCAAGCGGCGACGTCTCTTCGGATTCCTCGACTTTGGAGGCTCGAACGCCGAGGTCGACTACACGCTCCAGATTCCCGCCCGCGCGGAGGTGCGCTTCGAGACCTGCAACGGGAAGGTCCTCGCGTCGGGGTTTCTGGGCTCGCTCTCCGGCGACGCCGTGAACGGCTCGATCGAGCTCGCGAACGTCGAGGGCCCGACGAGCGCCTCGACGGTGAACGGATCGGTGCGTCTCAGCTTCCGGGGACCCTTCAAGAAGAGCCGCGTCGAGACGGTCAACGGCTCGATCGACATCGCCTTCGACAAGGCATCGCCGATCAGCTACGAGCTCGAGACCGTGAACGGGAGGATCGAGGGCGACTTCGCTCTGGCGGTCGAGGGCAAGTTCGGGCCCAAGGAGGCCCGCGGCAAGCTCAACGGCGGCGGCGAAGCGCTCCGCTGCGAAACGGTCAACGGCACGATCCGGCTGCTCGCGAAGTAACCCGGCCGGCATATCCTCGGCTCCGGATGAGCTCCGAGAGCCTCCCGACTCCCCACCGCGCTCGAGCCTGGCTGCTCCCGCTCTGCTATGCCGCCTTCCTCGGAGTGCTTCCCCTCCTCTTCGCCAAGCGCGACCCCGAAGTGCAGTGGCACGCGCGGAACGGTCTCGTGTTGTTCCTCGCGCTCGCGGCGGCGGGCACGGTCGCCACGCTCGTCGGCATCCTCGTGCCGTCCCTCTCGTGCGTCTACGCCGTCACGATGGCGATCGCCGGCCTCCTCTACGTGATGATCGCGCTTCTCGCGACCGTCAAGGCCATGAGCGGACAGCGGCTGATCATCCCCGGCGTGTCGCGCTATGCCAGCCGCGCCGAGCGCTGAGTCGCCGCCCCGGACGAGGCGCGCCCCCCTCGCGCCGGCGATCCTCGCCGCGATCCTGGGCTATGCCGCGGGCGACGCCTTTCGGCCTCCGGAGCGGCAGGCGATCTCCCGGCTCGCCGTCGCCTCGATCGACGCCTATCGGAGCGTCCTCGCGCCCAGGCTCTCCGCGACGGGCCTCGTGCGCTGTCGCTTCACGCCGAGCTGTTCGGCCTACGGCCGCGAGGCGATCGCGCGCTACGGGAGCCCGCGGGGCTTCGCTCTCGCGGCGGGCCGGATCCTGCGTTGCCACCCGTGGGCGGGTGGCGGAGCCGACCCGGTGCCCTAGCAGGTCGCGATGGGCCGCGGGCAGGACTCCGGCCGCGTTCGCGAACCGACGTCGCTGCCGCCCCGGCAGGACGCCCGCATCCATTCGCTGCGCTAGGGGCTCGGCCTCTGACCGACGAACGCGAACGCGTCCTGCGTCCGGTTGTCGAGCGTGTAGGCGGCCGCGAGAATGCCGCCCGACGGCACCGCCGTCCCCGCGGCGATCGCGACCGTGACACGGAGGCCGTCTTCGAGCGGCGCTCCCACCGACTCGAAAATCTGCCCCAGGCGAAGGAGCGAGCCCGCAGCGACGCTGTAGGTCCGCGTTCCGCCGAGGATCTGGGCCGTCCCGTCGATCACCCGGACCTCGATGGGCAGCGTCACGCTCGAGGTGTTCGTGACGTCGAGGTTCGTCCGGAAATTCTCGTCGCCCGAGTTGGTGCCGTAGATCTGGAGGGCGTGCCCGAGATCGCTCTCGCTCGTCTTGGCCGTCATCGACTCCGACAGCGGGATCGCGGGAAGAAAGAACCCGTACGTGCCGGTCGGCGTGAACGTGTAAATGCGGGCCGCCGCCATCAGCGGCCGGTCGGACCGCCACTCGAGCGCCCCCACGACGCCGTCTCCCGCCGGAACGGTCTCGAGCGTGACGTCCGCGAAGAAGCGCGTCTCGCGCGGCGCGAGGGTGATCGGATCGGAGGAGACCTCGTCCGCCGCCCCCTGGCCGCTCGTCACCGCCGGATGGAAGACGAGCGTCGCCGTCGCCGCCGCCGTCTCGTCGGGATTGAAGAGCCACACGTCCGTTCGGAAGAGCGCTCCTCCGGCGCCCGCCACACGGCCGGAGGTCACGAGCCAGCCGTTGGTGGTCGAAGGCGAATACGCGGCGAAACCGTTCGAGCTACAGAGCAGAAGCGCGGGGAGGATGAGCAGACGGCGCATCAGGACCTCCTGGAGATCCGACGCGCGCAGGGGGGCGAGGGATTACGTCTCCGCTTCGACCCTTCGACATTTCAGTCTCTCAACTTTGGAAGATGGTGCCGTCGGCCGGACTCGAACCGGCATGGGTTACCCCATACGCCCCTCAAACGTACGTGTCTACCAATTCCACCACGACGGCACGGGGGGACGATTTTACGGCTTCGGGGACTCGCTAGAGGGCGTCGAGGGCGCCGCACCCTGGGCGGGCTGGGCCGAGTCGGGAGCCGGCGCGGCCGGGACCGGGGCGTCGGCGGGCGCCGGTGCCGGGGCCTTCTCGCCGGCCGCCTGCGCGGGAAGCGTCTGGATGACGGATTTCTTCGGCCGCGCTTCCATGATCGACAGGACCACCGAAAGCAGGATGAAGCCGACGAAGGCGCCCGTCGTGAGCTTGTGCAGGAAGGTCGTGGCGCCGCGGGCGCCGAAGGCCGTCTGGCTTCCTCCGCCCCCGAAGGCGCCGGCGATGTCGGCTCCCTTGCCCTGCTGGAGCAGGACCACGAGGATCAGGAAGAAGCAGATGATGACGTACAGGACGACCAGGGCGATGTAGAGCACGGGGCCTCCGTAGGCAAAGTCCGAAAGGGGCGGAGTTTACGCGCCGGGGGGTGGGGCGTCAAGCGCGGGCGATGGCCGCGAATGCCACGGCCGAGAGGCTGGCGCCCCCGACCAGAAAGCCGTCCATGCCGGTCCGGGCGAGCGCCGGCGCGTTCTCGGGGGTCACGGAGCCGCCGTAGAGGATGCGGACGGAGCGGCGGGCGGAAAGCAGCGAGGCGAGGTGCGCCCGCGCGGCCTCGGCGTCCGCCGGCGTGGCCGCCCGGCCCGTGCCGATGGCCCAGATCGGCTCGTAGGCGACGACGAGCGGCAGGTCGGGCGGATCACCGTCGAGCGTATCGACCTGCCGGACGAGCGTCGAGGCGGTCAGGCTCGCGTCGCGCTCCTCGGCCGTCTCGCCGAGGCAGTAGATCGGCGTGAGCGAGGCCTCGCGGCAGCGGGCGAGCTTCCTGGCGAGCGTCGGGCCGTCTTCGGCGAAGAGCCGGCGCCTCTCCGAATGGCCCACGATCGCGTAGCGGCATCCGGCGTCGGCGACCTGCTTCGCGGAGACCTCGCCCGTGAACGCTCCCTCGGACTCGGCTGCGACGTTCTGGGAGGCGAGCGCCCAGCGGCCGCGCGCATCGCGCGCCTCGGCGAGCGCCGTGAAGGTCGGCGCGAGAACGAGCTCCCGCCCGGGGATGCCGTCGCCGATCAGCCCGGAGAGCTCCGCGCCGTACGCCGCCGCCTCCGCGCGCGTCTTGTGCATCTTCCAGTTGGCGACGATGAGACGGCATGCTCAAGCGAGCGCTTCGACTCCCGGCAGCTTCCCTTCCGCCAGAAACTCCAGCGACGCCCCTCCGCCGGTCGAGACGTGCGTGAACTTGTCGGCGACGCCGGACTCCTTGGCGGCCTGAACGCTCTCGCCTCCGCCGACGACCGTCACGGCCTCCGAGCCGGCCAGCAGCTCCGCCAGCGCGCGCGTGCCCTTGTCGAACGGCGGCTTCTCGAACACGCCCATCGGGCCGTTCCAGAAGATCGTGCGCGCCGGACCGAGGAGCCGCTCGAACTGCGCGAGCGTCTTCGGTCCGACGTCCAGCGCCATCGCATCCGCGGGAATCCTGTCGATCCCGACCGTCTTCGCCGCGGCGCCGTCGTCGGGAGACTTCGCGACGACGAAGTCCGACGGCAGCGCGATCATCTTGCCGGCCTCTTTGCAGAAGTCGAGGATCTCGCGCGCCAGCGGCACCTTGTCCTCCTCGAGCAGCGACTTGCCGACCGGCAGGCCCAGGGCCCGCACGAAGTGGTTCGCCATACCGCCGCCGACCAGAAGCAGGTCGGCGCGGCGCGAGAGGACACGCAGCGTATCGATCTTTCCGGAGATCTTGGCCCCGCCCAGGATCGCGGCGAAAGGACGCTCGGGCTCGAGCAGGCGGGAGAGCTCGCGCACCTCTTTCTCGAGGAGGAGACCCGCGCCCTTCTCGGCCACGAGTCTCGGCACGCCGACGACCGAGGCATGCGCCCGGTGCGCCGCGCCGAAGGCGTCGTCCACGTAGACCTCGGCGAGAGCCGCGAGGGCCTTCGCAAACCCGGGATCGTTCGCCTCCTCGCCGGCATGAAAGCGGAGATTCTCGAGGAGGAGGACCTCGCCGTCCGCGAGGGCGCCCGCCGCGCGCTCGGCCTCGGGACCGACGCAGTCCTCGACGAACCGCACCGGCCGGCCGAGCCGCTCGGCGAAACGCACGGCCACCGGAGCGAGCGAGAGCTCAGGTTTCGGCTTTCCCTTGGCCTTCCCCAGGTGCGAGGCGCAGATCACGCGCGCGCCGCGCTCGATGGCGAGCCGCACCGTGGGCAGCGTCTCGACGATGCGCGTGTCGTCCTCGATCCGGCCGCCGTCGAGGGGAACGTTGAAATCGACGCGAAGAAACAGCCGCCGGCCCGAGAGTGCCAGGTCGCGGATCGACTTCATCGGGCCGGTAGAATAGCGCAGTGAAAAGGCGTCTCGCCGCCCTCTTCGCCCTCGCTCTGCAGGCGGCGACTCTCGCCGCGGCGCCGGCGGCCCCGTCGCCGGCTCCGCAGTCCGCGCGGGGATCGGGAGGCGCCGTCGCGGCGGCGGAGGAGAACGCCGCCCGCGTCGGGATCGCGATCCTGGAGCAGGGCGGAAACGCGGCGGACGCCGCCGTGGCCGTCGCGTTCGCCCTCGCCGTCACGTGGCCGGAGGCCGGCAACATCGGGGGCGGGGGATTCTGGATCTCGCGCGACGCGAAGGGGGTCGTGACTCCGGTCGATTTCCGCGAGACGGCTCCCCGCGGCGCCCGGCGCGACCTTTACGTGGCGCCGCGCAACGGGGCCGCCGCCCCCTCCTCGAGCGAGGGCGCGCTCGCCTCCGGCGTTCCGGGCTCGGTCGCCGGACTGGCCTTCGCTCACCGCCGGACGGGGCGGCTTCCCTGGAAGCGCGTGGTCGAGCCGGCCGTGCGTCTCGCGCGCGACGGCTTCGTCATGACGGAGAACGTCTCCGCCTCGATCGCGGCAGAGAAGCAGCGCCTCGCCGCCGATCCCGCGGCGGCCCGCATCTTTCTGCCCGGAGGAGCGCCCCGGTCCCGGGGACTCTCTTCAAGCAGCCCGATCTCGCCCGCACGCTCGAAGCGATTCGCGACCGCTCCGAGGGAGGCTTCTATCGCGGCCGCGTGGCGCGCATGATCGAAGAGGAGCAGAAGCGGACCGGCGGCCTCATCACGCGCGGCGACCTCGCGGTCTACGCGGCGAAGCTCCGAAAACCCTTCCGCTTCCGCTTCCAGGGCGTCGACGTCGTGACGTTGCCGGCGCCCTCCTCGGGCCCGGTCCTGGGCGAAATGGCCTTGATGATGGAGCTCGCCGGGACCACCCGCTTCCGCGCGGCCGGCGTCGAGTCCATGCACTGGCTCGCCGAGATCGAGAAGCGCGCCTTCTACGACCGCAACCGCTGGCTCGGCGATCCCGCCTTCGCCGGCGTGCGCCAGAGTCCCTTCCGCAACCGCCCGCGCCTGCTCGCGCTCGTCGAGACGATCGATCCGCGCGCGCTCGACTCCGACGGCCGCCCTCTCGTCGTTGCCCGGCGAGAGGCCCACGACGACGCACTTCTCGGTCGTCGACGGCGGCGGGATGGCGGTCTCGGTCACGACGACCCTCAACGACTCCTTCGGGAGCGCCCGGGTCGCATCCGAGCTCGGCTTCCTGTGGAACAACGAGATGGACGACTTCGCGACACGGCCCGGCGAGCCCAACATCTACGGCCTCGTGCAGGGAGAGGTGAACGCCGTCTCCCCCGGCAAGCGGATGCTGTCGTCGATGTGTCCCTCGATCGCCAGTCTCCGGAGGCAAGGTCGTCCTCGTCTGGGGCTCGCCCGGAGGCTCCACGATCCCGACGACGAACCTGCAGGTGCTGCTGAACAGCCGGCTCCGCGGCCAGTCGCTCGAGGAGGCCGTGGCCGCTCCGCGCTTCCATCAGCAGGATCTGCCGGACGCGATCCAGATCGAGCGCGGCCGCTTCGACGACGCCTGGCTTCAGGAGCTCCGGAAGATGGGCCACGAGATCCGCGAGCGCGACAAGATCGGGCGCGTGCACGCGATCGCCGTCGAGCGGAACGGCACGCTGCATGCGGTCGCGGATCCGCGCGGAGGCGGCGCCGCGCTGGTCGTCCGGGCCCGCGCCGCCGGCGCGCCGGGGACCCGGTGACGGACGCCGAAGTCTTCCGGCCGCTCTACCGCGACGGACGCCGCCTTGCGCTGCTCGACCAGCGCCTCCTGCCGGGGACGGAGGTGTGGCTGTCTCTCGAAACGGCTCCGGAGATCGCGCTCGCCATCCGGGACATGGCGGTCCGAGGCGCCCCCGCCATCGGCGTCGCCGCGGCGTACGGCGCGGCCTTCGCGATGCGCAGCGGCGTCTCGACGCCGCCGGCCGAACGGTTCGCGGTGGCGAAGCGTCTGCTCGCCTCGACGCGTCCGACCGCCGTGAACCTCTTTGCCGCGCTCGAGCGCATGGAGACGGCCTTCGGCGGCGTGGCCGCCCGGCCGCCGGACGAGATCGAAGCCGCCCTGATCCGGGAGGCCGACGCCATCGCCGCCGAGGACATCGCGGCCTGCCTTCGCATCGGCCGTCTGGGCGCCGCGCTGCTTTCGGGCGAACGCGCGGTCCTCACCCACTGCAACGCGGGAGCGCTCGCGACGGCCGGCTACGGCACGGCCCTCGGGGTCATCCGCGGCGCCGTCGAAGCGGGCAAGCCGATCCGCGTCCTCTCCTGCGAGACGCGGCCGTTCCTTCAGGGCGCGCGCCTGACCGCCTGGGAGCTCTCCCGCGACGGAATCCCCGTCGAGCTCATCACCGACTCGATGGCCGGGCACTTTCTCTCCCGCGGCGCCGTCGAGGCGGTCGTCGTCGGCGCCGACCGCATCGCGGCCAACGGGGACGTGGCCAACAAGATCGGGACATATTCGCTCGCCGTCCTCGCGAAGGAGAACGGCATACCCTTCTACGTGGCGGCGCCGACCACGACGGTGGACCTCGATTGCCGGGACGGAGCCTCGATCCCGATCGAGGAGCGTCCGGGCAGCGAGGTTCTCTCCTTCGCCGGTCAGTCCATCGCGCCGGCGGGAGTCTCCGCGCGGTACGCCGCCTTCGACGTGACGCCGGCGCGCTACGTCTCGGCGATCGTCACCGACCGGGCGATCTGCCGCCCGCCGTATGCAGAGAGCCTGCGCGCGGCGGTCTCGTCGGGTCTTCCGACCGTCCCGTGATCGTCCTCGGTATCGAGACCTCGTGCGACGAGACGTCCGTCGCCGTTCTCGACGGCGAGGGCCGGGTGCTCTCCAACGTCATTTCGTCGCAGCTTCTGGCTCATGCGCGCTACGGCGGGGTCGTGCCCGAGGTGGCGGCGCGGGCGCACCTCGAAAACCTGCCGGCCGCGCTCGAGGAGGCGCTCACCGCCGCGGACGTTCGACTCGAGGACGCGGGCCTCGTGGCCGCGACGGCGGGGCCCGGGCTGATCGGCGCGCTCCTCGTCGGCCTCTCGGCGGGCAAGGCGCTGGCCTGGGCCCGCGGCATTCCGCTCGTCGGCGTCAATCATCTCGAGGGCCACCTCTTCTCGGCGTTTCTGAGACCGGGCGGCGAGGCGCCGCTTCCGATCGCGTATCCGTTTCACGGCCTCGTCGTCTCCGGGGGCCACGCCGAGCTCGTGCGCGTCGAGAAGGACCGGGTCGTCCCGCTCGCGCGCACGCGGGACGATGCGCCCGGCGAGGCCTTCGACAAGATCGCCCGGCGCGCCGGCCTCGGCTATCCCGGGGGCCCCGTGATCGACCGGATCGCCTCGCGCGGGCGCGGCGACCGCTTCCCCTTCCCCGTGGGGAGAGTCGACGGCTCGCGGGACTTTTCATTCTCGGGCCTGAAGACGGCGATGCTCCGGGAGCTTCAGCAGCGTCGCATCGACGGCTCCCCTCTCGATCCGGAGCAATCTCGACCCCGAGCTCACGGATCTGCTCGCCTCCTTCCAGCGGGCCATCGTGACGGCGCTCGTCTCGCGCGTCGACGAGGTCCACGCCGCCGAGGGCATCCGCGCGCTCGCCCTGTCGGGAGGCGTGGCGGCAAACACGGAGCTGCGCGCCACGCTTTCGGCCTGGGGCGCGGAGCACGGCGTCCCGGTCCGGCTGCCGGAGCGGTCCTACACGACGGACAACGCCGCCATGATCGCGTGGGCCGGACTCCTGAGGCATCGCCGCGGCGCCGTGCCGCCCGTGGCGCAGGTCCAGGCCCGCTCGCGCTGGCCGCTGGGGAGCTGAGGGGCTCGGCTCGACGGTCAGGTATCATCCCCCGTTCGCCGCATGACCGACCCCAAGTACATCCGCAACTTCTCGATCGTCGCCCACATCGACCACGGGAAGACGACCCTGTCGGACCGCATCCTGCAGGCCTGCGGCGCCGTGGCCGCGCGCGAGATGCACGCGCAGATGCTCGACGACATGGAGCTCGAGAAGGAGCGCGGCATCACGATCAAGGCGCGCGCCGTCACCCTCCACTACAAGGCGAAGGACGGGCACGAGTACGTCCTCAACCTGATCGACACGCCGGGCCACGTCGACTTCTCCTACGAGGTCTCGCGCTCGCTCGCGGCCTGCGAGGGCGCGGTCCTCGTCGTCGACGCGACGCAGGGCGTCGAGGCCCAGACGCTCGCGAACGCCTACCTCGCGACGCACCACAACCTCGACGATCATTCCGGTCATCAACAAGATCGACCTGCCGTCCGCCGAGCCCGAGAAGGCCCGCGAGCAGATCGAGCAGGTCGTGGGCATTCCGGCCGACGACGCCGTCCTGACCTCGGCGAAGATGGGCATCGGCGATCGAGGAGCTGATCGAGCGCATCGTCCGCGACATCCCGCCGCCGCAGGGCGACCCGAAGGCTCCCCTCAAGGCGCTCCTCTTCGACTCCTGGTACGACCCCTACCGCGGCGTCACGTCGCTCGTGCGCATCGTCGACGGAAAGCTCGAGCGGCGGATGAAGATCCGCGCGATGGGAACGGGCCTCGAGACCGACGTCGAAGCGCTCGGCGTCTTCCGCCCGCAGGCCGAGGACGTGCCGTCGCTCGGCGTCGGCGAGGTCGGCTCCTTCTGGGGCAACATCAAGGACCTCCACTCGACGCGGATCGGCGACACGATCACGGAAGTGAATCGGCCGACCCCCGAGCCCCTCGAGGGGTTCGCCGAGGCGAAGCCGATGGTCTTCGCCGGCCTCTTCCCGACCGACGCCGACGAGTACGCGAATCTCCGCGACGCCATGGAGAAGCTCCGGCTGAACGACGCGTCGTTCTCCTTCGAGCCCGAGAACTCGACCGCCCTCGGCTTCGGCTTCCGCTGCGGGTTCCTCGGCCTGCTCCACATGGAGATCATCCAGGAGCGCCTCGAGCGGGAGTTCGACCTCGACCTCATCACGACGGCTCCCGGCGTGAACTACCGCGTCACGACGACGAAGGGCGAGACCCTCGAGATCGTCAACCCGAACCACCTGCCCGCCCCCAACTACATCGTGAAGATCGAGGAGCCCTACATCACGGCCACGATCATCACGCGCGACGATTTCCTCGGCGGCCTGCTCAAGCTCTGCGAGGATCGCTCGGGCACCCAGAAGTCGCTCGAGTACCTCGCGGCGAACCGCGTCGTCCTGACCTACGACTTTCCGCTCAACGAGGTCGTGCTCGACTTCTACGACAAGCTCAAGTCGATCTCGAAGGGCTACGCGTCCTTCGACTACGAGTTCCAGGGCTACCGCGAGGGCGACCTGGTGAAGCTCGATCTCCTCGTCAACGGCGATCCGGTCGACGCGCTGTCTCTGATCGTCCACCGGGAGCAGGCCGTGGTGAAAGGCCGGTTCCTGACCGCGAAGATGAGAGAAATCATCCCCCGGCAGATGTTCGAGGTGGTGATCCAGGCGGCGATCGGCTCCAAGATCATCGCCCGGGAGCAGGTCTCGGCCATCCGGAAGAACGTTCTGGCCAAGTGCTACGGTGGCGACATCACGCGGAAGAGAAAGCTGCTCGAGAAACAGAAGGAGGGCAAGAAGCGCATGAAGCGGGTGGGCCGCGTGGACATCCCGCAGGAGGCGTTCCTCGCCGTGCTGAAAGTCGAATGAAAGAGAAAGAAAAAGAGAAGAACGAGAAGGCCGACGCCGACGAGGCGAAGCGCCATTCGACGGCGCGCGAGTGGTACGAATCGCTGCTCGTCGCCGGCGTCTTCGTCCTCTTCGTCCGCACCTTCGTGGTCCAGACCTATCAGGTGCCGACGGGATCGATGGAGCGCACGATCCTGGTCGGCGACCACCTCCTCGTCAACAAGTTCGCCTACGCGCCGCGCCTTCCGGCGCTCGCGAAGCTGCTGCCGTACCGCGACGTGAAGCGGGGCGACATCGTGGTCTTCAAGAAGCCGGGCGACGACATGAATCCCGGCAACGTGCTCGTCAAGCGCGCCGTCGCCGTGGGGGGAGACACCGTCGAGGTGCGGGACAAGCGCCTCTTCATCAACGGACAGCCGTCCGACGACGCTCCGATCCAGCACATCGACCCGGAGACCTACCCGAACGACCCGACGGTTCCGGACATGGCGCGCCGCCGCGACCAGTTCGGCCCGTTCCAGGTCCCCGCCGGCTCCTACTTCGGCATGGGGGACAACCGCGACAACTCGCTCGACTCGCGCTACTGGGGCGCGATTCCGCGGGGCAACATCTTCGGGCGCCCGTCGGTGTTGTACTGGTCCTACGAGGCGGAGCCGAACTCCCACATCTGGAAGGGCCCGATCGCCAAGGTCCGCCAGCTCCTGGACGTGGCGATCCACTTCTTCTCGCGGACGCGATGGGACCGAATGTTCACGGTGGTGCGCTAAACGCCGCCGCCGGGCCGTCCTCGGGACGGCCCTTCCGCGACCGGGCGGATCCGCTCGTGGCCGCCGTGATCTTCGCCCTCTTCGCGCGCACCTTTCTCTTCCAGGCGTTCGCCGTCCCGACGCCGTCGATGGAGAAGAACGTCCTCGCGGGCGATCGTCTGCTCGTCAACAAGTTCGTCTACTCTCCGCTCGCGAAGCCGCTGGCGCGCATCCTGCCGGCGCGGCCGGTGCGCCGGGGCGACGTCATCGTCTTCCGCTTCCCGCAGGACCCCTCGCGCGACTTCATCAAGCGCGTCGTGGGGCTTCCCGGCGAAACCGTGGCCATCCGGGACCGGACCGTCTTCGTCGACGACCGGCCTCTGAGCGAGCCCTACGTGTTTCACGCCGACGACCGCGTCTGGCCGGACGATCCGGACGTGCCCGAGGAGAAGCGGCGGCGGGACCAGCTTCCGCCCACGCGGATCCCCGAGGGCGCGTACTTCGTCATGGGCGACAACCGCGACGACTCGAGCGACAGCCGGGAGTGGGGACCGGTTCCGGAACGGAACCTCGTCGGCCGCGCGCTCTTCGTCTACTGGTCCCTGACTCCGGCGAGCATGGACGGTCCCGGCGCCCTCTCGCGCACGCGCTGGGATCGGACGTTTCTTCCGGTGCGATAGCGGGCCATACGGGTTAAAATCGGCTCCAGAGCCCCGGAGGGAATGAATGGAACGACAGAAGGTCGGTCGCCGCAGCACCAATCTCGGGTGCATGGTGTGGCTGGTGCTGCTCGGGATCGTGTGCTACCTGATGTGGAAGGTCGTGCCGGTCAAGATCGCCACCTCCGAGTTCTACGACACCATGCAGGAACAAGCCGCCTTCGGCTCGATCAAGGATCCCAAGTTCATCGAGTTCGAGATCCTGAGGAAGGCCGAGCAGCTCAAGCTCCCCGTCAAGAAGGAAAACCTCAAGATCACGAAGTCCCGCGAGATGATTACCGTCGAAGCGCACTACGTCATCACGATCGACTTCTTCAACGGGGCGTACAAGTACGTCTGGAAGTTCGATCCGATCGTCCAACGTCCGTTGTTCGCGGTGTAAGAAGCTTCGGCGGTCGGCTCTCCGCTTTCCGCCGGGACGGCTGCATGTCCCCGTCTGGCGGGCAGCGGATCGCTGACCGGCGGATCGCTCATGCCCGATCGACCACCGACCCTGTCGATTTCCGCCGTCTCGCGGCGGACGAAGATCCCCGTCTCGACCCTCCGCTTCTACGAGCGGGAGCTGCCGGGTGTCTTCCACATCCGGAAGACCGTCGGCGGGCATCGCCGCTACGGCGAGGAAGACGTGGCGCGTTTTGTCACGGTGCGCCGGCTGACGGAATCCGAGGGTCTCGGGTTGTCCCAGGTGCGCCGGGTCCTGATGTCCCGAGGCGACGCGGAGGCTCTCCGGGACGAGGTCGAGCGGGTCCGCTCGAGCGGCGCCGCCGAAGGGCAGGCGCTGCGCGACCTGGAGCGCCGCGTCGAGGCGCTCGAAGCCCGGATCGCGGCGATCGAGACCGCCCCGGCGCGCCGCGGCTGGCTGCGGCGGCGAAGCTAGGCGGCGCCGTGGCGCCGGGAATTTTCGGCGGACGCGTGGAATTTCGAGCCCGATAGGAAGAGGAGTAACCGCATGAAAAAGCTGAAGATTGCCCTGTGTCTCGCAGTGACCCTGGCCCTCGCCGGAGCCGCTCTCGCCGAGGCGCCCGCGATCGGCGCCGCCGCGCCGAACTTCCAGCTCACGACGATCGACGGGAAGCCGTTCTCTCTGGCCGACGCCGAGAAGGCCAACAAGGCCGTCGTCCTGATGTTCATCGCCACCAAGTGCCCGTACTCGAACGCCTACAACGACCGGCTGCGCCAGATGGCCGCCGATTACACGAAGAAGGGCATCCTGTTCGTCGGCATCAACAGCAACAACACCGAGCCGGAGGCCGAGGTCAAGTCGCACGCCCAGAAGAACAAGTGGGACTTCACGATCGTCGAAGGATCCGGGCAACAAGGTCGCCGACCTCTACGACGCGAAGCGGACACCCGAGGTCTACGTCGTCGGCGCGGACGGCAAGCTCCTGTACCACGGCCGCATCGACGAGAACTACGAGGAGCCCACGAAAGTCACCTCGCCCGGACCTGAAGAACGCCCTCGACCAGCTTCTCGGCGGGCCAGCCCGTCGCGAAGACCGAGACCAAGGCCTTCGGCTGCACGATCAAGCGTGCCTAATCGGCTCAAACGGGGCGGGGGCGCGGCCCCCCACCCCGCCCCTACGCCCTCCGTTTCGTAGGGGCGGCCCTCGCGGCCGCCCTCTTCGTTGCTCCGGCTGCCGCGGCTCCCGAGGCCCCGAAGCTCGCCGGCGAGGTCGACGCGAAGGGCTACGCGGCCGCGGTCGCGAAACAGAAGGGCCGCGTCGTTCTCGTGAACTTCTGGGCGACCTGGTGCGTGCCCTGCCGCGAGGAGTACCCGGACCTGACCCGCCTCGAGAAGCTCTATCGAGACAAGGGGCTCGCCGTCCTCGGCATATCCATCGACTCGGTGAAGGACATGGCGGCCGTCGACAAGTTTCTCGGCGAAGATGAAGCCAGAGTTTCCCAACTATCGAAAGGCGAGCGGCGGCGACGACCAGATCTTCATCGAGTCGGTCGACAAGGACTGGGGCGGCGAGCTGCCCTTCACCGTCCTCTACGCCCGCGATGGAAAGAAGACGAAGGTCCTCTCCGGAAAGCAGAGCTACGGCGACTTCGAGGCGGCCGTGAAGACGCTTCTCAAGTAGCCGTAGCTCCCCGCCGACAGGCCATGCGGGCGGGGACAAGCCGACCACCGACGCCGTCCACTCGAAGGCAGCGCCGAGCTTGCCGTCGGGACCGCTGCCGCGACGACCGGCGGTTACGCGATCCACGGTCGTAGGGGCGCCGTGCCGCAGTCCTGCGGACGGCTCTCCTACCCCAGGGGTCGCTCTTCGGTGGACGGACCGTAGGCCGCCGCCTCTCACCGACCTCTCAGCGTCAACGTCCCCATCCCTTTTTCAGGACAGGCCGTCCCGGGCGACGGACGTTTTGGCTGAGGCGTTTCGTAAAAATCTCATACAGGCGAACTGGACCGGGATTTGCTAATGTTCCGTCCCGGGTCGGGAAACGTCCGCAAACAGGAGAAAGCAATGAAGCGACTGAGCAGCTGGATACTCGCGTCGTTGGCCCTGGCCCTGGCGGCTCCTCCTCTTCTGGCGGACGGCGGGGCGGGCAGGCGGACGCGAGTCCTGCACCGGGCCTCGCCGGACGGAGCGGGGGCGCCCCGTTTCGAGCGCAAGGCCACCGCCGCCGCGTATTCCGCCCAGGTGAACATCGTCACCCGCGTGCAGGGAACGTCGTTCTTCAAGACGGCCATCGACATCACGAACAACACCGAGGTCGACGGCGTCGTCGCGTTGGTCCAGTACTGCTACAGCGTGAACAACGTGTTTCAGAACTGCACCGAACCGCTGGAGATCGCGCTCCTGTCCCTCGACAACTTCCACACCGACGACATGGTCGACTTCCTGGGCGCGGAGGGCGTGATCGGTCCGGACGCCCGGGCCTCCTCGTTCGGCACGATGCTCGTGACGTTCGAGAACGTTCCCTCCGCCGCACGGATGGGAAGGCACCGTCACGGCGCGCACCTACAGCGCCTACCAGGACAACCCGGCGCTCGGCACCCTCGCGATCGCCTATCCCGGCTCGCTCTTCTTCGAGTCGGCGAACGTCACGCTCGTCGGAACGATCCGCGACACGACCACGGCCCCGACCGACGCGGGCGCCCTCCGGACGAATCTCGGCGTCACGAACACGGATTTGAACGGCCAGGGCGCGGTCAACGTGGACATCTCCTTCTACGACGTCACGCCGGGGACGCGCGACCAACGGGGCGCGGGTCGGCAGCATCCTGACCATGGACGGCCTGCAGCCCGGCGAAGTCCGCCAGATCAACGACGTCTTCACGGTCGCCCAGATCCCCGCCGACGTTCTCTCGTGCATCGCGTTCGTCGACGTGCGCTGGACACTCCGGGCTTCCCGACGATCGAGGGGTACATCAACATCCTCTCGGCCGGGACGAACGACGGCGCGTACTTCGAGATGAAGTGCACGGATACCGGCCTCTGCGGGGACTGACGCGATAGAACCGAACCGGCACTTCGAGCGGGCGGGCTCCCGGGCGGGCCCGCCCGTTTTCTATATCCGGCTCGGCCTGACGCCTCCGGCGGCGATGTCCCGCCGCACGTGCTTGCCCTCGAACTGGATCCGGTCGGCGGCTTCGTAGGCGCGCACGGCGGCCTCCGTCATCGACGGCGCGGTCGCGGTCACGACGAGGACGCGGCCGCCGGCCGTGACGAGCCGGTCGCCGTCGCGCGCGGTGCCGGCGTGGAAGAGCTCGATCCCCGGCATCCGCGCCGCGTCGGCGAGACCCATGATCGGCCGGCCGTGCTCGTAGTTGCCGGGATAACCCGCCGCGGCGAGCACGACGCCCACGCACGCTTCGTTCTTGACCTCGAGCGGCAGGAAACGGTCGAGGCCCCCGCGCGCCGCCGCGACCAGCACCTCGGCCATGTCGGAGGTGACGCGCGGCAGAATCACCTCGGTCTCGGGATCCCCGAAGCGCGCGTTGTACTCGAGGACCTTGGGGCCCGACTCGGTGACCATGAGCCCGGCGTACAGGACGCCCTTGAAGCCGCGCCCCTCGGCCTGCAGGCCGCGGAAGGTCGGCCAGAGGATCTCCCGCAGGACCTGGGAGGCCGTCTCGGCGTTCAGGACCCCGGCCGGGGAGTGGGCGCCCATCCCGCCGGTGTTCGGCCCGCGGTCTCCGTCGTAGACCTTCTTGTAGTCGCGGGCCGTCGGCAGCGGCACGCAGACCTCCCCGTCGAAGAGGGCCAGGAAGGAGGACTCCTGCCCCCGCAGGAACTCCTCGACGAGAACGCGGTCGCCGGCGGCGCCGAAGACGCGCTCCTGGAAGAAGAGGCGGAGCGCGCGCTCGGCCTCCTCGTCCGAGTCGAGAATCAGCACGCCCTTCCCGCCGGCCAGGCCGTCGGCCTTGAGGACGACCGGGAAACCGTACTTCTTGATCGCTTTCCGGGCCTCGTCGGCCGACTGGCAGACCACCGCGTCCGCGGTCGGGATCTTGTGGCGCCAGAAGAACTCTTTCGAGAAGACTTTCGAGGACTCGATCTGCGCCGCGAGCCTCGTGGGACCGAAGATCGGGAGCTCGCGCTTGATGAACTCGTCCGCGATCCCGAGCGAGAGCGGAAGCTCCGGTCCGACGACCGTCAGGTCGACGTGGAGCTTCTCGGCGAGGTCCGCGATCTCGACGATGTCCGAGACCGAGACGGGGAGGCAGTCCGCGACCTCGGCGATGCCCGGGTTGCCCGGGGCGCAAAAGATCTCCTCGACGAGCGGGCTGCGGTGAAGGGACCAGCAGAGCGCGTGCTCGCGCCCGCCTCCGCCGATCACGAGAATCTTCATTGGCCGGCATTGTATTACTCAGGGACGCGGGCGCTTCCGCTTCTTCGAGCCGGAACCGGACGAGCGCGGCTTGCGCTCGCGCGCGTCGGTCTCGCCCGCAGCGATCGGCGTCACCTCGACGAAGTCGTGACGGCCCGGAAGCGAGATGAGCGTCTCGAGCGAACCGTAGGGCGCAAGCTCCAGGCCGAAACGGCCGCGCTCGCGCACCGTCACGCCGCCGCCCCGGGCGCGGGCCTCGAAGGCGAGGGAACGGCCCGGCCAGCGGCGGCTCCCGTGGTTGACCGCGCGCACGCGGCAGAGGGTCACCTGGTCGCTCGACGTGTAGGGGTCGCGAGTGATCGTGAGACGGACCTCGATCCAGGGGTCTTCGGACGCGGACGGGCCGAGGGCGGAAAGCAGGAGAGGCAGAAACAGGATCGGAAGCATTTTCGGCTCCTTTCGAGGAGCCGACGGGACGCCCGGACGGGCGATGAGGACCCGCTCATTCTACCGGATGGGCGCGCTCGCGGCTCTTTCGGCCCGCCCCCGCGTGGAACCGCCGTGGTAGGCTAACGACGGTTCTTTGAGGTCATCGAGAGTGGGCGAGGGACCGGCCCGAAAATCCGCCGAAGCCTCTGCGAAGGCGGAAAGACCCCACGGCAACCGGACCGCGCGTCGCGGCGCGGATCGACAGGTGCCAATTCCGGATTCTCCGCGCGACGTGCTCGTCGCGAAGAATGAAGATGGGAGGGCGCCGCGAACCGGTCCCAAGGGACCGGGCGCCTCTCGTCGAGAGGCTTTTTTGTTGTCCGCAAGATGAAAAAGGACTTTCGCAGGGCGATCGCCGAGGAAGTGCTGCTCGCCGACGGCGCGATCGGAACGCTTCTCACCTCGAGGGGCGCCAGCCCCGAACAGGCGCGCTCGCCCCTCAATCTCTCCGACCCGGAATCCGTGCGCGAGGTCCACGAGGACTACCTCGACGCCGGGGCGCGGATCCTGACGACCAACACGTGGGACGCCAACCGCGTGAAGCTGACCTCCCACGAATGGGCCGACTCGCTCGAGAAGATCAACCGGGAGGGCGTCCGCCTCGCCCGCGAGGCCGCGGCCGGCGAGGCCGCCTTCGTCGCCGGCTCGATCGGGCCGCTCGGCGCGCTGGTGAAGCCCTACGGCTCCCTCCGGCTCACCCAGGTGCGCGAGATCTTCGAGGAGCAGGCGCGACTGCTTCTGGAGTCGGGCGTCGACCTCGTGCTCCTCGAGACCTTCGGCAGCCTTCTCGAGGCCGCCGAAGCCGTGCGCGCGGTGCGCGCGCTCTCGGCGGACATCCCCCTCGTCGCCGAAATGACGTTTCTCGCGGACGGCCGGACCGCTTTCGGCGAGGCGGTCCCGCACGCCCTCTCGACCCTCGCGCTCGCCGGCGCCGACGCCGTCGGCATGAACTGCACGCTCGGCCCCCAGGAAACGCACGACCTCTTCGTCGAAGCTCGCGGCCTCGGTGTCCGCTCCGCTCTGCGTGATGCCGAACGCGGGGTACCCGAGCCTCGTCCACGGCCGCAACGTCTACCTCTCCTCCCCCGACTACCTCCGCGAGTACGCTGCGGCGTTCGTCGAGGCGGGCGCCGCCATCGTCGGGGGCTGCTGCGGAACCACCCCCGAGCACATCCGCGCCATGGCCCGGGAGGTCTCGGGCCGCACGCGCACCAAGACCGCGCGGCCGGTCTCCGTCGTCCTCGAGACGGAAATCGAGCACGTGGCCCCCCTCGAGATCGAGACCTCCCGCCTCAAGCGCAAGCTCGCCGAAGCGGACGAGCTCGTCGTGACGGCCGAGGTCGAGCCTCCCAAGGGCGCCGACAGCGCGACCGCGATCGAAGGCGCGCGCCTGCTGAAGGCCGCGGGCGTCGACGCCGTCAACGTGACGGACAACCCGATGGCGCGCCTGCGCATGTCCTCGATTGCGGTGGCGGCGTTGATCCAGCGCGAAACGGGGGTCGAGGCCGTCGTCCAGATCACGACACGCGACCGCAACGTGCTGGGCCTCCAGTCGGACCTGCTCGGCGCGGCCGGCCTCGGGCTGAAGGCCATCCTCTGCCTGGGCGGCGATCCGCTCAAGATCGGCGACTACCCGCAGGCCAAGCAGGTCTCGGAGGTCGACGTGCTCGGCCTGCTGCGGATGGCGAAGGGCCTGAACTCCGGCGCCGACCTCGCGGGCAACGCGATCGGCGCCCCGACGCGCTTCGCGATCGCCTGCGCCGCGAATCCCGCCGCCAAGGACCAGGAGATCGAGTTCTCGAAGCTGCGGGCCAAGATCGAGGCCGGCGCCACTTTCGCGCAGACGCAGCCCGTCTACGACCTCGACGCCCTGTCCCGATTCCTGGAGCACCCGGAGGCGCGCGCCATCCCGATCCTCATCGGGCTGATCCCCCTGCTCTCCCTCAAGCAGACGCTCTTTTTCGCCAACGAGGTCCCGGGGGTCGTCGTGCCGCCCGCCATCCAGGACCGGATGCGCCGCGCCGCCGAACGCGGGGCCGAGCACGAAAAGGCCGAGGGCCTCGAGATCGCCCGCGAGCTCGCCGCCGGGATCGCCCGCCTCGCCCGCGGCATCCACGTCATGCCCATGGGCAAGTACCGGACGGCGAGCGAGATCCTCCAGGCCATCCCGCGGCAGGCCGCCACCGAGCCCCGGACGCCGGCGTAAACGCCCCGTTCGGAATCCCCCGCCCCCGGCGCTCGTTTTCCCGGGAGGGCCGGACTTCAATAGAATCCGGACGACGGGGCGGCGGACCGGCGAGACGGCGTGCCGCTCACAAAGGAGAACCATGAACACGACGAAGCGATTGGCGATGGTGGCCGGCGCTCTCCTGTCGGCCGGCTACCTGCAGGCCGGCGCCCAGTGCCGGGTCAGCGGAGTCGTCAGCGACGCCTCGGGCGCGCCGGTGCCCGACGCGGCGATCACGATCACGACGCCGAACCTGACGTCGTTCAACCTCTCGGTCAAGGCGGATGCGAAGGGCAAGTACGGCAGCCTGCTGCCCGACTGCACGATGCCGTACCACTTCAAGTTCGAGAAGGAGGGCTACCTGCCCTACGAGGTCGACAAGAAGATCCCGATCGGCGACATCGCGACGATCGACGCGAAGCTGACGAGCAAGACCGAGGCGCAGGCCAAGGCGCAGGCCGCCGCCGGGCCCAAGATGTCGACGAACGAGCAGGCCGTCGTCTCCTTCAACTCGGGAGTCGAAGCGCTGCAGGCCGGCGACAAGGCGGCCGCCGAGACGAAGTTCCTCGAGGCCGTGAAGAAGAACCCGGATCTGCCGGCGGGCTGGCAGGCCCTCTCGCAGCTCGCCTACGAGAAAAAGGACTGGGCCAAGGCCATCGAGTACGGCCAGAAGGCGACGGATCTCGATCCGTCACTCACGAACCTGTACCAGATGATGGGCTCGGCCGCGACGCAGATGGGCGACAAGGCGAAAGCCGCCGAGTTCGCCGCCGCCTATGCCGAGGCCAATCCCGACTCTCCCGAGATCCTCTACAACAAGGGCGTCGAGGCATACAACAAGGGCAAGATGAAGGACGCCGAGGCGACGCTCGAGAAGGCCGTGGCCGCGAAGCCCGACTTTGCCAACGCGCACTACCTGCTCGGGATGGCGTGCTTCAACCAGAACAAGAAGGCGCCCGCCAAGGAGCACTTCGAGAAGTATCTGGAGCTCGACCCGAACGGAAAGGAAGCCGCGACGGTGAAGGAGCTCCTGCCGCTCTTGAAGTAGGGGCTCCCGGGTTGCCGCCGTCCTACGGACGGCGTCTCCTACTGCCGGGGCTTGATCGGCGGCGGACCGCGGCCGCCCGTGCGCGCGCGGAAAGCCCGCCCCGCCCGGTCGAGCTAGAGCCTAGCGGGACTGGCTCTCGAGCCGCGTGATCACGCCGTGGACCCAGCGGAGCAGCGCGTCGAACGCATCCCCCTCGGGCCGGGCCTTGGCGCGCGAGCGGCCAAAGGGGAAGGTCTCGTCCAGCGCAACCGCCCTCACCTGGACCGTGGGCCGATTCTCGACGAATTCCAGGTCGTAAGGGATTTGCATGATGCCCGAGAGGGGTGCAAGCGACGAGCCACGGAGGCGCCCCTTCCAAAATGTTGATGGAGCAGAGCTTAGGGACCGCGGCACCGGCCCCGCCTGACAGACAGGGATGTGCCCGCGCCACATCGCGGACAATTTCTGACAGGGCGCCCGAGGCGGGAGAGAATCGGGCCCGTGGGCCGCGAGGGTGCTTTCAAGGACAGGCCGCTCTGGCGGCGCCTCCAGACGATCCACCACGAGATCAAGGAAGGCCGCTTTCCCAACACGAGCTCGCTCGCCGCGGAGCTCTCGGTCTCGACGAAGACCGTCCAGCGCGATCTCGACTATCTGCGCGACGAGCTGGAAGCGCCGATCGAGTTCCGCCGCGAGGAGAACGGATACGCGTACGCGCGCGACGACTACGTTCTTCCGTTCCTTCCCGTCGACGGCGCGGACCTCTTCGCCATCGGCGTCGCCGCGCAGGTGCTCCAGCTTCTCGGAGGCACGCCGCTGGCCCGCACGCTCTCGTCCTGCTACGGCCGGCTCGCCCGCCTGATGCCGCCGAGCGTCCGCCTCCGCCCGGAGATCGTTCGGGAGATGCTGACGCTGCGCGCGGCCGCGTTCCGGCCGGTGCCCGAGGAAACCTGGATCGCCGTTTCCGAAGCCCTGCAGAAGGGCGTGGCGCTCTCGATCCAGTACCGCCACCCGGGCGAGAGCCCGGGAGAGCCGCGCACGATCCGCCCGTACGCGCTCGTGCTCGCCGGAAACGACTGGATGATGCTCGCCGAGGACCAGTCCCAGATCAAGAACTTCTACCTCGGGCGCATCGCGAGCGCCCGCGTGACTTCGGAGCGCTACGCGATCCCGAAAGACTTCGACGCCGACGCGTTCTTCCGCAACACGTTCGGCCTCTTCGTCGGAAAAGGCCACGCGTTCCGCTTCCGCGTCCGCTTCTCTCCGGAAGTGTCCGACGAGATTCGTGAGATGGTCTGGCATCCGAAGCAGAAGATCGAGACGGACGCCGAGGGCCGGGCGATCCTGGAGCTTCCGGCGGAGGCGCTGCGCGAGGCCCGGCGGTTCATCCTCGCGTACGGCCGCCACGCCGAGGTTCTCTCGCCGCCGGAGCTGGTCGCCGAAATGCGCGCGGAGGCCGAAGCCCTGTCCCGGACGTATGCCGGCGGATCGTCGAAAACTCCGGAGTCCGCCGCGAGCGGAACACGGAAGAAGTCCGGCGCGAGCCGGCGTTCTTGAGGCAGCCATGAAGTCGAACGCAGGGGTCATCCTCCTCGTCTGTTCCGTCGGCGGCGCGCTGTCGGCGGCGGGCTGCGGACCGGCACCCATCCGGCCGGAGTCCTTCCCCGATCCCGAGGTCTCCTGTCCCGCCGGCCTGATCTCCTGGAAGCTCGAGATCGTCGATCGGCGCGCTGAGCCCGAAGCCACGGAGAAGGCGGTCGCGTCGATTCGGAGCGGCATCGAGGACTCGTTTCCGGGGTGCCGCTGGAACGCGAGCTCGGCGCAGCCCGAGGGCAGCGCTCCGACGATCACGGTCACCATCCACCGGCTCGGGAGTCGTCGAGCACGATCGGTATCAGGACGCCGCGGCGGAGTGGACCGTGACGGCGACCAATGCGAGTGGAAACACGTTGACCGAGTTCGAGGCGAACGAAGAAGAGTCGCGTCCCGCCTACAGCGGCGCCGACGAGGAGGCCTTGAACGAGGCGTTCCGGAAGGCCCTGCAGCGCACGGTCAAGGGCCTGGCCGCGATGCAGCCTCTCGGGTCAATCCGTCCCCGCGAGGGGACGTTGCTGGCGGCGGGCTCGGCCGCCGTGCCGCTCTCGAAGGGCGCCGTAAACCGATGACGCACAGGCTGTTTGCCGGCGGCCGAGGCCGGCGTCCTCTCCGCTACGCGTCCTGGAACGGATCTCGCACTCGCACGTCCCCGGAGGAATCATGAGAACGTCCTTGGCAACACGAACTTTCACGCTGGCGCTCGGCCTCGCCGTCGCGCTGCCCCTGGCGAGCGCGCCGCTTTCGGCCGCGACGCCGGACAAGATCTACGAGATCGCGGCCATTCTGCAGGGCCGCTTCGAGGGGTCGACGCCGGGCAACAAGCTCCAGCTCGACATGAGCACGATCACCATCGATCCGTCGCATCCCTGGGACGTCTTCGTGCAGATCACCGGAAAATTCGAGAACGACTCGGTCCGCCAGCAGGGCGTCATCCGTCTCGAGTCTCAGGGCGGAGACATCTACTTCACGTACATCCCGCACTTCGATCCGGCGGTGACGGTGCTCTCGAACGACGTCGGCAGCTTCACCGAGCGTGAGCTCACCTCCGCCTGCAGCTTCACGATGAAGCCCGCGGGCGACGGATTCGCGGGCGATACGCTCGGCATCACGGCCTGTGCCCTGGCCATGCGAGGCGCGATCGGCAAGTGGTCGGTGGAGCTCGAGCCCGGAAGTATCCGCCTGCGCAGCCTCAAGACCGGAGAGACGCTGCGGTTCACGCAGACGCAGAAGGGCAAGAAGAGCGCGTCGAAGTAGGAAAGGAAAGTCTAGGGTCGAGGGTCAAGAGTTGAGTCCGGCGATATCGAGGTTGGCCGTTCATCGAGTCACGCTCAACCCTAGACCCTAGACCCTCGACTTTCCTCTTCCGGCAGGTACTTCTCGCGCGATCTGCTTCACCGGCTCCGAAAAGTCGCCCTTGATGATCCAGCGCAGAAACCCCGGCTCCTCGCGGGTGATGTCCTTGAGCAGGCGTCCGCGGTTCTTGCCGAAGTTGACCGTGGGCTCGCCGTTGACGAGACGGAAACGGCCCTCGGGATCGAGGTCCTGGTCGATGCCGGCGCAGAACATGTCGTGCAGCTCGCCCACCGACCGGGGCAGCTCCGCGTAGCGCACGAGCTGGCCGGCGAACACCCGGAGCGTCATCTCGGCGTCGGCGAGGGCCCCGTGGGCGCCGTCGTGGTCGGTCTGGCAGTAGAAGCGGGCGGCGGCCGAGAGGTGACGCGGCTCCCGGGAAAAGAAGATGCGCTGGGCGTCGACGAGCCGCCGGTCGGTCACTTCGAACGGCACTCCCGCGCGGAGGAACTCGGCGCGCAGGACCGGCAGGTCGAAACCGGCGATGTTGTACCCGGCCAGATCGCAGCCCTCGAGGAACGCCGCGAGCTCGGAGGCAGCGTCCCGAAACCGGGGAGCGTTCGCCACGTCGGCGTCGGTGATCCCGTGGATCGCGGTCGAGGCGGGCGGGATCGGAATCCCCGGCTGAAAGCGGCGGACCCAGTCCTCGCGCCGGCCGTCGGGGTGGATCTTCACGCAGGCGATCTCGATGATGCGGTCCGAACGCGAGTTCGTGCCGGTCGTTTCGGTGTCGAAGACGATGAGCGGCCGCTCGAGCGGCAGAAGGCCCTGAAGCATCGGCGGATCCTAACCCGAGTCGCCCGGGGCGCCCTGCCGGACCTTTCCACCGTCAGGATGACGGCGGAAGCGGGTCACGGCGACGCCGCGTCAGTAGTTCTCGGAGAAGAGCCAGAAGAACGTCTCGCCGATCCGTGCGGGCAGGCCCCGCCGTTTCCATTCGCGGAGCGTCAGGACGTCGCAGCGCGTGAGGTCCGCCTGGACCATCGCCTCGACCTCCGCCGCGAGGCGGCGGTCGTAGACGGCGACGTTGACCTCGGCGTTCTTCTTCATCGAGCGGTTGACGAAGTTGATCGAGCCCACCGTCGACCAGATCGAGTCGACGACCATGACCTTGTTGTGCATCATGGTCGGCCGGTACTCGTAGATGGCGATGCCGGCCTCGAGGAGCTCGCCGAAGTGGTACCGGGAAGCGGCGCGCACGTTGGGGCTGTCGGTCTTCGCGCCGGGCACGATGATCTTCACGTCGACGCCGCGTTTGGCCGCGGCCACCAGCGCCTCGCGGATCTGCGCCATCCGGGATGAAGTACGCGTTCTCGATCCAGACGCGCGTCCGAGAGGCCTGGATGGCCATGTAGAGGACCAGCTTCGACATCGAGATCGAGTCCGCCCGCGAGGCCGCGATCACCTGGGCCTCCATGTCGCCCGCCGGCGGGATGCTCGGAAACTGGCGGTCCCCGTTGAGGACCTCGCCGGTCGTGTGGACCCAGTCCTTCGCGAAGACCTGCTGCAGCTGGGCCACGACCGGCCCCTCGACCTCGATCATGGTCTCGCGCCACTCTTTCCAGCGGTCGTCCAGACCGACGCCGCCGCAGAACCCGATGTGCCCGTCGATCGTGAGGATCCGGCGGTGCGTGCGGTTTCCGATGGTGTCGATGGAGTAGATCCGGAGGGGCTTGTAGATGCGGACCTTCACCCCCGCATTCTCGAGCTCCGTCGAGAGCGGTCCGAGCGAGCTTCCGAAACCGTCGACGAGGACCCGCACCTCGATGCCCGCGCGGGCCCGCTCGGCGAGCGCCCGGCCAAAGCGCGTTCCCGTCTCGTCGTCGCGGAAGATGTACATCTCCATGTTGATTGAGGCGCGCGCGGATGCGATCGCCTCGAGCATGCGCGGGAAGATGCCGCCTGCGTCCTGCAGGAGAGCGGCGCGGTTGCCGGGGACCATCTCGGTTCCGAGGGCCTCGAGCGAGCGCCGGAACTGGGGACTGTCGACGCCATAGGCGGGCTCGTACTGATAGACCGTGCGTTTCTCCGAGAAGAGGTACATGCAGCCGGCGGATCCGGCGAGCAACCCGAGAGCGAGCCCGAGCGCGGCCGCGCCGCGCAAAATTGAGGCAGAGACCTGTACTTGCGTCGTGACAATTCTCGTCAGCGAGCGGGGACGGTGCAAATGCAAGTCTGTTTGAAGACAAAGACTTAACTCTTCAGAGGGGAGTTGGCCGCGCGATTGCTATTTCTCAATGGCGAGCAAAGGAATCTCAACCTCCTCCTTTCGCCCCCCGGGCGGCCCCACCCCGACCCGGGGCTTTTTTTTGCCCGCGAAAGGCCCTCCTCCCGCCGGGGCGTTGGGACTCTAAGCGACAACCGTGCCGGGCGCGCGAAGCCGGCGCGAGGCGCGTCTGTTAGGGTTGGCCGCCGATGCGAATTCTCGCGGGAGATGTCGGCGGAACGAAGACCAGCCTCGCGATCTTCGAGATCGGCCGCCGGGGGCGCTCGGTGGTCCGCAGCGAACGCTACCCGAGCCGCGCCCACTCCAGCCTGGAAGAGGTCGTCGACATCTTTCTCCGCGGCGAGGCCGCGCCGGCGGCGGCGGGCTTCGGTGTCGCCGGGCCGGTCCGCGACGGCGCGGCCAAGATCACCAACCTTCCGTGGCGGATCGAAGAGTCCCGGCTGGAGCGGGCGACGGGGATCCCCCGGGTGGTTCTGCTCAACGACTTCGTCTCGAACGCGCGCGGGCTCCCCTTTCTCCGGGGCCGGCAGCTGGCCACGCTCGCGCGCGGCCGGCCCGAGCCCGGCGGCCCGATCGGGATCCTCGGCGCGGGCACGGGCCTCGGCCAGGCCTGTCTCGTTCCCTCCGAAGATCACGTCGAGGTCGTCCCTTCCGAGAGCGGTCACGCGGATCTCGCTCCGCGGGATCCGCTCGAGGACCGTCTCATCGTTTTCCTCCGGCGCAAGACCGGACGCGCCACGCGCGAGAAGGTGCTTTCGGGGCGAGGGCTCGTCTTTCTCTACGAGTTCTTCAAGTCCGAGAAGACGGCGCGCGAGAGCCGCCGCGTCCGGGAAGAGCTCGAGAAGGCCCCCGATCGGGCGGCCGTGATCAGCCGCTTCGGCCTTGCGCGGCGCGACGCTCTCTGCCGTCACGCGCTCGACCTCTTCGTGTCGATCTACGGCTCGGAAGCCGGCAACTGCGCCCTCGCTTATCGCGCGACGGGAGGCGTCTTCCTCGCGGGAGGCATCGCGCCCAAGATCCTTCCCGCGCTGCGCCGGCCGGAGTTCCTCCGCTCGTTTCGAAACAAGCCCCCGATGGACGGGCTGCTCGCGACGGTTCCGGTGCGGGTCGTGATGGAGCCGGAGCTCGGCCTGATCGGAGCGGCGGCCGCGGCCTACCGAAGGACGACGATGGAGACGAGCCGGTCTTCCTGAAAGGTCAGGGCGCGGTGCGCGGTGCGGTACGTCCACCGCACGCGCTTCACGCCGTCCACGACTTCGGTCTCCTGGGAATCGGGCGTCGCCGAGAAGCTCGTTGACTTCCCTCTTGCTCATGCCCTCGCGGATCGATCCGACCGGCAGCTCGCTCTGCTCGCTGATCGCGGTGGACGCGTCCCCGACCACGCGGTTGCGCTCCGAGCTCTTGACCGCGGCGCGGGAGCCGAGGAGGGGGTCCGTGATCGCGTCGATCATTCCGGAAAGCGTCGGGCGATCCTTGTAGATCCACCAGCCCACCGCGGCGACGAGGGCGATAAGGAAGAGGTTTCGGAGTTTCCGGCCGCTCATCGGGAAGATTGTACGGCGATCCGCAGCCTCACCTGCGGGCGGGCAGCTCGGCGCGCGCGCGGTTGGCGCGCTCGACGAGCTCGGCGAGCTTGGAGCGGCCGGAGGCCGCGACCGAAGCCCGGACCGGCCAGGTCACTTCGAAGGCCGAGAACATCGCGTCCTCGAGGGACGGCTCGTCCTCCTCGACGCCCCGCGTCCACTCTTCCCGCAGCATCGCGCGGCGCGCATAGCGGAGCGCTTCGAGGCTGTCCTGGTCGGTCGTCAGCAGCCGGCAGCGGAGCGTCACGGTCGGCTCGGCGAGACGCGGCGCGGCCGAGTTCCCGTTGAAGGGCGCCGGATCGGGCGTCTCTTCGATCTCGGAGAACCGGATGAGACTGGACATGCTCGAGAAAAGTAGCGAACCGCGGGCCAATCCGCGAGGGCCGGCGTAAAGTCCTCGAAACAGTGCGCCTGCGGCGGAGCGGGCGAGGGGGCGCCGGATCGACCGGCCCGGAAAGCGTTACCGGCGGTAACGCGTTCGGCCGGCCCGGATGTCGGTGAGCGCCCGGTTCCCGCGGTCGACGAGCTCGCCGAGCTTGCGCCGGCACCAGGCCGCCTGCGACGCCAGCACGAACCAGCGGATCTCCGTGCCCGAAAGGGTCGGATCCTCCATCGAGGGCTCGTCCCAATCCAGTCCCCGCGTGCGCTCCTCCCGGATCATCGAGCGGCGCGCGTAGCGGAGGGCTTCGAAGGCGTCCTCGTCGGGAACGTCGAGGGCGAAGCGGAGCATGATCCGCCGCGAGGGATCGACGCGCAGGGCCAGCGAATCGTGCGGATCTCCCGACGCGGGGGAGGTCCCGGTCGTCTCGCGAAGGCCGATGCGGCGTGCGTCCTCTATGCGCTCGATCTTAGCCAGGACCAACCCGCTCGCGAGTCATGGATCGTCGCTGCCGGGATCGGGCGCCGACGCAACCCTCCGGTCGTCGGATCGAAGACCGCGCCTCCGCGGGCCCGGATCGGGAGGGGACGGAGGATGTAGTCGTCGCGGCGCGCGTTGTGCTCGCACATGGACACCGGGCCCTCGGCCGTCATGATCATGAACGCGCAATTGCGGATGCGCTCCGGGTCGAGAGCGGCCGCGTCCATGAAGTCGTGGACGAAGAGGGTGATCTTGCCCATGCGCTCGCGCCGCCAGAGCTCGGAGCGGGCGGACCAGAGCTTGCGCGCGAGGAACGCGCCGCCGCGGACGAGCCAGTAGGGGTTGCGGAAGGCCGAGGCGAGGACCCGGCGCGCGGTGCGCGTGCACGTCCCGGCGGTCGAAGGAGACGTGCCGAAACTCGTGGAGAAAGCGCTCGTAGAGCGGCGGATCCGAGAGCACATCGATCGCGCGGCCGCCGACCGTCGCGAGCATCGTGCCGCGGTTGCACTTCGGATGTCCCACGAGAGCCGTGTCCCAGGCCAGCCGCGGAAGGCCGACGCCGCGGCGGATCCGTTCCCGGATCGCTTCGGAGGTCACGTGGGGCGAGCGTTCCCGCCACTCTCCGCGGCCGGTCGCGGCCTGGACCTGGAACGAGGCCATCCCGACGACGTCCGAGTGCTCGAGGAAGAACCGCACGAGCATCGGGACCTCCTCGAGGTTCCCGGCGTGGACGGTCGTGTTGAAGATGACCGCGATCGCGAGGCCGCGGGCCCTTTCGATGTACTCGCGACGGACCGCGTTCAGCGACTCCTCGTTCGGGTATTTCTTGAAGCGCTGCGTCGTGTCGACGTGGAACGCGACGTCGAAGAGTCCGGCCGCCGCGAGCTCCGCGAGGAGGTCGCGCGTCGCGCGGATGCCGTTCGTGAAGAGCGAGGGACGCAGCCCGCGCTCGGAGAGGCGGCGGACGATCGCCACGAGCTCGTCCCGGGGCCGCAGCGTCGGGTCACCGCCCGTCACCTGAACGCCGATGCCCGGGCCGTAGGTCTCCCGGATCCGGTCGATGCGCTCGAAGACCGCGTCGAGCGGGAGGTCCTTGACCGCCTCCGAGCTCTCCGAGAGGTAGCAGAGCGTGCAATCCAGGTTGCAGCGCTGGGTGATCTCGAGAGCCACGCAGCCGATCGTGGAGCGGCGGCCCAGGACCTGATTCGGTGTGCGGAACTGAGGGTCGAGCCGTTCCCAGGTCCGCCTCAGCAGCTCTTCCCGCTCGGCGAGGTTCTCGGCGTACACCGGCAGACGCTCGCCCATGGACCGACCCTCCGTCTCGAATGCTCTCACGACGGGGGCCGGAGGACCCGGTAGAGGCTGGCCGTTCCGTTCTCGGCGACGAGCGACAACCGGTCGCCGAGGCGCTCGAGGGCGTCGAAACGGGCGCGGTCGGAGCGCCACACGACGGCGGTGACGCCGAGCGCGTCCAGCCCGCGCCGCCAGGCGTCCGGATCGTCTCTCCAGCCGGCGACCGGTGAGAACTCCGCGCGCCAGACGCGATTCGCCGGACAGTGGAAGCGGTCGTTCTCGCCGACGAACACGACGCGGTCCTCGGGCCCGAGTCGATCCGCGAAGGCCAGGGACGGAAGGCGCGCCGAAAGGAGTTCCTCGCGCGTCGCGAGCCCGAACGCCGTCTTCCACGGCATGGCGCTCGAGCCGAAGTGCACGGGGAACGCCGCAGCCGCCGCGAGCACGGCGAGCCCCGCGGCCCGACCCCAGGCGCCCGCGAAACGCCCCGTGAGCCGGCGAAGCCCCTCGGCCGTGAAGACGGCGTAGAGCGGGTAGACCGGAAACAGAAAGCGGATCGACGGCAGGTAGAGAAGCGACCAGGGTACGAGGAAGGGCAACGCCGCCGCGAGAAAGAGGAGGTTGCGGCGCGCGTCCCATCCGGCGAGGCCCAGGAGAAGCAGCAGGGCGAGCAGGCCGTTGTAGCCGTCGCCGTTGGCCTCGTAGCGGCTGGAGTGGAACACCAGATCGTACGGGAGGCGGGCGAACGCGGCGGCGCGGCAGAGAGAGCACTCCTTCTCGAGACTCCTCCGCGCCTCTCCCGTCGCCGGCGACCGCGTGAAGTAGTGCCCCTTCGACACGCGTTCCAGCAGCTCTCCCGGAGATGCGGCGTACGGCGCCACGACCGATCCCGCCCGGACGTGGCTCCACGCGAGCCAGGGCACGAGCGGCACGAACGCACAGAGGCCCGCCGCCGCGAGCCGGGCCGCCCCGGGCCGGGATCGCAGGGCGAGCAGCAGAAGCGCCGGGGCAGCGAAGAGCGCGAAGACCTTGACGGCGAGCGCGCCGCCGAAGAGAAAGCCGGCCGCGCGCAGGCGTCCCGGGCTCCGCCGGAACGGCCGCGAGCTGCGCCGCGGCCGCCGTGACCGCGAGGGCAGCCGCCCAGTCCACGTACGCGGAGCGCAACTGCAGCATCGCCGTCGGGAAGGCCGCGAGCGCCAGGACGATCAGGGCCGAGGCTCCGCCCGCCCCGAGGCGGCGCGCGAGGGCGAGCGCCGCGCCAAAGACGAAGAGACCCGTCCCGCATTGAAGAAACTGGACGATCCTTTCCGCGCGCTCACCGCCGACGAGAAAGCCCAGCGCGAGATACGCGTCGTGCCCGCGCCAGAGAGACGACTGCGGCTGCACATCCGGCAGGGGACGGACGCGTCCGGACTCGGCGATGTCGCGCGCTTCGGGCAGGTGATACGCGAGCCCGTCCCACGAGAGGTCCGGCCCCTGGACTCCGGCCCACACGGCGAGAAGAAAGAGTCCGGCGAGCGCGAGCCAGGCCGCTTCGAGTCCCGCCGGCGCGTCGCCGCGCGGCAGGCGCACGGCCCGGCGCGCCATTCCGAAGAGCGCGAGAATCCGGCGCCGCCGCCAGAGCAGCAGAAGCGCCGTGAGACCCGCCAGCGCCGGGACGCCGAGAACGCCCGCCTCGCCGAGGAGAAGAACGAGCGTGCCCGCGGACACGGCTCCGACCGCGAACACCGCGTGGAGATCGCCGTCCGCCGCCTCCGCGCCCGCGAGCACCCGAAAGACCGCGTCGCCCAGCAGCGCCGTCACGCCGAGGATCGCGGCCGCGATCAGCGCGGCCGGCGCGTTCCCGGAGAGGACCACCATCGCCAGAGCCACGGCGGCGAGCGCGGCGGCGGCGATCCGCGGCCGTCGGCGCAGCGCGAGTCCGAGAAGAAGGAGCACGGCGAGGCCGCCGAGAACGACCGCGACGAGGAAGACGCCCGAGCGCGGCCCGAACAGCTTGTGGGCGTAGCCGCGCATGAGCGGCTGCGCTCGGAACAGGAGGAGGCCGGCCGTGAGGGCGACGAGGGCGCCACCGGCCCGGGGGCTTGCGCGCTGTAAACCCGACGCCATGACGATCGTCGATAGTTCCGGAGGCAAGATACATGAAGAGAAAAACGAGTTACGCCTTCGTCCTCGGATCCGCGGCGGTCCTGTCTCTGGCCTTCGCGGCGCCCGCCGAAGCGGGACGCATCGGCAGCCGCCAGGAACGCCAGCAGCAGCGCATCGCGAGCGGAGTCGCGAGCGGCCGCCTGACCGCGCGCGAGACTGCGCGTCTGGAGACCCGCGAGGCGGCCCTCAATCGCTCCGTCCGACGGATGCGGAGCGACGGAGAGCTGACCGGGAGAGAGCGCTCCCGGATCGAGAAGCGCCAGGACCGGATCTCGCACGGCATTTACCGGCAGAAGCACGACGGCCAGGCACGCTGAACGGGCCCCCGCACTCCTCCCGCCCCGCGTTCCCGCGGGGCCTTTTTTTTGCGGCGGCGCGGGAGTGATTCAATGGCGCCGTGCCGCCGCTCGAAGATCGCAGCCTGGAGCTGACCGGGGAGGAGCTCCGGCGCCTCATCGACGCGGCGGCGGCCCGGGTCGTCGCCCACGTGGACTCGCTTCCCCGCCAGCCCTCGGCGGACGTCGAAGGAGGGATTGCCCTCGCCCGCTCCCTCGTCGAGCCTCTTCCCGAAACCGGCCGGCCGGCCGAGGAGCTCCTCGATTTTCTCTTCGAGCGGGTGATCCCGAAGAGCTTCAACACGGCGGGGCCGGGCTACCTCGCCTACATCCCGGGAGGCGGGCTTCCGCAGTCGGCGGTCGCGGATCTCGTCTCCGACGCGACGAATCGGTACGTCGGCGTCTTCGCCGCGGCCCCGGGCCTGGCGCAGCTCGAGTCGAACGTGGTGCGCTGGTTCTGCGATATCGCGGGCTTCCCGGCCGAGGCGCGCGGCATCCTGACGAGCGGCGGATCCCTCGCCACCTTCTCCGCCCTCGTGGCGGCCCGGCGCTGCCGGCTGCCGGACGACTTCCTCTCGGGGACGATCTACGTCTCGGACCAGACGCACCACGCGGTCCAGAAGGCCGCCATCCTCGCCGGCTTCCCCGAGGACCGCGTCCGTGAGATCCCGACCGACGCGCGCTTCCGGATCCGCGTCGACGCGCTCTCGTCCGCCATCGCCGCGGATCGCGCGGCCGGCCGGACGCCGTTTCTCCTCGTCGGCAACGCCGGCACGACGAACACGGGCGCCGTCGACGATCTCCCGGCGCTCGCGGACGTCGCCGCGCGCGAGGGGCTCTGGTTCCACGTCGACGCCGCCTACGGCGGGTTCTTCCTTCTCACCGAGAGCGGCCGGCGGATCCTCGCCGGCATCGAGCGCGCGGACTCGATCGTCCTCGACCCGCACAAGGGACTCTTTCTGCCGTACGGCACCGGGGCCCTCCTCGTCCGCGACGGCGAGACGCTCAAGAAGGCGCACGCGCTCTCGGCCGAGTACATGCCGTCGATGCAGGAGGACGCGGACCTGACCGACTTCAACCTTCTCTCGCCGGAGCTCTCCCGCGATTTTCGCGGACTGCGAATCTGGCTGCCGCTCCGCATGCACGGCATCGGGCCCTTCCGGCGCAATCTCGAGGAAAAGCTGGCGCTCGCGCAGTGGGCCGCCGAGCGGCTGCGGGAGATCCCCGGGGTCGAGATCGTGGCCGAGCCCCAGCTTTCGATCCTCGCCTTCCGCCGGATCCGGCCGGGAGCCGACGAGAGCGTGCTCGGGCGCGAGAACCGCCGCCTGCTCGAGCGCATCAATGCGCGCCGGCGCGTCTACCTGACCGGGACCGTCGTCGGCGGGCGCTTCGCGATTCGCATCTGTGTCCTGTCGTTTCGCACGCACCGCGAGCGAATGGAGCAGGCACTCGAGGACATTCGCGCCGCCATCGTCGAGGACGCGGAAGGAGATCGTCCATGACACCGGCTCCCGTCAAGCCGCTCATCCCCTTCTCGGCGCTCGAAGCCGTCGACGTCCGCGTCGGCACCATCGTCGCGGTCGAGGACGTTCCGAAGTCCGACAAGCTCCTCCGGCTCACCGTCGACTTCGGCGACCACACGCGCCGGATCTTCGCCGGGATGAAACAGGAGCGGGCGAACCCCTCGGAGATCGTCGGGCGCCAGGCGCTCTTCGTCGTGAACCTCGAGCCGCGCCGCATGATGGGCGAGCTCTCGGAGGGCATGCTCTTCGACCTCGGTTACGCCGACGGCGTCGCGCCGGCCCTGGCCGTCCCCGAACGGCCGGTTCCCAACGGCACGCGCGCCGGATAGGCTCTGCCCACGGAGGACTCGAAATGACGCTTCGGACTCGACTCGCCGCCGTCCTGCTGCTCGCGGCCGCGGCCGTATCGGCGGCGGCCTCTCCCGAGAAGCGCCCCTCGAAGGAGTACACGATCGAGCAGTTCCTGGCCACGACGGCCATCACCCAGGCCTCGTTCTCGTTCGACGGCTCGAAGCTGCTCTTTTCCTCGAACGCCACGGGCATCGTGAACGTGTATTCCGTGCCGACGTCCGGCGGCGCGGCTTCGCCATTGACGAAATCGGAGACGGACACGACGACGTCCGTCTCGTACTTTCCGAACGACGATCGCTTCCTCTTCACGCGCGACCAGGGAGGCAACGAGCTCAACCACCTCTTCGTGCAGTCTCCCGGCGGAGAGACGAGGGATCTGACGCCGGGCGAGAAGCTCAAGGCCGCCTTCAAGAAGTGGACGCGGGACGGCGCCGCCTTTTACGTCGAATCCAACGAGCGGGACGCCCGATTCTTCGACGTCTATCGCTACGACTCAAAGAGCTACGCCCGGACACTCTTCTACAAGGACGAAGTCGGCTACGACCTGGGCGACATCTCCGACGACGCGCGGTGGATCGCGTTCCAGAAGATCAACACCACCGCCGACAGCGACATCTTCCTCTGGAACGCGGCCGACCAGAAAATGACCCTCATCTCGAAGCACGAGGGGATCGCGAGCTACGAGCCCGCCGCCTTCGACGTCGATTCGAAGTGGCTCTACTACCTGACCAACGACGGCTCCGAGTTCATGCGGGTCCGCCGCTACGAGCTCGCGACCGGCAAGTCGGAGGACGTCGAAAAAGCCGACTGGGACATCGCCTGGACGTTCTTCTCGAGCAACGGCAAGTACCGGCTGTCCGCGGTCAACGAGGACGGCCGCAGCGTGCTCAAGGTCTGGAACGGCCGGACCGGCGAGCCCGTCCCGCTGCCGGCGTTTCCGGCCGGCGAGGTCTCCTCGGTTCGCGTCTCGAACGACGAGACGAAGCTGGCGTTCCAGCTCGACTCGGACCGCGGCCCCAACAATCTCTACGTCTACGCGTTCGGCGGGAAGGCGCCCGTGCGCCTGACCGACACGATGTCGAAGGCGATCGATCCGGCGGACCTCGTCGAGGCGCAGGTCGTGCGCTTCAAATCCTTCGACGCGATGGAGATCCCCAACATCTTCTACAAGCCGTGGCAGGCCACGCCCCAGGCCAAGGCTCCGGCCCTCGTGTGGGTCCACGGCGGGCCCGGGGGCCAGACGCGGCTGCAGTACAGCCCCTACATCCAGTACCTCGTCAACCACGGCTACGTCATCCTCGGCATCAACAACCGCGGCAGCTCGGGCTACGGCAAGACTTTCTACACGGCCGACGACAAGAAACACGGGCGCGAGCCGCTCTGGGACTGCCTCGCCGGCAAGAAGTATCTCCAGAGCCTGCCGTACGTGGATCCCGACCGGATCGGGATCATCGGCGGAAGCTACGGCGGTTACATGGTCCTTGCGGCGCTCGCGTTCCGTCCGGAGGAGTTCGCCGTCGGCGTGGACATCTTCGGCGTCTCGAACTGGCTGCGCACGCTCGAGTCGATACCGAAGTGGTGGGAGGCGCAGCGCGTCGCGCTCTACAAGGAGGTCGGCGATCCCCAGGCGGATCGGGCCTTCCTCGAGGAGACTTCGCCGCTCTTCCACGCCGACAAGATCCGGAAGCCCCTCTTCGTCATCCAGGGCGCGAACGACCCGCGCGTGATCCGCAGCGAGTCCGACGACATCGTGACGGCGGTCAAGAAGAACGGCGTCCCCGTCGAGTACGTCGTCTTTCCCGACGAGGGACACGGCTTCACCAAGAAGAAGAACCAGATCGAGGGCTGGAGCGCGATCCTGAAGTTCCTCGACACCTGAAAGCCTGAGGGGCTCGCGAATGGAAGAGGCTGAGGTGCCACGCCTCAGACCAGCGACGCCGGCCGCGCGGCGCCGCTTCGATTCGCTGCCGGCGTAGGCCTCCCACGCGCGGGCGAGGCGCTCGACGCCCTCGCGCATCGGCCCGGCCTCGAGCACGTAGGGCACGCGAAGGCGGTCGGCGCAGCCGCCACCCGGCGACGCCAGGGCGCCGGGCACGACGGCGACGCCGTGGCGCAGGGCCACCTGGGCGAACGTGCTCGCGTCTCCGCGCGGCAGCTTGACCCAGAGGGTGAGCCCCCCAGCGGGCTCGATCCACGTCCACTCCGGCAGAAGCCGGGACAGCAGGCTCGTCAGCCGCTCGAGCCGCTCGCGCATCTCGCGCCGCCGCATGGCGCGCACGCGCTCGGCCTCGGCGAGCAGCCGGACGGCGACGAGCTGGCCGATGAGCGAGCCGCCGAGGTCGGCCATGATCTTCAGCCGCGTCATGCGCAGCAGGATCTCCTCGGAGGCCCGGATCCAGCCGATGCGGAGGCCGCCCCAGAAGAGCTTCGAGAGCGAGCCGATGGTCAGAATCGGCGCCTCGCGGTCGAAGGCGGCGATCGGCGCCGGCGGGCGGCCGGTCAACGCGAGATCGGCAAGCGTGTTGTCCTCGACGATCGGCAACCGCAGCTCGCGCGACAGCTTCGCGAGCGCGCGCCGGCAACTCTCCGGCATCACGGTGCCCGTCGGATTCTGGAACGTGGGCATCAGATACAGCAGCCGCGGAGCGGTGCGCGCCACGGTCTCCCGCAGCCGCGTCATCCACGCGGCGTCGCCGCCGACGGGCACGGTCACCAGGCGCGCCCCCTGCCCCGCGAAGATGTCGATCGAGCCGAGATACGTCGGGTCCTCGACGATGACCGTTTCGCCGCGCTCGACGAGAAGCGCGCCCGCGAGACCGATCGCCTGCTGCGCGCCGTGGGTCACGAGCACCTGGTCCTCGGTCGTCTCGAGCCCCGAGGCGGCGAGGTGTTTCGCGATCGCCTGCCGCAACGCCGGCAGCCCCATCGGAAGGTAGCCGGGGCTGCGAGCGAGCTCGCGCAGCGCCTTCTCGTCGATCCGCGCGGCTTCCCGCGCCAGGATTGCGGGGGCCGGCAGGTGCGCTCCGAGAAACTCGATCGTCCCGCCCGGCCCTTCGGTGAAGCTCCGCCAGACGGGATGGCGCCGGAACGAGCCCGACGGGTCCTCCCGCAGAAGCAGCGCCGGAGGACGCGGCGCCGCGCCCCGGACCCGCGTCCCGCTGCCGCGGCGGCTCTCGATCGTGCGATCGCGGCGCAGGTCCTCGTAGGCCGAGACGACGGTCGTGCGGGAGATCGCAAGCCTCGCGGCGAGGGTGCGCTCCGAGGGAAGTCGCTCGCCCGCCCGGACTTCGCCGCGCTCGATGGCCGCCCGGATCGCCCCGGCGAGCCGGCGGTACACGGGCCCGCCTCCGGCCCCATCCACCCAGCGCCCGAGGGCCGCGACGAAGGCCTGGGGCGTCACGCCTTTTCCCGTCCGCGAATCGGGACTCTCTGTCCAGTCCACTTCCGGACGGGGTGGCTATTGATTCGCGGCGTGGTCCGGTCCATCTTGATGTCCACTTGGAGCATACACCCGAGATGGACTTGAAAAGTGGACTGGCGGCCGACGGACCCGGGACCGAGCGTTCCAGGAGGTCTCCCATGCCTCTTCCGCGTCATGCTTTTTTCCGCGGGAGCATCGTTCCGTATTCCGAGGCGCGCGTCGGCGTCCTGACGCACGCTCTGAACTACGGGACCGGCTGCTTCGGCGGAATCCGCGCCTACTGGAACGACGAGGAACAGGAGCTCTTCGTGTTCCGGCCCCACGACCACTTCCGACGCTTCCTCGAGTCGGCGCGCCTGCTCGACATGACGCTTCCCTACTCCGCCACCGACCTGACCGACGCCCTCCTCGCGCTTCTGCGGACCGAGCTCTTACGCGAGGACTGCTATGCGCGCCCGCTCGCCTTCTACGCGGACGAGTCGATCGGCGTCCGCCTGCACAACCTGACTCCGGAAGTGTCGATCGTCGCGATGCCGTACGGCCGGTACGTCGAGAACGAAGAGGGCGTGCACGCCACGATCTCTTCCTGGCGCCGCGTGGACGACAACATGATCCCGGCGCGCGGCAAGATCACGGGCTCCTACGTCAACTCCGCCTTCGCCAAGACCGACGCGCAGCGCGCCGGCTTCGACGAGGCGATCGTGCTCAACAGCGACGGGCACATCGCCGAGGGCTCGGCGGAAAACTTCTTCCTCGTGAAGAACGGCACGGCGGTGACGCCTCCCGTCACGGACAACGTCCTCGAGGGCATCACCCGTCGATCCGTCATCGAGCTGCTCTCGAAGACGCTCGGCCTCCCCGTCGTCGAACGGTCCATCGATCGGACGGAGCTCACCCTCGCCGACGAGGCCTTCTTCTGCGGCACGGGAGTGCAGATCGCCGCCGTGACGCGCGTCGACCACCGTCCGATCGGGACGGGCCGCCTCGGCCCGACCGTCGCCGCGCTCCGCGATCTCTACTTCGACGTCGTGCGAGGCAAGCGACCCGAGTTCCGGTATTGGTGCCACCCGGTCTACGCCGACGCGACCCCCATTCCGGCGCGCGACGAGAACCGCCGGTCAGGCCCCGGGGCGTAGACCTGGAATGAGGACAACCCCCCAAAATTTGGGGTTGCCCTCGGCAGCGACTATCCGTTACCCTCCGAAGTCAGTGACTGTTCCTCGTTCTACTCCAGTCGGCCTGTACTGGTTCCATCCGCTCGTTCTGCCCGAGTTCGAGCGTCTCGTTTCGGATGCCGGCCTTCGCCTCGTCGCCCGGCGCCTGGAAGCCAATCGGATTCCGGATTTCGAGAACGCCGCCGTCCCGCGAGCCTCCGCCTACGTCGTCGAGGCCCATCCCCAGCTCCCCGTGACCGAGGCCGTCGTGACCGGGATCCACGCCCGCCAGCCCACGGCGCGGATCCTCGTGCTGGCGGAGCGGTTCGCCGACCAGACGGCGTTCGCTCTTCTGAGGCTCGGGATCAAGGGCCTGCTGACGTACGCCGAAACCGCCCGCTCGCTCATGACGGCGCTCCAGACGGTGACGACGGGAGGGCTCTGGGTGGGCCGGGCCCTGCTCTCGCGGTTCGTCGACACGGCCCTCTGCACGGTTCCGCTGCGCGTCTACGCCACCGGCTTCGAGGGGTTGACCCGGCGGGAGAGACAGGTCCTCGAGGCCGTGCTCGACAACCTCTCCAACAAGGAGATCGCCCGCCGCCTCCACATGTCCGAGAGGACGGCGAAGTTCCACGTTTCGAACCTCCTCGTCAAACACGGCGTTCGCCGCCGGGCCGATCTCCTCTTCTGCGCCCTCAAGAACGGCCCGGCCCGCCGGACCCAGGACGGGGAGACTCCCCACGACTCGGTCCCCGGCGCCAGCGCGGCCTAAGATCTCCCCATAAACCCGGCGGCTTCCACGCCGTAAAGACCTCCAGAACTCGAAGGAGGTCGTATGAAGAGGTTTCTCTTTTCGCTCGCCCTGGCGGGGCTCCTGCTCTCCGCCGGGCCAGCCGTCGCACAGCTGCCGCCCCTGGACATGCCGCAGGCCAGCCCGGAGGCGTCGGTTTTTCAGCAGGTGGGACTGACGGACATCACCATCAAGTACAACCGCCCCGCCGTCAACAAGCGGAAGGTCTGGGGGGACCTCGTCCCCTACGGCCAGGTCTGGCGGGCCGGAGCGAACATGAACACCACGATCGAATTCTCCTCTCCGGTCTCGATCGGAGGCAAGGCGATCCCGGCCGGGACGTACGGCCTCCACATGCTGCCGACCGAGAGCAACTGGACCGTGATTCTCTCGAGCGTCAGCTCGGCCTGGGGCAGCTTCAGCTACGACGAGAAGGAGGACGTGGTCCGCGTCCCGGCCACGCCGAAGCCGGCCGAGCTCGAGGAGCGGCTCGAGTACCGCTTCGAGAACCCGACGGAGACTTCGGTCGACGTCGTGATGCAGTGGGAGAAGCTCGCCGTCTCCTTCCCCATCACGGTGGACACCAACGCCGTCGTCATGGCGAGCCTGAAGGCGCAGCTTCGCGGCCTTCCGCGCTTCGGCTGGCAGGCCTGGAATCAAGCCGCCCAGTGGTCGCTCCAGCACGACATCGACCTCGATCAGGGCCTGAAGTGGGCCGACCAGTCGATCCAGACGCAGACCACCTTCGGGAATCTGCGCACGAAGGCCGCGATCCTCGAGAAGAAGGGCGACACGAAGCAGGCCGAGGAGCTCCGCGCCCAGGCGATGAAGATCGCGACGGAGGCCGACATCAATGCGTACGGCTACTCGCTTCTCGGACAGAAGAAGTACGACGAGGCGATCGCCGTCTTCCGCAAGAACATCAAGGACTACCCCAACTCCTGGAACTGCTACGACAGCCTCGGCGAGGCGCTCGCCGCCAAGGGCGACACGAAGGCCTCGGTCGAGAGTTACCGGAAGGCGCTGTCCATGACGTCGGATCCGACCCAGAAGAAGAGGATCGAGGACATCCTGGCGAAGATGAAGGCCTAGTCCATCCCGCGTAACCTCGCGAGGGTGGGGCGCGTAGACAGCGGCATGAAGCCGCGCTACGCCTCCGCCCTCGCGCTGTTTCTCTGTCTCGTCTCCACCCTCCGCGCCGCAACCCCGACTCCCCCCGACACTCCGGCGGGCCGCAGGATCCAGGCGCTGCTCGGGGCCTTCGAAGCCCGGACGGCCGAGGCCATGGAAGCGTTCGTCGCCGGCAACTTCTCGGCCGACGCCCTGAAGGAGTCTCCGGCGAGCCAGCGGGCCGGGCGACTCCTGGGCATGGCCGGCGAGACCGGGCCGCTCGAATTCCACCGCGTCGTCCGCAGGACTCCCGAGGAGGTCGTGTTCCTGGCGCGCTCGAAGACGCGGGGCGAATGGCTCGAGATCGCGATGCGGCTCGAGGCTTCGGAGCCCTACGGAATCCGCGGCCTCCGCTTCGAGGACGCGCCGGATCCGAACGCGCCCCCGGTGGGCCGCAAGGGCTCGGACGCGGACGCCGCCGCGGCTGCCGACGCGCACCTGAAGAAGCTCGCCGACGCCGGCGAGTTCTCCGGAGTCGTTCTGATGGCGAAGAACGGAAAGCCCTTCTTCCACGAAGCCTACGGGCTCGCGGACCGGGGCCTCGACGTCCCCAACCGGCGCGACACGAAGTTCAACCTCGGCTCCATCAACAAGATCTTCACCCAGACCGCGATCGCTCAGCTCGCCGAGAAGGGAAGGCTGTCGTTCACCGACACGATCCGCAGGCATCTGCCCGACTACCCTCTCGCGGCGGCGGACCGGATCACGATCCAGCAGCTCGTGTCGATGACCTCGGGCCTCGGCGATTTCTTCGGAGAGAAGTACGACGCGACGCCCAAGGGGCGAATCCGGACGCTCGAGGACTACTTCCGGCTCTTCGCGACAGATCCGCTGCTCTACGAGCCGGGAACCAGCCGCCGCTATTCGAACGCGAGCTACATCGTCCTCGGGCTCATCATCGAAAAGCTGTCGGGGCAGAGCTATGACGACTACGTCCGCGAGAACATCTACGTCCCGGCCGGGATGAAGGCCTCGGACAGTTATCCCCAGGATGCCGTCGTGCCCAACCGCGCCACGGGCTACACCTCCGAGGACGAGAACGAGAAGCGGCTTTCCCGAGCCGCCGCAGCAACGTCTACACGCTGCCGGGCCGCGGCAGCTCCGCCGGCGGCGGCTACGCGACGGCCGAGGACCTCCTGCGCTTCGACCTCGCGATGCGGGGCGGCAAGCTGCTGACGCCGGCCTGGACGGCGTGGTTCTACTCGGACCGCACCGCGCCACCCTCCGGACCGCCGCCTGCGGGGCCGCCGCCGAAGCCCTCCGGGGGCCGCGGCGCCGCCGGGGGAGCCCCGGGCGTCAACGCCGCGCTCGAGATGGACCTCGACACCGGCTACACCGTCGTCGTCCTGTCGAACCTCGACCCGCCCTCCGCGGAGAAGGTGAGCCGGACACTTCGGCAGTGGCTGGGCCTACGTTGAGCGCGGAACTCGCATGAGCGCCGAACCGGCCATGTAGATGCCGTAGGCGGCGAGTCCCGCGGCCACGACGGCCATGAAGACCGGGCCGAGGGGCGTGCGGGCGAACGCGTCGAGAACGCCGCCGACCGTCCGCACGGCCGAGGGATCGAGCTCCTCCGCGGCGCGGATCAGAAAGTAGCCGAGGGCCACGAGCGTCGCGCCTCTCGCGACCAGACCGAAACGCGAGATCGCCGCGAAGAGCCTCGCCAGACTCCGAGGCAGCGGGCCCGGGCGAAACGGCAGCCGCCCCGCGATGCCCTGGCTGATCTCCCAGAGCCCGCCGAGGACGACCGCCGCCCCGGCGAGCTCGAGGACCGCGGCTCCCCACGATTCGGACAGAAGCCACGACACGCTTTCGCGTTCGAGCGACGTTCCGCCGCCCGGCGGATCCACGCGCAGATGGAGAAGGAGCCGGGTCGCCGTCCAGGCCAGAGCGGCGTAGCCGAACGCGTTGACGAAGAGGCCGATCCGATGCACGACCCCTCCGGGCCCCCGCAGCGACTGCACGAGGTGGGCGACCGCGATCGAGGCGAGGCCGGCGACGACGGTGCCCAGCACCCAGACGCCATACGGCCGGTCGAGCAGAAATCGCATCGCGCCGAGCACGCCCGTGATCGCGGTCGCGCGCGCCGAGGACCGCGATGCGCGCGGACACGAAGCCCATGGCCACGTAGATCAGGCCGATCGCGAAGTAGCCGGCGCGTTCCGCTGCCGAGCGCACGCGGGGAATCTCTCACACGTCCCGCGGAAGCCGCGCCCGTCCGCTGCGATAGACTCGCAGCTCCCGGTCGCGGCGGACGTTGACCAGAAAGGATACGAAGGCAAGAAGATGAAGCGGATCCACAGACTTCTTCCTGCGGCGCTCGCGGCGGCCCTGGCGATCGCGCCGGCCATCGCCCAGGAACCCTCGCAGGACAAGAAAAGCGAGATGAAGATGAACTCCACTCCCAGCGGGCTCCAGTGGGCGGACACGAAGGAAGGCACGGGCCCCTCGCCCAAGACCGGTCAGACGTGCGTGATGGACTACACGGGCTGGCTCTGGGTCGACGGCGCGAAGGGCAAGAAGTTCGACAGTTCGGTCGACCGCGGAACGCCGTTCGAGTTCCCGATCGGACAGGGCCGCGTCATCAAGGGCTGGGACGAGGGAGTTTCGACGATGAAGGTCGGCGGCAAGCGCACGCTCCTCATCCCGCCGCAGCTCGGGTACGGATCCCGCGGGGCCGGCGGCGTCATCCCGCCCAACGCCACTCTCCTGTTCGAGGTCGAGCTCATCGCCGTCAAGTAGCTCGCACGAAACTGGACAAACAGGCGGAGGCGCCCCCGGCGCCTCCGCCTTTTTTTGTCAGCGTGCCGGACGGGCAGCCGCGGCTCTCGGCCACTCGACCTTTGAATTCAAGCGGTTATGCGAAGCCGTCGCCTGTCTCCGGGCGGCGGCACGGAAGCTGCTAAACTCTTTCGAACCAAGGCGAAACACAGCACAGATGATGGCCAATCACGACAGCCGGCGTGAGCCTTCTTTCGTTTTCCGAATCCGCTTTGCGGATCGGACGGCGCGATGACGTCGCCGGCGCCGTTTCTTTCCCGCCAATTCGGCGAGTACTTGCTCGTCGCGCAGCTCTCCGAGGATTCCCTGGGGATCGTCTACCGCGCGCTCTACGCCGCCGACGAGCGCCGTTTCGTGCGCCTGCGCATCATCGAGTCCGAGCGAACTTTCAGCCGACGCGATCGCGCGGGCCATCCACGAGAACGCGGGGCTCGCGCCTCTCGTGCACGACGCGATCGTCTCGCGTCCACAGCTCGACACCGTCGACGGCGTCCCCTTCCTGACGTGGGACGAGACCGCCGGTTGGACGCTCGACACGATGCTCGCGCGCGTGCGCGCGCTCGGCATCCGCATTCCGGCCGAGTACGCCCTCCTCGTGGCGGAGCGCATCGCCGCCGGCCTCGAGCATGCGTTTCGCGCGGCGCCCGACGGCCGGCCGACTCCGCACGGCCTGCTCTGGCCCGGGTTCGTCTCGATCTCTCACGACGCGGCGGTGCGCGTGGCCGGCTTCGGCATGGCCGACGCCGTCCTGCCCTCGCTGCACTCGCCGAAGCTCCTCGCGGAGATCGGCCCTTACATCGCGCCCGAGGTCCGGGGCGTGGGAATCGCGGGCGAGAACTCCGACGTGTACTCGCTCGGCGCCATCCTGATGGAGCTTCTGACCGGGCGACGGCCCTCGCTCGACGCGCCCAGCGCCGAGCTGCGGGCGGGGGATGCCCGCTCCGACGAGCTCGAGTCCTTTCTCCGCAAGTGCCTGGCCTCGGCCGACGGGCGTTACGCGTCCGCCGTCGACGCGCACCGGGCCCTCCAGCAGCTGGTCACGGCCAACCCGTTCTCGCTCTACACGGCGAACCTCGCCCTCTTTCTGTACAAGCTGCTCAATCCCGAGAGCCAGAGCACGGCTCCGTCGTCGGATCTGGAATCCACGAACCCGGTCGTCGTGCACGGCGCGCTGCCAGACCCCTGCCGACGACGCGTCGCTCTCGCCGCCGCCTCTCCCGGGAACGCCCCGGCGGCGTCGTGGCGACGCGGCCACGGAGGCGGACGAGGCCTTTCCGGAGCTGCTCGAAGCGGTCACGGAGGCGATGTCCGCCATGCCGCCGGCCTCTCCCGAGATCCCTCCCGCGCCGGCGATCGAAGGATACGGAGATCGCCTCTCGGAAGCGCGCGCCCATGCGCAGCCGCCGCTGCCGCCTCTCGCCCGCGCGTGGGCTCGGCCGGCCGCGACGCTCGCGGCGGCCGCGACGCTGGCCGTCGGCGGTTTTCTCGTCGCGAGCCAGATTCACTCGATCCGCGGCGCCGCCGCGTCCGAACAACTCGCGGCCGCCTCCGGACGGGTGGCCGTCGAAGCCGCGGCGACGACCGCCCGGACTCCCGACGCGGCGGAGCGCATCGTGGCGCCGGCCCCGCCGCCGAGCGCCGCCGCGCCTCCGTCCGGCGCCCGCCGCTCCCGCGCGGCCCGCGGCTCGCGCGGCCGGCGTCCGAACGGCTCCGAAAGTCCGCAAGGAGCTTCGCCAGCCGGCCGAGGACCTGCGCCTGCGCGCGGCGCTCGCCCGCATCGAGGCCGATCGCGTCAACGCAAGCGAGACGGCGAGCGCGATCTTCGGCGAGGGCCGCTCGAGCGAGAAGGAAGGCGAGCGGCTGCTCCGCGAACGCGACTACCAGGCGGCGCAGCTCGCTTTCAGCCGCGCGGCTCGGCTCTTCCAGCAGGCGCGGGAGCTGACCTGGGAGGAGCGAGTGCGGCAGTCCGAGCTCGCCCCGGCCAAGTAGACCGGGATCCGCCCTCCGTCCATCGCGCCCGGGCACGGTAGGATTACCGCCCGGTGAAACGACACACCCTCGAGCCGGCCCGACTGAAGCCGGGCGTTCGACCCGAAGACCTTCCCGGACCGCGACCCTCCGACACGCCCGCCCGCGGCGGCCCGCCGCGGACCGTGCGCGGCCGCGCCCTGATCTTCTGGGACCCCGCCCGGCCGGGGCGGAAGCGGGACGCGATCGACACCGACCAGATCACCCCCGCCGCCGACTGCGTCTCCGAGAGCCTCGAGACGCTCGACGAGCGCTGGAAGGCCGGCTCCTTCCGCCACCTGATGCCGGACTTCCGCCAGCGCGTGCACGGCGGCGAGACCTTTCTGATCGCCGGCGAGCGGTTCGCGATCGGTTCGTCGCGGGAGATGAGCCCGGCGGGCCTGAAGGGCGTGGCCGAGGAGAAGGGCCTCGAGCTCGTCGTCGTGTGCAGCCACAACATGGGCGACATCTTCCGGCGCAACGCCTTCAACCTCGGACTCCACGTCGTCCAGTCGCCGGAGGCCGTGGAGGACGCGCAGGACGGCGACGCCTTCGCCTTCGATCCCGCGACGCGGCGGCTGACCAACGAGACCCAGGGAAAGTCCTACGAGCCCGTTCCGCTCTCCCCGAAAGAGGAGGAGATCCGGGTCTCCGGCGGAATCTTCGCGGTCGGCCGGCGCGAGTTTCGCGCATCCGTCCGCGCGCGGCCCGAGATCCGCTTCCCCGACGCGGAGACGGCGAGAGGTCTGACGACGACCGAGCAGATCGTGTGGGCCCACCGCGTCGACAAGGACGCCGCCGTCACGCCGGGGGCGACCCTGCGCGTGTACGCGGATCTGCTGCCGGCGTCGGACGGCACGGCGCCCTTCGCGATTCACACGTTCAACCAGATCACGGGCGGCCAGTCGATCGATCCCCGGCAGGCGGCCATCGCGAACGACCACTTCGTCTTCACCGGCCGGGAGGACGACGCGCGCCAGACCGCCATCGGCCGCGAGTTCGCCCGGGTGCACGGCCTCGAGAAGCCGTACTACGCCACCCCGGGCGACGGGATCTTTCACTTCTACTTCCCCGAGCAGGGGCTCGTCCTGCCGGGCCAGTTCATTCCCGGAGCGGACTCGCACAGCCGGGCGTACGGCGCCTACGGCGCCGTGGGATTCGGCGTGGGCTCGACCACGCTCGGATTCGGCTGGTCGACCGGCTACATCTACTTCACGCTCGCCCGGCAGCGGCGGGTAGTCTTCCGCGGACAGCTCCGGCCGTGGGTCTCCGGCAAGGACATCGTTCTCGAGCTCCTGCGGCGCTGGGGCGCGCAGCAGTCGCAGGGGATGTCGGTCGAGTTCGTCGACGCCGAGCGGCAGCTCCCGATCGCGTACCGCAACACGATCGCCAACATGATGGCGGAGGCCGAGGCGCTCAACGGGATCTTCGCGCCGGACGAGGTCACCGAGGCCTGGTATCGCGAGAAGGGAATCCTCGAGCTCCCTTATCCCCGCGTCGCGCCCGGCGCGGACGCGCGCTACGAGATCGACGAGACGCTCGCCCTGCCCGACGTCCAGCCGATGATCGCCAAGCCCTTTTCGCCCGGCAACGCCTTCCCCGCCGACGAGGTCGCGCGCGAGCGGCTCACGTTCGACAAGGCGATGATCGGCTCGTGCACGAACGGCAGCTACGACGATCTGCTCTCGGCGGCCCTCGTCCTCCGGGCGGCGCGCGACACCGGGTTCCGCAAGGTCTCGCGGCCCTTCGCGATCTTCCCGGGCTCGGGCGGCGTCGGGCGCCAGATCGAGAAGCCCGATCCGCGGCTCTCGGGCGAATCGATCGCCGAGGTCTTCCGCTCCGTCGGCGGCGAGATCCGTCAGTCCTGGTGCGGGCCGTGCTTCGGCCAGGGGCCCGACGCGCTGACGCCGGGCCAGCGCGCGATCACGTCCTTCAACCGGAACTGGCAGAACCGCATGGGTGTGGGAGGCGAGGGCTACCTCGCGAGCCCGTCCGTCGTCGCGGCCTCGGCGCTCGCCGGCTACATGGCGCCCGCCCTCCGAGCTCGGCCTCGCGTGGAACCCCGAGACCTTCGGGGTCTAGGCTGGCCTCGGCCTTCTCTCACCCGGCCGTCGCACTCGGACTCTCGCCTGCTTTCGCCGCTTCGCGCGCGGCGCTCGCTGCGGGCGCGATCCTCTCCGTCCTGCCCGACGCCGACGCCGTCGGGTTCTGGCTCGGCGTTCCGTACGGCGCACCTCTCGGCCACCGCGGGCTGACGCACTCGCTCGCGTTTGCGGCGGCGCTCGCGGCCGTCGCCCTCGCGATTCTCCGCAAGACCGGCGGACCGAGCCGCGCGATTCCGCTCTTCTTCTTCCTGTTCGCTTGCGCCGCCTCGCACGGCGTCCTCGACGGCCTGACGAATGGCGGGCTCGGCGTCGCGTACTTCGCGCCTTTCTCGAACGAGCGTTACTTCCTGCCCTGGCGGCCGATTCGCGTGTCACCCATCTCGATCACAGGCTTCTTCGACGCGCGCGGCCTCCGCGTGCTCGCGAGCGAGATCGTCTGGATCTGGCTGCCCTGCGCCGCTTTCGCGATCGCGGCAAGGCTCGTCCGCCGCCCTGCCCCCTCCTCGCGACAATGAGTATGTAGAGGACAGCGCGCCCGGGCGCCTGACCCGAAGAGGAGGAGACGATGCTCCGCTTCCGGAAAGACCCGGCCCGACTGGTTCTCCTTGTGATCGTCTGGATGACCGCCTTCGCCAAAGGCCTCGCCGCCGCCGAGCCGGAGGATCGGCCGCGGCTCATTCGCGCCGACACCCGGGATCGCATTCCCGGCCAGTACATCGTGATCCTGGACGACGAGACGCTTCCCGGCGATTCGGTTCCCACGCTCGCCGACGATCTGCTCCGAACGCACGGCGGCACGGTGCGGATCCATCTTCAGAACGCCGTGCGAGGCTTCTCCGCGAACCTGACGGAGGACCAGGCGCTGCGGCTGTCCCGGGATCCCCGCGTCCTCCTCGTCGAAGAAAACGCCCGCGCCTACCTCTCGAGCGAGCAGACGCTGCCGGCCGACAACAGCCTCTGGCACCTCGACCGTGTCGATCAGCGCACGGCCGTGGGATCGGGGGACGACAAGTACCGCTACTGCGAAACCGGCAGCGAACGCCAACGTCTACATCGCTCGACACGGGCGATCAACAAGAAGCACCAGGAATTCCTCCTGCCGAACGGCCAGTCGCGCGTCCTCAACGGCGTCAAGTTCGCCGTCGGATCACCTCGTCTGGCCCGGCGAGGCCGACGACTACGGCACGTTTCCGTGCGGCGGATGGACGGACAACTATGCCGCCGGCCACGGCACCTCCGTCGCGTCGCTCATCGCGGGAAAGACGCTGGGTGTCGCGAAGGCGGCGCGCGTCGATTCCGCTGCGCGTCTTCACGTGCGCCGGATACGCAACGGCAGCATCGAGCACCTCTGCTGGGCGCTCGACTGGATCAAGAGCGCTTCGAACCCCCGCCGTAACCATCGTCCGGCGCTCGTCAACATCAGCCTGCGCGTCGCGACCAGCCAGCCATTCGTCTCGGCCCTCGAAAGCGTCATCAACGGGCTCGTGCTCGACCTCGCCGGGCTGGAGCGGGATCCCCGTCGTCGCGTCGGCCAACAACCAGAACACGAGCCAGGCCTGCTCGACTCCGGCGCGCATGGCTTACCGGAACACGGCTTCGCAAGTCCCGGACGCGTCATCTCGGTCGGTGCGAACGAATGCTGCGGATACGCGCTGGCAGTGCATCCCGGCGTGGACTGCGCCATCGGAGGCGGGATGCGCGGGCGGCACGTGGCTGTCGCTTCCAATTTCGGGCCGATCGTCGACATCTGGGCGCCGGCGCACAACCTCGAGATCCGCCCACATCAAGTGTTCGAGCTGCGCCGGTCACGAACCCGATGACGAAGTCCGGCACGTCGTTCTCCGCGGGCGTGGCCTCCGGGACCGTTGCCAGGACTGCTCCAGGCGAGTCCTGGCCTCACGCCCACGCAGGTCTGGAGCCGACTCCAAACCGACGCCACTATCGTTATGCCTCCCATCGACCCGCCAAACGGAAACTCCATGCTCGTTTATCGATCCGGCGCCACCGCTTGCAGCTCGGAGCTGCCCTAGACTGTTCGAAGTTCGAGGAGGTGCCATGCGCACGACCCAGGCTCTTGGCCTCGCCGTTCTCACCGTCGCCGCTTCGATCTGTCCTTTGCGAGCGGAGGACCCTCCGGCCGAACGGGTCCTTCTTCCGGTCTACACCACGGCGCCTTCCGGGCATCAACGGGTCGTCCTGGATCACCGATTTTCACCTCGCCAACTCCGGCCAGAACACGGTCGAGGTCGGCGGGATCCTCTGGGATTGCTTGCTTCCGGAGTGCGGGACCTGCCGGCTGCGGTGGAAGCCGGCGTCACGTTTCGTCCCGTGGTGCAGGAGTCGAACGGCGGTCTGAATGGCGTCCTTCTCTACGCGGACTCGGTCGGGGCGGGCGACCTGGGCTTCGCTTTACGTTTCCGCGACCTCAGTCGCCAGGCGAGTACCCGGAACGGAGCTGCCGACGCCGCGCGAGACGGAGTTTCGGAGCGACCGGATCACGCTCGTCGATATTCCGGTGAGCGAGCGATTTCCGCCGGACGCTTCGGATCTATGAAATCGACGGCACGGAACGAGAGGCCGACGTGCGCGTTCGCATCTTCCGGCTGAATCCGAACCACGTTCGGCCTTTCGGAGAGCCGGACGAGCTGCTCGGCGAGGCCGAGGTGCCGCTCGATTCGCGCCGCCATTCGCCGTCCCGCCCGTATCATCCAGGCTATGCGGTCATCAGGATCTCTCCTCCATCGCTCCGCTCGGCGACGCGGAAAGCCTTCGGATCGAGATCGAGCCGGTCAACGGAGGGCCTGAAGCTGTGGGCGTTCGTCACCGTCATCCACAACGAGAGCCAGCACGCCACGGTGATTTCGCCGCAGTGAGCCTCGCCGCGGCTCAGGATCCTCCGAGGACCGGCGCGTAGAGCCCGCGGAGACTCAGCTCGCGCGGATCACGAGAAGGGTGATGTCGTCGTCGTGTCCCTCGCCCGGCGGCCGCGAGGTCCACGCGTTCAGAGTGTCGAGGACTTTGTCGGCAAAGGGGTCTGCCGGCTGGTCCAGGGAAGTCTCGAGCAGGTTCTGGAGTCGCTCGGTTCCGAATTCTTCGCCCGCCCGGTTGCAGGCTTCCGACACGCCGTCCGTATAGACCGCGCAGCGGTCGCCCGGAGCGATCGCGACCTGGACCGCGGAGTATTTGGCGTGCGGGAACATGCCGAGGAAGAGGCCGTTCTGCTGGACGGCCCGGGCGCTCCCGGCCGAGTTCCCGCAGAGCACGAGGGGGGGATGACCCGCGCCGGCATAGTCGATCGTCCCCTTCTCCGTGTCGACGAAGAGATACGCCGCGGTCACGAAGTGTTTTTCGAACTTCCCGCAAAGCGCCTGGTTCAGGCCCGCCAGGACCCGCGCCGGGTCCGAGGCGTACGGGCTCTGGGCGGCGAGCGCGATCTTGAGCATCGAGGCGACGAGCGCGGCGGGCACGCCGTGCCCCGACACGTCGGCCACGAGAGCTCCGAAGCGCTTCTCGTCCACCGGGATGAAATCGTAAAAGTCCCCGGCGACGGACGTCATCGGGACGTACCGCGCCGCGATCTCGATCCCGTCGACGCGCGGGACCTCGCGCGGCAGGATCGAAAGCTGGATCTTTCGCGCCATCGCGAGCTCGTGCTGGATCGCCGAGAGCTGGCGAGCGAGCTGTTCGCGCGTCTCGCGCAGCGCCAGGTGCGTCTGCACGCGCGCCTTCACGACGGAGGGCGAGAACGGCTTGTGGATGTAGTCCACCGCTCCCACGGAGAAGCCGCGGGTCTCGTCCTCGGCTTCCGTCTTTCCCGTCAGGAAGATCACGGGGATCTCGCGCGTCTCGGGATCCGTCTTCAGGCGGCGGCAAACCTCGTAGCCGTCCATCTCCGGCATTTCGACGTCGAGGAGGATCAGGTCGGGCGCCGGCTTCGCCTTCACGAGCTCCAGCGCCTTCGCGCCGCTGGTGGCGACGCGGACCCGGTAGTCGTCCTTCAGGATGGCGTTGGCGATCTGGATGTTGGCGGGCGCGTCGTCCACCAGCAGCAGGGTCTTCCGGTCTTCGTTCTCGCTCATGCGGACTCCTCGGTCGCGCCGCACTCTCCGGCGATCGCGTCCAGCTTCGACAGCGCCCCCTCGAAATCGAACTCGTTGATGGCCTCGCCGAGAGCCTCGAGACGGGGCTTGCCGACCGCGCCCGCGAGCGCGCCGGACACCTCGGCGAAGGCGTCGGCGGCGCCGCCGTCGCTCGACGCGAGCAGCTTCCGGAGCCGGCCGATCGCCGCGCGGCCCGCCGCGGCGTCGTAGGGCTTCGCCGCGGTCGTGTCCGGCGCCGCGCCCGAACCGCTCGAACCGAAAGCCAGGCGGATGGCCTCGATCTGCGGTCCGAGCAGGGACGCGAACTCCGAAAGCGCCGCCGGCGACGCCGCGTCCCCGTCGCGGAGCGCCCGCTCGAGCTTCTCGGCCGACGCCTGAATCCGCCGGATCCCGAGGTTGCCGGCCACGCCCTTGACCGTGTGCGCGACGCGCTCGGCGGCCTTGCGATCGCCGCGTTCGAGCGCTCCGGCGATCTCACCGGCGGCGCCCGCCTGCTTGCTCGCGAACTGCTCGAGCAGGCTCCGGAAGAGCCGCGCGTTGCCCGCCACGCGCGCGAGTCCGTCGGCCGCGTCGACGCCCTCGATCGCCGGAAGATCCGCCGGCGGGCTCGTCGAGGCGGGCCTGGCCGGGGGGCTTTCCGCGGACTCGACCTCCACACGCGGCTTCACCCAGCGCTCGAGCGTCGCGTAGAGAGCGTCCGGGTCGATGGGCTTGGAAACGTGGTCGTTCATTCCGGCGTCCAGGCAGCGCTGGCGTTCTTCCATCGTCGCGTGGGCGGTCATGGCGATGATCGGGAGCTTCGCAAAGCGCGGGTCCGAGCGGATCCTGGCCGTCGCCTGAAAACCGTCCATTTCGGGCATCTGGAGATCCATCAGGACGAGGTCGTACGGAGGCGGGAACGCGACGCCCTGGAGCATTCGGACGGCCTCCCCTCCGTGGTTGGCGACCTCGACCCGGGCCCCGACGCCCTCGAGAAGCTCCACGGCGATCTGCTGGTTGATGAGGTTGTCCTCGGTCAGCAGGATCCGGACGCCCCCGAGCCGGTTCGATGGCGCGGATTCGCCGGCCGGGCCCCCGGCGACTTTCTCCTGGGACTTCGGCGCGAAGATCGAGACGAGCGCGTCGACCAGCATCGACTTCGTGACGGGCTTCAACAGGAAGCCCGCGACGTCGAGCTTCTCGGCCTCCTCGCGCACCTCTTCCCGGCCGAACGCCGTCACCATGACGACGGCCGGCGGCTTGCGGAGGGTCGAATCGCTCTTGATCAGCCGCGTCGCCTCCAGCCCGTCGACGCCCGGCATCCGCCAGTCCATGAAGACGACGTCGTAGGGACCGGACGCGTCGTGCTGCTTCACGGCCGCGACCGCCTCCTCGCCCGAAGCGACGACGTCCACGCGATCGCTGACGTCCCTCAACGCGTCCGCCAGGATGTCGCGGGCGGCGGGGTTGTCGTCGGCGACGAGCATCGTCAGGTGCTGCAGCTCGCTCGGGTAGAACCGGCCGCGCGGCGCCTCGGTGCCGAGGCCCAGCCAGGCGGTGAAGAAAAACGTGCTCCCCGCGCCGGGCTCGCTCTCGAGCCAGATCTGGCCGCCCATCAACTCCACGAGCCGCTTGCAGATCGTCAGCCCGAGACCCGTGCCCCCGTGCTTGCGGGTCGTCGACATGTCGGCCTGGGTGAAGGGCTGGAAGAGGCGCGCGGCCTGCTCCGGCGTCATGCCGGCGCCCGTGTCCCGGACCGAAAAGCGGAGCTTGACCCGGTCGCCGGTCTGCTCGAGCAGCTCGACCCTGAGCCGGATCTCGCCCCGCTCCGTGAACTTGACGGCGTTGTTGACGAGGTTCGTCAGGATCTGGCCGAGACGCAGGGGGTCGCCGCGCAGGCCCTGCGGCACCGAGGTCGGGGCGTCGGCCAGGAACTCGAGGCCCTTCTCGTGCGCCTTCTGCCCGGTCACGGTCGTGACCGTCGAGATCACCTCGTCGAGCTGGAACGGAGTCGTCTCGAGGTCGAGCTTCCCCGCCTCGATCTTCGAGAAATCCAGGATGTCGTTGATGATCCCGAGCAGCGATGTCCCGGCGTTGTGGACCTTGCCGATGTAGTCCCGCTGCTTGGGAGTCATCGGGGTCTTCAGCGCGAGGTGCGAGAGGCCGATGATCGCGTTCATCGGGGTCCGGATCTCGTGGCTCATGTTGGCGAGGAACATGGACTTCAGCTGCGTCGCCTCCTCGGCCTTCTCCCGCGCGGCCGCGAGCTCGACCTGCTGCGCTTCGAGCTCCTCCTTCTGGGCGAGCAGCTCCTGCTGGGACTGCGTCAGCTCGTCGGTCTGCTCCTCGAGCTGCCGTGCCTGCTCCTGCGTCTGGCCGAGGAGCTCCTGCGTCCGGATGTTGCGGGCCAGGATCTCGAGGCTCATCCCGACGACCGGCAACAGCTCCTCGAGCAGCGCCTTCTCGTTTCCGGCGAGCGGGCGAAACGACGCGAACTCGAGGACCGCGAGGAGCTCGTCCTGGGACGTGACCGGCCAGGCCGTCGCCTGGGCCGGAGCCGCCTCGCCGACGCCCGACACGATGCGCAGAGCGTCCGCGGGGATGCCCGCGAGGCTCGCCGGCTTGCGCTCCCGCGCGCACTGACCCGCGAGCCCTTCACCGGATCGCAGCCGTTCCGGAGCCCCCGGAGCGAACCCGTAGCCCGCGACGCGGCGCAGCCCCTGGTCCTCGCCGTCGAAGAGATAGAAGGCCGCCACACCTCCCCCGAGGACCGGGACGAGCGTCGAGACGAGGCGGGATCCGAACTGGTCGAGTGTCGCGGCGCCCTGGAGCTCTCCGGTGATCCGGGCGGCATGCGTCTTGACCCAGCGCTGCTCGTCCATGGCCATCGCGCCCCGCTTCAGCACGTCGACCGAGCGGGCGAGGTCGCCGAGCTCGTCCGGGGACCCGGCGAAGGGCACGTCCCTCGAATAGTCGCCGCCCGCGATGGTCTCGACCGTCGTCTTCAGGGAACGGATCGGCCGGGCGATCTTCCGGAAGGTCCAGTAGCCGAGGAGGCCCGACAGAAGGACGCCGACGCCGACGGCGATGAGCGTGTCGCGTCGCGCGTCGGCGATCGATGCGATGGAGGCCTCTCCGGCGGTCGTGGCGAGGCTCTCGTTGTACACGATCCATTCGTGCGACACCTCGCCGAGCCGCTCCCCCTCCTCCAGCGTGCTCATCAGCAGGGCGACCGCCTCCTCGCGTCGTCCGGCCTCGGCGAGCGAGAGAACCTGTGCCGCGGAACCGATCCAGTCCGAGCTGAGCACGCGGTACTCGTCCAGCAACCGCCGGTCGCGATCGTCCGAGACGAACGCGTCGGCATACCGGCGGAGCTGGCCGGCAAGCTCGGCGCGGCTCGCCTCGAAATCGGCGCGGACCTTCGCCTGCCCGGCCGCGTCCGCCTGGAGCAGGTGGCTGCGGACGTCGACCCGCAGCCGCTCGAGGCTGCGGGAAATGTTCCCGAGCGCCGCGAGGCTCCGCACCTGTTTCTCGATCAAGCGGCCGCGGGACTCGATCCGGTCGAGCTGCAGAACCATGAAGATGCCGAGGCCGGAGAGCACGAGCAGCGGCACGGCCAGGAGAAGGATGAGGCGCCGGGCGATCGTCACGGCTTCCCTCCCCTTCGCGTGTACGCTCCCTTTTCGCCACGGCCGAAGAGGTCCGCGGCGGCGCCGAGATGCTCGGCGGGATCGATGAAGAGAAGACCGTCGGGTGCGAGCAACGAGGCCACGCGCTCGATCGCCGCGCGCCGAAGCGACTCCTCCAGATACATCAGCACGTTGCGGCAGAGCACGACGTCGAGCGGGCCTTCGACCGGCCATACGGGCTGAGCCAGACTCATCTCGCGAAACTCGACGAGACGGCGGGGCGCGGCGGCGATTCGCCGGCGGCCGGGGGCCGCGGGCTCGGCAAAGAAGCGCTCGCGGCGGCCGGCGTCCACGGCCTCGAGGGCCGTCTCGGGATACTCGCCGGCGCGCGCGAGCTCCAGGGCGCGCGCGTCGATGTCCGTGGCGAGAATCGTCACGGGCGGATCGTCGCGGCGGAACACCTCGAGGAGCGACATCGCGAGCGAGTACGGCTCCTCGCCCGTCGACGCCGCGGCCGACCACAGGCGCGCGCGGCCCCGCCGGTGCGCTGCCCAGAGGGCGTGCTCGGAGGCCACGTCGAAGTGCCAGGAATGGCGGAAGAAGCCGGTGAAGCCCGTCGTGAGCAGCCCGATCAGGCGGCGGCGGGCCTCCGCGTCGCCCTCCTCGGCCCCGCCGAGAAGAGCCTCGAGGTCGCCGCCCTCTTCGATCCCGACGTGGCGGCTGCGACGCTCGACGAGCTCGCGGTGGCGCGGGGCGAGCTCGATGCCGGCGAGAAGCAGCGCCAGGCGCCGGGTCCGGTCGAATTGTTCGTTCGTCAGCATCAGCGACGTCGGTTCGGGTGGAGCGGCCCGACCGCCCATCATAGTGAACTCCTGAACTTCTACTCAGGGCCGCCCAGGACCGGCGCGTAGAGCCCGCGGAGCTCCCGCTTCCACCAGGCGCCCGTGCGGCGCCGCTCTTCCGTGTTCGTGAAGCGATAGTCGTAGAGAACCGCGCGGACGAAGCGCGGCGGCCGGTCGGGAAAGGGATTCGTCGCGAGGAGGCCCAGAACCTCCGGCGAGCCCTCGCGCAGCCGCGCCATGACACTCGTCAGCCACGGGTTCGCGCGGTAGTCGCCGAGCGCGGCAAACCACATCTGCCAGTCGAGCCGCGGCTGGTGCGGCGCCACGAAACGCGGCCGGCGCTGCGGATCGCCGGGCTTCCACCGGAACTCGTAGGGTTTCCATGTCGCGCCGTCCTCGCTGCCCTCGAGCAGGATCTCGGGCCGCTCCTTGGTCATCACCGCGAAGAGGCCGTAGCCGTTGGCGCTGCGCAGCGGAGCGATGGCGCGGTAGACGGCGAGGAGCGGCGCGGGAGATCGCGCCGCGCAAGTCGAGCGAAGCGAGAAACGGGACCGCCGAGGCGGCGAGCAGGACGGCCGCCGCCGGGACGAGGATCCACCGCGGCCATCGGCTTCGTCCGGCCGACGCCGCGGCAGCCCTTCGCCAGCGCGCCGGAAAGGCCCCGTCGTCGAGGAGGAGCACGGCGAGCGAGATCGTCAGCATGTTGAAGAAGGCGTAGTTCCCGGTGGCCGCGATGAGCACCTGCAGCAGGATCGTCATACCGCAGGCGAAGAGGCGCAGGCGGCGCGGAGCAAAGTAGAGAAAGGGCACGGCGAGCTCGACGAAGAAGAGAAGGAGGCACGAGACCGTCTGGAAGGAGGGGGAAGCTGGTGCACGAACCACGCGGTCCACGGAGGCAGCGGCTGCGTCTCGTAGTGCACGCGGAGCGCCGTGAAGCTGCGCCAGGCGGGGTCGCCGCTTCCGAGCTTGACCGCGCCCGAAGAGAGCATGAGGCGAAAGAGCAGCCAGACGAGGAGAAATCGCGCGAGCCGGGGCGAAGAGAGGCCGCCCCGAAGGCGGAGCCGCGAGGGCGCGGCGAGGAAGACGGCGAGGAGCCCGGCCTCCGTCGAGCAGGAAGTCCCACTGGAACTCGAGAAACGTCTGACCGGCGACGGAGAGGGAGAGATACAGCAGCCACGCCGCGGCCGCGCTCCACGCCGGCGCGAGCCCGGCGAGAAGCAGAAGCGCCGCGCCGGTGCCCGGCGGCGCACTGGAGCATGCAGGGCGGCGTCGCTCGACGAGATCCAGGAGAGCGTCGGGAGGCAGCCAGTAGCGTCCGGCGCCGGTCTGCCCGCGCACCCAGTCCAGAAGCGGCGCGATCGGCAGGACTCCGTTCGCGCCGACGAGGCCGTCGATCTGGACCCAGAGCGATACGAAGGCGGCGAGGTAGCAGAGGCCGAGGAGGCGCAGGAAGAGCGCGGTCGCGGCGAAGTACGTCGGCTTCAGTACGGAGCCGCCCCAGAGCAGGCGCGTGACCGCCATCGCGGCGGGCCGGTGACTCGCGATGAGCCGGTACGCCAGCTCGGCCAGCGGAGCCGCGCCGGGGACGCGGCGATAGAGAGCGAGCCAGGGTCCGCGGCCGGGCTCGCGCCCGGCGAGGGCGGCGACGGCCTCCGCACCTTCGAGAATCTCCCCGTCGGGAAGGATGAGCTGGAATGCCGCGGGCGAATTGCTCCTTCGGAATCTCCGGAAAGCGCTCGGCGACCTCCTGCGAGGGCGCATAGTCCACTTTCGGACCCGTGCGCGCTTTCCAGCGCGCGATCCAGAGACGGCAGAAACCGCAGTCGCCGTCGAAAACACCGAGCGGACGCTCGGGAGGCCTCTCTACGCGCGTGATCTCGCTCACGTGGCGAGAGTTTACGACCGCTCGACAATTGGGCAGGGTCCTTGCACTACCGTCTGCACGAGGAGGGACAACGATGTCCACGCTGACGAAAAAGGCGGTTCTCGCCGCTCTCCTGGTGGCGTTCGCGAGCACAGGTGTCGGCGCGCGCACAGTACGACGACGACAACGGTTACGGTTACTCCGATCCGGATATCCGGCAGACGGTGGCTCGCGTGGCGTACGTCTCGGGCGACGTTTCGTTCGCCCGCGGCGACGACCCCGACGACTGGCAGCCTGCGGATCCCAACATCCCGATGACTCTCGGCGACCGCGCCTGGACGGCCGGTGGGCGCGCTCGAGCTCCAGGTCCACGGCGGCAACCTGATTCGCCTCGCACAGTCAACGGATCTCGCCGCGCTCAACCTGACCGAAGACACCAAGCAGTTCTCGCTCTCGGCCGGCGTGGCGTCCTTCCGAATCCGCCGCCTCGGAGACGAGGAAGTCTTCGAGGTCGACACGCCCAACGCCGCGATCACGTTCGAGCGCACGGGCGACTACCGCATCGACGTCCGGCCGGACGGCGACACGCGCGTGCAGGTGCGCCGCGGCCGGGCCATCGTGGCCTCGGGCGGCGGTCAGGTCCCTCTGGGCTCGGGCGACGCGATGCTCATCGAGGGCTACGAGCCCCCGCGCTACGACATGATCGGAATGTCTCCTCCGGACGGCTGGGATCGCTGGGTCGCGGACCGCGACGCCCGCTACGCCAACGTCCGCTCCTACGACTACGTCTCAGCCGACATCGCCGGCGTCGAGGATCTCGACCAGTACGGGCGCTGGCAGCAAGTTCCGAACTACGGCTGGTGCTGGACTCCGGCCACCGTCGCCGTCGGCTGGCAGCCCTACCGCGTCGGCCGCTGGATCTGGCAGGACCCCTGGGGATGGACCTGGGTTTCCTCCGAGCCCTGGGGCTGGGCGCCGTACCACTACGGCCGCTGGGTCACCTGGAGCTCGCGTTGGTTCTGGGTGCCCGTCGCCCCGCGCGTCGCGGTCGTGACTTACAGCCCGGCGCTGGTCGCGTTCGTCGGAGGCGGACCGGGCTTCTCGGTCTCCGTCGGCGTCGGAACGGACTACATCGGCTGGTTCCCGCTCGCGCCCCGCGATCCGCTGATCCCCTGGTGGGGACGGCCGCCCGACGACGGTCGTGAACGTCACGAACATCACCTACGTCAACAAGACCTACGTCACGGTCGTCAACCAGAACACGTTCGTCTCGAGCCGCGTGGTCGACGACGAACTACGTCCGCGACCAGAGCATCATCAACCGCATCGAGCAGGCGCCCGTCGTCCGCGGCGTCGATCCCCATCGTGCCCACCCGCGAATCGATCCGCGTGTCCACACGCGCGGGCCGCGGCCGTCCGGCCTCCGGCGAACGTGGCCTCCCGAGCCGTCGTGACCCGGATGGCGCCGCCGCCCGCTCCTCCCCGTTTCGACACGAAGGCCGCCGTGATCCGGGAGAACCGGGGACGTCCGGTGACGACGGTCGAGGCGGAGCGCATCGTCGAGCGCGAGGGCCGCGCGTCCGCTCAACCGGCTCGAGCCGATCCGCCCGGCCGCGCAGGAATCGGGGCGTGTCACCCTCGCTCCGAAGACCGAAAAGGCGACGGCACCCAAGCCCGAGCCGGTCGCCCCGGTGCGGGGACGGCCGCTCGCCACCAAGGAACAGCCGGTCGCGCCGTCGCGGGAGACTTCGGCTCAGCGTGGCCGGAGCGCCGCTCCGCAGCGCGAGACCCAGCCGGAAGGCGCTCCAAGGGACCAGGAGCAGGAACAGCGCGACCAGGCCGCGCGACAGGCCCGCGAAAAGGCGCAAGACCAGACGCAGAGCGAGCGGATTCAGCGCGAGCAGGCCGAAAGACAGCAGGACCGGCGCCAGCCCGCACAGCGCGAGCCGGCGGAGAAGCCATCGGCTCAGAGTGACCAGGCCCAGCGCGAGCAGGCCGAAAGACAACAGGCCCAGCGTGAACAGGCTCAGCGTGAACAGGCGCAGAAGCAGCAGGCCGAGAGACAGCAGGCGCAGCGCGAGCAGGCCGAGAGGCAACAGGCCCAACGCGAGCAAGCGCAAAAGCAGCAGGCGCAGCGTGAACAGGCCGAGAGACAACAGGCCCAACGCGAGCAAGCGCAAAAGCAGCAGGCGCAGCGCGAACAGGCGCAGCGCCAGCAAGCCGAAAAGCCGCAGCAGGCTCAGGAACCCCAGCGCGCGCGGCCGACACCCCGGCCAGCCCCCGAAAGCCAGGAGCGGGCCCAGCCCCAGAGCGACGAGAAAGAGAAGCCGGCGTCTACCCCTTCCTCATCACGCGGGAAGGGACGGCCGACGCCCAAGCCCACCCCCGACAAGAAGGGAAGCTGAGCCGGATTCGACTCCCGTAGATCAGGATCCAGAGCGCCCGCACCGGCGGGCGCTCTTTTTATGCCTTTGGAATCAGCGGTTTAGAGCAGGCTCATAGTTGACTTTCTTGTACAGATTCTAATATGCTGCCCGTCTGATGGTTACCGAGAACGCCTCCATCCTGGAGCTGACCAACCGGGAGTACAAGGCCGGCTTCGTCACCGACATCGAGTCGGAGTCGGTGCCTCCTGGCTTGAACGAGGACGTCATCCGCCTGATCTCCGCCAAGAAGAAGGAGCCGGAGTGGCTTCTCGAGTGGCGGCTGAAGGCCTACCGCCACTGGCTCACGATGAAGGAGCCGACCTGGCACAACGTCCACTACCCGCCGATCGACTACCAGGCGATCGTCTACTACTCCGCGCCCAAGCTGAAGACGGACGCGCCGAAGTCGCTCGAGGAGGTCGACCCCAAGCTCCTCGAGACCTACGAGAAGCTCGGCATTCCGCTGCGCGAGCGGGCGAAGCTCGCCGGAGTCGCCGTCGACGCCGTCTTCGACTCCGTGTCCGTCGCGACGACGTTCCGCGAGCAGCTCGCGAAGGTCGGGATCATCTTCTGCTCCTTCTCCGAGGCGGTCCAGAACCATCCCGAGCTCGTGAAGAAGTACCTCGGCACGGTCGTTCCCTACACCGACAACTACTTCGCGACGCTCAACTCCGCCGTCTTCTCGGACGGCTCGTTCTGCTACATCCCGAAGGGCGTGCGCTCCCCGATGGAGCTCTCGACCTACTTCCGGATCAACTCGGCGAACACGGGCCAGTTCGAGCGGACGCTCATCGTCGCGGAGGAAGGCGCCTACGTCTCGTATCTCGAGGGCTGCACCGCGCCCATCCGCGACGAGAACCAGCTCCACGCCGCCGTCGTCGAGCTCGTCGCCCTCGAGAACGCCGAGATCAAGTACTCGACGGTCCAGAACTGGTACCCCGGCGACAAGAACGGCAAGGGCGGCATCTACAACTTCGTGACGAAGCGCGGGGCCTGCCGCGGCCGCCGCTCCAAGATCTCCTGGACGCAGGTCGAGACGGGCTCGGCCATCACCTGGAAGTACCCGAGCTGCATCCTGCAGGGGGACGACTCGGTCGGCGAGTTCTACTCCGTGGCGGTGACCAACAACCGCCAGCAGGCCGACACGGGCACCAAGATGATCCACATCGGGAAGAACACGAAGTCGACGATCGTCTCCAAGGGCATCTCGGCCGGCTTCGGGCAGAACACGTACCGCGGCATGGTCAAGATCCTGGGGAAGGCCGACGGCGCCCGCAACTACTCGCAGTGCGATTCGCTGCTCATCGGGGACAAGTGCGGAGCGCACACGTTCCCGTACATCGAGGTGAACAACTCGACCGCGCAGATGGAGCACGAGGCGTCGACGTCCAAGATCGGCGAGGACCAGATCTTCTATTTCCAGCAGCGCGGCATCTCGCCCGAGGAAGCCGTCAACATGATCGTGAACGGCTTCTGCAAGGTCGTCTTCAAGGAGCTCCCGATGGAGTTCGCCGTCGAGGCGCAGAAGCTGCTCGGCGTCAGCCTGGAAGGAGCGGTGGGCTAAGTGACGGCACCCCTGCTCGAGATTCGCAACCTCCACGCGTCGGTCGGCGGCAACGAGATCCTCCGCGGCGTCGACCTGACGGTGAACCCCGGCGAGGTGCACGCCGTCATGGGCCCGAACGGCTCGGGCAAATCGACGCTCGCCCACGTCCTCGCCGGGCGGCCCGGCTACACCGTCACTCAAGGCCAGGTGCTCTACAAGGGCCGGGACCTCCTCGCGATGGCGCCCGAGCTGCGGGCCCGCGAGGGCGTGTTCCTCGCGTTCCAGTACCCCGTCGAGATCCCGGGCGTCTCGAACGTCTACTTCCTGAAGGCCGCCGTCAACGCCGTGCGGAAGCACCGCGGCCTGCCGGAGTACGACGCGATGGAGTTCCTCGCGCTCGTCAAGCAGAAGGCGAAGCTCGTCGAGATCGACGAGGACCTCGTCAAGCGCCCCGTCAACGAAGGCTTCTCGGGAGGCGAGAAGAAGCGGAACGAGATCTTCCAGATGGCGCTTCTCGATCCTGCGCTCGCGATCCTCGACGAGACCGACTCGGGCCTCGACATCGACGCGCTCCGGATCGTGGCGGAAGGCGTCAACCAGCTCCGCTCGGCCGAGCGGTCGATGATCGTCGTCACCCACTACCAGAGACTCCTCAACTACATCGTTCCCGACTTCCTCCACGTGCTCGTCGAAGGCCGCATCGTGCGCTCCGGCGGCAAGGAGCTGGCGCTCGAGCTCGAGGAGAAGGGTTACGCCTGGCTGGAGAAGGAGCCGCCGCCTTCCGTCGCCGTGCCCGCGGGGGCTCGCTGAAGCCCATGGAAGCCATCGCCCTCGAGAGGAGCGTCACGGGGTTCGTCCCCGAGCCGCCGGCCCTTTCCGGCGGACCCGCCTGGCTCGCGGCGCTTCGGCGCGACGCCTTCGCCCGCTTCGAGTCGCTCGGCTTCCCCTCGGCCAAGGACGAGGCCTGGCGGTACACCGGACTCCAGCCGATCACGGAAACCCCGTGGCGGCGGGTCGCGCGCGCGCCCCGCCTCGCGAGGCCGCTTCCCGAAGGCGCCCGCGTTCTCGAGCCCGCGGAGGCCGAAGGCCACCTCGCCCGAATCGCCGGGTTCGAGAAGAGCCCCTTCACCGCCCTGAACACCGCCCTCTTCGAGGAGGCGTTGCTGCTCGAGATCCGTCCGGGGGCCGTGCTCGCGGAACCGATCGAGATCCTCATCGACGGCGACTCCGGAAAGACGCCCGAGGCCGTCTACCCGCGGGTGCTCGTCCTCGCGGGCGAGCGGTCCGAGGCGTCCGTCGTCGAGACCTACCTCGGAACGGGCCTCGCCTTCACGAACGCCGTGACCGAGATCGCGCTCGCGCCCGGGTCACTCCTCGAGCACACGAAGGTCCAGGACCAGGGCCTCGAGGCCCGGCACGTCCACACGCTCGCGGTGAGCCAGGCGCGCGGCAGCCGGTTCACGTCCCACAACGTGGCGCTCGGCGCCGGGCTGGCACGCACCGAGATCACGACCGTCCTCGCCGGCGAGGGTGCGGAGTGCGCCCTGAACGGCCTCTTCGTCGGCCGCGGCCGCCAGCACCTCGACACCCGAACCGTCATCGATCACGCGACGCCGCACACGACCAGCCGCGAGCTCTACAAGGGGATCATGGACGGCGCGTCGCGCGGCGTCTTCCACGGCACGATCGTCGTACGTCCCGACGCCCAGAAGACCGACGCCGTCCAGACCAACAAGAACCTGCTTCTCTCGCGGGAGGCGCTCGTCAACTCGACACCGGCGCTCGAGATCTTCGCCGACGACGTCAAGTGCCGCCACGGCTCGACGACCGGGCAGCTCGACGCCGCGGCGCTCTTCTATCTGCGCTCGCGCGGGATCGGCGAGGCCGAAGCGAAGGCGCTGCTGACGTGGGCCTTCGCGGCCGACGTCGCCGAAAAGATCCGGGTACCGTCGGTCCGGCGCCGCGTCGAGCGCGAGCTCGGCCTGCTTCTTCCGGGCGCCGCATCGCAGGAGACCGCATGAGCACGGCCGTTCGCGAGACCCCCGCCACCGCCTACGACGTCGAAGCCGTCCGGCGCGACTTTCCGATCCTGTCGACCAGGATCTACGGCAAGCCTCTCGTCTACCTCGACAACGCCGCCTCGGCGCAGAAGCCCATGGCCGTCATCGAGGCCGAACAGAAAGTCTACGAGTCGCTCTACGCCAACATTCACCGCGGCGTGCACTGGCTCTCCGTCCACGCGACCGACGCCTACGACGCGGCGCGGGAGAAGGCCCGGGCGTTTCTCAACGCCGCCGAGGCCCGCGAGATCGTCTTCGTGCGCGGGACGACCGAGGCCGTCAACCTCGTCGCCCAGACGTTCGGCCGACAGCGCGTCGGGGCCGGGGGACGAGGTCCTGATCACCGCCCTCGAGCACCACTCCAACATCGTGCCCTGGCAGATGCTCTGCGAGGAGAAGGGCGCGCGGCTCGCCGTCGCGCCGATCGACGACACCGGCGAGCTCGACCTGCCGGCCTTCGAGAAGCTGCTCTCGCCCAGAACGAAGCTCGTCTCGGTGGCGCACCTCTCGAACGCCCTCGGCACCATCCTGCCCGTGAAGCGCATCGCCGAGCTCGCGCACGCCCGGGGAATCCCGGTCTTCGTCGACGGCGCGCAGGCGGCGCCGCGCATGCCCGTCGACGTGCAGGCGCTGGATGTCGACTTCTACGCCTTCTCGAGCCACAAGATCTACGGCCCGACGGGCGTGGGCGTGCTCTACGGCAAGGCGGCGCTTCTCGAGGCGATGCCGCCGTACCAGGGCGGCGGCGACATGATCCGCTCCGTCACGTTCGAGAAGACGACCTTCAACGAGCTGCCCTACAAGTTCGAGGCCGGCACGCCCAACATCGCGGGCGGGATCGCCTTCGGCGCCGCCCTCGACTACGTCAACCGACTCGGGCTGACCGCGATCGCTGCAACACGAGCACGACCTGCTCGACATACGCGACCGCGTCGCTCTCCGCGATCCCCGGACTGACCATCATCGGCACGGCCCGCGAGAAGGCCGGCGTCCTGTCCTTCGTGCTCGACCGCATCCACCCCCACGACATCGGCACGGTGCTCGACCGCGAAGGGATCGCCATCCGCACCGGCCACCACTGCGCGCAGCCCGTCATGGACCGCTTCGGCCTGCCCGCCACGGCCCGGGCCTCGTTCGGCCTGTACAACACCCGCGACGAGGTCGATGCCCTCGCCGCGGGGATCCACAAAGTCATCGGGATGTTCCGCTGATGTCCGAGCTCCGCGACCTCTACCAGGAAGTCATCCTCGACCACAGCAAGCGGCCGAGGAACTTCCATGCGATCACCGACGCCAGCCGCCGGGCCGAGGGCTACAACCCGCTCTGCGGCGACCGCGAGACCGTCTACGTGGTCCTCGAGGGCGATCGCGTGAAGGACGTCGCCTTCCAGGGCGCCGGCTGCGCGATCTCGACGGCGTCGGCCTCGATGATGACCGAAAGCGTGAAGGGCAAGACCCGCGGCGAGGCCGAGGCGCTCTTCGCCCGTTTCCACGACCTGATCACCGGCAAGAACGGCGAAACCAAGAGACGCCCCGGAGCTCGGCAAGCTCGAGGTGTTCTCGGGCGTGCGGGAGTATCCCGTGCGCGTGAAGTGCGCCACGCTTCCGTGGCACACGCTCAAGGCCGCGCTCCAGTCCGACGGCGCCGACGGTCTCGACGGAGTCGGAAGGGCCCAACGCCGAGTCCGGAGGAGCCTGAGGTAAGAGGTGCCCCATGCAGATGAAGAAAGAAGCCACCGTGTCGCGCGACGTGCCGGCGCGGGAGATTCCCAGCGGAACACCGATCACGCTGAGGGCCGGCGACCCGGTGATCATCACGCAGTCGCTCGGGGGCAGCTACACGGTCGTCACGCCGGTCGGGTTCCTCGCCCGCATCGACGGCAAGGACGCCGACGCGATCGGCGAGGCCGTCGCCACGGCCGACGCCGCCGCGACGGAGGGCAAGACGACCGAGGAGCTGGCGTGGGACCAGCTCCGGACCTGTTACGACCCCGAGATCCCGGTCAACATCGTGGATCTCGGCCTCGTCTACGCCCTGGGCCTGACGCCGCTCGAGGCCGGCGGGAACAAGATCGACGTCAAGTTCACGCTCACGGCGCCGGGCTGCGGCATGGGCGACGTCCTGCGCGAGGACATCAAGGGCAAGCTCCTGACGATTCCGGGCGTCACCGACGCCGACGTCCAGGTCGTCTTCGATCCGCCCTGGAGCCTGCAGATGATGTCGGACGCGGCGAAGCTCCAGCTCGGGATGATGTGACCGGAGAGGAAGCGCCATGAAGCTGACGTCGCAGGAAGAGTACGGTCTGCGATGCCTCCTCCGCGTGGGACGCGAGGGCGCCGGGGAAAGCCTCACGATCCCCGAGCTCGCGCGCGCCGAGGGCATCTCCGAGCCCAACGTCGCCAAGATGATGCGCATCCTGCGCCGCGGCGGCTTCGTGAAGTCGACGCGCGGCCAGTCGGGCGGCTACTCGCTGTCGCGGCCGGCCGAAGAGATCATCGTCGGCCACGTTCTCGCCACGCTCGGCGGGCGCCTCTACGAGCCGGCGTTCTGCGACGGCCATTCGGGGCTCGAGCGGCTCTGCACGCACATGCCCGACTGCTCGATCCGCTCGGTCTGGCGCATGGTCCAGCAGGCGGTCGACCAGCTTCTCGGCAAGCTCACGCTCAAGGACCTCCTCAGGACCGAGCCCGAGATGAACGCGTGGCGCGCGGGCGACGGGCCGACCCTCCCGGCATACTCTCCGCACGCGCCCTGACACCGTCTCCTCCCTGACCGGATCCGTGGCGAACCCGACGCGAAGAAGACTCTCGCGGACAAGGTCGCGCTCGTCGCCGGCGGGACCCGGGCCGCGGGGCGAGGCATCGCGGTCGAGCTCGGCGCCGCCGGGGCGACGGTCTACGTGACCGGGCGAACCACGCGGCAGAGCCGCTCGGAGATGGACCGGCCCGAGACGATCGAAGACACGGCGGACCTCGTGAGCTCGGCCGGCGGCCGCGGAATCGCGGTTCGCGTCGATCACCTCGTGCCCGACGAGGTCCGTGCCCTCGTCCGCCGGATCGAGGACGAGCAGGGCGCGTTGCACGTTCTCGTCAACGACATCTGGGGAGCCACACGGATGGAGTGGGGAAAGACGGCCTGGGAATCCGATCTCGAATACGGGCTGCGCACTCTGCGCCTGGGCGTGGATACGCACGCCATCACCAGCCACTTCGCGATTCCCCTGCTCATCCGAACGCCGGGCGGTCTGGTCGTCGAAATGACCGACGGCACCGCGGCGTACAACGCGGATCACTACCGTGTCAGTTTTTTCTACGACCTCGCCAAGGCGGCGAATCTGCGCATGGCGTTCGCCCTGGCGCATGAGCTCGCGCCTCATGGGGCCACGGCCGTCTCCCTGACTCCCGGCTGGCTGCGCTCCGAGGCCATGCTGGATGCCTACGGCGTCACGGAGGCCAACTGGCGGGACGCGGCGAAGAAGTCTCCGCACTTCGCCATCTCGGAGAGCCCGGCCTTCGTCGGACGCGCCGTGGCGGCCCTCGCCGCGGACCCCGACCGGGCGCGCTGGAACGGCCAGTCGCTCTCGAGCGGAGAGCTCGCGAAGGTGTACGGCTTCACCGACGTCGACGGGAGCCGGCCCGACGCCTGGAGGTACCTCGTCGAGGTCCAGGACGCCGGCAAGCCCGCCGACGTCACCGGCTACCGTTAACCGCTAACCGCTAACCGCTAACGGGAACCGGGCGGCCGGAGCCGGTGTCCTCTCCAACAAAGGGAGGGCCCATGCGTCCCACGCTCCGGGCCGACATCAACGTCACGCCGCTCGTCGACGTCTGCCTCGTTCTCCTGATCGTCTTCATGGTGGTTCCGCCGCTGGTCAGCGGCGAGGTCGAGCTGCCTCAGGCCACCCAGCCCGAGGCCTGGCCGGCCGAGCCGCGGCGCTCGAGAATCACGGTCGAGTACGGCGATCCGCCCCGGATCTCGCTCGACGACGACCCCGGGCCTCTCTCCGTCCCGGCGCTCGAGACGCTGCTCCGGGCGATTCGCGCCGGCCATCCCCGGCGCGAGATCATCCTGCACGCCGACCGGCGGCTTCCCTACGCCGAGGTCAAGAGAGTGATCCAGACCGTGCAGGAGGCGGGCTTCCCCGCCGTCGGTCTGGTCGCCGAGAAGCCGCGACCGCGGCGCTAGGCTTCGCCGGGCGTGCGCGCGAGCAGCCGCAGCGCCTCGCGCCAGTGGCGGCGCGCCTCGGCGAGGTACGCGCGGTAGGCCTTCCAGTCCTGCCGGCGCTTCTCCTGGATCTCGTGCCACTGGACCCCGGCATGCTCGAGCGCGACGTGCGCCGCATCCAGCCGGCGCCGGATGGCGTCGTGCAGGTGCGTCGAGCCGGTCAGGCTCTCGGCCCGGCCGAGCGCCGTCTGAAGGCGCGAGCGCTCGATGACGAGCTGGGGCGTTCGCCGCAGGCGCCGCGCGAGGCCCACCGCGGCGAGAGCCCGGATCCACCACTTGCTCGGGTCCCACTGGTACCAGCGCAGGCCGTTGCGGAAGTCCGTCGGGAAGCGATGGTGGAAGTTGTGGTACCCCTCGCCGTTGGTCACGAGCGCGACCCAGGCGTTGTCGCGCGCCGAGGTCTCCTCGCTGTACGGCCGGCTGCCGTAGAGGTGCGCGATCGAGTTGACGAAGAAGGTCGTGTGGTGGATGACCACGACGCGAAGAAACCCTCCCCAGAGCAGCCCGCCGAGCGGATCGCCGAAGGCCCAGCCGATCGCCGTCGGTATCCCGAGCCCTCCCCCGATGCCGATCAGGTTCGAGAAACGGTGCTGCAGCCGGACGAGCGGATTCTTCTGGAGATCGGGAACGTCGTCATAAGAGCGATCCGCCGGACCCTTGTAGAAGATCCAGAGGATGTGCGCCCACCAGCCGCCGCGCTGGATGTTGTACGGGTCCCAGTCGCGGTCGACATATCGGTGATGCGTGCGGTGATCCGAGCCCCAGGCGAGGATCGAGTTCTGAAGGGCCATCGCGCCGAAGAAGAGGTAGAAGGCCTGGATCGCCGGGTGGCACTCGTAGCTGCGATGCGCGAAAAGGCGGTGATACCCGGCCGTCACGGAAACCCCGATCGCCGCATAGAGGAGGACGAACAGCACCGGCTGCCACCACTGGACGCCGAACGTCAGAGCGTAGGCGGCCGTGCCCAGGATCCCGATGATCGGCGAGAGGACGAAGAAGGCGATGCGAACCCAGTCCTTTTTTCTCGGATTCAAGCGCGTCCCTCTCCCCGGCCCCGGACGCCGCGCGCCAGGACCTCCATGGCTTCCTCGGTCACATCGACCTGGATCTCCGCGCTCTGGCTCAGCCGGAGCGTCTCGATCAGCCGGAAGATCTCGGAGGCCTGCGCCCCCAGATCGTCGAGGAGCACGGCGAGATCGCCGTCTCCGTAGAGGTATCGCGAGTCGAGCGCCCGCTCATCGCGGTCCGTCACCCGGCCCACGAAGGTCGCCTTGAACGCGAACGGAGAAACGTTCGCGGGCTGGACTCGAATCTTCCAATCCTGGCTCATGAGATCCCCCAGGGCCCATTCCGGGGCCCGCACCGCGCCTCGACTCAGTAGCGGTTGCGGCGACCCGCCGCCGCCGCCGCCGCCGCCGCCTTCGGTCTTGGGCCGGGCCGGCGAAACCGTCAGCGCGCGGCCGCCCACGTCTTTCCCGTTCAAACCGGCGATGGCGGCCTGCGCCTGCGCATCGTCGCCGAACTCGACGAACCCGAAGCCCTTCGAGCGGCCGCTGTCGCGGTCAGTGATCACGGCAACCGAGTCGACGGTTCCGTAGGCGGAGAAGAGATCCCGGAGCTCGTTCTCGCCCGTGTTGTAAGAGAGGTTGCCCACGTACAGCTTCATGAGATGGCCCTTTCGGTTCCGACTGTTCGGCGACGCTCGGACGGGGGGGCGCGCCGAAGCACCCTCACGCCTTCTCGCTTCAACCGTTCGGAATTCGCAGGACGGGCGAGCGGACGAGAACCTCAAAAGCATATCACGCCCGAAACCGCTCCTGCGGCGGCCTGCCCGCGGCTCAGCGGGGCAGATCGAGCTCGAGGATCACGACGGGCTGGCGCTTCTCGGGATCCTTCACGCCGTCGGGCCCGAGCGCGCGCAGCTGTGAGTTCGCAATAAAGGCGTAAGAATCGCCGGCGACCGCCCCGGTCGTCGGGATCTCGAAGGCGGGGTGGCCGCGCTCGAGCACGCGCGCGCCCGTCACGCGGTCGAGGGAAGGCGCGAGCGGAAAGAGCGCGACGCGGTTCGGCTCCATGCCGTTCTGGATGGCCACGAGAGAGCCGCGGTGGAACGACAGGCCATCGATTCCGGCGAGAGTCACGTCGTCGGGAGCCGACAGATCGAACGAGCGTCCCGACGCGAGCTCCCACGCGGCGATCCCGAGCACGTGCGCGACATAGAGAAAGCGCTCGTCGTCGGAGAGCGCGATGCCGTTGGGATAGAAGAGGCGGCCGGCCGCCTGAAACATCTCGAGTCGTTCTTCTCCCGCGCGGAGCCGGTACACGGCTCCCTCTTCGCTGTCGGTCAGGAAGATCCCGCCGTCCTTCGCGACCGCGAGGTCGTTGAACAGATGCTTGCCTCCCGGGGGCGACGCGACTTTCTGGAGCGCGCGGCCGGTCGCGAGATCGAAACGGAAGAGCGTCGAAGCGCGGGTCGCGTTGCCGCCCGGCGCGTCGGCCTCGGCGCTGCAGGCCCAGAGGCTCTTCCGCCGGGCGTCGACCTTCAGGCCGAGGACCCGCCGCAGCCCGTCGCGGCCCGTCGTCACGAAGTCGCGCACCCGGCCATCCGGAGCGATCGCCACGATCTTGTTCTTCGCGAGGCTGCCGAGGAAGAACGTCCGGCTGCCCGGGTCCCAGGCGATGCCCTCCGGGATCAGGTCGGCTTCGCTCAGCGTGAAGGCGACCCTGGCGTTCCCGACCGGCCGTCCGTTCGCGACGATCTTCGGAAGGAGCGCGCGAAACGCCGGACGGTCCGAAAGCGACGCGAAGGCCGGATCGGTGTCGGCGCCCGCGCCGTAACCCAGAGACACCGCGCGGGTCAGCGCGGCGATCGCGCCGTCCGCATCGCCCGAGAGAGCCTTCGCCTTCGCGAGCGCGGAGAGGACGTCAGGATCCCGCGCAAACACCCGAGCGGCCGCCTCGAGGTCCGCGACGGCGCGCGCCGGATCCTTCGCCTCGAGCGCGGCGATGCCGCGCTGGTAGCGTGCGTACGGATCCGCCTCCTGCCCCGCCGCCACCGGCACGCCGAGGGCGAACGCCGCCGCCGCGAGGAGAACGTACGAACGCATCCCGGCACGCACGGGACGGATTCTCGTGGATGCGCTCGCGGCCGTCAAAGCGCACAGGGGCCGGACGACCCCTGCGCCATAATGCCCCGCCATGCGGATCCTGATGCTCGCGGCCGAGGCGGCTCCGCTCGCCAAGGTCGGGGGTCTCGCGGACGTCGTGGGCTCGCTGCCTCGCGCCCTGACGGATCTCGGACACGACGTCCGCGTCGTGATTCCGGGCTACGGCTCGATCGACTGGACGAAGTACGCGCCCGTCCGCGCGGCGCAGTTTCCCGTGCACACACTCGGCGGCGAACAGCTCGCCGAGGTCTGGCAGACCGAGTCCGGCGGGACTCCCGTGTATCTCATCACCGGACCGCCGATCCCCCAGGACCGCTGGATCTACGGGCGCACCATCGAGGAGGACGGACCGAAGTTCGTCTTCTTCTCGCTCGCGGCCCTCTGGTCGGCCGAAGCGCTCTCCTGGAAGCCGGACGTCGTCCACGCGCACGACTCGCACACGGGAGCGGCGGTCTGGTGGCTCGCGACCGAAGGACGCGAGAACCCCTACTTCCGCGACGTCGCGTCGGTCTTCACCATCCACAACCTGCCTTACGCGGCGCAGGGCGCGGGCCGCGCCCTCGGCGCCTACAAGATTCGGCGCCCCGAGGCGGTGCAGGCTCTGCCCGAAGCCTTCCGCGAGTCGCTCATGGGCCTCGGCATCCTCGGCGCGGACTATCTCTCGACGGTCTCGCCGACGTATGCCCGCGAGATCCTCACGCCCGAGGGCGGCCAGGGTCTCGACGGCATCCTGCGTCTGCGCGCCGATCATCTCGCCGGGATCCTGAACGGCATCGACGTGGAGTCCTGGGATCCGTCGACGGACGGCGAGCTCGCCGCGACCTTCGACGCGGCGTCGCTGGACGAGCGCGCGCACAACAAGACGGCCCTCCAGCACGAGGCCGGCCTCGAGCCGGACGCGCGCATGCCGCTGCTCGCCGTGGTCTCCCGCCTCGTCAAGGAGAAGGGCTTCGACATCGCGGCGCCGGCGGTGCGGCGCTGGCTGGAGCGAGGCGGGCAGTTCGTGCTGCTCGGAACCGGCGACCCCGCGCTCGAGCACGAGTACGCCCAGTTCGAGATGCGCTATCCCCGCCGGGCCAGCGTGCGGCTGCGTTTCGACGCGCGGTACGCCCGCCGCATCTATGCCGGCGCCGACGCCCTCCTGCTGCCCTCCCGCTACGAGCCCTGCGGCCTCGCCCAGATGATCGGGATGCGCTACGGCTGCATCCCGGTGGCGCGCCGGACCGGCGGCTTCGCGGACACCATCACCGACGCCGGGGACCCCGGGGGCACCGGCTTCATGTTCGACGAGTTCAACCCCTGGGCTCTGTGGGACGCCCTGGAACGGTGCCTCAGGGTATACGCTCAACCCGCCAAATGGCGTCAGCTTCAGAACAACGGCATGGCGCGCGACTTTTCCTGGTCGCGGTCGGCGCGGGAGTATGCCGATCTCTACGAACGCGCGCGAGCGGCGCGCTCAGCCGCGTAGGGCCGCGCCCGTGAGGGCCCGCGCGGTCATCCTGGCCGGCGGCGAAGGCTCGCGCCTGGGCGTGCTGACGGAGAAGCGCGCCAAGCCCGCGGTCCCCTTCGCCGGCAAGTACCGGATCATCGACTTCACGCTCTCCAACTGCGTCAACTCGGGGATCTCCGACGTCATGATCCTCACCCAGTACCGGCCCCACTCGCTGAACGAGCACATCGCCTCCGGGCGGCCGTGGGACCTCGACCGCAGCTTCACCGGGGGCGTGCAGATCTATCAGCCCTTCCGCGGACGCGCCGTCACGGACTGGTACAAGGGGACGGCCGACGCCATCTCCCAGAACCTCTCGTTCGTCGAGCGAGGCTCGCCGGACATCGTTCTCGTTCTCTCGGGCGACCACATCTACAAGATGAACTACGGCTGGCTCATCGCGTTCCATCTCGACAAGCAGGCGGACTGCACGATCGCCACGTTGCCCGTGACGCGCGAGGAGGCCACGCGCATGGGCATCCTCGCGACCGACGAGGACCAGCGCGTCACGCAGTTCGTCGAGAAGCCGGCGGATCCTCCCGGGACGCTGGCGTCGATGGGGATCTACGTCTTCGGCCGGCCCATGCTCTCGCAGGTCCTCACCGAGGACTCGCGCCGGCGGGACTCGTCGCACGACTTCGGCAAGGACATCATTCCGCGCATGCTCTCGGCGGGGCTTCGCGTCTTCGCGTACCCGTTCCAGGGCTATTGGGTGGACGTCGGGACGACCGAGGCCTACTGGCAGACGCAGATGGCGCTGCTGAAGACGCCGTCGCCGATCGACCTGAACGACCGGGCCTGGATCGTGCACACGCGCTCGGAGGAGCGGCCGCCGGTCGCGATCCACGACGGCGCCATCGTGCGGGACAGCATGATCACCGATGGATGCGTCATCTCCGCGGGGGCGCGCGTCGAGCGGAGCATCCTCTCGCCCGGCGTCTTCGTCGGGCCCGGGGCGTGGATCCGCGAGTCCATCGTGCTGACGGATACCTGGATCGACGCCGGCGCCCGCGTCGAGCGCGCGATCGTCGACAAGTCGGTGCGCATCGGACGCAAGGCGCGCATCGGCAAGGCGGCGCGCGGCGAGAAGTCCGCCGACGGCGCCGCCATCACCACGATCGGCAAGAACGCCGAGATTCCCGACGGCGCCACGGTGCGCCGGGGGACCGTGATTCACACCGACGTGACCGCCGAGTCGTTCCCGGCCCCGCGCCGCAAGCGCAAGATCGCCGCGTCGTCCTGAGCCTGGGCCGCCGCGGCGCGGTGGGACAGATTGACCCGGATATTCCCCCTTTCCGCCGGCCGGGTCGCTGGCGCGGCGATTGCAGTCTCTTGAAGGTCAGGGGTGCCTCTCGGTGAGGACACCCACTGGCAAAAGGAGGTTTCATGAAGAGAGTCATTTTGTCCGCGGCGATCGCGTCCGCTCTCGCGGTGGCGGCGTCGGCGATTCCTCAGGAAAAACCGGCGGATCCGGCTGCAGCCGGAGGCGAGACAGTCTCAGCAGGCTCCGGCGACCAGCATCAAGGGCACCGTGGCCTCGGTCGATCAGTCGGGCAAGAGCTTCGTCGTCAAGGACGAGGCCTCCGGCAAGGAAGTCACCGTGTATTGGGATTCCACGACCAAGGTGAACGGCGACTTGAAGCCGGGGTCGATGGTGTCGCTCCAGACCACCGATTCGGGTGGGAAGGTGATGGCGACGTCGATCGACATCAAGAGCGCGAAGAAGCCCTACTGAACCGGGGCTCATCCCCCCATTCCGAAGGACTTATTCGCGTAAGTCGTCAACCGAGCCGGGAGAGCGGTCCGCCGCTCCCCGGCTCTTTCCCTTCTCCGAGCCGGCCCACCGACTTCGCGCGGCCCAGCCACTCCACGGCGAACGCCTCCGCCCAGTAGCTCGGCCGCCATGGCGCCGATCCGGCCACGAAGCCGATGTGCCCTCCGCGAGAAGTGACGAGAAACTGGACGCTCTCCGAGGCCGAGGCGCGCGCCCGGGCGAGCGCCTCGCGCGGCAGAAAGGGATCGTCTTCGGAAGACAGGCACAGCGTCGGCCGGGCAATGCGTCCGAGATAACCGAGCGAGCTCGACTTCCGGTAGTAATCGTCGGCGCCCGCGAAGCCATGCAGCGGGGCGTTCGCCGCGTCGTCGAACTCGCGAAAGGTCCGCGACGCGAGCGTCCGCGTCAGGTCGATGCGGCCCGCCGCCTCCGGAAAACGGCGCGCGGCCTCCTCGGCCTTTTTCTTCAGCGTGACCAGGAACCGGTGCGTGTAGATGCGGCCGACCGTCGACTCGAGATACCGGGCGCTCGCCGCGAGATCGAACGGCGTCGAGATCGCCACCGCCGCGGCCAGCTTCGCCTCGCGCCCCTGCTCGCCGAGCCACTTGAGCAGGACGTTGCCACCGAGGGAGACGCCGATCGCGAAGAGCGGGGCGGCCTCGAGGGGCTCGCGCGCCGCGAGCGTCCGTGCGAGAAAGTTCAGATCGCCGGTGTCCCCGGAGTGATACATCCGCGGCCGGCGATTGGGAAGCATGCGCGCGAGATCCGACGGGTCCCGGGCACAGGAACGAAAGTTCATCGCGACCCCGCGCCAGCCCCGCCGCCGAATCTCGCCGAGGAGTCCCTGCGCGTAGACGGAATTCGAGCTCCCCTCGAGGCCGTGCAGGACGATGACGCGAGGGCTGCCCGCGGGCCCATCCACATGATCGACGAGAAGCTCGTCGCCGTCGGGCGTCGTCAGGGCCTCGCGGCGCATCGGAACCTGCCGGCGAGAACGGGCCAGGCGACCCCACACCGTCTGGGCGTGAGGACCGGGCAGCCAGGCGGCCGGATGAAAACCGTCGGTATCGGGATTCATGGTGCAGGTCCTGGAGAACCTTCGCGCCTTTCTAACGTAAGCTCTGCCGTCCGAACGAGGAGGATGACATGAACCACGCCCCGCGCCCGCGGGCCCTGGCGGCCCTCGGCGCTCTTTTCTGCGTGCTCGCGCTCTCCGCCGGCACCGCCCGGGGAGCCGCCGCTGCGGCGACAGCCGCCCCGCTCCAGATCCCCGTCGACTACTACAAGCTGCCGAACGGCCTGAAGGTCGTCCTCTCGCGGGACACGACCGCCCCGGTGGCCGTGGTCGCGGTCTACTTCAACATCGGCTTCCGCATCGAGCCGAAGGACCGCACCGGCTTCGCCCACCTCTTCGAGCACATGATGTTCCAGGGCTCCGAGAACCTCGGCAAGATGGAGTTCATCAAGCTCGTGCAGTCGAACGGCGGAGTCCTCAACGGCTCGACCCGCTTCGACTTCACCAACTACTTCGAGGTCGTTCCGGCGCACACCCTCGAGACCGCGCTCTGGGCCGAGGCCGACCGGATGAAGGGCCTCGCGATCAACGCCGACAACCTCAAGAACCAGCAGGAGGTCGTCAAGAACGAGGTCAAGGTCAACGTCCTCAACCAGCCCTACGGCGGATTCCCGTGGCTGGATCTTCCGCAGTACGCCAACACGAACTGGTACAACGCGCACAACTTCTACGGCGACCTCGACGACCTCGACGCGGCGACGCTCGAGGACGTCGCGAGCTTCTTCAAGACCTTCTACTCGCCGAGCAACGCCGTGCTCGTCGTCGTCGGCGACTTCGACGCGGCGCAGACGAAGGCCTGGATTCAGAAGTACTTCGCCCCGATCCCTTCCGTCGCCGCTGCCTCCGAAGGCCGACATCTCGGAGCCGCGCCAGGAGAAGGAGAAGCGCGCGACCAAGGAAGACAAGCTCGCCACGCGGCCCGCGATCGCCATCGGCTACCACGCTCCGCCGCGGAACACGCCCGAGTACTACGCGATGGGCCTGCTCGACCAGGTGCTGGTCCAGGGCAAGGACAGCCGCCTCTACCAGGCCCTCGTCCAGCAGAACGGCCTGACCGGGGACGTCGAGGGCGGCATCAACTCCGGCCTCGGCGACATGTACAACATCAACGGACCGACGCTCTGGGATGTCTCGCTCTTCTACGACAAGGACAAGACGTCCGAGCAGATTCTCAAGGTCTTCGACGCCGAGATCGGAAAGGTCCAGACGACCCCGGTGGATCAGGCCACGCTCGACCGCGCGCTGGTCAAGGTCCGCTCCAGCCTCTACGACAACATGGAGCAGTTCGGCGGGTTCGGCAAGGCGGACCTGCTCGCGTCCTTCGCCCTCTTCGACGACGATCCGTCGCGGATCAACAAGATCGAGGAGGAGTTCAAGAAGGTCACGCCCGCGCTGATGCAGAAGACCGCGCAGGAGTACCTGCGCCCCGGCAATCGCACGATCCTCGTGATCGATCCGAAAGCGCCCGCCGACGGCAAGAGCGGGTCGTAGGAGCCGCCATGAAGACACAAAAGACGACTTCGACTCTCGTTCTGGCCCTCGCGCTGATCGCGGCGCCGGCGTTCGCCCAGAAGCAGACGCCCCCGGCGCCCGGCACGCCCAAAGGCTTCTCGGTTCCGAAGCCCACGACGCTCACCCTCGAGAACGGCCTCGGCGTCACGCTCGTCCAGTACGGAACGGTCCCCAAGGTCACGGTGAACCTGGCGGTCCTGACCGGCAACGTCGACGAGAAGGCGAACGAGGTGTGGCTCGCCGACGTGATGGGCGCGATGCTGACCGAGGGCACGGCCACGCGGAGTGCTTCGAAGATTGCCGAGGACGCCGCCCGCATGGGGGGCTCGCTCGACGTCACCGTCGGCGAGAACCGCATCGACATCGGCGGCGACGTCCTCTCCGAGTTCGGGCCCGAGATGGTCGGACTCGTCGCCGACGTCGCGCTCCACCCCAAATTCCCCGAGTCGGAGCTGACGCGCCTGAAGGCCGACAAGGCCCGCGAGCTCTCGATCGCGAAGAGCCAGCCCCAGCCTCTCGCCCAGGAGAAGTTCCGCGCGGTCCTCTACGGCGATCATCCCTACGGACGCCTCTTCCCGACCGAAGCGATGCTTCAGGGCTACACGATCGCCCAGGTCAAGGGCTTCTACGACCGCAACTTCGGCGCCGCCCGCTCGCGCGTCTACGTCGTCGGCCGCTTCGACGCCAAGGCCGTCGAGGCCGCGATCCGCAAGGCCTTCGCGGACTGGAAGAAGGGATCGGCCCCGAACACGACCAAGCCGTCCCCGAAGAGCGCGCGCGCGGTGTACCTGATCGATCGGGCGGGAGCCCCGCAGTCGACGATCAACATCGGCATGCCGGTCGTCGATCCGTCGAACCCGGACTGGGACCGCCTCTACCTGATGAACGTGCTGCTCGGGGGCTCGTTCGCCTCACGCATCACGTCCAACATCCGCGAGCAGAAGGGCTACACCTACTCGCCCCAGGGACAGCTCTCGAGCCGTTACCGCGACGCCTACTGGATCGAGGTGGCCGACGTCACGACGAACGTGACCGGGCCGGCGCTGAAGGAAATCTTCGGCGAAGTCGATCGGCTCCAGACGGAGGCGCCGTCGGAGAAGGAGCTCAAGGACTTCCAGAACTACCGCGCGGGCGTGTTCGTCCTGCAGAATTCGTCGCGCGGCGGCATCATCGGGCAGCTCGAGTTCGTCGACCTCCACGGACTGCCGGCCGACTACCTGAACGGCTACGTCGAGAGGATCTACGCGATCACGCCGGCGCAGGTCCAGGAGGTGGCGAAGAAGTACCTCCAGGACGACAAGGCCACGATCGTCATCGTCGGTGACCGGAAGGCCATCGAGGAGCAGGTCAAGGCGTTCGGGCCGGTGAAGTGACACGCGGCGCGCTAGCGCGCCGCGCGTCATCGCTGGGGCGCCCTCGAGGCTCGACGCCGAGCGCGGACGCGGCGGGGGCGAGCCCCGCCCCTACGATCGGCCGTGTCTTCCGCATCCACGCCGGCTTCTTCTTCGCCGCCTTCGCGAAGATCGGGCAGCTCGGCACGTGCGCGCCCCGCAGGTAGCCGGTCGAGAGAAGGAACGAGCGGACGATCTCTCCCCCGGTGAAGACGAAGGTCTTCTTGAAGAGCTTCTGCCACTCGGCGGCGCTCTGCGGGTGGTGAGCGTCGAGCCACTTCGCCAGGGAGCCGTGCGACTCGCGGATCGCGAGAATCCGGCGGGCGTTCTCGATCGCGGCGTCGATCTTGAGCCGGTTGCGGATGATGCCCGCGTCGGCGAGCAGCCGACGGCGTTCGCGGGCGCCGAAGGCGGCCACCTTTTCGACGTCGAAGCCGGCGTACGCGCGCCGGAAGCCCCTCCGCTTCTGGAGCATCGTCAGCCAGGAGAGTCCGGCCTGGTTGATCTCGAGAACCAAACGCTCGAAGAGCGCGCGCTCGGAGCGGATCGGGAAGCCGTACTCGCGGTCGTGATACGGGCCGTGGAGAGGGTGGCCCTTCGCGTAGCGGCAGTAGCTCAACGGGCCGGGAGCGTATCATCCAGTGCATGAAGAGATTGCTCCTTCTCCTCGTCGTGGTCGGCATCGTGGTCTACCTCGTCAAGACGCAGGGCCTTCTCACCAAATCGACCGCACCCGACCCGCGCGGCTCCCCGATCGACCGGGCCCGTTCCGCCGCAGCCGCGAGCGACGCGCGCACGTCCGCCGGAAGCGCGGTCGCCCGGGAAGCGGACCAGCCCTTCACCGGCTCGGTCTCCGAGAACATGACGCCCGATCAGGTCCGCGCGCTTCTCGGCACGCCCGACGATGTCGCGACCGAGACGACCGGCACCGGCGGCGTCCGCGAGACCTGGACCTACCGGAGCGTCGGCAAGAGCGTCGTCTTCGAGAACGGCGTCGCGGTCTCGGTGAGTAGGCGAAAGCACGGGGTCGTTACCGCCGACCTGCGGTCGGCGTTGCCTACTGCCGTGGGTCTGCCGCTGGTGGCCGGCTCGGCGCTGCGCGCCTCAGGACGACCGCTACGGCGGGCGCAGCCCGCCTACGCCGTCGTCTTCTTGAAGCGGGCCACGGCGAGGCCGATGATGAGGACGGTGTAGAGCGTCAGCCAGCCGACCGGCACGAGCAGATCCGTCAGGTCGGCCCCGCGCAGGATGATGCCGCGCAGCACCTCGATGAAGTAGCGCGCCGGAATCACGCGCGAAAGAAACTGGAAGATCGCCGGCATGCCGTCGATCGGGAAGACGTACCCCGACAGGAAGACGAACGGCAGGAGCACGAAGGTCGACATCTGCATGGCCTGCATCTGCGTCTTCGCGACGGTCGAAATGAGCATCCCGAGGCCCAGGACCGCGGCAATGAACAGGAAACCCACCACGTAGAGCTCGAGGACCGAGCCCTGGATCTCGACGCGGAAGAGGTACCGCATCAAGAGGATCGTCATCGTCAGCTGCACGTAGCCAATCAGCATGAACGGAAAGATCTTGCCGAGGATGATTTCGACGCGGGTCGCGGGGGTGACCTGGAGCTGCTCGAGCGTGCCGCGCTCGCGTTCGCGCACGATGGCGGAGGCGGTGAACTGAATGAGCGTGAAGGTCAGGATGATCGCGATGAGACCGGGAATGATGAAGGTCGCCGTCCGCAGGTCCGGGTTGTACCAGGGCCGCACGCGCAGATCGACCGGAAGATCCGGGTACTTCCAGCCGGCCCGGCGCGCGAGCACGCGGATCGAGAGGCCGTTCGCGATCCCCGAGGCGATCGACATGGCCTGGCTCGAGCGTCGTCGTGTCCGAGGCGTCGACGATCAGAAAGGCCTTCGCCGGCGCGCCGCGGTGGGCGTCCTTGCCGAAGTCCCGATCGATCACGAGCCCCACGGAGGCGCGGCCGGAGTCGATCGCATGACGCAACTCCTCGAGGGAGGAAACGTGGCCGACGACCCGGAAGTACTCCGTCGCGGTCATCTTGGACACCAAATCCCGGCTCTCGACGGACTTGGCCTCGTCGAGCACCACCGTTCGCAGGTGCTTGACGTCATAGTTGATCGCGTAACCGAAGATGAGCGTCTGGAGGATCGGCACCAGAACGATCATGCGGATCGTGATCCGGTCCCGCTTGAGCTGCAGAAACTCCTTCCAGGTCAGGGCGAGAAGCCTCTTCATGCGATCACCTCCACCGACGGCGCCGCCTTGCGGCGTGCGAGCGATACGAAGACATCTTCGAGCGACGGCTCGGCGTCCTCCGGAGGGCGGGCGCCGGGGGCGGCCTCGGCTTCCATGAGGAGGCGCTTCGCCTCGACTTCCCTTCCGCGTTTCGCGACGACACGGAGGCGCACGCCGAAGAGGTACGCGTCGTCCAGCGCCGCCTGTCCCCGCAGCTTCGAGAGCCCGACGAACGGATCGCCTCCGGGCAGCGTCTCGAAAATGCGGCCCTGCAGGTCGGCCTTGAGCTCCGGCGGCGTGCCTTCGGCGATCAGACGACCGTCGAGGATGAACGCCAGCCGGTCGCACTGCTCGGCCTCGTCCATGTAGTGCGTCGTCACGAGCACGGTCATTCCGCGCTCCGCCGCGAGCTCGTAGATCAGGTCCCAGAAGACGCGGCGGCCCCGGGGGTCGACGCCGCCCGTCGGCTCGTCGAGAAAAAGCAGCTCGGGCTCGTGCAGGAGGGCCGCGGCGAGGGCCACACGCTGGCGCTGACCCGTCGAGAGGCCCTCGGTGAGCTCCTCGCGAAGCTCCTCGAACCCGAGGCGCTTGGCGAGAGCGGCGATCCGCGCCTCCAGTCGCGCGGCATCCAGCCCGTAGATCGACCCGAAGAAGCGAAGGTTCTCCTCGACGGTCAGGTCGACGTAGAGCGAGAACTTCTGGCTCATGTACCCGAGGCCCCGCTTCCAGGCGTCGGCGTCGCGGACGACGTCGAGTCCGCCGAAGCCGGTGGCGGTGCCCGAGGTCGGCGCGAGCAGACCCGTCAGCATCCGGATCGTCGTCGACTTGCCCGAGCCGTTGGGCCCGAGGAAGCCGAAGACGCGGCCGCGCGGAACGTCGAAGCTGACGTCGTCGACGGCCACGAAGCTCCCGAAGCGCCGCGTCAGGTGGCGCGCCTGCAGGAACGCGGAGCCCCGGTCCCGGTTCGCGATCGTCCGCCTCGCTCATGCCGCCTTCGCGACCTCTTCGCTCTTGAGGATGAACACGTCCTCGAGCGACGGCGGCCGGGGGACGATGTCCTCGGGGGGCACGACGCCCTCGAGGCACCGCCGGACGATCTCCACGAGCTCGTCGCCCGCGCCCGCCGCGCCCCGCACCTGCAGCCGCGTGCCGCTGAGCGACACGTCGTCGACGGCCGGACAGGACGCCAGCCGCTGGCGGACGGCGACGCGGTCGGAGGACCGCACCGCGAGGAGCCGCCGCGGAAAGGCCGATAGGAGCTCCTCCCGCGTGCCGAGGGCCGAGAGGCGGCCCGCGTCGAGGAAGCCGATCCGGGAGGCGTACTCGGCCTCGTCCATGTAGGGAGTGGAGATCACGATCGTCAGGCCCTCGTGATGGAGCTCGTTCAGCAGCGTCCAGAACTCCCGGCGCGAGACCGGGTCGACGCCTGTCGTGGGCTCGTCGAGCAGGAGGAGCGGGGGACGCGTCAGGAGAGCCGCCACGAGGGACAGCTTCTGCTTCATGCCGCCCGACAGCGCGCCCGCGAGGCGCGCGCCGAACCGCGCGAGGCCGACCCGCGCGAGCAGGTCCGACGAGCGCTCGCGGGCCTCTCCGTCCGGAACCCCGTAGAGGCGGGCGCGCAGGGCGAGGTTCTCGTCGATCGAGAGGTCCTCGTAGAGCCCGAAGCGCTGGGGCACGAACCCGAACGCCGTGTCCCGCTCGCGGACCACGGTTCCCGACGTCGGCGCGATCAAGCCCGCGACGAGCCGGAAGAACGTCGTCTTGCCGGCCCCGTCGGGCCCGATGAGGCCGAAGAGCTCCCCGCGGGTGATCGACAGGTCGATGCCGTCCAGCGCCCGGCGGGAGCCGAAATCGCGCACGAGGCCGCGGGCCTCGATCACGGAGTCTTCTCCGGCGCGGCGGGGGCGCCGTCCACTTCGACGACGATGTCCGCCGGCTGACCGGGAACGAGGGGCTCCTTCCACCCCCCGACCAGATCCACCTTCGTCGAGTAGACGAGGTTGACGCGCTCGCTCTGCGTCTCGACGGGTTTGGGCGTGAACTCGGCGTCGGGCGAGATCTCGGCGACGCGGGCCTCGAAGCGGCGCCCCGGAAACGCGTCGACCGTGATCCAGGCCCTCTGGCCGGTGCGCACTCGGCCGAGCTTCGTCTCCGGAACGAACGTGCGCGCGTAGAGACGGTCGGCGAAGGCGAGCGTCAGGGCCGGCTGGTTGGCCGAGAGCAGCAATCCCGGCTCGGCCATGCGATGGAGGATGACACCGTCGGCGGGCGCGCGGATCTCGGCCTCCTTCGCGACCGTCTCGGACTGGCGGAGCTGGACCCGGGCCCGTTCCGCGTCGAAACGCGCCTGCTCGGTCTGCTTTTGACGCGTGCCTTCGAGAACGAGCCGGTATCTCTCCTCGCTCGCCCGCAGCGCCGCCTCCGCGCGCTCGAGGCCGGTTCGGGCCATGTCGGCGTCGCGGGCGGTGCCGATCTCCTTCTCGAAAAGGTCGCTCTGCCGCTCATGCTCTCGCCGCGCCAGATCGACGGCGGCCTTCTTGTCGCGGACATCGGCCTCCGCGGCTTCGATCTCGGCCCGCCGGCTGCCCGAGGCCAGATCCTCGTACCGGGCCTCCGCCGAACGCAGTCCCTGCCGATCCCGCTCGACGGCGAGCGCCGTGTCCCCGAGATCGAGGCGCACCAGGAGGTCGCCGGCCTTCACGCGATCTCCCTCGCGCACGGCGACCTCCACGACGCGGCCCGGGACCTTCGGGGCGAGGTCGACGAGCGGAGCTTCGATCCGCCCGCTCAAACGGACCGTCCGGTCGTCGTCCCTGTCTCGACACGCGAGCAGGAAGGCGAACGTCGCGATCGAGGCGGTCAGGACGGCCCGTTTCATCGCTTCCTCCCCCGGGGCGCAGAGGAAACGATCGCGCCCCGTGTCCAGATCTCGAGCACGGTGTCGAGGTACTCGTCGAGGGCCATCGGCTTCTCGAGGGCCTGGACGACGTGCTGCAGGAACACGAAGGAATGCACGGTGGAGAGGAAAACGAACGCCGCGGTCTCCGGATCCTCGAGGCGCAGCCGGCCCTTTCGGACGGCCCGGCGGATGTAGCCCTCGAGGTAGCGCAGGTTCCGCTGCGGCGGCGTCGGCCGGGCCTCGGGGTCGAAGGGCAGGGGAACGCGGCCGACGCCGGGAACCTGCTTGAAGTAGACCCAGCGAGCCACGACCTCGCGAATCCGCGTCTCGAGAAACGGCACCATCGTTTCCCCGACGCGCCGGAGCACGGCACGCGGATCCTCGGAGCCGTCGAGCTTCTCGAGGAAGGCCAGAGGATCCATGTCGGGCAGCGCTCGGCCGCATGCTCGCCACGAAGAGGTCGCGCTTGGTCGGCGCATGGCGCAGGAGGGCCGCCGGCGAGACCGCGAGCTTCGCGCCGATCGCGGCGAGCGTCGCGCCCTCGAACCCGCGCGACACGAACTCCTCGCGCGCCGCCGCCAGCACCTGCTCGCGCGTCACGCGCGCCGTCCGTCCCATAGTTAATAACTTACTATTTATTTATTTTCGAATGCAAGGGGGAAAAAAGAGCGAATCGGAGCGCGCCTTCCGCCACTATGTAACCTATGAAAGTGGGATGAAGGAGGTTAGAGTGACGGACGCCATGAGGCTCGCGTCGGTGCAGGTCGGAAAAGCCCGTACCCTCGAGCACCGCGGACGCTCGGTCCGGACGGGGATCTACAAGGAGCCCGTGCTCTTCCGAGTCCAGGCCCGCCGACTCGGCCTCGAAGGCGACGTCCAGGCCGACCGGCGCGTCCACGGCGGTCCCGAGATGGCGGTCTACGCGTACGACCTCTCCGGTTACGCGCACTGGCGCCGGGAGCTCGGCGTCGACTTCCCCTCCGGGCAGTTCGGCGAGAACCTCACCGTCGAGGGGATGCCGGAAACCGAGGTCCGCATCGACGACGTTTACCGGATCGGCGGCGCCCTGCTGCAGGTGAGCAAGCCTCGCTCTCCCTGCTTCAAGCTCGCGCTCAAGATGGAGCGGCCGACGTTTCCGAAGGCCTTCCTCGCGAGCGGCCGGACCGGCTTCTACCTGAGGGTGCTCGAGGAGGGAGAGCTCGGCGCCGGGGATCCGATCGCCCTGGTCTCGCGCGAGCCCGAAGCCGTCACGGTCGAGCGGATGGTGCGACTCACCTACGGCGTGTAGCCGCCGGCTCTACAGGGTCGACAGGAACTGGAAGTAGTCCTCGGGCGTGTCGGCGAGGCGGATCGAAAAGCCGCTCGGGATCAGGCGGGAGAGCGCCGGAGGCACGCGGAACGAACGCACCACGCGGCCCCGCACGGCGATGCGCTTGCCTTCGGGCAGGTGAAGATTGGCCGTCAGGTACGTCCCCGGATTGGGCAGACGGATCGAACGGACGAAAATCCCGGTCGGAGATACGTCATAGGTAAACCCGTTGCACGCGGCCCCCTGGAGCTGAAACTCGACCAGGAACCGCCGCTTCTTACGGGCGAACCCGCGGCGCTCGGCCATCGACGGCCCGATTCTCTGCTCGCCGGATCAGTCGCGCAAGCGGAAAGTCGCCGGCGCGAATCGGCGAGCTAGTCCGCCGTGCGCGCGAAGGCGACGCCCCGCACGCGGCCGACATCGAGAACGAACCCCGCGACCCGGCCCCCCGCTCTCCGAAACGCCAGGTTCATCCCGTCCAGCGTGAACGCGTCGCGCACCGTGGGAGTCATCGGCTCCGCGGGGATCCCGCGGTGGCGGACGAGAAGCTTGCCGTTCTCGACGACGAGCCGCCAGGTCGTGTCGAGCTCGCGGCTCGCGTAGGTTCCGGCGAACCCCGCGAGATCCGCCGCCGCCGGGGACCAGCGGTCCACCGGCTCGAAGGTCTGCTTTTCGACCTCGCCGTCCTCGGACGTCGACGTCACCACCATTCGCGGACGGGCCCTACCCTGCCCCGGCTCGAACACGAATTCGCTGCGCGTTCCGGACGGCCAGGTCAGCCCGAACCGGCTGCCCCCGAGCGACGACAGCTTGTGCGCGTCCCCGCGCATGTCCGCGACCAGGACTCCGTCGGCGAGGGAGACCATGACCATCTCGCCCTCGACGGGGTCCCGGTAAGCGCCCGTCCAGGCCGATGCGCCCGGCGGCGCCGGCGTCGGTGCCGCGGCCGGGCCTCCGGCGACTTCTTTGCCTCGGCGGGCGACATCTGGTCCCCGAGGTAGACCTCCGCGACCTTCTGGGCGAGCCGGCTCGGGTTCGCCACGCCGCCGTTGTTGCAGAGACACGCCACGGAGAATCTCTGCTTCGGAAAGCGCAGGAGCTGCGCCCGGTAGCCGGCCCACGAGCCGCCATGGCTCACCGTCGGCAGTCCGCGATAGCTGCTCATGCGGAGCGCCGACGCGTAATCGAGCTTCTTGCCGTTGTTGAGGGTTCCAACCTGCTGCATCGCCTCGAGCAAGGCGGCGTCACCGACTTTCGGCTCGTAGAAGTTCTGATCCCACCGGAAGAGATCCTCGACGGTCGTCAGGACGCCGCCGTCGCCGTTCTGCTCCCAGTCGGACATGTCGATGCCGAAAGCGCCCCCCTTCGGCCGGCTGTAGCCGGTCGCGCGGTTCGGGATGATCCGCGTGTGGGAGTCGTTGAACTGCGTGTGGGTCATCCCGAGGGGACCGAAGATCCGCTCCGCCGCGAAATCGCGCAGCGACTGTCCGGTCACCCGCTTCACGATGGTCGAGAGCAGGAAGTAGCCCGTGTTGGAGTAGAGGTGCTCTTCGCCCGGGGCAAAGTTGGGCGCCTTCTGCAGCGCCATGATGTCGAGCGTGTCCTGATCGGTCGTCAGGTCCTCCGCCATCACGCCCTGGAGGCTCATGAGCTCGATGTAGTCCCGCAGGCCGCCCGTGTGATGCAGGAGATGGCGGATCGTGACGGTCTTCCCATACGAAGGGATCTCCGGGACCCACTTGCGGACGTCGTCGTCGAGCGAGAGCTTGCCCTCCCGGGCGAGAAGCTGGATCGCGAAGGCCGAGAACTGTTTCGCGGTCGAGCCGATGTCGAAGACGGTCTGGGACGTGTTGGCGATGCCGAGCTCCAGGTTGGCCATGCCGTAGCCGCGGGCGTAGACGATCTTCCCGTCGCGGTAGATGCCGAGGCCGCAGCCGGGCACATCGGACCGGTCGAACTCGCGGAAGAGCTCGTCGACCCGGGCGCGCGGGTCGACCGGAGCGTCGGGCGGCGCAGCCCGCAGCGAGCGCGGCGAGAGCGAGAAGCGGAAGAAGCACCGAGCGCATGCGCACCTCCGAACCGGGCGCGGATCTTACTGCGGCCCGGCCTCGAAGGCCGCGATCTCGCGCCGCCTCTCCTCCGAGAGCGGGACCTTGCGTCGCGCTCGCCAGTCGTAGCAGACCTGGGTCGTGGTCGCCTCGGCCACGAGGCGTCCGTCCGGGCCCGTGACCCGGTACGAGAAGTCGAAGGACGAGTTGCCCATGCGCGAGACATGGATCTCGATCTCGAGCACGTCGCCCATGTGCGACGAGGAGCGATAGTCGATCGCGCACCGCGCCACGACGAAATCGATGTCGAGGAAGTCGATCGAGCCGCGCATCGCGAGCCAGTACTTCTGGCGCGCCCACTCCAGGTAACGCAGGTACGACGACGTTGTTGAGGTGTCCCATGGCGTCGATGTCGCCGTAGGGCACTTCGACCGAGACCTTCAAGGCGTCGACGTCCTCTCGGCTCGGGCTTCGCGCGCCGGAACGAGAACTCCTGCGTCTTGCCGTCCTTCTCGAGCGTGGAGGTCAGCGTGTCGTCGGAGGACGCCGGTACGTCAGCCGGACGGTCCCCGGGTCGCGCCCAGGGCCGACGGCCGTCCTTCGAACGCGGCCTCGCGGGGCTTCCAGCCGACGAGCGTCAGAGCCGACGGGCGTCGACTTGTCCTCGCGCGCGACCAGGTCGGGATCGAAGTGGCGGAGCCGCAGCACGATGCCCGCCGGCTCGACCGAGATCGTGAGGATCTCGAAGATCCGGACCTGCCCGCCCGAGACGTAGCGCCACATCCCCACAGCGGCCGGCCATCCAGGAGAGATCGGAGAGCACGGCGCGGGAGGGAGCGGGGGCGGAGGTCTGTGCGAGCGCGGAGGCGCAGGCCAGCGCCAGAGCCGCCGAAAGGAGGAGCCCCGCTTCACGGCCGAACGATAGCCCGATGGCGGTCTATCCACCACCCGAGAGGGCTGCGAATCCGGGAACTCAAACTCTCTGCGTTGCTTTTATCCAGAGGTCGTCCCGGGCCCTTCACCGACTGGATCGGGCAGATCGCCGAGGGCTGTTCTCGCCATAAGAGGGCGCGTATCACCTTCGTCCCTGCGCGATCTGCGCCGCCTCGGGGAGGCGGCGCAGGCGCTGCATGGCGACGATGCCGAGGAAGGGCCCGGGCGCGAGGGCGGCGAACGCCCACCGCCAGCCGACGGCGTCGACGAGACGCGGAATGAGCTCGATCGAGCCCATCGTCAGCAGAAACCCGATGCAGGTCTGGACGGTGAGCGCCGTGCCGACATAGGGCGGGTCCGAGAGCTCGGTGACGCACGCCGAGAACTGCGCCGAGTCCGCCACGATCGACGCGCCCCAGACGGCGGCCACGACGAGGAGCAGCCAGGGGCTGCCGCCGAAGAGGAACCCGATCAGGAGGCAGCAGGCGCCGGAGACGGCCATCGCGACGGAAGTCACGGCGGTGCGGCCCACGCGGTCGGCGGCGAGGCCGGCGAGAACGCAGCCCGCGAACCCGGCGCCGATGACGAGAAACGCGATCAGCTCGGCGAGCGCCGGCCGCGACAGACCGCGCGCGGCGAAGCTCTCCCGGACGAAGACGGGGAACCACGTCCACATCGCGTAGAGCTCCCACATGTGCCCGAAGTAGCCGAAATCCGCGAGGCGCACGCCCCGATTGTGGAAGACCTTCGCGATCTGGGCGAAGTCGAACCGCGCCGCCGGCGCCGCGAACGGGCCGTCCTCGACGAAGAAGAGGACGAGGGCTCCGCCGACGACCGCGAACGCCGACACCGCGAGCACGTTGACGCGCCACCGCTCGCTCCCCACGGCGTTGACCAGATAGGGGAAGGCCTGTCCGAGCGAGATGCCGCCGACGAGGATCCCGAGGGCAAGGCCCCGGCCGCGCCGGAACCAGCTCGCCATGAGCTTCATGCCCGGCGGGTAGACGCCCGCGAGGAAGAACCCGGTCGCAAAGCGCAGCGCCATGCCGCTCGCCGGACCACGCGCGCCGACGGCGACGCCGGCGTTCGCGACGGCGCCGAGCAGCGGCCGAGGCGGCGAAGAGACGGCGTGCCGAGAAGACGTCCGGCAGGTTGCCGAGGGCCGAGACGAGCGTCCCGGTGACGAACCCGAGCTGAACCGAAAGTGTGAGCCAGGCGGCGCCCGAATCGGACAGGCCCCACTCGGCGCGGAGCGCCGGCGCGACGGCCGAGCCCGAGAACCAGAGCGACATCGCGAGCAGCTCCGCTCCGGCGATGCAGGACGAGCGCGCGCCAGCGCGCCGGGGATTCCGGACCAGCGGAAGCCGCCACCGGATCAGCTTGTCACAAGAGGAGGTGAGCGGACCGGAGAACGCTCCCGGTCGCGTGCCTCAGGCGAGGTCGAAGACGAGGAGCTCGGCGGGGGCGGTCGCGGCGAACCGGAAGGAGGTCTCGTCGGAAGCGGCGAGGCCGTCGCCGGCGGAGAGGGCCTTCCCGTTGACGTCGACCTCTCCGCGAAGGACCTGCACCCAGAGGTGACGGCCTTCCGGAAGAGTCAGCTCCGCCGTCTGGCCGGCGTCGAGCCGCGACGCGTACATGCGGACGTCCTGGCGGATCGCGATCGAGCCATCGGCCCCGGAGGGGGAAGCCACCAGGCGCAGTCGGCCGCGCGTCGTCTCCGGGTCGAATCGCTTCTGGTCGTAGCGCGGCGGCTGGCCCTCCTCGTTCGGCAGGATCCAGATCTGCATGAAGTGGACGGGCTCCGTCTTCGACGCGTTGAACTCGCTGTGCCGCACGCCGGTGCCCGCGCTCATGTACTGGAGGTCGCCGGGAACGATCACGGAGCCGTTGCCCAGGCTGTCCTGGTGCGCGAGGCCGCCTTCCAGCACGTACGAGAGGATCTCCATGTCACGGTGGCCGTGCGTTCCGAACCCCTGGCCGGGCAGCACCCGGTCCTCGTTGACGACCCGGAGATCCCGGAAACCCATGAATCGGCGGTCGTGAAAGTCGCCGAAGGAGAAGGTGTGCCGGGTGTCCAGCCATCCGTGGTCGAAGTGGCCCCTCTCGGCGGAGCGTCGCACCTGAAGCATGAAACCTCGCTTTCGAGGCCAAATACGCCCCCCGGGGCGTCCCCGGTGCAGGGGCTTGACATGGCGCGACCGATATATCTATGTTTATCGATCTATGAAGCAGCCCGTCGATCTCGTTCTGGCCTTCAAGGCTCTCGGCGACCCGACCCGCCTGAAGATCCTGGACCTCCTGCGGGCGCGCGGGAAGTCCTGCTGCGAGCTCGTGACGATCGACGAGCGGGGCCTCTGCGCCTGCGACATCGAGACGGCGATCGGGCTCTCGCAGGCCGCGACGTCCCACCACATGGGGCTGCTCCGCCGCGCCGGCCTGGTCGAGGCCGAGAAGCGGGGCCGCTGGATCTTCTATCGCCGCAACGAGGCTGCGCTCGCGCGCGTCTCGGAGGCCGTTGCCAAAGCCGTGTGAAACCGGGTTTTTTTCTCGACACGGATCGAAATCTCTCGATCTATCGATTGGAGGCCATATGTCGAACGCCGTGCACATCTCCCTGAACGTCTCGGACCTCTCCCGCTCGACCGACTTCTACCGCCGCTTCTTCGGCGAGCCGAAGAAGCTCAAGGGCGATTACGCGAAGTTCGTCGCGAGCGACCCGGAGATCCACCTCGCGCTCATGCCGGGCCGGGTGGGCTCGGGCGAAGGCGCCCTCTCCCACCTCGGCATCCGCGTCGAGACCTCCGACGCCGTGCGCGCCTGGCGGAGGACGCTGATCGAGCGGGGCCTTCCCGCCGAGGCCGAGAAGCGGGAGGACTGCTGCTACGCCCTGCAGGACAAGTTCTGGGTCTCGGATCCGGACGGGAACCGCTGGGAGGTCTACAACGTGATCGAGGACAGAGTCGAGGCCGAGGCCGTCTGCCCTCCGAGCGCCTGCTGCGTCGCCCCCGAGCCGGCCGGCTAGAGCCTCAGCGTGCCCTCCACCACTCGGGCAGCTCGAGCCGCGCGCCCGGCTCGAGCATCTCTCCGGGGCGCGGGAGCAGCAGGCGCACGCCCTGCTCCCGCGCCGCGGCCGCCGCGCGAATCGCCGGCTCGTTCCAGTCGTGGAACGCGAGATTGAACGTGGCCCAGTGGACCGGCACGAGCGCTCCTCCCCGCAGCTCGACGTGCGCCCGCACGAGCTCCTCGGGCGTCATGTGGACGTCCGGCCACGTCGGGCCGTATGAGGCCAGGCTCATGAGCGTCAGGTCGAAGGGGCCGTGCGCGGCTCCGATCTCGCGAAACCCGCCGAAGTAGCCGGAGTCGCCGCTGTAATACACGCGGTGCGACGGGCCGGCGAGCACCCAGGATCCCCAGAGGGTCTCGTCGCGGTCGAAGAGGCCGCGGCCCGAGAAGTGGCGGGCCGGCGTGAGTGTGAGCGTCAGGCGGCCGGACGCACGCGATTCTCCCCAGTCGAGCTCCTCGATCCGCGAGGCCGCGACGCCCCACTTCTCCAGATGCGCTCCCACGCCGAGAGGAACGAAGAAGCGAGCGCCCCGCGCCGCCAGGGCCACGATCGTCGGCATGTCGAGATGGTCGTAGTGATCGTGCGACACCACGACCGCGTCGAGCTCCGGGAGGTCTTCGAGCGCGACCGGAGGGGCGAAGAAGCGCTTCGGTCCGATCCACTCGGAGGGCGACACGCGCTCGCTCCAGACCGGGTCGGTCAGGACGCGCGCCCCGTCGAGATCCACGAGGGCCGTCGCGTGCCCGAGCCACGTCACGCGCAGGCCCGACGCCGGCGGCGACTCGAGCTCGGAGAGCGTCGGCCGGACCACCGGGATGGGCCGGGACGGATAGCGCGTCTGCTCGGCCGCGACCTGGAGCCGCAGCGTCTCGAGAATCCGGCTCGGAGCGATCGTGATCGTCGGGATGGGATTGCGGAAGCGGCCGTCCTTCCACTGTGGCGACGCCCGCACGCGGGCCAGGCGATCTCCCAGGGCGCGCCCGCCGAAGGCGCGGAACCACTCGGTCGACTTCGCGAACGCGAACGTCGCGGCGCCCGCCGCGGCCAGCGCGGCGGCGCCGATCACGCGGACGCGGCGCGGCCGCGGCTTCATCGATCGAGAGGGACGCAGGGGATCGCTCCGGTTTCTCCCGTTGAGGGGCGCACATACTACACGCTTCGGGCGGAAGCGCGCGTATGTCGACAGACGGCCTCTCATACGCGCTCTTTCGCACTATGATGCGAACCGAAAGGACACAACGTGAGACGAAAGACCAAGAAAGCTCTCAGACTCTCCGCTCATCATGCTTCCCTCGCACTTCAGATGCTGGTCGACGACGGGAAGATCGCCGCCAAGGACGTCGCCGCGGCCTTGAAGCGGCGCGAAAAGACGATTCGCGAGCTCCGCGCCCGACTCTCCGCTCTCGGAGAGGACGTCGCCACGTCGGTCGCGAGGACGGCGGCGCGTGAGGCTCCCCGAGCCCGGCGCGCCATCACGCAGGCGCAGCGTCGGGCGCGTCAGGCCCAGGGCCGCTACCTCGCCGCGATCCGCAAACTGTCCCGCCAGGCGCGCATCCGGGTCCGTACGATTCGCGCGAAATCGGGCGTCGATGCGGCCATTCGTGCCGCCGTCAAGATGGCGAAGTAACCCTCCTCACCGCCCGAACGGGCGGGATCGCTGCTAAAATCAGCTGTCAGACCCCTGACAGCTTTTTTTTATGAGCACTCCCGGAGAGAGCGGGACCCCGGTACCACCGCGAGTCGGGCGGTCGGATGGAGATCTGTCCACGGCCGCGCCGGTGACGGCGAAAATGCGGCCGGCGCGCGTCGACGTCCAGCCCGTGGAGCTCATCGCCAGCGCGGGCGACGGCGTCGTCGCCTTCGACCCGGAGCTGCGGCACACCGTCTGGAACCCGCGGATGGAGGAGCTGACCGGGATCTCTTCGGAGGCGGCCCTCGGACGGGGGCTTCTGGAGGTCTTTCCGGCGCCCCGGCACGCCGAGATCACTTCTCTCCTCGAGCGCGCCCTGGCCGGAGAAACCGTCACGTCCGACGATTTCGTGTGGTCGTCTTCCGAAACGGTCGTCGAGCGCTGGCTCTGCGCGGTCTTCGCGCCGCATCGCGATTCGACCGGAGGGATTCGCGGGGTCGTCGGGGTTCTCCGGGACGTTTCGGCGCGCCGCATGGTGGCCGAGGCGTCCGCCCCGATCGCCCCCGAGTTCCGCCGCCTCGTCGAGCAGTCCGTCGTCGGGATGTACGTGCTCCAGGACGGCCGGTACCGCTATGCCAACCCCAGGCTCGCCGCGACCCTCGGATACACGCAGGCGGAGATCCTCGCCTTCGACTCCGTCGCCAGCCTGGTCGCGCTCGACGACCACGCTCTGGTGCTCTCGCGCGTCCGCCAGACCCTGGAGGGGAACGAAGACGGCGTGCCCTACACGTTTCACGCGATCCACAAGAGCGGACGGCCCGTCGAAGTCGAGGTCCTCGAGGCCGCGATCGAGCTCGACGGACGGCCCGCCATCGTCGGCACGCTGACGGACGTGACCGAGCGCCGCCGGGTCGAGGCGCAGATCGTCGCCCAGGCGTACAACGACCCGCTGACGAAGCTGCCCAACCGCGCGCGCCTGCTGGACCGGCTCGACGTCGACCTCGCCCAGGCGAGGCGCCACGGACGCAAGCTCGCCGTCGTGTACCTCGACATCGACTTCTTCAAGTACGTCAACGACAGCTGGGGCCACAGCCTCGGCGACAGCCTCCTGCAGTCGCTGGCGCTGCGCCTCAAGCGCTCCGTGCGCGAGGCCGACACCGTGGCGCGGATGGGCGGCGACGAGTTCGTGATCCTCGTGCCGGAGCTCCGGCAGAGCGAGGATCTGGCCAGCATCGCACAGAAGCTGCTGTCGCTCGTGGGCCGGCCCTTCTCCCTGGAGGACCGGACGATCCAGATCGCGGCCTCGGTCGGCATCGCGAGCTATCCCGAGGACGGCGCGGACGCCGAGGAGCTTCTGCGCAACGCCGATGCGGCGATGTACCGGGCGAAGGAGCTCGGCCGCAACAACTTCCAGCTCTGCACGCGCGAGCTCACGGAAAGGGCGGCCGAGCAGCTGGACCTGCAGAAGGGCCTTCGCCTGGCCCTCGAGCAGGAGGAGTTCGTTCTCCACTTCCAGCCGATCACCAGCATCGTCACCGGGCGCACGGTCGGTTTCGAGGCGCTGGTCCGCTGGCAGCACCCGCAGAAGGGCATGGTCGGCCCGACCCTCTTCATCCCGGTCGCCGAGCAGACCGGGCTCATCCTGCCGCTCGGCGACTGGGTGCTGCGCTCCGCGTGCGCGGAGCTGCGCCGATGGCACCAGAACTGGCTCCCCAGCCTCCGCGTCGCGGTCAACTTCTCGGCGCGCCAGTTCCGCGAACGCAACCTCGCCAGCCACGGTCGAGCGGGCGCTCGCCGAATCGGGCCTCGAGCCCAAGCACCTCGAGATCGAGATCACGGAGTCGATCGCGATGGAAGGCGCCGAGATCGTCGTCGCGAATCTCAACGTGCTCCGCAACATGGGGGTCGGAATCGCGATCGACGATTTCGGCACGGGCTACTCCTCGATGAGCTACCTGAAGCGCTACCCCGTCACGTCCCTCAAGATCGACCGCTCGTTCGTGACCGATCTGCCCGTCAATCCGGCCGACGCCGGGATCGTGCGCGCGATCATCGAGATGGCGCACGGCTCGAGCCTCAACGTGATCGCCGAGGGCGTCGAGACGAAGGATCAGTTCCAGCTGCTGCAGCAGTACGGCTGCAACGAGATGCAGGGCTACTGGATCAGCCGGCCGCAGGCGGCCGCGGCCATCGACGATCACCTCAAGGCCGAAATCGAGCTCTGGTCGCCGCGTTAGCGGCGGGCTTGCGGCCTCTCGCGCCCCTCGCGAGACAAAAAAAGAGGCGGGCTTGAACCCGCCTCAGGCGAAAAGTGCGGCGAGACTTCAGGGATGGTGGGCGATCGGGGGACGCGGCGCGCGAGGGCGCCGGGGACCGATCGAAGATCGAGATGTCCTCTTCCTGCCGGCGGCGCATGGTCATGCGGACCACGATGCCGATGCCGACGGCGAGGCCCGCAACGAGGAGCCACGTACCGATGGGAGAGGACTCGCGAGCCGGAGCTTGCTCCGTCTCGGTCTTCTCGGCGGGGGCGACGTTGCCGGCGCCCGTCGTATCGATCGGCGCCGGGGGCGCGGCCGTATCCGCGCTCGCGGCCGGAGCCGGAGGCGGAGCCACTCCATCGCCCGACGAGGGCGGGTTCACGCTTGCCGCCGGACCGGCGGCCGCAGCGTCGGCCGAAGGCTCCGCGGGCTTGTCCTCAGCCGGCTTGACCGGCTTCTTTTCGACTTTCTTCTTCGCAACCGGCTTCTCTACCGGCTTCTCCGCGACGGGCTTCTCCGGCTTGGCCTGCGGCGGCTCCGCCTGAGGCTCCTCTACCGGAGCCGGCGCCACGGGCGCGGCATCGGGCGGAGTCTGATCCGTCGGCGGCGGCTGATCCGTCGGCGGCGTCTGGACGTCGGGGGGCTGCGCTTCTTGAACCGGCGGCTCCTCGACGGGAGCCGGGGGCGCGGCCTCGGGATTCGCGCTCGGCGGCGGCACGGCTTCGGGCACCGGGGTCGCGACCGGTGCGGGCTCCTGAGCTGTGGCCACGCCAACCGCGATTGCGAACGTGGCGGCGACTGCAAGCAGGAATCGACTCATGGATCGCATCGCTTTCTCCTTTCTGTTTCTGGAGTGAACGCCTTGAGCGCCCACCGACAATAGGAGAGAGCAGGATCCATGCCATTCCGGAAGCTCGGAGCGCCCCGCGAAACGACCAAAGAAAAGCCACGGATGGAGCGCGCGGAGAGGCGCCTCGAGCCGGAGGATACCCGCCGAGGTGCTCCGATTTGGAGCATGCCCTGCGGTGCGCGGCGCAAGCGGCGTTAACATGCCCCGCAGATGAGCTTCGAGGGCGACGAGCGCCGGTTCGCTCGCTGGTTCTGCGCGGGTTGCCGGTCGCCGCGATTCGCGCCGATCCCCCGCGACGGCCGACTCAAGTGCCCGATCTGCTACGAAGCCGTGGTCTTCGACCCGCGCAAGCACGCCCGCCGCGATCCCGGCGACCGCGGCAAGCGACCCGACGAGATCCCGCCTTCCCGGGCCTGACGGCGTTCTACTTCGGCCAGAGCCAGCCGAACGTGCCGGCAGTCACCAGGGCGTAGAGAAGGCCGTCGAAGGTCATCTTGAGCGTCGTGCTCCACCGGGTGCCCTTCCAGATCGGGCTCTGCCACAGCGCGAGCACATAACCGGCGAAAGCGACCAGGGCGACGGTGTGGAACACCGTGCGGTATCCCGCCCCGGGACCGAGCACGGTTGCCGCCACGTGTGCCGCGACGATCCCGACGACGATCGAGTAGATGAACCACCAGACCAGCCGCTTGCCCATCGCGTAGCCGCCCGGCGGCAGGATCGTCAGCGAGCCCACGGGCCCGAGCTCGACCTTCTTCAGGAACTCGGGATTCTTCATGTCCTTGCTTCCGGTGGCCTTTGGAATGAAGTAGTCCCCCGGAGGAATGCCCAGCTTCCGCAGCGTGGCCATCGCGTCGTCCTCCGCCGGGAGCTTGCCGTAGTCGTTGGCGTGGTAGCCGAGGACCATGTGGATGACCGAGCTGAGCAGGAACACGAAGACCGCCGAGAGAAGGACCGGGGCCCAGAGGGACATCGTCGGAACCATCGTCCACCTCCTCGTTCGGAAACGTTCTTCGGACGATATTCGAGTTCCGGGTCGGCTGCGAGAGTGCGCCCCTTCCGCCTTCACGCCACCGGCACGGAAACCTCGCGTTCCTCGCTCCGGTCCGTGGCCAATGGCGGGGCCGGGGTCAGGGCACTGATGCGCGCGCGGACGTCGGGAGGCAGCTCGAGATCCGCGGCCGCCAGGGTTTCGTCGAGCTGGGCGGCCGTACGGGCTCCGAGCAGCACCGAGGTTACGGCCGGATGCGACGCCACCCACGCGACCGCGAGCGTCGCCGGCCGTCGGCCGAGCTCCAAGGCGAGCCTCGCGAAGGCTTCGGCCGAGTCCCAGCTCGGCCTATCCGCATAGCGAGCCTGGTACATCGTGTCTTCGCCGAAGCGCGAGCCTTTCGCGGGGGAACCCACCGCGTACTTACCGGTCAACAGTCCGCCGGCGGTCGGCCCGTAGGGGACGACGGCGAGGCGAAGCGCGCCGGCCATCGGAAGGATCTCGACCTCGGCCTGGCGCCTCAGGAGGTTGTACATCGGTTGGATGGCGGCGAGCCGCGCGAGGCCTTCGACGGCCGACAAGCCGAGGGCGTGGGCGACCTGCCACGCCGCGAAGTTCGAGCAGGCGGGGTGGAGGATCTTCCCCTGTCGGACGAGGTCGTCCAGTGCGCGCAGGCTCTCGCCGAGATCGGTGTCCGTGTCGAAGCCGTGGAGGTAATAGAGATCGATTCGGTCCGTCGCCAGGCGAGTCAAGGCCGCTTCGACCGAGCGCGCGAGATGGTAGCGCGAGTTTCCGCGGGAGTTTGGGCCGGGACCCGCCGGGTAAAACGACTTCGTGGCGAGCACGATCTCGTCGCGACGCCCCCGAAGAAGGCGGCCCAGAATCCGCTCCGCCTGCCCGGCGTTGTAGACATCGGCCGTATCCACGAAGTTGACCCCCGCGTCGAGTGCCCGACCGAGGATCGCGGCGGAGGCCGTCTCATCCGCTTCACCGCCGAACGTCATGGTCCCGAGTGCCAGCCGCGACACCCGGACACCGGTTCCACCGAGAAGGGCGTACCGCATCACCTTTCCTCCGGGTTGTCGATCGCCCGCTCCTTGTGCGTGGCGACGCCCGCGATCACGAGAAGCACGCCAGCGGCGTCCCCCGCCGAGGGGACCTGGCCGAGAACCGCGCTGCCGACCAGCGTCGCCGTCGCCGGAAGCAGAGCGAGCAGGAACGCGAAGGTGGGCCTCGAGAGCCGGGACATCGCGAGCTGATCGCAGACGTACGGGACCACCGAGGAGCAGATGCCGACGCCGATTCCGGCAGCGAGCAGCCGAACGTCTCGAAACGCGGGTGCGGCACCCGCGATCCCCAGGGGTGTGATCACGGCGAGCGACACGAGGGTCGCCACCCCGAGGCGGCCGATGCCGTTCCGCCCGCCGTCGCGAGCGATTCGATGACCCAGAATGACGTACAGGGAAAACAGGGCGCAGTTCGCGAAGGCGAACAGCAGGCCCACGGGCTCGGACGACCACCGCACGTCCGTGAGCAGCCAGACACCGGCGACCGCGAGCGCGAGGGCTGCGAAATTTCGCCGCGACCACGCCCCGGCCGCGGCCAGGGCCACCGGGCCCAGAAATTCGATCGCCGCGACGGTCCCCAGAGGCAGGCGGTCGATCGCTGCGTAGAAGCAGGCGTTCATCGCCGCCAGAACCACGCCGAGGGCCGCGAGCGTCGGCCTCGCGCGCGGAGGCAACTCGCGGACGACGCGCCAGGGCGCCCGCCAGACAGCCAGGACCGCACTGGCGGTCGCAATGCGCAGCCACGCGACGCCGAGAACGTCGATGCGCCGGAAGAGGAGAACCGCGAAAGCCGGTCCGAGGTAGTGGAACACGGCGCTGACGAGAAAGAAGGCGTGGGGCGGCACCGAGCGATACGGCTCGCATCGGGGAATCGTCTCGAGTCCCGCCCCGACGCCCGCACGGATCATGCCGGGCTTTCCAGGCGAGGTCGGCCGATCGAGCGTCGAAGAGCGTCCGACTCCTCATCACTGCCCTGCTCACAAACGCCATCCTCGTCTGGCGCGCGAGGCCTGTACATGGCATGATTAAGGCGAGGTGACGATTTTGTCGTCGAAACGAAGGGCTGCAGCGGGATCGACCTTCAGAACTGCCAGCCCGGCTCTCGACCGAGTGAACATTCATCTACTCCGGGAGCTCCAGAGCGACCCGAGGCTGCCCACGGCCGAGCTCGCTCGCCGTCTCCGGATGTCGCCGCCCGCCGTGGCCGAGCGCGTGGCACGCCTGCGCGAGGCCGGCGTGATCGCCGGCTGCCGGCTGGAGCTCGACCCGAAGGCGCTGGGACTGCCCGTGACGGCTTACATCCGGGTCCGGCCGGGACCGGGCCAGCTCTCGAAGGTCGCGGAGCTCGCGCAGCGCACAGCCGAAGTGGTGGAGTGCCACCGCATCACCGGAGAGGACTGCTTTCTCCTCAAGATCCACGTGGCCGAAGTCACGCTCATCGAAAAGATCCTGGATCGGTTTCTCGCGTACGGACAGACGACGACGTCGATCGTCCAGTCTTCTCCGGTTCCGCTCCGGCCGCCGCCTTTGCCTCGCGGTTAGCCGCGCCGACGCTCGCGCATCCAGGCCTCGGACACGCGCCTGCCCCGTTCGAGGTCGTCCACGACGAGGATGAGCTGGTTCTGATGGTCGCTGTAGAGCGTCTCGATGTTGACGCCCGCCTCGGCCATACTGCCGGCAGATGGCGCCGAGCTGGCCGGGGCGCTCCTGGTCGAGCCGCTGAATCAGCACCTCCCGGTCCTCGAGCACCTCGATGCCCGCCTGCGCGAGGGCCCTCCGCGCCGCCTCGGCGTCCGCCACGAGGAAGTGCGCGATGCCCCGGCCATCGACCGTGAACGCCCCGCCGCCCTCGAGGCTGACGCCGGCCTTCCCGAGCGCCTCTCCCGCCGACGCGAGCGCGCCGGGCCGGTTCTCGAGCCGGAAGGCCAGGTCGCGAAACATCTTCGGGACCGCCGGGATCACGGCCGGACCGCTTCGAGGTGCCGCAGGTGGTGCAGATCGTGGCCGGCGAGCGTCCGCAGGATCCAGTCGATCGACATCTCGCCGTACTGGGGGTGCCGGAAGGGACGGAGCCGCTCCTCCTCGCCGATACCGCGGTAGAGGCCGAGGTTCAGCTTCCGCAGCGCGAGGTACGCCTCGAGCGCCGCCAGGGCGTCCACCGGAGTCTCGCGCTCGACCCACGCCGCGGAGTCGTAGGGCTGCACGACGTACCCGGGATCGTTCAGCGCCAGGCGCACGCGCTTGGACCAGCCGATCTCGTCCTGGGCCAGGTGCAGGACGATCTGCGCCCCCGACCACTTCCCCGGCGCGTAGCTGGCCTTCCAGCGCGCGGGTCGCCACGGCCGCACCAGCCGTGCGATGCGTTCCGGCGTCGTGGCCAACAGCTCCAGCGGATCCTCGGAGCCGACCAGGTCTTCGTACATGGGCGTTGCGGGCATGGCGCTCCTCAGCAGTTCTTCGGTGGGTTCTCGAGAAACCACTTCGCGATATCCGGCATGTCCTTCTCGAATTCGCCCGGGACCGAGAAGTTGAGCACACCCGCCCGAGTGGATCCGCGGTTCTCGAAATCGTGGGTCATGCCGGCGGGCACGAGGATAAAGGAACCCTTCGGCGCGTCGACCCAGCGCCCGCCGACGAGAACACTCATGGTTCCCTCGATCACGTAGAAGATGTCGTCCTCGGCGTGGGAATGGGCGCCCGGCCCCTGCGTGTGGGGCTCGAGGTACCACTCGCTGATGGAGTAGCCGCCCCGGGTCTCTACGCCGTCCGCCTTGAAGACGGCGCGGATTCGTCCCATCGGGTATGAGCGCCCCTCTCCCGGAGACAGGATGACCTCCGTCCGGACGCGAGGCTTGCGGCGAGTCGGCATGCAGCCCTCCTCCCCCTGAAACGATATGTCCCCGACGGCGTCACGGAGTCCCTTGACAGCCCGACCTCTCCCGATGTATATAACCATTCGGTTATGGATAACACCGCCCTCGACAACGTCTTCTCGGCTCTCGCGGACCCCACGCGGCGCGCGATCCTGGCCCGCCTCGCCTCCGGCGAGACGACCGTCATGGACCTGGCCGACCCGTTCGCCATGAGCCAGCCCGCGATCTCCAAGCACCTCAAGGTGCTCGAGCGCGCGGGACTGGTCTCGCGCCGCCGCGAGGCCCAGCGGCGGCCCTGCCGCCTCGAGGGCGGGCCTCTGGCGCAGGCCAGCGGATGGCTCGAGAGCTACCGGGAGTTCTGGGAAAAGAGCTACCTGAACCTGGACGCTTTGCTCGACGAAATGCAAGCCGACAAGAAGAAACGAGGAGGAAAACGGCGATGAAAGACAATCCGCGAGACCTGAAGGTGGAAGCGCGCGGCGAGCGCGAGGTCGTCATCACGCGGAGCTTCGATGCTCCGCGACGTTTCGTTTTCGACGCGCTGACGCAGCCCGAGCTGATCCAGCGGTGGCTCGGCGTGTTCGGGGGATGGTCGTTCGAGAGCTGCGAGGTCGACCTCCGGGTGGGCGGCGCGTACCACTATGTGTGGCACGGCCCGGACGGAGCGCGCATGGGCATGCACGGCACGTTTCGCGAGATCGTGCCGCCGGAGCGGATCGTGAACACCGAGGCGTTCGACGAGGCCTGGTACCCGGGCGAGGTCCTGGTCACGACCGTGCTGGCCGAGCGCGGCGGCCGGACCACGCTGACGATCGACGACACTCTGCGACTCGACCGGAGATCCGCGACGCGATCCTGAAGTCCGGCATGGAGCAGGGCCTGATCCCGGGCTACGCGACGCTCGACGAGATCCTCGCCGCGCAGACTGGTCGCGAGAAGGGAGGAAGTCGTGAGCGCCGGGCCGCGCCCCCGCGGCCGGGGCCGAAGCGTCCTCGCGGTGCTCGCGGGTTTCGTCGTGATCTTCGTTCTTTCGCTCGGAACCGACGCCATCCTCCACGCGACCGGGGTCTATCCGCCCTGGGGACAGCCGATGGCGGACTCCCTGTTCGTCCTCGCCACGGCGTATCGGATCCTCTACGGCGTGCTCGGTTGCTGGGTCACGGCGCGGCTCGCGCCCGATCGGCCGATGGCGCACGCCATGGTGCTCGGCGCCATCGGGTTCGTCTTCAGTCTCGCGGGCCTGGTGTTCGCGCAGAAACAGGGGCCGGAGCTCGGGCCCCTCTGGTACTCGATCGCCATCGTCGCAATCGCGCTGCCCTGCGCCTGGGCCGGAGGCTGGCTGCGGGTCGCGCAGCTGCGCGCCCGCGCCGGGCAATAGCGCCGCCTCAAATGAAAAAGGAGAGGGTCCCGGGCGGACCCTCTCCTCGAAGACCGGGTGAACCTTCTCAGTGTGCGGCTCGGTCGTCTCGACCGTCCGATACTCGATCTTCCGGATGACGGGCGACTTCGAGCCCGGCACGGTGCGCGTGTCGATCGTCACGACTTTCCCGATGGCGATGTCCTGGGGAAGCTGCGAGGTCGCATCGATCGTGTAGGTCACGAGCTCGCGGTTGGCCCCCTCGATGGTGATCGTGCTCTTCGGCACGTACGCGGTGACGGTTCCATAGGTGGTGGTGGTCGTCGTCTTCGTGGTGCCCGAGGCGCTCTGCTCGGTGCGCTCGGACGTGGTCCTGGTCTGGCCCGAGGAGTCGACCGAGGTCGTCTCGATACGGGTCACGACGGCCGGACCCGATCCGTCGGAAGCCGGCTCGCTCGAGATGCTGACCGTCTTTCCGACCTGAACCTCCGCAGGAACCTGGACGGCGGAACCGATCTTGTAGGTCACCATCTTGCCGTCCGCGCTGCGGATGACGATCGTCTGGCCCGGCGTGTACTGAACCACAGGGCCGGAGACGACCGTCGTCGACGACGCGGGCTGCTGCGCCGAGGGCGCAGACGAGGCCTCCTGCGCCGAAAGCGCCGTGGTCGCCGCGGCGAACGCGAGCGTCGCCACGAGAGTTCTCCACTTCATGAATGCTCCTTTCGAAAAGCGGGCCTATGCCCGCATGCCTCTTTCGAGGCCGAATTGTGCAAGGTTCGTGCCTCGAAGGCCGTCAGTGGAGCCGGGCGCCGTACGTCTTCAGATATTTCATTCCGGTGTCGCACATGATCGTGACGACCGTCGCGCCCTCGCCGAGCTGCTCGGCCAGACGCAGGGCCGCGACGACGTTGCCGCCCGTGGACGTCCCCGCGAACAGGCCCTCTTCCCGAGCCAGCCGCAGGGCCATCGCCATCGCCTCGTCCGTCGAGACCATTTCGATGTGATCGGCGACGCCCTCGCTCCACAGGGGCACGACGAATCCGGCGCCGACCCCGTCGATCTTGTGGGCGCCGGGCCGGCCGCCGGAGAGAACCGGCGATTCGGAGGGCTCGACGGCGACGATCCGGATCCGTTCCTCGCGCCGGCGCAGGGCTTCGCCGATGCCGCGCAGGGACGCCGCGGTGCCCACGCTCTGGACGAAGCCGTCGAGCCTCCCTCCCGTCTGCGTCAGGATCTCGTCGGCCATCGCGTGGTACGCCGTCAGCTGGTCCGTGTTGTTCAGCTGATCCGTCCAGAATCCTCCCGTCTGCTCCGTGATCACGCGAGCCGCCTCGACCATGTCGCGGGTCAGCTTCTCCGTCATGCCCCCGCCCTCGCTGCGCACGATCTGAAGCCTCGCCCCGAGGATTCGCATGTGATCGAGCTTCTCCTGGGCGAACGCGTCCGAGCTCACGACGTGGAGCGGATGTCGCTTGACCGCGCAGATCAGCGACAGCGACACGCCCGTGCTGCCACCGGTGTATTCGACGACGGGGCCTCCCGGAGGCAGACGCCCGTCCGCTTCGGCCGCCTCGACCATGGCGAGTGCCATCCGGTCCTTCATGCTGCCCGTGGGGTTCTCGCTCTCGAGCTTCAGGAGGATGCGGGCCCCGTTCGAGGGAACGATTCGGCGCAAGGCCAGCAACGACGTCTGCCCGATCCGATCCAGGATGCCCTGACGCGGTCCGTTCATGAGAACACCTCGCTCTCATTCCTCGGGCGACAACCGGTAGCCGACCCAGGGCTCTGTGCGAATCCAGCGAGGACGGTTCGGATCGTCTTCCAGCTTGCGGCGGAGGCTCCCCATGTGCACCCGAAGCGTGTCGTTCGAAATGCCGGAGACCGATCCCCAAACGGCCGAGAGCAGCTGCTTGTGAGTCCAGACGGCTCCCGGCTTCGACAGGAGGACGTTCAACAGCGAAAACTCGGTCGGGCGTCAGGTGCACGGGCTGGCCGCGGCGCCGAACCGTCCGCGTGTCCCGGTCCACCTCGATGTCGCCCCACCGCGAGACCGGGACCGCGTCCGGTCGGCCCTCGGTCCGCCGAAGGAGCGCCCGAGCCCGCGCCACGAGCTCGGCTGTACCGAAGGGCTTGGTGACGTAATCGTCGGCTCCGGCGTCGAGGAGCCGGACCTTTTCGCGCTCCTCCTGGCGGACGGTGAGAACCAGGATCGGGACCGGAGACTCCGTTCGGATTCGGCGCACGAGCTCCAGCCCGTTCATGCGCGGCATGTTGAGATCCGTGATGACGAGGTCGAACTCCCCGGAGGCGAGCAGCGCCTGCGCCTCTTCCCCGTCGACCGCCGTCTCGACGTCGTGGCCGGCCTTCGCGAGCGCGTCGCGCACCACCTTGCGGATGGCGGCCTCGTCGTCGACGACGAGAACCCGGCTCATCCGGCCACGGCGGGGAGCTCGATCTCGAAGAGCGTTCCCCCCGTCGGGGAGTCGCCGAGCGTCAATCGGCCCCCGTTCATCTCGACGAGGCTCCGCGCGATCCAGAGTCCGAGTCCCGTGCCGGGAACGGCGGGGGTCGCCGGAAGCCGCACGAAGCGCTCGAATACTCTTTCCCGATCGGACGGCGCGACGCCCGGTCCCCGGTCGGCGACGCGCAGGAACACGGCCGTGTCGGAGACCGCCGCGGAAACGGCGATCTCGCTGCCCGACGGGGAGTATCGGGCGGCATTCTCGAGGCCGTGTCCCAGGGCTTCGGTGATCTGGCTCGGATCGACCTGGACTCTCAGATCCTCGGCGGGAACGGCCACCGCCAGGGAGTTGGCGGAGAGCACATCCGCCGATCTGGCCAGAGCCGCCTCGACGATGGCCGCCGCCGTGACGATCTCGCGGCGCGGCTGTGCGACGCCCGACTCCACACGCACCACGTCCATCAATTCGCCGATCCGGCGCGTCAGCCGGCGGATCTCATCCACGGCGAGACGCGAACCCTCCGAGGAGCCGGCCTCCTCGGCCCAGTTCTCGATTGCGGCACGAGCCGCGGCGACGGGCGTCTTGAGATCGTGCGCGAGCGCGGCGAGCAGCGTCGACTTCATCCGGTCGCTGGCCAGGGTCTCCTCGGCCTCCAGCTCCAACCTCAACAGGCGCTCGCGTTCGAGCGCCAGTCCCACCAGGATCGCGCAACCCTGAGCCATGCGACCGCTCGAGCGCATTCCCTGAATGATCAGCACTCCCGCCCGCTCGACCCCGATCGGGATCGGCAGATAGAGGTCCATGCCGCCCTGCGGGGAAGGAACGGACTCGACCTGCCCCTGGCGGAAGGCGCGATCCGTCAGACGCGGATCTCCCTCGTCATCGTCCCCCGATTCCGCCGGCAGGAGGAGCGCCGCCGGGGACCGCCAGCCGGATCGACACCCGCCGCGCCTGGAGCGCGACGCGCAGCCGCTCGGCGGTGACTTCGAGGAGCGAGTCCGTCAGGGTATCGGAGACGAAGGCCCGGGACAGCTGGGTCAGGCGGGCGAGGTCGGCGCGCTCGGCCTCCACGAGACGCAGGCGCTCGCGGGCCGTCGCGGACAGCCTCCCGATCAGGAGGCCGGAGATCAGGAAGACGACGAGCGCCGCGACGTTCTGCCGGTCCTCGATCCAGAAGCTGTGGAGCGGAGGAAAGACGAAGTAGTTCAGGCCGAGAGTCGCGAGCAGCGCCGCGAGAACTCCGGGGCCGCTCTCCCAGAGCCACGCGGAGAGAAAGACCGAGAGGAGCAAGAGCAAGGCGATCGAGGCGTCGGACAGCCCCGGAAAGAGTTTCAGGCCTCCGAGGGCCGATCCGACGAGCACGGCCGACCCTGCAAACCGCCACCAGGGATTCGGTCCGTCGCGGCCCACGGAGACGATTCTAGTGATCCCCATCGGGCTTCGCGGAGCCCTCCACGGCGATTCTTTCGGGTTTCTTTCGAACTTCTTTCGCCCTCGCTTGCCAGACTCCGGCCGTGGATCCCCGCAGAGCCGAAACGGACGGCGAAAGCGAGCGCCCGTCCATCCCGGTCCGCGAGGGTCCGCGGGTCAGCCGGACCCTGCGCAACCTTCTGGTCGGGAGACCACGCGACCCGCTCGATCGACGCGTGTTTCACCACGTGTCTCTGGTCGCGTTTCTCGCCTGGGTCGGGCTCGGCGCCGACGGACTCTCCTCCTCGGCGTACGGCCCGGAGGCGGCCTATCGAGCCCTCGGCGACCACCCGTACCTGGCGGTGTTCCTCGTTGCGATGACCGCCGCGACGGTCTTCGTCATCTCGTATGCGTACAGCCTGTTGATCGAGCACTTCCCGGGAGGGGGCGGGGGCTACCTCGTCGCCACGAAGCTGCTCGGACCGCGCGTGGGCGTCGTGTCCGGATGCGCCCTGATCGTGGACTACGTATTGACGATCACTGTCTCGGTCGCGACCGGGTGCGACGCGGTCTTCAGTTTTCTGCCCGCCGCATGGGAGAGCCGGAAGCTCGCGGTCGAGGTTCTCGTTCTCGTCGTCCTGGTCGTCCTGAACCTCCGCGGTGTCAAAGAGTCCGTCACGCTCCTTCTCCCGATCTTCCTCGTGTTCGTCGCCACGCATGCCCTCATGATCGGTTACGGTCTCTTCACCCACGCATCCGCGCTTCCGGAGGTACTGCAGGGTGCGGTCGCGGAGGGGCGCCGGACGTCGTCGCAGCTGGGGCTGCTCCCGACGCTCTTCATTCTCCTGCGCGCCTACTCTCTGGGCGGCGGCACGTACACCGGCATCGAGGCCGTCTCGAACGGAGTGCAGATTCTTCGGGAGCCCCGGGTGGCCAACGCGAAGAAGACCATGCTGTACATGGCGCTCTCGCTGGCGTTCACGGCCGGCGGCATTCTGTTCTGTTATCTCCTGATCCGCGCGCAATCCCTCCCCGGCAAGACGCTGAACTGGGTGCTGGCCGAAAACCTCTTCGGGCCGTGGACGCTGGGGTCTCTCCCGATCGGCCCGACCCTCGTCATCGTCACCATGGTCTCGGAGGGAGCGCTGCTCTTCGTCGCGGCGCAGACCGGGTTCATCGACGGACCGCGCATCCTGGCCAACATGGCCGTCGATTCGTGGATGCCGCGGCGCTTCGCCCAGCTCTCGGACCGGCTCGTCACGAAGAACGGCATTTTCCTGATGGGCGCCGGCGCCGTCGCCGTGCTCCTCTATTCGCGAGGAAAGAGCGATCTGCTCATCCTGATGTACTCGATCAACGTCTTTCTGACGTTCACCCTGACCGAGCTGGGGATGTCGCGCTTCTGGATCCGAAACCGCCGCGAGCACCGCGACTGGCGCCGCAACCTGGCCATCCACGGAACGGGCCTGACGATGTGCCTCCTGATTCTGATCGTCAGCGTCCTGGAGAAATTCACGGAGGGGGGGTGGCTGACCGTCGTCGTGACGTCGAGCTTCGTGGCCCTGGCTTTCGGGATCCAGCGGCATTACCGGCGGGTCCGGGAGCAGCTCCGCCGGCTCGACGAAACGCTCCTCAACATCCCGGTCCGCCCGCACGGAGATGCGACCTCGCCGGTCGACCGAGATCGTCCCGTCGCCGCGATGCTGGTCAACGGATTCGGCGGCCTGGGCGTTCACACGCTCCTTTCGATTCAGCAGCTGTTCCCGGGACAGTTCCGGGACTATGTGTTCGCTTCCGTCGGAGTCATCGACTCGGCGACCTTCAAGGGGCTCGACGAAGTGGAGGCCCTCAAGCGCCACACCGAGCAGGACTTGAAGAAGTACGTCGATTTCGCGCGCAAACTGGGCTTCCGCGCGGAGCACCGCTTTTCCATCGGGACCGAAGCGGTCGAAAAAGTCCTGGAGCTGTCCGAGGAGATCCGTCGGGAGTATCCGCGCTCGATCTTCTTCCTGGGCGCCCTGATCTTCGAGAGCGACAGCCTGCACCACCGAATCCTTCACAACGAAACCGCTCTGGCGATCCAGCGGCGACTGCAGTTCGCGGGACTCGAGGCCGTCGTTCTACCGGTTCGCGTGATGCGCAATCATCCGGTCCTCGCGGCTTGAGCCGAGACCGGCCGGGCGCCATGCGCCAATGAGAGAACGCCCGACTCCAGGCGAAAGCTTCGGCCACGAGCCCTGGCGGCGGAAATCTTTCTCCTTTCTTTCGGGATTCCTCCGGACTTCTTTCCGTCCTCGCAGGGATCCTTGTGAGGCATGGAAGACCGACTCCGCGCCCGCCGCTTCGCGCTTCTCGCCGTCGCTTCCCTCTTCGGCTTCAGCGTCCTGGCGGCGCTCCTCCGAGCCGAAGAGATGTGGCTGACCCTCGCCGCCTTCGTCGCGTTCGTGGGCTGCGGGGCTCGGGCGGTGTCGCTCTGGCATTGGGACGAGATTGTGTTCGAGAGCCGGAGGCTCCGGCGGCCGACGCTGCGGCTCATGGCGATCGGCTTCCTGGCGGCGATGCTCGCCTCGTACGCCCGCGCACAGCAGACGATCTTCAACGTTCCCTCGGCCGACGTTCTGGAACGCGGAAAGGTCTATCTCGAAATCGACGAGCTCTTCCGGCCCACGGCTCCGGAATTCTCGTCGACGACGCTCCGAGGCGTGATCGGTGTCGTCCCGCGAGTAGAGGCCGGGGTGAACTTCGGAGGCCTGACGTCTCCGACCCGGGTCGTTCCGACCGGCACGGTCGCCGTCAAGGCACAGCCGGTCAAGGCCGGCGACTTCGCCGTCACGGCCGGCGGCTTCGGGCTTTTCTATTTGCGCGGGAACGTCGACGGCCATCCATCGGGCCTCGGGTACGGATTCGCGTCCTATCGGATCCCGACACTCGGCACGCGGATCGAAGCCGGCGGCTGGTATTCCTCGGCCGGCTACGCTAAGCCGAACAGCACGGGAGGAGCGCTCGCGACCGTCGAACAGCCACTTCCCTGGGCGGAGGGTTGGACCCTGGCCGCCGACTGGTGGAGCGGCGAGAACGCGATCGGCTATCTCTCCGCTGGCTTCATTTACTCCCTCAGCCACTGGACCGTGTATGCCGCCTACTCGCTCAAGAACGGTGACTCGAAGGGCGACGGCGGCTTGATCGAACTCGGCTACACCTTCTAGGCCTTCGAGCTTCCGTAGGCGGAGGGAAGAGAGCGCCGGGCGGTCGCCCGCCCGGCGCTTCGAGAAACGGGACTAGATACCGGGGGACGAAGCCTGTTCCGCAGTCAGGGGACAGGTCACGGCTTCGGCCTGCGCGCTGGCACAGCACGACTCGCAGTCGTCGCACGCCGGCTCGCAGCAAGCACGCGAGCCGGTGGACGCCAGGGCCGATGCGGCGATCGCCAGAGCGAGCGCCAGGGTTCCGAGAATCTTCTTCATCGCATCCTCCATCAGGTTTGTGGATTCTTCGAAAACGAGACGGGAGGAGGAGCGATCAGTTCCGCATCGGTCGTCGGAACTCGTGCGAAAGAAAAGCCGGGATCTGGGCGAGTGTCGCGGCTGGTGGCGCCGCCTCGAGAAGGAGGAACGGGTAAATGCGCGCTGGGGGCAGCGCGTGCGCGGTGTCCACCTTTTGAGACGAGGCGGCCGGAGTGCTCTTGCAGAAGACGACCGGGCAGGGCTCGCAGGACTCCGAGCAGCAGACGGACGGCATCAGGCCCGCGGACAAGGCGGCGCAAGCCAGGAACCCGGCCAGGGCGGCCACGCCGGCGATTCTCCGCGTGCGCATTCTTCCAGTATCAACCCGGCCGCGCTTCGCGAATTCCGGCGATTCGCAACCGGTTCGGAGATTGGCTCCTCAGGTAGGACTCGAACCTACAACCCTCCGGTTAACAGCCGGATGCTCTGCCATTGAGCTACTGAGGAGCAGAGCGGACCGGGAAGGATAGAGAGATCGGCGCGGGGAGTCAAACCCTCGCGCCGTTACGGCGAGACGGGTACCCAGGCCGCCCAGGTGATTTTCCAGGCCTCGTCGACGTACATGAGGCGCATCTCGAAGTCGTACTTCGCGTCCGAGGGCAGGAGGCCGCTCAGCCCGCCGACCGCGCGCGGCTGGCCCGACAGCTGCGCCCGCAGGCGGACGAGGGCGGCGCCCTCTCCCCGCTCGATCTGCACGTCGGACACGGTGACGTTGAAGATCTCGTAGGCCGCGAAATACTGTTTGAGACGCACTTCGACGTCGAGCCGGGAGGCGCCGTCGGCGGCCTCGAAGTCGGGCGCGACCCGCGTCAGTAGCGCCGCGGTGTCGCGGGCGTTCGCGGCCTTGACGACCGCGTCGATGGTTTCGCGGACGGGATCACCTTTTTTCGCGCAGCCGCCCACGAAAAGGACGACCAGGAGCACGACGCAAGAGGACGCCGAAGCTTTTCGCATGGGCCTATTGTGCGCCCGGGACCTCGATTCCGCTTCATCCAAACCTTGACCGCCCGCCGTCCTCTCCATAGGCTTGCCTCGCTTTTCCGGGAGGATGTGATGCGCTCTCTTCGAGTCCTGCTCGCGACGCTTCTGACCGCCGCGGCCGCGGCTCCCCTCGCCGCCCAGAGCTTCAACCTCCGCGACATGCTGACGGACTTCCTGCGCGAGGGCATCACGCTCGCGCCTCCGCCGGAAGGTTTCCCGAGCCACTCGGCGCACTTCATCGGCGGACGACTCGCCGCAGTTTCTGGCCGTCGAGCAGTTGAACTCGCTGATCGCCTCGCAGCTCTCGTCCTTCCCGCTCGCGTCCTCCTCCGGCGGCTTCGTCTATCAGTTCGACCCCGCGCTGGGCGTGCTCACACGCGTGACCGACAGCTTCGGCCCCATCTACGCCGAGCGCGCCGACACGATCGGCAAGGGACGCTTCAACCTCGGCGTCAACTACAGCCACTTCACCTTCGACCAGATCAACGAACTGTCGCTGCGTGAAGGAGACTTGCGGCTCGTCTTCACGCACGAGGACACGAATCACGACGGCGAGCAACCACACCCTCTTCTTCGAAGGCGACGTCATCACGGCCGCGCTGCGCCTGAAGATCAAGACGGACATCGCCGCGTTCGTCTTCGACTACGGGATCCTCGACAACCTCGACGTCGGCTTCGCGGTGCCGATCGTGAGCGTCGACATGGAGGCCCAGACCGACGCCGCGATCGAGCGGCTGGCGACCGGGACGACGGCCCCCGGCATCCATCGTTTTCAGAACGGCCAGAGCACCGAGACGTTCAGCGAAAGCGGCAACGCCTCGGGCCTGGGGGACGTCGTGCTGCGCACGAAGTGGCGTTTCCTCGCCAGCCCCAGGGCCGGCCTCGCTCTCGCCCTCGACGCGCGACTGCCGACGGGTGACGAGCTCGACCTGCTGGGCACGGGAGCGACGCAGCTGAAGGCCTTCGTGGTCGGCTCCGGACACTTCGGGTGGTTCAACCCGCACCTGAACGCGGGCTACACGTGGTCGCTCGAGGGCTCGGACGACATCGACATCGCGGACGAAATCAACTACACGTTGGGCTTCGACGTCTCCGTCGGGCCCCGGTTTACGTTCGTTTTCGACGCGATCGGGCGGACGTTCCTCAATACGCAGAACATCCGCGTCGAAGACACCCTCTTCACGGCGAACACGACGACGAACCCGGCGGATCCGCCGAACATCGTGTCCGCGGTGCTCCCGCGCCTCGTGACCGAGACGGGCAACATCAACCAGGTCCTCGGCTCCGTCGGCGTGAAGATCAATCCCTTCGGGAACTTCCTGCTGACGCTCAACGGCCTCTTTCCCCTGAACAGCGAAGGGCTGCAGGACGGCTTCACGCCCCTCATCGGCATCGACTACAGCTTCTAGGGCCCGGGGGCGTCAGCGAACGGAGACGATGACCCAGGCCTCGCCGCGCTTCTCGAGCTGAAGCACGCGGTCGGCGGTGACGCGGAGATCGTTGCCGGCCTTGGGAACGGCGACGCGCGTTTCGTGCCCGAAGACCTGGGCCGAGCCGCCCTGAGGGGCCATCTCGATTCGCCGGACCTCGAACGTCACCGACTGCGAGCGGAAGCCCGAGAAGGCCTGCTCGATGCGGTCGCGGTCGACGCCGGGAAACACGCGGACGTAGAGGTCGGGGTTCAGCGTGTTCTGCGCCGTCTCGTAGAGCTTGACCGTCTCGCGAATCCGATCCGCCTCCGTCGGCGCGGGACGGGCCGTCGGCACCGCCGCCGTAAGGCGCGGCTCGGCGAACGGCAGTCGGAGGCGCCGGCGCCGCGGGCGCCGATACGGGACCGGCCACCGCGACGGCCTGGGTCGGGACAACGATCGGAGCGGCGGGAGGCCGCTCCACGCGCGGCGCGGCGGCGGGTACCCGGGTCGGCTCGCGTCGGACGGCGGTCGGCGGAGGCGGCGTGGGCTCGGCCGGCTCGGCGGTCGGCTCAGGGAGGGGCGGCACGCTCGGTTCCAGCGCAACAGCCGCCGTTGGAGCCGGCGCCGCGACGGCCTTCGTCGGCTCGGGGGCGGCGACCGCGGGCGGCGGCTGTCGGCGGAGCGACGCTATCCAGAGGAAAGCGGCGGCGGCGATCGCAGCCGCGGCGGAAGCCACGATCCAGATCGGCACGGTCCGCGAGGACGGCCGGGGAATGGGCGTCGTCGCCACGAGCGATCGGCGGACGTCCACGGAAGCGCGCGGAGGAAATGGCGGCGCGGAGCCCGGCGGCGCCACCTCCGTCCGTTCGTCGTCGCCGAGCTTTTTCGAGGGCGTCGGCGTCTTCAGCGCGGCGAACTGCCGGTCGATCTCGTCCTGGGCGCTGGGCGTGGCCGGCTGCACGACGCCGCCGCTCGGACGGATCCGCGCGAGCTCCGCGCGCATCTGCTCCTGATCCTCGGGTCCCGTGTACCGGCTCCGGATCGCGAGGATCTCCCGATCGAACTCCTCGGCGTTCGCGAACCGGTCCTCGCGCCGCTTCTGCAGGGCCTTCAGCACCGCGCCCCGGAGCTCCGTCGGCACGCGGCCCCCGGGATCCGACTGGGCGAACGGCCGCGGCGCAGCGAAGACGTGCGCCTTCAGCAGCTCGACGACCGTGTCCCCCTCGAAGGGCAGGACTCCGGTGCAGAGCTCGTAGAGCACGATACCGAGGCCGTACAGATCGCTTCGCCCGTCCAGCCGCTGGCCGCGCGGCAGGGACCCGTACTGCTCGGGCGAGGCGTACTTGAGCTTCCCGAGGAACACGCCCGTCGCGGTGGCCTCGACCGGCGCTTCGGTGACCTTCGCGATGCCGAGGTCGATGAGCTTCACCGACGGACCGCCCTGCTCGTCGCGCGTCAGCATGATGTTGTCCGGCGCGACGTCGCGGTGGACGATTCCCTTGCGATGCAGAAAGCCCAGGGCCAGAAGCGACTGGTGCGCGATCTCCAGGGCGAGCGGCATGGCCGGACGCCCGTGCAGCTTGAGGAGATCCGACACGCTCACGCCCTCGATGAACTCCATGACGAGATAGGCCATGCCGGCGTCGTCGATGGCGAAGTCGTGGATGGTGCAGATGTTGGGATGCTTCAGCCGCGTGGCGGTCCGCGCTTCCTCGACGAACCGCCGCCGAAGATCCTCGTCCGCGACGACGCTCGGCTTCATCACCTTGACGACGCGGATCTCTTCGAGAAGGCGATGGCGGACTCGATAGATGGAGCCCATCCCGCCCTCGCGGATCTTGTCGAGGATCTCGTACTTGCCTTCGAGAAGCGTCCCCGGCTGAACCACTGAAATGCGGCCCCTCCCGCGGCCAGTCCGCGATTCTATTCCGCGCCCTCCCTGCCGCGGCGGCGTTCCTCCCCTAGAATCCGCGAAGATGGCCGAAGCGGATTTCGATTTGATCGCCGCCCACCGCGAGCTCGACGGGCTTCTCGGTCGATTCCTCGCGGCCGCGGAAACCGGGGAGCTCGCCGCCGCCCGTTCCTCGATCGTGGATTTCGACGACGCGCTGCGCCGTCACACCGCGCACGAGGAGGAACGCTTGCTGCCGCCGCCTCCGGAGCGCAAGCTCCTCGCGCCGGAGCAGGAGTCTTCCTCGGCGCGCCTCTCGCGCGAGCTTCGACTGGAGCACGTCCAGATCCGCGAGCTCTCGGGCATGATGCGCCGCCTGGTCGAAGAGAACGACGATGTGGCCGGCGCCCGGCGTCTCTTCGGAAACCTCGCGCGCCGCTGGGACGCGCACACTGTTAAAGAAGAACACGCAGTCGCGTCGGCGCTCATCCCGTTCGCCGACGGCGAGTAAATCCTCGCTCGCGCGCGGCTAGTGTGCTGTCGCGGAAGTCAGGACACGATCGGAACGTAGGGGCGGGGCTTGCCCCCTCCCGCGGGCGGCCGCAAGGGCCGCCCCTACGCCGATGTGCGACTTCTGGTACGAACACTAGGCGCCGACTCCCAGGGGAGCGACCCGCACCGTCCGTTCGCGCGGCCCGTCGAGCTCGATCAGGAAGACGCCCTGCCAGCGGCCGAGCAGCGGCCGGCCGCTCTCGAGGGGCACGAGCCGCGCGTTGCCGATCGCCTCGGAAAGAAAGTGCGCGGGCGAGTTCCCCTCGCCGTGGTCGAACCGCACGTTCGGCACCCACGCCTCGAGCGCCCGCTCGATGTCGCCGGTGACGTCGGGGTCCCAGGCCTCCCCCACCGTCACCGCGGCGGTGGTGTGGGGCGTCGAGACGAGGAGAGCCCCGGCCTCTCGCCCGACCGCGCGGGCGGCCTTCTCGATCTGCTTGGTGATGTCGAGGCGTTCGATCTTGCGCGAAGTCCTGACGCGAAACTCGCTGGGGCCGGCCACGGCAGGATTCTAAGGCGATATTCTCGGCCCCACTCTTCGGGAGTCGGAAGCGGAAGGAGTCTGCGCCGGATGTCGATCGTCCTCGAAAACGTCACCAAGCGATACGGAGAGCAGGTCACCGTGGACCGCGTGTCGCTTCAGGTCGAGGCCGGCGAGCTCTTCGTTCTGCTCGGCGCGTCGGGCAGCGGCAAGAGCACGATCCTTCGGATGATCGCGGGCCTCTCGGCGCCCGACGAAGGCGTCATCCGCGTCTCGGGCAAGGACGTCACCCGGCTCTCGCCGCAGACGCGCGACGTCGGGTTCGTGTTCCAGAACTACTCGATCTTCCGGCACATGACGGTGGCGCAGAACATCGAGTTCGGCCTGAGCGTCCGCAAGGTCCCCGCCGCCACGCGCGAGCAGCGGCGCGAGGAGCTTCTCGATCTGGTCGGCCTCGGAGGCCTGGGAGGCCGCTACGAGAGCCAGCTCTCCGGCGGCCAGCGGCAGCGGGTGGCCCTCGCCCGGGCCCTCGCCTACAAGCCGGCCGTCCTGCTCCTCGACGAGCCGTTCGGCGCCCTCGACGTCATGATCCGCGGGCAGCTCCGCCAGAGCCTCAGGGAAATCCAGAAGACGCTGGGCGTGACGACGATCCTCGTCACGCACGATCAGGAGGAGGCGTTCGAGCTGGCCCACCGGATCGGCGTCATCGAGCGCGGGCGCCTGCTCGAGGTCGGCGAGCCCGAGAAGCTCTACGAGAACCCGCGCTCGCTCTTCGTCGCCACGTTTCTGGGGGCGGGCGCCATTCTCGTCGGCGGTTCGCACGGCGACCGGGTCGAGCTGGGCTCGCTCTCGCTGCCGATCCCGCCGGAGGTGCCCCACGACGAAGGCGACCGCGTCCGTGTCCTCGTGCGCCCGGAGCAGATCCAGCTCGCCGAGCAGGAACCGGCGAGCCCCGCCTCGACTCTGGGCCGCGGCAAAGTCGTCGAGGAGACCTTCACCGGCGCGCGCCGGCGCCTTCGCGTCCGGCTGCCCCCGCTTCCGGGCGTCCGCCAGGTCGTTCCGCCGCTTCCCTTCGGCGAGGAGGCCATCCTTCTCGACGTCGATCTCCCCGCGCACCTTCCCGCTCCGCCGGGCGACCCGTGGGTCGTTCTGCAGGAGTGGCACATCCTGCGGCAGCCCACGCCGCGCCTGCTCGTTTGCGACTCCGGGGAGGGCCTCGCCCCCGCGCTCGAGCTCGTGCTTCCCCTGCTCTCGGCCCTCGACGGCGTGGCGACGGTCCTCGGCGTCGCGCCCGACGCCCGTTCGCAGGACGCGCTCCGCGAAACGCTCGGGCGGCGCGCCGCCGAGGCGGGTCTTGCGGCGGCGGCCATTCGCGTGCGGCGCGGCGACCCGGCCGAGCAGATCGCCATCGAGACGAACGAGGCCCCCTACGACTTCGTCATCGCGGGCGCCGGGGAGGTCGAGTCGCTGAAGGGCCGTCGGCGGATCGCCCGGCCTCGTCGAGGAGCTGGGGGCTCGCACGAAGATCCCTCTGCTCGCGGCCCGCGGCCGGCCTCGCAAGCTCGAGCGCATCCTCATCTGCACGGCGATCGGCGAACCGGGCAAGGCCGACGTGCGCGCCGGCGGCTGGCTCGCGCGCCGCCTCGGCGCCGCCGTGACCCTCCTCCACGTGACGCCTCCGGGACGCGCGCCGCAGCCCTACGCGCGCGCGCACCTCGAGCGGGGCGTCGCGACGCTGCGCGAGCTCGGCGTGCGCTCGCGCTTTTCGGTCCGCGAGGCCGACGCGCCCATCGACGGCATCCTCGAGGAGATGCGCGCCGAGCCCACCGATCTCGTCGTCATCGGGGCCGGCAGCCGCGTCACGCGCCAGGTGCTGCGCGCCTGCGGGTGCTCGATTCTGGTCGTGCCGGAGAGGAGCTGGTAGGGAGGCGTTGAGCGTTCAGTGTTGAGAGTTGAGCGTGCGCTCATCCCGAATCCACTCTCAACGCTCAACGCTCAACGCTCAACTCTCAACTCTCACGGGATACAGCTCCCGATAGGACTCGGCGTACAACAGCACCCGCCGCACGTAGTCCCGCGTCTCGTACAGGGGAATCGACTCGAAGAGCTCGTCCTCCGGCAGACCCGGGTTCTCGCGCACCAGACGCGCGATGCGGGTCGGTCCGCCGTTGTAAGCCGCGAGGGCGAGGAGCGTCGAGTTGTCGAACTGGTCGATGAGCTTGCGCAGGTACGCCGCGCCCAGACGCGTGTTGACGCCCGGATCGTAGAGGAAGGCGCGCCGGTAGCGCGCCCGGAGGACCGAGCGCGAGAGGCTCTGCGCGGTCGCCGGCATGAGCTGCATCAGCCCCATCGCGCCGGCACGCGATTTCGCGTTCGCGTCGAACACGCTCTCCTGCCGCACGAGGCCGCGCAGCACGGCCGCGTCCAGAGAGAACTCCCGCGCGCGCTCGGGCAGGAGCCCGCCCTCCTCGATCGGATAGTAGAGGCGGCGCCAAGCGTCGGGGACCCGGCTCTCCTCGGCCGTTCCGATCTCGGGCAGCGCCCGCTTGATCGAGGAGGCCGCCGTCAGAAAGCGTCCGAGAGCGAAGTCCGCCTGCGCGATGCGCAGCTCGCGGCCGCGCGAGGGCAGGAGGATGCGCGCCTCCGCCGCCGCCTCCTCGAACATGCGCAGGCGCAGAAGCTCGTCGACGCGGGCGAAGGCCGCGGTGGCCGTCGACGGGTCGGCGAGCTCCGTCTGCTCGCGGTGCGCCGGACGCTCGACGTGTGCGCTCGCGAAACGCGCATAGAGGTCCGGCGGCTCGGCCGCGGCGAGCTCCGCGTAGAGCGCCTCCGCCTCCAGGCTTCGTCCTTCGCGCTCCAGGCAGCGAGCCTTCCAGTAGAGCAGGCGCCGCGAGGCCGAGACCGCGTGGTAGACCTCGCTCAGCGCCTCGAATCGGGCCCGCGCGCCCGCGTAATCGCCCGCGCGGTAGAGGCCCCACGAGAGGCGCCACAGCGGTTCAAAGCCGTCGAGCCCATCGGGGTTCTCGAGGGAGATGGTCGCGCGCGAGAGCGAGAGCCGCATCGAAATCCTCGCGAGCCGCGGCATAGCGAAGGAGACGCTCGCGCGCGCCCCTCCGGACGGAGGCGGGCGCGTCCGGCGACGCGAGGCCCTCGAGGGTGCGGATCACGGCATCGAAACGCGCGTCTTCGCCGAGCGGCCCGCCGTTTCGGCCGGGCGTGAGCCGGGCCACGACGAGATCGCAGCGGAAGAGACGGGCCTCGTAGGCGGAGAGCGTCCCATCGTCGGGCACGCGCGCCGCCGTTTCCTCGGCCGCCTTCGTCCGCTTCAGCGCGAACTGCCCGCGCGCGAGCGCGAGAAGGTTCGATCCCCGCTCTCCTTCGGGCCAATCGCGGGCCGGATTCTTCGAGAGCTGAGCGACGCCGCGGCGCGGGTCCCCGGCGGCGACGAGCGCGCGTCCACGCCGCCCGTGGTCGGCCGGCGTGAGCGTCTTCTCGGCCTCGGCCGCCGCGCGGCGCGCGAACTCGGGCGTTCGGGAGAGCGCGTCGTACGTCGGAGCCCGCAGGAGCAGATCGCGCGCGGCCGACCGCGTCGCGAGCTTGTCGCCGCGCGCGAGGGCGAGACGGATCCGCTCGATCGCGATCTCGGCGCTTTCGTCGGCCGAGGCCGCGGCCTCCGAAGCGAGAGCGAGCACGCGCGCGGCTTCCTCCGGCTGTCCCTCGCGCTCGAGGAGCCGCGCGAGAAGCGCCGCCGCCCGGATCCGGAAGGCGAAGCGGCCCTCCGCCTCGAAGGCCAGGCGGGCCGGCTCGATCGCCTCGCGCCCGGCGGCCCGAGAGCTCGAGCGCCTCCGCGCGCCGCAGGTTCCGGTAGGCCTCGAGGCCGATCGGTCCGGCGTTGGCGGATTCGAGGGCCTGCGCCGCCGCTCCCCAGTCCTCGCGCCGGGCGTCGGCCGCGCCGAGCAGCATCGCCGCCCGCGCGTTCCAGGCCGGCTGGTCGGCGTTCTGGAGGAGGGCCGCGAGGACACGCTCCGCCTCTTCGCGATGTCCGTCATCGAGGAGGTCCGCGGCACGCGCAAACTCGGCGTCGAAGTCCGTGGAGGGCCGGGTGAAGGCGCGCTCGGCCGCAGCGGCTGAGGCCAGCAGCCAGAAAGCGGCGACGAGTACCGGGGAGCGCGTCATACGAGCCACATCCGACGTGTGAGAGTTCTTGGCCGAGGCCTACGTTCCCAGCGCCTCGGGTCGGCCGTCCGCGAGGATGCGCACGAGCTCCTCCTGAAAGAAGTCGGTCGCGCTCCGGACGTCGGCGGGGATTCGCTCGTCGTACATCTGGCGGCTGCGGTCGATGTCTTCCTTCAGGCGGCGATACAGGTTCCCGCTCTCGCGCCCTTCGAGCACGGCGCGCTCGTTGTACAGCTTGATCTCGGAGACGAGCAGGCGGGCGAACCGCCGCGCCTCCTCGTGCCGCTCGTCGCCCACGGCCGCGGCCAGCGGCCCGCTCAGGCGTCGCGCGGGCTCGGGCATCGGAATCGCGGGGGTCTCGATCGAGATGGCCGCCGTCATCGCCGACGCGGGCGGCTCCTCGAAATGCGGTTTGGGCTCCGCGGCGGGCGCGGGCGGCGGGGAGGGCGGGACCTCGGGCTCGACCTCGATCGCATCGCCCGCTTCGGCGGCCTCGGGCAGCTCCTCGACCGCGGCGCCCTCGTTCATCCACATGCCCGCGGGCTCCGGCCGCTTGGCCACCTCGAGAACCCGCAGCGCGGGCGCGGGCTTCAGCTTCCGCGCGGCGAGCCGGTCCACGACGAGGCCCGCGAGGTAGGTGAGCAGCGCGAGCGCTTCCGGATCGAAGGTCTCCTCTTCCCCGAGGACCGCGTCGGCGTAGAGGGCGCCCGAGATTTTCTCGCGCACGACCATCGGAATGACCACGGCCTCCGAAACACGCGCCGCGCGCAGAAGCGTCGAGACTTCGTTGGCGGCCGGCAGCCGCATCGCCGTGCCGGTCATGATGCGGGCGAGCAGTCCTCCGTCGGTGAGAGGCAGCGCGAGCTGGCGCACCGCGTCATCGTCGGCGCCGTGCGAAGAGAATCCGACGGCCTTCCACGCTCCGATCGAGCCGCCGCGCGCGACCAGCAGTGCCGCACGCGAGCAGTGGCGCCGGCAGTCGTCGAGGAAGCGGTGGAGCACGTCCACCTGGGTCGCCGCGAGATCGAGCGCGCGCACCGTGGCGATCCCGATCGAACCGGGCCGGGACGCTCCGGCGGACCGCGACGCGACCGGATCGACCAGCTCGGCCGGCACGACCCCCTTCAGGTCCTGGTCGAAGCGTTCGAGGAATCCGAACCACCGGCGGTCGGCCTCCATGCGCAGACGGTCGAACTCCTCGCGGAGGGCCGCGAACCTCTCCGCGAGCCGGCGCTCGATCTCCGTCTCGAGCAGCTTCGCCCTGTCGTTTGCCCCGGAATCGGTCACTCTTTGCATTATCGGGGCAGAGACGCGATTCGTAAAGCCGGACCACGCGAAGACCCCGGTGTCTAAGCCCCTCTCCGGATTAGGGATACCTGCGTTCCCGTTGACACTCCGGACCCGCCTCTCTAATATTGACTGCTTTTTGAAAGACTCCTGGGTAAGGGGGTGAGTGTCCGTGCCTCTGGTCCACGTCAAGGAAGACGAATCGTTCGAAAACGCCATGCGGCGTTTCAAGAGAAAGTGCGAGAAATCCGGAATCCTCTCCGAGCTGAAGAAGCGTCAGCATTACGAAAAGCCGAGCGCGAAGAGAAAGCGCAAGATGATTCAGGCCCGCAAGAAGATGCTCCGCAAGCTGTCGGAGGAGCGTCGCGCGACGTTGTAACCGCGGGAGACGGGGGCGGCGCCGACTACGATTCGCTCGAGTTCGGCGTCGTCCTCCGGCTCGTTTCGTCCCTCGCCCGCACGCCGCCCGGTAGGGCGGCGGTTTTGTCTCTGGCCCCCGCTCTCGAGGCGACCGACGTGGCCGAGCGCCTCGCCGAGACGTCGGAGGCTTCGGTCTTCCAGATCCGGCACGGGAGGCTCCCCCTCGCCGGCCTCGACGACGTCGATCCCGTCCTCGAGTCCCTCGAGAGCACGGGCGGGAGCGGCGCGCCCGAAGAGTTCCGGCCGATCGTCCGCGCGGCCCGCGCCTGCGACGCCGTCCGCCGCGCGCTCGCCAGGGCGGATGGCCCGATCCTCGCGGCCCACCGCGAGCGGCTGCCGTCCTTCGAGGCGCTGCTTCAGCGCGCCGCGAAGCTCTTCGGCGAGGACGGCGGCCTCAAGGACGACGCCTCGCCGCAGCTTGCGGCGATCCGCGCCCGACTGCGGCGGCGGCGCGGGGAAGTGTCGCGACTGCTCGAGAAGCTCCTCGACGATCGGCGCGAGGCCCTCGGCGACGCTCTCGTCGTGCTGCGGAACGACCGGTATTGCCTGCCCGTCCAGGCCTCGGCGCGCGGCCGCGTGCCGGGGATCGTGCACGACCGTTCGGGCTCGGGCCAGACGGTCTTCGTCGAGCCGATGGAAGTCATCGAGTCCAACAACGACCTGGCCCTGACCGCCGCCGAGGAGCGGCGCGAGGTCGAGCGGCTGCTCTCCGAGTTCGGCCGGGAGGTCCTGGCGCAGGCCGACGAGCTCCGGGACGCCGTGGCCGGCCTCGCGGTCCTCGACGCCCTCGAAGCGAAGGTCGCCTTCGGCGAGATGGGCGCGGGGCGGCTCCCGGAGATCTCGGACGACGAGGGCTGGATCCTCCGCCGGGCGCGCCATCCGCTGCTCGACGCCCGCTACGAGACCCTGCGCCGGCGCGTTCTCGGCGAGACGCGCGAAGGGCGCGAGGCCGTCCCGCTCGACTTCGAGCTGGCGCCCGACAAGCGGCTGCTCGTCGTCTCGGGCCCCAACGCCGGCGGAAAGACCGTCGTGCTCAAGACGGCCGGGCTCTTCTCGCTGCTCACCCAGTGCGGCATCCCGATCCCGGCGGAGGCGGGCACGCGGCTGCCGGTATTCCGCTCGATCCGCACCGAGATCGGCGACGCCCAGGCGATCCTCTCGGACCGCTCGACGTTTTCCTCCTCGATGGAGACGCTCGCCGCGATCCTCGCCGGGGCCGGACCCGGCACGCTCGCTCTGATCGACGAGATCGGAGGAGCGACCGACCCCGAGGAAGGCAGCGCTCTCGCGGTCGCCTTCCTCGAGGCGTACCTCGAGAGCGGCGGGCGCGCGCTCGCGACCACGCACCTCTCGGGCGTCAAGAACTTCGCGGGCTCGCGCCCGGACGCGCTCTGCGCCGCGATGGAGTTCGACGAGAAGACCGGCCGGCCCAACTACCGGCTCCATCCCGGCCTCGCAGGCCGCAGCCGCGCCCTCTCGGTCGCCCGCGAGCAGGGCATCCCCGAAGCCGTTCTGGCCCGCTCCCGCGAGATTCTCGGCGAGGCCTGGGAGCGGCGCGAGCGCGCGGAGAACGAGGCCGAGCAGGCCCTCGAACGCCTCCGGCGGCTCGAGGCGGAGCTCGCCCGGGAGCGCGACACGGCCGCCCGCGAGGCCGAGCGGCTCGAGAGCGAGCGGCGAAGGCTGGCCGAGGAGAAAGCGAAAATGCTCGCCGAGGGGCTCGCCGGATTCGAACGGGCGCGGCGGGAGCTCGCCCGCAAGGTGTCCGAGGAGCTCGACCTCGCGCGCCACGAGTCGACGCGCCTCGCTCAGGCTTCGGCCGCCCGCCTGCTCGAGGAGGCCGAGCGCGCGGCGGAGGCCGAGCACGTGATCGCCGAAGCCCGCGAAGAAGAGGAGCGCCGCTCCCGCAGCGTCGAAGTCGGGGAACAGGCGCGCATCCGCGGACTCGGGAGCGAAGGCCGCGTGGTCGCCTTCGACGGCGACTGGGCGCACCTCGAGTTTCGCGGCAAGCGCATGCGGGTGCAGCGCTCGGATCTGGAGCCCGATGGGCGCCGGAGGCGGAAAGCGGGAGAGGGCAAGCGGGAAGCCGGCCGCGGAGGTCCCGCGCGGCCGAATCGAGCTCGGCCCGATTGTCGAGGTCAACCTGATCGGGCAGCGCGTGGAGGAGGCCATCGACGCGGCCGAGCGCGCGCTCGACCAGGCCCTGGTGTCCGGAGCCTCGCGTCTCCGCGTGATCCACGGGCACGGCACCGGCCGGTTGAGGGAAGGGATCCGCGAGCACTTCCGTTCCCATCCCGCCGTGGAAAAGCTGCGTTCGGGGGACCGGAGCGAAGGCGGCAACGGAGCGACGATCCTCGAACTGAGGTAGGTTTTGAGCTTGGCTTCCGATCTCGACATCAACGATCGGGTCCTGGCCGAGCTGCGGATGGCGGCCGACATCGTCGAGGTGATCGGAGACCACACGCGCCTGAAGAAGGCCGGACGCTCCTGGAAGGGGCTCTGCCCGTTCCACAACGAGCGGACGCCGTCCTTCACCGTGGATCGCGACAAGGGCCTCTACCACTGCTTCGGATGCGGCGCGGGCGGCGACGTCATTCACTTCGTGCGCCAGATCGATCGGCTCGAGTTCCCCGAGGCGGTCGAGGCGCTCGCCTCCCGGTTCGGCGTGACGATTCCGCGCCGCGAGCGCCGCGGCCCGCGCGACGACCGGCGCGACCGGATTTTCGAGGCCGTCACCGCCGCCGAGCGCTTCTACCGCGAGAGCCTCGATCGGCCGGGCAACGCCGCCGCGAAGTATCTCGAGGGCCGCGGGGTCCCGAAGGAGCTCTGGAAGGAGCTGACGCTGGGCTACGCGCCCGACGCCTGGGACTCGATCGGCCGCTCGCTCTCCCCCGCCTTTCCGGAGAGCCTCCTCGTCGAGGCCGGCCTGCTGCAGCCGCGCGCGGAAGGCAAGGGCGCTTACGACCGCTTCCGCCACCGGCTTCTCTTCGTGGTGCGCGACGAGCGCGGCCGCGCCGTCGGATTCGGCGGACGCATCCTCTCGCCCGAAGGCGAGCCGAAGTACCTCAACTCGCCCGAGTCGCCCATCTTTTCGAAGAAACGGCTCCTCTACGGGCTCTTCCAGGCGCGGGAGGCGATCCGGAAGCGCGATCGGGTCGTGCTCGTCGAGGGCTACTTCGACCACATGGCGCTTCTGCGGGCCGGCGTCGCCGAAACCGTCGCCTCGATGGGAACGGCGCTGACGCCCGAGCAGGCCGAGCGGCTGCGCCGGCTGACCGGCAACGCGGTCGTGTGCTACGACGGCGACTCCGCCGGACGGAACGCGACCCGCGGGGCCCTCGCCCTGCTGCTCGCCCAGGGCTTCCAGGCGGTCGTCGCGAGGCTGCCCGAAGGCGAGGATCCCGACGACCTGCTCCGACGCGAAGGGCCGGAGTCGCTGGCGAGGCGGATCGACGAGGCGCCGGACTTTCTGACGTGGCTCATCGAGGACATCCAGCCCGGCGCCCCCGGCCTCGCCCCGGCGGAAAAGCGCGAGCGGGTCGCCAGGGTCCTCGAGACCCTGGCCGCGATCCCGGACCGGATCCTTCGCTACGAGCAGTACCGGAAGGTGTCGGCGGCCGTGGCGGTGCCCCTCGATGTCCTCTGGGAGGCCGACAAGGCGAACCTTCGGCCGTCGATTACGCGTTCTAAAGATGTGGGGAACCTGTCAGGGGCGCCGGGAACGCCCGGGAATGCGTCTGCGTTATCGGCTGTGGTCCTGCCAGGCGCCGAAAAACAGCTGCTTCAGGCGCTCATGGCGGGCGGAGAGTTCAACTCTCTGATTTTAAATAATTTGGATGCGGATCACCTCACCGACGAAAGGGTCCGGAAGGTGGTGACGACCCTTCGGAAGGCGTCCGGGGGGGCGGAAGTTGTTGATTTTCAACGGCAAATCGCAGACCTTACGGAGGAAGAACGCAGCTTCATCTCCGGTTTCGCGCTCGAGGAGGCCGAGCCGACCCAGAAGGGTGTTGAGGAACTCCTCAAGAGGCTCGAAAGCAATTACCTCGAGCGGGAAAGCGCGGAGATTCAGAGGGCAATCGATCGGGCGGGTGAGGGGTCTGGGGAGCTGGCGGGGTTGATGCGCCGGAAGCAGGAAATCATGCGGCGGAAAGCCGCGCTCGGCCGGGCCCCGCGATGGAAAGGAAACGAACTTGGTGATTGAGGAAAAGTTCCCCGAGGTCGGGGTGCTGCTGAAGGCCGGCCGCGAGAAGGGCTACATCCTCTACGAGGAGATCCACACGATCCTCTCGGACGAGGCGACGGCCGCGCCGAAGGACCTCGAGGGGATCTACGCCCGCTTCTTCGAGGTCGGGATCGAGATCGTGACCGACCCGGATCGCGCCGCCCGGCGCCGCGCGGCGGAAGCCGCGGAGTCGGCGGACGAGGCGCGCGAGGCGGTCGAGAAGACCAACGACCCCGTGCGCATGTACCTGCGCGAGATGGGCACGGTCAAGCTCCTCGACCGCGAGGGCGAGGTCCGCATCGCCAAACGCATCGAGCAGGGCGAGGCCAAGATCTACCAGGCGCTCGCGAACAACCCGGTCGTGCTCGAGGAGATCCTGAAGCTCCTCGAGAACGCCGGCCGCGACACCCGCATCGTCGAAGAGCTCGTCAACGCTCCGGACGAGGAGGACGAGGACGAGCCGGAGCCGAAGGAAACGCTCGACGACCGCGCGACCCGCCGGATCGACGGGATCCTCGCCAGCTTCAGGAAGATCGGCGCGCTCGACAAAGACATCAAGCGGATGAAGTTCAAGGCGCGCACGATCAAGAAGGGCACGAAGACCCTCGCGCGCATCGAGGCCTCGATCGACAAGAAGATCGCCGACATGGCGAAGCTGATCCGCGCTGCGGACTTCACGCCGGCGGTCCTCAACCGCGCGATCGGGATCCTCAAGGACATCGATCGCCAGATGTCGGGCCCCGAGATCACGATCCGCCAGGACACCAACACCCTCAAGAAGGAAAAGAACCCGACGCGCGCTCGACTTCTACCGGCGCCGGATCGCGAAGTACAAGAAGAACCTCCGCGAGCTCGAGCAGAAGTTCGGCGTCTCGCACGAGGACGTCAAGAAGACGCTCCGCATGGTGCGGGAGGGCGAGGAAGAGGCCGACCAGGCCAAGCACGAGCTGATCGTCGCGAACCTCCGCCTCGTCGTCTCGATCGCGAAGAAGTACACGAACCGCGGGCTCCAGTTCCTCGACCTCATCCAGGAGGGCAACATCGGCCTGATGAAGGCGGTCGAGAAGTTCGAGCATCGGCGCGGGTACAAGTTCTCGACGTACGCGACGTGGTGGATCCGCCAGGCGATCACCCGCGCGATCGCCGACCAGGCCCGCACGATCCGCATCCCCGTCCACATGATCGAGACGATCAACAAGCTGACGCGCACGTCGCGCTCCCTCGTGCAGGAGCTGGGCCGCGAGCCCAACGCCGAGGAGATCGCCAAGCGGATGGACATGCCGGTCTCCAAGGTCCGCAAGATCATGAAGATCGCGCAGGAGCCGATCTCGCTCGAGACGCCGATCGGGGAGGAAGAGGATTCGCATCTGGGCGATTTCATCGAGGACCGCCAGGTCCTCTCGCCGATCGACGCCGTCCTCGTGTCGAACCTGCAGGACCAGACGCGCCGGGTGCTGAAGTCGCTGACGCCCCGCGAGGAGCAGGTCCTCAAGATGCGTTTCGGCGTGGGCGACGGCTCGGAACACACGCTCGAGGAGGTCGGCCGGTCCTTCAACGTGACCCGCGAGCGCATCCGCCAGATCGAGTCGAAGGCCCTGCGGAAGCTCCGCCACCCCTCGCGGGCGAAGAAGCTGAAGCCCTTCCTGGAGACGATTCGCTGAGCCGCCATACCACGCGGGTTGTCGAAGGGACCCCCTTTGTTATATTCATCGGGGTCCATAGCTCAGCGGTCCAGAGCCACCGGCTCATAACCGGTCAGACCCCGGTTCGAATCCGGGTGGACCCACCAACGAGGACGGAAGATTGAGGCTTTTGATCCGAGACCGAATTCCAAACTGGCAGGCAATGCAAGGGTGTTCCACAACCGGAACACCCTTTTTCATCTCCGGCATTCGAACCGAGGGGGCGCGATGAGCGATCTCCTCGGCCAGCTCTACCGGCTCCAGACCCGCCTCCTCTTCGTGCGGGAGCGCGAGAAGCAGCGCGACACGGTCCCGCCCGAGCTCATCGAGGTGGACCGCGAGTACCGGGGCAAGGTCGAAGCCGTCGCCGAGCTCAAGGCGCGGCTGACCCAGGCCGAGCTCGAGAAGCGCCGGGCCGAGGCCGAGCTCGGGGACCTGCGGGAGAAGCTCAAGAAGTACCAGACGCAGCTCCGCAGCGTGCAGTCGAGCCGCGAGTACTCCGCCGCGCTGAACGAGATCGACGGCGTCGAGAAGTCGATCCGCACGACCGAGGATCGGTACCTCGAGCTCGAAGGCGAGATCGAGACGGCGCGCGCCGATCTGGGCACCCGGGAGAAGAGCCTCCCCTCCGAGACCGAGCAGCACGAGGAGAAGCTCAAGGACTGGCGCGCGGAGCAGAAGACGATCAACGAAGAGCTCGTCAGCGCGAAGGACGAGATCGCGAAGCTCGAGGCCGGGATCCCGCCGCGCGACCGGGCCGAGTTCCAGCGCCTGATCGACAAGAAGCACGGTCTGGCGGTCGTCCTCGCCGTCGGCGGGTCCTGCTCGGCGTGCCACGTCAAGATCCGGCCGGCGGCGATGCAGATCCTCAAGCAGGGGCGCGAGATCATCTACTGCGACAGCTGCAAGCGCATCCTCTACTACGAGCCGCAGAGCTCGTAAACGGCTCCATGCGCTTCCGGGCGTTCATCGACGGGGCCGCGCGCGGCAATCCCGGGCCGGCGGGCGCGGGCGTGTACGTGTCCGCCGAGGAGAACCTTCCTTCCGAGGAGCACTTCGAAGCCCTCGGGCACCAGACCAACAACGTCGCCGAGTACCGCGCGCTCCTGCTCGCTTTGAAACGCGCGGCCGAGCGCGGCGCCTCCGAGGTCTCGATCGCCTCCGACAGCCTGCTCCTCGTCCAGCAGATGCTGGGCAAGTTCAAGGTCAGGGCGACCCACCTCCAGCCGCTGTTCGTCGATGCCCTCCAGCGCGCGAAGGCGTTCCGCCGATTCTCGATCGCGCACGTTCCGCGCGAGGACAACAAGAAGGCCGACCGGCTCGCCAACCTCGGCGCCGATGCGAGCGAGCGCGCCATGGCGGGAGAGACCTTCACCCGCGAGCGATGAGCGCCGACGCGGGGGCGATCGCGCGGCGCCGGGAAGACGTTCTGGAGAGGATCGCCCGGGCGGCCGCCCGCGCGGGCCGGCACCCCGGCGAGGTCACCCTGATGGCGGTCACGAAGACGCACCCGGCCGAAACGGTCGCGCTCGCCGCCCGCGCCGGGATCGTCCGGTTCGGCGAGAACCGCGTCCAGGAGGGCGTCGCCAAGATCGCCGCCGTTTCCCCCGAGTTTCCCGACCTCGAATGGCGCCTGATCGGACCTTTGCAGTCGAACAAGGCCAAGACGGCGCTACAATGGTTCGGAGTCGTCGAAACACTAGACCGGGAAAGACTTGCGGCGCGCCTCGAGGCGATGCTGGTCGAAACGGGGGAAAGTCTGCCGGTGCTTCTGGAGATCAATCTGGGCGGCGAGGCCTCGAAAGCGGGTGTCCCGCCCGAGGAGGCGGAGCGTCTCCTCGAAGCCGCTCTCGCGTGTCCGCACCTCGAGGTTCGCGGCGTGATGGCCGTGCCGCCGTACGATCCCGATCCCGAGCAGTCGAGACCGTACTTCCGCAGGCTCGCCGGCATCCGCGACGGCCTCGCGCGACGGTTCGGCCGGCCGCTGCCGGAGCTCTCGATGGGGATGAGCCACGACTTCGCCGTGGCCGTCGAAGAAGGCGCGACGGAGGTGCGCATCGGCACCGCCCTCTTCGGGCCGAGGACGCCGTGAACGTCGGCGGCTCGGCGAGCGGCGCCATCTTCGACGCTCTCATCTGGCTCCTGACGGGCCTGCAGTGGATCGTCATCATCGCGGCTCTGATCTCGTGGGTGAATCCCGATCCGCGCAATCCCATCGTCCGATTTCTCTGGGGAGTCACGGAGCCGCTCTTCCGTCCCTTTCGCCGCCTCCTGCCGCCTTCGCGCACGGGCAACATCGATCTCTCGCCGCTTTTCGTGCTGCTCCTCATCTTTCTCTTGATCCGGTTCCTGACGCGGATGGCCTACTCGGCCCAGCTCGCGTCCTGAAGGAGGTTCCCATGCGCCCCCGATCCAGTCCGCTCGAGATTCAAAAGCGCGAGTTCTCGCGCCGCTGGAAGGGCCTCGACCCCGTCGAGGTTCAGACGTTTCTCACCGACGTGGCCGAGGACATGGAGTCGCCTCGCGCGCGAAAACATGAACCTGGAGACGCGCATTCGCGCGCTCGAGCTCGAGAACGACGAGCATCGGGAGCGCGAGCGCATCCTCAAGCAGACCCTGCTCTCGGCGCAGCAGGCTTCCGAGGACATGCGATCGACGGCGCGCAAGGAAGGCGAGCTCATCGTCCGCGAGGCCCAGGCCTCGGCCGAGAGGCTGACCCACAACGCCCTCCAGCGCTCCGCGGACATCGAGAAGGCGATCGCCGAGCTGAAGGTCCAGCGGGCCAACTTCCGGCTCCAGCTCCAGAAGATGATCGAGCTCTTCCAGCAGGTGCTCGACTTCGACCGCGACGAGGACGAAAAGGACCGGCCCCTTTCCTACATGACCCGGAAGGCCGGAAAGGAAGAGACGGCCGGATAGCCCGCGGATGCATGGCCGCAGCCTCGTCCTCCTGGCGTCTCTGTTCGCGGGCGCGATTTCGACCGGCTGCACTTCCGAGAAGGGCTCCGGCGCCACCGGCCCCTGCGGACCGTCCTCGTGGCAGTTCGCGTTCGCCAACGACGGCCAGGGCAAGGACCTCCAGGGCAGCCGGAGCGCTCTGCTCGCCGCGATTCGGCGGGGCAGTCCGGTGCGCGTCGGCTGGAGCGAGACGAGCTCGAAGGAGAACTGGTCGGTCGAGGAATTCTCGGATGCGGGTTTCACCAACATCATGGGCGGCCGCGACGTGGTCGCCCAGCTCGCGCCGGCCTTGATCCAGACGAATTATCTCGACGCGACCCGCGCGGGCCTGCGCAGCCCTCCCGTCGAGTGGCACGCCCTCATGTCGACGGACGGCCGCTTCGAGGCCGTCATGACGGACCGCGAGACCGGCAAGACGACGCGCCGGCTGGTCCAGCGGACGCGCATGAACTGGTACGTCTTCGCGCCGCCCCTCGACTGCGACGCTCGCGAGGCCATCCTTCCGCCCGCGGACGCGCGGAACACGCTGGTCGAAGACTCCCGCACGCCGACGCCGGTCCCGACACCTTAGGAGACGCCCTGCCCGCTTCTCTCGAAGTCCGCGCCATCGGCTGCCTCGCGACGCCCCTCGGACGGGAGGCCCGCCGCGGGAAGGCGCAGGGCGAGATCCTGCGCGTGCGCGATGCCGCGGTCCGCGCCGAGGACGGCCGGCTCGTCTTCGTCGGAACCGAAAAGGACTACGTTCGCGAGTACGCGGGCCGCCCGGCGGAGGTCACGCTGGACGCGGCCGGCCGGGCGGTCGTCCCCGGCCTCGTCGACGCCCACACGCACCCGGTCTGGCTCGGCGACCGCGGCGCCGAGATCGCGCGGCGCCTCGCCGGCGAGAGCTACGCCACGATCGCGGCGGAGGGCGGGGGGATCAACGCCACCGTGCGCGCGACGCGCGCGGGCTCCGCCGAGGCGCTCGCCTCCGCGGTCCGCAAGCGTCTCGAGACGATGCGCGCCCACGGCACCACGACGGTCGAGGCCAAATCGGGATACGGGCTGACCGAAACGGACGAGATTCGAGCTCTGGAGCTCCTCCGGGATCTCTCGCGCGATCTCGCCCTGCCCCGCCTGGTGCCGACCCTTCTCGCCGCCCACGAGATTCCTCCGGAGTTCGCCGGAAACCGCGGCGAGTGGGTTCGGATCGTCGCCGAGAAGATCGTGCCGCGGGCCGCCCGAGAGCGGCTCGCCCTCTATTGCGACGTCTTCTGCGAGCAGGGCGTCTTCACGGTCGAGGAATCGCGGACCATTCTCTCGGCCGCGCGCGGCGCCGGGCTGGGCCTCCGCGTCCACGCCGACGAGCTCGCCCGCTCGGGCGGGGCCATGCTCGCCGCCGAGCTGTCCGCCGCCTCGGCCGACCACCTCCTCTTCATCGAAGCCGCGGAGATCGCCGCCCTCGCGCGCTCCGGCACGGTCGCGGTCATCCTTCCCGGGACGGCCTGGTGGATGCGCTCGCGCCGGGCGCCGGCCCGGGCTCTCGTCGAAGCCGGGGTGCCCGTGGCGGTGGCCTCGGACGCCAACCCCGGCACCTGCTGCACCGAGTCGCTCGCCGCGGTCGCCACCCATGCCTGTCTCGACTCGGGGCTCACTGTCGAAGAAACGCTGACGGGCATGACGCTGAACGCGGCCGCCTCCCTGGGGCTCGCCGGCGAAGTGGGGTCGCTCGAGGCCGGAAAGGCGGCCGATCTGCTGGTTCTGGACGCCCCGGACGATCGCCACCTCATCTATCATTGGGGCATCAACCTGGTCGACGCCGTCGTATTGCGCGGCCGCGTCGTGAAGGGCCGGACGTGACGAACTTCGCAGAGCTGTCTCTCAAGGGGTTTCTCGACGCCCTCGCCTCCGACGCCCCGACGCCCGGCGGAGGGACCGCGGCGGCGACCGCGGGCGCGATGGGCGCCGCGCTCACCCAGATGGTCGCGGCGCTGACGCTCTCCAAGGAGAAGTACGCCGCCTCGCACGACGCCGTCCGGCCGATCGCCGAGGCGGGCGAGCTCGCCCGCGCCGAGTTTCTGGAGCTCGCGAACGAGGACTCCGCGGCCTACGACGAGGTCGTCGCCGCGCGGCGCTCGCCCAAGGACACCGACGCCCAGAAGGCGGCGCGGAGCCGCCGGATCGCCCTCGCCAACCTCCGGGCGGCGGAGGTCCCCATGCGCACCGCCCGGGCGGCCGTGCGCCTGCTCGCCGCCCTGCCCGAGCTCGCCGAGAAGGGAAACCCGAACGCCGTCTCCGACGTCGGCGCGGCCTCCTTGCTTCTGGACGCCTGCGTGGAGGGAGCGCTCCTGAACGTGGGGATCAATCTCTCCTCGATCGAGGACGCCGCGTTCGTGGCCGAGATGCAGCGGGAGACCGCGATCCTCCAGGAGGAGTCGCAAAGGCTGCGCTCCCAGGTACTCGCGCTCGTCCGCAAGCAGTTCTAACGTTCCGCGGGTCAGGCCTCGCGGCCTCAGGGCTTCATGGCTTTCGCGTTCGCCAGGGACACGCACTTGCTCGAGCGGCGCGTCCGAAACGAGCACACACGTGACCTCGCCTTCCTGCCAGAAGACCTGCGTGGAACCGCCCCGGCGATAGGCGCGGAACTCGAACCCGCCGTGCTCCTCGAAGCGACGCGCGAGCGGAGGGAAGCTCCTTCGAGCGTTCCGAGATACATCTCACAAACGAGCAGCCGCCCCCTCGGCGCCGCGGTAGACGAAGAGAGCCGAAGGTCTGCCCTCGAAGACTGTGAACCCTTCCGCCGATCAGGCGGTATCCCATCATGCCGAGGTCCAGCACCCGGGTGCGGAACGGAATCCCGCGGGCCTCGAAGAACCTCTCCAGGGCCGCGGCGTCCGACGTGCTCGCTTCGAGGGCGAGGGAGCCAGTCCGCGATCCTCGCGAAATCCGAGGCCGCCGCGTCCGGGAGCGTCGGGACGCCGGACGAGCGTCACGAGGCCCGCATCGGCGGCGAGCACCGCCGCCGCGGCCGCGATCCGCCACCGGCGCGGCCGCGCGGCCGACTGCTCCCGGTCGAGGGCCGCCGTGATCGCGGCCGAAACGCGCGACGGCGACCTCCTGCGCCCGGAGGGCGCGCCAGACGGCCGTCTTGACCGCGACGAGCCGGTCCCGCGCCGCGCCGCAGGCCGCGCAGGCGGCGAGGTGCTCCTCCACTCTGCGTGCGCTCGGCCTCGCCGAGACGCCCGTCGAGCAGGTCCTGGATCTCGTCGTCGAGGTGCGCGCGTGTCGTTCATCGAGGATCCCTCGGCCGGCCGAGATAGCCGGCCCGGCGCGCGTGATCCTCGAGAGCGGCGGCCAGGAGCTTCCGCGCGCGGAAGAGCCGCGACCGAACGGTTCCGACCGGGCACGAGAGGGCCACGGCGGCCTCCTCGTACGTGAGCTCCTCGACGTCGACCAGCAGCAGGATGGACTGAAACCCCTCGGGCAGGCGCGCGAACGCCGCTTCGACCTCCGCGTCCGACCACTCCGGCGGCCGCCGGCCGGCCCGGCGGGCTCCGGCGGCGCGGCCAGCCGCTCTTCCAGTCCCTCGAGCGAGACCGTTCTCGGCGCGCGCTTCTCCTTGTGGTAGCGGTTGACGAAGATCGAATACAGAATCGTCAACAGCCACGCCTTGCAGTTGGTTCCGGGTCGAAATCCCGCGAAGGTTCGAAACGCCCGCAGGAAGGTTTCCTGAGCGAGCTCCCGCGCGTCTTCGGAGTTTCGGGTGAGCCGGCGCGCCGCGCCGTGCACCGCCGGCAGGAACGGGAGCGCGGTCTTCTCGAATCGCTCTCTCTTCTCGCTGGCGGTTTCGCTCATGGTGTGCGCGGGAGCCCGGAGACAGTCTAGCGTCGGGAACGCGACGCGACGCGATTTTCATCTCGCAGAACGCGACGCGAAATTTTGTCGCGCGGAACCTTTGAGGGGGGCGCGCCTGTTCTTATCGAATGAGGAGGCGCGCGGTCGGCGCGCGACTCCAAGGCGCAAAGGAGGACGCGATGGGAAAAGTGTGTCTCAGATGGGGAACGGCGGCTCTCGTCGCCGCTCTCTTCGCCGCCGGAGCCGCTCGAGCCGAGGGCTACAGCACGCGTGTCGTGGCTCAGGGTCTCTCACGCCCGGTCGGGATCGCCCTGGAAGGGAAACGAGACGATCTACTTCACCGAGATTCCGACTCCGGGCGTCGGGGGCGGCGCCAACGCGGTCAAGAGGCTGGAACTCGAGAGCTGCGACGTGGAGACACTCCACATGGGAGAGCCCGAGCCCGCCAACATCGCCCTCGACCGGCAGGGCAACGTTTACTGGACCTGCAAGTCTGCGGGCGTGATCCTGAAGCAGGACGAAGACGGAAACGACCGTGACGCTCCTCGACGAGCTTCGAGAAGCCTTCCGGCATCGCGGTCGATCGCAACGGCCGCCACGTCTACTTCACCGAGATCCCGTCGCCCGGCGTTCCGGGGGCCGGCAACAAGGTCTCGGTCCTGAGGCGCTCCATGATCAAGGTTCTGCACGAAGGCGAGCCGGAGCCGACCGACATCGTCGTCCGCAGCGACGGCGCCCTCTACTGGACCTGCAAGAGCGCCGGAGTGATCCTCGCGCAGATCCGGGGCGAGACGACGACGCTTCTCGACGGACTCGACAATCCCGTGGGGATCGCCCTCGACCGCCGGGGTCGGACGCTCTTTTTCACCGAGGTCCCGACGCCGGGCGTGCCGGGAAGCGCCGGCGGTCGCAACAAGGTCTGGGAGCTCGACCTGACAACCATGGAGAGGCGCCTGGTCGACGAAGGAGACCCCCAACCGACCGACGTGGCGGTGGCGCGGAACGGGAAGGTCTATTGGACCTGCACGAGCGCGGGCGTGATCGTCGAGGCGACGCCGATCCGAGAAGGACCGGGCTGCGCCGAGTAAGTCGACGCGTTGATGTCCATCGGTCGATTCACGCCTAACTCTCTGATCGAAGGATTCTTACGCGGCAACCAGCTAATCAGCGTTTTTTCGTTGACATCGCCGTGCCCGTTTACTAGAATAGGAATATTGAATCGCGCGACACCGGCAACGGGTCGCGCGTTTTTGTTTTCTCCCCCCGATCCTTCTCGCGCAACTCCCTGACCGGTTTCCCTTTCGCCGCCGGCGTGCCTCGCGTTCGGCGAGCCCCGCCGGGCCTCCGTGCTCCCGAAAGGCGCGCCAATAGGGCCCTTTCGGCGAGTCCGGGCGCCTCCGCCGGAGCCGCATAGAATCCGGCTCCCATGCCCTCGGCTCGCCCCACGCTCTATCTCGTCGACTCGATGTCGAACATCCACCGCGCCTACCACGCGATCCAGCGCCTCTCGACCTCCGCCGGCCGTCCGACCAACGCCGTCTACGGGTTCGTGACGATGCTCCGGAAGATGGTCCGCGAGCACAGTCCGGACTTGCTGGCCGCCGCCTGGGACGGGCCCCAGAAGACCCAGCGCCACGAGGCTTACGCCGAATACAAGGCGAACCGCGCGCCGATGGCGGACGACCTCGCCTCGCAGCTCCCCGAAATCCGGGAGGCGCTGGCGGCCTATCGCATCCCGCTCATCGAGCTGCCGGGATACGAGGCCGACGACGTCATCGGCTCGCTCGCGAAGAAGGCCGAGTCTCAGGGTTACGACGTCGTGATCGTGACCGCCGACAAGGACATGCTGCAGCTCGTCTCGGGGGAGCGGATCCGGGTCTTCCACACCGGCAAGGAGATCTTCCTCGACGACGCCGGCGTCACGGCGTTCTTCGGCGTGCCCCCCGGCCAGGTGGCCGACGTGCTCGCCCTCATGGGCGACAGCGTGGACAACATCCCGGGAGTGCCCGGCGTGGGGGCGGTCACGGCCAAGAAATGGATCGCGCAGTACGGGAGCCTGGCGGCGCTCCTCGAGCACGCCGAGGAGATCAAGGGCAAGGTGGGCGAGAGCCTGCGCGGCGCACCGCGAGGATGCCCTGCTCTCGCGGCGCCTCGTCGAGATCCCGGTGGATCTGCCGGTGCCCTTCGAACCCACGACCCTGCGCCGCTCCGAGCCCGACTTCGGTCGCCTGAAGGAGCTCTTCGTTCGCCTCGAGTTTCATTCGCTCGCGGCCGAGATCCACGGGGAGGCCGCGGTGGCGCCCGAGCTCACGTCCGAACGGCTCTCCCCCGGACAACCCTTCCCGCGGATCGCCGGCCACGCCGGTGTGGCCCTGCTGACGAGCTTCGATCGCGTGTTGCTCGCCGTGGGCGACGGGCAGAAGACGTTCATCGCCGACGAGGACGCCGCGGCGATCGCGGCGCGCTGGAGGGAGCTCGAGGCCGCGGGCGGCGCGTTCGCGATTGGAGACGCCAAGCCGCTCGACGCGCTGCTGGCCGCCCATGGACAGGAAGTCCGGGCCGACCTCTTCGACGTTTGCCTCGCGCAGTACGTGCTGGCTCCGGGCGTCGCGAGCGCGGAGCTCGAGCCCATGGCCTTCCAGCGCCTGGGTCATCGGCTGCTCCCCGACAAGGAGGTCGGAATCTCCGCCTGCGCGCTGCCCGAGGCCTACGAGATCGCCAACGCCGACCGCTGGCTGGCGGAGCGCGCCTCCGCCGCCGCCGCGCTCGCGCCGCAGCTTTCGGCCGAGCTCGCGGCCCGGCCGGCCCTCGACCGCCTCTACCGCGACATCGAACGGCCGCTCACTCCCGTGCTGGCCCGCATGGAGCAGGCGGGCGTCGCGATCGACGCTCCGCTGCTCGGCGAGATCTCGAAGCGCATGGAGGGCGAGCTGCGCTCCCTCGAGCAGAGGATCTGGGCCGAAGCCGGCGAGGAGTTCAACGTCAATTCCCCCGTCAAGCTCGGGCAGATCCTCTTCGAGAAGCTGAAGTACCCGGTTCTCAAGAAGACCGCGAAGACCCGTTCGTCCTCGACCGGGTTCGAGGTTCTGGCGGAGCTCGCGGAGCAGGGTCTGACCCTTCCGAAGCTCGTCCTCGAGTTCCGCGAGATCTCCAAGCTCAAGGGCACCTACGTGGATGCCCTGCCTCTCCTCGCGGACGAGGAGAGCCGCGTCCATTCCTCGTTCCGCCAGAACGTCGCGGCCACGGGTCGCCTCTCCTCCTCGGACCCCAACCTCCAGAACATCCCGATTCGCACGACCACCGGCCGCGAAATCCGGAAGGCGTTCGTCGCGCCGCCGGGCTTCCGGCTCGTCGTCGCGGACTACTCCCAGATCGAGCTGCGGATCCTGGCGCACCTCTCGGGGGACGCGGCGCTCATCCAGGCCTTCGCCGAAGACCAGGACATTCACCGCGCCACCGCGGCGCGCATCTTCGGCGTGTCGCCCGACCTGGTCACGCACGAGATGCGCTTTGCCTCCAAGCGGATCAACTTCGCGCTGCTCTACGGAATGGCGGCATTCACGCTGGGCAAGGAGCTCGGCGTCTCGACATCCGAGGCGAAGACCTACGTGGACTCGTACTTCAACCAGTTCCCGAGCGTGCGGGCCTGCCTCGACGGGATCCTCGCCGAGGCGCGCCGAACGAAAGAGGTCACGACGCTCTTCGGACGGGTGCGCCCGATCCCCGACATCGCGGCCTCCAACGGCGCCGTGCGCGCCAACGCCGAGCGCATGGCCCTCAACGCCCCCTTCCAGGGCACGGCGGCGGACATCATCAAGATCGCGATGATCCGGCTGGACGCCGCGCTTGCGAAGGAGGGCCTGGCCGCCCGTCTGGTGCTCCAGGTCCACGACGAGCTGGTTCTGGACGCGCCCGAAAGAGAAGTCCCCGCCGTCGAGCGGCTGGTGCGCGAGGTCATGGAGGGGGCCGCGATGCTCAAAGTCCGTCTCGCCGTCGACGTGGGGTCGGGGCAGAATTGGCTCGAAGCCAAGTGATGGACGGCCCCGGAGTCGAGTCGGCGAAGACTTCCCATATACTTCCCGAAAAACAGATGCGTTTCGCCGTTCGAGCCATCTCGGTCGCGGTCGTTCTCGCCGCTCTGGCGAGCCGCGCACTGTCCGCGCAGGAGCCTGCGCCCACGCCGACGCCGCAGCCCGCCGATCCCGCCGTGTCTGCGCCTCCGGTCGAGGCTGCCCCGGCCCCGGTCCCGGCCGAGGTGCCGGTGCCGGCGGGATCCGCAGTCGACGTCCCTCTGCCGGGCGCTCCTCCCCCGCCGGCGCTTCCCGCCGCCCGCATCGTGGATCCGCCGGCGATCTCCATCTCGAAGCTCCCGACCGAAAACCCCTTCGGGTTGCCGTTCGACACGCCGGCCACTCTGCCGACCAAGCTTCCCTTCACCGACGCGGCGCTGACGTCCGGATTCTTCGTGTCGGTGCGCGTCGATCCGACCGGACACGCGATCTCCGTTCGGCGCGACCGGGATCCGATCCCCTCGCTCGCCGGCGAGAGCATGCGGTCGATTCAGCGCTGGACGATCACTCCGGCGCGCCGGGGGGGCCAGGCGGTCGAGACGTGGGGGCCGTATCGTCTCGAGCTCGCCGTCGAGATCGACGCGCCGAAAGTCCTGCAGTCGACGCTCACGCCCGTGACCCCGCAGACGCCGCTGCCCGCGCCCTTCGCGTGGCCGTCGGAGACCGACTGGCTCGAGAGCCGCAAGCCGGGTCCGACGCCCGAAGGCACCGTATCGATCCTCGAGGTCGACACGGCGCCGGTCCCGACGAAGACCCCGTGGTCCGCGGACTCCTTCAAGGGCCCGTTCTCGGTCAAGTACTGGATCAAGGTCGACAAGAACGGCCGCGTCGAGCGAGCGATCCCACTCGAGGTCAGCGATCCCGTGCTTCTCGCCTACTTCCGGCGCGCCATCAGCGGCTGGGTGCTGCGTCCCGCGCAGTCCAAAGGCGTTCCGGTGGAGTCCTGGAACGAGCTCACGATGTCGGGCACGATCTCCTTCGACGCCGAGGTCAAGCAGATCTCGGCGTTGCGCCGGGCGATCGGTCCGTAGACCCTCCCGGCCGGACTCCTCCCCTCAGACGATTTCGCGGCGGTCGCCGATCCGGCGAGTGACCTTGGCTCCGTCCAGGTACTCGAGCAGGGGGATCGCCAGGCGGCGCGTCAGGCCGAACATCGCTTTGAACTCGGCGACGTCCAGAGGCTTCTTCCCCCGAGCGCGCACGCGCTCGACGACGGAGTCCACGGCCTCGCGCGCCACGATCCAGCCGCCGGGCAGGCGCACGAGAGCTCCGGTCTTGACGAGGTGGCCGATGAGGCCCTCGACGACCTTCTGCCGGTGGCGCACCGCCTCGGCGGTCTCCGCGGGCGAGGGCGGGTCGAGACCGCGGCGGCGAAAGTGGGCCGTGATTCGCTCCGAGAGCTCCCGATCCGCGCCGGCGAGATCGCTTCGTCCGGGCGCCCGCGCCTCGTCGCCCACGATCAGGAGCGCGCCGCGCGAGGCGAGAGCCGCTTCGATCGCCTCGGCCCAGCGGGCGTCGGCCCGGGGAAGGATCCGCTTCAGAAGCGTCTGGCGCGGCACGCCCACAGCTCCCGAGCCTTCGGCCGCGAGCCTGGCGAGCTCCGCGGACGCCAGCGTGGCAAGCCGCGCGAGCGCCGTCTCCGTCAGGTAGCGGTCGGGTGACCGCCGCGGCACGTGGATCCGCCGAGCCGCCACGGGCTCCGCGAGCGCCTGCCGCACGGAGGCGACATCCACGCCCGCCCGCCGCGCGAGATCCCCGTCCTCGACTCCGTGCTCGCGAGCCTCCTCGATCCAGACGACGAGGCGCTCCGCGAGGGAGGGGCTCTCGAGCCGGTCGAGCGCGCGGCGCCGGGCTTCTTCATCCTTCACGCGGAACGCCGTCGGCCGCGGGTCGAGAACGATGCCGCCGCCGATCGTCGAGACGGGGGAAAGCCTTCGGACCACGAACCGGTCCCCCGGCGCCGCCGCGATCGGCCTCGCGAAACGCAGCTCGACGCGCGCGGATCCGCCCGGCGCGATCTCGCGGCCGTCGAGTGCCCGGACGGCGGCCGTGGCCTCGGAAGCGAAGTGGTGGAACGAGAGCCGGTCGCCGTTCTTCACCCGGGGGGCGCCCGGCAGCAGCTCCAGGCGCGCGACGAGTCGATTGGAGGTCGCGAGCGCGGATGGCGTCGCGAGCACCAGGCCGCGTCGGAGGTCCGAGAGCTCGGCGCCCGCCAGGTTCGCGCTGACCCGCTCCCCCGCGCAGGCCTCTTCGACCTCGCGCCCGTGCACCTCCAGCCGGCGGACGCGGACCGGACGGCGGTCCGGGAGAACTTCCAGCCGGTGGTCCTTGCCGATGCGTCCGGAGACGAGGCTCCCCGTCACGACCGGTCCGAAGCCGGCGACCAGGAACGCGCGATCGATCGGCAGCCGCACGAGGGCTTCGCCGCGAAGCGGCGCGGGCTTGCCCGCGAGGCCGACGAGCGCCGACTTCAGCGCCTCGAGTCCTTCCCCGCTGCGCGCCGAGACGGGGACGATCGGAGCGTCCTCGAGAAAGGAGCCGCGCGCGAGCTCGCGCACGTCCGAGGCCGTGACCTCGACGAGCTCGGGCGAAACCCGGTCGCACTTGGTGACGGCGACGACGCCGGAGGAGAGACCGAGGAGGCGAACGATCTCGAAGTGCTCGCGGGTCTGGGGCATCACGGATTCGTCGGCCGCGACGACGAGGAGCACCGCCTGGATTCCGCCGGCGCCGGCCAGCATGTTGCGGACGAATCGCTCGTGGCCCGGTACGTCGACAAAGGACATCCGGACGCCGTCCCATTCGGCGTGCGCGAATCCAAGATCGATCGTGATGCCCCGCCGCTTCTCCTCGGGCAACCGGTCCGCGTCGATCCCGGTGAGGGCTTTCACGAGGGCGGTCTTCCCGTGGTCGATGTGCCCGGCGGTGCCGATCAGAAACCGCTTCACGGTGCGAAGGGTATCCCCACTCCGCCCGCGCGCGCGGGTGATAGCCTCCGGAGGCCATGCAGGCGCGCATCGAATCGGACCTCAAGTCCGCGATGAAAGCCGGCGACAAGCCTCGGGTCGCGACGCTCCGCCTCCTGCTCGCCGCACTCAAGAACGAGAAGATCCAGGCGCAGCGCGAGCTGACGAGCGACGAGTTCGAGGCCGTCCTCCGCCGCGCAGTCAAGCAGCGGCGCGACTCGATCGAGCAGTACGCCCGGGGAGGCCGCCAGGATCTGGTCGACGCCGAGACCCGCGAGCTCGCGATCATCGAGGAGTACCTCCCGAAGGGCCTGTCGGACGCAGAGGTCGAGACGGCGCTCAAAGACATCATCCGGGAAAAGGGTTTCTCGACCTCGAAGGACGTGGGCCTCGCGATGAAGGAGCTGATGGCGGCTCACCGCGGCCGCGTCGACGGGAAGAAGGCCCAGGACATCGCCCGCCGCCTGCTGCCGTGACGATGAGCGGCGCGCCGGGCACCCGCGAGGAGATCGAGGTCAAGATCCCGGTCGCGAGCCTGGAGCCCGTCCGGGACAAGCTGCGCGCGGCCGGCGCGGCACTCCGCGCCGCGACCCACGCGGAATCGAACGTCCTCTTCGACGACGCCGAGCGCCGCCTCTCCGGGAGCGGCCGGACGGTGAGGCTGCGCCAGGCCGCTGGCCGGGCGATCCTGACCTACAAGGGGCCGGCGCGCTTCCAGGCGGGCGCCAAGGTTCGCGAGGAACGCGAGACCGAGGTCTCCGATCCGGAGGAAGCGAAGGCGATTCTCGCCGGCCTCGGCCTCATGCCGCGGTTTCGCTACGACAAGCGGCGCGAGGAGTGGGACTGCGACGGCAGCGTGGTCGCCCTCGACGAGACCCCTGTCGGCTTCTTCGTGGAGGTCGAGGGCGACCCGACGACCATCCGGCGCGTCGTCGCGCTTCTCGAGCTCGACGCATCCGAGTCCATTCCGTACTCCTACGCCGAGCTCTACGCGCGACGGCGGAAGGAAGACCCCGCGCTGCCGCCGGACATGGTGTTTCCGGACGAGGTCCCTTCGCGCTCCTGAGCTCCATCGGGCCGCTCGTCGAGCCTCGGGCGGCCTCACGAGTCCGGCCGAGGCGAAGTAGCGGTTGATCTCGATCACCTGGGCGATGAGATCGACGGCGACCTGCGCCATCAGACCGCGGATGCGCCGGAGCTCGTTCTCGGCCCGGATCGAACGCGAGTCGGCGCAGGCGAGGCCGAGCTCCTCGGGCAGAAGGATCTCGTCCTCCGGCGCCTCGGCCGCGTCCTCCCGGCGGAAGACGGGAACCCGCAACACAACCCGCCGTTTCAGGCCGAACGGAACCGTGTCCCGGTGCTCGGCCTCCACCGTCCATCCGGCCGGCCCGCTGCCCTCGGGCGCGAGCCTCGACTCTTCCTCCATCATTCGCCGCACGTGGAATTCGGCCGCCAGGGCGATTTCCGCCGCACGACGCTCGAACTGTTCCCGGGGCGAGCCGGGCTCGCTGGCGTCGACGATGGCAAACCCCCTTTCGGGTTCGCCGTTCTCCGCGCCGTTCGAGTCGGGCCGATCCTTCGCGGGCTCGATGGGAATGATCATCGCGTCCAGCCTCTCGCTCCTCGCCGGTAGTAGAGCGTCCGCACCTTCGCCGTCGGGCCGAAGACCCGCACGACGGCCATCCGGTCGTGCGCGTCCCAGAGGTAGACGGATCCCGGAGTGGCGTCGCCGATCGGCGTGAAGGAGCAAATGTCGGAATTGTTGAATCGAATCGGATCGTCGATCCGATCGAGGTAGCGGCCCGGCGTGCTCGGATCGGGCACGCGGATGCCGGTCATGATGGCGGGCCGCACGTCGTTGCGCGACCAGGGGTACGTGATGCCGAGAAAACGATCCACGCCGCTCGCGATCTCGGCGGTGCGGACACCGTTTCCGTTTCCATCGGCGTAGAGGGCCCACTCGTATCGGTCGCCGTTGCGGCGGAACTTCAGGCCGACGTTGCGGGCCCGGGAGATCGAATACGAGCGCGCGAGGTAGAAAGCGACGGTCGTCTCGTGGACCGCGTTTCGAATCGCGACCGACTCCCGGAGAGCCATGGCTCCCGGAACGGCGAGCAGCGAGAGAAACGCGCCGAGCATGATGCTCACGACGAGCTCGTGCGCCGTCACTCCCGAGCACGGCGAGGAGGGCCCGGGGCCCAGAGGGCCCCGGGCGGGCGTGGGGGTCACCGTCCCTTGCCCACCGGGACGGCGTTGGCGGGTTTCTCCTTCGGGGCAGAGGCCGGCGCCGGGGAGGAAGCGCGGCCAGCCGAAGGAGAGGACGAAAGCCGAACCTTGGAGTCGAGCGTGGTCGGGCCCGTGACGGAGACGTAGGGCTTGAGGGTCAGGAAAAGCTTCTCGCCGATGCCCTTGACCTCCATGAGCTCTTCGGCGCGGGCGAACGGCTTCTCCTTGCGCCGCTCGACGATGCGCTCGGCGACCCTTGCGCCGATGCGCGGCAGGTAGGTGAGCTCGACCGGCGAGGCGGTGTTGATGTTGACCTTCTTCGACGGGGGCGCATCGGCGCCCTCGCCGAAAGCGAGCGCCGCCGCGCCGAGGGCCACCAGGGTGGCGATCGCGGAGACACGAATCCTGGATGCGAGCATCGAGACTCCTTTCAGAACACCGGGTTTCAGATCACCGGGTTTTCAAATCCGCGAACCTTGCGGAGCACGAGACGGAGACCGGATGGATGCGAAGCGGTACGGTTCTTTGTCCTCATCGAGCCGTCGCGATCAGGCGTTCTCCATCGGCACCTCCTTTCGGGAGCGCCGAGAGGGCGAGATCCGTGCCCGCAGCCGGCCGGGACGCGAAGTCGAACGGGACAAGCCGCTTAGCGGCGGCGTCGCCGCGCGCGCCCGCGGCCCGCCGCTGACAAGAGGTTCGCCGCGTCCGTGCGGCGTCGCGAGGTCAAGCCGTTGAGCCGTATCGTCGCCGCGCGACCGACACGGACTCAGGACACCTGTCCAATCTTTTGTCGGACCCGCGTGTAGACTGCCGGCCGTGGTCGGGGAAAAAAGCGCCGGCAGGGAGATCGTCGTCGGCGTTTCGGGCGGCTCGGGGGCGCAGCTGGCCCGGCGTTTCGTCGAAATCGCCCTCGCCTCCGCCGGGCTCGCGAAGCTGCACCTCGTCCTCTCGGATCCCGCCCTCGAGGTCGCGCGGAGCGAGATGGCCGCAACCATCGCCACCCCGCAGGACTGGGTCGCCGCTCTCGGCGCGCCGAGGGCGCAGCGGGCGCGCATCGTCCTCCACGACAACGGCAACGTGGGAGCCTCGATCGCCTCGGGCTCCTATCCGGTCTCGGCGATGATCGTCATCCCGTGCAGCGGCGGGACCCTCGGCTCGATCGCCCACGGCGTGGGCCGCGATCTTCTGCAGCGCGCGGCCGACGTGTGCCTCAAGGAACGACGGCCGCTCGTGCTCGCCTTCCGGGAGTCGCCGTACTCCCTCGTGCACGTCGAGAACATGCGCGCGGCGACGCTCGCCGGCGCGATCGTCGCGCCGCCGACTCCCGCCTTCTACGTCGACTCCCCGTCGGTCGAACGGTTTCTCGACGCCTACTGCGTCCGCGCCGCGCGTCTGCTCGGCCTGCGGCCGCGCGGCGAGGAGTTCCGCTGGACGGGACAGCGCTCCCGGCGCCCCGTGCGCCCGAAGCGGTGAGCGCTTCGAATTCCGCCGCGGGCGTCGGCCGGTCCGTCCGGACGACGCTCGAGATGATCAAGTTCTCGCACACGCTCTTCGCGCTGCCCTTCGCCCTGCTCTCGGCCGTTCTGGCGGCGGGCGGCTGGCCGTCCGGCGCCACGCTCGTGAAGATCCTGCTCGCGATGGTCGGGGCGCGGAGCGCGGCCATGGCCCACAACCGTCTGGCCGATCGCCGCCTCGACGCGGAGAACCCGCGGACAGCCTCCCGTGCCCTGCCCTCCGGCGCCCTCTCGCCCGCCTTCGTCCGGATCTTCCTCGCCGCGTCGATCGCCGTCTTCCTCGCCGCCGCGGCGAGTCTCAACCGGCTCACGCTTCTCCTGGCGCCGGTGGCTCTGGGACTTCTCCTTCTCTACGCGTACACGAAGCGCTTCACGGTGCTCTCCCATCTGTTTCTGGGCCTCTGCCTGGGGATCGCCCCGGTCGGCGCGTGGATCGCGGTGCGGGGCGAGATCGCGCTCCTGCCGGTCCTGCTCGGGCTCGCGGTCCTCTTCTGGACGGCCGGATTCGACATCATCTACTCCCTGCAGGACGAGGCGCACGACCGCCGCGCGGGTCTCCACTCCATTCCGGCGCGCTTCGGAGCGCGGCGGGCGCTCTGGATCTCAGCGCTCCTCCACGCCCTCATGGCCGGGCTGCTTCTGGCCGTCTGGCGGCTCTCGGGAGGCGGCTGGCTCTTCCTCGCGGGCGTCGGAGCGACGGTCGCGGCGCTCGTCTACCAGCACGCGATCGTGCGGCCGGGGGATCTGTCGCGCGTGGACGCCGCCTTCTTCACCGCGAACGGGTTCGTCTCCGTCACCCTCGCCGCCTGCGGGATCGCGGACGTGCTCGCGCGTTCGCATTAGAATCCGCCCGATGATTCCGACCGAGGGGGACGTCAAGCTGCGCCACCTGGCGATCGAAGGTCCCATCGGCGTCGGCAAGACCTCGCTCGTGGAGCTTCTCGCCCGGCGATTCCGCGGCACCAAGATCCTCGAGGACGTCGACAACCCGTTTCTCGGCGAGTTCTACAAGAAGAAGAAGGGGGCGGCCTTCCAGACGCAGCTCTTCTTCCTTCTGTCGCGCTACCAGCAGCAGCAGGAGATCGCGCAGATCGACCTCTTCACGAACCTCGTCGTCGCCGACTACCACTTTCCGAAGGACAAGATCTTCGCCTGCATCAATCTGGACGACTCGGAGCTTCTGATCTACGACCGGCTCTACTCGCTCCTGTCGGAATCGGTGCGCAAGCCCGACCTCGTGATCTTTCTGCAGGGGTCGATCGAGATCTGCCTCAAGCGGATCAAGAAGAAGACGCGCACGCTCGAGAAGGCGGTCACGCCGGAATACCTGGCGCAGCTGATCGAGGCCTACAACTACTACTTCTACCACTACGACGAGACGCCCCTGCTGGTGGTGGACACGAACGAGATCGACTTCGTCAACCGGCCCGGGGACTTCGAAGACCTCGTCGGGCAGATCCAGAAGGCGAAGAAGGGCGTCCAGTACTACGTGCCCGCGGCCAGCGCGCCGGAGTGACCCGCGGCCACGCTTGCGCACGCGGCCCGGCTGTCGATAGAATCCGTCCACTCCACGGACGGATCCCGACACAGAACGAACGTTTCGAGTTCCCTCAGAACACGGCGCCTCGCGCCGACGGGAGATCTGCGATGAAGAACCGCATCTTGTGGGTCGCGGCGGGTTGCCTGCTCTCCGCGGCCGCGGCGTCGAGCCAAACCATCTCCGAATTCCCGATCCCTCGCCCCGGCGCCCGGGGTGCTTTGGGAATCGTCGCGGGTCCGGATGGCAATCTCTGGTTCACGGAGACGAGTAGCCGGATCGGAAAGATCACTCCCTCCGGCTTCATCACGGAGTTTCCAGTCACTCCGGGCTCGGGTCCGGAGGCCATCACCGCCGGGCCCGACGGCAACCTGTGGTTTACCGAGGCGCTGGGGGACAGGATCGGTCGGATCACCACCGCGGGCGTGGTCACCGAGTTCCCGCTTCCCCTGGGAGCCGCGGCCCGGCCGACATCGCGGCCGGACCCGACGGAAATCTCTGGTTTACCGTCAGCAACCACAACCGGATCGGCCGGATCACAACCGACGGGGTCATCACCGAGTTCGAGCTCCCTTCCCCGGCGTCCAACCCCTTGGGAATCACGGCCGGACCGGACGGCGCGATGTGGTTCGTCGAACTGACCGAGGACCGCGTCGGCCGCATTACGATGGCGGGCGAGATCACGGAATTCCCGATCCCGGCAGGCAGCGAGCCACTTCACATCGCTGCGGGGCCGGACGGCGCCCTCTGGCTCACCGCGCCCGGGCGAAACCGGATCGGCCGCATGGCGACGGACGGCTCGTACACGGAATTCCCCATCCCGTCTTCGGACGCCGAGCCGTCGGGAATCACGGCCGGCCCGGACGGCGCGATGTGGTTCACGGAGGCGTTCCGCAACCAGATCGGCCGGATCACGACGGACGGCGTCGTCACGGCCGAGCTCCCGATTCCCTCCCCGGCCAGCGAGCCGCGGGGGATCACCGTCGGCGGCGATGACAACGTCTGGTTCACCGGGTTCAACACCGGCACGATCGGCCGCGTCAATCTTGCGAACGCGTGCGGCGATCCCGACACGAACCTCTGCCTGAATGACGGGCGCTTCCAGGTCAGCGCGAGCTGGCGGAAGACCAACGGTGAGACCGGGATCGCGCATGCGATCGCCCTGACCGAGGACTCCGGCTACTTCTGGTTCTTCGACTCCACGAACATCGAGCTCGTCGTCAAGGCCCTGAACGCTTGCGGCATCAACGACCACTTCTGGGTCTTCGCCGCCGGCCTGACGAACGTCGAGGTTGAGCTCAACATCCTCGACACCGTGAGCGGAACGGTCGCGGAGTATTTGAATCCGCAGTCGACCGCGTTCCGGCCGATCCAGGACACGTCCGCGTTCTCGACGTGCCCCGCCCACCTCCAGAGCGGCGACCGCGAAGCGTCCGAAGCCGCCGTGCTCGAGTCCGATCCTTCGGCCCTGCCGTCTTACAGCTGGACGGAGGTCCGGCCCCTCGACGCCATCGGCCCCTGTGTCGCAAGCGCCACGGCAATATGCCTGAACGGCCGGTTCCAGGTCGAGTCGACCTGGCTGAAGGCATCCGGCGACACGGGGCCCGGGCATCCCATCCAGCTCACCGCGGACTCCGGCTACTTCTGGTTCTTCAACCCCGAAAACGTCGAGCTCATCACGAAGGTGCTCGGCGGCTGCGGCATCAACCAGCACCAATGGGTGTTCGCGGGCGGCCTGACGAACGTGCAGGTGGAGCTGACGGTTACCGATACGCAGACGGGCGCCGTGCAGCACTACATCAACCCCCAGGGCACGGCGTTCCAGCCGATCCAGGATACCTCCGCGTTTTCCACCTGCCCCTGAGGGGGCGTTGGCCGGTATAATTCTTTCCTCGCCCTTCTCGGCGGCGATCCGGACGCTTCCGGACGTCGACCGAAAGGCAAGGAGCGAACGATGACGGACCTGCCGGAAAAAGACCCCCTCACGATCCCGCATATCGTCTCGGCCAAGGGCCGCGAGAAGCTCGCGATGCTCACCGTCTACGACGCGCCGTCGGCGCGCATTCTCGACGAGGCCGGTCTCGAGATCCTGCTCGTCGGGGACTCGGTCGAGATGACCGTCTACGGCGAGCCCAACACGCTCTCGGCCACGATGGACACGATGGTCCGCCACACCCGCGCGGTCTCGCGGGCCGTCCGGCGCGCCGTCGTCGTCGGCGACATGCCCTTTCTCTCGTACCAGACGGAACCCGCGAGCGCGGTCGCGAACGCGGGCCGCTTTCTGGCCGAGGGCGGCGCCGCGGCCGTCAAGGTCGAGGGCGGCCGCCGAATTCTGCCGGCGGTCGAGGCGATCCTCGCCGCCGACATCCCGGTGATGGGTCATGTCGGCCTGACGCCGCAGTCCTACCGCAAGTTCGGCGGCTTCAAGGTGCAGGGCCGCGAGGCCGACTCGGCGCGCGAGATCCGCGAGGACGCGAAGGCCCTGGCCGAGGCGGGGTGCTTCGCGATCGTGCTCGAGTGCGTGCCGGAGACGCTGGCGGCCGAGATCACGCGGGAGATCTCCGTGCCGACGCTCGGGATCGGCGCGGGCCCCCACTGCGACGGGCAGGTCCTCGTCTTTCACGACGTCATGGGCCTGACGCGGGACCTGCGTCCCAAGTTCGTGCGGCGCTACGCGGACCTCACGACGGTGATCGGCGAGGCCGCCCGCGCCTTCGCGAAGGACGTCAAGAGCGGCGACTTTCCGTCGCAGGAGGAGTCCTTCACCGGCGGACGGCCCAGGGCCTGCGGAGAGTGCACTAGCGCCGCGCTGCACTGACGCCGAGCCCGCGCGGCGCGGCTCACTGGCGCGCCAGGAACTTCAGGACGATCGCGTCGAACCCCGCCGGGTTCTCGAGCTCGAGGGCGTGCGTCGCGCCGGGAAGAATCGCGAGCTCGCTTCCCGGCATGCACTTCCGGAGCTCTTCCACGGCCAGCCGGAAGAGCTCGAGCGTGTTCTCTCCCTGGATGAAGAGTGTCGGGACGTGAATGCCCCGGGCGTCCTCGCAGGTGAACGGCGCCGCCGCGTCCGGGGGCGCCGATCCGGCCGCCCGCATCTCTCGCGGCAGGTTCTCCAGGAAGACCTGGCGGAAGTCCGGAGGAAGCGCGTCGTAGGCGTTCTCCCGGCCGATGATGGCGGCGGCCAGGAGCCGGGCGGCACCCTCGACGTTGCCGGACTGAAGAAGCCGTCCCGCCTCTCCGAACGGAATCGCCGCCATCAGCGCCTGCGCTTTGGCATTGTCGGCGATCACCGAATCCACCACGGGCTCCGCCAGGATCAGGCTCCGCACCAGCCGGGGATGATCGCGCGCCGCGAGCAGGGCGATGCCGGCACCGGCCGAGTGGCCGATGAGGTGCACGCGCCCCAGATTGAGTGTCCGGATGAACGCCGCGAGGTCGGCCTCGGCCACCGCGTCGGTGTAGTCGGCGCCTCCCTCCCTCTCGGGGTTCGGCGCGTTGTGCCTCCGGCTGTAGGCGAAGACGCGAAAGCTCTTCGAGAGGCTCTCGAGCTCGGCCGACCAGACCCGGTAGTCGTGGCCGAACCCGTGGAGGAGCACGACGGGCTGGCCTCGTCCCTTCTCGACGTAGGTGAGCGGAATGCCCTGGACGCGGACGGTCTTGACGGGAAGGGGCGGTGTGTCCGTCGCCGCGAGAAGCAGGGCCGACAAGACCAGTGGTCCGGCCGCCATCACTCGCCGAAGCTACTCCCCCGCTCTGACGCCGTCAAATGCGCAGGATGTCCCCGGCGGGTAGACTCACGGGCGCCATGCGGACCGCGCGTGCTCTCTCCGAGCTCCGTCAGGCCGTGGGCCGAGCGCGCGCCGCCGGCGAGCCGGTCGCGTTCGTGCCGACGATGGGGGCGCTGCACGCCGGCCATCTCTCGCTCGTCCGACTCGCCCGGCGTCACGCGCCCTTCGTCGTCGCCTCGATCTTCGTCAACCCGCTCCAGTTCGGGCCGAACGAGGATTTCTCCCGCTACCCCCGGCGCGAAGCCGACGACGCCGGCCTCCTCTCGAAGGAAGGCGTGGACGTCCTGTACCTCCCGGATGCCGCGCGCTTCTACCCGAAGGATTTCTCGACGCGCGTGGAGGTCGGCGACGTCGCTTCGGGCGGCGAGGGAGCGATCCGTCCCGGACACTTCGCGGGAGTCGCCACGGTCGTCGCGAGGCTCTTTCTCCACGTCCTTCCCGACGTCGCCGTCTTCGGCCGCAAGGATCTCCAGCAGGTGGCCGTCGTGCGGAGGCTGATCCGCGACCTCGACTTTCCGATCCGGCTCGTCGTGGGCGAGACGGTGCGCGAGCCGGACGGCCTCGCGCTCTCGTCCCGCAACGCCTACCTCTCGCCCGAGGAGCGGCCGCGCGCCGCGGATCTCTCGCGTTCCCTCCTCGCCGCGCGCGCCCGCGCCGCGCACGGCGAGCGCGACGCCCGCAGCCTCGAGGTCGACGTCCTGCGGCAGCTCGAGGCCGCGGGCCTCGCCGTCGACTACGTGGAAGCCGTCGACGCCGAGACGATGGCCCGGGCCGCCGAGGTCCGGCCCGGCGTGGCGCTCGCCGCCGCGGTGCGCCTCGGGAAGACCCGCCTGATCGACAACGTTTTCCTCCTTGACCCGGCCCGCCCGGGAGAATAGACAGGACTTCCATGGCCACCGAAACGACGCTCGAACGTCCCGGCACGGACGCCGGCCCGGCTCCCCGGCCGGACCCGTTCGTCTTCGGCGGGCGCACGTTCGCCTCGCGCCTCATCGTCGGCACGGGCAAGTACGCGACGTTTCCCCTGATGCGCGAGGCCCTGCTCGCCTCCGCTGCCGAGATCGTGACGGTCGCCGTGAGGCGCGTGAACCTGACGGACCGCTCGAAGGAATCGCTCCTCGACTACGTCCCGAAGGGAATGACGCTTCTGCCGAACACGGCCGGCTGCTACAACGCCGAGGACGCCGTGCGGGCCGCCCGTCTCGGGCGGGAGGTCGGCCTCTCCGACTGGGTGAAGCTCGAGGTTCTCGGCGACGAGCAGACGCTCTGGCCCGACAACGAGGCGTTGCTGTCGGCGACGAAGACGCTCGTCGCCGAAGGCTTCGTGGTTTTTCCCTACACCTCCGACGACCCGATCGTCTGCCGCAAGCTCGAGGACGCCGGGGCGGCCGCGGTCATGCCCCTCGGCGCGCCGATCGGCTCGGGCCTCGGCATCCAGAATCCCAACAACATCGCGATCATCCTCGAGCGCGCGAAGGTGCCGGTCATCGTCGACGCGGGTGTCGGCACGGCCTCGGATGCCTGCGTCGCGATGGAGCTCGGCGCCCACGGCGTGCTGATGAACACCGGGATCGCCGGGGCCGCGGATCCGGTGCGGATGGCCGGCGCCATGCGCGACGCCGTCCGCGCGGGCCGGGACGCATTTCTCGCCGGCCGCATCCCGAAGAAGCGCTACGCCACCGCCTCCTCGCCGATCCAGGGCGTCATCGGGTCCTAGGGGCTATCTCCATGCAGGGGCGGCAGCTTGCGCCGGACGTACCGGCGCCGCCTACTGCTGGGAGCTTGCCTCTGGTGGTCGGCCCGCGGCCGCCCTGTCCTTCCGGCCAGATTCCGCTTGCAAAGATTTCAATCCCCATGCTACGTTCCGCCAGCTTTTTTACGAAGACCCCGCAGATCTCAACCGCGCTTTTTATGCTTTCTATCCCCCATCCGTACGCCCTCTTGCGGGGAGGCGTGCGCGCGTTCGAAAGGGGGTCGGTCCTAGAGAGAGCTTGACCCCGGCGCCGAGCGCCGGGTTTCCCTCGAGTTGTGTATCAGTTTCGCCATTTTTTTCACCGGTGCGGACAACCGCCCGGCAGGGGATTAAACCCAGGAGATCGTTAACTTCCATGATGCAGCAATACACGGACAAGAACCTCACATGCGTCGACTGTGGGGGGACCTTTTTGTTTTCGGCCGACGACCAGGAATTCTACGCGCGCAAGGGTTTCACCAACGAGCCCAAGCGCTGCAAGCCTTGCCGCGACAAGCGCAAGATGTCCTCGGGAGAGGGCCGGGAGCGCACGTTCTACGACGTGACCTGCGACGGCTGCGGCAAGCAGACGCAGGTTCCCTTCAACCCGACCAACGGCAAGCCGGTCTACTGCCGCGAGTGCTACTCCGCTCGCCGCTCGCAGCAGGCCTACTGAGCCGCCTCGAACACACCCCGTATCCAATCCAGCCCCGGCATTCGCCGGGGCTTTTTTTGTTATCGTCGAGCGGAGCTCCCAACTTGGCCGCCAAGCTGTCGCCGCCCGAAACCGCCCCTCGCCTCGCCGGATCACTCGCGTCCGCGATCGGCGCCACGCCCCTCGTCGAGCTCCCCCGCTTCGCCCGCGGGGCCGCCCGGCTGTTCGCCAAGCTCGAGTGGTTCAACCCCGGAGGAAGCGTCAAGGACCGGATCGGGAAGGGGATGGTCGACGACGCCGAGGCGCGCGGGCTCCTCGGTCCGGGCGGCACGATCGTCGAGGCGACCTCGGGCAACACCGGCGTGGCGCTCGCCCTCATCGCGGCGTCCCGGGGTTATCGCTGCGTGGTCGTGATGCCCGAGGGCTACGGTGAGGTCAAGGCGAAGCTCATGGCGGCGGCCGGCGCCGAAGTCGTCCGCACGCCCGCCGACGATCGAATGGCCGGGGCGGTCGACCGCGCCGCCGAGATCGCCGCCTCCACTCCGGGCGCCTGGGTGCCCTCGCAGTTCACCAACCCCGTCAATCCCCGGACTCACTTCGAAACGACCGGCCCCGAGATCGCCGAGCAGATCGGCGGGCGCATCGACGCGTGGGTCGCCGGCGTCGGGACGACAGGAACGTTCGTCGGCGTCGCGCGGTATCTCTCCGAGCGGCATCCCGGAATTCTCCGCGTCGCGGTCGAACCCGAGGGCTCGATCCTGACGGGAGGCGAGCCCGGGCCCCACCAGGTCGAGGGCATCGGTCTTTCGCAGATCTGGCCGATCCTCGACCGGAGCCTCATCGACGAGGTCATCACCGTGCCGGACGCGCCGGCGTTCGCGACCTGCGGCGAGCTCGCCAGAAGCGAGGGCCTCTTCGTCGGCGGCTCCTCCGGCGCGGCGGCTGACGCCGCTCTCCAGATCGCCCGCCGGCTCGGCCCGGGCAAGACGGTGGTCACACTGTTTCCGGATGGAGCGGAGAGCTATCCGGATCAGGGCATCTTCGGGAGTCGAGGGTTGAGCGTTAAGGGTTGAGCGTGAAAGTCGACCAAAGTGTCGAACAGGACCTGATTCGACATGCTCGACTGTCGACACCGACTCTGAACTCGTCGACATCCGCCAGAAAGGAGACTTATGGGCTTCAGCACCGACTGCATCCACGCCGGCAACGCTCCCGAGCCCGCCACGGGGTCCGTCTCGTTCCCGATCTACCAGACGTCCACCTACGTCCAGGAGGGGCTGGGTCAGCACAAGGGCTTCGAGTACGCGCGGACGCAGAACCCGACGCGCTCGCGCCTCGAAGAAAACATGACCGTCCTCGAGGGCGGCGCCGGCGCGCGCGCCTTCGCCTCGGGCATGGCGGCGATCACGGCGATCTCGACGTTCGTCAAGCAGGGCGACCACGTCGTCTGCTCGAACATGACCTACGGCGGGACGTACCGCTACTACACGAAGATCCTGGCGAACTACGGCGTGACCTTCGACTTCGTCGACACGGCGGACCCGGCCGCGGTCGAGAGGGCCATCCGGCCGGAGACGCGGATGCTCCATCTCGAATCGCCCACGAATCCGACCATGCGGCTCGCCGACATCCCGCTCCTCTCGGAGCTCGCCCACCGCGTCGGCGCGATCGTCGTCGTCGACAACACGTTCTGCTCGCCGTACCTCCAGCAGCCGCTCGCTCTCGGAGCCGACATCGTCATGCACTCGACGACGAAGTTCCTGGGCGGCCACTCCGACACGGTCGGCGGGATCGCGGTCGCGAAGTCGAAGGAGCACGTCGAGTGGCTGGGCTTCGTGCAGAACAGCTCGGGCGCGATCCTCTCGCCCATGGATTCCTTCCTCGTGCTGCGGGGCATCAAGACGCTCGTCGTCCGGATGGAGCGCCACGAGGTCGAACGGGCGGAAGGTCGCCGAGCATCTCGCGAAGCACCCGAAGGTGAAGCAGGTGCACTACCCCGGGCTCGCCACGCACCCCCAGCACGCCCTGGCGAAGAAGCAGATGAAGGGATTCGGCGCGATGATCTCGTTCGACCTGGGATCGCTCGAGAACGCCGGCGCCTTCCTCGCGAAGGTCCGCCTCTGCTCGCTCGGCGAGAGCCTCGGCGGAGTCGAGACGCTGATCTCGCACCCGGCGTCGATGACGCACGGCTCCATCCCGGAGGAAGAGCGCAACCGCCTCGGCGTCACTCCCGGACTCGTCCGCATCTCCGTCGGCATCGAAGACGCCGAGGACTTGCTCGCGGACCTCGACCAGGCGCTCGAGGCGGTGCGCTAGAAACTGATGCTGCGGAAAGAAACGACGGCTAGGTGCGGATCCGGTCCCAGGCGTCCCGCGTGGCGTCCTTGACGTCACGCCAGGCTCGTCCCGGTCGTGCCCTTCGCTTTGTCCCAACCCTTTTCGAGATCGGTTTCGACTTCGTTGAACTTCCGGCCGCGGTACTCGGGACGCGTCGCGGTCTCCCAGCCGTAACGGTAGGCCGGCTCGTACTCGGAGTACGGCTTGCCCGTCACGTAGTACGGGCGCTTGTTGTAGTTCTCGCGCCAGAACGCAGCTTCGACGGTCGGGTTGACCGCTTCGCCGGCGGCATGTCCCGCCGCTCCGCCCGCTACCGCACCCGCGACGCCACCGACCGCGGCGCCGACGGGACCTCCGACGACGGCTCCCGCCGCCGCCCCCGCAACCGCTCCGCCCGCGGCGCCGACGCCCGTTCCGACGGGATGCGAGCCCGGCTCGTCCGTGATCGGATCGCGATTCGCGGGGTTCTTATCGATCTTTTCGTCCATGGATACCTCCGCCCGGCTCTACAGCAAGACGGATGCCGAGCGCTCCGATCGCCCGCATACGCGCGCGTGGCGCCGTGCCGCGGCTCAGCCGGGCAAAAACAAAATCGCCTCAGGCGCTGGCCTGAGGCGATTGGGAGGAGTGCTCGTCCGGTTGGAGCCGTCAGCCCGCGTTCTCGAGGCGAACCGGCCTTCCCGCGGCGCGATCCCTGGGGAATGGCAGCGCGACGGGACGCGTCCGCGTCGGCGCCTTCTGCGTCCACTTCGCCATCAGCCAGAACTGCCCTCCGCCGCACTTGGGGCAGCTGCGATGGCGAACGCTGAACGTGAACAGGCAGTCGAGGCAGAGCGCCGTCTCGCCTTCCTTGACCGCGTCACCCAACGAGGAAGGGGACTCGGACTGTCCAGGCCATGCCGACCGATCATTGACCCCCATGAGAGCCCTCCTTGGTTGCTTGGTTGCGAGCCACCTTCCGACCGATCGCTGCAACTTGGGGGCCAGTCCCCGTGAGCCCAGCGGGACGCAGATTGTAACGCCTTTTCCTGTCCGCGCGGACAGGTACCCTCCCGATCGGGCAGGTTACCCGGTTCGTAAGTGTTGTCAGCGAACGAGTTCGATGCCCGCCGTCCCCGGCTCGAGCGCGACCTCCTGCGGGAGGTGGCGGCCTTCGACCCAGAGGACCCGTTGCGAGTCCAGGGAGTCGCGGAGGCGGCTGTAGGCTGCGCGCAGGCTGCTCCGCGTTCCCACGGCCGAGACCTCGCCCCAGGGCGAACGCTCGGGCGGCAAGTCCTCCAGCGTCCAGACGAAGAGCGGTACGCGAAGCAGCTCCAGATAGCGCCGGACGACCGCCGGCTTGTAGGTGCTCATGTCCGCGGCGGCACGTCCGAGCACGAGCAGGACCGCGCGCCGGCCGAAGCTCTCGAACGCGTTGAGTCCCGCCACGGCGACGGCGTCGGCGTACATGGGGAAGAGCCCTTCCGGCGTCGCATTGGAGACATGGGAGAGAAGAAACGTCAGGCCGCCGTCCGAGCGGGTCAAACCGCCGGCGGAAGGGAAGAGCGAACGTCCGTGAAGCGCTTTCGGACGCGGCCAGAGGAAGCTGACTTCGTCGGCCTTCGACAGCGGCAGGGCGGCCGGCGCGCGCGGACCTTCGCCGAGCCCCGAGAGCTTGCCGTAGGCCTCGGTCGCACTCTCGTCGCGAACGATCCAGAGACTGGCCGGGCCCTCCTCGGCGGTGACGATGCGGAGCGGCTTCTCTCCCACACGCAGGACGCCCTGGAAGGCGGCGGGCGCGAGCTTGCGCTTCTTCGTCATGCGGATCGGCACGGCCGTCAGCTCGCTCTGCGCCCGGTCGCCGGCGCCGCCCCCGAACGCGACGTCGTCGCGGGACCGAAGGCCGCTCTCGAAGTCGAGCTCGACGGTCACCACGTGGACGACTTCGGGCGCGTGCGGCGGGATCTTGACCCGGCCCAGCGCGTCGAGCGGAAGCGGACGGCCGTCGAAGCTCACGGCCACCTGGACCGGTTCCTCGCCCATGACGTTCTGCCACGCGATGCGGGCCGCGACCGCGCGGCCCTCGGCGTCGCGCTCGAGCAGGATCCCGGCCTCGGCCGGCGGCCGGGGCATGTTGATCCACTGCCGCGCGCGGGAGACCTCGTTTCCGGCCGGGTCGAGCGCGCGCGCGACGAGCTCGTGCGGCGCGAGCTGAGGACCGAGATCGATCGGCGCGATCCAGGGCGGCGAGTCGAGCCTCGCGACCTCCTCGCCGTCGAGCAGGAGCTGGACCTCGGCGATGCGGCCCTGGACGGCGAGCCGAACCTGCTGGTCGCCGGAAGTCAGCCCGAGAAAGAGCGAGAGGAAGGCGACCGATGCGGCCGTGGGAGGAGCCTCAGGCTGTGGTGCGGCGAGGCTTTCGGACTGGCGCGGGTTTCGCTCGTGGAGCCTTCCGGATGGTCAGCGGACGCGGTTTCGCGGTCAACTTCTGGACCCACTCCGCGAAGCCGGGCGAGGACCAGTCGACGCGGTACGCCAGGACCTCCGGAAGCTCGTACGTGTTGACGCGGTGGATCGTCTCGCGGACGGACTCGAAGTTCGCGGCGCGCGTCTTGATGATGAGCAGCATCTCGCCGTCGTCGCACACGTTCCCCTTCCAGCGATAGACCGAACGGACGTTGGGGATGATGTTGACGCAGGCCGCGCGCCGGGCGCGGACGAGGGCGTGCGCGACGTCGAGCGCCTGCTCCTCCGTTCCGACGGAGGTCACGACGACCATCAAAGAGTTGTCAACAGCCACCGGGCGGATTGGACTCCGAGCGGGCGCAGGAGTCAAGCGGGGACGGGAAGAAAGGCCGGGAAGCGGGTGTTAGACTCCTTCCTCGATCTTTGAGTCTCTCGCGATCGAGACCACCGTGGGGGCGAAACGGCTTCGACGGGGACGATGGCGCGAGAGGTTGCATGCCGAGGTCTCACCCCTCCTCGTAAAAGCAGGGTGAAAAATAGTAGCTGCGAACAACAGCAACTTCGCTCTGGCTGCTTAATTAAGTAGCCTCGTTTGGCGTGTAGCGCACCCGCCGCGCCTCGCCCGACGTCGCGAAATGCGGGTGTAGCCCTTCCGGTCCCCCGGACGGAAGGGCGAAACAAATTCGGGGTTGCCCTGACGCCGTTTTGCCTCTTCTCGAGGCGGCAGGGCGAGAATCAAGAAGAGGCTGAGCATGGAGTGGCCTCTCCCGTCGCGCTTCCGGACGCGGGTTCAACTCCCGCCGCCTCCACCAACTTAGGTTCATCGAGGTCAGGGCCGAGATTCTCGGCCCTTTTCCTTTCAGGCGTTTGGCTCCCTGCCGCCGCTCCCGCCGCTCCTGGGGTAGCTGGTTTGCTAAGTTCGTCGTCATGTCCGAGCGTTCCCCCGAGCAGATACGCGAATTGCTCGACTCCCTGTATCGCGTGGATTCGGGACGAATCCTGGCAACGCTGATCCGCTTGCTCGGTGATTTTGATCTTGCCGAGGAGGCGATGCACGAAGCCTTTGCGGCTGCGCTGAGCCTGTGGCCGAGCAGTGGAGTCCCCGGCAACCCGCGACCGTGGTTGATTTCGACGGCCCGATTCAAAGCCATTGATACCTTGCGTCGACGGGCAAGATTTGATGCGTCTCAAGACGAGCTCGTGCGACATCTCGAAGCGCAATGGAGTTCGGCGGAAAGGTCCGATGAAGAGGACAGCCTCGAGGATGATCGGCTGCGCCTGATCTTTACGTGCTGTCATCCATCTCTCGCGCCGGAAGCGCGCATTGCGCTCACCTTGCGGGAGGTGTGCGGGCTGACAACCGAGGAGATCGCAAAGGCCTTCCTCACCACTCCGCGTACGCTGGCGCAGCGCATTGTGCGCGCAAAGGCAAAGATTCGAGAGACACCGATTCCGTACGAGGTGCCGACGCCCGAGGAATTGCCGGAGCGACTGGGCGCGGTGCTTCACGTCATCTATCTGGTCTTCAACGAGGGCTACTCTGCTGCGGCGGGAGCGGAGGTCACGCGGGCCGAGCTGACCGGCGAGGCGATCCGACTGGGCCGCTTGCTGACCGAACTCCGGCCAGAGCCGGAAGTCATTGGGCTGCTATCCCTGATGTTGCTGCAGGAATCCCGCCGCGCCGCGAGAACATCGCCCACCGGAGAGATGATTTTGCTGGAGAACCAGGATCGCTCGCTCTGGAACCGGGAGCAGATTGCGGAGGGAGTGGCATTGCTGGAGAAAGCCCTGAAGTCCCGCCGCTTCGGCTCTTACACACTCCAGGCCGCGATTGCGGCCGTTCATGTGGAGGCGGAATCGGCCGCTGTGACCGACTGGCGGCAGATTGTTGCGCTCTACGACCAATTGGTACGAATTCAGCCTTCGCCAGTGGTCCAGCTCAATCGTGCCGTGGCAATTGCAATGTGCGATGGTCCAGAGGCCGGTCTGACGCATATCGACGCGGTGTTGGAACATGGCGAATTGGCAAATTACTACCTGGCGCATTCAGCCCGTGCAGATATGTACCGCAGGCTCGGCAGGACAGCGGAGGCTCGGTTCTCGTATGAGAAAGCGCTGGCTCTGACCCAACAGGAACCGGAGCGTCAATTCCTGCAAGAGCGGATCCGGCAGTTGAAATAAAACGGAAACATTTCTCGTACGAGTTGTCGAATTCCGGCCCGGCCGTTCGACTATCCAATGAAGGCAGGGCAACCGACCGAAGACCGTTACAGGAAGAAGACCGTTACACCAAAAGGAGAAATCATGCCGCTATATCTGGCTACGAGTTACCTCCCCGACAATTTCGACCCATCCACCGTGACCGAAGCGATGATCCGCGATATCGACGTGATGAACGAAGAGTTGGTCGCTGCCGGTGCCAGGATTTTCGGTGCCGGCCTCTCCGCGGCCAGCGAGGCGAAGTCTCTGCGGGCGCAGCCCGATGGCAAGGTGGTCGTCACCGACGGGCCGTACGTGGAGACCAAGGAGCAAATCGGCGGCTTTATCATTCTGAAAGCCGCGAACCTGGATGAGGCACTGGCGTGGGGGCGCAAGTTTGCCCTCGCCTGTCGGACGCCGATCGAGGTGCGCCCGTTCATGGAGCGAACCCAGGAAGACAACCAGCACATCCCCGGGATCGGTCAGGACTGAGGACCCAACGGAAGGCGGGTGACCCAAGGTTCTTGATCTCGCTGGCGTCAGCAACACTGCCCCGTTCTTCGCGTCGTGGAGGAATGGATGAAATACATCTGCTTGGGCTATGTCGAGCCCGGCAAGTTCGAAAACATGTCGGAGAGCGAGCGCACCACCGTGCTGGACGAGTGTTTTAGCTACAACGACGAACTGCGGAAGAACGGACATTTGGTCGCTGAGGAATCTCTTCAGCCCGCCAACACGGCGGTGACCGTGTCCTGGAAGAACGGAAAGGTTGCAGTGACAGACGGTCCGTACGCGGAGACGAAAGAGCATTTGGGTGGGATTCAGGTGCTCGACGCGCGAGATCTGAATCACGCAATTCAGCTCATTTCCCAACATCCGGGAGTGAAGTGGAAGTGTGGAACGGTCGAGATACGTCCAGCGGCGGACTTGAACGAAATGATGAGGGAGAGCGAGCGGCGACGGCGAAAGGATACCTCCCGATGAGGGCGGGAGACTGACGAACCATCGCAAGACTCAGGAGAAATCATGGCTACCGCAACGGCAACAAAAAGAAAGCTCGTGTTGAAGATGTCCGTCTCCCTGGACGGCTTTGTCGCCGGACCAAACGGCGAGGTTGACTGGATATTTCGGACATCGGGAGGGGGCGATTCCACGGAGTGGGTTCTCAATACACTTCGCGAAGCCGGCGTGCACATAATGGGGAGCCGTAGCTATTACGACATGGCGGCGTTCTGGCCCTTTTCGGACATGCCGATCGCACCGCCGATGAACGACATCCCCAAGATCATTTTTTCGAGGAAAGGGATCAAGGACGGCACACAGGTGGATCGGATGACGCTGGCGCTCGCCGAAGCAAAATCGCGCAATGCGGAGCGGCATGGCGTCACGCCGACAGCGGCGGTCCTGCAGTCCTGGGCCGAACCCACGGTGGCACGCGGCGATCTCGCGGAGGAAGTTCTCCGACTGAAGGAACAGCCGGGCAATTTCATCCTTGCGCATGGAGGCGCTCGGTTCGCCCAAAGCCTCGTTGCCTCCGGCCTCATTGACGAATATCGACTGGGCATTCATCCGGTTGTACTGGGCCAGGGCCAACCGCTGTTCTCCGAACTGCGCAGCCCGGTTGATCTGCGACTGATCAGCGCGACCCCGTTCGGCTCTGGCGCCGTGGCAGCCGTCTACCAGCCGGCGTGAACCGTCGCGTGCGGACTTTTCCCTCCACCGGCCGCCATGATCGAAAAGGATCCCGGCCGCTCACTTCATCCCGCCCGTCTCGACGGGTCCGCCGCATGCCGCCTCATTCCCCGAGTCGCGATTCCCCGAAGTCGTTCGAGTCTCCCAGACAGAGCCCCTCGACCCGAATCGTCCGTCCGGCGGGCAGGTATCGGATCTCGCAGTGGTTGGTCTGCGGATACGCCGCGGCGAGGGGCAACGCATCGAGCTCGCGTCGCGCGGCGGCATTCGTCGGGCAGACCGCGAGCACGAGCCAGGCGGGCCCGGCCACGTCGGTCTGGCTGTGCTCGAGCGCGACGTTCGGCGGCGGCTCTCCCGCTCGTTCCAGTAGTAGCCGAGGTTGCGAAACGCCCAGGAGTTGGCCGCAACGAGGCTCTCGCCCGGGCTGCGCGCGCTCTCGCAGAAACGCGGCGACGTCTCTCCACCGGGGCCGGCCCTCGGCGAAGTAGGAACGCAGCGTGCGCGCGTCGTACACCAGAACCAGAGTGACGGCGACGAGCGCAGCGAGCCACAGCCAGTCGATCCGGCGCGCCCGAGCGAAGGCGACCCGGCCGCCGCGAGCAGGACCGCCGCCATCCACGTCGGAAGAGGTAGCGGGCCGCAGGATAGTGGGGCCGCAACTGCAGGATGGCGACCTGGATGGCCGCGCCGGCGAGCAGCCAGAAGGCGGCGACGGCGGCGAAGCGCGAGCCGCGCGCCAGAAAGAGGCCGGCAGCGACGAGCGGCCAGAATGCCCAGGAGCCGATGGAGACCGGCTCGATTTCCAGTCTCCGGTCCCGAAGACCTGGAGACGCGACGCGGCCCACGCGCGATCCAGCCGCTCGGGCGCGACGCCCGGCGGGGCGTTCCTCGGCGGCCGCGAAGCACGACGGGAAGCCACGGAAGATAGAGCAGGAGTCCATCCGACGACGGCGAGAGGCAGGAGTCTCCAGAGCGGCCGCAGGCTCGTGCGGCGAAACGCAAAGAGAAACGCCGATGCCGGCGAGCGCCGCGATGAGCCCGGCGAAGTAGAGCGTGTAGCGCGGCTGCGAGCACGCTCGACAAACCACGCGAGATCCGAGAACGGCCCGCGGTTTTTCCGCGATAGGTTTCGAGCGCCGCGAGGCTCGCCATCAGAAACATCAGTCCCAGCGCGTAAGGCCGAACCTCCTGCGAATACCGGACGTGAATCGGCGAGAACGCGAGAAGCAGTCCGCCGGCGATGCCGGCCGCCGGTCCGAACCATCGGCCAGCGAGGAAGACCGTCAGGCCGATCGTCGCGACGCCGGCCAGAACGCTCGGCAGCCGCCGCGCCCATTCCTCCACCCCCGAACGGTCCAGCAAGGTCTGAACGACGTAGTCGAGGGGCGGATGGACGCCCTCGCGTTTCACCGCATCGAGCATCTCGCCCCACGGAAGCCGCGCCCAGCGGACCTCGTGAATCTCGTCGTTGCCGAGCGAGAACCGCCCGAGGGCGTGGCCCCGGATCAGCGCTCCGAGCAGGACGACCAAAATCGCGGCGGCGAGGTAGATCCGCCGCTTCGCGGGGCTCGAGCTCGGTGCTGTCTCGACTCCATCTATCGCATGCACGTCGGACCTGTTGGAACGCAGGATATTCGAGCGGCTCGTTCCGCTCCCCCGGGTGCTCGCGGAAACCGCATGAATCCGGAACTCGCTCGCGGGCGCGCGGGCGAACCCCCGCGTTCTCCACAGGTTCGAGGGCCGCGCCGGTACGGACCGGTGCGCGCCTTCGGCGGGTCGAGGCGGCCCCGGCATCCTCCTTGCTGCTTTCCGGGAGTGTGAACCCCTCGCGCCGCGCCCCCTCCCGGAATTAGATTCCAGTCGACAAGCCATGTGGATCGTCCGCCTCGCGCTCCGCCGCCCTTACACCTTCGTCGTACTCGCGATCGTGATCGTCCTGATGACGCCGATCGTCATCCGCCGGACGCCGGTCGACATCTTCCCCAACATCAACATCCCGGTGGTCAGCACGGTATGGAGCTACGGCGGCCTGTCCGCGCCCGAGATGACGAACCGGATCGTCTGGGGTTACGAGCGGGCCCTGACCACGACGGTCAACGACATCGAGCACATCGAGTCGCAGACCCTCGCCGGCGTCGGCGTCGTCAAGGTCTTCTTCCAGCCGCATGCGAAGGTCGAGGCCGGAGTCGCGCAAATCACGGCGATCGCCCAGACGATCCTGCGGCAGCTTCCCCCGGGCACGACGCCTCCCCTCGTCATCACCTACAGCGCGTCGTCCGTTCCCGTCCTCCAGCTCGCGCTCTCGGGCCAGGGCCTCTCCGAGCAGCAGCTCTTCGACCTCGGCAACAACGCGATCCGGACGCAGCTCGCGACGGTCGAGGGCGCCGCGATCCCGTTTCCGTACGGAGGCAAGCAACGCCAGGTCCAGGTCGACATCGACCTCCCGGCCCTCCAGTCGAAGGGGCTCGCGCCGAGCGACGTCGTGAACGCGATCAGCGTCCAGAACCTGGTCCTGCCGACCGGGACGGCCAAGATCGGAGCCTACGAATACGCGATCGAGACCAACAGCAGCCCGACGACGATCCAGGGACTGAACGATCTTCCTGTCCGCGCCTCGGGCGGGGCCGTGGTGTTCCTTCGGGACGTGGCGCAGGTCCGCGACGGCTACCCGCCCCAGACCAACATCGTGCGCGTCGACGGCCAGCGCGCGGCGCTCCTCACGATCCTCAAGACCGGCGCGGCTTCGACGCTCGACATCATCTCCCGCGTCCGGGAGACGCTCGCCCAGACGAAGGACTCGCTGCCGCCGAACCTCACGATCACGCCGATCGCCGACCAGTCCCTCTTCGTCCGAGCTTCGATCGACGGCGTCGTGAAGGAGGCGTTGATCGCGGCCTGCCTCACCGGCCTGATGATCCTGCTCTTCCTCGGGAGCTGGCGGAGCACGCTCATCATCGCGGTGTCGATCCCGCTCTCGATCCTGATGTCGCTCGCGATCCTCTCGGCGCTGGGCGAGACGATCAACATCATGACGCTGGGAGGCTTCGCCCTGGCCGTCGGCATCCTCGTCGACGACGCGACCGTCGAGATCGAGAACATCAACCGCAATCTGGCTCAGGGCAAGGAGATTACGCAGGCGATCCTCGACGGGGCCGCCCAGATCGCAGTACCGGCGTTCGTCTCGACGCTGTCGATCTGCATCGTCTTCGTGCCGATGTTCTTTCTGACCGGCGTCGCCCGGTATCTCTTCGTGCCGCTGGCCGAGGCCGTCGTCTTCGCGATGCTCTCGTCCTACTTCCTCTCGCGCACGCTCGTGCCGACCATGGCGCGTTTCCTCCTGCGCGCCGTGCCCCAGGAAGGCAGCTCGGAGGAAGGCCGGCCCCCGACGAGCTTCTTCGGCCGGCTGCAGCGGCGTTTCGAGGCGCGCTTCGAGCGGATGCGCGAGGCCTACCGGCGCCTGCTCGAAGGCGTCATGGCGCACCCGGCTCTCTTCGCCGCCGTGTTTCTCGCGTTCTGCGCCGGGTCCGCGGCGCTGCTCGTCCCCTGGCTCGGGCGGGACTTTTTCCCGTCGGTCGACAGCGGCCAGATCAAGCTCCACGTCCGCGCGAAGACGGGGACGCGCATCGAGGAGACCGCCCGCCTCTGCGACCGCATCGACGGCGTCATCCGGTCGGTGATCCCGCCCGCGGAGCTCGGAACGATCATCGACAACATCGGCGTGCCCTACAGCGGCATCAACCTCTCCTACAGCAACTCGGCCCCGATCGGGCCCTCGGACGCCGACATCTTCGTCACGATGAAGGAGGGCCACCGGCCGGTCCAGGAGGTGACCCGGCAGCTGCGCGACCGGCTCATCCACGAATTCCCGGGCACGACGTTCTATTTCCTGCCGGTGGACATGGTGGGCCAGATCCTGAACTTCGGCCTGCCGGCGCCGATCGACGTCCAGATCGTCGGCAACGACCTCACCGGCAATCGGGCGTTCGCCGAGAAGCTCCTCGACCGCATGCGGCGGGTGCCGGGCGTGGTCGATCTGCGCATCCAGCAGCCCTTCGACGCGCCCCGGCTCTTCGTGGCCGTGGACCGCACGCGCTCCGAGCAGATCGGCTACTCCCAGCGCGACGTCGCGGGGAACCTCCTCGTGGCTTTGAGCGGGAGCGCCCAGACGACGCCGACCTACTGGCTCGATCCGAAGAGCGGTGTCACCTATCCCGTGGCCGTCCAGGCGCCCCAGTACCGGATCCAGTCCTTCGACGACCTCCGAGGCATTCCGGTCACCGGTCCGGCGGGCCGGCCCCCGCAGATCCTCGGAAACCTCGCGACGATCACCCGGGGCTCCGAGCTCGCGACCGTGTCGCACTACAACGCGCAGCCCGTCATCGACATCTACGGCGGCGTCGACGGGACCGACCTCGGCTCGGTCGCCAGCCCGATCGCGCGCCTCATCGAGGCCTCGCGCAAGGAGCTCCCCCGCGGCTCGCGCATCATCACCCGCGGCCAGATCCTGACGATGCGCGACTCCTTCCGGGGGCTGCTCTTCGGCCTGATCATCTCGATCGTCCTGGTCTACCTGCTGATCGTCGTGAACTTCCAGTCGTGGCTGGATCCCCTCATCATCATCTCGGCGCTGCCGGCGGCGATCGCCGGGATCGTGTGGCTCCTCTTCCTCGTGCACACGCCCCTGAGCGTACCGGCGCTCACCGGCGCGATCATGTGCATGGGCGTCGCGACCGCGAACAGCATCCTCGTCGTCAGCTTCGCCAAGGAGCGCATGGGCGAGGGCAAGAGCGCGGGAGAGGCCGCGACCATTGCCGGCTTCACGCGATTCCGCCCCGTCCTGATGACGGCCCTCGCCATGATCATCGGCATGATCCCGATGTCCCTCGGCCTGGGCGAGGGCGGTGAGCAGAACGCCCCGCTCGGCCGGGCCGTCATCGGCGGCCTTCTCTTCGCGACCTGCGCGACGCTGTTCTTCGTGCCGGCGGTCTTCCGGCTGATCCACGGGAAGAAACGCCCGCAGCCCGAGGCGCATACTTCGGAAGGGACCCCATGACCGAACCCGCTCCGCGCTCGCGTCTCGCGCGCGTCCTGCTCCTGGCGGTCGCCGTGGCCGCCGTCCTCATGGCGGCCCTGGGCGTGGCGTCGCGGGTGCGGGCGCGCGCCGCTCTGCGCGACCGGACCCTGCAGGCCGCCGCGCCCATCGTCAATGTGATCCGGCCGGTCGGCGGAGATCCCGGAAGCGAGCTCGTTCTGCCCGGAAACGTCGAGGCGTTCACCGACGCGCCCATCTACGCCCGGACCAACGGGTACGTGAAGGCCTGGTACGCCGACATCGGAACGGTTGTGCGACAGGGACAGAAGCTCGCCGACATCGAGTCTCCCGAAGTCGACCAGCAGCTCCAGCAGGCCCGGGCGGACCTGCGGATGGCGACGGCCAACGAGCAGCTGGCCAAGGTCACGGCCGACCGGCTCTCGAAGCTCGTCGGATCGCATGCCGTGTCGCAGCAGGAATACGACAACGCGGTCAGCGCGTACGCGGCCCGGCGCGCCGAGTCCGCCTCGGCGAAGGCCAACGTCGGCCGTCTCGAGCAGCTCGTGGGCTTCGAGCGCATCGTCGCGCCCTTCGCCGGCACGATCACCGCCCGGAACACCGATGTCGGCCAGCTCGTCGACTCCGGAAGCGCGGGTGGCCCGGGGCGCGAGCTCTTCCGGATCGCGTCGACCGCGAAGCTCCGCGTGTTCGTGGAGGTCCCGGAGGTCGACTCCACGGCTGCGACGGCCGGCGTCCCCGTCGACCTGACCCTCGCCGAGCGGCCGGGAAAGCGGTATCCCGGCACGATCACGCGCACCGCCGGCGCCATCGACCCGGGCACGCGCACCATTCGAGTCGAGGTCGATCTCGACAACCCGAAGGGCGAGATCCTGCCGGGCGCCTATGCCCAGGTCCACCTGAAGCTCGCGAACGCGACTCCGGCGCTGCTCGTCCCGGTGAGCGCCCTGCTTTTTCGCGCCGAGGGCCCGCGCATTGCGACTGTCGCGGAGGGCAACAAGGTCGCCTTGCTGCCCGTCGTCCTCGGGCGAGATCTCGGGACGCAGATCGAAGTGACCTCGGGGCTCCGTCCCGACGCCTCCATCATCGACAGCCCGCCGGATTCGCTCCTCGACGGCCAGGAGGTGCGAGTCGCGGCCAGGAGCCCGCAAGCCGCGCCATAAGACGGCGAGCCCTTCGCCTTCCGACCCGTCCGCCGCCGTTCGGCTATCGTGGCTCGATGGAACCATTCGCTGCACCGGACCACGACCTCGCCGAAAAAGAGCTCGCCTACCGGCTCCGCGTCGGCGCGAGCCAACCGATCCCGGTCCCCGACACCCCTCCGCAGCGCCACTGCGACGTGATCATGAAGGGCGGAATCACGAGCGGGGTGGTCTATCCGATGGCCGGAGTCGAGCTCGCCGCGAGGTACACGCTCAAGAGCATCGGCGGCACGAGCGCGGGAGCCATTGCGGCCGGCCTGTTCGCCGCCGCCGAGTACCGCCGCTCGGTCGGAGGGAGCGCGAAGGGCTTCGAGGATCTGCGAGGCTATCCGGACAAGTTCGGAGCGACGGTCGCGGGGCGCACATCGTTTCTGCAGGCGCTCTTCCTCCCCGCGCCGGGCTCGAGGCGGCTGTTTCGGCTGCTCATCGCTTTTCTCGAGAAGAAGAAGTGGCTGCGGCCTCTGCGCGTGCTCTGGGTCGTGATCTCGAGGTATCCGCTTTCGCTTCTCGGGATGGCGGTCGGGGCTCTCCTCGTCATCCTGGGGAACGGGTCCTCGAACGCGTGGCTGCGCGACGCGGCCATCGTGCTGGGCGTGCTGGCCGCGGCTGTCGGATTCATCGTCACGGCGGCCGCGCTCGTCATACGCGATGCGGTTCGCAAGCTCTCGATGCAGAAGTTCGGACTGTGTCCCGGCAGCGGACCGCTTCGCCCCGGCCATCCCAAACCGCTCTCCGATTGGATCGAAGAGAGCCTGGACGAGATCGCGTTCGGAGGAAATCGCGCCGCGGTCCGGCCGCCCGGGTATGCGCCGGGCGACCCACTCACGTTCGCCGATCTCTGGAGGATCCAGCAAGCCGCGCAGATGGAGGAATTCACCAGAGAGGCCCGCCTCCGAGCGATCAACCTCGAGGTGATGACGACGAACTTGACCCAGGGGCGGCCTTATCGCCTGCCGGTCGACGCGAATCACCTCTACTTTGACCCCGCCGAGCTCGAGGACGTCTTCTCGCCGAGGCTTCTGGACTTCCTGAAGCGGCACGCGAGGGCGCCGAAGTCCGAGAGAGGCCGTCATCTGCACGCGATCGCCGAAGCGAAGGGCCTGATCCCGCTGCCCGAACCGGCGGATCTCCCCGTCGCCGTCGCCATTCGACTCAGCTTGAGTTTTCCCCTTCTCATCAGCGCCGTGCCGCTCTGGGGCTTCGACTTCACCAGCGAAAGCCCGAACCGAGAGGGCCGTCGGGATGAGGCGACGCCCACGCGGTGCTGGTTCACGGACGGCGGAATCACCAGCAACTTCCCGATCCACTTCTTCGACGGCCCGATTCCGCGCTGGCCGACGTTCGGTTTCAACCTGACGCCGTTTCACGAGCGCTTCCCCTGGGTGGAGAACGAGGAAGCCCTGAACATCTGGCTCCCGAACAGGAATGGCGACGGGCTGTCGGAGACCTGGTCGAGCCCGAAGGAGGAGGGAGCTCTCGGGCAGCTTTCCTGGTTTCTCTCCGAGGTCGTCGCGACCATGCAGAACTGGCGCGACAACCTGCAGCTGAAAGTCCCGGGCTTTCGAGACCGGTCGCGCAGATTCACCTGCTCGCGGTCGAGGGCGGACTGAACCTCACGATGGAGAAGGAATCCATCAAGGCTCTCAGTAAGCGCGGCCGAATCGCGGCTCAGATCCTGGCGGAGCGTTTCGGCGACCACCCCCCGGAGCACACGGTCCTGACCTGGGACAACCACGCCTGGGTGCGCTTGCGTTCGACCATGAGCCTGCTCGAGAAATACTTCGACCGCATCGAGGCCGCGAAGGCGCAGAAGGAAGGCGAGACGTCCTACGGCGAGCTCGTCGCCGACCCGCCGAGCTACCCCTTCACCGACCGGACGAACGCCGCCTCGATGCTGGCGCAGCTGGCCGAGCTGTCCGAGTCCTGGGCCGGCTTCGAGGCCTGCTCGGCCGGGAGGCGCCGCGGCCGCCCTCCGATCTTCGGGTCGTTCCGAAGGTCTGAGGCTCGTCAGCTCGCGCCGTAGACCGGGATCGCCGCGCCGTGGACGAGCTTCGCGTCCTCGCCGCAGAGAAAGAGAATCACGCGCGCGATCTCCTCGGCCCTGGGCCACTTCGCGAAGTCCGCCTTCGGCATCGCCTTCCGGTTGGCCTCGGTATCGATCAGGCTCGGAAGAACCGAATTGACGCGGACGCCGCTGCCCTTCAGCTCCGCGGCGAGCGAGTCGAAGAGCGCGAGGGCCGCGGCCTTCGACGCCGCGTAGGCCGCCTCGCCGGCGCCGTGCACGAGAGCCGCGCGCGAGGCGACGTTCACGATCGCGCCCCGGCCCGCGGCGAGCATCGCGGGCACGGCCGCGCGCGCCAGCACCCAGCCCGAGCGAAGGTTCAGGGCGAGCATGTCGTCGAAGTGCCTTCGCCTCCGTCTCCCAGAGCTTCGCGCCTCCCGCGTAGCCGCCGACCGTGTTGACCAGGACATCCAGTCCCCCGTGCCGCTCGCGGATGCCGGCGAGGAACCGGACGACCGCCGCCTCGTCGAGGACGTCGACCGGCTCCCCGGAGAGTCTCGCTCCGGCGGCGCCCGCCGCCGTGCGGAGGGCCTCCAGTTCCGCGGGCCGGCGGCAGGTCACGATCACCGTCGCTCCCTCCTCGAGAAATGCGAGACTCACCGCCCGCCCGAGCGCTCCGGTCCCGCCCGCCACGAGCACCACCTTTTCCGAGAACGTCCCGGCCATGGCTCGCCCTCCCCGATGCCCACGATGACAGAATCACGCCGCATGCAGCGAACGCCCCGCCCGCGGTGCCGCCGGGCGCGCCCGTGATCGAAAGCCTCGCGTTCCGCCTCGCGATCTCTCTGGGCATCGGCCTGCTCATCGGCGCGGAGCGGGAACGGCGCAAGGGCGCCGGCGTCGGGCGCCAGGCCGCCGGCATCCGGACGTTCGCGCTTGCCTCGCTCGCCGGCGGCCTGAGCCTCGCGTTCGGAGGCGAGGCGATTCTGGTCGTCACCGCGCTCGTCGTCGGCGCCCTCACGGCCGTCGCCTACGGCCGGTCGAAGGCCCGCGACCCCGGACTCACGACGGAAGTGGCCCTCGTGACGACGGTCCTTCTCGGGGCTCTGGCGGTGAAGGAGCCCGGCCTCGCGTCCGGCATCGCCGTCGGCGTCGTCATCCTGCTCGCCGCGCGCTCGCGCCTCCACCGCTTCGTCAAGCGAGTGCTGACCGAGCAGGAGCTCCACGACGCGCTCGTCTTCGCCGCGGCGGCGCTCGTGATTCTTCCTCTCACGCCGGACCGGGCGATCGGGCCGCTCGGCGTCGTCAATCCGCGCACGATCTGGCGGCTCGCCGTCCTCTTCATGGGCATCTCCGGAGCCGGGTACATCGCCCTCCGAGCGCTCGGCCCCAGGGCGGGGCTGCCCATTTCCGGCTTCGCCTCCGGGTTCGTCTCGAGCTCGGCGACGGTCGGGGCCATGGGCGCGCGCGCGAAGGAGAGCCCGGCCTTGCGCCCCGCCGCCGTGGCGGCGGCGGTTCTGTCCACGGTCGCCACCTTCGTGCAGATGGCGATTCTGCTCGCGGCGACGAGCCGGCCGACGCTCGCCGCGCTGCGGTGGCCGCTCGTCTTCGGGGGCCTCGCCGCGGTCCTCTACGCGCTCGTGTTTGCGATCCGGGGCGCGCGGAGCCGCGGGGGCGACTCCTCGGAACGGGGCCGCCCGTTCCGCCTCTGGGTCGCGCTCGTCTTCGCCCTGATCGTCTCCGCCGTGACGATCGCCTCGGCCTTGATTCACCGCTACCTCGGCGAACGCGGCCTGATCCTCGCCGCGGCCGTCGGCGGCTTCGCGGACGCGCACGCGGCCGCGATCGGTGTCGCGTCCCTCGTCGCCACCGGCAAGCTCACGGCCGCCCAGGCCGTCCTGCCGATCCTGGCCGCCCTCTCGAGCAACACCGTGACGAAAGCCGTCCTCGCCGTGACGGCCGGCGGCCGCACCTATGCCCTCGAGATCATTCCCGGACTGCTCGCCGTCATCGGCGCCGCGTGGGCGGCCTGGGCGATTTTCTAGACGCGGCCCACGCCGACCGACGACGCGAAGGTTACGCGGCCTCGAAACGGGCTCGCCGGCCCGCACTCCGCAGCGTCAGAACCGGACACTCGGCGGTCGCTATGACCGTCGCGGCCACGCTGCCGAGCAGCAGCCGCGCCATCCCCCGCCGACCGTGCGTGCCCATGACGATCAAGTCCGCTCTTTCGCGGCCCGCCGTCTCGACGATCGACTCGGCCGGGGGACCCAGGACCGCCAGAGATCGGACATCCAACCCTTTCGTCAATTCCCCGGAGATCAGGTCCCGCAGTCTTTTCTCCGCAACCGCCCGCACGGACGCCAGCCTCTCGAAATAATCGCCCGCGGGAAGGTCGAAAACCGACTCACCAGCCGGAGCCTCGTACGCGTAGAGGACGGTGAGTCGAGCGCCCCACTCGCGGGCCATGCTCGCCGCTTCCGCGAACGCTGCTGCGCAGTCTTGCGAGAAATCTGTCGCCATCAGGATCCGCTGAAATCGGGTCATCGCGCACCTCCTTGACGGCCCCATGCTGGCCGACGAAGGCTGCGGCGCGACTGATGGGTCTGCATCAGTTTTGGCGGCCTCTTGGAAAGCCGAACGGCGGCCAACCCCGATCCGCTCGTCAGGATCGCTCGGAGTCGTCGAGGTCTTCCGGAGCGGGCGACGTCCGGAACTCCAGGATCGTCTTCGTGCCGTCGTCGGAAACGACGCCGAGAGCGTGGTCCACTCCCCTCTCCGACACCTCGACCCACACCTGGACGGGAGCCGGGATCCGATGCTCGAGGTTGCGTTCCGGCGACCCTCCGGCGTAGATCGTGATCGGTCCCGTGGCGTCCGGGGTCGAGACGACGCCTTCGAGAGGCACGTCGTAGAGCTCGACCTGCGAGCCCAGACTCGGGTGCAGGACGCGCACCCTCACGAGCCAGCCGTCGTGGCGCCGGCTGAACTCCCGGAAGAACCGGAACCACTCGCTTCGAGGCACCTGACGATTGTGCATCGCCGACCTCCCTTTCGACTCTAGGTCGAAGCACGCCGCGGTCCTATGATTCCGATGCATCAGGCGGCTTCGGCTCGCCGGCGAGAGCCTGAAGGAGGGAGGGCCTCTGCGTCCGACCGTCACGCCACCGGAAACCGGGGAGGCCGCGTACCCGCCGCGAAGAGGAGCGGGACGTCGTCCTGCGCTCGGGATCGACGCTGCGCCTGCGGCCCATCCGCCCGGCGGACGCCCCGGCGCTGCTGGCCTTCTATGAGCGGCTCTCCCCCGACAGTCTCTACTTTCGATTCTTTTCACTGCCGAAGGTGGACGCCGAGCGGGCCGCCGGGTTCTGCCGCGTGGACTACGACCAGCAGTTCGCGCTGGTCGGCGAGACCGCCGGGCGCATCGTGGCGGTCGCGCACTACTTCCGGCTCCCCCGTCGACCGGAGCGCGCCGAGGTCGCTTTCACCGTGGAAGACGCTCTCCAGGGCCAGGGCGTCGGGACGCGCCTGCTCGAGCGGCTGGCCGAGATCGCCCGCGCCCGGGGAGTCACCACGTTCGAAGCTCACGTGCTCGGGCACAACCGGCGCATGATCGACGTGTTCCGCAGCTGCGGCTTCGAAACGACGGAGCGTCGTTTCGAGGGCGGCGTCGAGAGAATCGCGCTTTCGATCGCGGCCACGCCGGCCTTCGAAGAGCACGCGGCGGATCGCTCGGCCCGAGCCGCGCACGCTTCCATGCAGCGGCTCTTCGAGCCGTCCGTCGTGGCCGTCGTCGGCGCGAGCCGGGAGAGGGGGAAGATCGGCGCCGAGATCTTCCACAACCTCCACGGAACATTTCGGGGCCGCGTCGTGCCCGTCAATCCGCGCGCGGGCGAGATCCTCGGGGAGACGTGCTACCCCCGCATCACGGACGTGCCCGGCCCGGTCGACCTCGCGGTCATCGCGGTGCCGGCGGCCGGCGTCGAGGCCGTGATCGACGACTGCGCGGCCAAAGGCGTGTCGGGCGTCGTCGTCATCACGCGCAGGATTCTCCGAAACCGGCGCCGAGGGGCGCCGCCGCGAGGCCGCGCTCCTGGAGAAGGTGCGCGCCGCCGGCATGCGGATGGTCGGGCCCAACTGCATGGGCCTCGTGAACACGGATCCGCGCTTCAAACTGAACGCGACGTTCGGTCCGATCTACCCGCCGGAGGGCAAGGTGGCCCTCTCCTCGCAGAGCGGAGCCCTGGGCCTCGCTCTTCTCGACTACGCCTCGAAGCTCAACCTCGGCATCTCGACGTTCGTATCGGTCGGCAACAAGGCGGACGTCTCGGGCAACGATCTCGTCCAGTACTGGTCGGAAGACCCCCGGACCGAGGTGATCCTCCTCTACCTCGAGAGCTTTGGAAATCCGGTCCGGTTCGCGAAGATCGCGCGCCGCGTCGCCCGCCGCAAACCCATCGTGGCGGTCAAATCGGGCCGCTCGAAAGCCGGATCGCGGGCCGCGTCGTCGCACACCGGCGCCCTCGCGGAGTCCGACCGGGTCGTCGACGCCCTGCTCCGGCAGGCCGGCGTGATCCGGACGGGGACTCTCGAGGAGCTCTTCGACGTCGCGATGCTGCTTTCGAGCCAGCCGGTGCCCGGCGGGCAACGCGTCGGCATCCTGACGAACGCCGGAGGTCCCGGGATCCTGGCGGCCGACGCGTGCGAGGCGCAAGGGCTGGAGCTTCCGTCGTTCTCGCCCAAGACCGCGGCGGCGCTCCGCGCATTTCTCCCCGAAGCGGCGAGCGTCGGAAACCCGGTCGACATGCTGGCCTCCGCGTCGCCCGCGCACTACCGGCAGGCGGAGCAGATCCTTCTCGCCGACGACGCGATCGACAGCCTCCTCGTGATTTTCATCCCTCCGATCGCTTCGAACGCCGACGAAGTCGCGCGGGCGATCGTCGAAGGCGCCGCCGGAGCCCGCAAGCCCGTGCTCTCGACTTTCATGAGCGCGCGCGGCGCACCCAAGCTCCTCGCCCCGATCCCGTCGTACCCGTTCCCGGAGTCGGCCGTGATCGCGCTCGCCCGCGCCGCCGCCTACGGAGAGTGGCGGCGGAGGCCCGCCGGCACCGTCTCCGCCCCGTCCGGAATCGAAGAGGCCGCCGGCCGTGCCATCGTCGAGCGGGCGCTCGAGCGCGGAGGCGGCTGGCTGTCCCCGACCGAGACCGAGGAGCTCCTGGCGGCGTTCGGGATCCCCATGGCCCCCGCGCGCGTCGCGCGCACGCCGGCGGCCGCGGCCGCCGCCGCCCGCGGCCTGGGATTCCCCGTCGTGCTCAAGGCGATCGGCCCCGCGATCCTCCACAAGACCGAGGTCGGGGGCGTGCGCCTCGACCTCGGGGACTCCGCCGAGGTTGCCAGGGAGGCTCGGGCGTTGAAGAAGGCGCTCGGGGCAGACCTGACCGACTTTCTCGTACAGACCATGGTTCCCGGAGGCGTCGAGGTGATTGCCGGTGTGATCCACGACCCGAGCTTCGGGCCGCTCGTCCTCTACGGCAGCGGCGGCACGCTCGTCGAGCTTCTGGCAGACGTGGCGTTTCGTCTGCCTCCGCTGACCGACACGGACGTCGACGCCATGCTGGAGGAGGTCCGCGGAACCGCGCTCCTGCGAGGTTATCGCGGCGCGGCGCCGATGGACGAAGGCGCGCTTCGAGATCTTCTGCAGCGGCTCTCCACGCTCGCCGAAGCCTGTCCCGAGGTCCGCGAGATGGATCTGAACCCGGTCAAGGTGCTCGCGCGCGGCATCCGGGTCGTGGACGCGCGCGTCCGCGTGGAACGCCGCGTGAGCGTCCCGCCGTCCCGGCGGATCGCGTACTAGGACTCGCGCGTCGTCTCAGCGACCCCGTACTGTCAACACGTCGCGAGGAGAATGCGGCGGATCGGCTTCAACGGGCTCCTCCCGGCGCCGCAGTGTGGCGCTCGATATAGCCGCGCGCGAAGTCCCGCAACGGTTCCCGGGTCAGCCCGGCGGCCACCGCCTCGGCCTCGGCCTTCTCGACCGTCCAGCCGTCGCGCAGGACGCGGCGGATCATCCAGAGAGCCGCGGCGCGGTTGCCCGATCCGCAGTAGATGTAGACGGGATAGAGCGTCTCGTCGTCGGCGAGCGCGAGGAACTTCGCGACGGCTGCGTCCGACGGGGATACGGGCGAGACCGGGACGCGATAGAACTGCATTCCCGCTTGCCGGGCGGCGCGGACGTGGAATCCGTCGTTCTCTTCGGATTGCTCCCGCAGATTGACGACCCCCTGGAACCCGGCGTCCGCGAGCAGAGCGATCTGTTCGGGTGTGGGCTGTCCGCCGAGAGCCACGCGAGCGTCGATGCGATGGAACCGGTCAATCGAATCCAGACCGACCGAGGCGAGGGCGGCCGAGGCCAGCGCGGCAGCCGCCAGAGACAGGATCGTTTTCATTCGGGAACGCATGGTCAGCTCCTTTCCAGAAAGCGTCGGACGAAATCGGACTCGGTAAGAATTCCGACCAGATGGTCGCCCTCGACGACCGGCAGACAGCCGATCCTGTTTTCGAGGAGCGCCTCGGCCGCCCCTTGCCACTTCTCTCTCGAGCCGCGGCGCGTCGGCGACCTCATCCATCCGGACCTGCAGAGCCACCGTCATGGACAAGAGTCTTCCCCGCGAAGACGGCGGCCGGGATGATGCGGTTGAATCAAATCTCGCGGTCGCAGCCTCCGCGACGTTCGCCCGGCCCGAGCCCGTCACCGCACGATCCGCTCGCGTCTGGTGCGTTTTCATCATCAGCGAACCGGAGCCGAGGGGAAAGAATCCCAGCAGAGGGCGAGTAGACGGCCGTGATCGACACGATCGAAATGCACTCGATGCACCTCGACTCCCGGGACCGTTCGGGCGATTCCGGTCCCGTCCGCCGGAGGAGGGGCTGCCCGTGGCGCGAAACGCTGGCCGGTACGCTGCTCGGGATGGGAGCGCCCGTGGGAGCTCTTCTGATTCGGATACTCGGCGGCGTTCGAGACATTCCCGCCGAGATCGCCGCGAACTCGTTCTTCTATCTCTACGCTCTCATCGGGACGAGCCTCGTCTTCGGTCTCGCGGGCTGTGTCGAAGGGCGCCGTGCCGAACGCATCCGCTGGAGCCGCGACGCCTATCGCAACCTCGCCGAGCACGACGAGCTGACCGCCCTCGCGAACGCCCGGGCCTTCGACGAGCATCAACGCCGGGCGGTCGAGCACTCCGTCCGCTACCGGGAGCCGCTGTCTCTGCTGCTGCTCGACGTCGACCAGTTGAAGGCGGTCAACGACACGATGGGACACAAGGCCGGCGGCCAGGCGCTCGTCCGCGTCGCCGAGGTCCTCATGGAGTGCAAGCGCGAGGACGACCTGGCGGCGCGCTGGGGCGGCGACGAGTTCGCTCTGCTCATGAGGGGAGCCGACGTTGTCGCCGCGCGGCGGCAGGCCGAGGCGATCGTCGGGTGTTTGCGCTCGCGCCCCCTTCGCGTCGGTGCCAGGGAACGCCCGATCTCGGTTACGATCGGCATCGCGACGTCGGTGGGGGGCAGCGCACGGGACCTCTTCGAGCGCGCCGATCGTGCCCTCTACTCCGGCAAGGCCGCAGGACGTAATTGTGTGGTGAGCGACGCCGATTGATCCCCAAACCTCCGTTTGCCCGCGACCTCTCCGAGACCTTCGAAATCGCCGAGTTCGAGCGGTTGAAGCCCCGTCTCGCGAGCCTGTGGAGCGCGCTGTCGGCGCGCGAGGAGGAACCCTATACCTCCGTCGTGATCCCCTCGCTCACGCTCAACCAGGCGGAACTCTCCAAACTCGAGGCTGCGAGCTTCTACGAGGAGCGCCTGCTGTTCCTGCTCATTCGCCTGCGCAACCCCCACGCCCGCATGGTCTACGTGACCTCGCAGCCCGTTCATCCCCTGATCCTCGAGTACTACTTTCAGCTTCTCGCCGGGATTCCCGCCAGCCACGCCCGGTCGCGCCTGACCCTCCTCTGCGCCTACGACGACTCGCCGCGCTCGCTGACGGAAAAGATCCTCGAGCGGCCCCGGCTGATCCAACGGATCCGATACGGGATCGCCGACCGGTCGCGGGCGTTCATGACCTGCTTCAACGCCACGCCGCTCGAGCGCCGGCTGTCGGTCCTGCTCGACATTCCGTTGAACGGCGTCGATCCGGCGCTCGCGAACCTCGGAACCAAGTCGGGAAGCCGGAAGATCTTCCGGGAGGCCGGCGTCGAGTTCCCCGAGGGCTTCGAGGATCTCCGCAGCGAGGAGGACGCCGTCGAGGCGCTCGACGAGCTGCGTGTTCGGAGGCCGGGCATCCGGCGCGCGCTGTTGAAGCTCGAGGACAGCTTCTCCGGGGAAGGCAACGCCGTTTTTCGTTATCCCGAGGCGACAGGCCGCGAAGCGATTCGCAGCGCGCTCGCGCAACTCTCCTGCGCGGTTCCCGAGGAGACGCCCGAGAGCTACCGCCAGAAATTCGGACGGATGGGCGGCATCGTCGAGGAGTTCGTGGAATATCCCGAGGCGGCCTCGCCGAGCGTGCAGCTGCGCATCGACCCTCTCGGGGAGGTCGTGCTCCTCTCGAGCCACGACCAGATTCTCGGCGGAGTCTCGGGCCAGGTGTACCAGGGTTGCCGGTTTCCGGCGGCGGATCCGTACCGTCGCTCGATCCAGGACGCGGCGCGCGCGATTGGCCGCGTCCTCGCCGAACGCGGGGTCGTCAGCCGCTTCGGCGTCGACTTCTTCGCCGGCCGGCGTCCGGACGCGTCCTGGGAGACGTTCGCACTGGAAATCAATCTTCGCATCGGCGGGACGACACATCCCTTTCTCGCGCTTCAGTTCCTGACGGGAGGGCAGCTGGATTCCGAATCAGGCCACTTCTTCTCGCCCGACGGCCGTCCCAAGTTCTATCGGTCGACGGACAACCTGCAGTCGCCGTCCTATCGTGGACTCTGTCCCGATGACCTGATCGATCTCGTGACGGTGAATCGCCTCCACTACAGCCACGCGAACGAGAGTGGCGCCCTCTTCCACATGATCGGAGCGCTGTCGCAGTACGGAAAGATCGGACTGACGGCCATCGGCGGCAGCCCCGAAGAAGCGGAGTCCATCTACGCAGGGGCCATCGCCGTCCTGGATCGGGAAACCCGGATCTAGCGGGTCGTCGTCAGTCGGAGTCGGTCGAAGTCTCCGCGACCTCGAGGAGCACCTTCCGAACGAGAGCGTCGACGGAGCTGTCCTCGAGACCCGCGGGCCCGAAGTTGCGTCGAGCGAACTCCACCCACTCGTCGTCGGCGTGGACGTCGAGGGTGAGCATGCGCGCCTTGCCGTGCCAGCGGATGCGCACGTGCATGTCCTGCGAGATGAAAACGACGATCCGATCTTCCGGCGCCTCGGGCGGCCTCTCGTCCTTCTCGACCTTGTAGCCCCGTTCCTGGAGAGCCGATCCGAATCTGTCGAAGGCGGCATCCACGCTCAACATCTCGGTCCTCGCTTGGTTTGGCGGCTATTCTATGGCCGGGAAGGCCGCCGGGCCGGGGTCAAGATTGGCTGCCGCTCGCCGTGGCCGGGAAAACGGCCTGGCCGCTTTCGCGCTCTTCCGTCTCCGGCCGGGTCGCCTCCAGCGCTTGGGCTCCCCGGGTCCGCCACCAGGCCCGGGCCTCCGAGGCGCTCCAGGGCGTGACGCGGCACGCCTCGAGAAGGGCGTCGAGGGCCTCGGCAGAGGCCGGGCGGTCATCCCTCCGGAAGCTCAGACACCTGGCGATCGTCTCGACGAGCGTGGACGGCACTCCCGCCGCCGCCATCGGAAGGGTCACGGGCCCGTGACGTTCCATCTTGAAGATCTCGATTGCGGTCTGGCCGGGAAAGGGGGCCTTTCCGGTCAGAAGGAAGTAGCCGACCGCTCCGAGCGCGAAGATGTCCGCGCGGGCGTCGAGGCCTACCGGATCGCTCATGCCCTCCGGCGACATGTAGAGAGGCGTGCCGAGAAGCGATCCGTCGTGCGAGAGCTGTCCGTCTTCTGTCCCGTCCGGCTGCGGGGACGTCTCGGACGCGTCCGGGGCGGCGATGTCCTTGACGAGGCCGAAATCCAGCAGCTTCACGAAGTCCGGAATTCCGCCGTAGAGACAGATCATGATGTTGGCGGGCTTGATGTCGCGGTGGATGAGCCCCGCCGCGTGCGCTTCCGAGAGCGCGCCGCAGGCCTGCCGCAGCATGGGGACGACGCGCCCGGCCGGAAGGGGCCCGTCGAAGCCCACGAGCTGCTGCAGGTTGAGGCCGCGCAGGAGCTCCATCGCGTAGTAAAAAACACCGTCCGCCGTGCGGCCGTAGTCGTAGATCGCAATCGTGCTCGGGTGCGTCAGGCCCGCCGTCAACTGGACCTCGCGCTCGAAACGGGCGAGGGCTCGCTCGCCCTCGGTCCCCGGAGCGAGCAGCTTCACCGCGGTCGGCCGCCGGAGCAGCGCGTGGCGCGCCTCCCACACGACGCCCATGGCCCCGTGCCCGAGTCGTCGCACCAGACGGTACGGCCCCACCTTCTCTCTCTGGCGCTTCAAGCGCAGGATGACGCGAAGCAAGGTGATCAGCACGAGGCCGACGAGGCCCGTCAGGAGCCCCGCCAGGGCGACGCCGACGGCTGCCCGCCGAGACGGAACAAACTTCCCCGGGAGCGGGACGGCGTCCAGCCGCCACTTGCGCTCGGCGAACTCGACGACGTCGGAGACCTGGAAACCCGAGCGCCGCGGCAACGACGTGAATCGCAGGGGCCGCTCGGCGAGCGCCGGCGCCCCGGGATCCTCATCGTCGCGAAGCAGAAACGCGATCCCGGAGGCCCCGGCCTTCGAGGCCGCCATCTCCATCAGGGGAGCGACATGGAAGATGACGGCGGCAAATCCGAGGAGTGCCGCGCGGCGCTCGGCCACCGTCGCCGGCTCGCGCTCGGCGTACACGGGCGCGTACACGACGACGGCGGGCGACACGTCGCTCCGACCCGTGTCCTGAATGAGGAGGAACGGCTGGGAGGCCGTGATGCGTCCGCTGTCGCGGGCCCTCTCGGCGTTCGGGAGCCGCTTCGGGTCGCTCGCCAGGTCGAAGCCGAGAGCCCCGGCGCTCGGCGGCTCCATGAAGTGAATTGGAATGTGGAAGGGCCGCCGACTCGCGTTGCGACGCGCTCCGTCCGGAGCCGTCTCCCAGAAGTGGTAGTCGACCAGGCCGGCGGCGCGCGCCTCGGCCTCGGCCGCCGCGCGGCCCTCTTCGCGGACGAAAGGCTGCCACTCGAACGCCGAGACCGCGCGATGCCGCGTGAGGAGCGGAATCGCGAGGAGCCGGAACTGCTGGCGCGTGACGCTGCCGGAAATCTCGATGAAGCTCGTAAGCACCCGCAGGCTCTCGACCGGGCGCAAGAGCCGTTCGAACATTTCGCTCCGGAGCTGCGCCGCCTTCTGCTGAAACTCCTGCCGCGCCGCCGACTCGGCGCGGACCGTGAGATAGCCCGCGAGAAAGAGCGAGGCCGTGACGGGAATGCTCGCGACGAAGAGGTCCCGGCCCCGGATCGACGCGCGCCACATCGCGAGGACCGACCTAAGGCGGCGCGTCGTGAACCGGCTCGTCACCGAGCCGGTCCGGGGGCCGCCGGGGCTGGCCCACGTCCTCACGACCGGGCATTATGTTGCGAGTCCGCCTCCGATCCCGTTTCTCCCGCCGAGCGTTCTCCATGGCACCGAAATCGCATCCTCGAGGGGCATGGAAAAAACCCCTGAAAAGAAGGCCCGCCGCACGAAAAGCGCCAAGCCCCATGACCCCGAAAGCACCGCCCACGCGGGGATGTCCCGCGAGGGCTCCGGCGTCGACGACGCAGAGACCATGGCGTCGACCGGCGACCAGGAGGGCGCATTTCAGGAGATCGCCTCGGGCACTGCCACGGGCCTGGGCCTCGATCGCGGGGAGTCGATCGGGACGGGCGGCCTGGCATCCGACGAGGACCGCGATGAGGTCGCGGAAGGCGACTACTGGCGACAGCTCCTGCGAAGCGATCCCTTCGCGGCACCGGAACGCTCCGCCGAGCATTTCGACGAGAACACGCATCGCCTCGGCTGGCAGACCGGCGCGGATCTCGATCCGCGGGATCAGGGCCTCGAGTACCACAACCGCTCGACCGCGCGGAAACGCTCGGAGCCGGACGAGGAGAAGTAGGAGCGGCTAGCGCGGGCCGGCCGCACGAGCGGCGACGCGGAGATCGTCGACCAGCTGCCGATAGAGCCGGCGGCGCAAGGCGGAATCCGGAGCGCGCAGGGCCGCCGACGGATGGATCGTGGCGAGCGTCCGCGGTGCGAGCTTCGACTCGAGGATGCGGCCGCGCGACTTCGAGATCCGGAAGCTCGATCCGAATGCGGACTTTGCCGCCGTCGCGCCGAGACAGACGAGCACGCGGGGCTTCACGATCTCGAGCTCCCGGAAGAGCCACGGGCGACAGGCTTCGATCTCGCCGCTGTCCGGCGTCTGATGAATGCGGCGCTTGCCCGAGCGCGTGAACTTGAAGTGCTTGACGACGTTGGTCACGTAGGCGCTTTCGCGCGGAATTTTCGCGTCGGCGAGGGCGCGGTCCAGAAGTGCACCGGCCGGTCCCACGAAGGGAAGCCCTTCGAGATCCTCCCGATCGCCGGGCTGCTCTCCGACGAGCATGAGCCGGGCGGTCCGGGGGCCAGCGCCGAAGACTCCCTGCGTCGCTTCGCGGTAGAGGTCGCATCCCCGACAGCCGTCGACCGCGGCTTCGAGGCGGCGGAGGCTCGAGGTCCTGGGAACGAAGGGGGTGGCTCCCGCGGGCTGCGCGGGCTTCGCGATGCCGGAACGAGGCATGTCCGACATTTCTGCAATCGACGCACCAGAGAAGGGGCAGGCACGCGGCTTGCGTCCGCGAGGGCCCGGAGGACGTCATGGAAACGGCGCGCGAGACCGACCGGATGTTTCGGTGTCCCCGCTGCCAGCACACCGAGCTGGAGACGGTGCCTCATCGGACGCGTTGTCCGAGGTGCGGCATGGCGATTCCGCGCCCCGAACGGGAGTACTTCCACGAATCGCGCAACCGGCGGCTGATGCAGCGGCAGATGTGACGGTTCGGGCGAGTCGCCCCCTGTAGACTCGCCCGCGATGTTCCCCGACCGCCGGCGCCTCCGGGAACGGCTCGCGCTCGAGGAGCAGCGATTCACCGCGGAGCACCCTCGCTCCCGCGCGCTTTCCGACCGTGCGCGCGCCCACTGGCTCTCGGGCGTGCCGATGAACTGGATGGTCCGCTGGGCCGGGAGCTTTCCCCTGTTCGTGGCGGAGGGCTCCGGCGCGCACTTCACCGACGTCGACGGCCACGAGTATCTCGACCTCTGCCTCGGCGACACGGGTGCCATGACGGGCCACGCACCGCAGGCGGCCGTCGAGGCCGTGGCCGCGCAGGCACGGCGCGGAATGACGTTCATGCTGCCGACCGAGGACGCCGTCTGGCTGGGCGAGGAGCTCGCCCGCCGATTCGGGCTCCCCTACTGGCAGGCCACGCTCACCGCGACCGACGCGAACCGCTTCGCCATCCGGCTGGCGCGCCACCTGACGCGGCGGCCGAAGATCCTGGTCTTTCACTGGTGCTACCACGGAACCGTGGACGAGACGTTCGTCACGCTGCGCGACGGCGCCGTGCGCGCCCGGGCCGGCAACCTCGGACCTCCCGTCGATCCCTCGGCGACGACGCGCGTCGTCGAGTTCAACGACGTGCCCGCTCTCGAAGCCGCGCTCGCCGAAGGCGACGTCGCGTGCGTGCTCGCCGAGCCGGTCATGACCAACATCGGCATCGTCCATCCGGAGCCGGGCTTCCACGCGGCGCTCCGCGAGGCGACGCGACGGACGGGGACGCTGCTCATCCTCGACGAGACCCACACGATCTCGGCCGGCCCCGGCGGCTGCACGCGCGCCTGGAAACTCTCGCCGGACGTTCTCACGATCGGCAAGCCGATCGCCGGTGGCGTGCCCGCGGGCCTCTACGGCGTATCGGCCGACCTCGCGCGCCGAATCGAAGCGGCGATCAAGATCGACGAGTCCGACACCGGCGGAATCGGCGGCACGCTCGCCGGCAACGCGCTCTCGCTCGCCGCGATGCGGGCGACGCTCGAAAGCGTCCTGACCGAAGCGGCCTATGCGAAGACGATCCCGCTGGCGCGCCGCTTCGCATCGGGCGCCGCCGGCGTGATCGCCGAGCTCGGCTTGCCGTGGCACGTCTCACAACTGGGCTGCCGCGCCGAGTACTGGTTCCGCCCGGCGCCGCCGCGAAACGGCTCCGAGGCCGCCGCGGCGATCGACCCGGAGCTCGACCGTTACATGCACCTCGCCGCTCTGAATCGCGGGATCCTCATGACCCCGTTTCACAACATGGCGCTGGTCTCACCCGCGACCACGGAGGCGGACATCGACTTGCACACCGCCGTCTTCCGGGAATCCGTCCAGGCACTCGCCGGCTGAGCCGGCGCGCCGAATTCTTGGCGCCGCGCGCGTCCATTTTCGTGCGCCGCTCGTCCGGGAATCTGTAGCCGCGACTCGCGGAAACTCGTGTGGAACCGGCGCGGAACCTGCGGTGTCCCGCCTTTCGAAGGAGCCGGGCCATGAAGAAGCTGTCAGCCGTCGTCGTACTCCTGCTCGTCGTACTGACCCGCCGGGTGTAGGCTTTTCCCATGAAACCGTATGTGCGGTTGACCGAGCCGATGGTTCGCGAGGGCGGGAAGCTCCGGACGGCGACCTGGGACGAGGCGCTCGACCGGGCCGCGGAGGGGTTCCGCCGGGTTCGCGACGCGCACGGCGCAGAGGCCCTGGGTCTCTTCTCGTGCTCGAAGGCGACGAACGAGGTGAATTACCTCGCCCAGAAGTTCGCCCGGGTCGCGCTCGGCACCAACAACGTCGACAGCTGTAACCGCACCTGACACGCCCCCAGCGTCGTCGGTCTGACGACGGTGTTCGGAGCGGGGGGCGGAACGAGCTCGTACCGCGAGACGGAGGAGGCGAACGTCATCCTCCTGTGGGGCTCGAATGCTCGCGAGGCTCATCCGATCTACTTCCACCATGTCCTGAAGGCCGTCCGCAACGGGGCGCGTCTGATCGTCGTGGACCCGAGGCGCACCGTCTCGGCGCAGTGGGCGGACATCTGGCTCGGCCTGGACGTCGGCTCGGACGTGGCGCTGGCCAACGCGATGGGCCGCGAGATCCTCGAGGCGGGCCTGGAAAACCGCACGTTCATCTCGAAAGCGACGGCGAGCTTCGAGTCGTATCGAGAGGGCGTCCAGAAATACACGCTTGCGTACGCCGAGCAGGAGACCGGCGTGCCCGCCGCGGCGATTCGCGAAGTGGCGCACGCCTATGCGAAAGCGGAGAAGGCGCAGCTGTGCTGGACGCTCGGCATCACCGAGCACCACAATGCACTCGACAACGTTTTCGCGCTCATCAACCTGGCGCTCCTGACCGGTCACGTGGGGCGCTGGGGCTCGGGCGTCTGCCCTCTGCGCGGACAGAACAACGTCCAGGGGGGCGGGGACATGGGCGCCCTGCCCAACAAGCTGCCGGGCGGCCACGACGTCGAGAACCCCGAGTCGCGGGCCGAGTGGGAGCGCCTGTGGGGCTTCCCGGTTCCGCACCATAGAGGCTGGCATCTCTCGCGGATGTTCGAAGAGATGGAGCACGGCAAGTTCCGCGGGCTGTACGTCCTCGGCGAAAACCCGGCCCAGTCGGAGGCTGACCAGACGCGGGCGATGCATCTCCTCTCGGGGCTCGACTTCATCCTCGTGCAGGACATGTTCCTGACGCGGACCGGCGAGATGGCGCACGTGGTTCTGCCGGCCGCGGCCTCCTGGTGCGAGGACGAGGGCACGGTCACCTCGAGCGAACGCCGTGTCCAGCGCGTTCGCAAGGCGCTCGATCCGCCGGGGCAGGCGAAATCCGACCTGGCGATTCTCGTCGAGCTCGGCAAGCGCCTCGGTGTGGATCTCGGAAGCTCGGTGGCCGAGCAAGTCTGGGACGAAATGCGCTCACTCTCTCCCTGGCACGGCGGGATGAGCTATCGGCGTCTCGAGGAGAACAAAGGCCTGCAGTGGCCCTGCCCCGACGAGTCGCATCCCGGAAGCCCGTTCCTGCATGGGCGGCTGTGGGAAGACCCGCCCGTGCCGCCGCTCGCCATCTTCGTCGCCGTCGAGCACGATCCGCCGGTCGATCGCCTCACCGAGGATTTCCCGATCCGCCTGACCACGGGACGGCGGCTCGACTCCTTCAACACCGGCGTTCAGACGGCGGGCTACACGTCGCCGCTGCGGCGGGGAGAGACGCTCGACATCGCTCCGGAGGACGGAGCGCGACTGGGCATCGCCGATGGCGAGAATGTCCGCGCCATATCGCGACGCGGCGCCGTCGACGTGCCCGCGCGTTACGACACGACGCTCCGGCCGGGGCTCGCCTTCATGACGTTGCATTTTCAGGACGACGTCGCGACAAATCTGCTCACCATCGACGCCACGGATCCCAAGTCCGGGACGGCGGAGTTCAAGGCCACGGCGATCCGCATCGAGAAATTGGGGGGGCGCCCGCGCCGGCATAAGATCGCGCGGATGTTTACATTTCTTCCGATCGTCGGAGTCGCCGCTCTCCTCTTCGCCGCATCCCCGGCGCCGACACCCAAGCCCAAGCCGCAGGCCGAATCGCCCTCGGAGGCTGCTCTCGAGAAGTTCCGCGAGCAGAAACATACCGGCGACCTCGACGGCATGCTCCAGCGCCGGCAGATCCGTGTGCTCGTGCCCTACTCGAAGACGCTCTACTTCGTGGACAAGGGGCAACCGCGAGGCCTCGCCCACGACGTCTTCAAGCTCTTCGAGGAGGACCTGAACAAGCACCTCAAGAAGGGCCACGTCCGGGTCCACGTCGTCTTCAAGCCCGATGCGCGCGGAGACCTGATCCAGTCGCTCAAGGAGGGCTACGGGGACGTGGCGATGGGGTACCTCACGATCACCCCCGAGCGACGGAAGGAAATCGACTTCACGAATCCGACGGCCAAGAACGTCTCGGAGATCGTCGTGACGACGGCCGGCCAGCCGCCGCTGAGCTCCCCGCAGGATCTCTCCGGCCGAGAGGTCTACCTCCGCAAGGCATCCTCGTATTACGAGAGCGTCGAGAAGCTCAACGCCGAGCTCAAGAAGGCCGGCAAGCCGCCCGTGAAGATCCGTATCGCGCCGGACAACCTGGAGGCCGAGGACATCCTCGAGATGGTCAACGCCGGACTGGTCACGGCGACGGTCGTCGACGAGACGCGCGCGGAGTTTTGGAAGCAGGTCTTCACGAAGATCGAGCTCCATCCCCAGGCGGCGGTCCGCACGGGGGGCGAGGCGGGCTGGATGATCCGCAAGAACAGTCCGCAACTGAAGAAGGCGCTCGACGCATTCATCGCCCGCTATCCGGAAGGCTCCTCGATGCGGAATCAGCTCCTCAGCAGGTATTTGAAGAACACGAAGTGGGCGAAGAGCGCGACGTCTGAGGCGGAGCGCGCCAAGTTCAACGGTGTCGTCAAGTACTTCGAGAAGTACTGCGGCCAGTACGACATGGACACGCTCCTGATGGCGGCCCAGGGGTACCAGGAGTCGCGCCTCGACCAGAACGCCAAGAGCCAGGTCGGCGCGATCGGCGTCATGCAGGTGATGCCCGCCACGGGCAAGGAGCTCAACGTCGGCGACATCCACCAGATCGATCCCAACATCCACGCCGGCGTCAAGTACGTCCGATTCATGCTCGACAAGTACTACGGCAAGGAGCCGATGACCCCGCTCGACAAGGGCCTCTTCACCTTCGCGTCCTACAACGCCGGGCCGGGCCGCATCTCCCAGCTCCGGAAGATCGCCAAGGAACGCGGCCTCAATCCCAACGTCTGGTTCAACAACGTCGAGATCATCGCCTCCGAGAAGATCGGCCGCGAGACCGTGACCTACGTCAGCAACATCTACAAGTACTACCTCGCCTACCAGCTCGTCGTGGAACAGCAAAAGGAGCGGGAGCAGGCGCGCGAGAAGGCCAGGAGCGAGGCAAAGCCCTGAGGCGGGCGATTCCCCGCTGCTAGAGTAGCGCCGTGGATCTGCACCTGATCCCGGGCGCCGAATCCTCGCCCGCGGAGCGCGCGGCCGTGGACGCCGTCCTGGGCCCGCCGGCCTCGGGATGGGAAGGCGGAAGGCGGCGGATGGACCTCGAAGGCCACGTCGCGACGGGCGGCGACGCGATCCGGGCGAAGCGGCATCTGCTGCTGCCCGCCCTCTGGGCGGCGCAGTCACGGGAAGGCTGGATCTCTCCGGGCGCGCTGAACTACATCTGCCAGCGGCTCTCCGTGGCGCCCGCCGACGCCTGGGGCGTCGCGACGTTCTACGCCATGTTCTCGGTGTCCCCGCAGCCCGGAACGATCGTGCACGTCTGCGACGACATCGCGTGCCGGCTCTCGGGCGGTCGTGAGCTTCTCGCCGAGCTTCGCCGGCGGCTCCCGGCGGGAGTGGCGAAGTCGTCCCCGTGCCTGGGCCTCTGCGAGCGAGCGCCGGCCGCGCTCGTACAGACGTCGGGCGAGGGATCGAAAGATTTCGAGCTCGCCCCCTGCGACCTCGAGGCCGCCGCCTCGCCCCGCCCCGGCGTGAGGCCCTCGGGAACGCGTGTCGGCGCTCTTTCCGCGCCCCAGACGCTCGACGCCCGCCGCGGAAAGCTGCGCCTGCTCGCGCGCGTCGGGCGGGTCGACCCCGGAAGCCTCGAGCACTATCGCGCGCACGGCGGCTACGCGGCGCTCGAGGAAGCCTTCGCTCTCGGTCCCGAGGGCATCGTCCGCGAAGCGCTCGAATCGAAGCTCGTGGGCCGGGGCGGCGCCGCCTTCCCCGCCGGCCGCAAGTGGGAAGCCGTGGCGAAGCAGCCGGCGCAGCCGCACTACATCGTGTGCAACGCCGACGAGTCCGAGCCCGGCACCTTCAAGGACCGGGTGATCATGGAGGAGGACCCCTTCGCGGTGCTGGAGGCGATGACCATCGTCGCCTATGCGACGGGCTGCGCGCACGGATACATCTACGTGCGCGGCGAGTACCCGCTCGCGATCGAGCGGCTCGAGGCCGCGATCACGGCCGCGCGCGCCGGCGGATTCCTGGGCCCGCGCGTCGCCGGCCAGGCCTTCGCCTTCGACGTCGAGGTCCGACGCGGCGCCGGCGCGTACATCTGCGGCGAGGAGACCGCCCTCTTCAACTCGATCGAGGGTTTCCGCGGAGAGCCGCGCAACAAGCCGCCCTTTCCCGTCGAGAAGGGTCTCTTCGGCAAGCCCACCGTCATCAACAACGTCGAGACGCTCGTCTGCGTGCAGCACATCGTTCTCGGCGGCGGCGCCGCCTTCGCGGCGATCGGCTCGGGACAGTCGACCGGGCCGAAGCTCTTCTGCCTCTCGGGCCACGTCGCCCGGCCCGGTGTGTACGAGGTCGAGTTCGGCGCGACGCTCCGCCAGGTGCTCGAGGAGGCGGGAGGCGTGCCCGGCGGCCGGGCCGTGAAGGGAATCCTGCTCGGCGGAGCGGCCGGATTCTTCGTCGGGCCCGAGGCCCTGGACACACCCCTGACCTTCGAGGGCACCCGCGCGATCGGCGCGACGCTGGGCTCCGGCGTCGTCCTGGTCTTCGACGAGCGCGCCGACCTCGCAGACGCCGTCCGGCGCATCGCGGCGTTCTTCCGCGACGAGTCCTGCGGCCAGTGCGTTCCCTGCCGCGTCGGCACGCAGCGGCAGGAAGAGCTCGTCACCCGCATCGCCGCGGGCCGGCCGCTCGGCTCGATGGAGCGCGAGATGGCCCTCCTCGACGAGATGGCGAAGGCCATGAAGGACGCCTCGATCTGCGGCCTGGGCCAGACGGCCTCGGGCGCCATCCAGTCGGCCATCGGGAAGCTCGGCGTCTTCGGGGGCGCGAAGTCTTGATCCCGAACGACAAGCGCCTCGACCCGACACAGCCCGTCGAGCTCTCGATCGACGGCGCGCCCGTCACGGTCCCGCGCGGCACGACGATCCTCGAGGCCTGCCGCTCGCGCGGCATCGACACCCCGACGCTCTGCTACCTCGAGAACCTCACGCCGGTGAACGTCTGCCGCGTCTGCGTGGTTGAAGTCGAGGGCTCGCGCGTCCTCGTTCCGGCCTGCTCACGGCCGGTCGAGCCGAAGATGAAGGTCTCGACCGACACCGAGCGCGTGCGCCTGTCACGCCGCGTCGTCCTGGAGTTTCTGGCCTCCTCGGTGGACCTCTCGTGCGCCTCGGACGAGGTGCGCGGCTGGATGGAACGCTACGGCGCCGAGCCCGCCCGATACGGCCCGCCCGCGCCCGCGGCGAGAGCGGGAGAGCGCGATGCCGCGCTGCCGGGGCATCACCACTCCGCGGATGCCGAAGGGCGGCGACCGCTGCCACGGTCTCCCAGCCCGTCAAGATCGACAATGACCTCTACGTGCGCGACTACGCGCGCTGCATCCTCTGCTACAAGTGCGTGCAGGCCTGCGGCGTCGAGGCCCAGAACACCTTCGCCATCGCGGTCGCGGGCCGAGGGTTCGACGCCCGCATCTCGACCGAGCTCGCGACGCCCCTGCCCGAGTCCGCCTGTGTCTATTGCGGCAACTGCATCGGCGTCTGCCCCACGGGCGCGCTCATGTTCAAGAGCGAGCACGATCTGCGGCAGGCGGGCCGCTGGGACGAGTCGAAGCAGACGGTCACCGACACGATCTGCCCCTACTGCGGCGTGGGCTGCACGCTCGAGCTCCGCGTCCAGGACAACGCGATCGTCCGCGTGACCTCGCCGCTGGACAACGATGTCACCGCCGGGCATCTCTGCATCAAGGGCCGCTTCGGCTGGCAATTCGTCCAGAACCGGGCGGAGGAGCCGGAGAAAAGCTGACGGAGAGGAGGCGCTGATGCCATCCGGTACACGGCTCACCCGGGTCGCGACGCTCCTGGCGGCATGCGGTCTCTTGTCGGCCTGCGGGAGCACGGCCCCGTCCGACCGCTCCGCGCTCCAGCAAAAGATGGGTACGCCCGGCGGCATCAGCGCTACCGAGCTTCGCCTCCGCCTCTACGAGCTGCCGCAGCAGCTCGGAGGCATCGTCGAGACGGCCGCCGACAAGATCCGCGCGAATTCCTCCGATCCCGCCGTTCGGCGCCTCGCCCTTCTCTGGGAAGCGGACGGAATCCCGGCCCTCTACGCGGCCGCCCTCCGTCCTGACCCCCTCGTGGGCGCCCTCGACCTCGTGGTGTTCGTCTACCAGATGGAGTACTACCTCGAGGAGGGCGCCGGAAAAGACGCCTTCGGCCCCCAGCAGGAGATCGCCGTCGGTGCGGTCCAGCAGATGGTGAGGCTCACCGAAAACAGGGCTTCCTCTCTCTACACCGATCAAGCGGTCTACCTCCGGCGACAGGCCAAGCTCCAGGAGTTCGCCCGCGCACACCCGATCGGCGGGTCCTTCCTGGCACGGGAGACCGCGATCTCCGCGCTCGCCCGCTTTTCCCAGGACGAGAGCGCCGGAGCGCTCGCCGCGGTCGGCCAGGCCACGGACACTCTGGCCGACATCTCCCTGCGGCTGAACGCCTACATCACGCTCCTGCCCAAGGTGACGCGGTGGCAGGCGGCGCTCGCCGCGGAAGACATTGCGGGCCGCGACAGCCTGAGCGCCACTCTCGACGACGTCCATGCCATCGGCGTGGCCGCGCGCCGCGCGGACGCGCTGCTCACCGACTTGCCCGGCGCCGTCCGCGAAGCGCGCGAGCCCCTCCTGAGGCTGCTCGACGAGCAGCGCACCGAGCTGCTGGCGGCCGTCGAGCAGGAACGTCTCGCCATGACCGGATTCATCACGGCGGAGCGCGAGGCGGCGCTCGCCGCGCTCGGCGAAGAGCGCCGGGCCGCCATGGCGAGCATTTCCAAGGAGCGCGAGGCCGTCCTGGCCGGGCTCGACGCACTGACCAAGCGAACCATCGAAGACGCTTCCGGCCGGGCGCGCGGAATGGCGCGCAACGTCTTCTGGGGAGCGCTGATGCTGATCGCGGCGTCGGCTCTGCTGTTCGCCGTGGCCTATCGTCTCGCGCGCGGCCGCTCACGAGTAGAATGACCGGCTCGGGGGAGCCATGAAGCGAGTTTTCGTCATCGGAATTCTGCTTTCGGCGTCGCTGTCCTATTCCTTCGCACAGACGATCCCGGAGCTGTTCGGCAAGGCGAAGGAAGAGATCAAGGCCGGATCCTGGGCCGACGCGGCGAAGACGCTGGACGCTCTGGAGGCGGAGGCGGCCAAGCCGGGTCATGAAGGCGTGCGCAAGCAGCTCGACGCGCCGCTCGCGTTCTACCGCGGCGTCTGCGCCGCCAACCTGGGACAGTCGGACGCGGCCGTCGCCTCCTTCGGCGCTTTCCTCAAGTTGCAGCCGAACGCCTCGATCGACAAGGCGGTCTACTCGAAGAAGGCCGTGGCCGCCTTCGAGAAGGCGCAGAAGGCGGAATCCGACACGACCCCGTCGATCGCCGACGCTTACCGGACTTTCTCGCCGCCGCCGAAGGAGGAAGTGGTCGATCAATACTGGGGCGACGGCCCGGTCCAGTGGATCATGACGGCCGACGAGAAGAAGGCGTGGGTGGCGCTCACCGATCCCAACGCGCGCGTCGCGTTCGTCGAGACGTTCTGGGCAGCGCGCGCGGCCGTGCCCGGCCCGGACGGGCGGACGTACAAGCAGGAGTTCGAGCGCCGCGTCGCGTTCTCGGACGCCAACCTCGTGCAGGACGCCGAGAAGCGCGGAAGCCTGACCGACCGCGGCATGGTCTTCGTCCTCCTCGGCGCACCGAACTGGGCAGCGCGAAAGCCCATGCGCAGCGGGGACGAACAGGACATCTCGGACGGGCTCTCGAGAGTCGGCTCTCAGGACGCCGCCAACGCGCAGCGGGGCGCCCGCGCGGGAGGCACGACCTCGGGCAAGCTCGCGACGCTGAGCGCGGGCTTCGCCGGACCCGGAAAGAACGCCCTGGGGGCGAACACGAACACGATCGAAACCTGGCACTACCGGCGCGAGCTCCTTCCGGCCGGTGCCCCGTTCCACGAGCTGGACTTCAAGTTCTTGACCAAGCAGGGGTACGGCGCGGGCGTGCTCCAGCGCGAGTCGAACATCGTCACCACGCTCGAGGCCGCGAGGCCGGTCCCCGCTTCCCGCTGAAGCTGGGCCGGCCGGGCCGGATCGACCCCGAAGAGCCTTCGACGTAACGCCCGCGGTCCTGCGGGAACATGACCGGCGTTGGCTGGGAGCCGACTGGCACGGGGCGAAGATGAAAAGGCTTTTTCTGGCGGTTTCTGTACTGCTCATTTCGGCTGTGACCGCGGTGAGCGCTGTGACGGAAGCCCGGACACTTCCGGAGCTCTTCGGCAAGGTCAAGGCGGAGGTCAAATCGGAAGCGTGGGCCGACGCGCTGAAGACGCTCGATGCGCTGGAGGCCGAGGCGGGCAAGCCCGGCAACGAGAGCGCGCAGAAGCAGCTCGCGGGCCCTCTCGCCTTCTACCGCGGCATCTGCAGCGCCGAACCTCGGGAAGACGGACGAGGCGATTGCGAGCTTCGCTGCGTTTCTGAAGCTGCAGCCCGGCGCCACGATCGACGGCGCAATCCATTCCAGGAAGGCCGTCGCCGCCTTCGAGAAGGCGCAGAAGCAGGCCGCCGAGCGCGCGCCCTCTCTCGGCGAGGCCTACAAGGAGTTCCAGCCGCCGGAGGACACGAAGGATCGATATCCCGCCGACCAGTACTGGGGCGAGGGAGCGGTGCGCTGGATCATGACCGATTCGGAGAAGGCGACGTGGTCGGCCCTCACGGAGCCCAACGCGCGCGTCACCTTCGTCGATGAGTTCTGGACGGCGCGCGCGGCGCTGCCCGGCGCCGACGGCCGGACGTACCGGCAGGAGTTCGAGCGGCGCGTCGCTTTCGCCGACGAAAACCTGGCGGTCGACCCCGAACAGCGCGGAAGCCTTACCGATCGAGGCATGGTCTTCGTCCTCATGGGTCCGCCGACCTGGGCCGGCCGCAAGCCGATGCGGACGGGTGAAGACGCGAACGACAGCGCGGGCATGTCGACGGTCGGCTCGCAGGACGCCGACATCGCGGAGCAGGAACTAAAGGCGAGCGGCGGACGGTCCGTGACCTCGGGCAAGCTCGCGACCCAGAGCGCGAAGTTCGGTAACCCGAACCGCAACGCCCTCGATTCGGACAACAACCGGATGGAGGTCTGGCACTACCGGCGCGAGCTCCTCCCCTCCGGGGTTCCCTACCAGCAGGTGGACTTTCAGTTCGTGACGAAGAAGGGCTACGGCAGCCAGGTCCTTCAGCGCGAAACCGAATCGGTCAACACGCTCGAGGCCGCCAAGTCTCGACGCCAGGGTTCCTGACACCGGAGGTCCCGGGTGAAGTCAGGGCGGTTCGAGTCCGTCAGGCCGGGTTTCGCGCGTCGAGGTAACGCGTGTAGTCGGTCGAGACGGGCGTCTTGCCGAGCTGCCGCAGGAGCGTCGCCACCTGGCCCCGGTGGTACGTCCCGTGGTTCGCGATGTGGAACAGGGCGTCGCCGAGCCGGCGGGTGAAGGCCTTCCCGTCGAAGCCGGTGTACGCGAGCGGCTCGGAGAGCCGTTCGGCCGTCAGCTTCGCGAGGAACGCCTCGCGGCCGTCTTCGACCTCCCGCCACTTCACGCGAAGGCCCTCGAGCGTCTCCAGCTCGCTGCCTTCGGGCATGGCGCGGGGTGAGCGGCCGTGCAGCCGCTCGAGCCACACCCAGTCCGCTCCGTAGAGGTGGACGAGCGTGCCCCGGACCGAGCCGAAGCTGCCTCCGATGGACCGCTCGTACTCGTCGCGGGTGAGAGCCTCAACCGACTCGAGCGTCTTCGCGTTCGCCCAGCGGTTGAAGGCGTAGAGCGTGGCAAGCGATTCGAGGGAGGTGAGCATGGAGCGAGCCTATCCCGCGGCGGGCGACCCTTCGTCGATCCAGCGGAGGTAGTCCGTCGAAACCGGCGTCCTGCCGAGAATCCGCAAGAGCGTCGCGATCTGCCCGCGGTGATACGTGCCGTGGTTCGCGATATGCAGGAGCGCATCGCCCAGCGTGTACGTCCACGTCTCGCCGACGAAGTTGACGTAGGTCACGGTCGTCTCGAGACGATCGGGGGTGAGCGCGTCGGCGAACTGTCGCGTCGCGTTTTCGACGGCCCTCCACTTCTCGCGCAAAGACTCGAGGCTCGCGAGGGACTCGTCGGCCGAAGGCAGGGCGCGCGGCGAACGGCCGTGGAGGCGCTCGAGCCAGACCCAGTCGGCCCCGTACTGGTGCACCAGCGTGCCTCGGATCGAACCGAAGCTTCCGCCGACCTCCCGCGTGTATTCCTCGGCCGTCAGCGGCTCGACCGACTCGAGTGTTTTGGCGTTGGCCCAGCGCGAAGTAAGTGAACAGTCTCTGCAGCGCGGGGAGCGAAGACGGCCATCCGGCCACCTCCGAAGGCGGAAGCGTATCGCCTTAGAGGCAGAGGCAGAGGCGCCTTCCCTTAGAGGAGGCCGCGGCCGGACGCGGCCGGCCACCGGCCCGCGCTTGCGCACTCTTCGCAGCGGAAGAAGAGCTCCGGATACTCGACCATCCGCCGCGCGGCGCGACCGCAGGCGCGGCAGGCGAATGCGGGCAGGCGCATCGCCCTGGCTCGAAGCACGGTGAGACGAGGCTCCGGCTTCTCGACACTCTGGAGCTCCCGCTCAAGCTCGAGCTCGAGGGCGCCCGCGTTCGGGTGACAGGAGCAGCCGTCGCCGGGGCCGTGCTCCACCGTCTTGCCTTCGCGGCAATCACGGCTGCGGCACCAGACGCTCGGGGCGAGGACGCTACCCATTTCCATCTCTCACCAGGAGAATGCTTTCGGCCCCCGGACATTTGATGTCCGCCCGCGGAGACGCTGAACCGGCGGCCAGATGGCCGCTCCTGACCTCCTCCTGACCTCGAGCCCCCGGGACCTGACCTCCCCCTGAACTCCTTCGTCCTGAACCTTTTCTGGACTCCCGAGCAATTGCGGGCGGCGCCCGGCCTCCCTAGATTCGGCAGCAAGACTCCCGAGTTCCGAGAGCTCCCGGGCTCGCTCCAGGCGAGCCCCGTTCCCCTCTCTCCTCTCCTCCGGGGAGAGAGGGGCTTCTTCGTTCGCCGGCCTTTACCGCACGACTTTCACGTTGAGCGCGGCCGTCTTCAGGGCCCCGGAGAGCCGGAGCCAGAGCAGGAGATAGGCCTCCATTCCGCGCGCCGCCGTGAGGTCGCCGAGGTCGAGGACGCTCTTCCAGCCGAACTGGTGGAGGATCTCGGTCACGCTCGCCTTCGCCGGCCCGTCGTTGCCGGCGATGAAGACGTCCGTCTCGCCGCGCAGCTTCTCCGGATGCCCCATGAGCGCCGCGTTGACCGTGTTGAGGGTCTTGACCACCCTCGCCTCCGGAAACTCCGCCTGGATCCGCTCCGCGAGCGAATCGCCCGCGGCAGCGGTGAAAAGCGAGGGCGGCGCGCCGGGCCGGACCTCCAGCGGATTCGAGACGTCCACGAGAACCTTGCCGCGCAGGTTCTTCGCGCCGGCCGCGCGCAGCGCTTCGATCGACGCCGAGCCGAGGGTGCAGCTGAAGACGATTTCCCCGAACGCGGCCGCATCCGCGAAGGAGCCCGAGGAGGCTCGCTGTCCCGCACTCTCCGCCCACGCCCGCGCCTTCGGGTTGCCGGCGTCGCGCGCTCCCATCGTGACTTCGTGGCCCAGCGAGGCGAGGCGCCCCGCGACGGCTTCGCCCACCATTCCGGTTCCCAGAACTCCGAACTTCATGTCGATGCCTCCCGCCGGGGTGATACGCCGAGCCGGTACGGCGCGATTCCGCCCCCGGGGAAGCCCCGGGTTGGTATCGTCCTTGCTCAGAGCCTGCTCAGAGGTAAAACATGAAACGCGCAGGCATCATCCTTCTCGTTCTGGGACTGGTGGGGTTCGTCCTGGCGTCCAGCCAGAGGGCCGGTTACGACACGGTCGAGGGCGGGATCAAGTCGGTCTTCTCTTCGGAAGAGAAGTCGAAGAAAGAAGGCTGGGAGACCGCGCGTTGGGTGTCGATCGGCCTGGCGGCACTCGGGCTCGTCCTGACGGTCGTTCCGATGAAAAAGACGTAGGGCGGGGCTGGGGAAAGGGCGCCCCTACCCGATCGCGAAGCTCCGCATCGAGATCGTCCCGTAGCGGAAGCCCTCGTAGATCGTGACCGCCCGGTCGCCCGTGCGGGCCGAGCCGAGGACCACGAAGATCGGGTCGAAGTGCTCGGGCGTCGGCACGGCGCGCTCGGCATGGGGCGCCGTCGTCCGATAGGACGCGAGGCCGGCGACGTCCATTGCCGCGAGGCGCTCGGCGATCCAGGAGTCGAAGGCGCGCGCCCACTCCGCGGCCTGCCCGGGCGGAGCGGACGGATCGAGCGCCGAGAGATTGTGGACGATCCCGCCCGTGCCCAGAAGGAGCACGCCTTCGTCCCGCAGCCGCGAGAGCGCCGCGCCCATGCGCAGCGCGTCCTCGGGGTTGCGCCGGAGGGGCTGCGAGACCTCGACGACCGGAACCTCCGCGGCGGGATAGAGAGCGCGAAGAGGAACCCAGGCGCCATGATCCAGGCCTCGCTCGGCGTCGGCCCGCGCTCGAATCCCGGACTCCTCGAGCAGCCGCACCACGAGCGCCGCGAGCCCCGGGTCTCCCTTCGCCGGATATCGGATGCGAAAGAGCTCCTCGGGAAAGCCGGAGAAGTCGTGGATCGTTTCGGGCGCCGCCGAGGCCGTCACCCGCACCGGCCCCGGGGCCTCGAAGTGTCCCGAGACGACCACGACGGCGCGCGGCTTCGGCGACCGCGCCGCGAACTCGGCGAGCGCCCGGCTCCAGGGATCGTCCTCGATCGCGATCATCGGGGAGCCGTGGGACACGAAGAGCGCGGGCCGGCGGGTCACCCGCGCATTCTAGGCGCTTCTACTTCGCGAAGACCTTCTTGAGCAGGCTCGTCACCTGGGCCGCCGGATCCGTCCGGATCTTCCGCTCCTGCTCTCCGAGCACGGTGAACAGGCCGTCGAGCGCTTTGCTCACGACGTAGGCCTCGATGTCGAACGAAGGCAGCGCCGAGGCGAACGGCACCGACTGGTACGCGCTCAGCAGCTGCTTGTACTGCTGGACCACGCCGACCTCCGTCATCGAAGCGTCGACGACCGGACGAAACGCGGCGGTCAGAGTCTCGGAGGTCTTCGCGCGAAAGTAGTCGGTCGCGGCCGTGTCCCCGCCCGAGAGAATCCTGCGGGCGTCCTCGAAGCTCATCTCCTTGATGGCCGACCAGAAGATGTCCTTCGCCGCGGGGGCGGCTTTCTCGGCGGCGCGGTTCATCGCGAGCACCAGCTCGTCGACCTTCTGCCCCTGCCCCAGCATGCGCAACCCCTGCTCGACGGTCTGGAACTGCGAGGGCAGGAGAATCTTGATGGCCGCGTTGCCGAAGTAGCCGTCGAGCTTGCCCGTGAGATCCACGGTGCTCGTCGTGCCGACCTCGAGAGCTTCTTTGAGCCCGGCCACGATGTCGGCGTTGGAGAGCTTCGAGGCCGGATCGGACTTGAAGATCTTCGAGAGGTCGATCGGCTCCTGGGCAAGGGAGGCCGCGGCGGCGAGAAGAAGGGCGGCGGCCAGACTCGGTGAGTGGCGTCGGCGCATGAAACCTCCTAGTGTCGAGGGCGGGGCGTCGGTGTGGGAGGCGGCCTCAGAAACTGCTGCAGGATGTCCGCGGGGCTGGCCTGCTTGCCGTCGCCGCTTCCGAGAACGTCGCCCAGGAGCTTTCCCGCGTCGCCGCCGACTTTCTCTCCGGCCTGACGGGCGAGAGCGCGGCGGCCGAGGACGAGGACGATGCTCTCGTCGATCGTGACCTTCGGCGACGCGATCGGTCCGGAAGCCCGAAACGGCAGAGCGACGCGGCCCTCGGAGTCCGCGATGTAGCGTCCGGTCTTTCCGAAACTCTTCACGATCGACGGACCGAGAACGATGCGTCCGGAATAGTCGAGCGTGCGGTCGAGGCCGAGCGAGCCGCTCGCCGAACCCGAGACGTCGGCGCCCTCGAGCGTGAGGTCGGGCGTCGACACGCGGCCGCCGACGAGCGCGAGCGAGGTCTCGAGCTTCGAAAACTTCGTGGACTCGAGGCCCGGCGGGACCTGGAAACCCGCGACCGCTCCCACGGCCGAGAGGGCGCGCGCGACTTCGGGCATGACCTTCACGGTGCGCAGATCCGCGTTCGTGACGGAGAGCCGTCCTTCGCCCTTGCCGGTCCGGGAGACCGCGTCCCAGCTCAGACCGCGGCTTTCGAGCGCGATCCGGCCCTGGAGGGCTCCCGCGAAGACGTCGCGCAGGGTCGTCGCGGATTCGAGAAGCGGCTGGGCCTGCACGCCGTCGACTTCCAGCGAGAGCCGCGACGCGGACTCGGGTTTCGAAAAATCGGACTCGATCCTCGCGCGCAACGTGCCGCCGTACACCGAGGCCGACGGTACGAGCGAGAGGGCGCCCGCCTTCCAGGTCCAGTCGGCGACGAGGTTCTCGAACGGCACGTTCCGGAGCTTCCCCGCCGGGATCGTGATCCGCCCTCCCATCGGCTCCTGGCCGCGCCGGACGAGCGTCGCGCCCGCCGAGGCGGTCTCGAGCAGCGGTCCGGCCGCGGCCGCGACGGAGAACGGCGCCGCCTCGAGCGAGCCCTCCGTGACGAGGTCGGAGGTCGGCCCCTCGACCTTCGCGGCGAGGCGGACGCGGCCGCCCAGCTTCACGCCGGCGGGAAGCCTCCCGGCGATCCCCGGCATTCCCGTGGCGCTCTCGATCTCCACCTCGCCCGGCGTCTTGAGGCGCAGCTCGACGCGCATCCCCTCCTCCTTCGACTTGCGGAGGCCGTCGATGCGCCCCTCGAGATCGAGCGGAAGGTTCCCCACCGAAAGAAGCGTCTCCGTGATCGCGAGCGTTCCCGATGGCCAGTCGAGGCCGAGCCGGTACGTGCCGTCGGCGGACGGCATCATCGAGCCCTCGCCCGGATCGAGCGACGCCCGCCCGACGATCGCGAGCGTTCCGAGCGGCGCGCCCTCGGCGTTGCCGCTGAGCGAGAGAAGACCGGAATCGGACGACGCGAAGGCGCCGAGATAGGGCGAAAGGCGCCCGAACGCGAGGTCTTTCACCGCGAAGGCCGCTTTCAACGGCGCCTTCCCCACGGGCTCTCCCGTCGTCGGCGGCGGGCCGAACGTCCCCGACAGCGTCAGGTTCTGGCCGGCGTCCGCGAGGAATCGCGCCGCCAGCTCGAACCTGGCGGGCGTCGTGGGTCCGACGTCGGAGATGCGGCCCTGCAGATCCTCGATCGCCGTCGTGACCGTCTCTCCGGGCTTGACCTTGCGGTCGACGAAGACCGCGCGGCCCCGGGCCACGTCGATGCGCGACACGAGCAGCGCCGCCGCCGCGGTCTGCGCCGCGGCCGGGCTCTCGCGCCCGCCGGCGGAAAGGAAGTCCGCGACGTTGAGCTTTCCCGCGGCGTCGCGCTCGATCGTCAGCACCGGTTCGCGCAGCACGATCCTGCGCACCTCGACGCGCCTCGAGAGAAGCGGCCAGAAGGCGACCCGCACGGAGACCTGGTCGGCGGTCAGCAGCGCCGGGCTTTCCCAGCCCCGCTGGTTGTGGACGACGAGCTTCTCGACGCCGGCGCCCAGGCCCGTGAGGATCTGGAGGCGCACCCGGCCGACGTCGACTTTGCGGTGCAGCGCGGCCTCGGCCTTTTCCACGATGCGCGCGCGCATCGCATCGAGCGACACGAGGTACGGAAGGGCGAGGAGCGCGAGCAGCACCACGCCGACGAAGACGCCCAGGATCCAGAGGAGGCGGCGCACGGCGGGACGCATGGAAGGAACCTATCTCAAGCAAGAGCGGTTCCACCGCGTCCGCAGTAGAGTCCCGCCGTGCCCGAGGGCAACACCATCCACCGCCTCGCCCGGATCCACAACCGGGACTTCGCGGGCCGCAAGGTCGCCGCGTCCTCACCCCAGGGTCGCTTCGCGCGGGAGGCAAAGCGGCTGGACGGACGGCGCTTCCGGCGCGCGGAGGCCTACGGCAAGCATCTCTTCCATCACTGGAGCGGCGGCCTCGTCGTCCACGTGCACCTGGGGATGGCGGGCTGGTTCTACCGCTACGCCCGCCGCGTGCCGCAACCCAAAGACACGGTCCGCCTCCGCCTCGCCACGTCCTCGGTCACGACGGATCTGATCGGCCCGCCGACCTGCGAGCTCATGCCCGAGTTCGCGCGGCGCGCGCTGCTCGCGCGGCTGGGTCCCGATCCCCTCCGCCCGGACTTCGATCCCGACAGGGCGTGGGAGACGCTTCGCAAGCGTCCGCGCCGTCCGATCGGCGACGCGCTGCTCGACCAGCGCGTGCTCGCCGGCGTGGGCAACATCTATCGCAACGAGGCGCTCTTTCTGGAGGGCATCCATCCGCTCCGGCCGGCCGGCCGCCTCACGCGGAAGCAGTGGGACGGCGTCTGGAAAACCGTTCGCCGTCTGATGCGCCGGGGCGTGGCGCAGGAACGCGTCCGCACGGTCGACCCGCGCGAGCCGGCGCATCCGCTCTCCGGCCGCGGCCGCGAGGACGACGCCTTCTATGTCTACCAGGCCGGCGCCTGCCGCCGCTGCGCCTCGCCCATCGGCGAATTTCCGCTCTCGGCCCGCCGGATGTTCGCGTGCCCGCGCTGCCAGCCGAGGCGATGACAGGGGCCGCCGCGCGCTCGTCGCGGCGAATACCTCGGGCAACTCCGGAGCGAAGTCGAAGCGTGAATTACGCCGTCATCCTGAGTGCATTAGCCGCGTCATCCTGAGCGAAGCGAAGGATCCCAGACTCGAAGCGCCGCAGACTAAGTGTGGGATCCTTCGTCGCTTCGCTCCTCAGGATGACGTCGTGAGGACGATAGAATCCGGGGCCGATCCGAGAGGAGGTTTCCGATGATCCAGGCGCTTCTGCTTTCGACGCTGCTCCTCGCGCAGGCTCCCGACGCCTCGCTGCCTCCTTCGGCGGACGACGCCAAGGCGGTCCTCGAGAAGTCGCCGCGGCACGGCGAGTACATCGACGTGAAGATGGCGGGCGGCAGCGTGCCGATCAAGACCTGGATCTCGTATCCCGAGCGGAAAGACAAGGCGGGCGTCGTCATCGTCATCCAGGAGGTCTACGGCCTCACCGACTGGATCCGCGGGGTCGCGGACCAGCTCGCGAAGGAGGGCTTCATCGCCGTCGCGCCCGACATGGTCTCGGGCCTCGGACCGGGAGGCGGAGGAACGGAATCCGTGACGAGCCGCGACGACGTCGTCGCGCTCACGCGCGGGATCTCGCCCGAGGAGACGACCAAGCGGCTCAACGCCGTGCGCGACTGGGCGATCAAGCTGCCGGCCGCGAACGGCAAGTCTGCCACGATCGGCTTCTGCTGGGGAGGCGGGCGGAGCTTCGCCTACGCCGGCGCGCAGCCCGAACTCAACGGCGCGGTCGTCTACTACGGCGGCTCGCCCGACGCTCCGGTGCTCGCGACGATCCAGGCGCCGGTGCAGGGCCACTACGGCGGCGACGACGCGCGGGTCAACGCGACCATCGCGCCTGCCGAGGCCGAGATGAAGAAGCTCGGCAAGAGCTACGAGCCCCACATCTACGAGGGCGCCGGCCACGGCTTCCTCCGCGACCAGCCGGCCCGCGACGGCGCGAACATGAAGGCCACGCGCGAGGCGTGGCCGCTGACGGTGAAGTTTCTGAACGAGCGTCTGAAGTAGGGCGGGGCGCTAACGCGGCACTGACTTGGCCGCCCCGCTCGCGATCGTCTCGTCGATCAGCCGCCAGAGCTTCGTCTCCGCCTCGGCCTCGAGGGCTTCCTCGCGCGCGTCGAGCTCCCGCTCGACGGATTCGAGCTGGCGCTGCTCCTTCTCGACGTCCCGCATCCGTGAGCGCACGGCTTCGAGGCGGCTCTCGAGGTTCTTGCGAGCGTTCCCGTCCACGGCGATCCCGGCTTCTTCGTCGGCGTCGAGATCCTCGAGGTCCTGCTCGATGAGCTCCTCTTCGCGGTCGAGCTCGTTCTCCTTCGCGTCGAGCCGCCGTTCCTTCCGCCGGAGATCCTCGAACTCCGGCTCGAGCACCCGCAGGGGACCGAAGAGGGCCTCGGCTTTCGCGACGTCGGCGCATCGAGGACCCGATACGACTTCCCGGCACGGCGGAACCAGAGGAAGTCGCCGGCGAGCCGGTCGCGCATCTTCACGAGGTCGTCGAGGTCCATGCCGCTGCTCATCCACTTGTCGCCCACCGCCAGGATGTAGGCGTCCCCGGTCGGCTTCTCCGAGGGGTCCGGCGTGACCGGCAGGGCCGCCGAAGCGAGCAAGGCCACCAGGATGGGAGCGACGAGGCGCATGGGATCCTCCGTATTGGAGGGACGGTTGACCCCCGCGGAGGTTACGCGCGCGACGTAGACTCGGGCGGGATGATCCTGACCTGCCCCTCCTGCGGCAAGAAGAACCGGTCGCCGGCCGAGAAGCTCGCCGAGCAGGGACGCTGCGGAAACTGCAAGACGCCGATCTCGCCGCCCGCCCGCCCGATCGACGCCGACCCCGAGACGTTCCGGGAAGTCACCGAGAAGGCACCGGTCCCCGTGCTCGTGGATTTCTGGGCCGAGTGGTGCGGGCCGTGCAAGATGGCCGCGCCCGAGGTCGCGAAGACGGCGGCCGCGACCGCCGGGCGCGCGGTCGTGCTCAAAGTCGACACCGAGGCGCACCCGGAGCTCGCGGAGCGCTACGGTGTGCGCGGGATCCCCAACTTCGCCGTGTTCCGCGGCGGCCGGCTCGTCTTCCAGCAGCCGGGCGTCGTGCCAAGCGCGACGATGACCTCCTGGCTCGAGAGCTCGGGCTCGTAGAACTCAGCCCGAGATCAGCCGCCCGAGGACCCGCGAGAGCGGAGTCCCGTCCTCGACGCCTTCGAGCACGGGGATCCTCTTCCGCAGCGCGCCCAGCCGCCCTGGCTCCGCCGTGAAGTCGTAAGCGATCACGACGCGGCAGCCCTCGGGAAGAACATCCGCGAGCTCGGCTGCCAGATAGAAGCCCTGCTGGCGCGCGAGGTGCTCCGTGCCGCGGGCGGCATCCCCGCAGAGCTTCTCCGGCGGCGTGCGGTCGAACACGACGTCGAGAAAGACGCCATCGACTCGGCGCTCGGCGAGGATGCGCCGCGCCTCGTCCGCGTCGCCGGCGCGGACGAGCTCGAGATCGTCCCGCGAGGGATCGGCGCCGGCGAGTCGCCGGAAGGCCTCGACGTACTCGGTTCCGTCCTCGACGACGAGCACGACACGCCGATTCACGGGGCGCTTTCGATCGCCGGCAGGTCGAGCCCGATGCCTTTCGTGAAACCGCGCGCGGGCGGAGGCGTGACATCGAACGCGGCGTCGTTATTGCGCAGGATCTCGGCGATCACTCCCCAGCCGCGCTCGGCCGGCCGGCTCCGCAGCTCCTCGGCCGACAGCGCGCCCGGCAGGTCGTCGGCCAGGACCAGCACGAGGCGGGGCTCCCCCGTCGCCCCGTCGCGCCGCGTCTCGGCCGAGAGCCCGAGCCGCACGGGTTTCGGGACGCGCGCCCGGCCCGCGGCCATCGCGTTCGCGAAGAGGTTCCGCCAGAGCGTCTCCCAGTCGAGGGGCGCGAAACGCACGCTCGGCAGACGCTCACCCGCGGCGAGGCCGCCCAGAGGCTCGAGTCTCGGCGCGGGGAGATCGACTTCCACCGCCACCCGCGCCAGCAGCTCCTGGAGCGCGTCGATCCGGACGGGAAGCGCCGAGGCGCGGTCCAGCAAGCGCTCGATGCCGGCCCCCGATGCGAGAGCGAAACGGCGCGCGCCCTCCGACAGACACTTCGCCGCACGCGCGGCGGCCCTCGGGCTCGCTTCCTCGGAAACCGCCACCTGCTCGAGGCTCGGGCGCGCCCGCGCGAGCGCATCGAGGCCTCGTGCGAGCTGGGAGAATGCCGGATCGCGCCGCTCGAGGTTCAGACGCGCGCCGTCCTCGCGGGCGATGGCCGAAAGCTCCGCGACGGCGCCCCTCGCTTCGGCAAGCAATCCTCGCGTTCCCGAGTCGCCGTAGAGACGGGCCGCGATCAGCTTCGCCGCGTCGCGGCGGATCTCGGCGTCGGCTTCGCCGAGGCGACGCGCCGCGTCCGGAAGCAGGAGCCCTCCGTGCTTCAGCGCTTCGTGGCGAAGCCGGCCGACGACCGGCCGGATGCGGTGCACACGCGCGGGATGATCCGCGAGCCATTCTTCGAGAGTCTGCCCGGACCGTCGGCGGTAGAGGATGAGCCCGCCCGCCAGCAGAACCGCCAGTGCGAGGGCCACGCCGGCGGCGAGGAGCCGCGTTCGGGCCGCCTCGAGCCTGGCGATCGCGGCCGCGGCGGCCTCGGCGTTCCGTCCCGTCGGGGCCTCGTCCCGGTAGCGCCGGTAGAGCTCGAGCGCGGGACCCGGGCGGCGCTGCTCCTCCGCGGCGCGCGCGAGCTGAAAGAGCGCCTCCGTGGAACCCGCCTCGGCGGCCCCGCGCCACGCAGCCTCGGCCTCGGCGCTCCGGCCGGGCTCCTCGTCGTAGAGCCGCGCCAGCTCTTCGCGCGGGGCGGCGCGCGCGGGGTCGGCGCGGATCGCGCGCAAGAGGGAGCTCTCGGCGGCCGCTCGATCCCCGCGCCGCCGGTGGATCGCCGCGGCGAGCTCGGGGGCCTGCGCGAACGCGGGGTCGAGCCGCTCCGCTTCCGCGAGGAGATCGAGCGCCGCGGCGAAGGACTCGAAGTCGCCGCTCTCGACGAGAACCTGCGCCTTGCGCCAGCGGTCCACGGCCTCCGACGCGAGCTCCTCGGGGATGCCGCCGGCCTCGCCGCCGCCGGCCGCCTCCCCGCTCCCCCGGACCTGGCGCGCCAGAGCCTCGCGCAGCGAGGCCATCTCCGCGCTCTCGCGCGGCGAAGCCGTCGAGAGATACCGGTCCAGCCGCTCGAGCGCCCGAGGCGCGTCACCCCACTCGGCGTAACGCTCGGCCGCGACGCGGAGAAGCGCCGGCTCGTCGGGACGGAGAGCCGCGGCGCGGTCGGAGAGGAGGAGGGCTTCCTCCTTCGCTTTCCGATCCGGCTCCGCCCAGAGGAGGCTCGCGAGCGAGGTCAGCGTCTCGACGCGGTCGGGCTCGGCCGCCATCGCCTCGCGCGCCGCCTTGATCGCCGCGGCCGGCCGGCCCGCCCGGGTCTCGACGGCCGAGAGCGCGAGGAGCGCTTCGGCGTAGCCCGGAGAGAGCTTCAGCGCGAGCAGGAGCTTCGTCCGCGCGTCCCCGAGCTGGCCGCGGGCGAGCGCGCGCTTGCCGTCGGCCAGAGCCAGCCGGGCCTCGGCGGGAGGTCCCGAAGGCGGCGGCGCGATCGCCGCGGCGCGCGCCTCCAGCTCGAGCTCGCGAATGCGCGGACCGATCCAGGGCGTCGTCTCGCCCTCGGCCGCCAGCGCGCGGCGCAGCGCGTCATAGCGAAGGATGGCCTCGCGCCAGCGGCGTCGCTCCTCGGCCCGGCGCGCCAGCAGATACAGCTCGCCCGACGAGAGCGCGGCCTTCGGGTCCGCTTCGGCGGCCGCCGCGAGCAGATCGCCTCCCTCCTCGAGATCGCCGGCGGCGAAGGCGAGATCCGCGGCCGCCAGATCGAGGGCCGCCGACCGCCGCGCGCGCCTCGCCGCGCGCAGGAGCTGCCGGGCGCGCGCGATCGCGGCCTCGGACGGCTCCGCGAGACTCGGCGAGCGCCTCGGCGGCCTGCGCCGCGAGCGTGTCGGGGTCCCGGGCACAGTCCCCGAGCACCGGCTCCTGTGTCTGAAGGGCGAAGAGCAGGGCCGCGGCGATCAACGGTCTTCGCGGGCGGAGAGCCCGATCTTGTTGAAGCGCAGCCGGACGGCGCGAGCTTCGCGCGGCGAGCCGGTCATGGCCTCGGACATGCGCTCGAAGTCGCCGCGGGCCTCCCGGAAGAGGGCGCGCATGGCCGCCTTTTCGAGCTCGCGCCGGTACGCGGCGACGCTCGAGGCCCGTGGCCGCTCGAGCGAGAACGGTCCCGCCCCGGCCTCGGCGGCGCGCGCGCCGGCGAGCAGGTCGAAAAGCAGGCGCGCGTCCAGGGGGATGCGCGCGCGGCCCGACGCGTCGATCGACGCCCCTCCACCCGCGTATACGGCCGCCGCCAGCGCATCCGCTATCGCCATCTCGAACTGCCGGACGTTGCCCGGCCAGGGATGCTTCTCCATCGCGGTCCAGGCCTTGCGCGGCAGAACGAAGGTCACCGGGGCCTCGGTCCTGCGGGCCTCGTCCTCGGAGAGAGCCAGCGTCAGGGCCTCGTCCGTGAGCGGAGGCTCCGGCCCCCCGGAAGCGCGGACGAGCGACACGATCGCGCGCCGGTGCCGGGAGTCTCCGAAGAAGGCGCCCGCGGTCGCCCGGGCGAGCTCCGGCAGGTCCTCGCGCCTCTCGGTGAGCCGGGGCAGCTCGAGCGCGAGCGAGGGGTTCAGGCGCATCAGGAGATCGGAGCGGAAGCTTCCGTCCTTCGCGCGCCGTCCGAGGTCCGCGTTCGAGGCCGCGACCAGCCGCGCGGTATGGGGAATCTCCGCGGTGGCGCCGAGCCGGCGGATCCTGCCGTCGTTGACGGCCGTCAGCAGCATCTTCTGGGCGTCGGAGGTCAGGTTCTCGACTTCGTCGAGAAAGAGCGTTCCCTCCGCGGCCGCCTCGAAGACGCCCGCCCGGTCGGCGATCGCCCCCGTGAAGGCGCCGCGCAGCGTTCCGAAGAGGGCCGCCTGGAGCAGGCCCTCCGGCACCGTGGCGCAGTCGAAGGCCACGAACGCGCCGGAACGGCTCGACAGGGCATGGACGACGTCCCGCGCGAGGAGGCTTTTGCCGGTGCCCGTCGGGCCGGTGATGAGAAGCGGCATCGGCGTCGGGGCCAGTGCGGACACCTTGCGGCGCAGCTCCCGCATCGCGGCGCTCGAGCCCCAGAAGAAGCGGCCGGTGCGGGGAGGCGAGTCGCGCTCTTCGAGAATCCGCCGGAGGGCCCGCACGACGCCCTCGGCTCCCCCCGAGGCCTCGTCCTCGCCGATCGCATACGTGAACGCGTCGGCGCGGAGCGTGAGGGCGGCCTCCTCGAACGCGATGTCCTCGTAGGCGGTCGTCAGGAGCACCGGAAGATCCGGCCGGCGGCGTCGCAGGCGCTCCAGGATGTAGATGCCCTGCCGGTCCCGCCGCTCCTTGCGGCGCCGGCGAGCGGCGGCGTCGTCTCCGAGAGGACGCTCGTCCGGCAGAAGCTCTTCGTCGGGCAGGTCGAAGCGCACGTCGAGGACGACGGCGTCGAGCGGGCGCCGTTCGTCGAGAAGCGGCTCGGCCTCGCGCCAGGAGCGGGCATGCGGGCGCGACCCGCCGCCGGAGCGGACCGGAACGAGCTCCGCCTCGGAGGCGAGCAGCCGGCCGAGAGCCTCCGCCGTCCTCGACTGGTCGTCGATGACGAGAACGCGCGGTCGGCCGCGGCGCGGCTTCATCGGCCCCGGGCTCCGACGGTCCGGACGAGGCCGCGACAGTCCTCGGCAATGGAGCGGGTGAGCCGATCGAGCTCCAGAAGCTCCGGACGCGCGAGCTCCGGCAAGCGCGCGGCCAGGGCTCGCAGCTTCTCGACCGAGGAGCGCAGCCGTTGGAGCGCGGCGTCCTCGGCGTCGGCGAAGCGTGCCCCCTCCTCCGCAAACCACTCCTCGAAAACGGCCGCTGCAGGAACGGCCCCTTCCGGTCCCGAGCGGGTCGCCAGGACGTCCCGGGTCAGCCGCGCGCGCAGCGCCTCGGTGTCCGGCTCCATCTCCTCCGGGGCCCAGAAGCGGATGTAGCGGCCGAGGTCGTGCTGCAGGCGCGCCGCCGCGCGCGCCGCCTCCCGCCGCCGGTCGTCCTCGGCCATGCAGCAAACGATACTCCGAATTGGGACAGCTTTCTCCAAATTGGAGCATCGGAGCTGCGGAACCGGCCGGTTTTCCAGGCACGGCCCTTGAACTGCGGTGGCTCCAGTCCGCGGCGTGCGGACGGAAAGCGAGGCCCGACATGGAACGCATCGATCTCGACTCACCCGAGCCCGAGAAGCCCGAGGGTCCCCGGCCGGAATGGCCCCGGGCGCTCCGCGACGCGCTCGCGCGCGTCCCGCGGATGGCTCCTCGCATCCCCTGGAAGTCGCCGTCCGCACGCCGCGCCCTCCTTCTTCTCGTGCTCGTCCTCGCGGCCATCGCCGCCTGGCGGGAGACCCGGAAGAGCTTCCGGAGCGTGGCCCCGGGCTTCGTCGGCGTGGGCGCCAACCGGTTCACCGGCACGCTCGAGACGCTCGAGCCCGGGACGCACTTTCGGCCGCCCGCTCTTTACGAGATCCATCCGGTCCGCGTCTCGGACCAGATCCTCTCGGGCGAAGAGGGACAGTTCCAGGTGACGACCAAGGAGGGCGTCCTCGCCCGCGTCGGCGTCCAGGCGCGCTGGGCCATCGACCGCAAGCGCCTGCTCTCGCAGTGGGCGGCCCTCCCCCCTCGGCCGGACGTCGAGCTCGTCGCTCCGGTCCTCTTCGCGGCGTTCCGGGCCGCGGCGCCGCGCTACGAGGTGACAAAGCTGATTTCAGAGAAGCGCGAGGAGCTCGCGACGGTGGCCGGAGTCGAGGCCCGGAAGCGCCTGGCCGACAGCGGGATCGTCCTGAAGGAGGTCCTCATCGGCGATCTCGTGCTGCCGCCGGAGTTCGAGAAGGGACGCCTCGCGATGGTCGACGAGGTCCAGTCGACGGAGCGCCTGGACGTGACCCTCAAGAAGAAGGCGAAGGAAGTCGAGGAGACGCGCCTGACCGCCGAGGCGCAGAAGGCGCGGCAGGTCCAGGAGGCCGAGGCCGCCGCGGCGCAGCGGGTCATCGCCGCGCGGGGCGAGGCGGACGCCATGCGCCACGTCCTCGCCCTGAAGGAAAAGCAGATCCAAGCAGAAGAAGCTCGAAGCCGAGGCCGAGCGACAGACGGTCGTCCAGCGCGCCCAGGCCGCCGCCGAAGCCTCGCGCATCCAGTCGCAGGCCGAGGCCGATCGCCGCCGGCAGATGGCCGACGCCGAGGCCTACGCGACCCGCGTGCAGTCCGCGGCCGACTTCGAAGGCCTGGAGCGTGAGGCCGTCCTCATCACGGCAAACCCTCTGCTCATCCCGAAGACCTTCGCCGACCGGCTCTCCGACCACGTGCAGGTGATCCTCACGCCCTCCATCGAAGGCGACGCGTTCACCGGAGAGGTCTACAAGCGCGTCCTCGCCGGCCAGCCGGCGGCCGCGCCCGCGCCCGACAATCGCCCGCCAAACCGCCCGCCGCGAAGAAAGCCAGGAACGCCGCAAAAAGGAGAACGTCATGAGAGAGCTCGCCCGCATCTTCGTCCCCCGCCTCTTCTTCGCCCTGATTCTTTCCTTCGGAGTGGCCGGCGCCTGCACGTACGCGGCCGCGGACACACGCGGAACGGCGGACGCCGCCGGCTCCGACACGTTCACGACGCCGCGCGAGGCCCTCCTGCGCGAGAAGCCTTCCCGCGACGCGAAGATCGTCGCAAAGCTCCCGCAGGGCACGCGGCTGACCGTCCTCGAATCGCGCGACCGCTACCTGCGTGTCGAGCGCCCCGGGCAGCCCCCGGGGTGGATCGCCCGCGAGGTCGTGGTGGTCTTTGCGCCCGACGCCGGCGCGACGCGCGAGCTCGTCGTCATCGGACGCGCCTTCTCGGAGAACGACACGCACCGGCTGCTCGCGGCCTGCCTGCTCGACCGCGCCGCCGCGAGGCTTCGCGAGGCGCAGACGCCGGATCCCGAGGTCGAAGTGCTCCTCGGCGAGACGCTCGAGGAGCTCGCGGCGACAGGCGGGCCGTTCCGAACGGAGCTCGGTCTGAGCGAGAAGACCGACGCGACGGGGACGCGCGGCGCCTACGACGGGGCCGCCTTCAAGCGCGCCGCGGGCTTCCTTCAGAAAGACACGAGCCCCGAAGGACGAGGCGTCCGGGAGCGCGCCGAAGCGGGCCTGCTCCGCGCCCAGTTCCAGGACCGGCCGACCTCGCTCGCCGGCCTGCTGCAGGAGTCGAACGCCTGGCTCTCGCTCCTCGAGACCGCGGAAGAGCCCTCGGTGCTGCGTTCGGCGGCCGAACGCACCGGCGAGTCCTCGCTCTCGATCGGCCGCTATCTCCTCGCTCTCGGCAGGCTCGAGGAGCTCTCGAAGCTCGAGGCGCGCGTGCGCGCGGCCAGCGTGCGCGTCCAGAGCTTCTCGCCGGAGGGGCCCGACGGCCGGCGGCTGGCCTCGCGGGCGGCCATCCTCTTCGCAATGCGCGGCGACGGGACAGCGTCCTTCCCGCAGGAGGTCAAGGTCGGCTCGGGCGGCCGTGAACGCACCGTCCGCATCGACGGCAAGCTCGGCGCGCTGACGCTCACCGTCGAGACGCGCGCCGGCGCGACCCGCGAGTCCCAGACACGGAAGACCGCCGTTCCGATCCTGCCGGCGCCGGGCTCGCTCCGCATCTCGCCCGACGGCCGCTCGGTCGCCTGGATCGAAGTCGCCGGGCCCTCGCAGCTTCTGCCCGTGATCACGTCGCTCGAGCGGGACGAGCCGGCGCGCGAGGTCGCCTTCCTCTCCTCGGGGCGTCCTCTCCGCGACCGCGCGCTCGCGCACGTCGTCGGATCGCTCGCGGGGTTCTCGAAGGACGGCCAGCGTCTCGGGCTCTCGATCGAGGCCTGGAACTCGACGCCGGGACCCTCGCCGCGCTACTCGGTCGTCTCGGTCGCGAGCGGCGAGCTGCTCTTCGAGACCTCGAGCGACCTGAAGAGCTTCCGCCGCCTGCTGCAGTGAGCTGACGGTGCCGCCCCCTCTCCGCGGCGGCCTCGCGGCGGGGAGGGGGCTACAATCCGCGCCCTATGTCGGCTTTCGACCCCCGGCGCCTCAAGTTCTTCATGAAGCGCTCCCTCGCGAAGGATCCGAACGACTACAAGTCGACGTGGAACGGCCAAGCCGTTCGGAACGCCCACGACGCGATCCTGACGGGCGCCACGGACGAGAGCTTCGAGCGCCTGGGCCGGCAGGACGCCGATCTCGTCGCGAAGTACCTCCGCGGCGGCGACGCCGTCCTCAACATCGGCTGCGGCGTCGGACGCGTCGAGAAATATCTCGCGCCGCGAGTCCGCGAGATGTGGAGCATCGACGTCAGCGGCGAGATGATCCGGCGCGCCGAGAAGCGCCTCGCGGGCCTTTCGAACGTGCGGCTGCGGGAGGTCGGCAATCGGGAGTTCCTCTCGAGCTTCGGCGCGGAAACGATGGACGTCGTCTTCTCCTTCCTGGTCCTGCAGCACATCGAACGCGAGGACGCCTTCCTCTATCTGCGCGACGCGCACCGCGTGCTGAAACCGGGGGGGCGCCTCTTCACGCAATTTCCGAACCTGCTCTCTCCGGAGTACACGCGCGCCTACGTCGAGAACGCCGAGGCGTTCCCGCGGAGCCCCGGCCGCGTGCGCGCCGTACACGGAGGCCGAGGTGAGGCATGTCCTCGCGACCGCGGGGTTCGAAGTCACGGAGCTCTGGCACGCCGGCCACGGCGATCCTCCCGCCGAGATCTACGTCGCGGCCCTGCGCCGCTAGATCCGGACGCGTCCGCGGGCCCGGCGTGCTACCCTCTTTCTCGTATCCCTAAGCGCGCCCATTCTCGGTTCCGAGACCGCCGGGCCGCCCTCCTGACGGCGGCCTTCGTCCTCCTCCTCGCCCTTCCGGCAGCCGTCCGGGCCGAGGAGCGGGCAACCATTCTCTGGAAGGGCGAGACGCATCCCATCGGGACGCTCGGCGGCCGCGAGTTCGTCGTGTCGGACGCCGCCCGGGCGCTCGGGCTCACCGTCGCGACCGACAAGGCCACCGGCGTCCTGACGATCTCGGGCGGCGGCCACCAGATCCTGCTCGGACCCGGCACGGCGCAGGTGCCGGTCGACCGCCGGATCGTGGCGATCTCGAAGCCCGCGCGCCTGGTCACCGGCTCCCTCTACGCGCCGGCCGACTTCTTCGAGAAGGTGCTCTTTCCCCTCGCCGGCGCCGCCGGAAGCTGGGACGCCTCGAAGAAGGTCTGGACGCTCGTTCCCGCCGGGCCGCCGCCGCTTTCGATCGAAATTGCGGTCGTGCACGTCGCCCCGACGACGCAGGTGGTCTTCCGGCTCTCGGCGGCGGCGAAGACGGCGACCGCGACGTCCGAGAAGAGCTTCCAGGTCCGTTTCGCCGACACCAAGATCGACCCGCCGTTTCCGGAGAAGCGCTTCGAGGATCCGCTCGTCGCCTCGGTGCGGTTCGCCGGGGAGCTCGCGACGATCGACTTCCGCGAGCCCGGGCTCTCGGCGCGCGCCTATCCGCTGAGCTCCCCCGACCGCCTCGTCGTCGAGGTCGGGCCGCCGCGCGGCTCTTCCTCCCGGCGAGACCGGGCCCGCCGCCGCCGAGCCGGCGGTCCCGAGCACGGGCGGCGCGCCCCTGACGATCGTGGTCGACCCGGGCCACGGCGGCGGCGAGACGGGCGCGATCGGGCCAGGCGGCTTTCAGGAGAAGGAGGCCACGCTCGAGATCGCGCAGCGGATCGCGGCGACGCTGCCGCGCTCGCTCGCGTGCCGCGCCGTGCTCACGCGCGACTCCGACATCCAGCTTCCGCTGGACGACCGGACCTCCATCGCCAACCACGAGAAGGCGGACCTCTTTCTCTCGATCCACGCCAACTCCTCGCGCTCCGCTTCGGCCCAGGGCTCCGAGACCTACTACCTCTCGCTCGAGGCCTCCGACAAGATCGCCCAGGAGGTCGCGAGCCGCGAGAACGCGTCGAACGGAGGCGGTGCGGCGTCGATTCCGGCAGGCGGCGACCGGCAACCCCGACCTCGACTTCGTGCTCTGGGACCTCGCGCAGAGCGCGCACCTGAAGGAGTCCTCCGAGATCGCCGAGGCGATCCAGGTCGAGCTCAACGCCGTCTCGGACACCGCGAGCCGTGGCATCAAGCAGGCGCCCTTCCGCGTCCTCGTGGGCGCGACGATGCCGGCGGTCCTCGTCGAGGTCGCGTTCATCTCGAACGCCGACGAGGAGAAGCGGCTGCGCACTCCCGAGTTTCAGCAGGCCGTGGCCGACGCCGTCGCGCGCGCCGTCGCGCGCTTCTACTCGCGGCGTCTGCCCTCCTCGGTCCGCACAGCGCCGAGCCCGCACGCGACTCCATGAGCACGGCTCGCCGCCGCGACATGAGCACGGCCGCCGCCCGACATGAGCGCGGCGCACCGCCGTGACATGAGCGGGCGTGACGCCGCGACATGAGCCGGCGCGCCGCCGCGATTCTGCTCGCGGTGCTGGCGGCCGCCGTCGCGGCCCTGATTCTCGCCAACCGCGGCGACCTCGCCCGCCTCTCGAAGCGCGTGCCCCGTCCTTTTCTCAGGGTCACGCCCGCGCCGCCTCCGCTCGTCACGGCCGCGCCGGGGGCCACGCCCGTGCCGGCGCCCGAGACGGTCCGCGTGACGCTCTACTTCCCCGACCAGCACGGCATGCTGCTGCACCGGGAGGAGCGCGACGTCCCGAAGCCCACGGGCGGCGCGGCCTTCCTGCAGACCCTCTTCGCCGAGCTCCAGCGGGGGCCCACACAGGAGGGCCTGATTCCCGTTCTTCCGCCGAAACTGCAGCTGAGAAACGCGTTTCTGCTCCCCGAGGGCGAGGCCGTCCTGGATCTCGCCGTGGACGCCGCCCTGACCTTCGGCTCGGACGAGGAGCTGACGATCGTCGGCTCGCTCGTCGACACGACGCTTCATAACGTGGCCGAGACGTCCCGTGTGAGAATCCTCGTCAACGGCGAGCCCGCCGAAACGCTCGGAGGCCACGTGGATTTGACCCGGCCGCTGCTCTTCCTGAACTCGCTGGTGGCGACGCCCGACGTCGAGCCGGCGATCACGCCGCCGGCCGCTTCCGACGCGGCCGACGCGGCGGCTCCGGGGAAGACGGTGACGCCATGACGCCCCGGCCCGACGGCCGCGCCCCGGGCGACCTGCGGCCCGTCGTCATCCAGACGGGCGTCGCTCGCCATGCCGAGGGCTCGGCGCTGATCGCTCTCGGCGACACGCACGTGCTCTGCGCGGCCTCGGTGGAGGAGCGCGTGCCGCCCTTTCTGAAGGGCAGCGGAAGCGGCTGGGTCACGGCCGAGTACGGCATGCTCCCGCGCGCGACGCATACGCGCTCGGCGCGCGAGGCGGCGCAGGGCCGGCAGGGCGGACGCACGCACGAGATCCAGCGGCTCATCGGCCGCTCGCTGCGCAGCGTCACCGAGCTGCGCGGCCTCGGCGAGCGGACGATCACGCTCGACTGCGACGTCCTCCAGGCCGACGGCGGCACGCGCTGCGCGGCCATCACGGGGGCGTGCGTGGCGCTCGCCATGGCCTTCGCGAGGCTCGTCCGCGAGCAGAAGGTCCCGCGCTGGCCCCTGCGGGAGACGGTCGCGGCGATCTCCGTCGGGATCTGCGCGGGCCAGGCCGTCCTGGACCTCGGCTACGCCGAGGACGCGGAGGCCGACGTCGACTGCAACGTCGTCGGCACGGCATCCGGGGCCTTCGTCGAGATCCAGGGCACGGCGGAGCGTCGGCCATTCTCGGACGCCCAGCTCGGCGAGCTGCTCGGTCTCGCGAAGACGGGCCTCGCGGCGCTTCGCGACGCGCAGGACGCGGCGCTCGAGACGCACCTGTCGGGAATCGATCTGCGCTAGCCGATAGCCTCAGGCAGATTCTGAGGCCATCTCATCGGCGCCCGCCTTCTCGACCTTCTCGAAGACGCCCGCGACCCTCCGCTTGCCGAAGCGCGGACGCAATCCCTATCGACTTTTCTCGCTTGAACGCTCTCAGCATTTGATCGCTGCCGTTAACTCCGTGTGTCGCTCAGACTGTCACGACGACACTCCCCGCCATATCGCCCGCTTCCAGATACCGATGAACCTCGGCCATCTCCTGAACCGGAACACCTTCCCCACGTTCGCCGTATAGCGACCTTCACGAATGCCCTCTCGGACGTACTCCCGCAGAAAAGGCAGATTCTCGGCGTGGTACGTCAGCTCGTACACCGTGTACCCCTGGATGCGGACGCCCTTCGTGATCACTGGACCGAACGGCAACGGCGTCGGCTTCCCGCCGATGCCACCAAACATGAAGATGGTCCCGCCCGGGCGGGTGACCTCCACGAGAGTCGTCAGGATGTCCGGTCAACCCGTTGAACACTTCGCGAAAGCGCGCGCGTCGTTCTTAGAAAGCTACCGGCCGCTCGCCCGCGTGGTGCGGGCTCTCGGCGTAGTGCCGCCGCAGGGCGTCGCCGCCGAAGTCGTTCTCGAGGTCGCGGAACACGCTGTGCACGTGGTCGGCGTCGCTCTGCGTGACGTCGTATTCGAGGACGAACGTGGGGCCCTGCACGCGGTAGTAGAAGACGCCGCCCGGACGCGTGTCTCCCGCCCACGCGAAGCGGATCGCGGCCACGTCCGCCTTCTCGATCTTCTCCGTCTGCGCGCGTGCGAGGTCCTCGCGAAGATTGCCCGTGTAGACGGCGATCAGCTCCATGAGGAGCTTCCGCTGGGCGTCGGTCATCTTCGAAGCCGGAAGCCCTTCGGGGTCGGGCACGGCCTTCCGGTTCGGCCGCAGGATGATGTCGCCGGGCGCCGACGTGCCGATGATCGCTTCGCGCCGCTGCGCCGGGTCGAGGCTCTCGAAGAGGCGCCGCGCGGCGTCTTCCTGATCGCCGAGCACGCGGAGGCCGGCGTGCGGGCCGGACGGGACCTTCGCGGGCTCGGCGCCGAAGAAGGCCGGCGTCGAAGAGACCAGCGTCCCGGTCGCGGACGAGAAGTGGAGCGAGAGGTGGTGGCCCTCGAAGCGGAAGGTCCAGGGGCGATCCTCCGAAGGCTCGCCGAAGAGCGTCAGATAGTAGAGGTCCGGATCCCGGCCGCCCCACGACGACATGTCGCGCAGCACGCCCTCGAGGACGATCACGCCCTCGGTCCTCTTCATGCCCTGCGCGGAGAGCGCGGAGCGCAGCAGAGCGAAGGCGGCGGCGCGCTCGGAGGCGTCGAGCTGTTTGAGCGCGACGCCCGGGCGGCGTCCCGGGAAATAGCTCCAGCTCGTCCGTTCCTCGCCGGCGAAAGGCTGCACCAGCTCGCTGCGGAGAGCAGGCCGAACTCTCGCGACGAGGTCGCGCGCGGCGCGGGTCGTGTCCGAGCCGGGCGAAGCGAGGGCTCCGGCCAGGAGCGGCACCGCGAGCGCGGCCGCGAACCGATGCGCGATCATGCGGCCCCCGCGAGCGACGTCACGACCTGCTTCACGCCGATGAGGGTGCGATGGACCGGGCACTTTTCGGCGATCTCGACGAGGCGCGCCTTCTGCTCGTCGGACAGCGGCCCCTTCAGCTCGATCGTCCGCGTGATCCGGTCGATGCGGCTGTCGTCGCGCGCCTCGCACTCGGCGCAGTCGCGGGCGTGGATCTTGTGCTGTCCGAGACGCACCGTCACCCCCTCGAGCGGCCAGCCCTTGCGGTCGGCGTACATGCGGATGGTCATCGAGGTGCAGGCGCCCAGCGCCGCGAGGAGAAGGGCGTACGGGTCGGGACCCGTGTCGGTCCCGCCGGAGGTCACGGGCTCGTCGGCGCGCAGCGTGTGCCGGCCGGCGCGGATCTCCTGCGCGTAACGCGGCCCGATCTCGCGGACGAGGACTTCGTGCGGCACGGTCATGGCGCCTCCGTCCGCATTCTAGAATCCCGGGGGGTCCCGGGGGCGCTGTGCGCCCCCGGCCACGTTGTCCGCTGCGAGGAGGACAGGCATGACGCTCTCGGTCGGATTCGTGGGCCTCGGAACGATGGGCGTCGGCATGGCGCGCAACCTCGCGAAGGCGGGCTTCCCGCTGACGGTGGCGACCCGGACGCCGGGCAAGGCCGAGGGCTTCGCGCGCGAGCTCGGCGGAAACGTGCGGGCGGCCGCGTCGGCCGAAGACGTCGCCCGCGCATCGCAGGTCGTCGTCTCATGCCTTCCCGACTCTCCGGAAGTCGAGGAGGTGCACCTCGGCGAGCGCGGGACCGTGCGAGGAGCTTCCCGGGGGACCGTCGTCGTGGACTGCTCGACGATCGCCGCCGATGCGGCCCGCCGCATCGGGAAGCGCCTCGGCGAGGCCGGGCTCGCGTTCCTCGACGCCCCCGTGTCGGGGGGACAGAAGGGCGCGGTCGAGGGGACGCTCACGTTCTTCGTCGGAGGCGATGCGCTGGCTCTCGAGAAAGCCAGCCCGGTCCTCGCGGCCATGGGAAAGCGGATCACGCACCTGGGTCCGTCGGGCGCCGGGCAGCTCGGCAAGGCGACGAACCAGATCGTCGTCGCCGGAACGCTGGTCGCGGTGTCGGAGGCCATGGCGTTTGCGGCCAAGGTCGGTCTGCCCCTCCCGGACCTGCATGAGGCCTTGATGGGCGGGGCGGCGAGCTCCTGGATGCTCGATGTGCTCGGGAAGAAGATGATCGCCCGCGACTTCAAGCCCGCGTTTGCCGTCAAGCACCAGCAGAAGGACCTGGCCATCGTCCTCGGGACCGCGCGCGCGAACGGCGTGCCCGGTTCCGGGAACGGCCCTCGCGCACCAGCTTCTCTCGGCGCTCGAGGCGCGGGGGCGCGGCGAGGACGGGACACAGGCGCTCCTGACCGTCTACGAGGAGCTCGCGGCGTCGGCTCCGAAGAGATGAAGCTCCGCGCGCTCCTGCTCGACCTCGAGGGAACCGTCTTCCAGTCCGGCGCGCTCATCGACGGCGCGGCGGAAGCCCTCGCGGAGGCGACGCGGCGCGGCGTCGCGTGGCGGTTCGTCACCAACGCGACGAGCCGGCCGCGATCGGTCCTCTTGCGGGAGCTCTCGGGGATGGGTCTCCCCGTCGAGCCGGAACGGCTCTTCACCGGGCCGCGCGCGGCGCGCGAGATCCTGATCGCCCGCGGCTGGACGCGCTGCCACTTCCTCGTGCGTCCGGAGCTGCTCGAGGACTTCGAGCGCATCGCGTCCGTCGAGCCCGGGGCCGAGGCCGACGCGGTCGTCCTCGGCGACCTCGGCTCGGCGATGACCTACGAGAGGCTCAACGACGCCTTCCGTCTGCTGGTCGACGGCGCCGAGCTCGTCACGCTCGCGCGCAACCGCTACTGGCAGACGAGAGAAGGCCTCATGCTCGACGTCGGCGCCTTCTGCGCGGCGCTCGAGCACGCCTCCGGAAAGACCGCGATCCTCGCCGGCAAGCCCTCCCGCGCGTTCTTCGAGACCGCGCTGGCCTCGACGGGGGTACCGGCGTCCGAGGCTGCCGTCGTGGGCGACGACCTCGAGTCCGACGTCGGCGGCGCGCAGCGCGCCGGGATGCTCGGGGTCCTCGTGCGGACGGGGAAGTTCCGCGCGGACGACTTCGCGCGGTCGACCGTGCGGCCGGACGCCCTCCTGGCGTCGATCGCCGATATCGGCCGCCTTCTCTGATGTAGGCTCAGAGCGATGGCCGAGAAGCCGCGCGACGAGCACGAGACCGGGGTCCACGAATCGTTCGACTCGCTCTACGAGATGGACCAGGTGCGCGGCCGCATCGACGAGGCCGGCCGCGATGCCCTCGAGAAGCTCCGTGCCGCGGCCGCCGCGCGCGACGGCGAGGCGCTCCGCAAGGGCTTGAAGGATCTCCGCGACCAGCACGGCTGGCTCTACCGGGAGCTCGCGGCGCACCCGCGCCTGGCGAATCTGCTCGACGATCTGGCGCTCCTCGGACTGTAGGTTTCTGCGGATCCCCGTGCGGGCCGCTGCGTATAGCTGAAGCATGCCGTCGCGCAAGAAGTGGACGGAGCTCCTTCGGGGCACGTTCTCCGCCGTCGGGCGGGAGGACCTCACGGGTCTCTACTCGCGCGAGTGGCGCCTCGCGCAGGAGGCCCTCATCGGCCGAGGGCGGCGAGCCGGCCCGGACGGGCGGCGGGAAGATCCGCCGGTTCTTTCGAATGACCAACCGCGTTCTCTATGGCCTCGCGCGTCGTCTCGCTCCCGCGCGTCGCGTGGTCTTTCTCGTCGTCCTCCTCTGCCTCTTCCTCTCGATGTGCGGTCCGGAGTTTCACTGGAGCGACGACAAGGTCGAGGAAGGCGTCCGGCGGGAAACCTCGTACAACGTCGATTTCGACAGCGGCTTCCTTCTGATGTCGACCGTCCTGCTGGGGTTGCTGCTCGGGATGGAGCTCGTCGACAAGATCAACTACCGCGACGAGCTCGAGCTCGCGCGCGACCTGCAGGCGAGCCTCATCCCGAAGGGGCTCCCGCAGACGCGGGGCTATACGCTCGGCGCGCACAACGAGATCGCGAACACGGTCGGCGGCGACATCTACGACTTCGTGCCGCTCCCGGACGGCCGCCTCGCCGTTCTCTTCGGCGACGCATCGGGGCACGGGATGGCGGCGGGCCTCGTCATGGCGGTCGCGCACGCGGCGTTCCGGACGCAGCTCGAGGTCGACCCGTCGCCCACGGCGATGTTCGCGACGCTGAACCGCATCCTCTGCCGCACGGGCGGCCCGCGCGCGTTCTTCTCGTGCCGTCTACTTCCTGCTTTCCGAGGACGGCTCCCTCTCCGGGTCGGTGGCGGGTCACCCGCAACCCCTTCTGCTGGATTGGGACGGGATCCGTGCGCGCGAGGATCGGCAAGGGCGCCTACCCTCTCGGAATCCGGCCGAATCTCACCTGGCCGGTCGAGACGGGCCGGATCGAGCCGCGCGGAGCCCTGTTCCTCCACTCGGACGGCCTCCCCGAGGGACGGAGCGCCGCGGGAGAGCAGTTCGGCGAGGCGCGGATCGAAGCCCTCCTTCGCCAGTTCGCCTCCTACGATCCCCAGGCCGAGGCCGACGCCATCGCGGCGAGCCTGCGGGCCTTTCGCGGCGGCGGGCTCCCCGAGGACGACGTCTCGATCGCCGTCATCCGCCACAGCTGAGGCTTTCGGGCGGAAGGCCGGGCTCGATCCTTGCGTTCCTGAATCTGCGCGGTACGGACTCACGTATTTGGAATTGCCTGCAATCGGTGCGGGTTAGCTTCCATGCCGGGCCTCCTAAGAGGCTGACCGGTAAAGAGAAAGGGGCCTTCGATGGCCGATCAGAACGCGATCCACAAGCCGCTGCCGGTCGTTCCGATGCGGAACGCCGTGCTTTTCCCGGGCGTCACCTTCCCGATTTCCGCCGGCCGGGCCGGCACGCTGCGGGCAATCGAAGCGGCGCTGGCTTCTGCCGATCACAAGGTCTTCGCCGTTGCCCAGCGCAGCGAATCGGAGAACGTGACCCCGTCGGAGCTCTACACGATCGGGACGATCGCCACGATCGGCTCGGTCCAGCGCGGGCTCGGCGGGATCCGTCTGGTCCTCGAAGGCAAGACGCGGGGCATCGCCCTGCGCTTTGCGCCCAGCAAGCAGGGCTTCCTCGAGGCGACGGTGCAGGACGCGCAGGAGATGCTGCCGCTCGATCCGCGGGACGCCGCGTTCGCCGGCCTGCACCGCGAGGCGCGCGCTCGGGCTGCCGAGCTCGGCAAGCGGCTCGGGCTGCCCGACGAGGCCGTCGAGCAGATCCTCGCCGAGGTCGACGAGCCCGGCCGCCTGGCGGACCTCGTGGCCGGATACCTCGACGTTCCCACCGCTTCCAAGCAGGTCCTTCTCGAGACGCTCTCGGTCGAAGACCGGCTGCGCCGCGTTCTCGTCCACATGCAGCGCCAGATCGACGTGCTCTCGGCCCAGGAGGACATCCAGTCCAAGGTCAAGGAAGAGATCGGCAGCCGCCAGCGCGAGATGTACCTGCGCGAGCAGCTCAAGGCCATCCAGAAGGAGCTCGGCGAGTCGGAGAGCAGCTCGGACGAAGGGCTCAAGGAGCTGCGCACCAAGCTCGACGCGTCTCGACCTGCCCGAGGATGCCCGCAAGGAGATCGACCGGGAGTGGCAGCGGCTGACGCGCATCGGCCGGGAGTCCATGGAGTCGCAGGTCATCCGCACGTACCTGGAGACCATGGCGGAGCTCCCCTGGAACGAGCGGAGCGCCGAGAAGCTCGACGTGCCGGAGGCCGCCCGCGTGCTCGACGAGGATCACTACGGCCTCAAGGACGTCAAGGATCGGATCCTCGAGTTTCTGGCGGTGCGCCAGCTCGGTGAGGAGCTCGAAGCGTCCACGCCGCCCCCTCTGCCCTCGGCCGACAAGTCGGAGGCCGCGAAGGAGAAGGACGCCCGGGAGAGGAAAACGAAGCGCTCCGGCAAAGGAAGGATCCTGCTCTTCGCAGGTCCCCCCGGCGTCGGCAAGACCTCCATCGCCAAGTCGATCGCCCGCGCGATGGGACGCAAGTACGTCCGCATCTCGCTCGGCGGCGCGCGCGACGAGGCCGACATCCGCGGCCACCGCCGCACCTACATCGGCGCGATGCCGGGACGGATCCTCCAGGGGATGAAGCAGGCGGGGACCAAGAACCCGGTCTTCCTCCTCGACGAGGTCGACAAGCTCGGCATCTCGTACCAGGGCGACCCGGCGTCGGCCCTGCTCGAGGTCCTGGACCCGGCGCAGAACGATTCGTTCACGGACCACTACCTCGGGGTCCCGTTCGACCTCTCGGAGGTCCTCTTCATCGCGACGGCCAACTTCGTCCAGGCCATCCCGGGACCGCTCCTCGACCGCATGGAGACCGTCACCTTCGCCGGCTACACCGAGGAGGAGAAGCTCCAGATCGCCAGGACCTACCTGCTCCCCCGGCAGATCGAAGAGAACGGCCTGCAGGCCGGGCAGCTCGGGGTCGGCGACCCGGCGATCCGCGAGGTCATCGCGAGCTACACCCGCGAGTCGGGCGTCCGCCAGCTCGAGAGAGAGCTCGGAAAGCTCGCGCGCAAGGTGGCGCGCCGCATCGCGGCGCGGGAGATCGAGACTTCGGAGATCGGTCCCGAGGACGTCCGGCCGCTGCTCGGCCGGCCGCACGTGCACCCCGAGAAGATGGCCCGCGAGGACCAGGTCGGGGTGGCGACCGGCATGTACTACACGCCGGCGGGCGGCGACATCATGTTCGTCGAGGCTTCGCTGATGCGGGGCAAGGGCGATCTCATCCTGACCGGACAGCTCGGCGACGTCATGAAGGAGTCGGCGCGCGCCGCCTGGACGTTCGCGCGTTCGCACGCGCCGCTGCTCGGGATCGACGAAAAGGACTTCGAGCGGGACATCCACATCCACGTGCCCGCGGGCGCGATCCCCAAGGACGGTCCTTCGGCCGGCATCGCGATGGCCTCGGCCGTCGCCTCGGCGCTCTCCGGCCGCGCCGTCCGCAACGACGTCGCGATGACCGGCGAGATCACGCTCTCCGGACGGGTCCTGCCCATCGGCGGGCTGAAGGAGAAGATCCTCGGCGCCGTGCGGGCGGGCATCACCCGGATCGTGATTCCCCGCGACAACGAGCCCGATCTCGAGGACCTGTCGCAGGAAGTTCGGGACGAGGTCGAGGTCTTGCCCGTGGCGACGCTCGCCGAAGCCCTCGCCGTGACCCTGCGTGACGCCGCGCTCGAGAACGGCCGGCTGACCTACGGGGCGTCCTCGGTGCGGGACACGGGCGAGTCGACTCCGCAGTAAAAAAAAAGAGGCGGGCGCCGCAACCTGGCGCCCGCCCGTCCGTATACTATGCTTGACATAGTATATGAGACACAACGACCGCGACCCGCACCCCGAACCCGAGCCGAAGAAGACCGCCCGCGCCGAACGGGAGCTCATGCGGGGGGCCGGCCCGGCCGCGGTGCTGGCGCTTCTCGAGCGGCGCGGCGAGATGTACGGCTACGAGCTCGTCGCCGCGCTCTCGGCGGATCGAGCGGCGCCCTCGACATGGGCCAGGCCACTCTGTACCCCCTGCTCTACAACCTCGAGGCCAAGGGACTCCTGCGAGGCGACCTGGCGGCAGACTCCGGGTGGCCGCCGCCGCAAGTACTACGCGCTGACCCCTCGGGGACGGCGGCGCCTCGACGTCCACCGCAGGCAATGGCGCGACGTCACCCGGGCGCTCGCGCGGCTCGGCGTGCTGGAGCGGACGGGAGGATGAGACCCCCGGCGGAGGCGGCCCCGCTGCCCGCGCGGGCCAGCGAACGCATCGCCGCGAGTCTCGAAGCGGCGCGCCTGCCGCGGCGGGACCGAGAGGAGGTCGCGGCGGAGCTCGCCGCCCACCTCGAAGACGGCCTCGCGAGCGGCCGGGATCTCGACGAGCTGCTCCGCGACTTCGGCGAGCCCGCGGCCACTGGAGCGCTCATCGGCCGTTCCGCACGCCGCCGGCGCCGGGCGCGGTATCCCGCGCTTCGCGCTCTGCAAGCCTTCACCCTCGGAATCGGGCTCGTCTACCTCGGACTCTTCGCGCGGCTCCACGTCCGCGCGCCGGAGCGGACCTGGGCCTCGCCCTCCGCGGCCGTGGCTGCGTGGACGGCCGCGCACGAGAGCGAGCGCGCCGCCTTCGAGACGGTCCTCGCATCGATGTACACCGAGGGCGAGGACGGCCGCCTTACGGCCGCGGGTCTGCGCGCGTTCCAGGCGTGGAAGGGAAAGACCACGCCGAGTCTCTGGTCGGTCGCCCTCGAGCCGGCGTACTTCCCGAATCCGGCGCGCCGCGGCGAGGCGCGCCGTCGAGTTCGAGCGCTTCCTGCGCCTCGCGGAGGATCCCGGCCCTGTGTTCGAGGCGGAGCGCGACGCGCTCCTCGCCGACCGCGGCCGCGCCCTCCGATTCATCGCGCTGCAGATCCCCCTCGAACGACTGGCTGCCGCCCGTGCGGCTTCCCGGAGGTCAAGATGAGCAGCTTCGCCGGTCTCGCCCTCGTCCTTTTTCTCGCCACCCCGGCCGCGTCGGATCCGGAAACCGCGCAGGTCGTCCTCAAGGTTCCCGGCATGGACCGTGTCCGCGTGCGCAAGAACGTCGTCTACGAAAAGGTCGGCGGCGAGGAGCTGCTGGCCGACGTCTACCTGCCTCCGGAGGATGCGAAGGCAGCCGGCCGGCCGCCGGTCGTCGTGTTCCAGGCCGGCGGCGCCGAGAACACGAAGGACTGGGGCATCTACACGTCGCTCTCGCGTCTGTTCGCGGCGTCGGGATTCGCGGCGGTTCCTTTCAACCACCGCCTCCGCTACCCGAAACGACAGTACGCCGAAGGGGCCGAGGACCTGCGGGCTCTGCTCGAGCTGCTCCGCCGGGACGGAAGCTCTCTCGGGCTCGACGGCTCGCGCGTCGCCGTCGTGACGTTCTCGGGCGGCGGCCCGATGCTCGCGCCGCTGATCCGTCAGCGTCCGCCGGCCGTCCGGGCGCTCGCCGGCTTCTACTCCTTCCTCGACACCGAGCACGTGAAGCTCGACGAGGCCGGGATCACGAAGGAGACCGCCCGGGCGTTCTCGCCCATCGCGGCCCTCGAGGCGTCGCCGAACCCCTCGGCGATCCCGCCGCTCTTCATCGCGCGCGCCGGACTGGACGCGATTCCGGGAGTCAACGCGTCGATCGACCGCTTCGTCGCCGAGGCGCTCGAGCGCAACCTCACGCTCACGGTCGTGAACCACCCGGCGGGATCGCACGGGTTCGACCACAAGGAAGACGACGCGCGGACGCGCGAGATTCTGCGAGATGGCGCTCGCGTTCTTCCGCGCGCACCTCGGTCCCGCGCCCGCCCCCTGAGCAGGGCTCGTTCGCCGCGGCCCGGGCCTACGAGCCGGCTCGGGCGAACTGGATGCTCGGGTCCTGGGTGACGTTGTCGACCGTCGCTCCGTAGACGACGACGCTGCCCGCGGTCGGTCGGACCCGGATCGAGCCGCCGGGCGGAAGCTCGACTCCGAGAAATGCGCTCGCCTCCTGCTGCACGAAGGTGTAGGAGGCCAGGGTCTTCGCCACGTCGGCGACCAGATCTCCGTGCGCGTCGTACACGGTGAACTGGATCCAGCCGCCGACCGAGAGCGTCCGCATCCCGAGATTGAACCGGAAGGCGTCCGTGTCCGTCGGGAGGATCAGGTAACCGGAATCGCCGGCCGTGAGCACGCGCCCGAGGGCGCCGGTCTCGTTGGGGCTGATCACGTCCTCGGTGAACCCCGACGTGCCGTCCGCGCCCGCGTCGTTGAAGACGCGCGCAACGATGAGGGGCGAGCTCGAGGCGTACGGCATGAGGATGTCGAGCGTTCCGAGCCCGGAAAGCCCCATGGCCTCGAGCACGTCGTCGAAGGAGAGCGTCTCTCCCGACGGAATGGTGATGTTCATCCCGGGATCGTCCGTGGAGGCGGTGGCGCCCGCGGGGTGAAAAACGAGCCGGCCCGGAGATCGCCGAGGGGTACTGATTGAAGAGCTGGACCGAGGTCTTGAAGAACGAGCCCCCGGCGCCGGCGGTCGAGGCCACGGCGGGCAGGATGCGCGCGACCGGCATGGCGGCGGCGGCTTCGCCCGAAGCCTCCACAGGCTGGGCCTGTCCAGAAACCGCGAGAACGAGCGCGAGACACACGAACACCCATACCCGACGATTCATGGAAGACCTCCTCGACTGCTGGTTGCTGAAAGGACAGAGGTTACCGTCGCCCCCCTTCCCTGCCGCGTGCGCCTGGTCACTCCCGGTGCAATTCAGAACTCCGGCGGCTCGCGGACGTAGCAACTCCGTGGAAACAGGAGGTTTTGTGAAGCTCTCCCACTCCCTGCCGGCCGTCGCGACGAGCCTTTTCGCGCTGGTCGGCTCCCTCGCCGGGCAAACTCCGGCGGCGCCGGCGCCCCCCGTCATCCACGGCCTCGACCCCGCCGACCTCGATCGGTCGGTTTCAGCCTGCGTCAGCCTCAATGCGTTCGGCAACGGAGGGTGGCTCAAGGCCAACCCGCTGCCCGCCGACCAGTCCTACTGGGGCTCCTTCTCGGTTCTCTTCGAGGAAAACCGCAACAAGCTGCGCGGCGTCCTCGAGAAGGCCGCCGCGAACACATCCGCGCCCGCGGGGTCCGACGAGCGCAAGATCGGCGACTTCTGGGCGAGCTGCATGGACGAGGCGGCGATCGAAGCCGCCGGAGCCGGCCCCCTCAAGCCGGAGCTCGAGCGCATCGAGAAGATCGCGACCCCCGCCGAGCTGCAGGCGGAGATCACGCGCCTGCAGCTTCTCGGCGCCAACGCCGTCTTCGGGTTCGGGGCCGAGCAGGATCGCAAGACGTCGACCGAGGTGATCGCGGGCGCAGCGCAGGGGGGCCTCGGGCTTCCGGAAGGCGAGTACTACACGAAGACCGACGAAGAATCGAAGAAGCTCCGCGAGCAGTACGTGGCGCACGTCGCGCGCATGCTCCAGCTGCTGGGAGACGATCCCGCGAAGGCCGCCGACGACGCGAAGACCGTCATGGCCCTCGAGACGCGCCTCGCCGAGGCCTCGATGACCCCGGTCGAGCGCCGCGATCCGGAGAAGACGTACAACCGGATGGACGCGGCGAAGCTCGCGGCTCTGACGCCGAACTGGTCCTGGACCGCGTACTTCCAGGCCGTCGGCTCTGAAGCCCACGGCGGTCAACGTCGCGCAGCCGAAGTTCTTCGAGGCCGTCAGCCGGGAGATGCGGGCGACGCCCCTCCCGGCATGGAAGACCTACCTGCGCTGGAAGCTCCTCAACGACGCCGCGCCCAGCCTCTCGAAGGCGTTCGTCGAGGCGGACTTCGACTTCTACGGAAAGGTCCTCCAGGGCACGCCGGAAAACGAGGTCCGGTGGAAGCGCTGCGTCGTCGCGACGGACGGTTCGCTCGGCCAGGCCCTCGGCAAGTCGTACGTCCGGGACTATTTCCCGCCGGAAGCCAAGGCGGCCGCCGACAAGATGGTGAAGAACCTCGTCGCCGCGCTGCGCGAGGACCTGAAGACTCTGCCCTGGATGGGCGACGCGACCCGCAAGAAGGCGCTCGAGAAGCTCGCCGCCTTCCGGCCCAAGATCGGCTATCCGGACGTCTGGCGCGACTACTCCTCGCTCACGATCGACCGCGGGCCGTACGTCCGCAACGTGCAGCGGGCGGCCGAGTTCGAGTTCCGCCGCCAGCTCGCCAAGGTCGGCCGGCCCGTGGACCGTGAGGACTGGCAGATGACTCCGCCCGAGGTCAACGCCTACTACGACGCGCAGCTCAACGAGATCGTGTTCCCGGCCGGCATCCTGCAGCCGCCCTTCTTCGATCCCAAGGCGGACGACGCCGTCAACTACGGCGCCATGGGAGCGGTCATCGGTCACGAGCTCACCCACGGGTTCGACGACGAGGGCCGCAAGTTCGACGCCCGCGGCAACATGAGCGACTGGTGGACCGCCGAGGACGCCAAGAACTACGAGGCGCGGGCGAAGTGCGTGGAGAGCCAGTTCGCCGCGTACACGTTCGAGGGCCAGAACGTCAACGGCAAGCTCGTGCTGGGAGAGTCCATCGCGGACCTCGGAGGCCTCTCGATCGCGCACCGCGCGTACCGGGGAACGCTCGCGGGAAAGCCCGAGCCGGCTCCGATCGACGGGCTCTCGGCGCGACCAGCGTTTCTACCTCGCATGGGCCCGTGTCTGGTCGGCGAACGTGCGGCCCGAGCTCTCGAAGCTCCTGATGAACACCAACCCGCATCCGCTGCCCGAGTTCCGCGCCAACGGGGCGCCGTCGAACCTGCCCTCGTTCGCGGCGGCGTTTTCGTGCAAGGCGGGGGACCCGATGGTGCGCGCGGACCTGTGTCGGATCTGGTGACGCGCGCGGATCGGGCAGACGATTCCGCTCCCGGCTTAACGCCGACTCCACGCCGATCTCGCCGCCATCGGGGAGCCTCCGATTCCAAAAAGGAGGTTCCCCGATGAGGTTTCGTCTTCTCTCGTTCTCGCTTCCCGCTCTCCTGGCTGCGGCCGCTGTCTCGGCGTCGCCGGGTCCCCGCCCTCGCGACGGCCACTTCGAGTCGATCGCGTCGTTCGCCGTCGAAGGCGCCGAGGACGGCTCCGTCGCCGAGATCGTCGCGGCGACGCCGAACGGCAAGCTCCTCGTCTACACCGACTCCGAAGGCGTCGTACCCGACGGCGGCCGCATCGGCTTCGTCGACATCAACGATCCCGAAGAGCCCGTCCAGACCGGCGTCCTCGCCATGGGCGGCTCGCCGACCTCGGTCGCGATCACGAGGCACGGGCGCTACGCGCTCGTGGCCGTCAGCGGGCCCGACGACCTCGCGGTCGTGCACCTCGGCACGCGCGAAATCGTGCGCCGGATTCCCCTCTTCGGCCAGCCGGACTGCGTCGCCATCAGCCCCGACGGCTTCTACGCCGCCATCGCGATCGAGAACGAGCGGGACGAGGACGTCAACGACGGCGAGATGCCCCAGGCAGCCGCCCGGCTTCCTCGTCATCGTCGACCTCCTCGGCTCGCCGGCGCACTGGGCGACGCGCGAGGTCTCCCTGGCCGGGATCGCGGACCGGTTTTCCGACGACCCGGAGACAGAGTTCGTGGACATCCGTTCGGACAACGTCGCGGCGGTGACGCTCCAGGAGAACAACCACATCGTCCTCGTCCAGCTCGCGACGGGGGAGATCGTCGATGATTTCCCGGCCGGGACGACGACGCACGCCGCGGATCTCGAGAACGACGACGTGGTCTCGTTCACGGACACGCTCACGAACGCGCGCCGGGAGCCGGACGGGATCGTCTGGACGCCGGGGGGCCGCCTGGCCACCGCCAACGAGGGCGATTACGACCTCGACCTCGCCGAGGGCGAGTTCGTCGGAGGCCGGAACTTCACGATCTTCGGCTCGACCGGGACCATGGTCTTCGACGAGGACTCGTCGCTCGAGGAAGCTGCGGCCGCCGAGGGCTTCTACGACGACGGCCGCTCGGACAACGCCGGCTGCGAGTTCGAGGGCGTCGCGACCGGCTCCTACGGCCAACCAGCCCTACCTCTTCGTGGGCTCCGAACGCTGCGCGTTCGTCGGGGTGTACGACATCACCGACGAGGAGGACCCCGAGCTCCTCCAGCTCCTGCCGACCGGCGACCGGCCGGAGGGCCTCCTCGCGATCCCCGGGCGCGACATCTTCGTGACCGCCAACGAGGGGGACGGCACGCTGTCGATCTTCCGCTTCGCTATCGACTGACCCTTCCAGGCGGCGCGGCCGATGTGTCGCGCCGCCCCTTTTTTGCCCTTTCCGGCGATATTCTCCGCGCCATGGGCTTCCCGACCGTCCACGAAGACGAGCTCGACGGCGAAGGACTCGAGCTGCCGACCCGCTTCCGCGCGGGCGAGCCGGGGGCCCGGCCTGGAATCGACCTCGCCGAGCTCGAGACGATGCCGATTCCCGAGGTGCGGGTGCCCATCACCTGCATCGACTACGCGCCGGACCGCGTCGAGACGCGGCACATCACGGACAAGGACTTCGAAGAATTCATCAAGAGTCGCCGCGCACCGTGGGTCAAGGTGCGCTGGATCAACGTCGACGGGCTGAACGACCCCGCGGCGATCCGCGCACTGGCGATCAAGTACGGCTTCCACCCCTCGCCATCGAAGACCTCATGTCGACCGGTCAGAGGCCGAAGCTCGAGGGCTACACCGCGGAAGGCGGACGCCCCCCGTACCTCTTCCTCATCGTGCGGATGATCCAGCTCGTCGAGCAGAAGCTCGAGAGCGAACAGATCAGCATGTTCGTCGGCAAGCAGATCGTCGTCACGATTCAGGAGAGCTCCGGGAGACATCTGGGACCCGATCCGCGCGCGGATCGAAAAGCCCGGGTCGCGTCTGCGGGAGCAGGACGCGAGCTACCTCGCCTACACGCTGCTCGACGCCATCGTCGACCACTGCTTCCCGGTCCTCGAACACTACGGCGACCATCTGGAGGAGCTCGAAGACCTGGTCCTCGACCGGCCCGACCGCCACACCATCACCGACATCCACGAGGTCAAGCGGCACCTCCTTCTGCTGCGCCGGGCGGTGTGGCCGATGCGCGAAGTCGTCAACGCGATGCAGCGCGAGCCGCACGAGTGCATGAGCGACAACACGCGCACGTATCTGCGCGACGTCTACGACCACATCATCCAGATCATGGACATCATCGAGACCTACCGCGAGGTCGGCACGAGCCTCACCGAGACCTACATGACCTCGATGTCCAACCGGCTGACCGAGGTCATGAAGGTCCTGACGATCATCGGCACGATCTTCATTCCCCTGACGTTTCTGGCCGGCGTCTACGGCATGAACATGCCGATCCCCGAGAATCAGTACGCGATCTCCTACCCGATCTTCTGGGGCGTGTGCATCGCGATCGGGGGCGGCATGCTCATGTGGTTCCGCAAGCGCGGCTGGCTGTAGCCGGCCGCAAGCGACCGCCACCGGACGCGGCGTCGAGAAGGCGCGAGCCCGGAGCGCTGAGCCGACGCGCAGGAAGCGCGCGCTCCCGGTCGCTGAGAACGAGGCGGGGCCACGGCTCCGTACGGCCGCGCCGCGGGCGGCCCGGCGCAGGCCGAGCGTCAGAATGTACGGGCGGCGCCGCGACACCGAGAGCAGCGCCGCGACGGCGAGCCAGGCGAAGAGCAGAAGCGCGATCGGCAGCTCCCCGGACGTCGGCACGCCGGCACGGGATCGAAGGACACGCCGTGCCCGAACGTACGCCGTGGCCGGGAGCGGCCTCGCGTTCGAAGACGACAGCCGTAGGTTGAAAGCCGGTTGCTGCCGGCCGGGACGCGCATCCGCAGGTCGGCTGGCCGGAGCCCTGGACGACGGGCTGACAGGGTTCCATGGGCACCTCCTCGAAGGAGATCGGCCCTCCGCCTCCTGCCTACGGAGCGGGACCCCGGCCGCATCGCGGCCGGTTCCCGGCCGTAGAATCATCCGGGGTCCCGAGGAGGTCGTATTTGAGGCTCGCACAGGCTCTGATCTGGCTCGCGGCCTTTCGTCGCTCTCTCGCGGCCGGGCCTGCCGCCGTCGGCAAGTGGACTCCGCTCGAGTCCCTGAAGTACCGCCTCGTCACCGACGTGCAGGTCTCCCCCGACGGAAAGACGGTCGCCTACGTCGTCCGCGATTCGATCCTCGAGCCCGACAAGAGCGAGTACCGGACGCAGATCTGGCTGTCGACGACGCAGGCGGACGGGAAACGCTCGTGGCAGGCGACCTCGGGCCCGTCGTCGGCCTCGAAACCGCGCTGGTCGCCCGACGGGCAGTGGCTCGCCTTCATCGGCAAACGCGGTCAGATGACCGCGAACGTCTGGCGGCTCCCGACGGGCGGCGGCGAAGCCGAGCGCGTGACCGACGCGCCGGCGGACGTCAGCGAGGCCGCCTGGTCGCCCGACGGCGACTGGATCGCGTACGTCGCTCCCGACGGCCCGCCCGACGACCGCGAGCGCCGCGAGAAGGAGAGAGACGACGCGCGCGTCGTCGACGAAGACGACCGCCCCGGGCGGCTGTGGCTCGTGCGCGTCAAGCCCGACGCGGAGGGGCGCTTCGAGGGACGCAAGCTCCTCGCCACGGGTTTCTCGGTCGGGGGCTTTCCCGATCCCGCCGACGCGGCCTCGCTCGCCTGGTCGCCCGACGGCAAGACGATTGCCTTCAGCCATACCGCGCGTCCCCTCGTCAACGACTGGCCGACCGCGGACATCTCGCTCGTGGACGTGGCGACCGGCTCCGTGCGGCCGTTCGCCTCAACCGGCGCCGCTGAGACCTCGCCGCTCTTCACGCCCGACGGCCGGTTTCTCGCCTACGTCGTCACCGACGAACCGCCGCGCTGGGCGCACCGCGAGAACATCCGGCTCGCGCCCCTGGACAGTTCCGCGGGGCCGGCGCGCACGCTGCCGCCCTCCTTCGACGAGTCGCCCCGGCTCGCCGGATTCTCGGCCGACGGAACGACGCTCTACTTCACCGACGCGAAGGGGGTCTCAGACCTCCTCTACGCCCAGAACCTCGCGACCGGCGCGATCCGGGCGCTGACCGACGAGGGCAAGGTCGTCAGCGGCGCCAACGTCAACACCCGCGGCACCTGGATCGGCTTCGTCCGCCAGACGGCCACCGATCCCAGCGAGGCCTGGGCGAGCGCGCTGTCGCCGTTTTCTCCGCTCCGCGTTTCCGACGTGAACGGAAGCCTCCCGAAGCACGCGCTGCCCGAGACGCGCGTCATCGCGTGGACGGGCGATCGGGGAGAGAGGATCGAGGGCCTCCTGACGCTCCCCGTCGGCTACGTTTCCGGCACCCGCTATCCGCTCCTGCTCGTCATCCACGGCGGTCCCGCCGGAGTCTTCAAGCTGACCCACGTCGTCACGCCCGGCGCGTATACGACCGCGGTCTTCGCCTCCGCGGGTTACGCCGTCCTCCGCCCGAACCCGAGGGGCTCGTCGGGCTACGGCACGGCTTTTCGCCGGGGGAACGAAAAGGACTGGGGAGGAGGCGACTATCGGGACCTGATGGCCGGCGTCGACGCGGTCATCGCGATGGGAATCGCCGACCCCGACCGCCTCGGCGTGGCGGGCTGGAGCTACGGCGGGTTCATGACCGCCTGGATCATCACGCAGACCGACCGTTTCAAGGCCGCCTCGATCGGGGCGCCCGTCACGGACCTCGTCTCCTTCACGGGCACGGCCGACATCCCCGGCTTCCTCCCGAGCTACTTCGGCGGCGAGTTCTGGGAGACCGACCTCTCCGACACCTACCGGCGCCACTCTCCGATGAATCACGTGGGCCGGGCCCGGACCCCGGCCCTCATCCAGCACGGCGAAGACGATCGGCGTGTCCCCATCTCGCAGGGGTACGAGCTCTACAACGCTTTGAAACGACAGGGTGTCCCGACGAAGATGGTCACCTACCCCCGCCAGCCGCACGGCATCCGCGAGCCCCGCCTGGTCCGGGATGTGGCCGAGCGCACCCTCGCCTGGATGGAGCAGTGGCTCGGGACGCCGTGACATAATCCCCGGTTCTCCGGGCGGGGGCCCGAATCCAGAAACGCGAAGGAAGGTCATGAAACGCATTGGCATTCTCTTTGGACAGGAACGCTCTTTTCCCCAGGCGCTCGTCGAGCGCATCAACCGCGAGGGCCGGGTCGCCGTCGCCGAGCCGGTCGTCGTGGGCGGGATCGGGCTCGACAGCCCGCGCCGCTACGACCTCATCCTCGACCGGATCAGCCAGGACATCCCCTTCTACCGGGCCATCCTCAAGAAGGCCGTGGTCGACGGCACGATCGTGGTCAACAACCCCTTCTGGTGGTCGGCCGACGACAAGTTCTTCAACAACGTGGTCGCCCGGAAGGTCGGGGTCGCCGTCCCGAAGACGGTCATCCTGCCCTCGAACCAGCATCCTCCCGACACGACCTCCGAGTCGATGTCGAACCTCGTCTTCCCGCTCGAGTGGGACGAGATGTTCCAGTACATCGGCTTCCCGGCGTTCTTCAAGCCGTACTCCGGCGGCGGATGGAAGAGCGTCTACCGCGTGAGCAACCCCGAGGAGTTCTTCGCCGCGTACCAGGACTCGGGCCAGCACGTGATGACGCTCCAGGAAGAGATCGTCTTCGACCAGTACTTCCGCTGCTACGCGATCGGCCGGAAGTACGTGCACATCATGCCGTACGACCCGAGGCGCCCCCACCACGAGCGCTACGTCAAGGACGGCGCGCCGATCGATCCGGCGCTGCACGAGCGGGTGACCGGGGACTGCCTCAAGCTCATGAACGCGCTGGGCTACGACTTCTGCACGCTCGAGTTCGCGGTGCGCGACGGCATTCCCTACGCCATCGACTTCCTGAACCCCGCGCCCGACGCGGCGGTCGAGTCCGTGGGCGAGCAGAACTTCGAGTGGGTCGTCGAGACCGCGGCGAAGTGGCTCCTCGATCGGGTCGAGCAGCCGGCCGAACCCCTCGCCGACTACCGCTGGCAGACGTTCCTGGCCGGAGGCGAGGCGCTCGCCCCGGCCAAGAAGGCGAACGGCCACAGCCGGGCCAAGAAGCCGGCCGCTCCCCGGGAGCCGTCGGCCGGCCCGTCGACGCGGCCCCGCCGCGAACGCCTGACCTTCTCGATGGAACGTCCGGCCTTCACCCTCGGCGTCGAGGAGGAGTTCCAGATCCTGGATCCGGAGACGCGGGAGCTGCGCTCCCACGTCCAGGAGATCCTCGACGAGGGCAAGATCCTCCTCAAGGAGCGGGTGAAGCCCGAGATGCACCAGTCGGTCATCGAGATCGGCACGGGCATCTGCAAGAACATCGCCGAGGTCCGGCAGGACGTCGGCGAGATGCGGACCGAGATCATCCGCCTCGCCCGCAAGAACGGCATGCGCGTCGCTTCGGCCGGGCACGCACCCGTTCTCCAACTGGGCCGACCAGAAGATCTTTCCCGACCCCCGCTATGACTCCGTCGTCCAGGAGATGCAGCTTCTGGCGCGGGCGAACCTCATTTTCGGCCTGCACGTCCACGTCGGCATCAAGGACCGGCAGCTCGCGTTCCAGATCATGAACGAGGCGCTGTACTTCTTGCCGCACATGCTGGCGCTCTCGACGAACTCCCCGTTCTGGCTCGGCCGCAACTCGGGATTGAAGAGCTTCCGGACCAAGGTCTTCGACCGTTTCCCCCGCACGAGCATCCCCGAGTACTTCGATACGCCGGCCGAGTTCGACGAGTTCGTCCGCATCCTCGTCAAGACCAACTCCATCGACAACGGCAAGAAGATCTGGTGGGACGTTCGTCCGCACCCGTTCTTCGAGACGATCGAGTTCCGCGTCTGCGACGTGCCCATGCGCCTCGACGAGACCCTCACCCTCGCGGCGCTGTTCCAGGCGATCTGCGTCAAGCTCTACAAGCTGCGCCTGCAGAACCTCGGGTTCCGCCGTTACCGCCGCGCCCTCATTCTCGAGAACAAGTGGCGCGCCAGCCGCTGGGGCATCGAGGGCAAGCTCATCGATTTCGGCAAGGAGATCGAGGTGCCGTTCCGCGACCTCGTCGCGGAGATGCTCGCGTTCGTGGACGACGTCGTGGACGAACTCGGCTCTCGCCATGAGGTCTTCGACGGAGTAAACTGGATCCTAGAGAACGGAACGGGAGCCGACCGGCAGCTTCGTGTTTTCGAGGCGACGGGCGGAGACCTCAAGAAAGTCGTCGATTACATTTGCGAGGAAACGAGCCACGGGTTGCCCGTCGAGGCCCCGGTTCAGTCCGCCGTCCGCTGACGGCTGGCACGACCCTCGCTTCAGGAGAACGATTCCGCGATGTCACTTGAGACCGGTACGCTGACCGCCTACGCCGAGGACCTCATCCCGGGGGCGCGCAACGCCATCCGGACGTGCCTGCGGGTGCAGCCCGCGGAGCGCGTCGCGATCGTCACCGATCGGGAGACCGAAGAGATCGCGGCCAGCCTGGCCGACCAGGTCCGCGAGGTCGGGCGCGGCCTGCCGACATCTTCGTCATGGAGGACTACGGCCCGCGCCCGATGCTCGAGCTGCCCGCGCCGATCCGCGCCGCCCTCGAGCGCGCCGACGTCTCGATCTACGCCGGCCAGCCCAAGGAGGGCGAGCTCGCCTTCCGCCGGGCGCTGACGGCAGATCATCGACCGCCGCCAGATCCGCCACGCGCACATGGTTTCGATCTCGCATCGGATCATGACCGAGGCCATGCGCGCCAACTTCGACGAGGTCGACGCGATCTCCACCCGCGTCCTCGAGCGGGCGAAGAAGGCGAAGCGGATCACGGCGACCTCGCCCGGGAGGCTCGAAGCTCGAGGCGACCTTCGATCCGTCCATCAAGTGGCTGAAGACCTCCGGGATCATCTCGACCTCGAAGTGGGGCAACCTCCCGGGCGGCGAAGTGCTGACCTCGCCCGCGCGCGTCGACGGCGTGTACGTGGCCGACGGCGTCGTCGGCGACTACCTGTGCGCGCGTTACGGCGACCTCCAGAACAATCCCCTCTCCGTCACGATCGAGAACAGCCGCATCGTCGACGTCGCGTGCAAGCGCGCCGACCTCGTCGCCGACTTCCGCGCCTACACCTCGACCGACGAGAACTCCGACCGCGTCGGCGAGTTCGCGATCGGAACGAACATCGCGCTCACGGACGTCATCGGCAACATCCTGCAGGACGAGAAGCTCCCGACGCTCCACATCGCCTTCGGCCACCCCTATGCCGAGCACACCGGCGCGAAATGGCGGAGCACGACGCACATCGACATCGTCGGCCGGCGTTTCGACATCTGTTCGACGGGGACCCGATCATGAAGGGCGGGAAGTTCCTGATCTGACCGCGTAGCCGCCGCCGCGCGACGGCGTAGCGGTCATCCCGAGGCGCGGAGCGCCGAGGGATCCCGGACCCGACGGTCCGTCCGCTGCTTCCGTCCGCGTCGTCGCCGAGGACACCGAGCGGAACACCATCGCCTCGGGGCCGATCCGGATCTCGTCGCCGTCGGCGAGCGCGGCCTTTTTTCCGAGGCGCTTTCCGCCGAGAAACGTCCCGTTCTTGCTGCCGAGGTCTTCGAGCGCCGCTTTCCCGCCCGAGACCACGATCCGCGCGTGGCGGCGGGAGACCGAGGGGTGGTCGATCCAGAGCGCGCCATCGGGGTCCCGGCCGACGATGTTCTCGCCCTCGAGAAGCTGAACCTCGCGCGTCTCGAGAACCAGCCGGAAGCGCGCCTGGGGCACGGGGGACGCGTCGCTGTCCGCGCGTCGAAGGGGCCGATCGGCGGCCGTGCGCACGGGGGCTTCCCAGCGGTACCCCTCGCCCCGGATCGTCTGGATGAAGGTTTCCCCTTTCTCGGCGAAGGCCTTTCGCAGCTCGGCGACCTGGAACCGCAGCGCGTCGTCGGTGACGGCGACGTCCGGCCAGACCTTCTCGACGATCTCCTCGCGGGTCAGCAGCCGCCCGGGGTTGTGCAGGAAGAGGAGCAGCAGCTCCCGGCTCTTATGCGTCAGCGAGATATCCGCCCCGTCCTTCAGCAGCCCGCGGCTGACGGGGTCGTACAGGAAGGGTCCGAACCGGTAAGCCATTCGCTTCGAAATCTCACAAACATCTTATGTCCGCCTCCGGACCCGGCGGCCCCCTCGGCGCGAAAGTGCGTTCGAGAAAAAGGAGACCGCCATGAACAAGCGCCTCGGAACCCTGATCGCGGCGCTCGCCCTCGCAGCGGTTGCGGAGATCGGCAGCGCGGGCGTCCGGACGCCTCAGCCCAGGCCCCAGCCCAAGCCCAACCCTTCGCCCTGCGCGCCGTGGCATCCTCCGGCGCCCTGCCCGACATTGAAACGGTGCGTGCCGCCACCGCTGCCGTGCGTGGTCGCAGGCTCGGCGCCCTGCCGGCGCGGCCCCCGGTAAGGGCCCCACTCCGCTCAATTCGGCGCCGCCATCGGGCGGCGCTCGGCCGCCGGGAGCCGTTCCCCCGGCGGCCTCTTTTCCCCGCCCGGCCCCCGCCAGGCGACCCTCCGGCCTTCGATACACTCCTGCCGATGCATCGCCGCTTCGGCGCAGGACCCCCGACCGTGATTCCGGAGCTCCGCCGCTCCTACAACGCCGGCTACTCCGACGACCGGTACCGCTCCTACGCGAAGCGGCTTGCGGAGCGCGGGGGCATGGAGATCCCCTTCCGGCTCGCCGAGACGCCGGTCTTCCTGCCGCCGGCGCTTCGCGACGAGATGGTCGAAGCCTCGCTCGAGATCTTCCGCCAGCTCTCGACGCCCGCGGCGCTTCATAGGTCGCTCGCCGCCGTGCCGCAGCGGTTCGACGTGCCGGGCTGCGACGAGCTGCCGGTTTTCGCGGTCACGGATTTCGCGGTCGCGCGCGGCCCGGGCGGAACGCTCGTCCCGAAGCTCATCGAGCTCCAGGCGTTCCCGACGCTCTACGCCTTCCAGGTCGCCCAGAGCGAGGAGCTCTCGTACATCTGCCCCGACGGCCACAGGCTGGACTGGTACCTCTCGGGCCTCGACGCCCCCGGCTACAAGCGCGTCCTCGGCGAGGCGATCCTCTCGGGGCTGGCTCCGGAGGAGGTCATCCTCCTCGATCTGGATCCTCCGCGGCAGAAGACCGCGATCGACTTCGCGTTCACCGAGAAGTTCTGGGGCGTGCGGGCCCTCGACCCGTCGCAGATCGAGAAGCGAGGACGCGAGCTCTGGTACGACGCGGGACGGAAAGAAGATGCGGATCCGGCGGATCTACAACCGGCTCATCTTCGACGAGCTCGAAGCCAAGGGCGTGAAGCTCCCCTTCGATCTGACGTCCCGCCTCGACCTGTCCTGGGCCGGACATCCCAACTGGTACTTCCGCTGGTCGAAGCACTGCCTGCCGGAGATCTCGCATCCGACGGTGCCGGAATCGCGCCTGCTCTCCGACTTTGCTTCGCCGCCGAAGGACCTCGAGAACTGGGTGCTCAAGCCTCTCTTCTCCTTCGCCGGCTCCGGCGTCAAAGTCGAGGTCACACCCGCGGATCTCGCCGCCGTCCCGCCGGAGGAGCGCGCCCACACGCTCCTCATGCGCAAGATCGAGTACGCGCCCGCGGTCGCGACCGCCGACGGGAACTTCTCCAAGGTCGAGGTCCGCGTCATGTTCGTCTGGCGCGACGGGGCGCCCTTTCCCGTGCACGACGCTCGCCCGCCTCTCGCAGGGCGCGATGATGGGCGTCAACTACAACAAGGACAAGACCTGGGTCGGTTCGTCCGCGAACCTCTGGCCGAAATGAGGTTCGGAAGAAAGAGCCGCTACGGCACGTAGCTGCGGATCTGCGTCTTCCACCACGGCCAGTCGTGGCCGAAGGGCGCGCTCCAGACCGAGCCTCGATGACGGACGCCCTTCGCGTCGAGGATGCCGAGCATCGTCGTCGTGCCCGCGAGGATGTTGTCGGTCTCGCCGGTCACGATCGCGATGTCCATCGAGGAGAGGCGCGCGACCCAGTCCCGGTCCATGTTCGGGACGTTCGCCGTCGGGCAGTGGAAGTAGCAGAGCTCGTCCCAGTAGCCGTCGAGAAACGAGTGGATGTCGTACTTCCCGGAGAAGCCGACGACCTTGTCGATGAGTTCGGGATGGCGGAAGCCGAAGTTCGCCGCGTGGTACGCGCCGAACGAGCAGCCGAGCGTCGCGAGGCGGCCGGCGTAGTGGCCCTTGCTGCGGGCGAACGGGACGACCTCGGTCGCGAGGTAGCGGTCGTACTGGTCGTGGCGGCGGATCCGGTCGACGGGATGCTTCTGCGTCGCGTAGAAGCTCTCCGAGTCCACGCTGTCGACGCAGCAGACCTGGATGACGCCGTGCGTCGATCAGGTCGGAGACCGCTCCGACCAGCCCGAAGTCCTCGCACTGGTAGAAGCGCCCCTGCGAGGTCGGAAACCAGATCATCGGCTCGCCGCCGTGGCCGAACCAGAGGAGCTCCATCCTCCGGCCGAGGGCCGGCGAATCCCAGGCGATGTATTCGCGCTGCATCGAGCGATGCCTTCCTTTCGGGGAGTTTGTCGCGCCGATCTTGCCACAACCCGGCGCGGCGCCGCGGGCCGGGGATCAGCCGAGGACCATCGTCCCGCCCCCGATCGTCAGAAGCACGAGGTTCATGACGACGAGCATCGAGTCGTAGTGCCAGCCCGAGGCCTTCTCGCCCCAGAAGCCGGTCTTCCAGACGAAGATCTTCTTCTGGATCGCGCCGAGCATCACCAGGATCAACCCGATCGCCGCCGGCTGGAGGAGCACGCCCTGTCGCCACCCCGAGCGCTCCCGCCATCTCGGCGATGCCGAGGAAGAGCGTGACGCCCGGGCTCGCTCCGATCGAGGCCCCGCGCTTCTTCGGCTCCCGGGCGTGCGACAGCCCGCTCGTGAAGAAGATCGCGGCGACCATCAGCCGCATCGCGAGGAGCGCCCAATCGCCGTACATCGCCAGGTGCGGCCAGAGCATGCGGTCCTCCCTTCCCTACGGTGGGATAATCCCGCCCACGGGGCGTAGCGCAGCGGTAGCGTATCTGCTTTGGGAGCAGATGGTCGCGCGGTTCGATCCCGCCCGCCCCGACCAATTGCCCTCGCGGTCAATTTCAAAGCCCGCTCTCTTCGAAAGCCGCACAACGACGCTGGATCGAACCGCCGACCATCGGGGGTCGGGGGGCGATAGCCCCCCGCACAAGAGAACGCCCGCCGGATCCGGCCCACCGAGCGCAGCGAGGCGGGCCGGTTCGATCCCGGCCGCCCCGACCAAAAACCTTCCCGCCCGCTCTACCGAAAGCGATGTGCATGGATCGAACCGGCGACCATCGCGGGGGTTTCGGACGTCGCCATGCGCCCCCGCTCAAAAAACGCCCGCCGGATACGGTCCGCCTTCTTGACACAGGAACCGACCCGTTGATAAGAGCACCGTAGCGCATCTCCGGAGGCTCAGATCATGGACTCCGTTCCGTATCGACCTCAACGGCGCGCCCGGTTCCCAAGGTCGAGGCCTTCTCTGCGAGCCTGGGGGCGATTCGAGATAGCCCACCACATCGCCACTGGCCGGCCGGTTGTCGGCACGGCAGAGCATGATCCATCGCAATCTGGTCTGGCTCCGGCCATTCATGAGAGGAGGATCCCGTGAAAAGAGCAACTGCCGTTTATGCATTGGGCGCACTCCTGCTCGGCGCGCTCGGCCTGGCGCTTCTACGGAGTGCGCCAGGTCCACAGGCTGCAACCAACGCAGCAGGCGAAATGGCCGCACTCCAAGGAGGCCACGAAAGGTCCGGGGAGGGCGCAACCGAGGCCGAGATGCCAACGGCATTCGCTCGGCACATCGAAAAGCTGATGAAAGCCAGCCCGGCCTTCGAGGAAGGCCCCACCAGCGCTGCCGAGGCCGCGTTCCAGCAGCGCGCCTATCCTGCCGAAGCGATCTCGGTCGCGCAGATGGACGGCGCAGCTTCGGCGTTCGCGTCGGCGAAGGGCGGCCGTTCCCCTGGCAAGGGACGGCCGGGTAGTTGGGTCTCGGTCGGACCGAGCGAGGCGCTCTACCCGGGCACGCCGCTTCTCACCTCGTCCCTCTACGTCCCGAACAGATACGTCGCCGGCGGCCGGACGACGTCGATCGCGATCAGCGACACGTGCCAGCCCGGCGACTGCAAGGTGTGGGTCACGCCGGCCGGCGGCGGCGTATGGCGCACGAAAAACGCGCTCACGGGCCAGCCGAACTGGGAGTATCTCGGCGGCCCGCTCGGCATCAACGCCGCCGGCGCCGTTTACCTCGATCCGAACGATCCGACCGACAACACCGTCTACGTGGGCACCGGCGAGGCGAACATCTGCGGCTCGGGCTGCGTCGCCGGCGCCGGGGTCTACAAGTCGACCGACGGCGGCAACACCTGGACGAAGCTCGGCGATGGGAGCTTCGACGGCCTCGGCGTCGGGGCGATCGTGGTCAAGCCGGACGTGCCGGGCACGATCTACGTCGGCACGACGACCGCGCTGCGCGGCATGTCGTCCGTCTGCTGCTCGGGCGTCACGCGGCCCGTCCCCGGTGCCGGGCAGTGGGGCCTGTACAAGTCGACGGACGGCGGCGCCAACTGGACCTTCATCCACAACGGCTCGGCCGACGCGACCAACTGCACGGGCGACCTGACCGAGTTCAACAACGCTCGGCGACTGCTCGCCGCGCGGCGTCCGCGCGGTGGCGCTCGACCCGACCGATCCGGACATCGTCTACGCGGGCTCGTACGCGCGCGGCATCTGGCGCTCCAACGACGGGGGCGCGACCTGGACGCAGATCCGGCCGTCGCTCAATTCCGCCCTGATCACGATGCGTCCGACGATCGCCGTCACGACGCTCCCCAACGGGAACACGCGGATGTACGCCTACGAGGGCAACAGCGGCACGCCCGAGCCCGGCTCGAGCGGAGCGACGACGTGGCGACCGGCGCGCCCGTCTGCACGAACCTGACGAGCACCAGCACGGCGGATCCCGGCTGGGCGTGGGACAACCTCTGCACCGGCCAGTGCTGGTACGACCTGTTCGTGTACACCCCGAAGGGGTACCCGGACATCGTCTACGTGGGCGGCTCCTACTCGTACGGCCAGAGTCGATCGCCAACAAGCGCGGAGTCGTCTTCTCGGACGACGCCGGCGTGACCGGCTACGACATGACCTTCGACGGCATCGATCCGATCCATCCGAACGGCCTGCACCCCGACCAGCACGATCTCGTCACCAACCCGAACAACCCGTACCAGTTCTTCGAGACGAACGACGGCGGCGTCATGCGTTCGAGCGGCGAGCTCGTCGACCGCTCCTTCTGGTGCGACGCGCGGAACCTGCGCCGGAACAACCTCACCCGCTGCCGCCAGATGCTCTCGCGCGATCCCCTCGAAGCTCGAGAGCCTCAACAAGGGCCTCTCGACGCTGCAGTTCCAGAGCCTGTCTGTGAGCTCCCACAACGTCAACGTCCTCCAGGGCGGCACCCAGGACAACGGCACCTGGCAGACCGGCGGGAACCCCAACAAGTGGGAGAACACGATGATCGGCGACGGCGGCCAGTCGGGCTTCGACGTCGCCATCCCGAGCTTCCGCTTCCACAACTTCACCGGCGCCTCGCCCGACGTGAACTTCAACAACGGCGACATCGCCGACTGGATCTGGACCGGTGGCTCCGCTCGGCGACGCGCGGCAGCGAGTTCTACACGCCCATGATCAGCGATCCCGTCGTCAGCAAGACGATGTTCTCGGGCACGGGGCTGACCGTCTACCGGACGAAGACCGCCGGCCTCGGCGCGAGGACGGTGGCCGAGGCGAACGCGGTCTGCAACGAGTGGACCGGCACCGGACCGTTTAACACTGCGGCGACTGGGCGCGACTCGGCCCGAATCCGCTGACCGACGCCTTCTGGGGCGACTCGGGCGGGCACCGCGATGGCGGCGATCGCGCGCACGACGGCCGACACGTCCACCGAGTGGGCCGCGACGACGAGGGGCCGCGTCTTCATCTCGAAGGACGTGGACGCGGATCCGGCCGCGGCGGTGTCCTGGACGCGGCTCGACGACGACGCCGCGACCACCGGGACGGTTCGTCTCGAGCATCGCCGTCGACCCGGCGAACCCCAACCGCGCCTGGATCTCCTACAGCGGCTACAGCTCGAACACGCCCGCCACGCCGGGGCACGTGTTCGAGGTGTGTACGACCCCAAGCGGGCACGTCGACGTGGACCGACTGGTCGTACGACCTCGGCGACATCCCGATCACGAGCATCGCCTACGACGAAGTCACCAGCGACCTCTACGCGTCGAACGACTTCGGCGTGCTCCGGCTCGCCGGCGGCACGACGAGCTGGACCCTGGCCTCGCCCGGCATGCCAAACGTCGAAGTGGCCGGCCTGACGATCGTGCCCGGCGAGCGGAAGTTGTACGCCGCCACGCACGGCCTCAGCGCCTGGTCGCTGAATTTGCCGTAATCCGAAGTCGGCGCATCCTTTGAATGGCAGGCCCGTCGTATGACGGGCCTGGCCCTCTTTTAGGTTGCCCTGGGAGCAGGGGCGGGCCGGTTTCAGCCGACGACCAGAGGCAGCCCCCGGCCGCGCCGGCGTACCGTCCGCACCCGACAATTCCGCCAGATCGCGCTGAGTGAGCCACTCGCGGCCTCCCGCCGAAGGGATGAGGAATCGAACCCGCGATCATCTGAAGGGTGACGGGGGCGGGTTGCGCCCGTTGTGCTGGCCTGCGGTTGTGGATAGTCTAGACGGGCGGATCACTGTGCGCGGACCGGCGAGCGCGTGAGAAGCGCCGGCCGGTGAGCGCGCACCGGCTGCCGCGCGGCGCAACCCAACGGGGTCCCGATGTACGACTGGTTCGAGAAGCTGGTCCGCGAGGCGATCTGGAAGGCGCTCAACGATTTCTTCCACGATCTCTCGACCCTCGTTGAAGACAAGATCCGCGAGAAGCTTCAAAGCCTCAAGGCCGGCGACCTGTTATCGACGACGCCGCTGATTCGGGTCACCGGCGTCGATCTCGCGGCCGACACCTTCCAGATCCTGATCCGGGGCGCCTTCACGTTCGAAGGCATCACGCCCTTCATGCGCCTCGAAGTCTCGGTGTCGCGCTCGGACATCGACCTCTCCTCCGTCACTTCCGTCATCAAGATCAAGAAGTGGATCGTGGTCCTGGGCGACCTGCGGATCGTGAAGAAGTCCGCATTCGATGGGGAGCTCGGCTTCGGCTACGACAACGGCGCGTGGCTCGGCCAGGGCTCGCTCAAGCTCATTCCGACAAAGATCGGCGCCGCGATCTACGGCGGCATCAGCGATCGCGGCATGGTGCTGGGACTCGATGCACAGATTCCACCCGGCGCGGCCATCCCGCTCGGTCCGACGGGACTCGGCCTGCGCGGCATCGGCGGAGACTTCGCGTACAACTTCGTGGCGCGCCTCGAGGAACTCGGCGCGCCGGTGACGAATCCGACGGCGAAGCATTACGTCGCATGGGCGCGCAACACCGCGATCGACCGCTGGCAGCCCGGCCCCATCGACAAGACCGCGGTGGGTGTCGGCATTCGCACCGTCATCTGCACGATGGCCGACCAGGGCTTCGCGTTCGAGCTGAACCCGATCGGTCTTGCCTTTCTCGTGCCCGGAGGCGCGATCATACTCGGCGGCAAAGGCGTGCTCCTGCGCCGAAAGGGTTTCGGCGTCGAAGGGTACTTCGTCATCGACGTCGCCTCGGCGTCGCTCGCGCTCGGCGCCGGCGTCAACGTCGAGATCAAGGCCCCGCCCGAAGATCTCGCCGACGGAGGCTTTGCCACCCTGCTGAAGGGCTTCGGCCAGCTCGACGCGTTCTTCTCGTTCAGCGATCCCACCGCGTGGTTCTTCGATCTGGGCACGGAAGCGAAGCCGTGCTACCTGGAGGTGCTGACCGACGTGCCGGTCATCAACATCCTGTTCTCGGAAAAGGCCGAGGCGTACCTGCGCATCAACCACCATCGCGTCGCCTTCGGCGCCAAGGTCGGCATCGGCGGCGAGTACAAGATCAAGGGGATCATCCGTCTCGTCGCGCGCCTCGCGGCGGCGCTCGCCGCGTACATCGGCTGGGACCCGATGCTCGTCCGCGCCAAGCTCTCGGTGCTGGGCGAGCTCGGCATCAAGGTGTGGAAGTTCTCCTTCCTCCTGAAAGGCGAGGCCACGCCCACGGTGTACCTGCCGCAACCCATGCTGTTCACGTTCGAGCTGAAGTTCACGCTCGACCTGCCGTGGCCGATTCCCGATGTCTCGGGGTCGAAGAAATGGGGCGACGACATCGCGACGGCCCCGAAGATCAGCTCGCCGCTCCTCGCCGGCGAGGCCATCGCGGGCGGCTTCAAGACCGTTCAGGCGCAGCACATCATCGCCATCCACGTCGTCTCGGACCAGCAGTGGAACCTCGATAGCGCCAAGCCCTGGCCCGATCTCGAACTGGTCGTGCCGTTCCAGGCGCGGGTGACGGACGGCGTCGGCGCGATCATCGGACCTGTCGTGAGCCCGGTGAACCAGGCCGGCTACGTCGTCACGCACAAGCTCGACAAGCTCGAGCTGCTCGACCTGGAACACAACACGGCAGTGCCGAACCTGAAAGGCATCTGGGCGGACGGTCCCGGCGGCGGCACGACGCAGCTCCACGTGCTCGGCACCGATCCGCTCGCCTGGCTCATGCCGCACACGGACATCGCGACGTGGACGACGACCACGCCGCCCAAAGTGGTCGAGGTCTTCTTCGGCTACGGGCCCAAGGAGTCGATCACCACCGACCGCGTCTTCGGCGACCTGCACGTCATTCCCAAGGCGGCGCCGGCGACACTCGATCCCGGCTTCGCGCCGGCCGTGCCGACGCGCGTGCTGCGCGGCAACCATCTCGAGCTCCGCGTCATCGACGCGCTCGGCAACCCCATTCCGGTCGACGAGATCATCCTGTTCCTCGTCACGGCGCACGAGAAGCTGGAGGGCGAATCGCTCCAGACGTCGCCGCCCCCGGCGGTCGCCGGCGTGGCGCCCGTCGGCCAACTGTACGGCTCGTTCAACCTCGTCGCCCAATACTTCGGATTCACCACACCGGTCACGCAGTTCGCGTTCGCGAGCGCCTCGGAGAACGACCTTCTGATCTACGCCGTGCGCTATCGCGAAGCGCGCCAGACCCTGGGCGGCGCGGTCGAAAAGACGATTCTCGTGCCGGGCCGCTACCGGCTGACCGTCGAAGGCAAGTCGACGGCGATCCACGAAGACTTCAGCGCGCATCCGGACATCTACCCTTCGGCCCCCGAAATCGACTGGCACGCGGCGCAAGAATTCGAAGTCACGTATCCGGAAACGACACGCCCGTACGTGTACTACTCGACCTTCGGCGACACGCAGCTGTTCGCCCGCATGCAGCATCCCTGGACGACGTGGACCGCGGCGACGTGGAACCCGACGCTGTACGGCGTCGGCTTTCCGCTGTATCGCCACTACCACGTCGTCGTGCGCTTCCTCGTGTCGTACATCGGCGCCATCTTCTCCGCGGCGCCGCTCTCGCTGCACCTCGTGTACGAAGGCGGCGGCGACGTGAAGGAGCAGATCGCACCGACCGCCACACCGGATGGAACGAGCTCGATGCTGCCGCAGAGCCAGAACTGGATCACGGCGAACGGCGGGTCGGTGTCCGCCGACGCCGAGCTCGTGATGGGCGCGCTGCCACCGAAGGCCGGCATGGCCACCCTCGACGTGCTGGTCGCGCACCCCGGTCAGGGCGAAGTGAAACTCGACGAGTGGACCGGTTACGTGTCCCACTTCGTCGACTTCCGGGCGCACCTCAACTGGCCGGAGAGCTGCATCACGGTTCGCTACGACGTTTCGGGCCGTCACGTCGATCCGGCCTGTCCGACCGTCAACCCGAAGAAGTTTCCGTGGCACGTCGACGTGTACGAGAAGGCGATCGGGATCGACCCGCTGCCGAAGCCCCAAGCGAAAATTGTCGCGCCCTATCAACCGCTGCTGCCGATCCCCGACATCGTCGCTCCGCTTCCGCCGTACCCGACCGAGCTCACCTCGCCGCCGATTTCCTGGCGGCTGCCGGCCAGTCTCGCGGCCGAGCTGGGGCCGCTCGACGCCGATGCCGCGGTGCGTTTCGCGCGGTTCGCGGCGGCGACCGGAGTGCGCTTCGGAAGCGCCGCCGATCCGCTGATCGGCGTACAGGATCCGGTGCTCGCGACCACCGTCGAAGCGGTGGTGGACGGCGCCAATCGTCCCTATGCGTTGTGGCTGCGTACGCCCGAGCCGGTCGATTGGCGGCGTGTGACGATCGCGCTCACCATCACGCACGTCGTGCCGGCCACCGGCTGCCCGACCGCATACGCGCATCGCCACAAGCTCGAGCTCGCCGTCGGAGTGCTGCCGAACGCGGACGGCAGCGCCGCGTTCCTCACGGGCTCGCTGGCCGGCATCCCAACCCGCTTGCCGCGCGGCGAATACCAGCTCACCCTCTCCTTCAATGCGGCGGCCCCCGGTTTGCCGGCGTTGCGGCCGTCCGTGCTGATCGGTCCGGGCCCCGAGGTCGTCAAGCTCCGCTTCATCCAGCCGTACGGCTCCGATTGGCCGCTGCCGAGCACGCACGGGGGCATCCGCTTCGATCTCATCGAGATCGCGCTCAAGTACGCGAAGTTCGATCCCAAGATCTGGGAGGAAGCCGTGCTCCTCGATCTGCCGGCGGAGGAGGTCGAGGCGAGGCTCGTCGCGTCCATCCCGCGCGCGCCGGCGATGGATGACCAGCCGCTCGCGGGATTGCGGGCCGTGCGGCCGGAAGAAGGAGAGGAGGAATGAGAATCCACCTTTCCGCGCTGGGCTGGAACGACGACACGCCGCGCGGCCACCGCCTGCGCTGGCATTACCCCGTGGAGGAGGTGACGCCCGGCGGCGGCTACCTCGGGTTGCCGAAGCGGATCATCGTCGAGCGCGCGCCGCTCGACTCGAAAGACCTCTACCAGCATCCGATGTCCTCGTCGCTGTATCCGTACGACTGGTGGGAGGCCCGCCCCGACATATCGGTGTTCGGCTTCGTGCCGCCGCACGCGTACACGCTGCCCGCGCCGGCGCAGGCGATCCGCTTCGATTACCAGGGGTCGCCGGCGCGCATCGTCATCCGCGACGCGACGAGCGATGTCGTCGCCTACGATCGGCTCGTCCAGAACGGCGACTCCGTCTACGCCGAAGCCGCGCTCATCGACACCGTCGACATCTACGCCACGTGGGCGATGTTCAAGAACATCTTCGTTCTCGATCTGTTCAAGAGCCACGGGCTGCCGTTCGAGCCGATCGCTGAGATCGGGGTGGCCGCGACCTACGGCGAGTCGCTCGCCACCGTCGCCCCGCGCTACGACCAGCCGGCGACTATCGGCGGCGGCGAGTGGAGCGAGCTCGTCGACGCGGTCAACGCGGCCAACGCATCGTCGCCAGCGAGCGAAGAGCCGGGGACGCCGACGGACTGGCAGAGCGTGCTCGTCGTGCTGGGCCTGCGCTGGGAATTCGCGCTGCTCGGTGGCTTCGCGTTCTTCGACGGGCCGCGCAACGCAAGCTCGGTGCTCGATCATCTCGGCGACGCGATTCTGAAAGAGCCGCCCGGCCTGTTCATGGCGTATCGCGTGCGCGATGCCGACGGTCCCGCCGGGCGCAGCAACCTGGTCGTCTGCGCGCCGTGGCCGGCTCCGGGGCTCGCCGCGCCCAACCCCCCGTGGTACGTCAATCCCGAGGTCCGATTGCGAGACAACAAGACCGTGCTCGCCGACAGCAGTGTGCTCGGCAAGCACGCGTCGCTCGCGCACTACACGCCGCTTCTCACGTTCGAGGGCGATTACAACGTGCGGACGACCGTCGGCTGGCAGCAGAACGACCCGCGCGCGCTCGGCGTGGAGATGGAGGAGATCGTGAGCGCCAGCCCCGCGACCGGCGCGCCGGCAAGCACGACGACCTTCCTGAGCCGGTCACGCCGGATCGACGATCCCCCGCTGCAAGGCTCGGTCGCCCGGAATTTCGACGTGTCGTTCATCGACGTCACGCTGCGCTCGCGCGCCCGCGCCATCGATGCCTGGGACCGCGTGAGCGGGTACTCTCCGTGGTCGCCGGTCACACCGCTGGCCTTGCGCCACGAGCCGGTCGCGCCGCCGCTCGAAACCGCGAGGTACCAATCCGGCACGGCGCACATCCAGCGTGCGGTCGGCCGTCCGGGCGTTCCCGACTGGCAGCCCGATCCCATCGTCCAGCATGCGAGTGGCCAGGTCTTCATCTACCGGCGCACGGTGGCGCCGCGCACGGCAGCCGTCACGGTGAGCGGGCCGTGGCCGGTGTCGCCCGGCGTGTACCGCGTGAACGTCAGCAGCGCGACCGCGCTGAGCGATTTCGTCGGCGGCTCGCTTTCGGTCGGCGCGTTTTCGGACGCCGTCGTGGCGGCGAGCGCATCCACGGTCGACTTCGCGGTCCCGGACACCGGCACGCCGGTGACGCTGTTTTCCGCCGGCGCCGCACGACTGACGCAGAACCCGCTCACGCCGTCGCTGTGGACCCACGTCGCGACGTTTCCCGCGGTCGGGCTTCCCGACGAGCTCGCGTTCAGCGACCCGCTGCCCGCACCGTCGGGCCTCGTCGTCGAGTCGTATTGCGCCCGGGTCGCATTCCTCGGGAGGTTGGGTCCGCTCGGCAACGTCGCGGCGGCGATTCGCGTTCCGGAGGTGCCGGTCGTGCCTCCGCCGTTCACCGTCGACGTGCTCGGCCTCGATTTCTACCGGCGCACGATGATCAAACTGCGCTTCACCACGCCGCCCGCCGTTGGCCGCTACACCGTCTGGTGGGCCGACGGCAACATCGCGGCCGCGCAATTCCCGCGCAAGGGCGCGCCCGGCACGTACGGCGCGCAGCAGCCGGCGAACGGCGACGTGCTCTACGACGTGTTGCCGCTGCCCATTCCGGCGCACCTCGATCGCACCGTCACCATCGGCGTGCAGCGCGTGCTCGAGGGCGGCGTGCAGGGCGATTTCGTCACCGCCCCCATTCTGTTGCCGGCACTGGCCCCGTAAGGGAGATCGAACGGATCCCGGCCGTCCGACCAAAGGGCACGCCGTTTCTTTCGAAGACGACTCTCTACGGACGTGCCGGGCGGAGAGCCTACGTCGGAAGGTCGCACGCGGCCGCGGCCGGCGGAGGACCTGGCGGGTCCGAGTCGTTGAGCTCCCGGCGCAGCGTCTCGAGCCTGCGGCGCAGCTCCCCGATGCGCTCGCGCTGCTCGGGACGCGCCGCGAGGTTGACGGTTTCGTCGGGATCCGTCTCGAGGTCGTAGAGCTCCCACTCCTGCGGCTGCTCCCAGAAGTGGATGAGCTTCCAGCGCGCGGTCCGGACGCCGCGGTTCTTTCGGACGCAGTGCGCGGCCGGGTACTCGTAGTACTCGTAGAGGAAGGCGTCGCGCCAGGGAGTCTGCCGCCCCTCCAGCAGCGGCACGAGGCTCCGGCCGTGGAGTCCGGCGGCGCCGGCAGGCCCGCGAGCTCCAGGAGCGTCGGCGCGAGGTCCACGTTCAGCACCATGTGCCGCGAATCCACGACGCCCGCCGGAAGGCGGGAGGGATATCGCACGAGCAGCGGCACCCGGATGGAGGGCTCGTACATGAGCCGCTTGTCGAAGAGGCCGTGCTCGCCGAGAAAGAAGCCGTTGTCGGAGGTGTAGACGACCACGGTATTCGCGGCCAGGTTCCGCGCGTCCAGGGCATCCAGCACGCGGCCCACGTTCTCGTCTACGGCGAGCAGCGTTCGGTAATAGTTCTTGACGAGCTCCTCGAGGTTGCGGCGCTTTCGCTCCTCGGCCGGCAGAGAGGGCGGGACGCCGCGCTGCGCGAAGTCGGTCATGTCGGCGATCGCCATCCTCGCGCGGCGAACGGCCTCGGGCCGGCCCTCGAGGCGGTCCTCGAAGGTCCGCGGAACCGGGATCTCGGATCCGTCGAAGGCTCGCGCGAAACGCTCGGGAGGCTCCCATGAGCGGTGCGGCGCCTTGAAGTGCACGAGGAGGCAGAACGGCTTCTCCGCCGAGACGCTCTTCAGGAAGGCCAGCGCCTGGTCCCCGACGACATCCTCCGCGTGGCCCCGCATCCTCAACGGCGCGCCGTTGGCCAGCATCTCGGGGTCGAAGTACTCACCCTGCCACGGGAAGATCACCCAATCCTCGAAGCCTGACTCCGAGGGCTTCGAGCGCAGGTGCCACTTCCCGACGAGGCCCGTGCGGTACCCGGCCCGCCGGAGGGCCGCGATGTAGGTCGCCTGCGAAGCGATGCCCTTCTGCGACTCGAAGGCGGGCGAGTCGCCGTTCGAGATGACGCCATGCGCGTGCGAGTACAAGCCGGTCAGGAAGGAGGCCCGGCTCGGACCGCAGAGCGCGTTCGTCACGAAGGCCTCGGTGAAGCGGACGCCACCGGAGGCGATGCGGTCCATGTTCGGTGTGCGGAGGAGGGAGTTGCCGTAAGCGCTCATCGCGTCCTGGCGCTGGTCGTCGGTCATGAACACGACGAAGTTGGGAGGCTTCGCGCCGGCTGCGCCACGAAGGCCGAGACCCGCGCCTGCGGCGCCTGCGGCCACAAGCTTCATCGCGTCGCGGCGCGTGATCCGGCGCCTCATGGCTCGCAGAATTACACGACTGACCCCTCTCATGCTCCACTTTGCAATGCACGGCCGGCGGCGATAGGCTCTGAATCGGTAGCAGGCACCTCATGCCCCTCGTTGTCGCGGTGTCCGTGTCGATCCCGGGTACCCGCGCACGAAGCCCGCCCCGCCGGCGACCTCCGACTCGAGCGAATGTCCGGTCAACTCGGTTCCAGGAGGTTGCCATGAAACGCATCCTGTTCATTTCCCTGGTCGCCCTCGGACTCGCCGCATTCGCCTCGGCCGCCGACGAGGCCTCGCTCGTTCAGACTCTGGCCTCGCAGCTCGGCGTCACCGATGCGCAGGCAGCCGGAGGCGCCGGCGCGATCCTCAACTACGCGAAGGGGGCGCTCCCGACGAACGAGTACGCGAAGGTCGAGAGCGCGGTCCCCGAAGCCGCCGAGCTCATCAAGCAGGCCCCGGCGGTCGACTCCACGGCCTCGGCGGTCGGCGGTGTCGTGGGCAAGGCCGGTGGAACGGCCGCGGGCGTCGCCAGCCTCGCTTCGAGCTTCCAGCAGCTGGGGCTGTCGACGGACATGGTCGGCAAGTTCGTGCCGGTCGTCGTGGACTACGCCGAGACGAAGGGCGGCTCGGAAGTGGGGGGCATTCTCAAGAAGGTCCTCGTCCCCGAGAAGAAGGAGTAAAGGAGCGGGCTCAGGGGTCAGTCCTGACGGCATCCATCGCCGAAATCGTCAGATCAGGACTGACCCCTTCGGCCTATCTCCCGTCCAGCTTCTTCAGCGCCCAGGCGTATGCCCCGAGACTCACCGCGCGGCTCGTTCCGAGGCGCGAGAGGCCCACACCCGTCCGCTTTTCCGGCTCGTAGAGAACCGTCCGGTTCGAGCCCGGAACGGCGACCTCGCGCGAGCGGCTGGAAAAGAAACGTGTCCGCTCCTCCTCGTCCTCCAGGTTGAAGGCCGAAAGCTCGAGACGGGGCACCTTCTCTCCCGAGAGGTGCTCGAGAGTGCCGTTGAGCTCTCCGACGAGCGCGGGCAGAAACAGCTCCGCCGCCCCGGCGAGACCTCCGCCGACGACGACGAGTCCGTCGAGGAGCGTGACGGCGTTGGCGATGGCGTCGCCGGCGACCTCCCCCATCCGGCGGAACGCTTCCCGCGCCGCCGGCTCGTCGCCGGGAGACTGTCCGCGCGCAATCGCGGCGATCTCGCTCGGCTCCGGGGCGGCGTCCGGAGCGATGCCCGCCCGGCGCGCGTAGGCGTTCCGGACGGCGCGGATGCCGACGCCTTCCTCGGCCGGACACCCGCGGTCGAGCTTGTGGCGCTCGAGCCAGATTTCTCCGGCCGCGCCGTTATCGCCCACGAAGAGCTCGCCGTCGCGCACGATGCCTCCGCCGAATCCCGTACCGAGCGTGACGCCGAGGAGATTGCGGTAGCGCCGGGGGCTCCCCGCCTCCGCGAGCAGCCGGTTGACCTCGGGAAGGAGCCCATGGAGCGCCTCGCCGTAGGCGAAGAGGTCGCCGTCATTGTTGATGAAGACCGGCACGCCGAACCGGTCTTCCAGCATCGGTCCGAGCGCGACCCCGCCTCGAAAGGCGGGAAGGTTGCCGAGATCGCCGATCACACCCGCCGAGTAATCCGCCGGGCCCGGAAAAGCGAAGGAGAGCGCCGCCACCGCGCCGCCCGCCTCGTCCCGAACGCGGGAAAAGCCCTCGACGATCTGCGCCAGGCACGCGGCGAGATCGTCGGCTCGGGAGGGAAGCGTCACACCGGAGGCAACCTCGCGATTGCCGGCGATTGCCGAGAAGCGGAAGCTCGTCCCCCCGGCATCGAGGGTCAGGACGACGCGCGTATCGGTCTCGAACGGCCTGGCTGTCGTCATGCGATCAAGACGCAGCGATCTGTCGCCGCCGGCCGAAAAACGCCAGGGCCGTCAGATACGCGAAACACGCGAGAGGAACGAGGAAGGCGAGCCGGACGCCCGCGCGGTCGGCCGCGAGGCCCATCAGCGCCGGCAGCGCCGCGCCGCCGAAAATCGCCATGCACATCAGCCCGGACAGCGCCCCGCTGCGCTCGGGCCGGCGCTCAATGGTCAGGGCGAAGACGAGCGGCCAGATATTCGCGAAACCGAGCCCGCAGAGGACGATGCCCGAGAGCGCCGCGATTTTGAAACCCATGAAGAGAAGTCCGAGGCCCGCAAGACCCAGGAGCGCGCTGACGCGGAAGAAGCGCCGCGCATCCACGAAGTTGAGAACGAGAGACCCGAGAAGGCGCCCGGTGGAGAGCGCGATGAAGAAGAGCCCGGGCCCCAGACGTGTGGCCGAGGAGGCGAGGTCCATGCCGAAGCTTCGCGAGAGGAACGTCGCCAGCCAGGAGTTCAGCCCGACCTCTGCACCCACGTACAGAAAGATACCGAGCACGGCCAGCGCGACCGCGGGCTCCTTGAGGAGAGCGAAGCTCGCCGAAACGCTCGCCGGGCGATCCTCGCCTGCGGATTCGCTCGCGGGGAGAAAGAGCGCCGACACCAGAGCCACGAGCGTCACCGCCGCGAAGACCGGAAAGATCCGAAACCAGGGCAGGCCCAACGCGACGATGAGCGTCGTCAGGTAGGGCCCGGAAATCGAGCCGAGGCTCTTCAAGAACTGGGCGAAAGTCAGGTTGCGGGCGTACCGTCCCGGCGCGCTGACGTCTCGCATCATCGGGTTGCCCGCGACCTGGAGGGCCGCCATTCCGACGCCGATCAGGAAGATCGCGCCGAGGAGCCACCCGTAGCTCGAAACCGAGAGACTCGCGACGAACTGCCCCACCAGGACCACGCCGAGAGAGAGCAGGAGCAGGAACCGCTTTCCCCGCCGGTCGGCGAGCACTCCCGCAGGAACCGAGAAGAGAGCGAAGGCGACGAAGCCGAAGAAAGGGAGCAGGCCCGCCTGGGCGCCCGTCAGCCGGAACTCTGTCTTCGCGAATCCGACCAGCGTTCCGACCGCGTCCACGAACCCCATGACGAAGAAGGCGAGGAAGATCGGCAGCGCGCGGGAGCTTCGCACTGCCTTCCGGAGTCCCCGGCGCGGCGACTCTCACCACGTCTTCCGCAGCGGATGCGCCTCGGTGTTGAAGACGACTTTCTGCAGATCCACCGGCTCCTCGGAGAAAAGAAGGTAGAAGTACTTGAGCGTCTCGGCGAGAAAGTAGCTCGGCATCAGGTCGCCCTTCTCCTTGGTGACCACGCTCTTCAACACCGTGTCGCCCGCGTCCGTGCGGCAATGCGCGCGGATGCTCTCGAAGAACGTCCGGCCCATGTCCAGGTACCGCGGGTCCTTCGTGTATCGGTGCAGGTAGAACGCCGACTCGATGATCTCCGGCCTCAGCGGGTAGCCCGGCGACACGACGCGCATCTTCCGATAGTCGAGAACCTCGGGCTCGATGCCGTGAAAGGTTCCACATCGCGAAGCACGACTCCTGCAACCGCCGGCCGTGGCCGAGGTCTCCCCCGAGCGCGAGCACGCCCGGCAGGAATGCGTGGAGCGCCCCGAACTCGCTCGCCGTTCGCTGGCCCGTCGTCATGTCGACCTGGCCGTACCAGAGGCCCGACGGCGCCTCGTCGGCCAGGTGCGCGTTCAGGGCCCGGAGGCTCTCGGTCCACATCCGCTCGCAGTCGGCGTCGCCGAAGAGAATCCCGCACTTGAGCAGGTACTCGTAGTACGAGTCGATCCCTCCGCCGACGTGGCTCGCGGGGCTGAGCCATGCCCCCGTCTCGACGTCGATCTCCTCGCCGACGAGACCGATCGGCGAGCGGCGCGAGTAGAGGCTCGACGAGAGCCTTCTTCGCCTTCTCGTAGAAGACCGGCTTCCCGGTCAGCTTCGAGAGCGTGCCGAACTCCAGCAGCAGCGTTCCGATCTCCGCCGGGTTCGACCGCGCTCCGGACGTCTTCCCGGTCTTCAGGTTGACGTACATGTAGGGCATCCCGGTGGGCGAGTCGAAAACGCCGGCAGGAGCCGGGTGCCCAGGTCTTCGGCGAGACGCAGAAGACGCGTATCGCCGGTCAGCCTGATAGGCGGAGAGCAAGCCTCCCAGGATGCGAATCGTGATCTCGAAGTTCTTCACCGAGATGTCCTTGTCGAAGGAGAGCTTCTCGACGATCAGCTTTCTCGCGCGGGCGGCCTCGTCTTTGAGACCCATCAGAAGCAGCGTGTCCAGGGCGTCCACGGGAGTCATGAGGAGGGACTCGCGGTGCCAGTCGTGGGCGCTGCGGCTGACGGGCTTCAGCTCGTCGTGACCCCACGCGTATCGCTCGTATCCCCGCCAGGCGTGGAGGAGCTCTTCGCGAACCTGCGCGGCCAGAGCCGGGCGATCGGCATCGGCGACAGCGGCGGTGGGGGTCGGGCCCGGGGCGGCGGCCCCGCCGAGAACGACGGCGAAGGCCGTGAGGACGACGCAGTTCGAGGCCTTCATCGGTGTCCTCCGGTGGGCATTCTGAGGCCAACCTTGGTTTCCGAAACCCTCTTCGTCGCGCCGCAAAGAAATTGCGAAGGCGGCGGGCCGGCTCGCTGTTGTTGAGTAGCCATGGGTGGCCTGACGTGAACGCGACCGAGCGGCGGGTCCAGAGCTCGGTGGATCGGGAGCGACGGCGACGGTTCGTTGCGCTGCCGGCCCTGCTTCTTCTGCTCGCCGCAGCCAGCCTGGTTCCCTCCCCGGTCCGCGCCGGCGACGAACGCCGCCCCGCCCCGGTCATCAGCGTGGCGGGAGCGGACAGGCTCGAGCGGCCGGGCCGCGACGAGGAACAGAGGCCCGACGAGATCATCCGGACGATGCGCCTGAAGAACGGCGACATGGTCGCCGATCTCGGCGCCGGCACCGGCTACTTCACGCGGCGCCTCGCGAAGGCGGTCGGCCCCTCCGGCCTCGTGTACGCCGTGGACATCCAGCCCGAGATGCTCTCCCTGCTGAAGAGCCACGTGGAGAAGGCGGGGATTCGAAACGTGGCGCCCGTTCTCGGCGAAAGCGACGACCCGAAACTTCCGCCGGGATCTCTCGACTGGATCCTTCTCGTCGACGTTTACCACGAGCTCCAACAGCCCAAGGCGACGCTCGCGAAGATGCGCGAGGCCCTGAAGCCGACGGGCAGGGTCGCCCTCGTGGAGTACCGCCTCGAGGGGCTGACCGCCCTCCACGTCCGGGAAGAGCACCGCATGTCGACCAAACAGGTGCTCGCGGAGTGGGAGCCGGCTGGCTTCCGCCTCGTCAAGTTCCACGAGTTTCTCCCCGTTCAGCACTTCTTCGTTTTCGAGAAGACGCCGGACCGCTGAGGGGGCGGCACCGGAGGCCGGAGCCTCCTCAGTGGCACGACGGGTGGTTCTCCGTCGCTCGAGAGCCCCCCTCGTGCGCGGCGGGTATAGGCTTGGAGGTTCCCACCCGGAGGCCGACATGTCTCGCACTCTTCCGGCCCTCTGCCTCGCCTCTCAGGCTTTCGTCGTCTCCCAGGCTGCGGCGCAGTCCGCGGCGCTCGGACCCGTATTCGAGGTCAACACCTACACGACCGGCAGCCAGTTCAGTCCGGGAGTTGCCACCGACTTGGCGGGAAACTTCGTCGTGGTCTGGGTGGCGTCGGGGCCCCGGCGGAGCGGGGATCTACGGGCGGCTCTTCGACAGTGCGGGGAGCGCGGCCGGAGGGGAATTTCGGATCAATGCCGACCGTGAAGGGCCACGACTCGATCGTCGAGACCTGCACGCACACGAGTGGAACGCCCTCGAGCTTCGCCGATACGTCGGCTTTTGGAAGATGAGGTGAGCCATGGCCGCCGTCCTTGTCAGCCATCCGTTCACAGCAGCCGCGGAGCGGCTCGAGAGGCGCTCCGGGGTGTTGATCCTCGCTCTCCTCGGGGCGGTCGTGGCCGACGTCGCCCGTGCCCAAGCCATTACCGGATTCCCGACCCCTACGGAAAGCAGCGGGCCTGCGGGTATCGCTGTGGGCCCCGACGGCAACCTGTGGTTCACGGAATCCAATGTCAACCAGATCGGCCGGATTACCACCGCCGGCGAAATCACGGAGTTCACAATTCCCACCTCAGGCGTCGAGCCCTATGGCATCGCGGCCGGACCCGACGGGAACCTCTGGTTTACCGAAAACTCTGGCAATCAGGTCGGTCGGATCACCCCTGCGGGCGTCGTCACGGAGTTCCCGATCCCCACACCCGGCTGCGCTCCTCTCGGAATCGCGGCCGGCCCTGACGGCAACCTTTGGTTCACCGAACGCAACGGCAACAAGATCGGGCGAATCACCACGAGCGGCGTCGTCACGGAGTTCCCGATTCCCACGCCCGACAGCAGGCCCTACGGAATCGCGGCCGGCCCTGACGGCAACCTCTGGTTCACCGAAAGCAACGGCAACAAGATCGGCAGGATCAGCACGGCCGGTGTCATCAGCGAGTTCCCACTCACCACGGCGCAAAGCTTCCCAGCTCAGATCACAACCGGCGCGGACGGCAGCCTCTGGTTTACGGAGATTGCGGGCGGGAAGATCGGCCGGATCACGACGGCGGGCGTCATCACGGAGTTCGATGGAGTCGCGCCCAGTGGCATCGTGGCTGGTCCGGACGGCCACCTCTGGTTCACCGAATACAATATCCACCAGATCGGTCAGATCACGGCCGCGGGCGTGATCACCCATTTCCCCATGCCGACCTTCGGCTCGCCTTACAACATCGCCGCCGGCCCGGACGGCAACCTCTGGTTCACCGAAGCCAGCGCAAACCGAATCGGGCGGATCACCCCGCCCGCAGCGCCATCGCAGCCTCTCATCGCACAGTTCACGATCCCCTCGCCCGACTCCTCCTCGAGGGGTATCGCGGCCGGCGCGGATGGCAATCTCTGGTTCACCGAACACGCTGGCAATCAGGTCGGTCGGATCACCCCCGTAGGCGTCCTTACGGAGTTCCCTATCCCGACGCCCGGCAGCGGTCCTTTGGGAATCGCGGCCGGCCCGGACGGCAACCTCTGGTTCACCGAAAGAAATGGCAACAAGATCGGGCGGATTACGACGGACGGCGTCATCACGGAGTTCGCGATTCCCTCGGGTTTCAGGTCCGAGCCTCAAGGCATTGCGGCTGGACCGGATGGCAATCTGTGGTTTACCGAAGTCCTTGGCAACAAAATCGGCAGGATCACTACCAGAGGCGCGATCACGGAGTTCGCACTACCCAGAACCTGTCCGGGTGAACTTACGGACTCCTGCCATCCTCAAAGTATCGTGGCTGGCTCCGATGGCAATCTCTGGTTTACCCAAGGTTCCGGCGGCAAGATAGGGCGGATCACGACCTCCGGCGTCATCACCGAGTTTGCGCTTCCCCCGAGCGGCGCTCTCGGCGCTCTCAACGATCTCGCTGCGGGTCCGGATGGCAGCCTCTGGTTTGCAGCGAATTCGATCGGGCGGGTTACGACAGCTGGCGCCGTCACCACGTTCGCAGTTCCCGTGACCCTGAGCAGTCCTAGTGCCATCGTCGCCGGCCCGGATGGGAATCTCTGGTTTACCGCGAACGACAAGATCGGGCGAATCACGACAGCGGGCGTACTCACACAGTTTCCGAACCCTGCGGCTCCTGCCGGAGTCGGAACCGACGGTACGGTCGGACCGGACGGCAACCTCTGGTTTACCGAATTGGGCCAAAACAAGATCGGGCGGATCACGACGGATCCTCCCGGGCCCTGCGTCGCCGACTCGACGGCTCTCTGCCTCAATGACGGCCGCTTCGAGGTCCGGGTGACCTGGAGTGTCCCGTCTCAGGGGCGCAACGGCCTCGGTCAGGCGGTCCCGCTCACCGGCGACACGGGCTATTTCTGGTTCTTCGACGCCGCCAACGTCGAGCTCGTCATCAAGGCCCTCGATGCCCGGTCGGTCAACGGCTACTACTGGATCTTCTACGGGGGCCTCTCGAACGTTCAGTACACGATCACGGTCACGGATACGGCCACCGGGTCCGTCAGGTCCTACGAGAACCCCTCCGGGACGCTCTCGAGTGTCGCGGACACCTCGGCCTTCAGCCCGGCAGGCGCGGGCCTCGAGACATCCGCGCCAGTCGACGCGCGCAGGGTCGACACGCGTTCCGCCGCGGAGCTCTATGGGCTGTACGAGGTCCTGACCGAGTCCTTCGCGCCGAAAGACTCCGCGGCTGACTGCACGCCGGGCGCCACGACGTTGTGCCTGAATCAAGCACGCTTCAAGGTCACGGTCGACTGGGAGGTGCCGAGCGAGGGCCGCTCGGGCCACGGCATAGCCGTTCCCGTTACCGACGACACCGGCTATTTCTGGTTCTTCAACGGCGCCAACGTCGAGCTCGTCATCAAGGTCCTCGATGGCCGGTCCGTGAACGGCCACTACTGGGTCTTCTACGGCGCCCTCTCGAACGTCCGGTACACGGTCACGGTCACGGACACGGAAACCGGAGAAGTGCGGCTCTACGAGAACCCCAGCGGGACGCTCGCGAGCGTCGCCGATACGTCGGCATTCTGAGCATGGGCTTCCCTCCGCACTCTGCAGGGCCGTCCTGCGCGCCGCCCGACCGTCGGTCATAGACTGGATGCGCTGAGCATCCGGAGGAGGGTCGTGGTCCTCCGCCGGAACGGAAAAGAGGAGCGCTGCGATGCTCAAGACGGCGGTGATGAGCGGCGCTCTGGCGTTCGTTTCTGTCGCGGCTCCTCCGTCGCCCGCGAACAGGGTCCAGCCTCTCGAGCCCGGCGTCGGCGTCGAGCGCCGGCTCACGCAGGGCGAGGTCCACACGTACTCGGTGCTCTTGAGCTCCGGGGAGTTCTTCCACCTCCAGGTCGATCAGAACCATCTCGACGCCGCCGTGCGGGTTCTCTCGCCGAAGGGCACCGTCGTCGCGGAAGTCGACAACGCAATCGATCGGGAGGACCCTCTCACGCTCTCGCTCGTGGCACCGAGCGAGGGGACGCACCGCGTCGAGATCCGTTTGCGCAGTCCGAGAAACTCCTCGGGCGTCTATCGCCTGACCGCCGACGCTCCCCGCTCCCCCACCGCCGACGACCATGAACGCATTCACGCGGAGCGACTCCGGGCCGAGGCCGACGCCCTTCGGTCCCGGGGCGAGGCCGACTCCACGAAGAAGGCACTGGAGCTCTACGAGACCGTGCTCGTTTCATGGCGCGCGCTCGGCGATCGGCGGGAGGAGGCGGCCACCCTGGGCCGGATGAGCGACGCCCTGGGTCCGTTCGGACAACTGCGAGAGGCTCTCGCGCGCGCGGAGGAGATGCTGGCGCTCTGGAGGCTCGAGGCCGATCGCCGCGGCGAGGCGGCTTCCCTCAACCGTGTCGGCCTCGCGCACTCGGAGCTCGGCGACCAGCGGCAGGCCCTCGTGTTCCTCGAGCAGGCGCTGGAGCTCCGGCGCGCCGACGGCAACGCGTGGGGCAAGGGCGAGTCGCTCAACGACATCGCGGTGGCACGGGGAGACCTCGGCGAGCTCCCCGAGGCCGTCGCCCTCTACACGGAAGCTCTGGAGTTCGCTCGTGCTTCGGGCGACCGCCTCGTGGAAGCGATGGTCCTCAAGAACCGCGCGGTCGACTACCTGCAGCTCGGCGAGACCGACCGCGCCCTCGCCGACCTCCGCGACGCGCTGGCCCGTTTTCGAATCCTCGGCGATCGCCGGCAGCAGGGCATCACCGAATATTCCATCGGAGACATCTTCCTCGACCGGGACCAGGTGCCGGAGGCGATGCGGCACTACGAAGCCGCGCTCGTCCTTCTTACGCGAGGCCGGAGACAAGCGCTTCGAGGCCTTCACGCTGGAACGTCGGGGGCTCGCCCACCTGGCGGAGGGCAGGCCGGAGCCCGCGCTTCGCGATTTCCGGCTCGCGTGGAAGCTGCTCCGGGAGTGTGAGGACCAGCGCGGAGCGGCCATCGCCTCCGCCAACATCGGTCGCGCCCGGCTCGAGATGGGCGAGGCGGTCGAGGCGCGCGCCCGGCTCCGCGAAGCGCTGCAGGAGGTCCGCGTTTCGGCGGATCGCACGCACGAGGCGGTCGTTCTGGTGTACCTCGCTCGCGCCGAGATGGCCCTCGGCGATCTCGAGGCGTCGCGGGAGCTTCTCGAGGAGGCCCTGATCCTGACAGAAGCCCTGCGCGGATCCATTCCCGGAGCCGGCGAGCGCGCGTCCTTCATGGCTGCGACCCGCGACCGCTACGAGCTGCTGATCGACGTGCTGATGCAGCTGCATGCGAGGGAACCCGAGCGCGGCTGGGACGCCGAGGCCTTTCATGTCAGCGAGCGCGCCCGAGCCCGCAGCCTCGTCGAGCTTCTGGCCGAGGCGCGCATCGACCTCCGCGAAGGAATCGACGAATCTCTGCTCGCCAAGGAGAAGTCCTCGAGGTCGAGCTCGAAAAGAGGCGCCGGGACGAGGCGCGGCGAATGGCGAATCTCGGCACCCCTCCTCCCGGATCGGACCCTGCTCTCGACGCTCTCCTCGCGGAATACCGGGACACGCAAGCGCGCGTGCGCGCCGCGAGCCCGCGGTTCGCGGCCCTCGCTCGCCCCCAGCCCCTTCGGCTGAAGGAGATCCAGGAGCGGGTTCTCGACGGCGATACCCTGCTGCTCGAGTACGCCCTCGGCGAGAAACAGAGCTTTCTCTGGGCCGTGACGACGACAACGTTCACGAGCCACGAGCTGCCGCCCCGCGCGGCCGTCGAGACCGCCGCCCGCCGCCTCTACGAGGCCTGGAGCACGGGCCAGGGTGTGGGGCCGGCGGAGACCGCGCGGCGGGAGCGAGCGGTCTCCCGAATGCTGCTCGAGCCTGTGGCGGGAGAGCTCGGGAACAAGCGGCTGGCGATCGTTGGAGAGGGAGCGATCCAGTACGTGCCTTTCGCGGCGCTTCCATCACCCCGCGCGGGCTCGACGGCCAGGCTCGTCGGAGAACACGAGATCGTGAGCCTGCCGTCGGCAACCACTCTCGCCGTACTCCGCGAACAGACGTCCGCTCGCGTCGGCGTCCCGTCGCGGCGTGACGGTCCTCGCAGATCCTGTGTTCGATGCGGCCGATCCGCGGGTCGCGGGCGGCAAGGGGTCGACGGCACCGAAGGCGCCGGACTCCGGAAACGACGCCCTCACGCGGTCGATGCAGGAATCCGGCCTCCTTCGCCTCGATCGGCTGCCGGCCAGCCGGCGTGAAGCCGAAGCGATCGTCGCCCTGGCGGCGCCGGGAGAAGGCCTCGCTGCCCTGGACTTCCGGGCCAGCCGGCCCACGGCACTTTCGAAGGAGGTTTCGGAAGCCCGGATCATCCATTTCGCGAGCCACGGCCTCCTGAACAGCCGGCACCCGGAGCTCTCCGGGATCGTCCTCTCGCTCGTCGACGAGCGGGGGCGCGCCCAGGACGGCTTCTTCCAGACCCGGGACATCTACGAGCTGGACCTCGCGGCGGAGCTCGTCGTGCTCTCCGCCTGCCAGACGGCGCTCGGCAAGGACGTGCGGGGCGAGGGCCTCGTCGGGCTTTCGCGCGGCTTCATGTACGCCGGGGCCCCGCGCGTTGTCGCCAGCCTGTGGCGAGTGCCGGATCGCGCCACCGCGGAGTTCATGACGCACTTCTACCGGGGAGTGCTTCGCCAGGGCCTTTCGCCGGCCGCCGCTCTGAGAGCGGCCCAGAGGGCGTTGCGCCGGGAGAAGCTCTGGTCGTCTCCGTACTACTGGGCGGCCTTCACTCTTCAGGGCGAATGGGAGTAGCGTGTCCTGCACGACGTGAGTGAGACTCCCCGGCAGCCTCCGCAGCACGGTTCGGCGGACTCGGGACCGGCGGAGCTGGTTCGACGAATCCGCGACGGGGATTCGCAGGCCGAAGACGAACTTGTTCGGCTTTATCAGCGCGGCGTGTCGGTCATCCTTCGTCGCTCGGGAGCCGACGCGACCATGGTGGACGATCTCTCGCAGGAAACCTTCGCCCTCGTGCTTCGGAAGATCCGCGCGGGCGAAGTGCGCCAGCCGGAGCGACTCGCGGGGTTCGTCTCCTCGCTGGCGCGCAACCTCGCAATCGAACAGTTCCGCAGGGCCGGGGCCCGGCGCACCTCGGGTATGCCGGACGAGGACCTCGCCAGTACCGCCCCGAGTCCCCTCGAGGTCCTGCTGCGCACCGAGCGGGCCGCGGCTGTGAGAAAGGTCCTGGCCGAGCTGCCCTCCGAGCGCGATCGGCAGGTCCTCCTTCGCTTTTACCTCGCCGAAGAGGAGAAGGACGCCATCTGCAGGGATCTGGGGTTGTCGAGCCTCCACTTCAACCGGGTCGTTTTCCGGGCGCGGGAGCGCTACCGGGAGATGTACCTCGCACGGACAAAATCTTCGGGGGGCCGAGATAATCCCGCCCGCGGACGCACATAGGAACCAGATGGACCACACCCGGATCGACGACGACCAGGTCCCCGAGCGCTACGTGCTGGGCCGGCTCCCCGAAGAGGACCGGCACCGTTTCGAGGAACACCTCATCGGCTGCAGAAGTTGCATCGAGGCCGTTGAAGCCGTGGAAGGGCTTCGGGACGGCTTGAAGGCAGCCTCCGTCCGGGATGAGCTGGCCGCCGCCGAGCATCCCGCCGGGGTGCGTGTCGGGCCGTGGCGTGCCCGGCCGTTCGTGACGCTGCTTGCGGCGGCCTGCGTTCCGCTGGCCGTCCTGTCGGCCTATGTTTTCCGCGCAGGCCGGCCGCGCTCGCCGGGAAGCGGAGGGCGCGCGACAGGCTCTGGCGCAGACGCAGCACCGCCAGGCGGAGCTCGAAGGGGCCCTGGAGCGGGAGCGGGCGGACCGTTCCCGACCCGGAGGCGTCCGCCGCCCTGAGGGCGCCGCTGGCCGCGCCGGTCTTCATGCTCCACCTGACCCGGGGAGCGCAGGACCGGGAGCCCGAGAACCGCATCCTCCTGCCGGATCCCCCGGGGTGGGTCACCCTCGTCTTCGACCGTCCCGAGGCGCGTGACCTGCAGACCTTCGGCGTCCGGGTGACGACCGCGGACGGGAAACCAATCGGGGACGCCGCGGCCGCCGCGGCCACCTCCGGCGGCTGGCTCGCCGTCAGCCTCTCTTCCGACCGACTGCAGCCAGGCGACTACGTGCTGCACGTCGAAGGGTCGGAGCCCGGCAAGTCCCTCGCGACGTATCGGTTCCGGGCGGAACGCAAGCCCTGAACCTCCCGCCCCGGCTGGCCCTGAGATAGTTGGGCCCCTTCCCCCACTTCTGCTGCGACTCGAAACCCCGGTCCGCGGCCCTCGCAGGCCAGCGGCCACAAACCAGGCAGGAGGCGGTCATGTCCGAGAGGAGAGGTGTGTCTCGCGGTCGAAAGTGGAGCGCAGCGGCTCTGATGCTCGCCGCGGCGGCGTTGCGCGCGGAGGACTCCGGAAAACCGACCAACCGCGAGCAGCTGAAGCAGTTCCACGAGAGCTGGGTCGCCGCCGGAAGACCCTCCTCCGGCACGACCTCCGTCCGGAAGGAGTGGGGCATCGACGACTCCGACATCGTCAACGTGCACGCCTACGAGTTCCAGGCCAACACGTCGACCGACCTCATCAACGACGACGGCAACGGCTACCGCTTCTTCGGCGCGCCGGCGGTCCCGTTCATGGCGGCCCCGGTGCGACTGCCGTCCGGCGCGCTCATCAACGGCCTTTCGATCTCTTATTGCTCCCCCTCGGAAGGCGACATCGTCGTGGCCCTCTACGACAACGGCACCGGCGGCGACGGCGGCGGTGGCGGAGACTTGATCGCCGGTCCGCTGGTCGTGGGTGGAGAATGCGCCGTCGCCACCGTTCTGGCGAACTACAGCTATCCCACGAATTTCGGCCACCCTCTCTACCTGGTCGTGCACTTCGCGGGTGAGGCCACCGACGGAACGATCAAGTTCAACAACGTCGGCATCCGCTACAAACGCCAGGTCTCGCCGGCACCGGCGGAGGCGACGTTCGCCGACGTTCCGACGAACGACTTCGGATTCCAGTACATCGAGGCCCTGGCGAGCTCCGGCATCACCGGCGGTTGCGGCGGCAGCGACTACTGCCCCGACAGTCTCGTCACTCGCCGTCAGATGGCGATCTTCCTGGCCAAGGCGCTCGGTCTCCACTGGGCGGAATGAGCGTCATGGCCGGAACAAGGAGAACGACGATGAGAATCGGAGAATCGATAGGCCGGATCATTCCGGCCCTGTTCGCGGCGGCCGTCCTGGCCGCGCCGGGCGCGATTGCCGAAGAAGCGCGGCTGACGGCCGGCGAGCAACTCAAGCGGTTCCACGAGAGCTGGGTCGCCGCGGGAAGGCCGCTGTCCACCACCTCGGCCGCGTTCGGGCTCGGCACGGCCCTGTTCGAGATCGTCAACGTCCACGCCTACGAGTTCCAGGCCAACACGTCCACAGATCTGATCCTGGACGACGGCAACGGATACCGGTATTTCGGAGCTCCAGCCGTCCCATACATGGCGGCCCCGGTGAGATTGCCAGCCGGCGCACTCATCGGTGGCCTGACGGTTTCCTACTGCAGCGAAAACCCCGGAGATCTCGTCTTCGGCCTCTTCGACAATGGAGAAGGAGGGGCGGGCAGCGGGGGCGGGACCCTGGTCGCCGGCCCCGTCACTTCCTCCGGAGGATGCCGATTTCATCCTCCACGCATTGGGTTCTTACGAGTACGACGGGAACGAAGGTCACCCGCTTTACCTGGTCGTGTATTTCGCCGGAGAGGCCGTCGACGGAACGACGAAGTTCAACCACGTCGGCGTCCGCTATTTTCGCCGGGTCTCGCCGGCACCGGCGCAGGCGACCTTCGCCGACGTTTCGGCGGCGGACTTCGGATACCAGTACATCGAGGCCCTGGCCAAGTCCGGCATCACCGGCGGCTGTGGCGGAGGGAACTATTGCCCGGACAGCCGGTCACTCGCCGCCAGATGGCGATCTTCCTGGCCAAGGCGCTCGGCTTGCACTGGTCGCCGTCGCCGCCCCCGAATTGAGGAGAAGACATGGAACACGAGCGAACGAGACGCCGGATCGTTCCGGCCCTGATCGCGATGGTCCTCGCGGCCGCGCCGGGCGCGAATGCCGAAGAGGCAGGCGAGCAGCTCAAACGGTTTCACCAGAGCTGGGTCGCCGCTGGAAAGGCTCGGTCCAACGCGGCTTTCGTTCCAAAGGAGTTCGGGACAGGTGAGATCGATGTCATCAACGTGCACGCTTACGAGTTCCAGGCCAACACGTCCACAGATCTGATCCAGGACGACGGCAATGGCTACCGCTACTTCGGAGCTCCGGCCGTCCCGTACATGGCGGCTCCGGTGCGACTGCCGTCGGGAGCTCTGATCTTCGGCCTCGAGATCTCCTACTGCGCCGCTAACGACGGGGACCTCGTGGTCGCCCTCTACGATAACGGCAGCGGAGGCAGCGGAGGCGGAGGCGGAAACTTGATCGCCGGTCCGGTGGCCTTGGACGCAGGCTGCGGCACGGGCGGCCTTCTGACGGGATACGAGTACGTCACCAATTTCGAGCACCCGCTCTATCTGGTCGTGCATTTCGCCGGAGAGGCTATCGACGGATCGACCAAGTTCAACTATGTCGGCATCCACTACACACGTCAGGTCTTGCCAGCGCTTGGGTCGGCGACCTTCACCGACGTCCCCGCGACGGACTTCGGATTCGATTACATCGAGGCCCTGGCCGCCTCCGGAATCACCGGCGGCTGCGGCAACGGGGACTACTGCCCCGACAGCCCGGTCAACCGCCGGCAGATGGCGATCTTCCTCGCCAAGGCCCTCGGGCTCCACTGGCCCAACTGATCGACAGAGGCCGCCGGTTCGATTCCGGCGATCTCCTCATTCGCGCGTCGTCGTCGCGACTTCGGGACATTTCGAGGTTTCGGTCGTCCGTGTATTCTTCTTCAATGATCCCGCCTTCCTACAAACCGCGAAGGAAATTCATGCAGCTCGCGGTGGCGGAGGCCAAGCGCGCCGGCGATCGGGGCGACTATCCCATCGGCGCGGTCATCACGCGCCTCACAGACGGGGTCGAAGTGGTCATCGCCAGTGCCGGAAACCGGGTCAAGACTTCCGGATCGAGCATCAAGCACGTGGAGCTGGAAACACTCAAGTACGTCTCCAGCGGTTACGGCCGCTACCTGACCGACTTCGTTCTCTACTCCACGCACGAGCCCTGTGCCATGTGCGCCGGTGCATGCGTGTGGTCGAGAATCGGCTCAGTCGTATACGGCGTCTCCCAGGAGGACATTGCCGCTTTCGGGCTCCGACGGGGTACGGAAGACTACAAGTGGCGAGCCTGTCTGATCCCCTGCCGGCTGGTCTTCGAGAAGGGCAATCACCCCATCCCCGTCACTGGCGGTTTCCTTCATCAGGAATGTCACAAGCTGTTCAGCTACAGGCCGGCTCACCCCGGGAGCGCTCGACGACGCTGAACGGGGCTCCCTCATTCTGAGCCGACACGCGGCGCGCGGCATAGACGGCGATCGAACGCACGATGAGCAAGAGCACGGAACGCGCCGGAGTCTATCGTTGCCGCCTTCGGCCAAAAGAAAACCGCCGCCCCGAAGGGCGGCGGCTTGATCGAGGCAGATCGTTCGAAACGTCTACTCGCAGATGAGGGTCGTGAGGTACGTGTCGTTGCTGGACCCTCCAGCGGTGTACACCATCTTGAAAGTGAACAGATCGCCGGTGTTCATCACGATCGTATCCGTGTCGGTGCAGAACGCCGTGCCCGTGCTGACGGTGCAGGCCATGGCCGTGTCCGTCAGAGGGATGGCCGTGCCTTTGCGGAACGTGAACGCGGCGGTGGTCGCCCCCGTCAGGCCGAATTGCCTGATCGCCATGCTGGTCATCGTGCAGGGCACGGGGATCACGCCGACGACCTCGGCGCCCTCGGGGCCATCCTCGATGTGGATCGGGCTGATGAACGTCGTCGCGCCGCCGCCGTCGAGACTGAAGGTGTGCTTCGCGAAGAACATCAGCTTGCCGCCCGAGCCCGGAGGACCCGGAACGCCCTGCTCGCCCTGCTCTCCCTGCTCGCCCTGAATACCCGGAGGACCCTGAATGCCCTGAATGCCCTGGATGCCTTGAATGCCCTGGTCGCCCTGAATGCCCTGGTCGCCCTGCACGCCCTGGTCCCCGGTGTCGCCCTTCTGTGCGATGAGCGCCCATTCCGCGGGGCTCGAGTCGGGCGAGTTGCCCAGGTTGCTGTCGACGAGCGAGACATAGCTCGAACCGCCGAGCGTCACGACCTGGAGCGCGTCATAGGTGGTTCCGCCATCCCAGGAGCCCTCGAAGCTCATCGAGTCGCCCTGCAGACCCTGATCGCCCTGAATTCCCTGGATCCCCTGCAGACCCTGGATACCCTGGATACCCTGCAGACCCTGGTCGCCCTGCAGACCCTGGTCGCCCTGCACGCCCTGGGCGCCGACATCGCCCTTCTGCGCGATGAGGGCCCATTCCGCGGGGCTCGAGTCCGGCTGATTGTTCGTGTTGCCGTCGACGAGCGAGACGTATGCCGAGCCGTCGAACCTCACGACCTGAAGCCTGTCGTAAGTCGTCGCGTCGTCCCAGGCGCCCTCGAAGCTGAATCCGTCGCCCGGCAGACCCTGGTCGCCCTGAACTCCCTGGATCCCCTGCAAACCCTGAATACCCTGCAGACCCTGAATACCCTGGATACCTTGAATACCCTGCTCCCCCGGAGGTCCCGGGGTCCAGCGACCATCGAGGCGTCGACCTTGAGCGTGTTGCCCGAGCGGCGTGATCGTGACGTTGGGGCCGGCTTCGAGCGTGACGTCACCCGCGAGACCGTTGAGCGAGTAGACGATGTCGCCGCCGTAGTAGCCGTTGATGTCGATGATCAGGTCCGCCTGCGCGCCCGAGACGAACGCCGTGATCCCGCCGTCGGTTCCCAGGGGTACGACGGCGGCATTGGCGACGATCTGATTCGCGACGTAGTTGAGCGTCGACGTGCCGCCCCAGACTCCGCCCTGCGGAAACAGGCCGAGCCAGCCGAGGCCCTGCGTGCGCACGACGGTGAAGTTGAACGACACGGCCGCCGCGTCGGCAGGCACGCCGCACTCGCCGGCAACCGGAAAGTCGCGGTTGACATTGGGCGACATCGCCGGCGCACCATACGGGGAGGGATAGCCGTTCTCCGGACGCGTGTCGGCCAGGCGGCACGGCGCGATCGACACGAACGGAACAGGGCTCGCGTTGATGATGCCTCCGTCGCCCGCCTTCGCGGCGAACGAGCCCTCGGACTCGGCGCTACCGGCTTCGGCCTGCCAGTACGGCGGAGCCGTCCAGTTGGTCAGAAACACGTCTTCGTTCGCCTGACCGAGCGCGAGGCTCGGCAAGGCCAGCACCAGGGCCAGGAGTCGTTTCATTGACACACCCCTCACGCTCATGACTCTCCTTCTTTTCTTCAGGCACCCGCGCGATTCGGACGCACACTTCCGCCGCGCGTGTGCCCATGAATTCAATGCAGACGAGGCCTAGTGCAACGCGCGGGCCACGCTGGGAATCGAAGGATTCCTATGAATTCCGAAGGAAACCCGCGCACCGCTGACGGAAACTGCGCGGCTGCGCTGTGCGGTGCGCCACTTTTTGCGCGCGTGCCGAGCCGCGGCACGCGTCAGGTCATGTGCGTTCGATCACACGCGACGCGCCGTGGCGAGCGCGGGGGAGACTCACGTAGAAGTAGTCGCACCGATGGAGCGCTCAGGCGGCGAAGCGCTTTCGCGAAGCCCCCGAGCGCCCGCGTCGGCCACGAGCATCAGCCGGCCGGCCGAGCTCCGAAGAGTCTCCGGTCACCGCAACCCGCCCGGCCACCAGTTCCAGCGGCCCGCGAGGCGCAGCAGCGCCGGACCGATGACCATGCGCACGGCGATGGCGTCGACGAGCACGGCCACCGACAGCGCGAAGCCGAGCATCTTGATGGGCAGGAACTCGCCGAGCGTGAAGCCGGCGAAGACGACGATCATGATCGCGGCCGCGTTCGTGATCACCGTGGCGCTGCGCGCGAGGCCCTCCGCGATCGCCGGCGACTCGTCGAATCCCGCCCGCCGCGCCTCGGCCACGCGGGCCACGAGGATGACCTCGTAGTCCATGGACAGACCGAAGACGATGCAGAAGACGATGACGGGAATGATCGGGAAGACGCTTCCCGTCGGCCCGTCGAGCCCCAGAAGGCTCGCGCCCCAGCCCTCCTGGAAGACGAGGACGAGCGCGCCGAAGGCGGCCCCGACCGACAGGAGGTTCAGAAGGACGGCCTTGACCGCGATCATGAGCGAACGGAACCCGGCGAAGAGCGCGAAGAAGGTACATCCGACGACGAGGCCGATGACGAGGCGAAAATACTCGGAGACGACGTCCTCGTAGTCGGCATCGAAGGCCGGCTGGCCGCCGACGCGCATCGTCGTGCCAGGCAGGCCGGTGACGCGTTCCACGTTCCAGGTCCGGACGACGCGGGCGAGCGCGACCTGCTCGGCCGGCGCGAGGCGGGTCGCCGGGATCACCTCGAAGAGGGCCGCCCGGCCGTCGGTGGAGAGGAGGCTGCCTCGCACGCCGGGAGGAACGAGAGCGAGATACTTGGGGTCGCGCCCCCGGACGAGCGAGACGAGGCACTCGACGCGCTCGACCTTCTTCTCGGCGGCCAGCTTGTCGTACAGCCGCGTCGCCGCCGCCCAGCCCGCTTCGCTCTCGATCGTGACTCCGGGCGGCAAATCCAGAACGACGCGGATGGCATGGACCAGGTTGGCGCGACCCATCCCCTTCAGGCGGTGATAGCCCTCGACGGCCTCGGTGCCTCGCGGGAGCCAGTCGCCCCGCGGCATCTCCGTGTCGAGTCGGCGACCCTGGTACGCGAGAAGCAGAAGCGGCGCGCTCGTGATGACGAGCGCGAAGAGCGGCCGCGAGGTCACGCGCCGGCCCCAGCGGCGCCAGCCTTCCGAGCCCTCGGCGACCCGTGCGGGCCGGTTCGGCCGGATGCGGAGGCGGTCGACGTTCCGGCCGAGGAGGGAGAGCACCGCCGGCAAGAGCGTCACCGAGAGCGCCAGTGCGAAGAGCGTGACGAGGAGCCCCGCGACGCCGATCGAACGCTGCTCGGAGAGGGGGATCATCAGGAGCGCGGCGAAGCTGATCGACACGGGGAAGGCGGAGAGGAAAATCGTCCAGCCGGCGCGCCGCGCCGCCTCCTCCGCCGCGGCCGCCGTGCTCATCGCCGCGGAGGCTTCCCGGAAGCGGCTGACCATCAGCAGCGCGTAGTCGATCCCGAGCCCCAGGCCGATCATGGAGGCGAGCGTCTGGATCAGGATCGAGATCGTGAAGTACTGCGCGAGCCAGGCGGCCGCGCCCATCGAGAACGCGATCGCCAGGACCCCCATCGCGACCGGCAGAACGGATGCGACGACGGTCCCGAAAGCGAAGAGCAGCAGGATGAGAGTCAGCGGCAGGACACGGGCCTCCGCGAGGCGAACGTCCGCCGCGCTGGCGATCCGCAAATCCGCGTTGAGAGGGGCCTCACCGGTCCAGCCGAGCCAGACCTCGGGGTACTTCTTCTTGAGCTGGGCGGCGATCTCGGCCGTCCTTTCCCTGAGTCGGGGCAGCAGCGATTCGACCGGCGCCGCGCCGGCTTCCAGCCCGACGATGACGAGGCCGCCGCCGTCCTTGCCGACGAAAAGGGGATTGTTCGTGTCGAGCGAGGAGAGCGTCCCGGCGACGCCCGGAAGGTTCCGGATGCCACCGACGATCGCCTCGAGGGCCGCGCGCCCTTCGCGGGTCCGTGGCCCCGGAATCCCCTGCGCTACCAGGAGGACGCGGTCGGTGAATGGTGAACGGAAGCGCTTCTCGAGCTCCGTCCGCACGGCCGACGCCTGGCGGGCGGGCATGCGCGCGGCGACCTCGAGGCGATTCTCGATTTTGCGCGAGATGGGAATGATCAGCGCCGCGGCCACGCACCAGGCCGCGACGATCGCCCACCGGTAGCGGATGATGGCGGCGGGCCAGCGGCCGAGAAGGGCCCGAAGGGGACTTCCGGAGCCGGACGGCGACGTCACGCGGCCGAAATGCGCGGGCCGCGGGCCCGGTCCCCGGTGATGGTCGGCGACATTGCCGCGGATCATGACATGTCTTCCGGGAAGTTGCGGTTGATACATTGACTCGATGGCCTCGCGCCGGACGACCGCTCTCGCGGTCGCCTTGTTCGTCTTCGGGTTCGGCGAGGAGTTGTGGTTCCGATACCTTCCCGAGTACCTTCGGGCATTCGGCGTCTCGGCTCTCGGGCTCGGCCTGTTCGGCACCCTGAAGGATCTGCTCGACGCGGCCTACGCCTACCCCGGCGGAGTCCTCTCCGACCGGCTGGGGACGCGAAACGCCCTCCTGCTCTTCGGCGGACTGACGACGGTCGGCTTTGCGGTGCTGTTCGTGTGGACGTCGCCGGTGGCGGTGTACGCGGCTCTCTTCTTCGTCATGGCCTGGGCCTCGCTCGGGCTCCCGGCGACCTTCTCGCTGGTCGGCGAGGAGCTCGAGGGCGGGGGCCGCGTGATCGGCTTCACGCTCCAGTCGATCCTCAAGCGGGTGCCGATCATGCTCGCGCCGCCTCTCGGGGGCCTCCTGCTCGAGCGTTTCGGCCTCGTCCACGGAATGCGAATCGGGTTCGCCGTGTCGATCGTCCTGTCGATCGGGATGCTCGTCTTCCTTGCGCGCGCCCTCCGGCGAGAGGCCGCGGGCGCCGGCACCCCGCCCCTCGCAAAACCGCAGCCGCGCGCCCGTCTCCGGCCGGCGCTTCGCCAGCTCCTCGTCGCGGATTGCCTGATCCGCCTCTGCGAGGGCCTGCCCGACGTGTTCCTCGTGGTCTGGGCGATCGAGATCGTGAAGGTGTCGCCGGCGCAATTCGGCCTCCTGACCTCCGTGCGGATGGCGACCGCGATCGCGTCCTACGTGCCCGCCGCGAACGCTCGCCGGACGAGCGGAGAGGAAGCCCTTCGTGATCCTGACCTACGTTTTCTTCACGCTCTTTCCCCTGGCCGTCCTCGCGTCGAAGTCTTTCGAGGCTCTCCTGCTCGCGTTTGCGATCGGCGGGCTGCGGGAGATCGGAGAGCCTGCGCGGAAGGCCTTGATCGTGGACCTGGCCCATCCGGCGGCGCGCGGACGGACCGTCGGGACCTACTACGCGATCCGGGGCTTCGCCGTCGCCGGCGCCGCCGCCGTTGGAGGCGCGCTCTGGACCATCCGCCCCGCCTTCACGTTCCTGGCCGCCGGCGCTCTCGGAGTGGCCGGGACGCTCTGGGCCGCTCGCTTTTTGCCGGCCTCGCCGCCGGCCACGGAGGAGTCCGCATGAAATGGGTGACGCGGAAGAGAATCCATGTCAACCGCACGGCCACGGGCTGGCTCATCCGGAGATTCCTGGATCCCGGCGCCGAGATCCTCTTCGTCGAGCCGGACGAGGTCGCCTCGATCCAGGCGGACCTCGGCGCGGTCGGCTTCGATGCGCCGGGCGCCCGACATCCCCACAAGGACGCCGCGGGGCGATGTTCCTTCGAGCAGCTCGTCGACGCCCGTTTGTCGGCACGATCCGGCCCTCGCGGCGATGGCGCGCATCGTCCACGGCGCCGACTTTCCCGAGGAGATCGACACGACCCGCGAATCCGCCGGCCTCTGGGCCATCAGCCAGGGATTCACGGACGTCGCGAACGACGACGCAGAGATCCTCGAACGCGCGTCCTTCGTCTACGACTCGCTCTACGCGCACCTCCGCAGGCGCGGGGGGCTCGGAGGCTAGCCCGAGCCGTCGGCCGAGAGCGTGAGGGTCGGGTTCTTCACGGGATCGTTGAACGCGTCGAGCGCCGCAAAAACGATCCCGTTGTGAAAGAACGTGCGCTGTCCCGCGGCGAGCTCGAGCGCGAGGACCCCGGGGCCGCGACGAGAAACCGGCCGGGCAGTTCGTTCTCGCGGAGAAGAAGCTCGGCGATGCGCGCCACCCGCTCGAGGCTCTCGAGCGACGCGGGCTCGTCCGACTCCGTCACCCGGAAGACACATCGGTCCGGCTCGTCCGAGTCGATCCTCCTGCAGCGGAGCGCCGGCCGCGGCGGGCGGCTATTTCGGCAGCCCCTCGGGAACGGAGGGGACCATCCCGCGCAGCGCCGCGACATACCAGCGGTCGCCCTTCTTGGCGGCAACCACCGTGGAGAGGCCACTCCGCAGGCCGAGCGACTTTCCCGAGGCATCCCGCATGCCCGTGACGTCGAAGGCGCCGTCGGCGATCGCGATGTCCTTGCGAACGAAATGCACCATCGTCGTCGTCGCCGTGATCTTCGTCCCCTTGTAGATGCCCGCCCACTGCTGGGCGAAAGGCCTTCTCGACTTCCGCCCGGCCCCGCGCGGTTCGGCCCGGTGGAGCTGACGTAGTCGCCGTCGGTCAGGAAGAGGTGGGCGAGCATTTTCGCGTCCGCCTTGTTCCACGCCTCCTGGAGCTGCGCCGCGATCGCGCGGATGTCCTTTTCATCCGCCGCGGACCTGGGCCAGGAGCCGGGACGGCGAGAGAGAGAACGAGAACGGCGGGGAACTTCGGCAAGGTCCTCAAGGCTCACCTCCTGTCGAGAGAGGGCCGGGTCGCTTCGCCTATACGGTTCATGTTGTACGCCCCTGCGACACCGAGGTCAACCCGCGCGTGCATTTGCCGGATAATCCCCCTGGCTGCCCGTAGCTCAGCCCGGATAGAGCATCGGCCTTCTAAGCCGTAGGTCGCAGTTCGAATCTGCCGGGCAGGCAACGCCGGCAGCCGACGGTCAACTCGAAGGTGCCGAGCCGACGCAGCCATAGCGGACACAGTTCGAGCTGCCCGTCAGCCAGCCCGGATAGGGAACGCCGTTCGAGCCGACGCAGCCGGCAGAGCAAACCTCCCGGGCAGACCTACGGCAGTCCGCGCCGAAGGCGCGGCGGTAGAGAAGACTTCGAAGCGGTAGGCAGCGTCGCGCGAAGCGCGGCGCTCATCCTGCCGGGCAGACCATCGTCGGGAGTTCGACCCGTCCACCGACCCGACCACCGGAGGTAAGCCTCCGCCAGTAGGGAACGCCCCGCGAAGCGGGGCGATAACGCAAGCCCCCGGCAGTAGGGAACGCCGTGCGAAGCACGGCGGTCATCTCCCCGGGCAGGCCAGTCCTTCTGCCCCCGCTTACAATCGCCCGCAGCGTGAGCTCCCCCGCTTCCTCGCCCGCTCCGGGATTCGTGCGCGCGGTCTCCCGCTGGGAGATCGTGGCCATCTCGGTCAACGGCGTCGTCGGAAGCGGCGTCTACCTGGTCCTTCCGGTCGCCGCGGCGCAGCTTCTCGGACCCTCGAGCGTCTGGGCGATCCCGGCGGGAGGCCTGGCCGTTCTGATGATCGTCCTTTGCTTCGCGGAGGCCGGGAGCCATTTCGACCAGCCCGGAGGCGCGTACCTCTATGCGCGCGCCGCGTTCGGCAACTTCGTCGGCTTCCAGGTCGGCTGGATGAGCTGGCTCGCCCGCGTCGCCGCCGTCGCGAGCCTCACGGTCTTTTTCGGGCGGGTGCTGGCGTACTTCTGGCCCGCCGCCGGCCGCGGGGCGGGACTGGCATTGACGGTCGTCGTGCAGCTCGCCGTGATGACGTGGATCAACGTCGTCGGCGTCAAGCTCGGAGCGCGAACGACCGTCGTTCTGACGATCGGCAAGCTCGTGCCTCTTCTCGTCCTCGTTTTCGCCGGGCTCTTTGCGTTGCCCTGGGACCGCGTCTTTCCCGTCCCCTGCCGGAGGCGCGCCATTTCGGCCCCGCCGCGCTTCTCGTGCTCTACGCCTACTCCGGCTTCGAGGGCATCTCCGCGCCGGCGGGCGAGTTCCAGGACCCGAAGCGCAACCTGCCTTTCGCGCTGATCGCGCAGCTCGTCATCGTCACGGCGCTCTACACGCTCGTCCAGCTCGTGGCCATCGGCACCGTGCCCGAACTCGGCCTCGCGAAGACGCCGCTCTCCGACGCGGGCCGTGTCCTGCTCGGCCCCGCCGGCGGTTTTCTCCTGACACTGGGCGCCGCCATCTCCGTTCTCGGAACCAACAACGGGATGCTCCTCTCGGGGCCTCGATTTCTCTACGCGCTCGCCGAAGGCGGCGGGCTTCCCCGGGCGTTCGCGAAGATTCATCCGCGCTTCCACACGCCCTACATCGCGATCCTGGCGCAGGGCGGCCTGGCGCTGGCCCTCATCGCGACCGACGCGGCGGTCCATGCGGTCTGGCCGGGCGCATTCGGAGTCGCCGAGGAGCTTGCCCTGATCTCGATCATCGCGCGGCTCGTGTCCTATCTCGGGACCTGCCTCGCCGTACCCATACTGCGGCGAAGGCTCCCGTCCACGCCCAAGACGCTCCGGCTGCCCGGAGGGCCGGCCATACCGTTCGCGGCCGCCCTCGTATGCCTGTATCTCGTCGCGGCCGTCGAGCGGAAGGTGTTTCTCGCGGGCGGCATCGCGCTCGCGGCGGGAGCGCTGATCTACGGAGCGCGGCGGAGCTAGCCCATCGCGCGGGCCGGGGCCGAACCCAGCCATACTGCGTATGGCTCGGCGCGGCGAGGCCGGACTCCTTGTAGGTCTTCCTGAGCCGGTCGACGTAGTCCGACGGCACCGGCTTGACGAGGGCCTTGGGGTCGATGCCGTAGACGCGCGCGCCGTTGAGGCCCAGGATCTGGCGCTTCACCTCCGGCGTGAGCGGCTTGTAGCCGAAGCGCTGCGCGAGGGCCTCGGGCATCTCGAGACGCTTGAACGCCTCGATCTGCCACTGCGGCGAGCCCCACCAGATCGAGTCGGTGCCCCAGAGGACGTGATCGGCGCCGAAGGCGTCGATCATCATGCCGAGCATGTGCGCGGTGAGCAGCGGGAAAGTGATCACGGTCATGCCGAACGTGGCGCCGAGCTCCATGTAGACGTTCTGCACCTTCGGGTTCTTCTTCTTCCACTCGCAGAGCTCGGTCACCCACGGGACGGCGGAGGAGGTCGTGAAACCCGACTCCATCGCCTTCACGAGGTTTTCGTCGATCCCGCGAAACCCGGCGTGGTAGACGAGGAAGTTCAGGTCCGGGAAGTCCACGGCCGCCTTCATGATGTCCTTCGGGTGGCAGTGCTCGGCGGAGAACCCCGGCGCGGGCAGCCCCTTGTGCGCGCAGATGTTCTTGATCTTCAGCTTGCGCGAAAGGTCGAGCGCCGGGTACCCGACCTTCTCGTCGTCCATCCACCAGCCGGCCCCGTTCGGTCCGAGCGGCTGGCCCGGATATCCCTTCCAGGCGTCGATCTTCAGCTTCTCGGCCTGCGCCCGCATCGCGTCGAGCCCCTGCGCGCCGAGCTCGGGCGACATCGTGCCGTGCGCGACGATGCGCCGCGAGCCGGAGAGCTCGTTGACCTCGGCCCGCGTCTTGACGATCTCCTCGGGCTTGATGATGTAGGTCTCGCGCGTCATCTGCGGCAGGCCGCTGACCACGGCGACCGCCGTCTCGCTGTCGAGGAAGACCTCCTTGATGTAGTTGAGCCGGTACAGCTGCTCGATGGACGCCTTCTTGCCGGCGAGCTCGGGGTTGAGCTTCGCCCCGTAGTCCCGGACCATGACGAGGTAGTCGAGAAACTCCTGGTCCGCCGTGGGGGCGTTCCGGCGCGGGTCGACGTGGTGCGTCTGGACGTCGAAGACGAAGTACTTCGTGGCGTCTCCGGCGAGGGCCTCCGTCAGCTCGGCGGCCTCGACGCGGAAGAACCGCCCGAAGACCGTGTTCATCGCCGCAAACGCCGCGGCCATCCCGCAGGAGGTCCGCAGGAACTCGCGCCTGGCCATGCCGAGCCGCTTCGCGTGCGCGTCCGCCGACTCGAGCAGGAGCCGCTCGACCCGCCGCTGCGCCGGAGTCTGCGGCAGCGGGTCGTACTCCTCGTTCGAGACGATGCGGGTCGGCAGCGGCAGGTGCCGGTCGAGGTAGTCGTCCTCGTCGCACTTGCGGATGAAGCCGGCGTGGTGCACCGGCGGCGGGGGCGCGTTCGGAGTCGTCTTGCGGTTCGCCATCAAAGCCCTCGCCACCCTTTTACGGCGAAACGGCCCGAGGGTTAAGGCTCCGTGAGACCGGAATCCTCGGAAAGTTCTGGGGAGCGCGCCGACTTACCGGCGAGCAACCGATCCAGATCGGCTCGAGCGCGCGTGTAGGCCTCCGTCTGGATCGTGGTCGGGGCGCTGTCGGCGCCGTCGAGCGCGCCGAGGATCGTCCCCAGGGTCTCGTTGACGGCGACCAGCGCCTTCTCCCCGGGCTTGCCGCGGGCCTTCTCCAGAGCGGCGAAGGATTCGCCCATCGCCGCGACGAGCTTCTGCTGGAGCGCGAGCTGCGCCGCCAGGGCCTCGGGCGCGACCTGCACGCGGGGATCCATCGTGAGGACGAGGGGCTGCTCGTGCGCGGCGCCGTCGACCGTCAGCCGCACGGTGTAGCGGCCCGGCAAAGCGAGCGGCCCGCGCGGCTCGACGGGCGTGTTCTCGCCCGCGATGGCGGAAATCATGTAGTCGTAGCGCTCGGATTTGGGCCGCGGATAGCGGAGATCCCACACGAAGCGGTGATGCCCCGCCGCGGTCGAGGGCGGCGCCGGAGGATGCAGATACAGGTCCGTGAAGTAGCGGCGCGCGGCGAAGGTTCTCGGGCGGATCGTCGCTCTGGTACGCGCGCACGACCGCCCCCTGCGCGTCGAGTATCTCGAGCCGGACCGGCGCCTTCGCGGGCGTTCCGAGCACGTAGTCGATGACCGCCCCGGGCGGCGGGTTCTGCGCGAACGGAACCTCCGGCGGCAGAGGCGTGTCGCGATACTGGTTGGCGCGCACGCGGATCGTCTCGGCGGGCGCCACGAGCGTGGCCGGCGCCGAGGCGGCGGCGGCGGTCAGCTGGCGCAGCGGGGTCACGTCGTCGAGAACCCAGAGGCCCCGCCCCTGGGTCGAGATCACGAGGTCGGCGCCGTGGACCTTGAGGTCCGAGACCCAGGCGGTCGGCAGGTTCGCCTGGAGAGACTGCCAGCTGATCTCCGTCGTCGAAGGACACGAAGACGCCCGTGTCCGTGCCGGCATAGAGCAGCCCGCGGCGCACGGTGTCCGCGCGGACGACCATCGCGAAGCCGAACGGCGGCAGGCCCGCCGAGATCTCCTGCCAGCTCTCGCCGCCGTCCCGCGTCCGGTAGACGTGAGGCGTGAAGTCGTCGAGCCGATGGGCGTCGACCGCGGCGTAGACGACGCCGGGCTCGAGCGGCGAAACGTCGAGCGTCGAGATCTTGCTCCACGCGGGAAGGCCCTTCGGCGTGACGTTCTTCCAGGTCTTTCCGCCGTCGGGCGTGCGGTGGATGAGCCCGTCATCGGTGCCGATCCAGATCTCCTGCGGGTTCTGCGGCGAGAGCTCGATCGTGAAGATCGTGCCGAACCCGCACGGCCGCGCGGCCGCCAACGTGACGTCGCCTTCGCAACCCTTCGTTCCGGGCACGGCGCCCGACAAGTCGGGGCTGGCCTTCTCCCAGCTCGCGCCGTCGTCGAGCGACCGCAGCAGGTATTGCGAGCCGGCGTAGAGGGCGTGCGGCGGCTTCGGCGACATCGCGATCGGAAAAACCCAGGCCCAGCGATAGGCCCCCGGCACCGGCCGGCGCCCGTACGTGCTCTCCGCGACCGGCGAGACGTTTTTCACCTGGCTGGTGCGCGCGTCGAAGCGGGTGATCGTTCCGCCGAGGCCCGAGCCGTAGACGATGTCCGGATTCCTCGGGTCCGGCACGTCCCAGCCCCGCTCCTCGCCGCCGACGGGACGCCAGTCGCGGTACGTCAGGACCCCGTCGTCGCTGCGCGACGCCGCGCCGACGGTGCCCGAGTCCTGCTGGCCGCTGTAGATCTTGTAGGGAAAACGCTCGTCGGTTTCGACGTGGTAGAACTGGCCCGTCGGCTGGTTGTACCAGTCGCTCCACGACTTCCCGCCGTTGACCGTCACGATCGTTCCCTGGTCGGCGGCCGTGACCATGAACTCGGGATGCTTCGGGTTGATCCAGAGGAAGTGGAAGTCGTCGCCGCCCGGCGCGCCGCGGAAAAAGCGCAGCGTCTTGCCGCCGTCCTCGGAGCGCCGGATCGACTGGCCCATCACGTACACGGCGTCGCGGTTTCGCGGATCCGCGGTGAGCCGGTTCATGTAGCTCGAGCCCAGGCCCGTCCGTGTCGTTGACGCGCGACCACGTGGCCCCGCCGTCGTCCGAGCGCCACAGGCCGGCGGCGGCGGAGGGCTTGCCCGGCGCGTCCGCGGCGTCGACGAGAGCCCAGACGCGCCCGCCCGCCGAGGCCGCGAGGCCGATCCGGCCCAGGTTCTCCGCCGGCCAGCCGCCGCCTGTCAGGCGCCGCCACGTGCGGCCGCCGTCGGTGGACTTGGCGAGCCCGCTGCCCGGGCCGACCATCGGCTTGTAGTAGGAGAGCCACGGATAGTTGCGCACCTGCCAGAGCGAGGCGTAGACGATCGACGGGTTCTCGGGATCGGCCGCGAGATCCGCGCCTCCGGTGTTCTCGTCGACGAAGAGAACCTGGCTCCAGCTCTTCCCGCCGTCCTCGCTGCGAAAGATCCCGCGCTCCCGGTTCGGGCCGAAGATGTGGCCGAGCGCCGCGACGAGGGCGACGTCCGGGTTATTCGGGTCGACGAGGATCCGGCCGACCGCGCGCGAGTCGGAGAGCCCGATGCGGCGCCAGGACGCGCCGGCGTCGTCGGAGCGATACACGCCGTCGCCCGAGCCGATGTCGTAGCGCGCCTGGATCTGGCCCGTGCCGACGTAGATCACCTTCGGGTTCGACGGCGCGAGCGCCAGCGCGCCGACCGACGCCGAGCCCGCGCGGTCGAAGATCGGCGACCACGTGCGGCCGGCGTCCTCCGTCTTCCACACTCCGCCGGCCGCGTTGCCGAAGTAGTACGTCGCGGGATCGTCCGGGATGCCCTCGGCGCACGTTCCCCAGCCGCCGCGGAACGGGCCGACGAGCCGCCAGCGCAGGTCGGCGTAGAGCGAGGGATCGACGGGACTGGGCGAAGACCCGGAAGCGACGAGCATCGCGGCCAGCCAGAGGACGAGCGCTCGAGACGTCGACGCATCGTGGACCTCCCGAAGTTCGGATAGATTACCGGGCATGACGTTGCCCACGGAACCGGTCGGAAGCATTCCCCGACCCAGGGAGCTGATCGAAGGCATGGCGGCGTTCGGCGACGGCCGGATCTCGGCCGAAGCGCTCGAGGCGCTCTTCGACGGCGCCGTGCGCGACACGCTCCGCCGCTTCGAGGAGACCGGCTCCCCCGTCGTCACCGACGGCGAGCAGCGCAAGCCGAGCTTCGCGACGTACCCGATCCACGGCGCCACGAACCTCGCCGCCGGGCGGCGTCACGATTCCCTTCCGGGACGGCCACACGCGCCAGCTGCCGCTGCTCTCCTCGGGGCCCTTCCGGTACGCGACGTACGCCGCGAGCTACCTCGAGGGCGCCCAGAAGTACGCGACCCGCCGATGAAGCAGGCCGTGATCGCCGCCTCGGCGCTGTCGCTGCTCTATCCGCCGCCGGGCCTCCCGGGTTATCCGCGCGAGGAGTTCCTCGAGGACCTCGTGCGCGAAGCGCAGACGGACATCCGGCGGTGTCTCGCCGCCGGCGCCACGGTCCAGATCGACTTCACCGAGGGACGTCTCTGCATCAAGCTCGATCCGTCGAAGAAGCTGCTCGACGCCTTCGTGGATCTCAACAACCGCGTCCTCGCCGGCTTCATCGGCCGACGAGAAGAAGAAGATCGGCATCCACACCTGCCCGGGCGGCGACCAGGACTCGACGCACAGCGCCGACGTCGACTACGCCGAGCTGCTGCCGGCGCTCTTCCGCATCGACGTCGGCAACTTCTTCGTCCAGCTCTCGAGCGAGGCCGACCGGCCGCGCGTCCTGAAGATCCTGGGAGCGCACGCGAAGGGCAGACCGAATCGCCGCGTCTTCGTCGGCGTCACGGACCCGATCTCCCCGCGCGTCGAGACGCCGGCGGAGGTCCGCGACCGGATCCTCGAGGCGGCGAAGTTCATCGACCCGGCGAACCTCGGCTCGACCGACGACTGCGGCTTCTCGCCCTTCGGCGACGACACGTCGACCTCGCGCGACACGGCGTTCGCCAAGATCCAGGCGCGCGTCGAGGGCAACGCGATGGCGTCGCAGGAGCTGCGGGTCTAGCCCGGCTACAAATCCTCGAGCCGGACGGGCGTGTCGGCGTCCTTCCAGGCCGTGTCGAACTGGGCGCGGGCGAAGGCGGCGTCGGCATTCTTCTTCTGGGCCTCGAGGCTCTTCGAGAGGCCGAAGAGCGAGCGGCCGTTGCGAGGGTTGCGGTCGAGGTCCGCGCGAAACACCGCCTCGGCCTCGGCCGCCTGGCCGGCGCGCAGAAGCGCGGCGCCCAGGGACTCGCGCGTCGGGTAGTACCAGGCGGGCGGCTCGTCGTAGGCCAGCCGGTCCTCGGCCTCGACGGCCTTCCGCCAGCTCGCGATGGCGGCGGTGAACTCGCCCTTCGCCTCGGCGATGCGGGCGTCGAGCACGTTCGCGGCCACGGAGAGGACGGCCTCGGCGCCGTTCTGCGGCCCGGCCATGCTCTTTTCCGGAACCGCGGCTCGCGCGGCGGCGAAGGCGGAGCGCTCCGTCTCCGCCTTCTTCACCTCGCCCGAGCCCGCCGCGGCCATCGCGCGCGCCCACAACCAGCCCGCCTCGCAAGAGCGGCAGCTTGGTGCCCGGATCCGGCATCTTCCGAATGTCGTCCCACTTGCGGAAGCGCACCGCGACGTAGGCCGGCTGCAGGAGGAAGCCCTCGAGCATCTGATCCATCGAGACGACCGGAAGCACTTCGTCGAAGAGCCGATCGCCCGAGCGCTTGGCCGCCCCGTGCCGGCCGGCCATGGTCGCGGCATACGACTCGAAGTGGACGTTGTGGTTGTAGTACATGACCGGGTACATCCCCTGCGCGCCCGTCTCGCGGATGTACGCGCGGTCCACCTCGGCGGCAGCGGTGTTGGACTTCTCGGCCGCGACGTAGTCGCCCGTGCGGACGTAGACGTGAGCGGGCATGTGCACGAGGTGACCGGCCGCGGGCACGAGAGTCTCCAGCCGTTTGCCGAGGGCAGCGCGCGCTCGGGGTTCTTCGAGGCCTCCGTCGCGTGGATGTAGAAGTGGTTGGCGCCCGGATGGTTGGGGTCGCGCTTGAGCACGGCCTCGAGCACCGTCGACGATCTCGACCGTGTTCGGTCCCGGCTGGCCGTCGGGCGTCCAGAGCTTCCACGGCGTCAGGTTCATCAGGCTCTCGGCGTAGAGGGTCGCGGCGTCGAGGTCGTCCGGATAGCGCGCCGACAGCGCCTTCACGGCCGCCGCGTAGTCGCTCGCGACCTTCGTCTTGTCGGCGCGGGCGGGATCGGCGGGGTAGCGGATCGCGAGCGCCTCGACGTACGCGCGCTCGTTCTCCGGGCCGCCCGCGGAGAGGGCCAGCGCCGTCTCGACCTCGGCCCTCGCCTTGAGCAGCCTTTCGTCGACCGGGGCCGGATCGTTGTAGTTCGCACCGAGGACGAGCGCCATGCCCCAGCGCGGCATCGCGGCTTTCGGATCGAGCTCGGCCGCCTTCGCGAAGGAGCGATAGGCCTCCTCGTGGTTGAACCCGTAGGCCATCGCCATGCCCTGGTCGAAGAACTTCTGTGCCTCGGGGTTCGAGGTCGCGATCGGATGGCGATGCGACCCGGTCCCGGTGAGCAGAGTCGCCGGCGACTTCGGCGGGGACATCCCCGGCATGTCCGCGTGCTGGGCGGTGAGAGCGGCCGGAAGCATGGCCACGGCGACGAACGCGGCGAGTCTCTTCATGGCACTCCTCTTAGTCGCGAGAATCCTAGTTTTTCGCCCGGCCGGCCCGCGAGGGGTAATGCGGCGAGGCTCCAAGCCTTTTTCTATCAAAACGTTAGAAGCCTCACCGCAGCCCGGAATCGGCAAGACGTGGTATTCGTTGCCCTCTTTCCCGGCCTTCCGGCCGCCGTCTCAGGAGGACTCGCATGCGCATGGATTCGCCCCGTCGGAGCGCCGCCGCGCTCCTCGTTCTGCTCTCCATCTCGGGCGCTCTCGGCGGCCAGACCGCCGCGAAGCCGGCTCCGGCCGCCCGAAAGCCGGCGCCGGCCGCTCCCGTCCGTGTCGCCTCGGTGGAGGGGATCACCGAGTACCGGCTGGCCAACGGCCTGCGCGTCCTGCTCTTCCCCGATCCGACGAAGCCGACGGTCACCGTCAACATCACGTATCTCGTCGGCTCGCGCCACGAGGACTACGGCGAGACGGGCATGGCGCACCTGCTCGAGCACATGCTCTTCAAGGGCACGCCGAAGCATCCCGACTTCAACCAGGAGCTCGATGGCGCACGGCGCGCAGTCGAACGCCTCGACCTGGTTCGACCGCACGAACTACTTCGAGACGTTCCAGGCCACCGACGAGAACCTGAAGTGGGCCCTCGAGCTCGAGGCCGACCGCATGGTCAACGCCTTCGTCGCGAAGAAGGACCTCGACAGCGAGATGACCGTCGTGCGCAACGAGTTCGAGACGGGCGAGAACGATCCGACCGGCGATCCTCCAGCGAGCGCGTGGTCTCGACGGCGTTTCTCTGGCACAACTACGGCAAGTCCACGATCGGCGCGCAGGCGGACCTCGAGAACGTGCCGATCGAGCGCCTCCAGGCGTTCTACCGGACGTACTACCAGCCCGACAACGCGGTGCTGCTCATTGCCGGGCGATTCGACGAGGCGAAGACGCTCGCTCTCGTGCAGCGGACCTTCGGTGCGATCCCGAAGCCCGGCGCGCAAGCTGCCCGCCTTCTACACGCTCGACCCGACGCAGGACGGCGAGCGCGCAGGTCGTCCTCGAGCGCGTCGGCGACGTCCAGGCCCTCGCCGCCGCGTACCACATCCCCTCGGGCGCGAGCCCCGACTCCGGCGCGATCGCGATCCTGGCAGAGAGTGCTCGGCGACGCGCCGTCGGGCCGCCTGTAAAAGGCGCTCGTCGACACGAAGAAGGCGGCCTCGGTCGGCGGCTACTCCATGGACCTCCACGATCCCGGGCTACCTGATGTTCTACGCCGAGGTCCGCCAGGACCAGTCGATCGCGGACGCGCGCGACGACGCTGCTCGCGACCGTCGACGCCGCGGCCGGCGCCTCGCCGATGACCGCGGAGGAGGTGGAGCGAGCGCGGGGAACGATTCTCAAGAACTATCGAGCTGACGCTCAACAACGCGCAGACGCGTCGGCATGCTCCTCTCCGAGTACATCGGCCAGGGCGACTGGCGCCTCTTCTTTCTGCATCGCGACCGCGTGCGGGCGGCGACGGTCGAGGACGTGCGGGCGGCCGCGGCCGCCTACCTCAAGCCCTCCAACCGCACGGTCGGAATGTTCCTGCCGACGGCGAAGCCCGACCGCGCCGAGATCCCGCCGCCTCCGGCCGTCGCCGCGCTCGTCGAGGGATACAAGGGGGATCCTCCGATCGCGGCGGGCGAGGCCTTCGACCCGTCGCCCGCCAACATCGACTCGCGGACGAAGCGCTCGGAGCTTCCGGGCGGCATGAAGCTCGCGCTCCTGCCGAAGAAGACGCGCGGCGAGACCGTGGTCGGCATCGTCATTCTGCGCTTCGGCGACCTGAAGAGCCTCGAGGGCAAGGCGGCGGCGCCGGATCTGGCCGCCGACATGCTGATGCGCGGGACCACCCGGCGCTCGCGCCAGCAGATCCAGGACGAGCTCGACCGTCTCAAGGCGCGCATCACGCGTCGGCGGAAGCGCCGGCCAGGCGCGTCCTCTCCTTCGAGACCGCGCGGGCGAACCTTCCCGACGTCCTGCGCCTCGCGGCCGAGATCCTGCGCGAGCCGGCGTTCCCGGCCGAGGAGTTCGAAAAGCTCCGCCAGGAGTACCTGGCCTGGGTCGAGCAGCAGAAGAGCGACCCGGACGCGCTGGGCTCGAACCTCTACGAGCGGCACATGAACCCGTATCCCCCGGGGGACGTGCGCTACGTCGACACGCTCGACGAGGCGTTCGCTGGCGTACCGATCCGCGACGCTCGAGGCCTCGGCCGCGTTCCACCGCGATTTCTTCGGCGCGTCGAACGGGCAGATGGCGGTCGTCGGCGATTTCGTCGGAGACCGAGATCGCGGCTCTCGCGGGCGAGCTCTTCGGGAACTGGAAGAGTCCGGCGAGCTACGCGCGGATCCCGAACCCGTACCACGACGCCTCGCCCATTCACGAATCCGTGGCGACACCGGACAAGGCGAACGCGTCCTTCATCGCGGGTCAGAACCTCGAGCTTCGCGACGAGGACCCGGACTATCCGGCACTCGTCCTCGGCAACTTCATGCTCGGCGGCAGTCCGACACGTCCCGTCTCTACGTCCGGATCCGCGAGAAGGACGGGCTGTCCTACGGCGTCGGGTCGCAGCTCTCGGCGTCTTCTCTCGAGGCGTCCGGGGAGTTCTCGGCCTACGCGATATCCGCCCCGCAGAACACCGCGAAGGTCGAAGCGGCGTTCCGCGAGGAGCTCGCACGCGCCCTCAAGGACGGCTTCGCCGCAAAAGAGATCGCCGACGCGAAGTCGGGATGGCTGCAAAGTCGCGGGAAACGGCGCGCGCCCAGGACGCCACCCTCGCCCGCACGCTCGCGAACAATCTCTACCTCGGCCGCACGTTCGCGTGGAGCGCGGAGCTCGACCGAAAAGTCGCAGGCGTTGACGGCCGAACAGATCGTCGCGGCGATGCGCAAGTATCTGCATCCCGACAAGATGTCGGTTGTCAAGGCGGGGGACTTCCCGAAGGCTGCTCCCTGAGTCGCCGCGATAGAATTCGCCCCCCGGACCTTTTGAGGAGAACTCGATGAAGTTGAAGACCGTCGTGACCTGGATGCTGTCGGCCGCGCTGCCCGCGTTCGGCGTGGATGCGGCACGGGCCCAGGCCCCGGCGCCGACCGCAAAGAAGGTGCCCCACATGCAAAAGCTGCACGGCGACGAGCTCGTCGACCCCTATTACTGGATGCGCGATCGCGACAACCCCGAGGTGCGGGCGTATCTCGAGAAGGAGAACGCGCACGCCGACACCTTCATGAAGCCGACGGAGGCCTTCCAGAAGGCCCTCTACGACGAGATGCTCGCCCGCATCAAGGAAACGGACCTCACCGTGCCGTATCGGGACCGCGGCTACTACTACTACTCGCGGACCGAGAAGGGAAAGCAGTACTCGATCTACTGCCGGAAGAAGGGCGCGCTCGAGGCTCCCGAGCAGGTCATCCTCGACGTGAACGAGCTCGCCAAGGGCCAGCGTTTCATGAGCGTCGGCGCGCGGGTCGTGACCGACGACGGGAGGCTGCTCGCCTACACCACCGACAACACGGGCTTCCGCGACTACACGCTGCAGATCAAGGACCTGACGACCGGGAAGCTCCTTCCGGAGAAGATGGAACGCGTCACGAGCGTCGCGTGGGCCCCCGACAACAAGACGCTCTTCTACGCGACGACCGATCACGCGAAGCGGCCCTTCAAGATCTGGCGGCACACGCTCGGGACGGATCCGGCGACCGACGCCCTGCTCTACGAGGAAAAGGACGAGCGCTTCCGCGTCGGCGCGTACCGCTCGCGCAGCGGCGCCTACGTCTTCTTTCCGTCGAGCAGCCACACGACCTCGGAGTGGCGGTACCTGCCGGCGGCGACCCCGACGGCCGAGATGCGCCTCGTCGCGCCGCGCGAGCCGGAGCACGAGTACGCGGTCGACCACCGCGGCGACCTCTTCTACATCATGACCAACGACAAGGGGCGCAACAACCGGCTCGTCACCGCCCCGGTCGCGGACCCCGGCCGGGCGAAGTGGACGGAGGTCGTGCCGCACCGCGACGACGTGATGCTCGAAGACTTCGACCTCTTCCAGGACTGGACCGTGCTCTACGAGCGCCAGGACGCGCTGCCCCGGATCCAGGTGTCGGACGCCGCCCTGGCCGGCGGCTACCGGATCGACTTCCCCGAGGCGATCTACTCCGTCGGCCCGCAGAACAACCGCGAGTTCGACACGAACTCTCTTCGCATCGAGTACGAGTCGTTCACGACGCCGCCCTCCGTCTACGACTACGACATGGCGACGAAGGAGCGGAAGCTCCTGAAGCAGCGGGAGGTCCTCGGCGGCTACGACGCGTCCCGCTACACCTCGGAGCGTCGCTATGCGACCGCCTCCGACGGGACGAAGGTCCCGATCTCGCTGGTCTACAAGAAAGGGTTCGTCGCCGACGGCAAGGCGCCGGCGCTGCTCACGGCCTACGGCTCTTACGGCGCCTCGAACGACGCCGGCTTCGACTCGACCCTCGTCAGCCTGCTCGACCGCGGCGTCGTCTACGCCGTGGCCCACATCCGCGGCGGCGGTGATCTCGGCAAGAAGTGGCACGACGAAGGCAAGATGCTCAAGAAGAAGAACTCGTTCACCGATTTCATCGCCGTCGCCGAGACGCTCGTGGCCGACAAGTACACGTCGAAGGACCGCCTCGTCATCGAAGGCGGCTCCGCCGGCGGGCTGCTCATGGGCGCCGTCGTCAACATGCGGCCGGATCTCTTCAGGGCGGTCGTGGCGCGCGTGCCGTTCGTGGACGTCATCAACTCGATGTACGACGAGTCGCTGCCGCTGACCGTGGGCGAGTTCGAGGAATGGGGCAACCCCAAGGTCCAGGAGCAGTACGTCTACATGAAGTCCTACAGCCCCTACGACAACCTCGAGGCGAAGGCGTACCCCGCCATGCTCGTGAAGACGTCCTTCGACGACTCCCAGGTCATGTACTGGGAACCGGCGAAGTACGTGGCGAAGCTGCGGACCCTGAAGACGGACTCGAACCCGCTCATCCTCAAGACCAATATGGCCGGAGGCCACGGCGGATCCTCGGGGCGCTACGACAAGCTTCGGGAAGTCGCCTACGACTACGCCTTCGAGCTGACGCAGATGGGGATTGCGAAGTGAAAGTCGAGAGTCGAGGGTCGAGGGTTCGGGGCTGCACTCGATGACCATGATCTTCGCGTTCCTGACCGTCCTGGCCGCCGCTCCGGCGCCGCCGGCCCTCCAGGCGCAGTTCATCGGCAACATGGCCTTCGCCATCACGGACGGGAAGACGGTGCTCTACTCCGACTTCCCCTACGAATCCGGGGCGTTCGGCTACATGACCTACGACTTCGCCAAGGTCCCGAAGGCTCCCGGCGGGCTGTGCCTGATCACGCATGGCCATCGCGACCACTTCGACGCCACGCTCTTCTCGAAGATGGACGCGAAGGTCATCGCTCCGCCGAAGCTCGCCGCGACGCTGCCGCCCGCCCGCGTCATTCCCTTCGCGCCGAAGATGTCCTACCGCGACATCGCGGTGGAGGCGTTTCCCACGCCCCACGGAAACGAGGACCACGCCTCCTACCTGGTGGTCTGGCACGGCCTCCGCCTCTACTTCACCGGCGACACCGACAGCGTCGACCAGCTGCTCGCGATGAAGAACCTGGATTACGCGTTCGTCTCGCCCTGGCTCATCGGAAAGGTCGCCGCGCAGAAGGGCCGGATCGACGCGCGAACCGTCGTGTGTTACCACCACAAGCTCGACGACAAGATCCCGTCGCGGCCCGACCAGCTCGTTCCGAAGCCGGGCGACACCTTCGCGCTCGGCGCGGCGGCTAGCTCAGGGGCCGCCCCTCGCTGACCGGCGCGGAGGGCGCCGGCATCTGCCGGATGTACGCCTCGATCTCGGCGATGCGCGTCTCGGGAAGCGGATGCGAGGACAGCCACTCGGGTTGTCTCTCGCCGCCGCCCGCCTGCGCGAGGACCTTCATCACCTCGAGCATGGCCCTGGGGTCGTAGCCCGCGGCGGCCATCGCGTCGAGGCCGTAACGGTCCGATTCGGACTCGTCCTGGCGGCCGTAGCGCATCTGCACCATCTGGTTCACCATCGCGGCCATCATCGCGGCCTGCTGGCCGCCGTCGGCGCCGTCCGAGGCCGCCACGCCGACCGCCTGCGAGAGGGCCTGGCCGAGCTGACCCTTCGCCATCTGCTCCGCGGAGTGGCGGTGGATGACGTGGCCGATTTCGTGGCCCAGGACGCCGGCGAGGTCCGCCTCGGTCCGCAGGCGTTTGTAAAGCCCGGCGGTGACGAAGATCTGCCCGCCCGGCAGGGCGAAGGCGTTGATCGTTTCCGGATCGGCGAGGAGGTAGAAGTGGAAGTTCCCCGCGTAGGGGCTTCGGGCCGCGTCTCCCCGCTCGACGAGCCTCTGGCCGATCTCCTCCACGAGCACCGCTTGCGGGTAGCTGTCCGGGACGACGCCGCCCATTTTCGCAGCCATCTCCGGCGCGGCCTGGAGCCCGAGGACCTTCTCCTGGTCGACGGAGAGCGCGACGCGCTGCTTCTCGCCGGTCACGGGATTGACCTCGGTGCGGCTCATGTAGGCGATGACGCCGATCACCGCAATGACGAGCGCAATCCCCAGCCGGGAGCAGCCGCGATTGCGCAAAATGTTCCGGCCGCCGTAACCGTCCTGCATGGCTTCGCTCCTTCGCAGTGCGTGCGATTATCCCGGCCATGAGAATGCACGTTCCGTACCTGCTCGCGCTCGGCATCGGCTTTGCCGCCACCCTCCCCGCACGCGCCGCCGATCTTCCTCCCTCGGAGTTCCGGGCGCGGCGCGCCGAGGCCATGCGCCGGATGCCCGACGGGATCCTGCTCCTGCCGTCCGCGACGTTCGACGTTCGCCTCGGACCAGCTCTACCTGCACGGGTTCCAGCAGCGCCCGAACTTCTTCTACTTCACGGGGCTGTCCAGCGCCTCGGGCGCCGTCCTCGCGATCGACGGCGCCGGCGAAGGAGAGCTGGCTCTTCGTCCCGAAGGAGCTGCCGGGGCTTCTCGGCGCGATGCTCGAGCGGCCGCAGGATCGAACCGGGACCGAAGACCGCGGCTTCTCTCGGCCTCGACCGCGTCGTCGACCGCAAGGAGCTGCCGGCGTTCCTGACGCGCCGGCAGGACGCGCCGGGCCTGCTGCTCTACACCGCCGGGCTGGCCGATGCCCACGGCTTCCCCCTCGACATCGCGCTCGACGATCCGCAGGCGGCCTGGAACCACGCGCTGGCGGAGCTCTGGCCGACGGAGCCGTCTGCAATCCGCCGACCCGATCCTCGTGCAGATGCGTCTCGTCAAGAGCCCGGCCGAGATCGAGGTGCTGCGCCACGTCGGAAAAACCAGCGCGACGGCGCTCCGCGCGGGGCTCGCGGCCCTGCGTCCCGGGCGCTCCCAGCGCGAGGCGGAAGGCGACGTGGTCTGCGCCTGCCTCGACGCCGGCGCGGAGGGACCGTCGTTCTGGCCGTGGGTGATGACGGGCCCGGCGAGCGCCTTCCCGGCGCCCTTCGAGTCCCTCGTCGACTACCGCCACCTCAACCGCGCCATGCGCGCCGGCGAGGTCGCGCGGGTGGACGTGGGCTGCGACGCGGACCACTACAAGGGCGACGTCGGCCGCACCGCTCCCGTCTCCGGCCGCTTCGACGCGGGACAGCGGGAGACGTGGGAGCTGTCTGATCGCCGCGTACCGGGCCGGCCTCGTGGCCTTCAAGGATGGCGTGAAGAGCGCGGACGTTTTCGCCGCGAGCCTCGCCGAGGTCCGGAAGCGGCAGCCCGCGCTCGCCACGCCGCTCGGACGAAAGGCGGCGGAGGTTCTGCTCGCGAAGGAGGGCCTGCAATTCTGGGGAATCCACGGCGTCGGGCTCGAGGCGGGCGAAGGAAGCCCGGAGACGCTCTCCACCGGGATGGTCGTCGCGTTCGAGCCGATCTTCTCGGTCGAGGGCCAGGGCTTCTATCTCGAGGACATGGTCCTCGTGACGAAGGACGGCCACGAGATCCTGACGCCGGGACTTCCCTACTCGGCCGAGGAGATCGAACGCTCGACGCGGCCGCGGTGAGCCGCGTCAGCGCTTCTTGAGATTCGCGTCCAGGAAGTCGAGCGTTTCTTTCCAGGCGCTCTCCCAGTCGGCGCCGGAAAAGCCGTGGCCCGCGCCGAGAACGAACTCGAACCGGCCGGCAACACCGGCGGCCGAAAGCTTCTCCATGAGCGCGAAGGCCTGCGCGGGCGGGACGAGGTCGTCCTTCGCTCCATGGAAGGCGAGCACCGGCGCGTCCCCGCTGCCCACGTAGGTGATCGGCGAAGCCCGGGCCGCGAGCTCCGGCTTCTCGGCGGCGCTCGCGCCGGTCAAGCACGCCACGAATCCCTTCGCCGTGTCCGAGAAGTAGTGAGCCGTGAGATCGACCGGCCCGTAGAAATCCACGACCGCTTCGACACGCGCGCTTGGCACCCCCTTCGCCGCCGGCCCGTCGAAACCGTCCGCCGGTCCGGTCAGTCCGAGGAGAAGAGCCAGATGGGCGCCCGCGGAAAATCCCATCGCCGCGATCCTGTCGGGGTCGACCTTGAGCGACTTCGCGTTCGAGCGCAGGAAGCGGACGGCGGCCTTGACGTCCTCGAGCTGGGCGGGAAACGTGTCTTTCGGACAGAACCGGTACTGCGGCGATGCGGCGACATAGCCGTGCCGGGCGAGAGCCGCGAGGTAGCGGTGGTTCTCCTCGCGGCCGCCCTCGTACCACGCACCGCCGTGGATGACGAGCACGGCCGGGAAGGGCCCCTCCCCCAGCGCGGGCTGCGCGATGTCGATCCGAAGCTCCCCTCCACCGGCCGTCGTGTAGGGGACGTCGTAGCTCGTGGTGTAGGCCGGATCCGCGGCGACGGCGGCGCCGGAGGCCACGAGGCTCACGGCGAGGACCAGCGACGGCGCGCGGAGTGTCATTGGGGCCTCCGAAAAGGCTCCGGCCAGCGTATCAAACGCCCGAGGACTAGAATCGCGCGACGTCTCATGCCTTTGTCCGCCGGAACACGCCTCGGTCCCTACGAGATCCTCACGCCGCTCGGCGCGGGGGGCATGGGAGAGGTGTACCGGGCGAAGGATTTGAAGCTCGGGCGCGACGTCGCGGTCAAGATCCTTCCCGAAGCGTTCGCCGCGGATCCTGACAGGCTTGCGCGCTTCCAGCGCGAGGCCCAGGTGCTGGCCTCGCTCAATCATCCTCACATCGCGCACATTCACGGGCTCGAGGAGTCGGGCCGTGTGCGCGGGCTCGTGCTGGAGCTCGTCGAAGGCGAGACGCTCGCCGAAAGGATCGCGCAAGGCCCGGTGCCCGTCGACGAGGCGCTCGAGATCGCGCGTCAGATCGCCGACGCGCTCGAGGCCGCGCACGAGAAGGGCATCGTGCATCGGGACTTGAAGCCGGCCAACGTGAAGCGCACGCCGGCGGGATCGGTCAAGGTGCTCGACTTCGGGCTCGCCAAGGCGCTCAAGCCCGACGGCTCGTCGCCGGACGTGACCTCCTCGCCGACGATGACCGCGCAGTCCACGCAGGCCGGCATCGTGATCGGGACCGCGGCCTACATGTCCCCGGAGCAGGCGCGCGGGAAAGGCCGTCGACAAACGCACCGACGTCTGGGCTTTCGGGGCGGTCCTCTTCGAGATGCTGACGGGGAAAAAGACTTTCGGCGGTGAGACCGTTTCCGACACGCTCGCGGCGGTGCTCAAGAGCGACCCGGACTGGGGCGCGCTGCCGCCCGAGACGCCGGCCGGGATCCGCCGGCTCCTGCGCCGATGCCTCGATCGCGATCCGAAGAAGCGGCTGCACGACATCGCGGACGCGCGCATCGAGATGGACGAGCGGGGGGAGGAAGCCCGCGAGTCGGCTGCGCCGTCCCGCGGCGCGCGACCCTGGCTCGGCGCGGCAGCTGCGCTCTCCGCGGCCGCGCTCGCGGCGTTCGTGACGTGGAAGATCGTCTCGCGGCGCGCTCCCTCCTCCGGCCCGATCGTGACGAAGGTCGCGCGCCTCACGCGGGACGCGGCGCGCTCAGAATGGCCGAGCTGGTCTCCGGACGGGAGTCTTCTCGCATTCGTCTCCAACCGCACCGGCAACTCGGAGATCTATGTGCGCCGGGGCGAGGGAGGCCAGGATGTCGCCATCACGAACGATCCCAAGGAAGACGTTCAGCCGGCGTTTTCGCCGGACGGCGCTTCGGTCGCTTTCATCTCGACGCGGTCCTCCAAGACCGGCCTCATACGGATCGGCGGAACGTTCGGCCGCAACGTGCGGACGTATGGCGGCGACCTCTGGGTCATACCGGCGCTCGGCGGAGCCGCGAGGCGGCTGGCTCCGGACGCCAACTTCCCGGCGTGGCGGCCCGACGGAACCGCCATCCTCTATGTCACGGGCCCGGAGAGCCGCCGCGCCATCCTGGAGGTGCCTTCGAAGGGCGGCCCACCGCGCGCGGTTCTTTCGAGTAAAGACTCGGTCTTCGAGCTCTCTCGGATCGCCTGCTCACCCGACGGCAAGTGGATCAGCCTCGAAACGCAGCAGGAAGGGCTCCTCCTCATGCCGACCGCCGGGGGGAAGCCGCGCGCGCTTTTCCCGGGGTTCGGTCACGCGTGGGATGTCTCGACAGGCCGCCTGTACTTCATCGAGCGGGACTCCCAGGGGGGCAGCCGAATTCAGTTCATCGAGACGCGCGACGATCCTTTCACCGCCGTCGCGAGCACGGTCAGCCTCATGACCTCGGACTTCCTGGAGCTCGCCGTCACGCGCGACGGTCTGCGGATCGCAACGCCGGAGCAGGAATCCGCTCGCAACCTGACGCGGATCCTCCTCGAGCCGGGCGGCGGCGCGCCCGCCGGAACCGAGGAGCCGCTGACGACGGGGCTCGTCACCGACAGCTACCCGAGCGTCTCTCCCGACGGCAAGCGCGTCGCGATCGTGAGCGATGTGCTCGGGCACATGGACGTGAGGATTCTCGACGTCGAGACTCGGAAGAGCGAGAGGCTCCAGCTCCCCGGCGAGGACGTCGCTCAGGTTTCTCCCGTCTGGATGCCCGACGGAAAGCGTCTCCTGATCAGCCGCTCGCTCGAGGGAGTCCGCAGCTCGAACTGGATCGTGGCTCTGGACGGCAGCCACGCCGAGGAGCTCATGGTCCGGTCGGCGCAGAGCTCATGGACGCTCAATGCGTCTCCAGACGGCCGGATCGTCTATTACCAGGACCTGGCGGGCGGCGTGCAACAGGCCTTCGCGTTCGATCTCGCGACGCGGAAGGCGAAGCAGCTCACGAACACTCCCGGAGACAAGTTCGACACGATCGTGTCGCCCGACGGCAAGTGGCTCGCCGTCACGGCGACCACCGAAGAGGGAACGGTGCAGCTCTTCCGCATGCCTGCGGCGGGCGGCTCGATGCAACCGCTCACGACCGGCTTCGAGCGGATGCGGCACCCGTCTTTCTCTCGCGACGGGAAGTGGATCTACATCCAGCCGAGCCACGGCAACATCTACCGGGTGAGAGCGGAAGGTGGACCGCTCGAGCAGGTCACGCGCTTTCCCGAGGGTGGACTCTTCCTCGAGGAGCCGACGCTGTCGCCCGACGGCCGCTACCTCTATTACTGCCGCGCCACGGGCGGGTCGGCTCTATGGATGATGACGCTGGAGGATCCGGGCCGGCTCCGGTAATACCTTTCCTACAGCCCGAGGGTCTTCACCTCACCGGCCGTGGAACTCGAATACCACGTACTTCGCGTCCGTCGTGCCGGGATTGTGCATGTCGTGGGGCTCGCCCCCCGGATAGAAGATGACGCCGTGCGGTGTCACCTGCTGGCCGAGGGTCTCGACCTCGCCTTCCAGGACGATGATCGCGACGTCGTGCCCATCGACATGCGCGTCGTAGCCGGATCCGGCCGACAGCGTGGAAAGATGGCAATGCAGCTTTCTCAGAGACGGGGTGGATCCCTCGAATAACACCCGCACGCGAAAGCCGTTCCCGCCCCTGGCGCTTTTCGCGTCCCGCAACCGGAATCGTTTGAAGGCAAGCGACGGAACGTGCTTGCCCGATCGATCATGCCATCGGAACATGAGGTAGTTCGCAGCTCCGCCGCCGGCGGCACGGATGGTATGCGGAAAGTGCGGGGGGTAGTAAGCACCCTCGCCCGCCTTCAGGCGTATCCGCCGATCCGCTTTACGATCCGCGCGAGGCAACGTCACGTCCGCCTCGCCCTTCAACATCAGAAGGATTTCGTCGTCGTCGTGCGTGTGCGGCGGGTGCGGGCTGCAGCCGCTCTTCAGCGTCGAGACGTGGCACGAAAGCTTGCTCGCGTTCGCCGTCGCGCCGTTGAAGATGAAATTCGGCCTCCACTCCTCCTCGCCGTCGTGCGGCAGCGGCAGGTGCAGCGGATAGACGCGGCTCGACAACCTGGGGCCGGCCGCACGAGCCGCGACCGGCGGCGGAAGAACCCGGTTGACCCGAGCCGTATCGTCGCCGCGCACCACGATGCAGGGGGGCCTCGGCACCTCGAACATCCGGAACGGCCAGTCGAGATGGTTCAGGTCGGGGATCCGGATCTCGGCGTCGGGCGCGCCGTACTGCAGCAGCAACGCCCGGCGGGTCCTGCGTGAACCGTTTAGGGAGCCGTGCCAGAGCCGGCCGTCGAAAATGAGCGCCTCGCCGTCGGTCAAGTCGGTCTGCTCGATCCGGCCGCGCGGGTCCCGCTCCCGAGCCCACCGTGTGATCATTTCGTCGCTCGCCTCTTCCCGGCGCACGCCGAACCGGTGCCTGAGCTCCTGCACGGTCACTCCGAAGCGATGCGAGTTCGGGACGATCTTCAACGAAGAGCCGCGACCGGTATGCTCCAGGCCGATCCACACCGAAACCGTCCTGCCTGTCGTGGCCGCCGACTCCGAATCCGAGTGCCATGGATGGGCCTCGCCCGGAGGCCGGTCCTGAAGGCTGGCACCCCAGAGCATCACGTTCTCACCCAGCACCGCGCTCACCGCTTCGATGACCCGGGGGTGTGTCGCCAACTCGTAGAATGGCCGGGAAGTCACGGCGCACCCTTTGTCCCACTCGAATGGCGGAGGCCGGTCGGGGTTTTCCGCCTCCCGCAGGAACCTCCGGCACTCGCTCCGGGACAGTACGCGAATCGGCCCGGCGTAGCCCCGGCCGGCAAGGGGATCACGCGCACTCATCGGCGACAATTGTAGGTGAGTGGGAAGCGCCACACGGGGGTGCCTGCTCAATAGGCAAACGGGTAGACGTGGACACGCTCCAGGGCTCCCTCCGGCAGGCCTGCCGCGCCGCGTCCAGCCACGGTTTGAGCCGGAAATTGACCCGCACCTCGAAGTCGTCCTTCGTCTGCTGGTGGAAACTGAGTGCCAGCTCCAGGACCTCGGCCGTCGAGCGCGCATCGCCCCGGCTCGCGTGCAGGTGGGCGAGCAACATGTGGCTGTTGAGGCATTCCACGGGGAAACGGAGTGAGCGCGCCTGTACCGCCGCCGTGAGGTAACGGGCTGCCTCGTCGTTCTCCCCGCTGCGGAAGCACATGTAGCCCATGAACCAGTGGTAGCGGTACCACGCCGGGTCATGGCCCAGCGCGCACTCGAGACGCCGCTTGTAGTGGGTCCTCTTGGCGGGGAGCTTGCGCGCCTCCGGGTAGTGCGCGATGGTCACCTCGTTCAGCCACGCGGCCGATCCCCCCGAGCGCCGCAGGTGCTGCTGCGCGTTCTCGTGAACGAGCCCGCTGTAGCGCACGTCACGACGAAACAGCGAAAGCTTGTAATCTTCGATCGCCGCATCGTTGATGTACGTCGTCCAGGCGCAGAAATAGCCGCTCGCGGAGTCACTCTCCTCCATGTTCCGTATCGTGAGAGCCTGCTCGCGCGTGATGCGCTCATCGGCATCCAGAACCAGCACCCAGGGGTGCCGGGCATGGGACAGGAGCTGGTTGCGCGCGTCGCACTTGGAATAGCAAAGGCGCTCTTCCAGCGCGCCGAGGTGCGGTGTGATGCCGAACCGGTCCTGCAGCAGTTCGCACGTGCGGTCGGTCGACCCCGTGTCCATGACCACGACGTCGTCGAACAGATCCCGGATCGGCGAGAGACACTCCGTGAGGGTGTTCTCCTCGTCCTTCACGAGCAGGCACAGGCTGGTTTCCATTGAGGTGGGATTCGTCATGGTAGCCGATGCGGGAGGCCCGTTGTCTTTCCGGGGCACCATGGCCAGTACCGGCCGGCCTGTTTCGGGCCGGATAGAATCCCGCCAACGTGACGCTCGCCGCGGGATCCCGCCTCGGACCCTACGAGATCCTCGCTCCGATCGGCGCCGGAGGCATGGGCGAGGTCTACCGCGCGAAGGATCCGCGGCTCGGGCGCGAGGTCGCGATCAAGGTGCTGCCGGCGTCGTTCTCCGCCGACGCGGATCGCCTGCGCCGCTTCGAGCAGGAGGCCAGGGCTGCCGGCGTCCTGAACCACCCCAACATCACGGCCGTCTACGACATCGGCCAGCACGACGGCGCGCCCTACGTCGTCCAGGAGCTGCTCGAGGGCGAAACGCTGCGCGCGGACGCTCGCGGGCGGAGCGCTCTCGCCGCGAAGGCGCCGATCGACTGCGCGACGCAGATCGCGCAGCGGCCTCGCCGCGGCGCACGAGAAGGGCATCGTCCACCGGGACCTGAAGCCCGAGAACGTGTTCGTCACGAAGGACGGCCGCGTCAAGATCCTCGACTTCGGCCTGGCGAAGCTCACGCAGCCGGAGGCTACGCTCACGAACGCCACCAGCCTGCCGACAGAGACGCAGGGCACCGAGCCCGGCGTCGTGCTGGGAACGCTCGGCTACATGTCGCCCGAGCAGGTGCGCGGCAAGCCCGCCGACGCGCGCAGCGACATCTTCTCCTTCGGCGCGATCCTCTACGAGATGCTCTCGGGCAAGCGCGCGTTTCGCGGAGACTCCGCCGCCGACACGATGTCGGCGATCCTGAAGGAGGACCCGCCGGACCTCTCGCTGACGAACAAGGACATCTCCCCGGGCCTCGAACGGATCGTCCGCCACTGCCTCGAGAAGAACCCGGAGCAGCGGTTCCAGTCCGCACAGCGATCTCGCTTTCGACCTCGCAAGCGCTCTACGCGGAACCACGGCGAGCACGGGGCATCCGCTTAAGGGGGCGCCGCCTCGGCATCACAGCCGCTCCTTTCGGCCGCCTCTGACTTTTCGCCGAGGGACGCTTCGTCGCGGCCCGGATTCCTCGCCGCGACTCGCAGACCGATCCGTCTGAGCAACGCCGCCGCTGGCGACAGGCGGCTCTCGGCGAGACGTACGCGATGGCGCCTGGACAGCTCCGAGTGCGCGAGACCTCGTCGCGACTGCTCCGGATGCAGATGCTATGCGGCATCTCTTCGGCTGCGCGACCTGGCGATCCTGCCGCAGATGCCGGAACCGAAGCTGATCGGAGCGCTTCCGAAAGGTGCTACTCAGCCGCGCCGTTCCGCTCGCGGGCGGCTCCCCCAGACGCGCTCTCGAAGACGCCCGACTGCGCAGACTGGGCTCGCCGGGAAGGAGCTGATGGTCGCAGTAGTGCGCTCGATTGACGGCAGGCACGCGGATCGAGTTTCCGATCGGACGAGGTCGTGCTACGAGACCCGCGCTTCTGGCATCGGGATCCCGCGTGTCTCGCCGGAAGGGCGAGCTCGTGGCGTTCATCGAATCATCCGTTTCGGGGAAATGCAGCGGATCGAGGTCGCGCAGTCGTGGACCGCCGAGGAAGAATCGAACGGCTGACCGAGGTGTGGGCGGAGCTTGGTGGCCTCGCGTGGTCTGCCGGACGGGCGACGAAATCTGGTTCACGGCGCTCGAAACCGCGGAGCGTCAGCCGCGCTCCTGCGTGCGGCGGATCTCCGCGGTCGGGCGAGCGTCCTCGCTGGCTCAGGTACCCGGCGGCTTCCGAGCTCCACGACATTTCCGGCTCCGGGCAGCGTTGCTCCTCGGTCGCATGAGGCCATCCGAAGCGGGTTCGTCGGACGAGCGCGCCGGGCGAGGAGACTGAGCGAGAGCTCTGGGTGGCTCGATGATTCGGGCGCGCTCGCGATCTGTCTGCGCGGACGGCACGCTCCTTCTCATCAGCGAGGACGGTGAAGGAGGCAGGACCTGCGCCAGTCCGATCTACGTGCGAAGAACGGACGGTTCACCGGCGATACTGCATCGGGGATGGGAGAAGCCCGCGCGCTTTCGCCGGACGGGAAGTGGGCGCTCTCGATGCCGCGCGTCGCACGCGCAGGCTTCGTCATCATTCCGACCGGTGCCGGGCAAACCGCGAGACGCTCGATCCGATCGGGTCTCACGCACGACGCGGCGCGGCATGGTTCTCCCGGATGGCAAGCGCGATCCTGTTCGACGGCCAGTCCGAAGCCGGACGGCCTCCACGCCTCGCTACGTCGCGAGACATCAACGGCTCGGCAGCCCCGGGCCGGTGACTCCCGAAGCGCACACCGTCGGATACGCGGTCTCGCACCGATGGCCGCTTCGCATGTCGTGATCGAGGAGCCCAAACCGGCAGTCCTGTATTCCAGTCGACGGCAGGTGCTCCCACGCCGATCCCCGGCTGGAGCCCGGGCGACATACCCGATCCGGTTGGACCAGCGACGGTCAATCGCTTCTCGTGCGTTCCGGCATTCCGGCCGGCAGAGGTCTCGAGCGGTCCGATACTGGCGACTGGAAATCGCGAGGGCATTCTCGAGCTCGCTCCCTTCGCGATGTCTGCGGACGTTGTCACGTCGATCGGAGGCGATCTCGTCATGACACCGGATGGCCGTACGTATCGCCTACTACGCATACGTGGCAGACCTCTCCGACCTTTACGTCGTCAGAAGGACTCGATGTGACCCTCGCGACCGGCTCGAAGCTCGGCCCCTACGAGATCCTCGGCCGATCGGCGCCGGCGGCATGGGCGAGGTCTACCGCGCGAGGGATCCGCGGCTCGGACGCGAGGTCGCGATCAAGGTGCTGCCGGCCTCCTTCTCAGCCGACCCGGACCGCCTGCGCCGCTTCGAGCAGGAGGCGCGAGCCGCCGGCGTCCTCAACCATCCCAACATCACCGCGGTCTACGACGTCGGCCAGCACGACGGCGCGCCGTACGTCGTCCAGGAGCTGCTCGAGGGCGAGACGCTGCGCGCGGCGCTCGCGGGCGGCGCGCTCTCCGCCCGACGCGCCATCGACTACGCGACCCAGATCGCGCAACGGCCTCGCCGCGGCGCACGAGAAGGGCATCGTCCACCGGGACCTGAAGCCCGAGAACGTCTTCGTCACGAGGGACGGCCGCGTCAAGATCCTCGACTTCGGCCTGGCGAAGCTGACGCACCGGAGGCTACGCTCCGACGAACGCCACCAGTCTGCCGACCGAGACGCCGGGCACCGAGCCCGGCGTCGTCCTGGGAACGCTCGGCTACATGTCGCCCGAGCAGGTGCGCGGCAAGCCCGCCGACGCGCGCAGCGACATCTTCTCCTTCGGCGCGATCCTCTACGAGATGCTGTCGGGGCGGCGCGCGTTCCGCGGGGACTCCGCCGCCGACACGATGTCGGCGATCCTCGAAGGAGGACCCGCCGGATCTCTCGCTGACGAACCAGGACGTCTCCCCCGGCCTCGAACGGATCGTGCGCCACTGCCTCGAGAAGAACCCCGAGCAGCGGTTCCACTCCGCGCACGACGTCGCGTTCGATCTCGAGGCTCTGTCAGCGGCCTCGGGACCCGCGATGCCGGCGCCGGCTCTCGGAGCAGGCGTTTCCGATGGGCGCCTCTCGGAGCAGCCCTCGCCGTCATCGCGGTCGCCGCGGCGGCCTACTTCCTCAGCCGTCGCGACGCCGAGAAGGCGCCGTTGTCGTTCCAACAGCTGACGTTTCGCCGCGGATCCATCCCCTCGGCCCGATTCGGCCCGGATGGTCAGACCTTCGTATTCACCGGGAGCTGGGACGGCGCGCTCCCGCAGATCTTCTCCGGCCGGCCCGGGAGCGCCGAACACACCGCCCTCGGGACCCCGGGCGGGAACCTGGCGAGCGTTTCGTCGAGCGGCGAGCTGCTCGTCCAGATCGGAGGGGAGTCCATTCGTGCCTTCACATTGGCAGGCACGCTGGCGCAGGTTCCGCTGGCGGGCGGAAGCCCCCGTCCGCTCCAGGAGAACATCCACTGGGCGGACTGGGCGCCCGACGGAACCCGGTTCGCGCTCGTCCGCGACGCCGCCGGCAAGAACCAGCTCGAGTTCCCGATCGGCCGCCGCCTCTACACGACCGCCGGTTTCATCAGCCATGCGCGCGTTTCGCCTCGAGGCGATCTGGTGGCCTTCATCGACCATCCGATCCAGGGAGACGACGCCGGGTCGATCGCCGTCGTCGATCTCGAAGGCCGGAAGCGGTCGCTCGCCGGACCGTACGCGACCGTCTACGGCCTCGCCTGGGAGCATGACGGATCGCGGATCTTCTTCACGGCGGCGAAACATGGAAGCCATCGAGCCCTGCGCGCGGTCGATCTCCGCGGCAAGGAGCGGCTGCTCGCGCAGGTGCCAGGCACGCTGACACTGCACGATACGGCTCCGGGAGGGCGCGCGCTCGTCTCTCGCGACGACGTCGGCGTGGGCATAAACGGCCTGGCCCCGGGAGAATCCGCGGAACGCGACCTGTCCTGGCTCGATTATTCACTCGTCAAGGACCTGTCGGCGGACGGCCGGACTCTCATCCTGGACGAGAGCGGTCAGGGAGGAGGCTCCGGGTATTCGATCTATCTCCGGGGGACGGATGGCTCTCCGGCCGTTCGCCTCGGCAGCGGGACGGCGACGTCTCTCTCGAAGGACGGGAAGTGGGTCATCGCGATTCCCTCGACGCCGCCTCCACGGCAGCTCGTCCTGCTGCCGACCGGCCCGGGCGAGTCGCGTCCCCTGACCCACGACGCCATCAACCATCACGCGGCGCGGTGGTTGCCGGATGGACGGCGGTTCGTCTTTGCGGGCAACGAGCCCGGCCAGGGCGTGCGGCTCTGGGTGCAGGACGTCGGCGGCGGTCCGCCACGGCCGATCAGCGACGAAGGGATCGAGACTTTCGCAATCGCCGTCTCGCCGGATGGGCACTGGGTCGCCGCCGTCGGCACGGGGCAGCTCCGACTGCACGCGACCGCGGGTAACGCGACGCGGCAGATCCCCGGCGTCGAGGCCGGTGAGGGCCCCGTGGGTTTCTCCGGCGACAGCCGGAGCCTTTACGTCCGACGCAGGATCCTTTCGGCACAAGTGCATCGCATCGAACTCGATTCCGGCCGTCGAGAGTTGTGGAAGCAGCTGATCCCCGCCGATCCGGCGGGGATCGCCGGGATTCCCACGGTCTTTCTTTCGGACGATGGCCGGTCCTACGCGTACAGCTACGGGCGAAACCTTTCGCAGCTCTACCTCGTCGAGGGTTTGAAGTGAGGCTACGGACTCTCAGCGGCCCGCTGGGTTGTCGCCGTCCTGCGGACGGCGTCTCCTACTGCCGAGGGTCTGCCTTTGGTGGCCGGACTCGCGGGCCAACCGACGAGAGTGGGAAAGTCGCTTGTGGACCCTCTCCCGAGTGATCTGACATGACGCTCTCGGCCGGCTCGAGAATCGGACCCTACGAGATCCTCGCGCCAGATCGGCGCCGGCGGGATGGGCGAGGTCTATCGCGCGAAGGATCCGCGACTCTCGGCCGCGAGGTCGCGATCAAGGTCCTGCCGGCGTCCTTCTCGCAGGATGCGGATCGCCTGCGCCGGTTCGAGCAGGAGGCGAGGGCCGCCGGCGTCCTGAACCACCCCAACATCACGGCGGTCTACGACGTCGGCCAGCACGACGGCGCGCCGTACGTCGTCCAGGAGCTGCTCGAAGGCGAGACGCTCCGCGCCGAGCTCGCAAGCGGACCGTTTTCGGCGCGTCGGGCGGTCGAATGCGCGACGCAGATCGCGAACGGGTTGGCGGCCGCGCACGAGAAGGGCATCGTTCACCGCGACCTGAAGCCGGAGAACATCTTCGTCACGAAGGACGGGCGGGTCAAGATCCTCGACTTCGGCCTGGCCAGGATTGTTGCGCCGGAGGTTCCTTCCGCGGAGCGGTCGCATCTTCCGACCGAAAGCGCGGGCACCGAGCCGGGCGTCGTCCTGGGAACGCTCGGCTACATGTCGCCCGAGCAGGTGCGCGGCCAGCCCGCCGATGCGCGCAGCGACATCTTCTCCTTCGGAACGATCCTCTACGAGATGCTCTCGGGGCGGCGCGCCTTTCGCGGCGACTCCGCCGCGGACACGATGTCGGCGATCCTGAAGGAGGATCCGCCGGATCTCGCGCTGGCGAACAAGGACGTCTCGCCGGGCCTCGAGCGGATCGTGCGCCACTGCCTCGAGAAGAACCCCGAGAAGAGGTTCCGCTCGGCGCACGATTTGGGGTTCGCGCTCGATTCGCTGTCGACGGGCTCGGCGCTCCCCGAGCCCCCTCCGCGCCCGGCGGCGCGCACCCTCTGGGCCATCCCCGCGGCGATCCTCCTCGGCGCGGCGATCGTCGCCGGCGTGGGACTCCTCCTCCGCGGCCGACTTCGGCCCCCCGAACCGCCGGTCTTCCGCCAGGTCACCTTCTATCGGGGCTTGATCGGATCGGCGCGCTTCACGCCGGACGGCCACACGATCGTCTACTCGGCGTCCTGGGCCGGAGGCCCCCGGCAGCTCTACGAGGCGCGCGTCGGGCTGCCCGAGTCGAAGCCGCTCGGGATACCGCGCGCGGACGACGTCGCCGGTATCACCGATTCGGGCGAGATGGCGGTGCTCATCCCCGCGCCTCCCGGGCAGACGCTCGCGCGCGTGCCGATGACCGGTGGAACTCCACGGGAGATCTCGGAGGACATCGGCGCGGCCGACATCACGCGGGACGGCCGCGCGCTCGCGGTCTCGCGCTGGATCGGCGGAGGCTTTCGCGTCGAGTACCCGATCGGCAAGGGGCTGTACCAGACGGGAGGCTACGTGTCCGCCCTCCGGATCTCTCCGAACGCCGAGCGCGTGGCCTTCTTCGATCACCCGGCCCTCGGCGACGACCGCGGCAGTCTCGCGGTCCTGGACCGCGCCGGCAAGAAGACGACGCTGACGGGACCCTGGGCGAGCACCGGCGGGATCGCCTGGACTCCGTCCGGAAGCGAGATCTGGTTCACCGCCTCCGAACGCGGCGCCAACCTCCTCGTCTACGCCGCGACTCTCGACGGAAAAGTCCGCCGCGTGCTTTCCGCTCCCGGCCGCCTGATCCTCCACGACATCGCCGCGGACGGCCGTCTGCTGCTCGAGCAGGTCAGCAGTCGGATGGCGCTCATGTTCCGTCCGCCGCAAGCCGCCGGCGAACGGGACTTTGCCTGGCTCGATTTCTCCTATGCCTCCGTCATCGCACGCGACGGCTCGTTTCTCATCTTCGGCGAGACCGGCGAGGGCGGCGGCGGCCAGGGCGGCGTCTACCTGCGGCGCGCGGACGGCTCGCCGGCGGTGCGGCTCGGGGACGGCATCCCCGAGAGCCTCACGCCGGACGAGAAGTGGGTCGTGACCCTGCAGGGGCCCGAGGCGAAACTGGTGCTGCTGCCCGTCGGAGCCGGCGAGCCCCGCGCGCTCCCCGACTTCGGGATCCGGCCCCGCACCGCGCAGTTCTCTGCCGGACGGAAAGCGCCTGCTGCTTTCGGGAACGCGGGGCGACGAGCCGATCAAGCTCTACCTCGCCGACGTCGACAGCCGGAACCTTCGGGAGATCGATCCCGATGCCCTCGGCGCGCCGGGCTCCCTGTCGCCGGACGGGAAGCAGATCTTCGCGGTCCGCACCGACAATCGTGCCTTCCTGTATCCCGTCGAGGGAGGCGCTCCGCGCGAGGTCACGGCGTACACGGCCGGCGACTGGCCGGCCGGCTGGAGCCGTGACGGGCGTTTCCTCTACCTCTTCTCGGCGGGGCCGCTTCCGGCGACGGTCTGGAAGGTCGACCTCGCGACCGGAAAGCGCGAGCTGTGGCGCGAAATCGCGCCCGCGGACGCATCGGGCGGCACGGGTTTCTTCAATCTCGTCATCGCCCAGGACGAAACCGGCTACGCTTACAACTACTCCCGATCCACGTCCGCTCTGTACGTCGTCGAAGGTATGGAGGCTCGTTGAGCATCGCCGCTGGTTCCAAGCTCGGTCCTTACGAGATCCTCGGCCAGATCGGCGCCGGGGGGATGGGCGAGGTGTATCGGGCGAAGGACCCGCGCCTCTCGCGCGAGGTCGCCGTCAAGGTCCTGCCGGCGTCCTTCTCCACGGACACCGATCGCCTGCGCCGCTTCGAGCAGGAGGCCAAGGCCGCCGGCGTTCTGAACCACCCCAACATCACCGCGGTCTACGACATCGGAGCCGTCGACGGATCGCCCTACGTCGTGCAGGAGCTGCTGGAGGGCGAGACGCTCCGCTCGACGCTCGCGGGCGGCAGGATCGCCCAGAGGAAGGCGGTCGACTACGCCACTCAGATCGCTCACGGCCTCGCCGCGGCGCACGAAAAGGGCATCGTCCACCGCGACCTGAAGCCGGAGAACGTCTTCGTCACCCGCGACGGGCGCGTCAAGATCCTCGACTTCGGCCTCGCCAAGCTGACGCAAGCGAGGGCGCCGTCTCGAGCGCCACGAACCTGCCGACGGAGACGAAGGGCACCGAGCCCGGCGTCGTCCTCGGCACCCTCGGCTACATGTCGCCCGAGCAGGTGCGCGGCAAGCCGGCCGACGCGCGCAGCGACATCTTCTCCTTCGGAGCCATCCTCTACGAGATGCTATCGGGCAAGAGGGCGTTCCACGGCGACTCCGCCGCGGACACGATGTCGGCGATCCTGCGAGAGGATCCGCCGGAGCTCTCGGTCACCAACCAAGACATCTCGCCGGGCCTCGAGCGCGTCGTCCGCCACTGCCTCGAGAAGAACCCCGAGCAGCGATTCCACTCGGCTCACGACCTCGCGTTCGACCTCGGCGCTCTCTCGGCGACCTCGGGGCCGTCCGCCGCCACCGCGCCAATTCGCGTCCGACGGATTCCTCCGGCCGTCTGGCTGATCGCCGGCATTCTCGCTGGCGCGGCGCTCGTCTGGGCCCTGACGCGCGGCCGTGCGGGCGGCGCCGTCTCCAGCGCGGCGGGATATCCGACCTACCGCCGGCTGACGAATCTCTCGGGTGTCGAGAACTCGCCGACCCTCTCACCGGACGGCCAGACTGTCGCGTTCGTCTACCGATCCAGCGGGCCACAGAACATCTGGTCGCAGCGCGTCGGAGGCCGCAACCCGATCAACCTCACTCCCAACTGCGACCGCGACAGTCAGAGCCCGGCCTTCTCGCCCGACGGAACGATGATCGCCTACAGCTCCCGCTGCGGCGAGGGAGGGCTCTTCCTCGTGGGCGCGACCGGCGAGAACTCCCGACGCTTGACGAGCTTCGGCTACGACCCGGCCTGGTCGCCCGACGGCCGCGAGATCGTCGTCGCCACCGAGCTCGTCACGAGGCCCTACGGCCGCCCGAGCACGAGCGAGCTCTGGATCGCCGACGTCGCGACCGGCAAGACCCGAAAGCTCTACGGACTCGACGCCGTCCAGCCGAGCGTTTCGCCGCACGGCCTGCGCGTCGCCTTCTGGGCGTTGCCGCCGGGAGGCAGCCAACGCGACATCTGGACGATCCCCTACAAGGGTCTCGCCGCGGGCGAATCGCCCGTGCCGGTCACGCAGGATGCCGCGGTCGACTGGAACCCCATCTGGGCCCCGGACGGCAAGACGCTCTACTACCTCTCGAATCGGAGCGGTGCGATGAACCTGTGGCGGGTCGCGATCGACGAGGCGACGGGCAAGACTCTCGGCAGTCCGGAGCCGATGACTGTTCCGGCGCGCGAGGTCGGCTGGCTCGCCGTGGCGCGCGACGGACGGCACGCGGCCTATGTGGTCCGGGAGAACACGTTCGCGATCGACCGCTTCCGCTTCGATCCGGCGACCGGCAAACTCCTCGGCAACCCCGAACAGGTCCTCGAGAGCTCGCAGGAGATGGCCGACTTCGACGTCTCGCCGGACGGGAAGTACATTGCGTTCGATACGCGGGGAGGCGCGCAGGACGACATCTACATCGTGCAGTCCGACGGGCGGAACCTGCGACAGCTGACCGACGATCTCCCTCGGGACCGCGGCCCGAGCTTCTCTCCGGACGGAAAGACCCTGGCTTTTCAAGCCGACCGGTCGGGCCGCTACGAGATCTGGACGGTCTCGACCGACGGAAGCGGGATCGCGCAGCTGACAAAGACCACGGGCGACCCCGTCATCGAGCCGCACTGGTCGCCGGATGGGCGCTTCATCTCGGTGAACACCGGAAAGGACGCGTTTCTCGTGCCGATCGACCAAAAAGGCGGCGCCGGGCCGCCCGTGAAGATCCCCCGCCCCGATCCGGAGAGCTTCCTGTTTCCGATCGACTGGAGCCCGGACGGATTGGTCGGTATCCAGGCGCGCACCAGCGACGGGCTCACGAACAGCGCCGCCGTCTACGCTCCGGGCTCGGACGCCGTGCGGCTCGTGCCCGGACGGGAGGCTGGTCGATACCTCACGCGCTCCCGTCGCGGCGCCGCTCTCGGCCGGGGTTTCCTGCTCTCCGTGCATGTCGGGGGCCAGCTTCAGGTCACGAATCTCAAGACCGGTGAATCGCACGATCTGCCGCAGCCTCCTAGCACCTCGTACCTCGACGCCGGTTGCGTCCGCGGAACGGGAACCTGTTACGTCATCCGCTCGAGCGACAACGCCGACATCTGGCAGGTGACGCTGCCGGACACGGCCAAGAAGTGACTCTCGCGGCTGGCTCGAAGCTCGGCCCCTACGAGATCCTCGAGCCGATCGGCGCCGGTGGAATGGGCGAGGTCTATCGCGCGAAGGATCCCCGGCTCGGGCGCGACGTCGCGATCAAGGTGCTGCCGGCGTCGTTCTCGACCGACGCGGACCGCCTGCGCCGCTTCGAGCAGGAAGCGAAGGCCGCGGGCGTCCTGAACCATCCCAACATCACGGCGGTCCACGACATCGGGAGCCACGACGGTGCGCCTTACGTCGTTCAGGAACTTCTGGAAGGCGAGACGCTGCGAGCGGAGCTCGCGGCCGGCCGCTTCTCGCCGCGCAAGTCGATCGACTATGCCCTCCAGATCGCGCATGGCCTGGCCGCGGCGCACGACAAGGGCATCGTGCATCGGGACCTCAAGCCCGAGAACCTCTTCGTCACGAACGAAGGCCGCATCAAGATCCTCGACTTCGGCCTCGCCAAGCTGACGCAGCCGGAGACCGGCGCCGGCCCGCAGACCAACATGCCCACCGCCACCGCCGGTACAGAGCCGGGCGTCGTGATGGGCACGCTGGGCTACATGTCGCCCGAGCAGATCAAGGGCAAGCCCGCCGACGCGCGCACGCGACATCTTCTCCTTCGGCGCGATCCTCTACGAGATGCTCTCGGGCAAGCGCGCCTTCCATGCCGACTCGGCCGGCGAGACGATGGCGGCGATCCTCAAGGAGGACCCGCCGGATCTCTCGGTCACGAACCAGAACATCTCGCCGGGCTCGAGCGCGTCGTGCGCCACTGCATCGAGAAGAACCCGGAGCGGCGGTTCCAGTCCGCACACGACCTGGCGTTCGACCTCGAGGCGCTCTCGGGCACATCCACGGAAAGGGGCGTCGCTCGTCGCCGAGGCGGCTCCGAAGCGGCGGGCACCAAGGCTCGCTCTCGGCGCCGCCGTCGCTCTGGTCATCCTCACCCTGGCCTATGGAGCGGGCGTCCGCCTGGGAAATCGCACGAAGGCCGGCCCGCCTGTTCAGACTTACTTCACTCAGCTGACCTCGGACCCGGGAATCGAGTCGTACCCTTCGCTCTCGCCCGACGGGAAGCTTCTTGCGTACGTCAGCCGGGCCGCCGGCAACGACGACATCTACGTCCTGCGCGTCGGAGGCAAGAACCCGATCAACCTCACCAGGGATGATTCCAGCAAAGACACCGAGCCAGCCTTCTCACCCGACGGCACTCAGATCGCGTTCCGTTCCGAACGCCAGGGGGGCGGGATCTTCCTGATCGGGGCAACCGGAGAGTCGGTCCGCCGTTTGACCGATGTCGGCTTCACCCCGGCCTGGTCCCCGGACGGGAAAGAGATTTTCTTCGTGACGGAGCCCGTGGTGAATCCTCTGGATCGCGCTTTCGTGAGCGAGCTGTGGTCCGTCGAAGTGTCCTCCGGGAAGAAGCGCCGTCTGTATGCCGGCGATGCGGTTCAGCCCTCCGTCTCGCCGCACGGCCTTCGAATCGCTTTCTGGGGACTTCCGTACGGGAGCCGGCGTGACATCTACACGATCCCGAGGCAGGGCCTCAAGAAGGGAGAGAAGCCTCTGGCCGTGACCAATGACGAAGCGGCGGACTGGAACCCTGTCTGGTCTCCGGATGGACGGTTCCTGTACTTCGGGAGCAACCGCGGCGGAACACTCAATCTCTGGCGGCTGCCGATCGACGAGGCCAGTGGAAAGCCTCTCGGCCAGCCCGAGTCTCTGACCACGCCTTCCCTATGGAGCGGTTTCTTCAGTATCTCCGGGGACGGTACCCGGATCGCGTATCTGGCGCTCAATCCGCTGACGAGCGTCGAGAGGGCCGCCTTCGACCCGGTTTCCGGCACGCTACTCGGAACGCCGACGACGATCCTCCGGGGCTCAGTGATCATCACGGATCCCGACATTTCTCCCGACGGGCAGTGGATTGCTCTGCGCACGTCGGGAGCCCAGGACGATCTCTTAATCGTCAAGCCGGACGGCTCGGCGATCCTCCAGCTCACCTCGGACGCCTACCGAGACCGCGCACCCATGTGGTCCCCGGATGGGAAGCGCATCGCCTTCCACTCGGACCGCAGCGGACGTTACGAGGCCTGGACGATCCACCCGGATGGCAGCGGCCTGACCCAGCTCACGCACTCCGAAGGGCACGAAGTCCTGGCGCCACGCTGGTCGCCGGACGGAACGAAGATCGCCTGGGAGGATGGAGTCCAGGCCGGCATCATCGACCTCGCGAAAGCGGGCGGCGAGGCCAACGAGACGCTGCCCAGGATCTCCGAAAGCCTCGTGTTCTTTCCTCGACACTGGACGCCCGATGGGCGCGCGATCTATGGAGACGCCAACGGCGCGGGAGGCATGAACGCCGGGATCTGGCTCTATTCCATCGACACACGCCGATACGAAAGGCTGACCGAGGAAGGTAGCGACCCGGCGCCGTTGAGCGACGGCCAGCGGTTCCTTTACGACGCGGACCAGCTCGGACAAGTTCTCCTTTACGACCGCCGCAGCCGCAAATCGAGCCCCGTGGCGAACTTCGCCAACACGTCCCGCGTCTCCACCCTCAGCCTCAATAATCTGGCCCTCTCGCCAGACAACCGCTGGCTCTGCATCGTTCGCGACGTCAGCGAAGGGGACGTCTGGATGGCGACGCTGAAATCGGCCGCTTCCGAGGGTCCGTCGAAGTGACGCTGACAGCCGGCTCGCGGCTCGGGCCCCTACGAGATCCTGGGCCAGATCGGCGCCGGGGGGATGGGCGAGGTCTACCGGGCGAAGGATCCGCGGCTCGGGCGCGAGGTCGCGATCAAGGTCCTGCCGGCGTCGTTCTCGCAGGACGCCGACCGCCTGCGCCGCTTCGAGCAGGAGGCGAAGGCCGCCGGCGTCCTGAACCATCCCAACATCACGGCCGTCTACGACATCGGACAGCACGACGGGGCGCCCTACGTCGTCCAGGAGCTGCTGGAGGGCGAGACGCTGCGCGCGGAGCTCGCGGGCGGCCGCTTCTCGCCGCGCAAGGCGATCGAGTACGCGACCCAGATCGCGCATGGCCTCGCGGCCGCGCACGAGAAGGGCATCGTCCACCGGGACCTGAAGCCCGAGAACGTCTTCGTCACCAAAGACGGCCGCGTCAAGATCCTCGACTTCGGCCTCGCCAAGCTGACCAGACGGAGACGCGGCTCCGGGCCGCAGACGAACCTGCCGACCGCGACCGCCGGCACCGAGCCCGGCGTCGTGCTGGGCACGCTCGGCTACATGTCGCCCGAGCAGGTCAGGGGCAAGCCCGCGGACGCGCGCTCCGACATCTTCTCCTTCGGCGCGATCCTCTACGAGATGCTCTCGGGCAAGCGCGCGTTCCACGGCGACTCGGCCGGCGAGACACGATGGCGGCGATCCTCAAGGAGGATCCGCCGGATCTCTCGGTCACCAACCAGAACATCTCGCCGGGGCTCGAGCGCGTCGTCCGCCACTGCCTCGAGAAGAATCCGGAGCGACGCTTCCAGTCGGCGCACGACCTGGCGTTCGACCTCGGGGCGCTCTCGGGCACTTCGGGCGACTGTCGCGGCCGCGGCCGCGCCGGTTCTCCGGTCGCGAGCGGCTCCGCATGCTGGCGCTCGCCGGCGTGGCCGCGACGATTCTGGCTGCCGCGGCGTTCTGGGCCGGCCGGCGCGCGTTCCTCGCTGGAAGCCGCGGCGACCGCCTCGGTCCTGCTACAGCCGGCTGACGTTCCGGCGCGGAAACGTCCTGCTCCGCCCGCTTCGCGCCGGACGGCCAGACCGTCGTCTACAGCGCCGCCTGGGGGCGACGGCCGGTCGAGATCTTACTCGCGCGCGTGGAGGGCCCGGAGTCGCGGCCGCTCGGCGATCCCGGACGCCAGATCTCCTCTCGGTGTCCTCCTCGGGAGAGCTCGCGATCCTCCTGCACGAAAACGCAACCTGTGCGGGACCGGTCGGCACCGGGACACTGGCCCGCGTCCCGCTCGGCGGCGGCGCCCGCGGCAGATCGTCGGAGACGTCGACGCGCGCGACTGGTCGCCGGACGGCAAGCAGCTCGCGGTCGCTGCGCGGTCTCGAGGGGAGCACCGCGCTCGAGTATCCCGCTCGGCAAGATGCTCTATCGCACCCCGGCAGGCCTTCGAGTGCCGCGCGTCTCGCCGGACGGCGAGAGGGTCGCTCTCGATCGACGAGATCGCGGGACGCAGGCTGCGATCGTGACGATCGACCTCGCCGGAAAGCGCGACGCACGCTCAGTCAGGACTGGATCGCGTGGCCAGCCTCGCCTGGCACCCGTCGGGCGAGGAGATCTGGGTGGCCGGTGTCGACGACCAGCCGAGCCGCCGGCCACGGGCATCTTACGCGGTCGACCTCGCCGGCCGCGGCGCGCCATCGCGCAGCACGACCGACCTCGAAGTCCTGCACGACATCGCCCGCGACGGCAGCGTGCTCGTGGAGCGCGAGATCAGCCTGCGCGAGATCCATCTACGGCTCGTCCGGCGAGAAGGCGCGAGCGCAACCTGTCCTGGCTCGACCGGTCCGGCCATCGCCTGCCTCTCCGAGCGACGGCGAAGATGCTGCTCATCGACGAAGGCGGGGAAGGCGGAGGCCCGAACGGCTCCGTTACCTCCGCCCGACCGACGGCTCGGCCCGCGGTCAGGCTCGGAGACGGCGTAGCCCTCGACCTCTCACCCGACGGCAAGTGGGCCCTGACGACTCGCGAACCGGCCGGACGCCGAGCTGGTCCTGCTTCCGACGCGGACCGGGCGCGCCTCGACCTCGCGTCGAGGGACCTTCGGGTCGAACGGCGGCGTCGTTCCTTCTCCCGGACGGCAAGACGATCCTCTTCTCGGCGAGCGAGCCGGGCAAGGGCAGCCCGCGGTGTACGTCCGGACCTGTCGCGGGGGCAAGCCGCGAGCGATCGCACCCGAGATCCTGACCGCCGGCGCCGCCCGATCTCGCCGGACGGGCAGAGGGTCGTGTTCGCACGGCGCCGGACCGGCGAGCCGCAGATCTACTCCATCGACGGACGGAGAGCCGCGGCCATTCCCGGCCTCGAGTCTGGCGACATCCCGTCCAGTGGAGCTCCGGACGGCGACACCCTCTACTGCCGCGCCACGGGCAGATTCCCAGCCGATCTACCGCTGGAGTTCGCGACCGGCAGCCGGACCCCTGGAAGGAGCTCATGCCCGCCGACCGCGCCGGACTCGATCCGAATCGAGCGCGTCTTCGTCACGCCGGACGGGAAGCACTACGCCTACTCCTTCAACCGCGTGACGGACTCGGATCTCTTCGTCGTCACGGGCTGAAGTAGAGGAGGACGCCGCATGGCCCTCGAGCGCGCGCTCAAGACCCGGGACATCGTCCTCTTCAACGTGGCCGCGATCGTCGGCATGCGCTGGATCGCGCTCGCGGCGGCGAACGGGCCGTCCTCGCTCTTTCTCTGGGTGCTCGCGGCCGTCGCCTTCTTCATCCCGCAGGGCTTCGCCGTCATGGCGCTGGCCTCGACGATCCCGGAGGAGGGCGGGCTCTACGTCTGGACGAAGAAGGCGTTCGGCGAGCGTCACGGCTTCATGGCCGGCTGGCTCTACTGGGCCAACAACATCCTCTACTTCCCGACGCTCACGCTCTCGACCGTCGTCTACGCCCTCTACATCTTCGGGCTCGAAGTTCGCGCATCTCGAGAAGAGCGCGGACGTACACCGCCGGCGCCGCGCTCGTGCTGCTCGGCATCGCCTTGATCTTCAACATCGTCGGCATGAAGACCGGCCGCTGGGTCCAGAACATCGGCGGGATCGCCCAGTGGATCCCGTCGGCGGCGCTGCTGCTCGTCGGCCTCGTCGCGCTGACACGCTTCGGCTCGGCGACGCCGATGCCCGCGGCTTCGCTCGTTCCGGACTTCGCGGCGCTTCCCACGATCCTGTTCTTCGCCAACCTCTGCTTCGGTTTCGCCGGCCTCGAGCTCGCGCCGGTCATGGCCGGAGAAGTCGTCGAGCCGCGGAGGACCTTCCCCCGCGCGATCATCATCTCGGGTCTGACGATCGCGGCGTGCTACCTGCTCGGCACGATCTCGCTCCTCTGGTCGCTGCCGCCCTCCGAGACCTCCATCATCTCGGGCGTCAACCAGGCCGTCACGAAGGCCGGCGCGCGCATCGGTCTGCCCTGGCTCGGGCCGCCGACGGCGCTGCTCATGACGCTCGCGGGCCTCGGCGGGTTGGGCGCCTGGCTCGATCGGCTCGGCTCGCCTGCTCTTCGTCGGCGGTCTCGACAAGTATCTGCCGCCCATCTTCGGCGCGACGCATCCGAAGTGGAAGACGCCGTGGTTCGCGCTCCTCTTCCAGGCCGCGCTCTCCGCGATCTTCATTCTCGCGGCGACGCAGGGCGAAACGGTCAAGAACGCCTACCTGAAGCTCGTCAACGCCACGCTCATCGTCTACTTCCTGCCCTACCTCTACATGTTCGCGGCCGCGATCAAGATGCGGCTGGACATCGCGCGACAGCCCGGCGCGGTCCCGATCCCCGGCGGCGCGGCAGGCAGCTGGTTCTGGAACAGCCTCGGGTTCGTGACGACGCTCGTCGCGATCGTCCTCGCGCTCATTCCTCCGGCCGACGCGGCCGACCGCGGCGCTTCTTCCTCCAGGTTGCCGCAGGCTCGTTCGGCTTCGTCGTCGCCGGCCTGATTCTCTACGCGCTCGCCGAGCGCCGCCGCCGGCGCGCGGAGTCCCCGGCATCTCCGCCTGACCGGGCGATAGAATCCCGGCCCATTCCGGAGGGCCATGAGCCTCGCGCCTGGCACCCGCTCGGCCCCTACGAGATCCTCTCGCCGCTCGGCGCGGGCGGGATGGGCGAGGTGTATCGCGCTCGCGACTCGCGGCTCCATCGCGAGGTGGCGATCAAGGTCCTTCCGGCCGGCTTCTCCGCCGATCCCGAGCGGCTGGCGCGGTTCGACCGTGAGGCCCGTCTGCTCGCCTCGCTCAACCATCCGGCGATCGCGGCGATCTACGGGATCGAAGAGTCGGGCGGCACGCGGTTCCTCGTGCTCGAGCTCGTCGAAGGCGAGACACTGGCCGAGAAGCTGGCGGCCGGCCCGGTGCCGGTCGAGGAGACGCTCGCCCTCGGCCGCCAGATCGCCGAGGCTCTCGAAGCCGCGCACGACAGAGGCATCGTCCACCGGGACCTGAAGCCCGCCAACATCAAGGTCACGCCGGCGGGCAAGGTGAAGGTCCTGGACTTCGGCCTCGCCAAGGCGTTCGCGGCGGAGACGCGAGACGACCGAGCATCTCGCATTCGCCGACCGTGACCTCCGGCGGCACGCAGCACGGCGTGGTCCTCGGGACGGCCGCCTACATGAGCCCGGAGCAGGCGCGGGGCAAGCCGCTCGATCGCCGCACGGACATCTGGTCGTTCGGCTGCGTCCTGTACGAGCTGCTGACGGGACGCCGGGCGTTCGAGGGCGAGACGGTGTCGGACGTGATGGTCGTCGGTTCTGAGCCAGGAGCCGGACTGGAGCGCGCTACCCGCGGCCACGCCTCTCCGGGTCCGTGAGCTGCTCCGCCGCTGCCTCCGCAAAGACCCGGAGCGGCGGCTTGCACGACGCCGCCGACGCGCGTCTGGAGATCGAGGACGCGGGCGAGGCTCCCCGCAGTCACACCCTGCCGTCGCACCTCGGGGCCGCGCCATCGTCGACGCTCGGCTGGATCGCGCTCGCCGTCGCGGCCGCCGGCACTCGGCGCGCTCGCGGCCTGGCGCCTGACGCGTCACAGCGCCTCGCCGCACCGCCGTCGGAGCCGGCGATCACGAAGCTCGCCCGGATCACACACGACGCGGGCGCTCGGAGTGGCCGGCCTGGTCCCCCGACGGCACTCTGCTCGCCTATGCCTCGGACCGCGAAGGCAACTACGACATCTTCGTGCGCCGCGGAGAAGGCGGCCAGGACGTCAACGTGACGAACGACCCCGGCCAGGACATCCAGCCGGCGTTCTCGCCGACGGCAACTCGATCGCCTTCATCTCGACCCGCTCGTCGCGCACCGGCCTCATCCGCATCGGCGGCACGCTCGCGCGCAACGTCCGCACGTACGGAGGCGATCTGTGGGTCGTGCCGGCGCTCGGAGGCGCCGCGCGACGTCTGGCCTCTGACGCGAACTCGCCGGTCTGGAAGCCGGACGGCAAGAGCGTCATTTATGTCAGCGGCACGGAAAGTCACCGCACCATCATGGAGGTCCCGGCCGGAGGCGGCCCGCCACGCGCGCTCCTCGGGGGCGAGAAGTCCACATGGGAATGGAATCGGATCACCTGCTCCCCAGACGGCCGGTGGATCTCCCTCGAGGATCAGATGGGCGGCATTCTCCTGATGCCGTCGGCCGGCGGAAAGCCACGCCCTGTCGTTCCCAACGGCTTCGGCCACGCCTGGGATGCATCGAGTCGTCTCTACTTCGTGACGGCCAACCCGCAGGGCGGAACGGCGCTCCAGTTCGTGGCGATCGATTCGAACGAGGGAGTCCTGCGGGGTGTTCCCCGGACGATCGGGCTGGTCACCGGCTCGCTCTGGGAGCTCGCCGTCTCCGCGGACGGCCGCCGCATCGCGGCTTCCGAGGAGGAGGCGTCCCGGCATCTGACGCGCCTTGCTCTCACGCCAGGTGGAGCCTCGCCCTCGGGCCGCGAGGAACCGCTATCCGCGGGCCGCGTCATCGACGCCTATCCGGCCGTCTCGCCCGACAACCGGCAGGTGGCGTACATCAGCGACATCCTCGGGCACACGGAGGTCTGGATCCTGGATCTCGAGACACGCCAGCGGCGCCGGCTGCAGCTTCCGGGCGAAGACATCAGCCAGACGGGCCCGGCCTGGATGCCGGACGGACGTCATATCTCGCTGTCGCGCCTTATGGACGTGAACGTCGCGACGCACTGGCTCGTCGCGGTCGACGGAAGTGGCGCCGAGGAGATCCTGAGCCGGACTTCGCAAGAGGGAGCGGGGTGGCGACTCGCCCCCGCGCCGGACGGCAAGAGCATCTCTTTACCCGGCGAAGACAAGGACGGGGTCCAGCAGGTCTTCCGCGTGGATCTGGCGAGCCGCAAGACCCGCCAGATCACGGACGGCCCGGGCAACAAGTTCGACATCGTCATCTCGCCCGACAGCAGGACGATGGCCGTCACGGCCCTTCACGAGGGCGTGATCCAGCTCTTCCGGACCGGGATCGACGGCGGTCCGATGCAGCAGCTGACGACCGGCTACGAGCGCATGCGGCACCCGTTCTACTCGCCGGACGGGAAGTGGATCTACATCCAGCCGAGCCACCGCAACATCTACCGGGTTCCGGCGAGCGGCGGCGCTCTCGAGCAGGTGACCCGCTTCCCCGACGCCGGCCTGTTCCTCGAGGAGCCGACGATCTCGCCCGACGGGCGCTATCTGTATTACTGCCGCGGCAGCGGCGGCTCGTCACTCTGGCTGGTGACCGTCGCGAGGCGGCGAGCCCGCCGCGACGCACCGGCCTCCAAAGCCGCCGTCCCATGACCCTCCCGGCCGGCACGCGCCTCGGCCCGTACGAGATCGTCGCGCCGCTCGGCGTCGGCGGCATGGGCGAGGTCTATCGCGCGCGCGACCTGCGGCTCGACCGGGACGTCGCGATCAAGCGCATATCCGACGCTCTGGCGCAGGACCCGGGTATCTCGCGCGGTTCGAGCGGGAGGCCCGGATGCTGGCCGCGCTGAGCCATCCGGGGATCGGGGCGATCTACGGCCTCGAGCAGCAGGAGGGCGTGCGGTTTCTGGTTCTCGAGCTCGTCGAGGGAGAGTCGCTCTCCGACACGCTCGATGCCGGTCCGCTCGAGGCGAGCCGCGCCCTCGCCCTCGCCGCCCAGGTCGCCGAGGCCCTCGCCGCGGCGCACGAGAAGGGCGTCGTCCACCGGGACCTGAAGCCCGCGAACGTGCGCGTGACGCCCGACGGCCGGGCGAAGGTCCTGGATTTCGGCCTGGCGAAGGCCGTCGCGCCGACGTCCGGTCCGCCGACAGCCCGCCGATTCGATGACGGCGACGGGGATCATCGTCGGCACGCCCTGCCTACATGAGCCCCGAGCAGTCGAGGGGGCAGGCCGTCGACGCGCGCACGGACCTCTGGGCGTTCGGGTGCCTGCTCTACGAGATGCTCACGGGGAAGAAAGCCTTCGGCGGCGCGAGCGTTCCCGACATCTTCGCGGCGGTTCTGCACGACGAGCCGGACTGGAAGCGCTTGCCGCGAACGACGAACGCGAGCGTCCGCCGCCTGCTGCAGCGCTGCCTCGAGAAGGACCGGACCGGCGGCTCGGCGATGCGCGCGAAGCCCTGGCCGCGATCCGGGAGGCTTCCGCGCCGAAGCCGCGCCGCCCGCGAATGCCCAGCGGCGTGACGGAGGCCCCGCGCCGGCTCGCCCAGATCACGCTCTCGCGCGGCCTCGAGGAGTCCCCGCGTTTTCTCCCCGTCGGGCGACGAGATGGCCTACGCCGCGGACCGCGGCGGGGTCCGCAAGATCTGCCTGAGGCGGGCATCGGGAGGCGAGGAAACGCGCGCTCACGTCGGGCGCGATTCGACGACATCCAGCCGCGTGGTCTCTCCGGACGGCGGCACGATCGCCTTCGTCCGCGCCCGCGAGAGCGGCCGCAAGCTCGAGCCCGGCGACGTCTTCGGCGAGCCTACTGGGGCGGCGACGTCTGGACGATCGACCGGGTCTCGGGCCGCGAGTCGAAGCTCGTCGAGAACGCCTACAACCCGTCCTTCTCCCCCGACGGGACACGGATCGCCTTCGATGCGCCCTGGACCGGGCAGCGGCGCATCTGGACGGTGGATGCCCTCGGGCACAACCCCGAAGCAGGTGACGAGCGATGTTTCCGAGGCCCATCGCCCACCTGCGGCCGCGCTGGTCGCCCGACGGGCGGCGCATCGTCTTCCAGAACATGGAGAGCACGAAGTTCGACGTGCGGGTCGTCGACCTCGCCACGCAGAAGCTCTCGTGGGTCACGAACGATCTGTTCCAGGATCTCCAGCCCGTCTGGTCGCCTTCCGGCCGCTTCATCTACTTTTCGTCCTACCGCAGCGGCGGCCTGAACCTCTGGCGCATCGCGGTGTCCCCGGGCGGCAAGCCCCGCGGCGCACCCCAACAGGTCACGACGGGCGCGGGTCAGGATCTCGAGCCCGCGCTCTCGCCGGACGGCCGGCGCCTGGCGTTTGCGATTCGCCGCCAGAACGCGGACCTCTGGACCCTTCCCGTCGATCCGGCGACGGGGCGCCCGACCGGGGCACCCGTCGAGCTCATCGCCACGAATCGCGAGGACAGCCGAGGGGCGTGGTCGCCGGACGGCCGGTCCATCGCGTTCAACTCGGATCGCAGCGGCGAGATGAACATCTGGATCCAGGAACTGGACGGAAAACCCCCGCGTCCGCTGACGCAGGGCCCCGGAGGCGACTACCAGGCGGCCTGGTCCCCGGACGGAAAGACGATCGCGTTCTTCTCCTCCCGCGCGGGATCCCCCGACATCTGGATCGTCGACGTCGCTACCGGCGATCTGCGCTCTTTGACGCGCACGGAGTCGCTCGAGATCAACCCGTCGTTTTCGCCCGACGGTCGGTTCATCGCTTTCCAGTCGGATCGCAACGGCCGCCTGGAGATCTGGGTCATGGACGCGGACGGCTCCGCGCCCCGGGCGCTCGCGCGGACGCGCGTGATGGGACACTTCCTGCGCTGGACGAGGGACGGCAGCGGCGTCGTCTTCCGGGCCGCGGGAGACCCCGCGCGGACCATGCGCGTACCGCTCACGGGCGGCGAGCCCGAGCCCGTCGGCGACGTCGCCGGCGGAGCGCACATGTCCTTCTCGCCGGATTACTCGCGCATCATGGACGTCGTCGGCCACCGCGAGCTCTTCGTCTCGCGGCTCGACGGCGGTCCGCCCGAGAAAGTGTTCGAGTTCGACGACCCGGACGCGCGCATCGACTATCCCGTGTGGTCGCCGGACGGAAAGTCGGTGCTCTTCGACCGCTTCCGGCCGCAGGGCGGCGACATCTGGATCATGGAAGGGGTCGAGTGAGATGACCCTCGCCGCCGGAACGCGCCTCGGCCCGTACGAGATCCTCGCGCCGATCGGCGCGGGCGGGATGGGCGAGGTGTACCGCGCGCGGGACACGCGGCTCGGGCGCGAGGTCGCGGTGAAGGTGCTGCCCGACCGTGTGGCCGCGGATCCGGACCGGCGCCGCCGATTCGAGAAGGAAGCACGCGCCGCCTCCGCGCTGAGCCATCCGGCGATCGTCACGATCCACGACATCGGAACGGAAGGCGGCATTCTCTACGTCGTCTTCGAGCTGCTCGACGGCTCGACCCTGCGCGCCCGGCTCGCGGAAGGGCCCCTGCCGCCCTCGACCGCGATCGACTGGGCGATCCAGATCGCCCGGGGCCTCGCCGCCGCGCACGAGAAACGGATCGTGCATCGCGACCTGAAACCCGAAAACATCGTCGTCACGCGCGACGGGCGAGTCAAGATCCTCGACTTCGGCATCGCCCGGGTGCTCCAGAAGGACGGAGACGAGGCCGGGGCCTCGACGGCCGCGCCCACGTACACCGGAGCGACGGAGCCCGGCGTCATCCTCGGGACCATCGGCTACATGTCGCCCGAGCAGGTCCGGGGCCAGGCCGCCGACCACCGGACGGACATCTTCACCTTCGGGGCCATCCTCTACGAGATGCTCTGCGGCCGCCGGGCGTTTTCGGGCGACAGCGACGCCGACGTTCTGACCGCGATCCTCAAGGACGACCCGCTGACGGCGCCCGGAACCGGCCGTCTGCCGGATGCGAGCGCGCGCGTGATCCGCCGCTGTCTGGAGAAGGATCCGGAGCGGCGCTTCCAGCACGCCCGCGACCTCGAGTTTGCGCTCGAGGCGCTCTCGGCGTCCGCCGCCGGAACAGGAGGAGGCCGGCGCGGGACGCCGGCGCTCGATCGCGGTGCTGCCGTTCAAGGACCTGGCGGGTTCTGCGGCCGAGTCTCAGCTCGGCATGGGCCTGGCGGATTCGGCGATCACGGAGCTCGCGCTCGTGCAGTCGCTCCTCGTCCGTCCGACCGCGGCGATCCTGAAATACCGCAACCGTCCTGCCGACCCGCAGGAGGCCGGCCGCGAGCTGGCCGTCGATGCCGTCCTCGACGGCAGCTTCCAGAGCGCGGGCTCGCGGCTGCGCGTCACCGTGCAGCTCATCGAGACGAAGTCGGGACGGTCGCTCTGGGGAACGAAGATCGACGCCTCGCTCGAAGATGTCTTCGCCATGCAGGACGAGGTCTCGCGGCGGATCGCCGAAGCGCTGCAGGTCCGGCTGACGCCGTCCGACGAGCGAAGGCTCGCCGGCGCGGCCCGACCCGTCGCCGCTCCCGCGCACGAGCTCTACCTGAAGGGACGCTTTCTGCTCTTTTCCGAGACGAGACTTCCGGCGGTCACGAGCGCGATCGAGTGCTTCGAGAAGGCGCTCGAGCTGGACCCCGACTCCCCTCTCGCGATGATCGGGCTGGCGGACGCCTGGTCCCGCATGGCGTTCAGCTTCGATCCGGACGGAGGCTGGTACGAGAAGGCCGAGGCGCTCACGGACCGCGCCCTGTCCGCCTCTCCCGGGCTTCCGGAAGGGCACTATCTGCGCGCCCGAATGCTCTGGTCGCCCCGGCGCGGCTTCGACCATGCCGGCGCGATGCGCGAGTACTTCGCGGCCATCGCGGCGAGCCCGAGCCTCGGAGAGGCCCATCACTTCCTCGCGCTGCTTCTGCTCCACATCGGTCTGCTGGAAGAATCCCAGCGCGCCGGCGAGCAGGCCCTCGCCATCTACCCGGACGATCTCGCCATGCAGCACATCGGGCTCGTCCGTCTCCTGCAGGGGCGCTACGACGAGGGCCGTGAGATCTCCGAAGAATCTCTCGCCCGGGTCTCCTCGACGTGGACCTACTACCAGCTCGCCCAATGTCAGATCCGGATGGGCCTTTCCGCGCAGGCGGCCCTGACCACCGAGCGCGCCGCCCGGGAGTATCCGGGACACGTTCTCGTTCTCTCGCTACGCGGGCTTCTCGCCGCGCTCGCGGGCGAGGCCGAGAAGGCGCGCGAACATGCCGCCGCGGTCGCGGGTCACAAGAAGTCGTTCGGCCATTACCACCACGCGGAGTACGACCTGGCGTGCATCCACGCTCTGCTCGGCGAGCCCCGGCAGGCGGTCGTCATGCTGCGCGAGAGTGCCCGCAACGGTTTCCCGTGCCTGCCGGCTTTCGAGATCGACCCGTTCCTCGAGAAGGCGCGAAAGACCGAGGACTACGCGCGGCTGATGTCGGAGCTCTCGAAGGACCACGAAGCCTATCGCCGCCTCTACGCCTCACTGGCCCAGGCGCGCGACGCTTCGGGAGTCGTGGCGTAGGCTCTGGTTCAATGACCCTCGCCGCCGGAACGCGCCTGGGCCCCTACGAGATCGTCGCGCCGATCGGCGCGGGCGGCATGGGCGAGGTCTACCGGGCGCGGGACACGCGGCTCGGCCGCGAGGTGGCCGTCAAGGTCGTGCCGCCGAGCCTGTCCTCCGCTCCGCAGGCGCTCCAGCGCTTCGAGCGCGAGGCGAAGACGATCTCGCAGCTGTCGCATCCGCACATCTGCGCGCTCTACGACGTGGGTCATCAGGACGGAACCGAGTACCTCGTCATGGAGCTGCTGGAAGGCCAGACGCTCGCGGACCGGCTGGCGAAGGGAGCGTTGCCTCTGGATCAGGCGCTGCGGTACGGAGCCGAGATCGCGGACGCGCTCGATCGCGCACACCGCCAGGGCATCGTGCATCGGGACTTGAAGCCCGCGAACGTCATGCTGACCGCCTCCGGCGTGAAGATCCTCGATTTCGGTCTGGCGAAGGCGCTGGGGCCGTCGCCCGCGACGGCTTCTCTGACCGAGATCCCGACCGAGATGCCGCTGACCGAAGCGGGGACGGTTCTCGGGACCGTCCAGTACATGGCACCGGAGCAGCTCGAGGGCAAGGAGGCCGACGCGCGGACGGACATCTTCGCGCTCGGCCTGGTGCTCTACGAGATGGTCACCGGACGGACGGCGTTTTCGGGCGCGACGCGCGCCTCGCTCATCGGGGCGATCCTCCGGGACGATCCTGCCCCGATCTCGCGCGAGCAGCCGCTCTCCCCTCGAGCGCTCGATCGCGTCGTCGCGATCTGTCTCGCGAAGGAGCCCGAGGAGAGATGGCAGACGGCGCGCGACGTCGCGCTCCAGATCGAGGGCATCCGGCAGGAGCGCTCCGCCTCGGAGCCGGTGTCGGCGGCGCCTCCGCGGCGCCGGCGCCTCTCCGGAGCGATTCCCTGGGCGATCGCCGCGGTGGCGGTCGCGCTCGCCGTCTTCCTGTCTCCTCCGTGGCTCGCGCGCCGGCGTCTCCGCCGCGCGTCATGCGGACATTCCTCCTCCCGCCGCCGGGGACGAGCTTTCGAGTACGGCGCCAACTCGGCTCCGGCGGCGGTGTCTCCCGACGGCCGCCGCATCGTCTTCGGAGCGCGCGATGCGGACGGCGGGATACGCCTGTGGATCCGCGACCTGGACACCGCCGAGGCCTATGCCCTGCCGGGCGGAGAAGGCGCATTCTTCCCATTCTGGTCGCCCGACTCACGCTTCATCGGATTCTTCGCGAGAGGAGCTCTGAAGATGGTCGAGGCGTCGCCGTCGCCGCAGCCGCCCCGCGTACTTGCGAGCGACATCCTCGAAGCGCGGGGAGGAAGCTGGGGGCGGGACGGGACGATTCTCTATTCGCCCGGCAATCGCTCTCCGCTGATGCGCGTCGCCGCGACCGGAGGAAAGCCGGAGACTTTGCCGCTCGAGGGAGATGAGAAATCTCTGCGGTGGCCCCGCTTTCTTCCGGACGGGCGTCACTACCTCGTCGAGATACGCAGGGCCGATCCCGCGGGAAGCGACGCCGCTCGTGCGCGCGACGTTTCTGGCGTCGCTCGACAGCCAGGAGAAACGCCAGATCCTCTCGGACGACCGGAGCCCCACCTACGCGCCCCCCGGTTTCCTGCTCTTCGGGCGAGCCGCGAGCCTCATGGCGGTCGCCTGCGACCCGAAGTCCCTCGGGACCCGGGGAGAGCCCGTCGCACTCGCTTCCCGCATCGAGGGCTTCGTCGCTCCGGGGTCTCCCTACTTTTCGGTTGCGGAAGACGTGCTCGTGTATTCGCCGCGGATCGGATCTCAGCCGTCCCGCCTGTTCTGGCTGGATCGATCCGGTAAACCGCCCGTGCCGGTCGGCCCCGCCGGCGACCTGTTCAGCGCCGCTCTTTCGGCGGACGGCCTGTCCGCGGTGACCTCCGCGATCGAGGGCCAATCTCCGCCCGGACCTCTGGTCCGTCGACACGAGGAACGGGCGAGCCATCCGCCTGACGCGCGACGCCGCGCCGCAGCTCGTGCCCGTCGTTTCGCCTGACGGGCGGCGCATCTTTTTCTCGTCCTATGTCCGAGGCCCGTGGGACATCTGGGAAGCCTCGACGCACGGGGAGCAGGAACCGAAATCCTTCCTGGAGTCGGAATCGACAAAGACCGCCAACGACGTATCGCCGGACGGCCGCTATCTGCTGTATCGGGAGTTCAATCCCGGCACCCTCGGGGATCTGAAAGTCGTCCCGCTGGAGGGAGAGCGGAAGCCGCGCACTTTCGTCGGGACGGCGGACGACGAGACCAACGGAGACTTCTCCCCCGACGGCCGATGGGTCGCCTACGCCTCGGACGGATCCGGCCGAAAAGAGATCTATGCCGCGTCCTTCCCCGAGCCCACGCGGCGGTTCCGCGTCACCTCCGAGGGCGGCGCGCAGCCGCGCTGGAGTCGGGACGGCAAAGAGCTCTTTTACGTCCGTTCCGGCCAGCTCTTCGCCGTTCCGGTGGAGCGAAAGGGCGACGATCTCGTCTTCGGCCAGGAACAGCCGCTCTTCCGTCTGCCGCTCTTCGCTCAGGGCGATTCGGGTTTCGACGCGGCCACGCGGTACGACGTCGCTCCCGACGGGCGATTCCTGGCGCTTCTCCGCTCCGAGGAGGCGCCGGAGCCGCTCGTGATCATCCTCAACTGGTCCGAGGCCCTGAGGAAACCGTGACTCACGCCTCCGGAACACGCCTCGGCCCCTACGAGATGCTCTCGCCGCTCGGCGCGGAGGGATGGGCGAGGTTTATCGCGCGCGCGATACGCGGCTCGGGCGCGAGGTCGCGCTCAGGATTCTGAGTCGGCGCTCGTCTCCGGCCTAGGCCTACGTCAGGAACTTCGACTTCAGCGCGGCGAGAGTCGACGACAGGTCGCCCTGCTGTTCGACATGACCCTTTGGCGTCAGCTGGTCGATGAGGACGGGCAGGAGCGCGGCGAGGGCTGCGGCCGTGGCGCCGGGGGGCAGGCCGAGCTTCTGGGCCATCGTCTGGACGTTGCCGTGGCCGAGCGCGTTCGTAACCTGATCGCCCGAGACCGGCATGTTTTGACCGGTCGAGACCCACGAGTCCGCTTGCGAGCTCAGGCCAGCGGAGCGGAACTGGCCCAGCAGACCCGAAAGGCCCCCGGGCTGGCTCTGGATCACGTTCGTCGCGAGATCCATGAGTGAGCCTTTTTGCTGGTTGTTGCCGAACTCGCCGACGACGCCGCCGAGCAACTGATCGAAGAGTCCCATGGCACCCTCCTTGGTAGAACTCTGACTTCTATCACGCGGGGTCGGCTCCGGGCGTTAACAACCCTCAGAGCCGGGCTGGGCGCGTCGCGTGGCAGCCGACGCAGGCGTAGGGCGACTGAAACATCAGCTCCGGCGGAGGCTGCTGCCGCTGGCGAACGCCTGCGCGCGGGCGCCGGCCTGCTCGATCCGCGTGTCGAGGACGTTTCCATAGGGCCACGAGGAGTAGGTCGGCGCGGCCTTCGCGAGCGCGTAGATCTCGCGGCCGGTCTCGACGTCGCCCTTCTTGACCAGGATGTCGCCCATGTGGAGAAGGAACCCTTCGATGTTGTGCGGCGCGGAGGGCGGATTCTGGCAGGCCCGGTCGCGCGACCCTCCCGCAATCGCTGCGGAGGAAAGTCGGCCGCAAGACGCTTCACGTCCGAGAGCCGTTCGGCCCACCGGATGTCCCACGCATAGGTCGACGTTCTTCCAAGCGTGGTCGATCGCATCAGCGAACTTCGGATCCGTCCGCGGCGCATTTGACAGGACGAAGCTCATCGTGAAGAAATTGAACTCCGGATAGGCCTTCATTCCGTCCTTGAGGATGAAGTAGCCCCGCCGTTTCAGGGCCTCGTCCTGATGGAGGGATCCGAGGGCCATCTTCACGCTCCCCTCGAAGCCGGAAATCCGCGCGTCGGAGGGATCGAGCTTGTGCGCTTCGCTCAGATACTTGTCGGCCAGGATCAGATGATCGGTGATCGTCGGATCCGGCACGGACTCGCGCGATCTCGGCGACTTTCCAGAGGTGCGCCATGCCCAGATGAAAGCTGACCGACGCGTCGCGGGGATTCTGGAGATACGTCGCGGTCAAGAGCCGCATCGCCTCCGGAGGTCTCGTAGCTCCGGCGCTCAGGCTCTCCAGGAATACGCGCGCCTTGCGGGAAAGCTCCGTATCGGAAGCCTTCGCGGTCTTCTTCGGAGCGAACTTCACCGCCAGGTCGTCGCAAGCGGTGCCGACGAGCAGGACAACGAGAGCGGCGAGAGCGACTTGCTTGCGGCGCATCCGAGACTCGCCCGCGATACTAGGGCTACAGCTTCACCAGACACCACTCTTCACTAAACGGTAATCTCG
>CAVRRE010000005.1:0-306955 GCA_963723535.1 uncultured Acidobacteriota bacterium
CGATAGACTCTCGCCTTCGGGGAAGAGGTGACCTCCCGGCTCTTCATTGCACGCCTTCCGGTGCCGCTCCGGGGTCTCCGAAGCGAGCGATCCCCTCCTGTGCGCGTTTCGATGCCGGCGCGCGCTCCGACCAAAGGAGGAATCCATGGACTCGCTGAGTGCCTCGAAGCTTCCGATTCGTTTCGCGATGGTGATTCTCGTCTCGGTTTTGTCATCGTCAGCGTTCGCTCAGCCGAACCCGGCATGGGGAACGCAGGACTCCTCGGTTCTCACGCTCATGGCCTCGGACTTCCAGCCGTTGATGGATGACTCGCAGTGGACCTACATTGGCCTTCAGGTGAGCACGGCCAATAACGTCCGAATCTGCCTGGAGCCGGGCGATTACTACCCAACGGCGTGCAGGTTGAGAGCCGGCATTTCGCTGCCTTCCGGGGCTCTCATCGAGTACATGGAGTTCGCCGCCTGCGACTTCAGCTCGGACATCGGAGTCGAGGCTTCACTGCAGGTCTGGGAAGGACTCCCTCAAACAGGCAATCCTCCTCCGGTTGCGAGCATCACGACGCAAGGATCGGCGGGATGTCTCCTCTGGACCAGCGGCTACGTCGGAATCACGGTGGAGAATTTGTCGAAGGACTACTCGGTCACGGTGACCCTGCCAAACGGGGGCATCGTGTCGTTCCGGTCGGTGAGTACTTCTACCGTCTCCAGGTCAGTTCCGCGCCGGCCTTCGCGACCTTCAACGACGTGCCGACGAGCCACCCGCTCTTCCAGGGTACGTCGAGGCGCTCTATGCGTCGGGGATTACCGCTGGATGCGGCGGCGGGAACTTCTGCCCGAACGGCACTGTGACGCGCGGGCAGATGGCCGTCTCCCTGGCCAAGGCGCTCGGGCTGCATTTTCCGAACTGACCTGAACGGGTCGTATCGGGCGCCCTGGCGGCGAGCTCGGTCGCGGCATAGGCCCAAGGTCCAATTTCCCGCCGCCAGGTCTCGGGATACATAACGCCGTCCTTTCTCCGGTTCGATCGAATGGAGGAGTGAATGTCTCGGATGGCGTCGCGGTGGGTCTCGGTCCTCGTATGGGTGGGAGCCTGTTTCTCGCCGGCCGCCGCCGCGTTCGGTGCAAGCGCGTCGCCGGCGGTGGGGTTCGCGTCGAGGCACGGCAAGTCGGGACGGCTGTCCGACTACCGGCCGGTCGGGCCCGTGCGAAGCGGCGTACAGCGGAGGTGCCGAACAAGGGCGTCTCCGAAGAAGGGCGAGGGGCCACGAGCGGTCTTCGGATCCGGTCGCGCAGAGGCGTTCGGCCTCTCCCAGCCCGGAGGCGCTCGATGCAGTTCGAGGGCGCCTCCGACGACGACAACGCCGCGGTAACCGGACGGCGGGCAGTTCCGCCCGACACCCAAGGCGACGTCGGCCCCGACCATTACTTCCAGTGGCTCAACGACATCGCGTGATCTACGACAAGGCCGGCAACATCGGTTCGGGCCCGTTCCCCGGCAACGCGTTCTGGGAAGGCTTCGGCGGGCCATGCGAGAATCAGAACGACGGCGATCCGATCGTCCGGTATGACCGGCAGGCCGACCGCTGGGTGGTCTCGCAGTTCGCGCTGCCGAATACCCGAACGGCCCCTTCTACCAGTGCTTCGCGGTCTCGTCACCGGCGACCCGACGGGCGAGTACCACCAGTACGAGTTCAAGACGAGCGACGACTTCTTCACCGACTACGGCAAGATCGGCATCTGGCCCGACGCCTACTACATGTCGTTCAACATGTTCGGGCCCCACGGCGAGTTCCAGGGCGGCGCCTATGCGTTCGACCGCGCCGCGATGCTCTCCGGCGATCCCGCGGGAATGATCGCTTTCGACACGGGAAGCAGGTCGGCGTGCTGCCCTCGGACCTCGACGGTCCCACGCCGCCGCCCGCGGGCTCGCCCAACTACTTCATGACCTTCGACATCAACCCGGCGCGGCTGCTCCAGTGGCAGTTTCACGTCGACTGGACGACGCCCGGCAACAGCACCTCACCGGACCGATCGAGATCCCGGTCGCCGATTTCCTTTACCCGGTCTGCGATGCGGATCGCGGCCAGTGCGTGCCCCAGCTCGACTCCCGGAGCAGCTCGAGACCCTCGACCACAGGCTGATGTACCGGCTCGTCTACCGCAACTTCGGCGATCACGAGTCGCTCGTCGTCAACCACACCGTCGGCACCGCGGGCGGGAGCGCCGGCCTGCGCTGGTACGAGATCCGCAGCCCCGGCGACGCGCCGTCGATCTACCAGCAGGGCACCTACGCGCCGGACGGCGACTTCCGCTGGATGGGCTCGATCGCGATGGACGGCAACGGCAACATCGCGCTGGGTTACTCCAAGTCGAGCGCCACCGCGTACCCGTCGATTGGGATCACGGGCCGACTGGCGGGAGACCCGCTCGGCACGATGGGCGCCGAGGACATCTTCTCGCCGGCAGCGGAAGCCAGGTCGAGAGCTGGAACCGCTGGGGCGACTACAGCACGATGTCGATCGATCCGGTCGACGACTGCACGTTCTGGTACACGCAGGAGTACTACGCCGAGAATTCCAGCTTCGACTTCAAGACGCGCATCGGCGCGTTCCGGTTTCCGAGCTGCACGGGTCCGGCCGTGCTCGAAGGCACGGTGACCTACGGACGAGCCGGTTCCCGGAGCGACGGTAACGGCGACCCGGCCGGGGAGTCATCCGACGGCTCGGCGCCGCGACGACAGACGCGTCCGGCCACTACGAGTTCGTCGCTCTCGGCGAGGGGACCTACGACGTCACGGCTCGGGTACGGATACTTGCCCGCCGCGGCGGGCGGAGTCGTCGTCTCCGAGGAGAAACGACGGTTCAGGATTTCACCCTGCAAGCGCTACCGCAGGTCCTCGTCGTCGGACGGTCAAAGATGCCTCCGGCCAGGGCTGGCCGCTTTACGCGAGGCTCGTCGTTTCCGGCCCGAATGGATTTCCGGAGACGACTCTCTACAGCGATCCGGTGACGGGTACTACTCCATCTAGCTTCTCGCGGGCTCCTACGACTTCGCGGTGACCTCTCTCGTCCCGGGATACGAACCGGGAGGGGGTCCTCTAACGGTGGCCGGTCCGCCGTCGGCCCCCACTGCAGCCGTGGCGAACTGGAGCCTCGCGGCCTCGCCGACCTGCACCGCGCCCGGATACGGCGCCGGCGCTTTCGTCGGACCGCTCGCGCTCTCGGAAGGGTTCGACGGCGGCGTGATCCCGGCGGGCTGGTCAGTCGAGACGGTCTCCGGCGCGAGCTGGAAGGTCTACACGGGCGTCGAACCCTGCTCCATCGAGAACCGCACCGGGGGCTCCGGACCGTACGCGATGGTCAACAGCGGCTGTGAGGGGCCCGCCGACACCTTCCTCGTGACGCCGACGATGGATCTCTCGGGCCGCACGAGCGCGGCCATCCAGTGGGCCAACGACTACATCACCGATCAATTCGAGCCGTCCGTCGTGAGCGTGGACGTGAGCGACGACGGCGGGTCGAACTGGACGAACGTATGGACGCGGGAGAGCAACGTGCCCGGCCCGGGCCACCAGATCGCCGACATGTCCTTCGCCGCCGGACACGCCAACGTCGCGGTGCGCTTCCACTATCAGGGCTTCTTCTCGCGGACGTGGCAGGTGGACGATGTGAAGGTCGGAAGTTCGCGTGCGCCGTGACGCCCGGCGGCCTCGTCGTGGGAACGGTCAGCGACGCGAACACAGGCGCGGGCCTGACCGGGGCGACGATCGAGAACCTGTCGGATGGCGGCTCGACCACCTCGTTCGCGACTCCCGGAAACGCCGGGTTCTACAGCCTCTTCGGCGACGGCGGCTCGAAGTCCTTCAAGGCGTCGCTTCCGGCGTACGAGTCCGTCACGCGGAACGTCACGTCGTCCCCGGCTCGACGACACGGCTCGACTTCGCGCTGCCGGCCGGCTCTCTGAATGCCGCTCCGCGTCCGCTCCAGGCCTTCGTCGCTCCCGGCGCCGTCCAGGATCTGACGCTGACTCTGACCAACACCGGCACGAGCGCCGGAAGCTTCGTGATCCAGGAAGTCGGCGTGCCGCCGGCCGCCTCCGCGTCGAATCCGGTTTCTTCCGGTCCGGCCGGGCAGCGCCCGGCTCTGACCGACGCTCCGGAGCTCACGCTCGGGAACGCCGGCAACGTCGTCTCCTCCTTCCCGACCGGGCTGGAGTTCGGGCTACGGCCTCGTCTACGACACGAGCGTGGACCGGCTGTGGGTCGCCAACCCCTACTACCCGGACTTCGGCATCAATGGGGACGGCCTCGAGCATCAGTACCTGCCCGATGGGACCGACACGGGCGAGACGATCGACATCCACGACACCGGCGGCATCCAGCAGGCCGACGGGACCTACAACGGGCGGACCGGGATGCTCTGGCAGGTCAACAACGGCGGAGACAACTGCCTCTTCGAGATGGATCCCGTCACCAAGGTCGTTACCGGCAACAGGATCTGCGGGCCGTGGACCGACCTGCGGAACCCTGTCGCAGCGCGCGCTGGCCTACGACTATGCGACGGACACCTATTACGTCGGCGGCATCAACGAGGACCGTCCTCTACCACATCGATTCGGCCGGAAACCCCCTCGATTCCGCCGACCTCGGTTTCGGGATCGCGGGCCTCGCATACAACCCGACGACACGGCATCTGTTCGTCGCTCACCAAGGCGCGGGTCCCTGGGACATCTGGGTGGTCGAGCCGCACGTGGCTACGCCGTGCTCGGCGGGTTTCGCGTCACCAGCGGCGGAGTCCCGTGCTCCGGTTCGACGCGCTCGGCCTCGAAGCCGACTGCGCCGGCCGACTCTGGCTCAATACGCGCAGCCAGACATCGTCTACGCGTTCGAATCCGGCGAGACCGGCTGGTGCGTGAACGACATCCCGTGGCTCTCGGAAAACCCGACGGAAGGCACGGTCGCGAGCTCGTCGCTCGCTGCCCGTCACGGTCACCTTCGACTCGCGCGGCCTGCTGCCGGGTCTCCGCCAGGGATCGCTCATCTTCGCGACCGACACACCACTCGGTCGCCCCGGTGCCGGTCGACTTCACGGTCCTCTTCAACGACGTCCCGGAAGACGGCTTCGCCAACTACATCTACGGCGCGGCGGGAGCCGGCGTGATGCCGGGTTGCGCGCCGCAGGCACCGGCCTTCAATTTCTGTCCGACGGAAGTCGTGACGCGGCGGAGCATGGCGGGGTTCATCGAGCGCGGGGTCCACGGCGCCCTCACGCCGCCGCCGGTCTACCTCGGACGGTTCCAGGACGTGCTGGCCGGCAGCTTCAACGCGAACTACATCCAGGGCCTCGTCGACGACGAGATCACTGCGGGCTGCAGCGTCACACCCCTCTCTATTGTCCGGACGTTCCGGTGACGCGTGCGCAGATGGCGGTTTTCGTGTGGAAGGCGCTGCACGGCTCCGAGCCGCCGCCGGCCTGTGAAGGCATCTTCGCCGACGTGCCGTGCCCGAGCCAGTTCGCGGACTACATCGAAGGCATCGCCGCCGAAGGGATCACCGCGGGCTGCGGCGGCGGCGACTATTGCCCCGACCAGAGCATCACGAATGCCCAGATGGCCGTGTTTTTGGTCAAGGCGTTCGGTCTTCCGGTGCTGCCATGAGCGCTCGAAGAAACAGGAAGGATTCGCCATGAACACGCTGTCCATGAAAAAGCTCGCGTTCGGGATCGTGTGCGCGTTCGCCGCGAGCGCCGCGCTGTTCGCCGGCGCGCCGACGGTCACCGTCAGCGGCACCGTAACCGACGGGTCGGGTCACGGCTGGCCGCTCTACGCGCGGGTTGAGTTCACATCGCCCTCGACGGATCCGGTCGTGGCGTACTCCGATCCCGTCACCGGGCAGTACGCCGCGAACGTCGCGGACGCGACCACCCACACGGTGGTCGTGACCGCCGTCGCGCCGGGCTACGCCGCCGGCGGCGGCACCGTCGTCACCGCAGGCGCGCCGCTCGACGCGGACTGGACGCTCGTCGCTTCGGCGCTCTGCACCGCCCCCGGATACGGGGCCGGCAGCTACGGGCCTCCGGTCCTTTCCGAGAGCTTCGACGGCGGCGTCCTGCCGGCGGGCTGGAGCATTCAAACCGAGTCCGGCGCGAGCTGGACGATCGCCGAGGGCGCGGATCCCTGCGGGCTCTTCGAAGGGAATCGCACCGGCGGATCGGGCCCGTACGCGATCATCAACAGCAACTGCGCCTTCTCTCCCGACGACACCTACCTCGTGACTCCGGTCGTCAACCTGTCGGGCAGCGCCAACGCTGCGATTCGCTGGGCGAACGACTTCATCGCCACCGGCAACGGCGACCTCGGCGAAGTGGATGTCACCATCGACGGCGGCGCGACGTGGATCAACGTCTGGAAGGCTCCAGTCGCCGGACTGCCCGGCCCGGGCATCCAGACCGCCGACATGTCGTTTGCGGCGGGTCACGCCGCCGTGCAGGCGCGTTTCCACTATCAGTGGTTCTTCGGTTTCTGGTGGCAGGTCGACGACGTGACGATCGGTCCCTTCTCCTGTCCCGTTCTGGCGGGCGGCCTCGTCGTCGGCAACGTCACCGACGCCAATACGGGCCTCGGCCTGAATGGCGCTACGGTCACGAATCTCGGCGACGACAGCTCGGCCACCACCGTCGCCGCACCGGGCCAGGGGGACGGTTTCTACTCGCTCTTTGCCGCGGGCAGCGGCTCGCAGGCTTTCGAAGCCACTGCGGATCTCCATACATCGCTGACGAAGAACGCCAACGTCACGGCGGACGCCGTGGTGCGCCTCGACTTCTCGCTCGCCGCCGGACTTCTCGACGCGGGCCCGCGGCCGCTGTCGGCCATCGTGAGTCCTGGCGGCACGCAGACCCTGACCCTCGACGTCACGAATACCGGCACCGGCGACGGAAGCTTCGTCATCCACGAGGTCGATGTTCCGCCGCCCGCAGATACCGAGCCTGTCTTCGCGAGTCTCGAGGACCAGCGCGAGGCGCGGAGAGCATTCCCGGCGGCCGGGTTCAGCGGCTTCGGCGCGAAGCCGCTCCGGCCGCTCCCGAACTCGCCAATCGATGCGCCTCAGACGGCGGGTGCGGGCAACGTCGTCAGCTCGTTCGAGACCGATCTTGCTGGAGCATACGGCCTCGCTTACGACACTCGGGTCAACCGTCTCTGGGTCACGAACTCCTCCGCCGCGGGTTCCGGTCAGCTCGACGGCGACGGTCTCGAGTACCAGTACCAGCCGGATGGCACACAGACCGGCGAGACCATCGACATCGGCAGCGTCTGGCTGGGCGACGGCGCCTACAACGCGCGAACCGGGATGATCTGGCAGCCCAACGTCGCCTACACGACCAGTTCCCCGAGTCAATGCCTCGTCGAAGTCGATCCGGTGACCGGGGTCGTCACGGGCAAGCAGATCTGCGGTCCCTGGACCAACTTCCCGGGGCTGGTCGGGCTGGCCTACGATTACGCGACCGACACCTACTACGCGGGCGATCAGTTCGGCGTCATCACCCACGTCGACGGCGCCGGAAACGTCCTCGACTCGGGCAACATCGGGCTCCAGATCTCGGGCCTCGCGTTCAACCCGACCACCCGGATCCTGTACGTCGGCACGTTCACTATCGAGCCGTTCGACATCTGGCTGGTGGACCCGAGCAGCGGCTACACCGTGCTCAGCGGCTTCGACGTCAAGAGCAATGGCGTTCCCGTGCTCAACACACGTGGCGCGAGCCTCGAGTCCGACTGCAATGGGCACCTCTGGGTCATGCACGTGGACGAAAAGCGGGTCTTCGAGGTCGAGTCGGGCGCGCGTGGATGGTGCATCGGCGACATTCCGTGGCTCTCCGAGGACCCGGCCGAGGGCACGATCCCCGGCTCGGGCGGGGGCTCGAGCCCGACCGGAGTCGGCAACACGTTGCCCGTGTCGGTGACCTTCGATTCGGCGGGCCTGCATCCGGGGCTGTACCTCCGGTCGCTCGTCTTCACGACGGACACGCCGGCCCCGGTCGACCCGGTGCCGGTCGCCCTCACGGTCCTGTTCAACGACGTGCCCGCCGACAACTTCGCCAGTTACATCTACGGCGCAGCCGGCGCCGGAGTCATGCCGGGCTGCAATCCGTACGCTCCGGCCTACACCTTCTGCCCGAATGAGATCGTGACGCGCCGCAGCATGGCCGGCTTCATCGAACGCGCGGTCCATGGGGCGCTGACGCCGCCGCCCGTGTACACGGGACAGTTCGACGACGTGCTCTTCGGCAGCTTCAACGCGGACTACATCCAGGGTCTCCTCGACGACGGGATCACCGCCGGCTGCAGCGTGGAGCCGAAGCTGTACTGCCCTGACGTTCCGGTCACGCGGGCCCAGATGGCCGTCTTCGTGTGGAAGGGTAAGCACGGCGAGGAGCCGCCGGATCCCTGTACGCCGCCGGGGACCTTCGCCGACGTGCCGTGCCCGGGCGGATTCGCGGTGGACTACATCGAGGGCATCTACTCCGAGGGGATCACGGCCGGATGCAGCGGCGGGAACTACTGTCCGAACAACGGCATCACGAACGCGCAGCTGGCGGTGTACCTGGTGAAGGCTTTCGATATGCCCTACGTCCCCTAGGGGGCTTGGAGCAGATCCGCCGTTCTCGTAGGGAAGGAACCTCGGCGGCGCCCTTGGCCGGGCGCCGCGAGGACTACGATGGCTTCTCCGATCCAAAGGAGGTAGCCATGCGGATTCCTTTCGTCTCCATGTTTCGGCGGAACGCTCGTCTGGCGGCGGCATTTCTCATGACGTTACCGGGCGCGGCCGTCCTCGCGCAGGACGCGCGATCGAAACAACCGCACTGGGGTTCGGACGACACTTCGGTCCTGACCCTCTTCGCGTGGGATTTCGCGCCCTTGGACGACACGATGGTTACCGTCGATTTTAGCCCCTTCCGGCGGCGCATCTGCACCGACGGGGGAGGGCAGTCGAGCTTCTGTGGACTGACCGCGGGCGTTCACCTTCCGAACGGAGCCATCATCGAGTTCATGGAATTCTCCGTGTGCGACGACGATGAGACCGAAAACGCTTCCGCCTCGCTCTTCGTGCTGGAAGATCCGTCGGGGGCGATTCCCCCGGTCTCGAGCATCGTCACGGCCGGGAGCGGGGGATGTCTCCGTTGGACGAGCGGCTTCATCGGTCAAGCCGTGGACAACCTCACGAGTTCATATTCGGTCGAGGTCGACCTGCCCGAGGGTTCGGTGTCGTTTCGCGCCGTGCGGCTCTTCTACCGGCTGCAGGTCAGCCCCGCTCCGGCTTTCGCGAGCTTCGACGACGTTCCTGTCGGAAGCGCGTATCACCAGTACGTCGAAGCCCTCTTCGCCTCGGGGATCACGGTCGGATGCGGAGGGGGAAATTTCTGTCCGAACAGCTCGCTAACGAGAGGTCAGATGGCCGTGTTCCTCTCGAAAGCACTGGGTCTGCACTTTCCGAACTGAGCGGACACGGCGGGACGAGACGCGTCCCGGCCGGCGGTTGGCGGCAGGGCCGGTCGGGACGGCCCGCCGCTTCCCCGCGTCGAGCACGAAGGACCGGGCGGTGTAAGGGGGATCTTCTGAGCGGTACCGCCGGGGGGGTTGCCTCTGGTGGCCGGCTCAGCGCGTCTGCCGCCGGCGCGGGTTCTTGCGCCACGCGGCGACATCGATGACGAAGGACTCGACCCGCCGGTCCCACGTGTGCTCGCGAATGGCCCGCTGGCGGGCGCGGCGCCCCATGGCCGCACGCGCCGGCTCGTCCGCGAGGATCGCCGCGGCGGACGACACGACCTCGTCCTTCGCCGGGAAGGTGGCGATCTCGATTCCGGGCTCGAAAGTCTCCGAGAGTCGCGGGAAGCCCTCCACGAGCGAGGGGACGCCGCACGAGGCGGCGAAGAGGGCGCGCGGTGTCAGCCGGAAAGTGCCGCGGTACTTCCCGTGGACGTCGTCGACGAGCGCGGTTTCGAGGGCCAGACGGGCGCCGTTGAGCGCCGCCGCGAGGGCGTCGGGCGTCTCGAGCGGAGGCCGCGTCGGAACGGTCCATCGCTTCTCGCCCTCGTATGCATGGAGCCGCACCGAGAAGCGGGCCGAGAGCGCCTCGAGAAGATCGTTGCGGTAGGGAGTCCACTTTCCGTAGTAGAGGACGTCGCACTCCGGCGCGGCCTTCATTGGCCGGTAGAGCTCCGGGTCCGTGGCGGGATCGCAGCGCCGGGCCGTGATCCCGCGGCTGGCGTACGCCGGCAGCGTCTGCGCGTCCTGCGTATAGAAGAGATCGAACTCGGAGGCGATCGCGAGCGAGGCGTCCAGCCCGTAGGGGTCCGAGAGCGCGAATCCGGCGAACGCCGTGTGCGACGGAAACGCCTTGCGGGCCCGCCCCGACAGGTGGAGCGCGCCGCCGAGACACGCGACGACCTGAGGCGGCGGATCGGCAAACGGGAAGACCCCATCGTCGGGGACCAGGGCGGGCTTGGCCCCGCCGGTCGGGGCGAAGCCCGGAAGCGAGAGCGGCTCGACAAGAGTCGTGCGAAAGACCTTCTGCAGCGCACGCAGGGGGGGATAGAGGTTGTTGCAGAAGGGCGGCTGGCTGACGTTGCCGAAGAGAAGAAGGTCTCCGGCGCTCATGTGTGCCGCCGGATCGCGCGGACGAGGGGGCGCCTGCTCGAACTCACCTTCACGAACTCTAAATGTACGATGGAACAGGTTCAGGGAGCGGGTGCGCTGGCCTACAATCGAGAGTCTTATGGACAATGTACAACTCCGGATCCGCCCTGTGCTCGCTGTCTTCGCCGGGGCCCTTCTGGCTTCGGTTTCCGCCTCCGCGTCCTCGTCGCTCCGCTTTTACGGCAACGGCACGGGTGCCGTTGACCGCGTGAAGGTGGCGATCGACGGCCCCGCGAGCTCCAACGCCGGGCCCGCCGCGGACGTGGGAGCCGCGGACTTCACGATCGAGTTCTGGATGCGCGCCTCCGCGGCGGACAACCCGGCGGCCGAGGTGACCTGCGGGGCGAACGCCGACTGGACCGAGGGCCACGTCGTCGTGGATCGGAATCGCGGCGACCGGGACCGCAAGTTCGGAGTCTCGATCGCCGGCGGCCGCATCGTTTTCGGCGTCAGCGGCGACGCGACGGGAGACCGCACGATCTGCGGGAAGCGCCGCGTTCTCGACGACGCCTGGCATCACGTCGCCGTCGAACGCCGGCGGTCGGATGGATGGATGTGGATCTGGGTCGACGGAATTCTCGACGGCGAGGCCGACGGCCCGGACGGCGACGTGTCGTACCCCGACGGCGCCGCGGCGGCCACGGCCGACGATCCCTACCTCGTGTTCGGCGCAGCGAAGGACGACGCGGGAGCGCGCCGCTCTTCGTTCAGCGGGTACCTCGACGAAATCCGCGTCTCGACGGTCCTGCGCTACACGAGCTCGTTCACGCGGCCGCCGCAGCCGTTCGTTCCGGACGGAGACACGGCGGCGCTCTATCACCTCGACGAGGGCACCGGAGACGTCGTCGGCGACGCCTCCGGAGCCGCCGGTGGGCCGTCGAACGGCCGGCGCTCCATCGGCGGCGCGCCGGGGGGCTCCGACTGGGCCCTCTCCGTCGCGGCTCCGCTCGGAGGCCAGGCGCCCATCCAGTTCACGCTGGTCACCTCCGGGCTGGACAACCCGGTCCAGGTCACGCAGCCTCCGAACGACTCTTCGCGCCTCTTCATCGTCGAGCAGGTCGGGACGATCCGCATCTTCGAAAACGGCGCGCTCCTGCCGACGCCGTTTCTGGACATCGGCACGCTGACCTCGGACGGTTCCGAGCAGGGCCTGCTTTCGATGGCCTTCGACCCCGACTACGCCTCGAGCGGCCTCTTCTACGTCTACTACACCGACGACATCGCCACTCCCGGCGACGTCACGCTCGCCCGCTACTCGGTCTCCGCGAATCCCGACGTCGCGGACCCCAACTCGGCCGAGATCGTGCTCGTCATTCCCCATCCGACGAACGGGAACCACAACGGCGGGTCGCTCGCGTTCTCGCCGAACAACGGCTACCTCTACATGGGCGTCGGCGACGGCGGCGGGGGAGGCGATGTGCCGAACAACGCCCAGACCCTCAGCGTTCTGCTCGGCAAGCTGCTCCGGCTCGACGTCGACGACACCGGGAAGGTGCCGTGCGGTCAGACGACGCCCGCTCCCTACGGAGTTCCGGCCTCCAATCCCTTCGTCGGGGAGGCCGGGTGCGACGAGATCTGGTCCTACGGGCTCCGGAACCCCTGGCGCTTCACCTTCGACCGCGAGACCGGGGACATCCTCATGGGAGACGTCGGGCAGCAGCTCTGGGAGGAGATCGACTACCAGCCCGCAGCCAGCACCGGCGGGGAGAACTGGGGCTGGCGTCGGATGGAAGGCTTCCACTGCTACAACCCGTCCACCGGCTGCAACGACGGCACGCTGGAGCTTCCAATCCTGGAGTACGGCCACGCCCTCGGCTGCTCGGTCACCGGCGGCTTCCGCTACCGCGGATCGGAAATCCCCGGGCTCTACGGCGTCTATCTCTATGGGGACTACTGCACGGGCCGCATCTGGGAGGCCGTCCAGAACGGCGGGGGAGAGTGGACGTCCACCGAGATCCAGGATACGAGCTACCTGATCTCCGGCTGGGGCGAGGACAACGCCGGCGAGATGTATCTCGCCAACCACGGCGGCTCTGTTCTCAAGGTGACGCAGGCTCCGAATCCGGTGCCGACGGTGACGAGCGTCACACCCACGGCGGTCGTCGCCGGCGACCCCGGGTTCACGCTCACGGTCAACGGGTCGAACTTCGTCTTCGAATCGGTCGTCCGGTGGAACGGGGCGGACCGGCCGACGACGTTCGTGTCGACCGGCAAGCTCACGGCCTCGATTCCCGCGAGCGATCTGCTGACCGCCGGCACCGCCGACGTGACCGTCGCCTCGCCGACTCCCGGCGGCGGCATCTCCGGGGCGCAGACATTCCACATCAACCTGACCTTCCTCGACGTACCGACGTCCAACTTCGCTTACCTCGAGATCGCCGCGGTCTTCGAGGCCGGGATGACCGCGGGCTGCGGCACCGCGGATCTACTGTCCCGAACGCGTCGACGAGCCGCGCCCAGATGGCCGTCTTTCTCCTCAAGGCCTCGGAAGGCTCGACTTACACGCCGCCGCCCTGCACGGGCGACTTCTTCGACGACGTCCCGTGCGCAGGGGGTCGTTCGACCGGTGGATCGAGGAGCTGGCGCGACTCGCGGGATCACGGGCGGATGCGGAAGCGGAGACTATTGCCCGAACGACCCGGTCACGCGGGCGCAGATGTCCGCCTTCCTCCTGAAGACGGTCGAGGGACCGACCTACGTGCCGCCGCCGTGCACCGGAAACGTCTTCGACGACGTGCCCTGCACGGGCGGCATCTTCGATCCCTGGATCGAGGAGCTGGCCGATCGCGGGATCACGAGCGGCTGCGGCGGGGACAACTATTGTCCCGCCACCGCCGTGACCCGGGCGCAGATGGCGGTGTTCCTCGTTCTGACGTTCGGCATTCCGCTGCCCTGACCCGCTGCGAATCCCGGCTCCGGTGCGCCGGCCTCGATGACCGGCGCCGGGGCGACCGGTCTTTCCGACCGACGCGATATCGGGCGAGAGTGACCGCGGTCGCGCTGACCTCCCGGGTGGACGCTCCGAGGCGCGAATTCTAAAAAATTTATTGACTCGCCGATTTACGAGGTGGAATAGTTCTTCCCGACTCTTTCCCTATAAGTTTCTTTTAAAAACGGAGGAACGGCCATGTACCGGAGCTCGGCGAAGAGGCTCTCCGCCTTCATCGTCTCGATCGGAGTTTTCCTGGCCGGTGCGTCCGCGCTCGTCGCGGCGGAAAAGTCGGCCCAGGCAGGCGCGCCCAAATTCAAGATCTCCTCGAGGCGCGGGCAGTCGGCGCCGCTGCGCGACTAGCGCTTTGTGGGCCCCCTGCGACCTCAGGCTCCCCGGCGGATCCCGAACAAGGTTCGTGATGCCCAAACTGACGGCGACGAACGCGACCGATCCGGTCGTGCAATCGACCTTCGGCATCTCGCAGCCGACGCGAACTGCTCCAGTTCGAGGGCCAGAGTGACGACGACAACGAGGAAGTCATTCGGCTGGCGCGTCGTGCCGCCGGATACGAACGGCGACGTCAGGCCCGGATCACTACATCCAGTACATCAACCTCATCTTCGCCATCTACGACAAGGAGGACCCGGATACCCGATCCTCGGCCCCCTCCCGGGCAACGCGTTCTGGGAAGGGTTCGGCGGCCCCTGCGAGGCCTTCAACCACGGAGATCCGGTCGTCAAGTACGACCGGCTGGCGGGACGCTGGGTCTTCACGTAGTTTGCGCTGCCGAGCTTCGTCACCGGTCCCTCCTCCAGTGCTTCGCGGTCTCGAAGACGGGCGACCCTCTTGGAGATTACTGGCTGTATGAGTTCGAGATCGGCAGCGAGGGCCGGCATCGGCGACTATCCCAAGCTCGGCATCTGGCCCGACGCCTACTACATCGCCATCAACATGTTCAACCCGTCCTTCATCGGAATGGGGGCCTACGCCTTCGATCGCACGGCCATGCTGGCGGGCGACGCGGCGGGATCCATCGTCTTCCAGCCATTCCGACGGCGGAGGTCTGCCGTCGGACATGGACGGCTTGACTCCTCCGCCCGAAGGTTCGCCGAACTACTTCATGACCTGGTGGGACAACGCCCCGGGCACGCTCAATATCTATGAGTTCCACGTCGACTGGGAGACACCGTTAGACAGCACATTTACGGGGCCGACCGCAATACCGACTGCGGACTGGATCATTCCCTGCGGTTTCGCTCCCTGCGTTCCACAGCTCGACTCGGCCGAGCTCCTCGATACCCTGTCCGATCGGCTGATGAATCGGATGGCCTACCGCAACTTCGGCACGCACGAGTCGCTCGTGACCAATTTCACCGTCGGCACGGCTGGCGGTGAGACTGGCATTCGCTGGTTCGAGCTTCGGAACCCGGAGGCGGGCCCTTCATCCACCAGGCAGGGACCTACGCCCCCGATTCCAATTTCCGGTGGATGGCCTCCATCGCCCAGGACCGCCAGGGCAACATGGCGCTCGGCTACAGCATCTCTTCGAGCGAGATTCATCCTTCGATCGCGATCACGGGACGACTCGAGGGCGATCCGCTCGGCAACGATGGGCGGAGAAGACATCTTCCTCGAGGGCACCGGCAGCCAGATCAACACTTCGAACCGCTGGGGCGACTACAGCTCCATGTCCGTCGACCCGGTCGGACGACTGCACGTTCTGGTACACGCAAGAGTACTACGCGAACACGGAGGCCTTCGACTTCAAGACGCGCGTCGGTCCTTCAAGTTCCCGGGTTGCACGGCCGGCCCGACCGGAACGCTCGAGGGCACGGTGACGGACGGTACAAATCCGATCGAGGGAGCGTCACGGTGACGGCCGGGGAATCGAGCACGACGACGGACGCGGCGGGCCACTACGAGATGATGCTTCCAGTCGGGACCTACGACATGACCGTCACGAAGTACGGGTATTTCCCGGGCTCGGCCGAAGACGTCGAGGTCGCCGAGGGCAACACGACGATGCAGGACTTCACTCTGGAGGCGGCGCCGTCGGAAGTGGTCAACGGCACGGTAAAGCGACGCGGCCGGCAACTGGCCGCTGTACGCGCAGCATCGAGGTCTCGGGCCCGGGGTATCCGGGGGCGACGCTCTGGACCGACCCGGTGACGGGCTACTACACCGTGACGCTCGTGCAGGGCATCACCTACACGTTCCTGATCGACGCGGTGTCGCCGGGCTACGAGCCGGGCGGCGGACCGCTTCCACTGGGCGTGCCGCTGGGCGACGCTCCGTTCCTCGTCCACAACTGGACGCTCGAGGCGAACCTCGAAGCCTGCAGCGCACCCGGATACACCTTCACCGCGAACGGCCTTTTCGAGGAGTTCAGCGGCGGCGTCATTCCGCCCGGCTGGTCGGTCGAGAACAACAGCCCGATGGCGGCCCACCCTGGACCGTGGAGTCGGGAGGGGACCCCTGCGGATTGTTCGACGGGAACGAGACGGGGGGCTCGGGTCCGTACGCGATCATCAACAGCAACTGCGATGGCGTCCTGGTCACGGCCATCACGAACCTGATTACTCCATCGGTGAATCTCTCGGGAATCGGCCAGCCCGGTCCTCCGGTTCAATTCCGACTTTTCGATTGTCAATATCCGGACTATCCGCAACTCGGCGAGGTTGACTACAGCATCGACGGCGGGGCGAATTGGACGAACGTCTTCACGTTCGAGGACAGCGAGCCCGGGCCTTCCATCAAGGAAGCCGCTCTTCCGTCGGCGGCGGACGTCAAGGTGCGCTTCCACTACGACGCGTTCTGGGCGTGGTGGTGGCAGGTCGACCAGCGTCTTGATGGGCATGGCTCGTGCGACGTCGGGACCGGCGGTCTCGTGGTCGGCAACGTCTATCGACGGCTCAGGCAACGGATTGAATGGAGCGACGGTCCAGAACATCGGAGGAGGCTCCACCAAGACGTTCGCGACGCCGGACCCCGGTCAGGAGGACGGTTTCTACATCCTGTATGCGGAAGCGGGGCCGAACGACTTCGAGGCGTCACTTAACCTGTACCAGCCGGACCAGGGCAGCGCCGTGGTCGTCCCCGGTTCTTCGCAGCGTCTGGACTTCGAGCTCGCATCGGGCGTGCTGTCGGCGAGTCCGACGGCATTGAACGAGAAGGTCGACCCGGCCGGCACCGCGAACCAGATTCTCAACGTGACGAACACCGGAGGAGCGCCCGCGAGTTTCCGAGGTCTTCGAGGTCAACGTTCCACTGTTGCAATCGAAGACAACGGGCTTTGCCTCGGAGGCCTTGAGGCAGGCGGCTCTCGCCCGGATGCCGAGGGACAGGGGAAGTATTGGTCTGAGGAATACCAAGGGTCTCGCGCCGATCGCCGAATGCTCCGGACGCTCCGAGCCCCGGTCGGGTGTCCGCGGCGGGCGACATTTTGGCGTCTTATCCGCTGGGACTGAACGGCCCGTGGGGCGTCGCCTACGATCTGGGCGCCGACAACTTCTGGGTTTCCGACATCGGTTTCCTCGGCGGTTGAATGACTTCGACTACCAGTACCTGCCGGACGGCACGGCCACCGGCGCGACGATCGACAACACGAGCTGGACGGGTCCTCCAGGCTTTGCCGCGGACGGCACGTACAACCAGCGGACCGGGATGCTCTGGCAGGTCAACGTGGGCGGCGATCAATGCATCTACGAGCTCGACCCGGTCGCGCACGTACCCACGGGCAATACCGATCTGCCCCGACTGTGGTGGTCTGGGCTTCGGCGAGCGCGGCCTCGCCTACGACGTAGCGACGGATACCTTCTATGCGGGGTCCTGGGAAGACGGCGTCATCAATCACTTCGACGTGAACGGGACCATTCTGGATTCGAGTTTCGTTGGGCTCAGTATTTCCGGCCTGGCGTTCTTCCCGGCGAGCGGGCATCTCTTCGTCATGGTGAACGACTTCGTCGAAGAGGTGACCGTTCTCGATGCCTACAACAATTACGCGGTGGTCGATAGCTTCCCGGTTGACGATTTCGGCCTCGGCGCCGGTGCGGGCATGGAGGCGGACTGCGCTGGAAACCTCTGGCTGGTGAACCAGAACACCGGAAATATCTACAAGGTCGCGTCCGGAGAAGCCGGAACGCCCGGTGGATGCCCCATCGACATTCCGTGGCTCTCTGTCGACCCGACGTCGGGCACTGTCCCGCCCGCCCTCGGCAACGGCGCGACCAACCCGTTCCCGATCTCGGTCACCTGGGACTCGGAGGGGATACTCCCCGGTCTCTATCAGGCGCAGCTCGCTTTCCTGAGCCAAACGCCGGCACAGATGGACCCGGTCGCGGTCACGCTCACGGTCCGGTTCCTCGACGTGCCGGATGACAATCAGTTCCAGGCGTACATCTACGGAGTGGCGGGAGCGGGAGTGATGTTCGGCGGGACGCCGGTCTGCCTCCCTGGCGTCCTCTACTTCTGTCCGGATGGCTTCGTGACCCGCGCCGACATGGCGGGATACCTCTGGCGCGCGATCAACGGGCGCAACACGCCGCCCCCGGTCTACCAGAACATCTTCTCGGACGTGACGTTCAACGACTACAACTCGTTCTACATCCAGGGCATCTTCGACCTGGGCGTCACGGCGGGCTGCAGCGCCTCGCCCGACGCTCTACTGTCCCGACATCCCGGTGACCCGCGCACAGATGTCGGCCCTGGTCTGGAAGGGCGAGCACGGCGACGAGGCGCCGCCGGAGTGCACGGGAGGAGTGTTCAACGACGTTCCCTGCCCGAGCCTGTTCGCAGACTACATCGAGGGCTCTATTCAACGAGGGTGTGGTGGCGGGTTGCGGAAACAACAACTACTGCCCCCAGCAGCCCATCAGCAACGGTCAGATGGCGGTCTTCCTGGCCAAGGCTTTCGGGATCCCGGTGCTCCTGCCCCCGGCGCCGCTGGCGCGGTAAGGCATTCTCCGCATCGATCACGGGCGCGGCTCACGCCGCGCCCGTTTTTTTTTGCGACAATGGCCCCCCTTGATCCCGCTCCTGCTCGGCTGGCTCGCGCTCGCGGACGCCCAGCCTCCCTCCGTCGTCCTGATCACGCTCGACACGACCCGCTCGGACCACGTCGGGCGCGTCGAGGGCCGAGCGTCGCTGACGCCAAACCTCGATGCCCTCGGGAAAGAGGGCGTTCGCTTCCGCAACGCCCTGACGGCCTCGCCGCTGACGCTTCCGGCCCACTGCTCGCTCCTGACGGGCCTCGAGCCTCCGGCGCACGGCGTGCGCGACAACGGGGTCGCGTCGCTCCCCGCCGGGATCCCAACGCTCGCCGAGGCCTTCGCGGCCCGCGGATACCGCGCCGGGGCCTTCATCGCCTCGCGTGTTCTCGACCGGCGCTTCGGCCTGGCGCGCGGGTTCGAGGTCTACGACGACTTCATGGTCGCCGAAAGGCTCGGCGAACAGGGCTATCCCGAGCGAGACGCCGCCCTCGTCACGAGCGCCGCCCTCGCCTGGTCGGCGAAGCTCGAGGCCGGACGCCCGTACTTCGTCTGGGTCCACTACTACGACCCGCATGCGCCGTACCTGCCGCCCGGCGACTGGACGGGCGCGTCGGCGGCCCGGCGCTACGCGGGAGAGGTCGCGTACGTCGATCGGGAGATCGGGCGACTCCTCGAGGCACTGCCGGGCCGCGGGCGCCGGATCGTCGCCGCCGTCGGCGACCACGGCGAGATGCTGGGGGAGCACGGCGAGAAGGAGCACGGCGTCTTCCTTTATGAGGGCGCCCTGGCGGTGCCCCTGCTCCTCGCCGGGCCGGGTGTGCCCCCGGGCCGCGTCGTCGACGGACCGGTCGCCACACGCGGGCTCGCCGCGACGCTCCTCGCGCTCTCCGGCCTCGGGACGAGCGCCCGGCCCTTCGGCCCGGAGCTGCCGGGTGTGCGGGCGGCCGCGCCGGCGAGGCCCGCGCCGGTGTACAGCGAGACCGACATGCCGGCCTCCGCCTACGGCTGGAGCCCCCTCGCCGCCGCCACGGACGAGCGGCTTCGCCTCATCGTCGCGCCGCGGCCCGAGCTCTACGACCTGCGCGCCGACCCCGCCGAGTCGAGGAATCTGTGGGGAACGCCCGCGGAGGCCGAGGCCGTGCGGCGTCTCCAGGCGGTCATCGCGGAGGCGAACCGCGGCGCGCGCCCGGCGGGAGCTCCGCCCGAGTCCGGGGAGCTGGCGGACTCCCTTCGCCGGCTCGGCTATCTCTCGGGGTCGAGCGGCCGCGCCGGAACGATCGACCCGAAGGACGGGATCAAGCTGATGGACGACTTCGAGCGGGCCAAGGAGCTGACCCGCTCCGGGCGGGCCCGGGAGGCGGTCTCCGCCCTCACGGTCCTCGTGAAGGCAAGCCCCGGCAACGTGCCCTTCCTGGCGCGTCTCGCCGAGGCGCAGGCGGCGGCCGGAGAGGTCGGCGCGGCGATCCAGACGGTCGGCGAGGCGCTCGCGGCGAACCCGCGGCTCGATTTCCTGCACGTGCAGCTCGCCCGGCTGCTCGTGCAGGCCGGGCGGATCGAGGAGGCCCGGGCGTCCTACCGGGCCGCTCTCGCGGTCAATCCCCGGCTCGCTCCGGCCTGGCTGGGTCTGGGCGAGCTCGCGGCGAGGTCCGGAGATGCCGCCGGGGAGCGGCGCATTCTGCTTGAGGCCGCGGCCGCGGATCTTCACAGCGGAGCCCTCTACGCGCGCCTGGCCCAGGTCGAGCTCGCGGCCGGCGAAGTCTCTGCCGCGTCCTCGCACGCCCTCGAAGCCACACGCCTGCTGCCCGATTTCGACGCGGCCTGGTGGGTTGCCGGCGAAGTCGCCGAAAGGCAGAACCGGCCCGCCCTCGCACTCGAACGATACGAGAAGGCTCTGGCGCTCGGGCTTGAGGACCCGCGAGCCCTCGTGCGCGTCGGGCGGCTTCTTCGGGCGGCCGGGCGGCCGGGAGACGCGGAGCCCTACCTGCGGCGGGCGATCGTCGTAGCCCCCGGGACGGCCTCCGCCGAGGACGCCCGCCGCATGCTCTCCGAGAAACCTTAACTCTGTTGAAGGAGCCCGGGTTGGCGTTAACTTGGCGGGGTTTCAAGGTCCACAAATGACGCCGCGTCGAAGCGTTTCCAATCCATGCGGATGACCTCCGAACAAGGAGCGCCATGAACTCCATCTCCAGGACCCTTCGGCTGACTCTGTTTGCGTGTGGCTGGCTCGCCGTGTCGACTCTGTTGGCGGTGCAGCCGCGGCGAGGCGCGGCGAAAGAGAAGGCGTACATCGATCCCAACCTCTTCGTGCCCGAGCAAACGCAGGCACTCGCGGCTCTCGACGGCGCGACGCACGCGAGTCTCGAGTCCGCCATGGAGAGACTGGGTGTCGGGCCGGGAACGGCCTTCTACGACACGCGGGTCTGGAGGTGGAGCTCGCTGATCCTCTCCCGGCCGCTCGTTCCGGGAAGCGGCCACGGCAACGAGCTCGTCTGGATCGGCGGGCGGCCGCCGCTCGGCGCCGACGAGTGGAAAGCCGCGGCCTGGAGCGCCCTCCAGGAGTACCTCGGGGCGAACGCGGCCGACCTGAAGCTCGACCTTTCGCAGCTCTCGACGTCGCCGAGGATCTCGGTCCACGACGACGGCAACATCATCTTCATCTACGTGCCGCGCGTCGTGGACGGGATTCCGGTGCGCGACAACTCGATCGGCGCCGCGATCAACCACGGCAATCTCATTCTCCTCGGCCTCCAGCGCTGGGGCGACATCGGCCCGAATGTCCCTCGGCGTCCAGGCGTCGCGGCCGACGCCGCCGAAGAGACCGTGCGCGCGCACGTGCGGCCGATGGCCATCGCGGCGATCACGAAGCCGGCCCGGCTCGAGCTCGTGCCGGTCGCGGCCGGAACCGGAATCGGGTACCGGCTCGCCTGGGTCGTGTCCTGCAAGATCGACGGCGATCTCGGCACGTGGGAAGGCCTCGTCGACAGCGCAAACGGCACGCTCCTCTCCTTCCGGGATCGCAACCAGTACGCCGACGGGCAGATCACCGGCGGCGCGTATCCGGTCAGCAACGACCAGCGGCCGCCCGACGGGATCGAGCAGTCCGACTGGCCGATGCCGTTCGCGGACTTCACGATCGGCGGCGTCAAGCGTTTCACCGACACGGGCGGCAACATGGGATGCATCCCGGGCTCGATCTCGACGGCGCTGAACGGCATCTACATGCGGATGCTGGATGGCTGCGGCGCGATCAATGAGACGGGCACGGACGGCGTCGACCTCGGGGAGGGCCCCACGCCGGAGGCCACCGACTGCGTGGTGCCGGTGGGTCACTCGGCCGGAGACACGAAGTCCAGTCGCTCCGGCTTCTACGAGCTCAACCGCATCGCCGAACAGGCGCGCGGCCACCTCGACGCCGGGACCGATGGCGGCGACTGGGCGCGCACCCAGCTGACGGCGAACATGAACTTTCCGGACGTCTGCAACGCCTTCTGGGACGGCGAGACCGTGACCTTCTTCCGCTCGGCGATCGGCGCCGGCTGCCGCAATACTGGCGAGATCGCCGCGATCTTCGACCACGAGTGGGGCCACGGCATGGACAACAACGGCACGAACCCCGACATCGCGGGCCCCGGCGAGTCGATCGCCGACATCTACGCCGCCCTTCGCCTGAACACGTCCTGCATCGCCCGCGGATTCTTCATCAACAACACCTGCGGCGGCTACGGAGACGCCTGCGACGGCACTCCCACGACGGGCTGCACAGGCGTTCGCGACATCGACTATCTGAACCACCGCTGCGACGCGCCGCATACGATCAGCTGGATCCTGGACGGCTTCACCGACGGCGAGTGCGCCGGTCCGGGCGGCGCGCCGGGGTGCCCCGTGGATCCCGACCAGGGCCCCTGTGGCCTCGAGGTGCACTGTGAAGGCATGCCCGCGGCCGAAACGGGCTGGGACCTCATGACCCGGGATCTGCTCGCGGCCCCCTTCAACTACGACGCGCAGACGGCGCACGAGATCGCGACGCGGCTGCTCTACATCGGCGCTCAGCCCATCTCCAACTGGTACACCTGCACCGGCACCCCCGGAAACGACGGCTGCGTCGCGACCGGCGGCTACCTCTCGATCCTCGCGGCCGACGACAACAACGGCAACCTCAACGACGGCACGCCCCACATGACGGCCATCCGCGCCGCGTTCGAGCGTCACGAGATCCACTGCGCGACGCCGACCAGCCAGAACAGCGGCTGCGCGGGAGCCCCGGCGACGGCGCCGGTCGTCACGCTCGAGGGCCAGGACCGCGCCGTGAGCCTGACCTGGACGGCCGTGGCCGGAGCCACGAAGTACGTCGTCTACCGCGGCGAAGGAGTGAATCCCTGCGACATGGGCAAGGTCATCGTGGCCGAGACGACCGAGCTCTCGTTCGTGGACACCGGCCTCCAGAACGGACGCGAGTACTCCTACGCCGTCGGGGCGGTCGGAGCGAGCGACACGTGCATGGGGCGGCTCTCGATCTGCCAGGCGGAGGCGCCGGTCCCCGGACCGAATCTGGCGATCCTCGACGACTTCGGCTTCACCGGCGGCGACGGCGACCCCTTCCTCGACAACTGCGAGGTCGCGACCATCACCTTCCAGGTCAACAACATCGGAGAGGTCGAGCTCACCAACGTCCGGATCATCGCGATCACCGCGGTCACGCATCCGGATACCGACATCCTCACGCCCCTTCCGGCGTCGATCTCGCCGAGCCTCGCCGCCTGCACGATCGCCGAGGGTGCCTTCCAGATCCAGCCCGACGGCCTGACGTACGACGGCACGACCGAGCTTCTCGTCGAGATCACGGCGGACGAGCTCGGGGGGGAGACCCGGACCGTGCTGATCACGATCCAGCACAACGAGAGCGACCTCGAGTTCGTGGCTTCACGGACCTTCAGCTTCGAAGTGGACGAGGAAGGCTGGACCGAGGAGAGCGGCACGTTCGTCCGGACGACCGGCAGCGGCGCCAACGGAACCAACGCGCACATGTCCTCCTCCTCCGGCCTCGATGACCAGTGCGACATCGTGCGGTCGCCGTCGCTGGTCCTCAGCGACACGTCGACCCTGGCACTCCGGTTGCGTTACGACATCGAGCCTCAGTCGGACGGCGAGTACTGGGATCGCGCCAACATCAGCCTCATCGACGCTTCCTCGGGCGACCGTACGGTGATCGTGCCCTCGAGCGGCCGGCCCTACAGCGTGCCCAACGGCGCGGGCAACGGGGTCTGCGGCACGACAGGTCAGGCGGGCTGGAACGGCACCACTGCGGGCTTTCCGAACCTCTGGTATGCCGCCAATTTCAACGCCGCGGCCTTCAACCCGGGCGGCGCGTTCACGGACCGCGTCATTCAGCTCCAGATCAACTACGGGACCGACGAGCTCGTCGCGGGCCTGGGCTTCGACTTCGACGAGGTGACGATCACAGATCTCTACACTCAGATTCCCGACGCCCACACCGACGACTGCTCGCAGGCGACGTCGGTCGGCCCGACCGCCCTCGCAGTCGACGCGGCCGGCAACGACGTCCTGGAAGTCGGCGAGAACGCCGTCGTGGCGCCGACCTGGACGAATACGGGCCTGAATCTCGTGACGTTCAACGGCGCGGCGTCCAACTTCAACGGACCGGCCGGCCCCACGTACCAAATCACCGACGCGGCCGGCGCATACGGTTCTCTTGACCCGGCCGAATCGTCCGCCTGCACGGACTGCTACGCCGTCAGCATCACGGCGGCGGCGCGTCCCGGGATCCACTGGGACGCCTCGGTCACCGAGACGCTCGGCCAGATCCCACTGAAGGGGGGCACCCCGGCCCTCTCCGTGAAGGACTGGGTGCTTCATGTCGGCGGCAGCTTCACGGACGTGCTGACGGCCAGCAACTTCTACCCCTCGATCGAGACCGTGCTCCACAACGGCGTGACCGCCGGCTGCGGCGCGGGCACGACGTTCTGCCCGGGCGACACGGTCACCCGCCAGCAGATGGCCGTTTTCCTCCTCAAGGCCAAGGAAGGTGGCGACTACATTCCCCCGGCCTGCGTCACGCCGGTCTTCACGGATGTGCCGTGCGCGAACCCGTTCGCTCCGTGGATCAACGAGCTCTTCGCGCGCGGCGTGACCGCGGGCTGCGGCGGGGGCACGACCTACTGCCCGACGGATCCGACGATTCGCCAGCAGATGGCGGTCTTCCTCCTGAAGACCGAGGAAGGCTCCGGCTACCTTCCGCCGGCCTGCGTCACGCCGGCCTTCGACGATGTGCCCTGTTCGAGCCCGTTCGCACCGTGGATCAACGAGCTCGTGGCGCGGGAGGTCACCGCCGGCTGCGGCGGCCCCAACTACTGCCCGGGCAACCCGGTGCAGCGCCAGCAGATGGCCGTCTTCCTGGTCAAGACGTTCGGCCTCGTGCTGTACGGCCCGTAGAGACTCGCCGGGTATCCGAATCGAAAACGGGCGCGGCTTCGGCCGCGCCCGTTCGTTTTCCGCGGCGTACCGCCGGGCGGCCCGTCAGCTGACGAGGTCGCTCTCGCCGAGCGACCACTGGTGGTACGCCTCGGTCACCGAAACGGCGTCGCCGTCGCGCACGACGCGGCCGTGGTGGAGCCAGATCGCCCGGTCGCAGTTGTCCCGGATCTGCGAGGTGGAGTGGGAGACGAGCATCATCGTCTTGCCGCGGCCGTGGAAGCCCTCCATGCGGTCGCGGCATTTGCGCTGGAATTTCTCGTCGCCGACCGACAGGGCCTCGTCGACGAGAAGGATGTCGGGATCGACGTCGGTGGCGACGGAAAAGGCGAGGCGGGCGGCCATGCCGGTCGAGAACGTCCGCGTCGGGGCGTCCATGAAGTCCTGAACCTCGGCCCATTCCACGATGCGCTCGAGACGCTGCCGCATGTCCGCCCGCGAGAAGCCGAGGAGCGCGCCCTGGAGCATGACGTTCTCGCGCGCGGTCAGCTCGCCGTGAAATCCGAGGCCGAGCTCGAGGATCGGCGCGATCCGTCCGGCGACGTAGACGCGGCCGGCCGACGGCGGGAGGACGCGCGAGATGACGCGAAAGAGCGTGCTCTTGCCGGCGCCGTTCCGGCCGATGACGCCGATGCGTTCGCCGGGCTCGACGACGAGGTCCACGTCCTGGAGCGCCTCGAGCTCGTCGTACGCCAGGCGCCTCTGGAGGCGGCGGATCGTGTATTCCTTGAGCGAGTGGATCCGCTCCCGCGGAACGCGGTAGCGGAGACCGATCTTCTCGAGGCGGATCACGACGGCCACGCGCGCCTCAGCTCCAGTAGGCCATCTTGTCGGTGCGATGGCAGAAGTAGACCCAGCCCGTGACGAGGATGACCACGGCGAACGCGAGCGAGACCACGATCAGCGTCGGCGAGGGAAGCGTCCCGTCGTAGATCGGCTTCCGGAATACCTGGATCAGGTGGTACATGGGATTCAGCGACAGCCACACGCGGTAGCGAAACGGCACGATCGACGGCTCATAGACGATCGGTGTGAGAAAGAACCATGTCTGCACGATCACGCCGTACATCTCGCGGACGTCGGCGAAGCGTGACGTCAGGGTGAAGAGAAGGAGCGCGACGCCGGCCGTGAAGAGCGTGAGGATGAAGATGGAAACGGGGAGAAACGCCCACGTCGCATAAAAGCGGAAGCCCGTCACCGCGAGGATCAGGACGAGCGGCAAGAGGGACAGAAACAGGTTGACCAGGCCGCCGCCCACCGCCGCCGCGACGAAGACCGAGCGCGGCACGAACATGCGCTTGGCCAGGTCGTTCGAGGCCTGCGTCTGGGACGCGGCCGAGAGGGTCGTCTGGGAGAAGAAGCTCCAGAAGATCTGGCCCGCCATGAAGTAGACGGGGTAGTTCGAGATCGTCGTCTTCAGGAGAGCCGAAAACACGAGCGTCAGGGCGACCATGTTGAGGAGCGGCGCCAGCATGGTCCAGAGCATCCCGAGAACGGAGCGCTTGTAGCGGACCTTGATGTCGCGGATGACGAGCTCGTGGACGAGCGACCGGTACCGCCAGAGGTTCGCGGCCTCCTCGATCCAGCGCGGGCCGCGCCGGTCCGAGTCGTAGACCTCCGGCGCGGCGTGCGAGGCGCTCACGGTGCGGCTCTCCGGACGGTTGCCTCCCGCGGCGGCAGGGAGGCGATCCACGAGTCCAGCGCGCCGGCGCGCGCGTCCCAGGTGTTCTGGCGCGCGAAGGCGGACTGCCGCTCGGCTCCGGCCGGGCCCTCGGCCACGGCCGCGGCGATCTCCCGGGCGAAGTCCTCGGGGGTCGACGCGAAGCGGACGACGCCCTGACGTGCCAGAGGCTGCAGGGATTCCATCGGCGTCGCCACGATCGGGAGCCCGGCGGCCGCGGCCTTCGTACACCTTCACGGGATCGGTGGCGTGCGTCAGCGGCGTGAGCCGGAAGGGGATGATCACGACGTCGAAGCGCGACAGAAACCCGCTCACTTCGGCGTGCGGCCGTTCCCCGTGAAGGACGAGGTTCGGCGCCGGGGTGAGGCCGACGGAGCCCCCTTCCAGGCCCCCGACGATCTCGAATCGCCAGTCGGGACGCTGCGCGACGAGCCGATTGAGGAGCCCGGAGTCGAACCATTCGTCGACGGCGCCCACGTATCCGACCGTCCACGGCGGCTTCGCCGGAGGCCGCGGCGAATCCGAGAAGAGCGCGTAGTCGCAGGCATTCGGAAGAAGCCGCGCGCGCGCGCCCAGGGCATCCATGCGGCGGCGAAGAGGCTCGGAGGTCGCCACGACGAGGTCGGCCGACGCCGCCAGCCGCTTTTCGGATTCGGCCAGCCTCTCCGCGCGGTTCGTCGCAAACGATTCATGCGCGTCGAGACAGTCGTAGACGATGCGCCAGCCGAACCCCTCCCGCAGCCGCTCCGCCAGCGGCCCCCAGTACGGCGACTGGACGAGCGAAACGGCGCCCTCGATTCCGAATCGGTCCCGGGCGGCGCGAAAACTCTCGGCCGCCCGGGCGAGCGTCGTCCCTTCGAGCCGCTTCTCGGGAAGGTCTTCGCGCCGCGGGCCGTCGACGGGGAGCAGCGTGACGCCCGGGGCGGCTCCGACCGGCTCGAGCGGCTCGCCGCTGCCGCGGACCGACCCGTAGAACACGCGCCGCCCGCGCCGGGCCAGAGCCTCGGCGAGCTGCTGCGGGCGCTGGCGGCGGTAGCTCCAGGCCACGACCGGAAGCACGAGGATGTCGTCTCGGCCGGGACGGGGACGCTCCGGCTCCAGGGGCCGCCAGGCGAACTCCACGGGAGGCTTGCGGATTCCGAGCAGCCTCTCGGGCTTCAGACGCCGCCGCAGGGCCCGACGCCACGAGAGCGGGGTGAGCCTGCGGCCGAGGGCGTAGATCCGGCCACGGAGCCCCGATTCCCAGGAGGGCCTCATGCCGGAGGGGCAAAGGGCTCGAACGAGCGACCCATGAGGATCGCCGCGATGCGATCCGCCGCCCGCCCATCGCCGTAGGGATTCTTCCCGGACATGCGGCGCCGCGCCGCGCCGTCGGCGAGAAGCGCGCCGGCCTCTCCCACGATCTTCTCCTCGTCGGTGCCGACGAGACGGGCGAGACCCGCCTCGACGCCTTCGGGGCGCTCGGTCTTCTCGCGGAGCACGAGAACGGGCTTGCCGAAGGTCGGCGCCTCCTCCTGGATGCCGCCCGAATCCGTCAGGATCAGGCGCGCCCGCCGCATCAGCCGGACCAGCGCGAGGTAGTCCAGCGGCTCGACGAGCGTCACGTTGGAGAGACGCGCGTTCTCGTAGACGACGTTGCGAACGTTGGGATTGGGATGGACGACGTGCACGAAGCGGGTCGCGGGGAACCGGCCCGCGAGGCGCCCGATCGCGCGGACCACGCGCTGGAGCGGCTCGCCGAAGCTCTCGCGGCGGTGCGCCGTGATGAGGACGAGGTCCTCCTCGGCCACGTCGCCTTCCCGGCTCGCGATGTCCTCGAGCGCGTCCACGACGGTATTTCCGGTCAGGTAGATCTTCGCCGCCGGGACCTCCTCGGCTTCGAGGGCCCGGGCCGCGCGCCGCGTCGGAACGAAGTTGGCTTCCGAAACCAGATCCACGACCCGACGGTTCATCTCTTCGGGAAAGGGATGCTGGAAGTCGCCGGTGCGCAGACCCGCCTCCACGTGGCCGACGCGCACGTGGCGGTGGAACGCGGCGAGAGCGGCGGCCATCGCCGTGGTCGTGTCGCCCTGCACGAGGAGCCAGTCCGGCGCCTCGCGCGCGAGCACCTCGTCGAGACCCGACAGGACGCGGGCCGCGAGGGCATTGGGCGTCTGGTCGGGACGCATCAGATCGAGGTCGATGTCCGGCGAGAGCCCGAAGAGGGAGAACACCTGGTCGAGCATTTCGCGATGCTGCGCGGTCGCGCAGAGGACCACGCGCGCGCCGGCCTCTTCGCGCAGGCGGCGAATGACCGGAGCCATCTTGATGGCCTCGGGCCGTGTTCCGACGACGACGAGCAGCTTCATGAAGTTTCTACTTCGCCGGGGGGCGACGACGAGGCGCGGCCGCCGGGCCCGGGCCCGCCGAGGGCAGACCTCGACGCATTGTACGGGCTTTCCGTCGCGAGGCGGCAGCCGAAAATCACACGCCCCGCGCCGCGCTCGAGAGTACACTTCGGCCGAGAGAAACGATGATCCCGGAAGTCTTCGAGTGCCCCCGCTGCGAGCGGCAGTTCGTGATCGACAGCGTGCCCGACACCGGCAGCGAGGAGGTCCACTGCCCGCAGTGCAGCCGCTACCTCGGCGTGCGCGACATCGCCTTCGTGCTCCGCACCGAGCTCGACGAGATGATCGAGCGCCTGAGCTTCGAGAAGGACCGGCTCGAGAAAGACGAGGCGGTCTACAGCCTGACCGACTGCGATCCGGAGATGAAGTACTACGGACGCGAAGTCTCGAATGTGATCGGAGTCCTGCGCCGGGCTTTGAAGGACCTCCGAGCCCTGAAAGACGACTACCGCCTGAAGGCCAAAGGCGTCGAAGAGGACGGCTCCGGGAGCTGAACCGTCTGGCCGCCGGTCGCGCAGCCGACCGCCGCGGCCCTGTCTTTCGCAAGCTCCGATCAGGCAGGCCGCAGGCGCGGCGCGGCAGCGGCCGCCGCGAGGAACCTTCGGAGGCGCCGCAGGGTCGTCTCCTTCCCGAGCAGCTCCACGACGTCGAAGAGGGGAGCCCCGACCGTCACGCCCGTCAGGGCGAGACGAACGGGATGGATCAGCTTCCCGGCGGAAACGCCGCCCGCCTCGGCCGTCGCGCGCAGCGCGGCCTCGGTCGACGCGGCGCTCCACTCCGAGAGCCCGCCGAGCGCTTCGGCGAGCGCTTCGAGGTGCCGGCCGGTGTCCGGCTTGACGTGCTTCTTCAGGCCGTCGGCGTCGTACTCCTCGGGGTCCCGGGCGTAGCTCGAAAGCGCCCGCCCCATCTCGATCGGCGTCCGCACGCGGGGCCGGTGCAGCTCGATCGCGCGCAGCGCCACCGCCTCCGGCGGAACGCCGTCCGGTGCGTGCGGCAGCGAACGGGCGAGGAGCTCGGCCGCCGGCATTCGGGCGATGTACTGCTGGTTCATCCAGAGAAGCTTCTCGGGGTCGAAGACCGAAGGCGACGCTCCGACCCGCTCGAGGGTGAACTCCCGCTCCATCTCTTCCCGCGAGAGGATCTCGCGGTCTCCGCCCGGCGCCCACCCGAGCAGCGCCAGGAAGTTGAAGAGCGCCTCGGGGAGGATGCCCTCGTCGCGCCACTCCTCGACGGCCGCCGCGCCGTGGCGCTTGGAGAGCTTCTTCTTGTCGGTGCCGAGGATCATGCCGAGGTGCGCGAAGGCGGGGATCGGCGCGCCGAGGGCGCGGAAGAGGGCGACGTGCTTGGGTGTGTTCGCGAGGTGATCGTCTCCCCGGATGACGTGCGTGATGCGCATCTCGGTGTCGTCGACGCACACGCAGAAGTGGTACAGCGGGTGCCCGTCGGAGCGCACGAGGACGAAATCGTCGAGGGCCTCGGCCGGAAACTCCACGCGCCCGCGCACCAGATCGTCGACCGACGATCGGCTCATCCGGCATGCGAAGGCGGACGACGTGCCTCTCGCCGGCTCTCGCGCGGCGGTCGCTCTCCTCCGGAGGGATGTTCCGGCCGGCGCCCGAGTAGCGGTAGGCCCGCCCGGCGGCCTCCGCGGCCTTGCGCTCCTGCTCGAGCGCCTCGGGCGTCTCGAAAGCCCGGTAGGCCTTGCCCTCGCGGATCAGGCGCTCCGCCGCCTCGCGGTAGAGGTCGTAGCGGCGCGACTGGTAGAACGGCCCCTCGTCGTACTCGAGCCCCAGCCACTCCATGGCCGAGAGGATCTGGGCCGTGAGCTCCTCCCGCGAGCGCTCGACGTCGGTGTCCTCGATTCGAAGGAGGAAGGTCCCTTGCTCGTGGCGCGCGAAGAGGAGGTTGTAGAGCGCCGTCCGGGCGCCGCCGACGTGCAGCGAGCCCGTCGGAGACGGCGCGAAGCGGACTCGGGGTTTCTCTCGGCGTTCAAGGTGCGCGATCCTACCGCGTTCGCCATCCGAAGTCGTTCGCGGCGACCGACACCGGCCAGACCCCGTAGAGACGGTGCGGCACGGTCTGTCCCCGACCGAAGAGAGGAGGTCGCGCCGCGGAGCGGCGCGCCGCGCGGATCAGCCGCTCGACCGCTCGGAGCCGCCGGCCGGTGCGACGGCGCAGATCCGACGCACGAGCGACGGCTAGTCGAGGGCAGCGTCAGCGTGTACGAGAACCGTCCCCGGCCGATCTCGATGACGACGCTCGGCTTGTTCAGGTCGCGCTGCAGGACGTGGTCGACGTCTTCGATGGTCCGCACGGCGGTGCCGTTGACGGCGAGAAGAATGTCGCCGGTCTTCAGGCCCGCCTGGGCCGCGAGGCCCTCGCGATCGACGACCGTGATCCGAAGGCCCTGACTCGCCGGCGCGGATGGCCATGCCGAGCTCCTCGCGGAGAAGGCGCGGACCGATTCCGGCGGGCGGCGCCTCGCCCTGCACGGTGACGGTCCGCTCGCCGCCCTTGCCGCGCAGCGACGAGCTTCAGCGGCCGGCCGGGGCCGCGCGTCGACGAGCACGGTCTCGAAGGCCTCCTGCGAATCGATGGGCGCCCCGTCGACCGATACGATTTGGTCGCCGACCTGCGACGCCCGCCCGCGAGGCCGCCGGCGAATCGGGATACACGCATGCGCACCCGGAATCCCCGCGGCCGGTTCTCCTCGCCCGAGACGAGCGTCTTGCCGCGCACGCCGATCCATACGGGGCGCACCTCGCCGAAGCGCAGGAGGTCGTCGACGATCCGCCGCGCGCGGTCGATCGGGATCGCGAAGCCGATGCCCTGGGCGCCGCCGCCGATGATCGCGGTCGCGACGCCGATCATCTCGCCGTCGAGGTTGACGAGCGGGCCGCCCGAGTTGCCGGGGTTGATGGAGGCGTCGGTCTGGATGAAGTCCGTGTAGGTGCGCTCGTTCTCGGCGCGGACGGTGCGGCCCGGTGGCCGAGACGACGCCGGCGGTCACCGTGTTCGAAAGGCCGAACGGATTGCCGATGGCGACGATCGTCTCGCCGATCAGGAGGTCCGACGAGCTGCCGAGCTTGATCGCGGGCAGGGCGCCGCCCGGGCCGGCGTGCCCGCAGGACGGCGAGGTCGTTGTCGGTGTCGGCGCCGACGACCTCGCACTCGAGCTCGACGCCGGCCTTGGTCGTCGCGATGATCTTCGAAGCGCCGGAGACGACGTGGTCGTTGGTCAGGATGATGCCCTTCGGGTCGATGATCACGCCGGAGCCCAGCGACTGCGCCCGCCGGCGCGAGCGCGGGTCCATCCCGAAGAAGAAGTCGTCGAAGATCGAGGGCCTCGGCTGCGGAGAGTCTGCTCGGCCGAGATGTTCACGACGGAGGGGGAGACCTTCTCGACCACCAGAACGATCTCGTTCTTCCGGGTCGAGAGGGGAGCGGCGCGGGCGGCGGCGAGCAGAGCCGGAACCAGGAGGAGGGCCGGCGAAGAGCCTTTTCACGGCCTGCACAACTCCATGCGGCGGAGTCTATTGCGGGATTCCACCCGGGCCCGATACCGCTTTGGCCCGTGGGCCGCCCAAAAGAAAAGCCCCGCCCGAGGGCGGGGCGACGGCCGTGAAGAAACCGCGCCTTACTTCGACTTGACGTCGATCGTTTCGGGAGAGCTTCCGCCCGAGATCTGGATCGTCCGGGGCTTGGCGTCCTCCCGCTTGGGCAGCTCCACCTGAAGCAGGCCGTCGGCGAACTTCGCCTTGATCTTGTCGCGGTCGACGTTGTTGGGCAGGCTGAAGCTGCGTACGAACTGTCCGTACGACCGCTCGATCCGGTGGTAGGCCTTGTCGGCCGACTCCTTCTCGAAGCGCCGTTCGCCCGAGAGGGTCAGCATGCCGTTCTCCATCTGGATCGAGATCTCGTTCTGCCGGAAGCCCGGGAGCTCGGCCGTGATGAGGATCCGGTCCTTCTCCTCGGCGATGTCGACGGGCGGAGCCCAGGCGGCCAGGCTCTCGTCCCGGCGCTCGGTCGTGCCGAACGCGCGGTGGAGCCGTTCTTCGAGAGACGCAAACTCACGATATGGGTCAAAACGCATCAGATTCATGGAAACCTCCTTGGTCATCGTCAGCGATTTCGTATCGGCGAATTTCTTTTCGTTCCGGCTGCTGTCCTTCTCGACCTCGAGCGACTCGCCGTCCGCGCGAGAGTTGAGGACCGCCCGGTCGCCCGCGACCAGTTTTCCTTCCAGTATCTGATTCGCCAGGGCTCCCGTGACCTGCTTCTGGATCAGCCGCTTCAGAGGCCGCGCGCCGAACGTCGGGTCGTAACCCCGGCCCGCCAGGAACCGCCTCAGGGCCTCGGGGGTCCAGCGAGAGCTCGATCCCGCGGTCCTGAACCGTCTTCGCGACGCTCTGGAGCTGGATCTCGACGATCTTCTCGATCTCCTCGCGCGTCAGCCGGTGGAAGACGATGACGTCGTCGATGCGGTTGAAGAACTCCGGCCGGAAGTGACGCCGCAGCGCTTCCTCGATCTTGGCCTTGATCTCCTCCTCGTCGCGCGTCGACTCCTCGGCGATCCACTCCGAGCCGAGGTTGGAGGTCATGATGATGACCGTGTTCTTGAACGACACGACGCGGCCCTTGCCGTCGGTCAGGCGCCCGTCGTCGAGGACCTGCAGCAGGACGTTGAAGACGTCGGGGTGCGCCTTCTCGATCTCGTCGAAGAGCACGACCGAGTAGGGGCGGCGGCGGATCGCCTCGGTCAGCCGCCCGCCCTCTTCGTAGCCGACGTAGCCGGGAGGGGCGCCGATCATGCGCGCCACCGCGTGCTTCTCCATGTACTCGGACATGTCGAGGCGGACCATGGCGTGCTCGTCGTCGAAGAGGAACTCGGCGAGCGCCCGGGCGAGCTCGGTCTTGCCGACGCCGGTCGGCCCGACGAAGAGGAACGAGCCCAGCGGCCGGTTCGGATCCGAGAGGCCCGCGCGTGAGCGCCGGACGGCCTCGGAGATGGCGTGGACGGCCTCGTCCTGGCCGATGACGCGGGCGTGGAGCCGGTCCTCCATCTTGAGGAGCTTCTGCGACTCGCTCTCGATCATCCGCTCCACCGGCACGCCGGTCCAGCGCGAGACGACCGAGGCGATGTCCTCCTCGGTGACCTCCTCGCGCAGCATGGGCTGGCCCTTCTGGAGCTCGGCGAGCTTCGCGTTCTCCGCCGCGAGCTCCTTCTCGAGCTGGGGCAGCCGCCCGTAGCGCAGCTCGGCGACCTTCTGCAGGTCTCCCTGGCGCTCGGCCTCGGTGGCCTCGAGCTTGACCTTCTCGAGCGTCTCCTTGATCTGGCCGATCTTCTGGATGCGGTCCTTCTCGGCCGTCCAGCTGGGCGCGCAGGCGCGTCGCCTCTTCGCGCGCCTCGCTGAGCTCCTTCTCGAGGACCTCGAGACGGTCCTTGGCCTCCCGGGTCTTCTCCTTCTGGAGTGCCCGTTTCTCGATCTCGAGGTTGACGATCCGCCGGTCCACGGCGTCGATCTCGACCGGCACGGAGTCGATCTGCGTGCGCAGGCGGGCCGCCGCCTCGTCGATCAGGTCGATCGCCTTGTCCGGCAGGAAGCGGTCGGTGATGTAGCGGTGCGAGAGCCGGGCCGCGGCGACGAGGGCCGCGTCGGTGATGCGCACGCCGTGGTGGATCTCGTAGCGCTCCTGCAGTCCCCGGAGGATCGCGATGGTGTCTTCGACCGACGGCTCCTCGACGTAGACCGGCTGGAAGCGGCGCTCGAGAGCCGCGTCCTTCTCGATGTGCTTCTGGTACTCGGAGAGCGTCGTCGCGCCGATGGCGCGCAGCTCGCCGCGGGCGAGCGCCGGCTTCAGCATGTTGGACGCGTCCATGGCGCCCTCGGCCGCGCCGGCGCCGATGAGCGTGTGGAGCTCGTCGATGAAGAGGATGATCGTGCCCTGCGCCTCCTCGATCTCCTTGAGGACGGCCTTGAGCCGATCCTCGAACTCGCCGCGGTACTTGGCGCCCGCGATCATCGCGCCGAGATCCAGCGAGACGACGCGCTTGTTCTTCAGGCCCTCGGGCACGTCGCCCATGTGGATCCGCCGCGCGAGGCCTTCGACGATGGCCGTCTTGCCGACGCCCGGGCTCGCCGATCAGCACCGGGTTGTTCTTCGTGCGCCGCGAGAGGACCTGGATGACGCGCCGGATCTCCTCGTCGCGGCCGATGACCGGGTCGATCTTTCCGCGCCGCGCGAGATCGGTGAGGTCGCGCGTGTAGCGCTTCAGGGCCTGGTACTTGTCCTCGGGGTTGGGATCGGTGATCCGCGTGGAGCCGCGCACTTCTTTCAGCGCCTTGAGGAGGGCGTCCTTGCGAACCCCCGCCTTCGAAAGGCGCCGGGAGGCGCCGTCGCCGCCGGCCTCGGCGAGGGCCATGCAGGAAGTGCTCGCTCGAGACGTATTCGTCGCCGAACTCCTTGGCGATCTCGAATGCGCGGTCGAAGACCTTGTTGAGGTCCCGGGCGAGGACGGGGTCGGCGGACGCGCCGCAGACCTTCGGGCGGGAATCGAGATCGGACTCGATCTCGCGGGAAAGCGACTGCGGGATCCGCACCGAGCTTCTGGAGGATCGGCACGACGACGCCCTCGGGCTGCTTCAGCATCGCGAGGAGCAGATGGTCCCCGGTCAGCTCGGCGTTTCCGCGAGCCCGGGCGTCCCGCTGGGCCTCCTGTACGGCTTCCTGGGCCTTGATCGTCAGCTGGTCAAATCGCATGGATGTCCTTTCAGCGGAAGCCGATAGTAAGACCTGAGTGATACATTGTCAAGTCCATATGACAAGAAATATTAGTGTCATACACTCAATAGTTACGGCCGGAGGGGGTCGACGACCCCTGCTTCCTCAAAACCCTTCTGCCGCAGAAGGCAGGAGTCGCAGGAGCCGCACGGGGCGCCGTCCGCCCCGGGGTCGTAGCAAGAGGAAGTGCATGCGAAATCGAGGCCGAGCTCGGAGGCCCGGCGGACGATGTCGGCCTTCCCCATCCGGAGAAGCGGAGCGTGAATTCGGAACGCGGCGCCCTCGACGCCGGCGCGCGTCCCGAGGTTGGCGGTCTTCTCGAAGGATTCGAGAAACTCCGGCCGGCAGTCGGGATAGCCCGAATAGTCCAGAGCGTTCGCGCCGATGAAGATGTCGAAGGCGCCGAGCGATTCCCCCCAGGCCACGGCGTGCGCGAGAAAGAGCGTGTTGCGCGCCGGGACGTAGGTGACCGGGATCGGCTCCTCGCCGAGCGCGTTGCGGGGCACCGGGATCGACGGGTCCGTCAGCGCGGAGGCGGCCGACGCCGGAAAGTCGATCCGGACAACCCGATGCGAGGCGGCTCCGTAACGGGAAGCGATCGCCCGGGCGCGCTCCAGCTCGATCGCGTGACGCTGGCCGTAGTCGAACGAGAGGGCGTGGGTCTCGAAGCCTTCGGACCGCGCGATGAGGAGGCAGGTCGAGGAGTCGAGGCCTCCCGAAAGAAGGAGGACCGCTCGGCGCGTCATCGTCCCGGGACGTCGCCCCAGAGAAGCTTGTGCAGCTGCAGGCCGAGGCGGATCGGCCGGCCGGAATCGCGCACCCACGCCGCGAGATCGGCGGCCGGCAGCTCGGCCCAGACCGGCGAGAACGTCACGAGATTCTTTCGGTCGAGGTTCGCGCTCCGAGACGAAGGCGAGCGCCCAGTCGAAGTCGCGGCGGTCGGCGATCACGAACTTGAGCTCGTCGTGCGGCGAGAGGCGCTGGAGGTTCTCGGGAAGGTTGGCGTGCTGCATTCCGCTGCCCGGCGCCTTGACGTCCACGATCTTCACGACGCGCGGGTCGACACGATCGAGGGGCACGTGGCCGCCGGTCTCGAGAAGCACGGTCTTGTTCGCGTCCAGGAGGCGCTCGAGAAGCGGGTAGACGCCTTCCTGCTCGAGAGGCTCGCCGCCGGTCACCTCGACGAGATCGGTGTCCATCGCGAGCACGCGCTCGACCGCCTGGGAGAGCGGCATGTCGCCGCCCCCGTGGAAGGCATAGGCCGTGTCGCACCAGACACAGCGCAACGAGCAGCCCGTCAGCCGCACGAAGGCGCAGGGGAGGCCGGCGCGGGTCGACTCGCCCTGGATCGACTTGAAGATCTCGGTGATCCGAAGCGTGGGCTCCGCCGACCGGGACGTCGCGCTCATTCGACGAGGATCTTCCCGTGCAGCATGTTCATGCCGCAGGTGAACTCGAACTCGCCCGCGCGCTCGGGGGTGATCGAGAGCTCCGTCCTCGCGTGGGCCGGCAGCGCCCGGCGGATCCCGAACTCCGGCAGAACGATCTCGTCGCTGCACGGGCTCTCCTCCCGGCGATCGAAGATCATCTTCAGCGGAACGCCGCGCCGCGCGACGATCAGGTCCGGCTTGTAGCCGCCCTGCACGACGACCGTGACGGTCTGCGGGCCGGAGCCCGCCGCGGCGGCGAAGACCGCCTTTCGTTTGCCGAAGAAGAAGACATAGATCGCGACGAGCAGCAGCGCGCCGACACCGATCGCGGCGATGCGGTCGCCCGTCACCCGAGCCTCCGGTTCGCCAGCCGCAGGCTGTTGCCCACGACCGAGACCGACGAGGCCGCCATCGCGGCGGACGCGATCATGGGCGAGAGCATCCAGCCCAGGAACGGGTACAGCACGCCCGCGGCGATCGGAATCCCGAGGACGTTGTAGAGGAAGGCGAAGAGAAGGTTCTGCCGGATCGTCGAGAGCGTCGCCTGCGACAGGTCGATCGCCGTGGGCACGCCCCGCAGGCCTCCGCCCACGAGCGTGACGTCCGAGGCCTCGATCGCGATGTCGGCCCCGGCGCCGATGGCGATGCCGACGTCGGCCTGGGCGAGCGCGGGCGCGTCGTTGACGCCGTCGCCGACCATGGCGACGGTCTCGCCGCGCTGCTGGAGCTCACGCACGCGCGCCGCCTTGTCCGCCGGAAGGACCTGGGCGTGAACCTCGTCGATGCCGACCCGCGCCGCCACGGCCTTCGCCGTCTCCTCGCGGTCGCCCGTCAGCATCGCGACCTTCAATCCCATCGTCCTTCAGACGAGCGACCGCGGCCGCCGCGTCGGGCTTCTCCCGGTCGGCCACCGCGACGAGGCCCAGGAGCTTGCCGTCGGCTGCGACGAAGAGAGGCGTCTTGCCCTCCGCGGCGAAGCGGGCGATCTCCTCGGCGACGGCAGTGAGATCGACCTTCTGGCTCTCGAAGAGGCGGGCGCTCCCGACGAGGACGCGGCGCGTCCCGACGCGCCCGGCCACGCCGAGCCCCGTGCGCGACTCGAAGTTGTCCACCTTCGGCAGGTCGTGGCCGCGCTCTCCGGCGGCGGCGACGACCGCCTCCGCCAGAGGGTGGGCCGATTTCTTCTCGAGCGCCGCCGCCAGGCCCAGGAGCTCCTCGTCCCCGACCCCGGCCACGTGGACGCGCTCGGTCACCCGGGGCTTTCCCTCCGTGACCGTTCCGGTCTTGTCGAGCAGGACGAGGGTGATGCGGCGGGCCTTCTCCAGCGCCTCGGCGTTGCGGAAGAGGATTCCGGAGCGCGCGCCCCGTCCTGTTCCGACGAGGATCGCCGTGGGAGTGGCCAGGCCCAGGGCGCAGGGGCAGGCGATGATGAGGACCGAGGCCAGCGCGATCGTGGCGAAGACCGCCCGGGGTTCGGGCCCCAGGACGTACCAGAGCGTCCACGTGACGACCGCGATGCCGAGGACGACCGGCACGAACACGCCCGAGATCCGGTCGGCGAGCTTCTGGATCGGAGGCTTGGAGGCCTGCGCCTGCTCGACGAGGCGCACGATCTGGGCGAGCGCGGTGGCGCTTCCCACGGCCGTGGCCTCCATCTCGAAGGCGCCTTCGCCGTTCAGCGTTCCGCCGATCACGCGGGCGCCTTCCGTCTTTTCCACCGGGATGGACTCGCCCGTGACCATCGATTCGTCGACCGCGGAGCGGCCCGAGCGCACGATGCCGTCGACCGGCACCGCGTCGCCGGGCTTGACGGCGAGCCGCGCGCCCACCCGGACCTCGGCGAGCGGGACCTCGCGTTCCGTTCCGTTTTCCAGGAGCCGCGCCGTTTTCGGCGCGAGGTCGAGGAGCTTGCGGATCGCGGCGGACGTCTTGCCCCGGGCGCGGGTCTCGAGGTAGCGCCCGAGGAGGACGAGCGTCAGGATGACGCCGACGGCCTCGTAGTAGACGAGCCCCGAGGCTCCCATGTGCCCGCTCCCGGCGGCCGGCGCCATCGCGCCGGGGAAGAGCGTCGACGCGATCGAGAGGGCGAGCGCCGCCGTGGTGCCGATCGCGATCAGCGTGTCCATGTTGGCCGTCCGGTGCGAGAGCGTGCGAATGGCGCCCTGGAGGAACGGAGAGCCGGCCCAGAGGTACACCGGAAGCGTCAGGGCGAGCAGCAGCCAGTTGCGCCCGGGGAAGTGGATCTCGGCCATCGAGATCACGACGACCGGCAGCGTCAACGCCGCGGCCACGAGGGTGCGTCGCCAGACGGCTTGCGCTTCGCGCGCCTGCGAGGCGTCCGGGTCGGCGGAAGAGCCCTCGGCGGGGCGAGCGTCGTAACCGCTCTCGCGGACCGCGGCGATCAGGCGCGGGGACTCGAGATCGCGGCCCCGGACCTCGGCGCGGGCGGTGCCGAGATTGACGGACGCCTCTTCGACGCCGGGAACGGCGGCGAGGGCGTTCTCGATGGTGGTGACACAGGAGGCGCAGTGCATGCCCTGGATCGCGAGAGTGACGGAGGGAGAGTCGCGTTCGAGCGTCGAAGGTCGCTTCGACCTCGTCGGGGGCGGGGCTTCGGGCCGCCGGCGGCGGGAACCGAGGGGAGCGGGCAGCGCGATCGGCCCGCCTTTGCCGCGCCGGGACGTGGGAGGACGGCCATGCCGAGAGACTATCGCGGCGCAGGCGAAGCGCGGCGGAGGGAGGGCCGCGCGCCGAGGGGCGGCGCGGTAGCGAGACCGGAGCGACAGCGCGGCGGTGTACGCGAAGCCGTGGAGGAAGACGAGCAGGAACGGCACGGCGACCCAGTAGCCGAAACGCACGGCGAAGAGAAGCGAGCCGAGGAAGTAAACCGCGAGAAGGATCTCGAGAAGCACCGAGGCGTGGCCCGGGGCGCGATACTTCTTCGACCTCCACTCGCCTCCGGCGCCCTCGATCGAGTACTTGGGCGTCCGGACGAACTCCGCCTCCGGCCGGCCGAACGCGGCCTCGAGGACCGCCCGGGCGTTGTTGATCGAGAGACCGATGCCGAGCGCGGAGACGCCGGGCATGTCCCGGAGCGTCGCGGCCCAGCCCCGGCCGAGCTCCCGCTGCGAGGCCAGGTAGAACGCGAGAAACGAGAGCGTGGCGCCGAAGAACAGCGGGAAGTCGAGCGCGGCCAGGCGTTGCCAGCCGATGCGGTCGCGGATCACGATCGCCGGAACGAGCAGGAGGGACAGGCCGACGACGAGCAGGTGCGAGTAGTTGCCGGCCAGATGAACGAGGGCCTCGCTCTTGATTCTCCAGGGCAGCCCGCTGCGGAGGATGCGCCGGAAGGAGCTTGCGCCCGGTCTGGATCGACCCCTTGGTCCAGCGGTGCTGCTGGCTCTTGAAACCGTTGATGTCGACCGGGAGCTCGGCCGGCGCCGCGCAATCCTTGAGGTACACGAACCGCCAGCCCCGAAGCTGCGCGCGGTAGGAGAGGTCGAGGTCCTCCGTCAGCGTGTCCGCCGCCCAGCCGCCGGCGCTCTCGATGCAGGTCCGGCGCCACACGCCCGCGGTGCCGTTGAAGTTGAAGAAACGCCCCGAGCGGTGGCGTGCCGTGTGCTCGATGACGAAGTGGCCGTCGAGCAGGATCGCCTGGATCCGCGTCAGCAGCGAGAAGTCCCGATTGAGGTGCTCCCAGCGCGCCTGGACCATGCCGACTTCGGGATCCGAAAAGAAGGCGAAGCGTTGCACGGAGCAGGTCGGGGCCCGGCACGAAGTCGGCGTCGAGGATGAGGAGGAATTCGCCGGTCGCGGACGCGAGGCCGTCCTGGAGGGCCCCGGCCTTGAAGCCCGCTCGGTGACGACGGGGGCGATAGTCCACGTCGAACCCGCTCGCGGCGAGGCGGGCGGCCGTCGCGCGCGCGACCTCGCGCGTTTCGTCGGTCGAGTCGTCGAGGATCTGGATCTGAAGAAGCGCCGGCGGATAGTCGAGGGCCGCGACCGAAGAGACGAGACGTTCGACGACGTAGACTTCGTTGTAGATGGGCAGCTGGACGGTCACGCGCGGAAGCTCCGCGAGCGTTCCCGCGGGCCGCGGCGTATCGCGCCGGTGGCGGAAGTAGAGATGGAGCATGTAAGCGCGGTGCGCGCCGTAGAGCGCGAGCAGGGCCAGCACCGTGTAGTACGCCGCGAGGGTCAGGAGCTGTCCGAAGTCGCTCGTCATGGGCGTGGATCCCGGGGCGCGTGGGGCCGCTGGGCGCTGCTTCTCGCGGCCGAGGCCGTGGCGGCGGGGCTGGCCCTGCTGCCGGACGCTCGGACCGCGCTGCCTCGCTACTTCCTCCTCTTCGCGGCGGGCTCCCTCCTCGCGCTTTTCGCGGCGCGCAGTCTATCCGGATCCGGACCCGGTTTCCTGCTCCTCGCGGGCGCGCTGCTGCGCGCCACGCTTCTCTTCCGGGCGCCGGAGCTCTCCGACGACGCCCGGCGCTACGCCTGGGACGCGCGCGTCGCCTCCGCGGGCATCTCCCCGTATGCCCATGCGCCGTCGGACCCGGAGGTGGCGCGGCTCGCTCCGCCGGGCTCGGCCACGCTGCCGCACGCCGACGTCCGCACGGTCTACCCGCCGGTGGCGCAGGCGGCGTTTCGCGCGGCCCGCATGCTCGGCGAGGGGCCTCTCCCGCTGAAGGCGATCTTCGCCGCCGCGGATCTCTCGATCGTCGCGCTCGTGCGCGCGCTGGGCGGACCCGGAGCGGGCTTCGCGGCGGCGCTCTACGCGTTCCATCCGCTTCCCGTGACGGAGAGCGCCGGCGAGGGGCACCTCGATTCGCTCGGTGTCGCGCTCCTTCTCGCGAGCCTCGTCTACGCTTCGCGGCGAGGGCCCGGCCGGGCAGGAGTGACGTTCGCGCTCTCGGTCATGACCAAGTACGTCTCGCTCTTTGCGGCTCTCCCTTTCCTGCGCCGCGCACACCTCTTCGGCCGCGGGCGCTGGCGTTTCGCGGCGGCCGCCCTGCTGACGGGAGCGGCGCTCTGGTTCGCCGCGAGCAAGGCCGGCGTCTCTCCCTGGGGAGGTCTCTCCGACTACGCCCAGCGCTGGGAGTTCAACTCGGTCGCCTATCCGGCGCTCGAAACGTTCTTCGGGACGACCGGATTGCCCGAGCGCGCCAAGGCCGCGTTCTCCGCGTGGGAAGGACGGCCTGCCTGGGCGGAGCCGGCCTTCGCGTATTTCTACGCCGGCTTCTTCGCGCGCGCCGCGCTCGCCCTGCTCGCGGCCGCGGCCCTCGGGGCGATCGCGTGGCGCATCCGCGATCTCGAGACCGCAGTGTTCGCCTCGCTCGCGACGCTCCTGCTCCTGTCGCCGACGCTCCACCCCTGGTACCTGCTGTGGGTCCTGCCGTTCGCGGCGCGTTCGCGAAACGCCGCGTTCCTCTATCTCTCCACCGCGGTCGTCCTCTCTTACGCTTTCCTCTATCCCGTCGCGCGGCTGCCGCGTTCCGCGATCTACGTTCTGGAATACGTCCCCTTTGCCGCGCTCCTTCGCTCGGCCTGCGAGCGCTGCGCGAGGCGGGTCGGACGTTGACGCGCTATCGCGCGAGAGTCGCCTACGTGGGCACGGACTTCCACGGCTGGCAGAGGCAGACGAACGTGCCTCGGACGGTGCAGGCCGTCCTGGAGCGGGCGCTCGGAGGCCTCGCCCGCGCGAGCGTGAAGGTCGAGGGCGCGGGCCGGACGGACACCGGCGTTCACGCCGACGGCCAGGTCGCGCACTTCGACCTGCCGCGGGAGCTCGACCCGCGCACGGTCCGTGAGGCCGTCAACGCCGCGCTGCCGCCGGACGTCCGTCTGCTCGACGTCGCGCGCGCGCCGGAGAGCTTCCACGCCCGCTTCGATGCGCGCTGGAAGGAGTACCTCTATCGCTGGAGCCGCGCCGAGGTCATCCCCCCGCGCGAGGCGCCCTTCGTCGCGCCGATCTCGCCCCGAGCCGAGGCGGGCCGCATGCGCGAGGCGGCCGCGGCGCTTCCCGGGAGGCGGGACTTTTCCGTCTTCGCCGTCCGTCTATCGAAGAGCGAGTCGGGCGTCCGCACGCTCGAGTCGGTGACCGTCGAAGAGGCCGGCGACGAGCTGCGCGCCCTCTTCCGCGGCGACGGCTTCCTCCGCGGGATGGTCCGGTCCATCGCCGGCGTCCTCGCGGATGCTGCGCGCGGCAAGGTGCCTGCTTCGCGCGCCCGCGAGCTGCTCCGGACCGGGGACCGCCGGGCGCTCTCGCCGAAGGCGCCGGCGAAGGGGTTGACGCTCCTCCGTGTGGGATACGGGCCCGAAACCCCTTAAACTGGGTTTCGTGATCGACCTCGACAACCTGGCGACGAAGGGCTCCTCCGAGCGGCCCCTGCTCGAAGAGATCGACCTGACGAAGCTGCCGCGGCACATCGCCATCATCATGGACGGCAACGGCCGCTGGGCCAAGCAGCGGGGCTCTCCGCGGGTCGAGGGCCATCGCGCCGGGATCGCCTCGGTGCGGGAGACCGTCGAGACCTGCGCGCGGCTCAAGCTCGACGCCCTGACGCTCTACGCCTTCTCGGTCGAGAACTGGAAGAGGCCCCGCTTCGAGATCGTCACGCTCATGTCGCTTCTGAAGGAGTACCTCGCCAAGGAGCTCAGCAACCTCCTCAAGAACGACATTCGCTTCCGCGTCGTCGGGCGGATGAACGAGCTCGATCCGTCGGTGCAGAAGGCCCTGGCGCACGGCCTCGCCCAGACCTCGTCCTGCCGGGGCATGACCTTCAACATCGCACTCAACTACGGCGGGCGCACCGAGATCGTGGACGCCTGCCGCTCGCTCGCCAACGACGTCGCCTCGGGACGGCTCACGACCGAGCAGATCGACGAGGAGACGCTGGGCTCCCGCCTTTCGACGGCGGGCCTGCCGGATCCGGATCTGCTGATCCGCACGAGCGGGGAGATGCGCGTCTCGAACTTCCTTCTCTGGCAGATCGCCTACAGCGAGATCTGGGTCACGCCGACTCTCTGGCCGGACTTCCGCAAGCGCCATCTCTTCGAAGCGATCCTCGAGTTCCAGAAGCGCGAGCGCCGGTACGGCGGTGTCATCGAAGGACGGGCTCCGGAGGCGGAGGCGGAAGGCCGGAGGGCGTGAAGCGCGAGCTCGCCGGGGCGGTCGCGATCCCGATCGTCCTGGCGATCCTCTTTCTGGGCCCCGCGATCCTCTTCAACGCTCTCGTCGCCGTCGTGGCGCTGGGCGCCGTGTGGGAGTTCTACCGGATCGCCGAAAAGACCGGCCATCCCGTCGCGAAGACCGTCGGTCTCGCCGCGTCGGCCCTGCTTCTCGGAGGGGCCGCGCTCCTGTGGGGGCCGTTCCGGTTCGAGACCCCCGGCGGCGACCTCATCGAGGTGGCGGTCAAGACTCGCCCGGCGTTCTGGTTCGTCGCGGCGCTCGCGGTGGTCTTCCTCGCGGCGATCGCGCCGATGGCCTCGCGCGTCCCGCCGTCGTCGGCGCTCGCCGGCGCGGCGTCGACGATTTTCGGCCTCGTCTCCATCGCGCTTCCGGCCACGGCGATGTGCCTCCTGCGCGACCGTTCGCCGCGGGCGGTGCTGACGTTGCTCCTGATCGTCTGGGTGTGCGACTCCTGTGCCTATTACTTCGGCCGGATGTTCGGCCGTCGCCCCCTCGCCCCGATCGTCTCGCCCAAGAAGACCTGGGAGGGCTCGATCGGCGGGCTCGTGGGCGCGACGCTCTTCGGCGCGGCCGCCGGGACCTGGTGGTTTCTGCCCGAGCTCGGGCCGGTGCGAGGCGCCCTGGCGGCGGCGCTCGCTTCGACCGCCGGTCAGATCGGTGACCTCGTGGAATCCTTCTGGAAGCGGGGAGCCGGCGTGAAGGATTCGGGGACCTTCCTGCCGGGCCACGGAGGCTTCTACGACCGGGTCGACTCGCTCCTGTTTGCGGCCCCGGTTCTGGCGGCGTTCGTCGGCAAGGGCCTGTAGAATGCGGGCGTTCGGGGACGGCGTGCGCCCCGGCCTGAAAGCCAACCCGTGAAAACCCTCTCCATCCTCGGATCGACCGGTTCGATCGGACGCTCGACGCTCGACGTCGTGGCGGCCTTTCCCGACCGCTTCCGCGTCGCGGCGCTGGCCGCCGGCCGCTCGATCGAGAAGCTGGCCGAGCAGGTGGCCGCTTTCTCCCCGGAGCTCGTGGCCATCGACCGGGCCGAAGACGTCTCGCGCCTGGAGCGCCTCCTGCCCGCCGGCTCGAAGTGCCGGATCGTGGCGGGAGCGGACGGACTGACCGAAGCCGCCTGCTATGCGAAGGCCGACACGGTCGTCGGGGGGCTGGTCGGCGCCCTGGGCCTGCGCTCGGCGTACGCCGCCGTGCGCGCCGGCAAGCGCCTCGCGCTCGCCAACAAGGAACCCCTCGTCGTCGCCGGAGAGCTGATCCTCGGGGAAGCGAAGCGGAGCGGGGCCGAGCTCATCCCCGTCGACTCCGAGCACAGCGCGATCCACCAGGCGATGCGGTGCGGCCGGCCCGAGGAAGCTCGGCGCCTCGTTCTGACGGCTTCGGGCGGGCCCTTCCGGGAGCGTCGCCTCGAGACGTTCGACGCCATCACCGTCGAGGATGCCCTCGCTCATCCCACCTGGAAGATGGGCCCGAAGATCTCGATCGATTCGGCCACCATGATGAACAAGGGCCTCGAGGTGATCGAGGCGCACTTTCTCTTCGGCCTGCCGGGCGATCGGATCGATGTCGTGATCCATCCGCAGTCGGTGATCCATTCCTTCGTCGAGTTCGTAGACGGTTCTATGCTCGCTCAGCTCGCGAAGAACGACATGAAGTTCCCGATCGTCTATGCCCTCGGGTATCCGGAGCGGTTCCCGAACGAGTTCGGCCGCCTGGACCTGCCCGCCCTCGCCCGCCTGGACTTCTTCGAGCTGGACCCCCGGCGCTACCCGGCCCTTCCGCTGGCCCGCCGGGCCCTGGCGGCCGGAGGAGGCATGCCGGCCGTCCTCAACGCCGCGAACGAGGTGGCCGTGGCCGCGTTCCTCGAGGGGAAGATTTCCTTCCCGGACATCGTTAGCGTCGTGGCTGGAACCATGGAAACTACGGGCTCGACCGCCGCTCCGAACGACCTCGACGAAGCCGAATCGATCGACCGGGCCGCCCGGGAAGCGGCCTCCGCCATCGTGCGGCGCCGGGCCCCGGCGGTCGCGCATTAGCTAGAGCCCCGGAAGCCCGCGGAAGACACGGAAAAGCGGGTTCCAAGGAGTCGCCTTGAACATAGTGACCAACATCCTGGCCCTGATCGTGGTGCTTTCCGTGCTCGTCGTCGTGCACGAGTTCGGGCACTTCGCCGTCGCCAAGTTCTTCGGGTTCCCCGTCGAGGTCTTCTCGGTGGGGTTCGGCAAGCGCCTCTTCGGCCGGAAGTGGCGCGGCACGGACTACCGCGTCTCGGCCATCCCGCTGGGCGGATACGTGCGGGTCATCGGTCTCGGCCCGGACGAGTCCACGGTGACCGAAGGGACTTCGCGGGAGGCGCCGCCCGTCGGCAAGCGCTGGCAGCGCGCGCTGGTGCTTCTCGCGGGACCGGTGATGAACCTGGCCCTCGCGCTCTTTCTCCACACGGCGGTTTTCGCGGTCGGGACGCGCGTTCCGGCCTACGAGCTCGAGCCGCCCGTAGTTCGCGTGGTCGAGCCCGATTCACCGGGCGCCGAGGCCGGCTTCCAGCCCGGCGACCGCATCGTCTCGATCGGAGGGCGGCAGACTCCTCGCTGGCGCGATGCGCTCTTCATCTTCGGGATGAACGCCCGCGAGAGGCTCGATGTCGAGGTCGAGCGCGCCGGCCGGCCGGTGTTCGTGCAGGTCACGCCCAAGCCGAGCACGAAGTACGACCTCGGGTACGTGGGGCTGCTGCCCGATTTCGGGACGAATGTGCGCGCCAAGATCGCGCAGGTGGTCGGCGGGTCACCCGCCGCGCGCGCGGGGCTGAAAGCCGACGATGTCGTGCTCTCCGTGGCCGGGAGGCCGATCCAGGGTGCGCCCGACCAGGTCTTCTCGAATTTCGTGGAGGCCGTCGCCTCGGGGGCGCCGGGCCCGTTCCCGATCGAATACCTCCGCGAAGGAGTCAAGGGGACCGTCTCCGTGACGCCTCGCAAGGAAGGGGACTCCTGGAAGGTCGGTGTCCAGGTCGTGGGCGACCTTCCGGAGGTGGTCGAACGCTTCTCGCTCGGGCAGTCTGTCGTCGAGGGCTGGCGGAGGGTCGAAACGGACTTCAAGATGACGCTCGCCGTCATCGGCCGGCTCTTCCGGGGAACGGCCAGCATGAAATCGATGTCGGGGCCGCTCGACATCGCGAAGTTCTCGGGGGAGGCGGCGCGGACCGGCGCGGTCCCCTTCGTGGCCTTCATGGCGGCGATCTCCCTGCAGCTCGGCATCTTCAATCTGTTGCCGATCCCGGTGCTCGACGGCGGGCACCTGTTTCTGCTGTCGCTCGAGGGTCTCGCGCGGCGGGACTTCTCGCTCCGCGTCAAGGAAAGGATCCTGCAGGTCGGATTCGTGATGATCCTGGCGCTGCTCGCGGTCGTCCTCTACAACGACCTCGCGAAGAACGTCTCGGAAAAATGGTGGCCCTTCTAACTCGGACTCTGAGCGGCCCGCTTCGCGGGCCAACCGACGAGAGAGGGAACGTCGCCCGTGCGTCGTCTCCCTCAATAGTCAAGGGTCGTGGGGCTCGCCTTCGTCATTTGAAGACGCCGGTGTGGACGGGCAGCCGCGGCCGGGTCGAGGTCCCCGGGAGCGTCGCGAAGGGCTCCCCCTCGGGTACCGGCATCGCCTCGACGGCCTCATGGAAGCGGCGCCGGAACTCCGCGTCGCCCCCCCAGTAGTACGACCGCGTCGGGCAGGCGCCCTTCTCCGCGCAGACGCCCTCGACCGCGCAGGAGCCCGAGAAGTCGGTCACTTCGCCCCGCCGGGCCATGATCTCCGCGAGCTCCGCCCGGAACCGTTCGTAGGGCTCGCCAAACCAGATCGCGGAGAGGCTCGACGACTGGATGCTTCCGAGGACCGCGGTGGGATGGTCCTGCAGGATGCAGCAGGTCACGGCGTCGCCGTTGGCGTTCAGGGTCATCGAGTACCAGCCGACCAGGCAGAACTCGTGCAGTCCCGCGACGGAACGCGCCTCGCGGGCTTCCCCGTCGAAGAGATGGCGGAACTTGACCCGCGCGCGGCGCGCGAGCGGGGCGCGCTCGAACACCCGCCGCGTCGCCTCGTCGATCCGGTGAGCGATCGACTTCTCCCAGAACGAGAAGCGCTCGAGACGCTCGAAGTAGTCCTGCGCGAGCACCTCCTCGTAGGCTCGGAGCATCTCGTCGACGTCGGCGTCGGTCATCATCGGCATCGGACGGACCGGGTAGAGGCCGTTCAGCCAGAAGCGGTCGGCGCCGGTCTCGCGAAACAGCCGGTACATGTCCGGGAGCTGCCGGAAGTTCTCCTTGTAGACCAGGAACTGCACCTTCACGAGCGTGTCGGCGCCCATCGAGCGCTTCATCGCCGCGGCCTGGCGTACGTTATCGACGACGCGGTCGAAGTTCTTGGGCGTCGTCTGCATCATCGCGCCGTAGGAGCGAGCATCGCCCGCGTTCAGGGAGACGCAGATCTCGTCGCAGCCGGTCTCGTAGAGCGCCCTGACGACCGGCTCGGTCAGGAGAACCCCGTTCGTCGTGACGTCGGTGATCCGCAGCCCGCGGGCGCCGATCGCCCGGATGAGGGCGGCCGCGTCCTTGCGAAAGAGCGGCTCGCCTCCGCCCATGAGCCGGACGCCCTTGACGCCCATCGCCTGCATCTCGTCGAAGAGCGCCTCGAGGCGCTCGCCCGAGAGCTCGAAGTTGCCGGCCCGGATCTCCGAGGTCGAGCAGAAGAAGCAGTCGATGTTGCAGCGGTCCTGCCAGGAGATCTCGACCACGCGCGGAGGCGGCGCGGCGCCTCGACGCTGGATCGCCGCGAGGATCGCCTCCTTCTCACCGGCGTCGAGCCGTTCCCACGAGTACGCCACGCTCCGGATCTTAGTCTTAGAATCCGGGCATCGTAGCCGTCGCACTCTGGCTGACTTATGCCGCCTCGGCGGCGCTGGCCGTGGGGCTTGCGCGGCGTTTCGTCTCGGCCATTCCCCCGCGCGCGGCCCTGCTCCTCGCGCTCCTGCCCCTGCTCTTCACGGGGGAGGCCCTCGTCCGCGGACGGCTCTACGGTCCCGCGGATCTCTACGCGACCTCGGACCCCTGGCGCGCGATCGCCGCGAAGGAGGGGGCGCCCCCGCCCGCGAACCCGATCCTCTCGGACCTCGCGTTCGCGAACCTGCCCTGGCGGGCGGCCGTGCGGGAGGCCGCGGCCAACGGCCGGCTGCCGCTCTGGAATCGGTTCGTGCTCGCGGGCACCCCGCTTCTCGGCACCGCCCAGGCCGGCATCCTGCATCCGGCGACCTGGCTCGGCCTGTGGCTGCCCGTGCCGCTGTCGTTCACTTTTTCGTGCGCCTTCACGCTGTTCCTCGCCTTGCTCTCGGCGTACCTCTTCTTCGCCGACTTCCGGCTGCGCACCTCCGCGGCGCTCGTGGGCGCGGCCGGCTGGGGGTTCTCGACCTACGTTCTCTTCTGGCTGGGCTGGAGCGTGGGACCCTCGACGGCGACCTTTCCGCTCCTCCTTCTCGGACTGCGGCGGCTCGCCCGCGCGCCGGGCCGCGCCTCGATCGGCCTGACCGCGGCCGCGCTGTGGCTCTCCTTTTGCGGCGGCCATCCCGAGTCCTTCTTCCACACGACCGCCGCCGGCGGCGTGTACTTCCTCTGGGAGCTCGCCGGCGCGCGCGGAACCGGGCGCGCGGCCCGGGCAATCGGGGCCTCGCTCGCGGCGGGGATGCTCGCGCTCCTCCTCGCCGGGCCGCAACTCTTCCCGCTGCTCGAAGCGATCCCGCATTCCGCCGAGTACCGCGCGCGGCGGGAGGCGCTGGCGAAGGGGGGCGGGCGGCAGTCGGTCCCGATCGCCCAGGCCCTGCGCCGGATGCTGCCCGACGTGCTTCCGTTCGCCCACGGCATCTACGGCAAGAGCCCCGTGCAGATGCGCGGCGACGGCTCGGGGATGCCGCTCGGCTACGCCGGGGCCGTCCTCTTCCCGCTGGCCGCCTTCGGGCTCCTGCGCCGTCTTCCGGCCGAGCGTGGCCGCGCGATCTTCCTCGGCTTTCTCGCGGCCGGACTGCTCTACGGGGCCAGCGCGCCTGTGCTGCACGACGTCACCGCCCGGCTGCCCGGCTTCGCGCTGGCGCTCAACTACCGGCTGGTGTTTCTGGCCGCGCTCGGTCTCGCGGGACTCGCGGCCTTCGGCGTTGAGGCGCTCGTCGAGGAGGAGCGCCGGCGAAGGAAGCTGGTCCTCGCCTGCGGAGTCGTGGGGCTGTTCCTCGTCTCCGCCTTCCAGTTCGCCGGGCCGGTCTTCGCGGATCGCGGTCTCCCCGGCGACTTCGTGAACACGCAATTCCTCTACGAGGTCCTGCCGGTCGCGCTCGTGGGTCTGGCCGCCCTGTTTCTGCCGGCGCGCGCTCTCGGTCCCGCGGCGATCGCGCTCCTCTGCGCCCAGCGTTTTCTCGAGATGCGGGGCGTCTACCCGACGCTGCCGGCCGGCTCGCTCGCTCCGCCGTTGCCCGGTCTCGAGGCCGTCTTCGCCGCCGATCCCGCGCGCATCGTCGCGGCCGGCACGAATTTCCGCCCCAACGGCGCCGCGCTCTACCGCCTCGAGGACGTGCGCGGGTACGAATCGCTCGTGCTCGACCGTTTCGCCGATACGTATCCGCTATGGTGCCGGGCGCAGCCCGCCTCGTTCAACCTCGTGACGCGGCTCGACGCGCCGTTCCTCTCATTCCTCAACGCGCGGTACGCGATCGGTGCCCCGAAGGACCGCGTGCCCGAGGGCTGGCGCGAGCGAGTGCGGACCGAGGCGCTGACCCTCTTCGAGAACCCCGGCGCGCTGCCGCGGGCATTCGTTCCGAAGAGGCTGCGGTCGGTCGAGGATTCCGCGCGGCGGCTCGGGGAGATGGCGGGGGAGACGGACTTCACGCGGACGGCGTGGCTGTCGGGCCCCGGCGCGGACGAGGTGAACGGCGAGGCCGTGCTCGAGCTGCGCGCCGTCGGCCCGGACCTGCTCGTGTCCGCGGACGTCTCGCGCCGGACGCCGCGGACACTCGTCGCCACGTCGTTGCCGGACTGGCCGGGGTGGAGAGCCGACGCGGGCGGCCGCGCGCTCGCTCTCACGACGGTCAACCACGCGTTCGTCGGGCTCTGGCTTCCGCCGGGAACGCACGCGGTGCGCCTGACGTACCGGCCCGCGTCCTTCTCGCTCGGACTCCTGGCTCTGGCCGCCGGGGCCGCGGCGGCCGCCCTGCTGGCGGCGACGGCGCGCCGCCGGTCTGCGTAGACGACGCGGATGGGAACAGTCCTGCTCGTCGCCCGTTCCCTCGCCGTCTACGGAGGGACCGCGGCAGCGCTCCTGTTCCTGGCGCACCGCTTCGTCGTCCCCTTGCCGCGCCGGACGGCGCTCCTTCTCGCGGCGGCGCCGCTGCTCTTCACCGGCCGGGCGCTCCTGACGGGCTGCGTCTACGGCCCGATCGACATCCTCTACAACGGCTATCCCTTCGGATCTCTCCGGGTGGAGCACGCCGTACCGCCCGACCGCACGCCGCTTCTGGGCGACGTGGTCTACCAGTCGCTCCCCTGGCGCGCGGCGGTGCGCCGAGCGATCTTCGAGGGGCGACTGCCGCTATGGAACCCGCACACCCTGGCGGGCGAGCCGCTCACCGCCCTGGCACAGCCCGCCGTGCTTCATCCCGGGACGCTGCTCGGCCTGCTCCTGCCGCTTCCGCAGGCATGGACCTTCGACATGAGCCTGCGTCTCTTGATCGCCCTGCTCGCCGCGTTTCTCTTCGCGCGCGACCTCGGATGCGGCGAGCGGGCGTCGCTTGTGGCTGCGCTCGGCTGGGCGTTCTCCAACTGGATGGTCTTCTATCTCGGCCTGCAGCCCATGTCGGCGGCCGCGCCTCTGCCGCTTCTGCTCCTCGGCCTCCGGCGTATCGCGCGAGAGCCGGGCGTGCGCGGCGCGGCGATCGCGGTCGCGGCCATCCTGCTCGTCGCGGCTGCGGGACACCCGGAGACTCTGCTCCACACGAGCGCGGGCGCCGCCCTCTTTTTCCTCTGGGAGCTCGCGCGCGCGCGGCCCGGCAGGCGGCTCGCGTCCCTCCGGATCGCCGTGACCGCGGTGGTCGTCGCGGCCGGGCTCTCCGCTGTGATCCTCCTGCCGATCCTCGAGGCGCTACCGCACACGCTCGAGCACTTCGTGCGGACGACCTGGTACGCGCATCAGCCGCGCTCGCGCAGCGGGGAGGAGATCGTCACGCGGCTGGCGGCTCAGGTCGTGCCCTATTCCGTCGGCGTCTCGGGCCACGGCCGGCTCATGGACGGGTTCATCGAGCCCTCCGCCTACGCGGGCGCGCTTCTGTTTCCTTTCGCGCTGTCGGGAGTCTTCGCCCGCGCTCGGGAGCGATGGTTCTTTCTCCTTGCCGGCCTCTTCGGGCTCGCGGTGTGGATCAAGACGCCGATGGCGGACGCCATCGCGAAACTGCCGCTTTTCGACATCGCGCTGAACGAGCGCCTCCTCCTTTGGACGGTGCTCTCCCTGTGCGTGCTCGCGGCGCTCGGCGCCAACCGGCTCGCGCACGGCGAGGGTGCGCCGGCTTTCCTCGTCGGATGCGCCGGCACGCTCGGCCTCGTCGCGTGGCTCTACGTCCGGTTCCGTCCGCGCTTCGCCGCCCTCGAGATGCCGGCGGAGTTTTTGCGCGGGCGCCTCCTCGCGCAGCTCGTGCCTCTCCTGCTGGGTCTCATCCTGGTGGCCTTCCTCCCGCGCCGGCTCCGCGCGACCGTCGGCCTGTCCGTCCTCGTCGTGATCTTCGCGGCCGCGCGCGTCTTCGAGCAGGGCGGGACGTATCCGACGATGGCGCGGTCGACCTTTTATCCGCGCTTCGACGTGCTCGAGGCGATCCCCGGCGACCCGGCGTACCGCATGGCCGGCGTCGGCCGGGCTCTCATCCCGAACGCGTCGGCGGTGTACGGGCTCGACGACGTCCGCGGCTACGAAGCGATGACGCTGCGCCGCTTCCACGACACGTATCCGCTCTGGTGCGTCGCGCAGCCCGTGTGGTTCAACCGCATAGACGATCCCACCCGGCCCTTCCTCTCCTTTCTCGCCGCGCGCTGGGTCCTGACCGAGACGGGGTTCGAGGCCCCCATCGGCTGGCCGAAGAGGGCCGAGGGCGCGGGGCTCGTCCTGCTCGAGAACCCGCGCGCCCTGCCCCGGGTCTTCGCGCCCCGGTTCACGCGCAGCGAGCCCGACCCGGGCCGGCGCATCGAGCTCCTCGGCGGGATCGCGGATTTCGGCGAGCGCGGCGTGGTCGAGGACGGCCCCGCGTCGGACTGGACACCGAACGCGCCGTCGCGGGTCACGATCGTCGAAGCTCGCGCGGACCGGCTGGAGATCGAGACGCGCGCCGATGCGCCCGGCCCTCGTCGCGGCGTCGATTCCGGCCTGGCCCGGCTGGAGGGCCGAGATCGACGGCGCGGCGGCGCCGACGATTCTCTACAACCACGCCTTCCTCGCCGTGCGCGTCCCGGCCGGAACCCACCGGCTGACGCTGCGATACCTTCCGAACGGCTTCGTCTACGGCGCCGCGGTGAGCGCCGGGACGCTCGCCGTGTCGCTCGTCCTGCTCCTGCGCCGACGGCGGTCCGGGTCGAGCGACGCGAGCCCCGAGGCGAGGATGAGCGCCGAGAGAGCCGGCTGAGAAACCCGCGGCGCGGTCCAGCCGATCCGGATCGCGGGGTTTTCCCGGTCGTGCAGGTAGTCGAAGACCAGAAAGGCGAGAAGGCCGGCACTGAGCGCGAATGCGGGCAGGAACCGGCCGGGCGCGGGGCGGGCCGCGACGAGCAGGACGAGCGGCAGCAGCCACGAGAGTCCGAACGTCCCGGCCTCGAGGGCGAGCGGCAGCCGCGAGAGCACGGTCCCGAAGTGCTCGAAATGGAGCGCGAAGAATCCGCCGTGGCCGCGGAATCCCGGGCGGAGGCCGAAGTGGTGCTGGAAGAGAAACCACGCCGAGAGCGCGGCGGCCGGCGGAAGCGCCAGGCCGGCCGACCGGCGGAGAAGGGCGGGCCGCCGCTCGAGGACGTCGCGCGCGGCGACGCCGAGGACGATCAGGATCGCGCCCACCGTTCCCTCGACCTTGGTCAGAACGGCACCGGCGAGCATCCACGCCGGCACGAACCGGCTCGATGCCGCGTCCTCGGTCAGGAGCGCCGCGACGGCGATGGACTCGAAGAAAAGCAGCGGCGCCTCGGCGTTGGCGCCCGAGAGCGAGGTCGTCACGGAGGCCGACATGGCCGCGATCCAGAACGCGGTGACGGCCGTTGCCGAGTCGGCGTCGAGCCGGCGCCGCAGAAGGCTGCGGAGCAGCGGCGCGGCGGCCGCGACCCAGAAGAGCGAGGTCAGGGGCACGGTGCGCCAGGGGAGCTCCCCGGCCGCGAGGGCGCCGAACGCCTGGACGATCGGGACGAGCGGGCGGATAGTCGATCACGGCATGCACGAAGAAGGGCCACCGCAGAAGCCCAACATCGACACCGCGGACGTCGGCGAAGCGTGCCGCCTTGACGCCCCAGAAGAAGAGGTAGTCGACGGACGTCGCCGATCCGCTGACGAGAGCCCAGCCGAGCAGGGCGAGAGACACCCCGCCCGCGCCGACGAGCGTCCACCGCGCGGCGCGTCCGGCCGTCATCGACGGCATCGCGACGGCGGGCCGCCTCCGCCACCAGAGGCCGGCGGCGAGGCTGACCGCGAGAGGGATCGCCGCGAGCCGCGGGACGCTCCAGCGAATACCCGCGGCCGTCAGGAGCATGCCGCCGAGCGTCAGCAGCACCGCTCCGAACCCGAACGCCGCCGCGGCTCGAGCCGGGCGGCTCGCATGGCACAGCGACGGGTGAAACGCCGCGCCGCCGCCGAGAATCGCGAGCGACAGCGTGGCCAGCAGGAATGGGCCCGCGTTCATCGGGGGCTCTCCCTCTCATAGACCGCACCGCCCGGGACCCGCGCGACGAGGCGGAGACGGTCGGCGGGTTCCGGGGCCTCGGACAGGTCGAAGGCGAGGACATACTTCGCTTCGCGTCCGTGACTCCGGAGTCGGGTTGCCGTAGTAACGCGTCGGAAGAGGAAGCGTGTCCGGCAGAACGCCGTAGGACATCATGTAGAGGGCCATCTCGACGTCGGGGTCCTCGGCGAGCACGGTGATGCTCGAGTTCGGAGGAACGTGCGGCCGGCTCTCCTCGAGGAACCGCCACTGGCGCGCACGGGCCCCGTCGACACGGTCGACCGGCGTCAGAGGGAGGCGCAGCTGTTCACGGAGCGGCCGGGCGAAAAAGCGCCAGAGCGGAAAGAGCGTGAGAACGGCGGCTCCCGCCAGCCAGGCGAGGCGAGGACGCGTCATGGCCGCGCGGACCGCGGCTCGCGTCGGGCCGCGAGGCTCGCCGCGATCGAAAGCAGCACGGCGACCGGCGAGAAGATGCGCGGCGCCGACCAGGAGATCCAGAGCGACGGGTCCTCGGGGCGGTGGATGTACGTGAAGAGGAAGAACGCCGTGAGGATCGCCGCCGTGCCGATCGGGACGATCCACCGGCGCTCCAGCGGAAGCGCGAGGAGAACGCACGCGAGGGGCACGAGCCAGGGGAGGGCGTGACCCGTCGCGGCCAGGGACCGGCCCACCGCCGAGAGCACGAGCCGAAAGTGATCGGGGTACAGGTCGAGGAGGCGGCCGTAGCCCGAATAGCCGAAGAAGATCCGGCGGCTCGCTCCGAAGGCGAACCACGCCGACAGCATCGCGGCCGAAGGCAGAAGCAGCCGGGCGACCGCCGGCCAGAAGGGACGCGAGGCCTCGGGCCGGGCCAGAAAGAACAGCGCCGCGGCCGCAGCCACGAACGGCAGCCCTTCGACCTTTGCGGCCGCGGCTCCCGCGAGGAGGATCCCGGCGAGAAGCTGCGTCGGCGCGCCCGCCGCGGTCTCTGAAAGGAGCAGAGCGATGGCCAGGGTCTCGAAGAGGAGGAGCATCATCTCGGCGTTGCCCGCGACATCGGCCTCGATGCCCAGATAGGCGATCGCGGCGACCGTCAGCGACGCGATCGCGGCCGCCCGCGCGCGGCCGAGCCGGCCGTCGAGCGCTCCGGGCAGGCCGATCGCCAGTGCGGCGAGCAGGAGCGGAAACGTCAGGGTCGCGCCCGTCCAGGACATGCGCCCCGCCGCCATGGACGCGAATGCTCCGAGATTCGTGACGAGCGGCGGATAGTACGCGTGCATGTGCTGGTGCAGCTCGTCCCGCATGAACGCCGCATCGAAGGCGCGGGCGATGGCGAACTGCTGAGCCTTGGGCCCCCAGAAGAAGAGAAGGTCCGGCGACGTGGCGGCGCCCGCGGCCGTCGCGACGAGCGCCGCGGCGACGGCCGCCAGGGAAAGGACCGACGCCGCGACCACGATGAGGCCCCCTCCCGCTTCCGAAGGGCGGCGGACGGGAGAAACGGGGAGGCGCCTCAGGACGAGGCGGAGACCGGCTGCGAGAACGACGGCCGCGACGACGAGCCAGGGCACGCTCCACGGAATACCGGTCAGCACGGCCAGGGTCATCGCGAAAGAGAGAAGCACGGCGCCCGAGGCGCCCGCGAGGACGAGGCGGGTCGGGAAAGGGAAGCTCGCGAACGCGCGGTGGCCGACGAGAGGGAATCCCGCCAGAGCGGGGAGAAGGAGCGAGGCGATCCAGACGAGGCCGGTCATCGCGAGACGGCGGCCCGCCAGATCGTGCCGTCGGGCGTCTCGAGCAGGAGTCGGCCGGGCGGTTCCGCGGGCCGAGTCCCCACGATCAGAACGTACTCCGCGTCGCGAGAGACCTCGGCCGGCGTGAAGGTCCCGTAGAAGGAGGCGGGGAGCGCGCGCCGTCCGGGGAGGAGGGCATCCGCGAAGCGGTGGTAGTAGGTCTCGGCCGTCGGGTCGCGCGGTTCGGTGCGCACGACGACGGTCGCGCCCGCGGGAACGAGCGGAACGGCCGCCGCGACCAGAGCGTATCCCGGGGCCACCGACCTCGCGGCGCTCCTGTCGAAGAGGGTGCGCGGACGGCGAAAGAGGTTCTCGTTCCACGGGAGGCTCGCGAGCGCGAACCCCACGAGAACGGCGGCGCCGATCAGGGGAGCGAAGACGGAGCGGAGTCGAACGCGCCACTCGACCTCGACCTCGCCTCACGAAGGCTTCTTCTCCGCCTCCCAGTGCTCGAGCAGCTCCTGTCCGATCGTCTTGGTCACGAAGATCTGCTTCAGGTAGTTCAGCGTGGTCACGGCCAGCGGAACGCCCGCGGCGGAGAAGGGTGCGCCGACGGCGGCGAGGGCCAGGTGCCGCGCCTTCTCGGCGCCCGTGAACTCCGGATTCCTCCAGTCCAGAACCGAGCCGTAGTAGCGGAAGACCATCCGGTACACGTCGGAGAGGAGCATCCGGAAGCCCATCTCATTTCCCCACACGAAGCAGGCGCCGGTTCGGACCTTTTCGAGAAAGTCCTGGACCCCTCCGGCCTCGGCGACGGTGTAGACGCGGGCGAGGGGAGCGAGGGTATGGGCGTCCGACCCGGCCACGAGCGACACGGCGCCCCGCTTCTCGCGGACGACCGCCATCAGGTCCTCGACCAGCCGGTTGTGATGCGAGGTCATCGCCCCGTTCTTGACCTCGAAGATGTCGAACATCCGCAGCATCTCGTCGAAGTAGCGCCGCGGCGAGTTCCGCATCCGGTAGTTCTGGAACATGTGGTTGGCCGAGGCGATGATCCCCTCCGCCCGGATGTATTCGTGGAGCTCGTAGATGTTGTGCCGGAGGCGCGAGATCTCGGCGTGCTGCTTCTCGTCGATGTCGAAGACGTTGACGTGGATCCGCTGGCGGGTGTCGGGGAACCAGGTCTCGACCTCCTCCGAGATGAAGAAGTCCGGCAGGTCGGGCCGCCGGTCGAGCAGCGACAGGCAACCGTCGATCGAGTCGTGGTCCGTGATCGTCACGTAGTCCATGCCCCGCTCCTTGGCGAGGCGATAGACCTCCTCGGGACGGTTGTAGGAATCGCGGGTATTGGCCACCCGGAAGTACTTGAAGGTCGAATACACGGAGTGGCAGTGGAGGTCCGCTTTCTTGAATCGCGGATCCGAAAACCAGTCCGGCGTTTCGGCGTCGGGCTCACCCCGGGACAAAGGTTCCAACCTCCCGGGAACGCGGCTTCCGGCGCTGCCCGATACGGGCGCGGCGCGTCCCACCTGAGGTTACCATCCCGTGTTAACTTCGCCGCTGTGGCGAGACTTCTCTTTCGCGTTCTGTACGCGGCTTTGCTCGGGGCCGTCTTTCTGGGAGCGGTCTGGTTCGGCTTCCGCCGGTCGATCGTGGGCCGTTCGGTCGCGGTTCCGGAGCTCGCGGGCAAGACCCCGCAGGACGCCTTCCGGATCGTTCGAAGCGTGGGCCTGAAGCTCGAGGAACAGGAGAACCGCGCCCGTTACGACGATCGGGTCCCGGCGGGGCGCGTCCTGCTCCAGCAGCCGGAGGCCGGCTCACTGGCCAAGCCGGCTCAGGTCGTGCGCGTCGTCCTCTCTCTCGGTCCCCGGGAGCTCCGTGTGCCGGACCTCGCCGGCCTGGCTCCCCGGGCCGCGGCGTTGAAGTTGTCGCGGGAGTCGCTCGAGCTCGGTCCGGCCTCCTGGCTGCGCGAGCCGGCACTCCCTTCCGGGATCGTCGCCCAGGACCCGGAGCCCGAGTCTCCCGCCGGCAAGGGCGAGGCGGTTCGGGTTCTGACGAACCGGGGCGCGCCGGAGCGCCGCATCGTGATGCCGGATCTCGTGGGGCGGGACGCCGAGGTCGCCCGGGCGCGGCTCGAGAAGTTCGGCTTCAAGGTCGGAAGCGCCCGCTTCGAGGCGTACGAGGGGGTCCGGCCCAACACGGTGCTCAAGCAGTTCCCGCCGGCGGGCTACCCGCTGTCGAGCCGCGAGGTCGTCTCGCTGACGGTCTCGCGGGCTCCGGACGCCCTCGCGGCGCCCCGCTCATGAAGGTCCGAATCGCACCGTCGCTGCTGTCGGCCGACTTCGCCCGCCTCGCCGACGCCCTCGCGGTCGCCGAGGCCGGAGGCGCGGACCTCATCCACGTGGACGTGATGGACGGTCACTTCGTGCCCAACCTGACGATCGGTCCGCCGGTCGTCCGCGCCCTGCGCAAGGCGACGCGGCTGCCGCTCGACGTTCACCTGATGATCGAGCGGCCGGAGGCGACCCTCTCCGAATACCTCGACGCCGGCGCGGACTGGATCTCGGTCCACGTCGAGGCCACCGATCACCTCCAGCGCTGCCTGGACATCGTCCGACGGGGCAAGGCGAAGGCGGGGGCGGCGATCAACCCGGCCACGCCCACTCTCGCGATTTCGGCCGCCTTCGCGGACCTCGACTACGCGGTCGTGATGTCGGTCAATCCGGGCTGGGGCGGGCAGCCCTTCCTCGGGACCTCCGTCGAGAAGGTCCGCCGTCTCGAGAAGGAGGCCCGGGCCGCAGGTGTTCGCCTGCCCATCGAGGTCGACGGGGGCGTCACGGCGGGCAACGCCGGCGAGCTGGTAGCCGCCGGAGCGGAAATACTCGTCGCGGGAAGCGCGATTTACGGAGCCAATGATCCGGCGGCGGCGATCGGAAGGCTCCGCGACGCGGCCGTTGCGACGGTCCAGGCCTAGCATTCCGATGCGGACACGACTCGGTCTCGTCCTGGGCCTCGTCGCGGCTCTTGCGGTGGCGGGCGCCGGGTGCGCCTCGAAGGGGCCGAAGAAGCCCGACAAGATCACCCAGGAGCTCCTCACGCAGCCCAAGGAGGTCCTCTTCGAGAAGGGCAAGGCCCTCCTCGCGAAGAAGAAGTGGGAGGACGGCCGCAAGTACCTCAACCACGTCTTCGAGACCTACCCCAACGAGGCCATGGGGAGAGAGGCGCTCCTGCTGGTGGCCGACTCGTACTTCAATCAGAAGGGCACGACCGGCTACACCGAGGCCCGGTATCGCTACCGCGACTACTTGAATCGCTACCCGGGCGCGCCCCAGCGGGACTACGCCCGGTATCAGTTCGCTCTCTGCTACGACAAGGAGCACGAAAAGCCCGACCGGGACCAGACCGCGACCCGCGAGGCGATCGAGCAGTACCGGGCCCTCATCCGGGAGTTTCCGGACTCGGGCTACGCCGGCGCCGCCCGAGAGCGCGTGCGCCAGCTCACAGACCTCCTCGCGGAGCACGACTTCGGGATCGGCTACTTCTACCTGCGGAAGGGCTCCACGGCGGCCGCCCTGTCGCGTTTCACGTCGCTCGAGCAGCGGTTCCCCGAGTACGGGGCGAAGGACAAGCTCTTCTATTACGAGGCGATTGCCCTGGAGCGGCTGGGGCGGATGGACGAGGCCCGGCGCTACCTCCACCGGGTCGTCGAGGAGTTTCCCCAGAGCGAATACGCGAGGAAGGCCCGCTCCCGCATGGGCGGCAAAGCCTCGGAAAAGCCACCGGCGGCGGCTGCAGCGGTTGACAGCAAACCCGAAAGCCAGTAACTTTTAGGCCACAAACCGCAGCTAGCCGTATTTTTTAAGGAGTCGCCATGCGCCTCCCCGTTCGTCTTGCCGGTCGTATTGGCCTTTTGGCTTTTTCCGGGGCTGTCGCCGCCGTCGCGACGGTCGCCACGGCAATAGCCCAGCAGCCGGAGCTGCAGGGGGGAGGCCTCGCCCCGGCGCCGCCTCAGATCACCCAAATCGACGCGCCGCAGAGCGTCGGGACCACCGAGGGGGCTCCTCAGCCGTTCGGCTTCGAGAGCGAAGTTGTCTGCTTCGGTTACATCGGCTCGGACAACGAATCCTTCATCGCCCAGGTCGTCGGGGCCGAGAACAGCGCCGAGCAGACGGATTTCACCGAGCACAACCTTCTCTACCTCGACGCCGGCGCCGATCGGGGAATGATGGTCGGGGACGAGTTCTGGATCGTGACGCCGCAGGATGAGGTCCTCCACCCGATGAGCGGCAAGAGCATGGGCCGCTTCTACCAGTACCGGGGGCGGGCGGTGCTCGTCTGCCTGGAGGGCCGCACCGCAACGGTTCGGGTCAACGTGGCCTGCACGGACATCCCGATGGGCTCCTTCCTGAAGCCGTACGAACCGGTGCCCATCCCCCTCGGACGCCGGGACCCGGCCTGCAAGCCCTGCGATCCCCCGAGTGGAAAGACGGCGGGGCGCATCGTCTACACCCGCGACGGGGTCATCGCCCTCGGCAACGACAACGACGTGCTGATCGACCTGGGCCTCGCGCAGGGCATCCAGCCCGGCGATCAGCTCTCGATCTTCCGCTACGCGACGGGCTCGGACTACGGGATTCGCCCGCAGGGCTCCTACTGGGTGTACACGCCGCCACCCGCCGGCGTGGAGATCCCGCGAACCTACCTGGGCGACATGGCGATCCTCTACGTCGGCGACCGCTGGGCCATGGGCCGCATCATCGATGCCCGTCGCCTGATCGAGGTCGGGGATCAGGTCGAGATCAAATAGCTCGCGGCGGACAGCCGGAAAGAATCAGAAGAGGCGCCCGGCGCCTCTTCTTTTTTTAGGCGCGCGCGGCCCGCATCCGAATTCGCTCGGCAGGTTCCGCGGGTTGGCATGAAAACGTCGAGTCGCGGCCGAGACCATGACGCGTCGCGTTCGCGTGCGCGAGCGGACGAACCTACTACCGCTCCCATTCTTCCTTTGCTAAGATGCGCGCCTCTTCCATTTGGCGACTCGTGCTTCGCATTTGATTTCGGGAGGGGAAGAATCGTGAATCTGGATGGGCAACTCCAGGAAATCATCGACGAGCTTCTGGCCCACGGAATCTCGCTCGACCTCGCCAAAAAAGAATTCGAGAAGAAGTACATCGTCGGCGCGGTGAAGCGCAGCTCCGGAAATCTCGGCCGCGCCGCACACTCTCTCGGCATTCACCGCAACACGCTGCGCAACAAAGTCGGAATTCTCAACATTCGGCTGCCCCGCGAGAAGTACCGCGTCTCTCCCGAGATCACGAAGAAGAAATGACGCGCGCTCCGCGCGCGTCATCCTGAGGGCCGAAGGCCCGAGGGATCCCAGACTCGACAGGCCGTGGGTCCTGAGAAGTCGGGATCGTAGCCGCCGACCTGCGGTCGGCGTCGCCTACTGCTGTGGGCGTGCCTTCGGTGGTCGGCTCGTCGCTCCGCTCCTCAGGATGACGGCCAGGGTGTCGCTGGGCTCCTCAGGATGACGGCTGGGGCGGCGCTGCGCCCCCGGGATGGCGGTGGGGCGGCGCTGCGCCCCTCAGGATGACGGCTGGGGCTTTCCGTTCCTCGTGGTGAGGGGCCGGTCCGCCCCCCAAACGGCCCTCTACGGCTTCTTGTCCGCCGGGGGTGGCTCGTCGCCCTTGACCGAATCCTTGAAGTTCCGAAGGCCCTGCCCGAGGCCTTTTCCGAGCTGCGGGAGCTTCGACGCCCCGAAGATGATCAGGACGATGAGCAGGATGATCAGCAGCTCCGGCACCCCGAGTGATCCGAACATCGTCGTCTCCTTCCCGCGTTCCGCGGGGCACCCTTCAGCTTAACAGAGCGAGCCGCAGCGGCCCTCGAGCACGGCGCGGAAGGTCCGGTCCTCGGGGGTGTCCGCCAGCAGGCGCCGGACGAGCGCCAGCTGTCCCGGGAGGTACCGGCGGTAGAGGTCGGCGCGTCGCTCGACGATGGCGCGGGCGAACGTGCCGCAGACCTTCCAGGCTCTCTGGAGGAGGACGCGCCGCAGACGGCCGCCGAGGGAGTCTGCGCCGAGACCCCGGCGCGCGGCGAATCGCTCGACGGCGGCGCGCGCGGTCTCTTCCGTCATCCACGCGAGCGTGGTGCGCTCCCAGAGCAGCGAGGCGAGATCGTAGGCGTCCGGTCCGCGGCGGAGATCCTGGAAGTCGATGACCGCGACCTCCTCCCCGGAGGGAAAGAGATTGTTCGCGTGGTAGTCGCGGTGGCAGAGCGCCGAGGGATGTCCGAGGATCTCGCGCACGAGCGCGTCGGCCCAGGCGTCGTGGACGGCGCGCTCGGCGGGAGAGAGTGGCCGATCGAGGAAGAGCTCGAAGACGGCCTGCCTCGCGAGATCGAGCTCGCGGCGAAACAACGCCGCGTCGAACGGAGGGTTGAGCCCCGGGTCGGGCGTCTCGGCGATGGCCGCCGCCGTCTCGGCGGCGCGCTCGAGCCACGCGCGACTCTCCGGCGGCGACTGCGCGAAGCGCGCGGCGAGATCGCCTTCGCCGAGATCCTCCACGAGCTGGTTGCCGGCCCCGTCGTCCGCCACGAGACGCGGAAGCCGCACGCGCCCCGAAAGCGCCGCGTGCGCGGCGACCCAGCGCCGCCTCGAGTCCGCTTCGTCGGCCGGGTAGACGACGCCGACGAACGAGCGGTTGTCGGGAAAGTGGATCCGGAAGTAGCGGCGTCTCCCGACGTCGCCGACGAGCGGCTCGATCGCGGCGGGCGTTCCGAGCGCCCGGCGGGCGAGCGCCTCGAGGCCGGCGGCGTCGGGAGGGAACAGCGTCGCTAGCTCGAGCTCTTCGCCTGCGAGAGGATCACCTTCTTGATGTGGATCGGCTGGTTCGGGCGGTCGTTCGCTCCGCGAGGAGCGGCGGCGATCTTGTCGGCCGTCTCCATGCCGGAAACGACCTCGCCGAACGCCGAGTACTGGCCGTCGAGGAACGTCGAGTCCTTCACGACGATGAAGAACTGGGAGGACGCCGAGTTGGGATCGGACGAGCGGGCCATCGAGACGATGCCGCGCTTGTGGGAGGTGTCGTTGAACTCGGCGGCGATCCGCTTTTCCTTCCCGTCGACGACGTTGCCGCCCGTCCCGTACGGGCGTGCCGGGTTCTCCGGCTTCTTGGTATTCGGGTCGCCGCCCTGGATCATGAAGCCCGGAATGACCCGGTGGAAGAGCGTGCCGTCGTAGAAGCCCGAGGCCGCGAGGTCGACGAAGTTCTCGACGTGCTTCGGCGCCTTGTCGTAGAAGAACTTGATCTGGATGTCGCCCAGATCCGTCTGCAGGGTGGCGATCGTATTGGCGTAGTCGCGGGCCACTTTTTTCCCCTTTCCGGTGGCCTGCGCGGCGGCCAGAGGGAGAGCGCAGGCGAGCATGAGCGCGATAGCGGTGCGAGTTCTCACGTCGGCTCCTTTCCGAACCGGCGAAACATAGCACGAGGGCGGGTCGATAGTTGACAGTCGACAGTCCACAGAGTGAACCCTGGTCTGTCGACTGTGGACCGTGGACTGTCGACTCCGGCTGATAGGATTTCCGCATGTACGCCGCGCTGGCCCGTGCCGTGCTCGACGAATCCGGAGCCGGCCGCGCCGCCCAGGACGTCGAGCGGCTGCGAGAGCGTCATCCGCGCGCCTCGAAGGACGAGCTCGCGCAGCGCCTCATCCGCAGGGCGGCTCTGCAGTGCGCCTCGGCCGGAGCTCTCCTGACGGGGCCGGCGGCGTTCTTCGGATCGATGCCGTTCGGCGCGGACCTCGCGTGGCAGGTCGTGGCGTTGAACCGGCTGGTGCTTTCTCTGTCGGCCCTCTATGGCGGGCGGCCGTCCGGCCGCGATCGCATGGCCGGTGTGGCCGTGGCCGCCGGAGCGGGGCTCGCGAGCGAGGCGCTGCGCCAGGGCCTCGTGAGGTTGCTGCGGCGAATCGCTCCTCGAAGCTCGGCCGGGCGGACGGTGATCGGCGCTCTCGCGGGCGGCGCGCTGGGATACTTCGCGGCCGTGGCGATCGGCGGCTGGGCCCGGGAGCAGTTCCGGTCCGGTCGGATCCTCGCGCCGCTCCGCCGGGCACTCTCGTGACCCGGACCGCCGACGTGGTCATCGTCGGCGGCGGACTGATCGGATGCTCTCTGGCGGCCGAGCTCGCGTCGCGCGAGCAGTCGGTCGTGCTCGTGGAGCGAGCGGAGCCGGGCGGGGAAGCTTCCGGGGCGGCCGCCGGCATGCTGACGCCGCAGGCCGACGCCGCTGAACCGTCGCCGTTCTTCGATCTCGCCCTCGAGAGCCGGGACCTCTATCCGGACTGGTCGCGGCAGATTCTCGAGGAAACCGGCGTCGATATCGGCTACCGGCGCACGGGGCTGCTGCGGGTCCTTCCGGCCGGGCCCGCCGAGGCGGAGCGCGCCGCGGTTCGCTGGCAGCGGGCACGGGGATTGCGAGTCGAAGAGCTGGCGTGCGAACAGCTACCGCGCGAGATCGGGGCTCGACTCGCCCCGCAGGCACGGGCCGTCGTGCTCTATCCCGACGAGGCCGTCGTCGACCCGCGGCGCGCGACCCGGGCCGCGTGGCTCCTTGCCGAGCGCCGAGGCGCCCGCGTCGAGACGGGCATGTCCGTGCGACGCTTCACGATCGAGCGCGGGGTATGCCGCGGCGTCGAGACGGACGCAGGGTCGATCGCGAGCCGCGCGGTCGTCGACGCGGCGGGAGCGTGGGCGGCATTCGATGGGCATCTCCCGGTGCCCGTTCCGGTCCTTCCGGTTCGGGGGCAGATCGTGGAGCTCCGGCTGGGCGGAACGCCTCTCCAGACCGTGCTGTCGTCCGAAGAGGTCTATCTCGTTCCTCGGGAGGACGGCTCCGTCCTGATCGGCTCGACGATCGAGCATGCGGGTTTCCGCAAGGAAGTCACCGCCGGAGCGATTCGGGGGCTCCTCGAGGCGGCGGCGCGCCTGTGCCCGGAAGTCACATCGGCCCGCTTCGTCACCGCGTGGGCGGGCCTGCGGCCGGGTACGCCCGACGGCTGGCCGCTGCTCGGGGAGTCGGGGATCGAGGGGCTCTACTTCGCCACGGGGCATTTCCGCAGCGGCATCCTCCTGGCGCCCGCGACGGCCCGCCACATGGCCGATCTCCTGACGGGCCGGCCGGTCCCGCGGCTGTCCCCGTTCTCGGTCGACCGGTTCGCCGGGCTGCCTTCCGGGCTCTGATCCTCCCGACCTTTCGGGGGAGCCGGCGGCGTTTTCGGCTAGAATTCGAGGAATAGATTCCATTCGCCTCTGGGAAGGAAGTTCAACGGACATGAGAAGCGCGGTTTATGCCGGGATCCAGAAGACGGCCGATGTGCTGTGGAGCTTCGCCCGGGCGGTCGACCGCCGCTTCCCGGAGCGTTCCTTCAAGCCGAAGTGGGCGCCCGCGCCGCTGCTGAAGCAGCGCGAGAAGACGTTCCCTCCGCTCGGTTTTCCGCGCCAGACCGACTCCCTCTGCCCGCGCTGCGTCACGGAAGTGCGCAGCCAGATCCTCTCGGGCGAGGTGGACTGGAAGGTCCTGATCGAGGGCAACCCCGGCGAGATCAAGGCCTCGATCGTCGAGGAAGACGGCCAGATCCTGATGCGCAAGGACTGCCCCGCGCACGGGCGGTTCGAGGACGTCATGTCCACGGATCCGGAATTCTTCAAACGGCTCGAATCGCTCTATCCGGGCAGGGATTTCGTGATTCCCAAGGACGGGCTGCACGAGCACGGCACGTCGTCCATCAAGTACGGCCGGGGAGCCGTCCTGACGATCGACCTGACGAACCGCTGCAACATGATGTGCAACCCGTGCTTCATGGACGCCAACCAGGTCGGCTACGTCCACGAGCTCGAGTGGGAGGAAGTCCAGAAGCTCCTCGACGACGCGGTCTCCATCAAGCCGCGCCGCCAGCTCTCGGTCCAGTTCTCGGGCGGCGAACCGACGCTCTCCCCGCACTTCCTGCCGGCCGTCCGCTATGCGCGCCAGCTCGGCTACTTTTCGGTCCAGTGCGCCACCAACGGCATCCGCTTCGCCCAGGACGAGAGCTTCGCGAAGGAAGCCGCCGAGGCCGGGCTGCGTTTCGCGTACCTCCAGTTTGACGGGGTCGGCAACGAGCACAACCAGCACCGCAAGGTGGGCAATCTCTACGACGTCAAGCTGCGCGCGATCGAGAACCTCCACAAGCACGGCGTCGACGTCACGCTCGTCGTGACGATCGTCAACGGGATCAACAACGATCAGGTGGGCGACATCATCCGCTTCGGCCTCCAGAACATCGACAAGGTCACCTGCGTCGCGTTCCAGCCGGTCTCGTTCACGGGACGGGACGAGGACATCGACGACGAGACCCGGAAGAAGCAGCGTTACACGCTCTCCCACCTCGCCCACGACGTGAAGACTCAGGCGGGGATCGGCGAACCGATGCGGGACTGGTACCCGCTATCGGCGGCCGGGCCGATGTCGGACCTCAAGGATCTTCTCGGCGGGCTCGAGTCCGAGTGGGGCTCCTTCAAGTGCGGCTGTCACCCCAACTGCGGCATCGGCACGCTGATGCTCGTGGAGGAGAAGACGCGCCGCGCGGTCACCGTGCCGTCGGTCCTCGACGTGGACCGGATGCTGTCCGACATCAAGGTGATCACCGACTCGGGCCGCAAGAAGTTCTGGACGGCCGTCCAGATGGGGCTCTCGGTGCTGCGGAACCTGCGGCCCGAGGGCGTGCCGGCGGGACTGACGCCCTGGAAAGTCGCCAAGGTGATGGACGGCCACAGCGGCGGGCGGCTCGGGTTCTCCCGGAAGAAGCGCCACGACTGGCGCGTCTTCTTCATCGGCGGGATGTGGTTCCAGGACCTCTTCAACTACGACTTCCGCCGCACCGAGATGTGCATCATTCCGTACGCGACGCAGATGGGCGAGATCTCCTTCTGCGCGTACAACACGGGCGTGGGCTGGCGGAAGATCATCGAGGAGATGTTCCAGACGGCGTCACTCGCCGAGTGGTACAAGACGAAGGGCCGCCACGAGGTCTATGCCCGCGGCCGCAACGTCCCGCTGCCGGTTCTCCCCGGCCAGACCGTGCCGCTTCCCGTCCCGCCGCTTCCGGCCGCGCCCCAGGCGCCGGCCGTCGCTGCGCGGGTCATGCTTCCCGTCCTCAGCGCCGCCGGCGAGTAGAGCTCAGCGCGCGCGGCGCCCGTAGCCCGGCGGTCGGCGAAGGGCCGGGCGCGTGTGTCCGGGCCGCGGGCCGGGCGGTGCGTCCGCGCATCGCCGGCTTCGTGCGTCGAACGGCGCTCGGCCCTCTCCTTCGCGCGCTTCCTCTCCTCGGCCTTGCGGGCGCGGATCGCCGCGATGCGCTCGGCGAGCGGAACCTCGAAGCGCTCGGCCGGAGCCTTCGCGTAGTCGAAGCCGGGAACCGTGATGCGGGGCAGGCGCTTGCCGATCGCCCGCTCGATCGCGGCGAGGTCCGTCTGCTCCTCGGGAGAGACGAAGGTGAAGGCGTCGCCCGTCATTTCGGCGCGCGCCGTCCGCCCGACGCGGTGGATGTAGTCCTCGGGGACGTGGGGCACGTCGAAGTTGATCACGTGGGAAAGCGCTTCGACGTCGATGCCGCGGGCGGCGATGTCGGTCGCGACGAGCACCCGGTACTTTCCGCTCTTGAACCCCGCGAGGGCCTGCGTGCGCTGGGCCTGGGAGCGGTTGCCGTGGATGCGCTCGCACGGCAGCCCTTTCCTCATCAGCGTGTCGGCCAGCCGGTTGGCCCGGTGCTTGGTCCGGGTGAAGACGAGGACGTTCTTGATGTCGCCGCGCTGGAGGAGCTCGACGAGGAGCGGGGCCTTGAGATTCTGCGCGACGGGGTAGACCGCCTGGGTGATCCCGACGGCCGGAGCGGCCTGCCGCTCGATGTTGACGGTGAAAGGGCTCTTGAGCATTTCGCGCGTGAGCTGGACGATCGGCGGAGGCATCGTGGCCGAGAAGAAGAGGGTCTGGCGCTTCGCCGGGACGTGCTTGAGAACGCGCCGGATGTCCGGCAGGAAGCCCATGTCGAGCATCCGGTCGGCCTCGTCGAGGACGAGGATCTCGAGATGATCGAGCTTCGCGTACGGGAAGCGGAAGTGGTCGAGCAGGCGTCCCGGCGTCGCGATCAGGATGTCGGCGCCCGTGCGGAACGCGTGCTCCTGCGGCCCCATCGACACGCCGCCGAAGACCGCCGCCGAAGAGAGAGGCGTGTGGATCGTCAGCGCCCTGGCGTGCTCCTGGATCTGCGCCGCGAGCTCGCGGGTGGGCGTCAGGACGAGGGCGCGCGTCGTGCCGCGCTTCTTGCCGATGAGCTGGTTGAAGATCGGGAGCAGGAAGGCGGCGGTCTTCCCGCTGCCCGTCATGGCGCAGGCGAGGACGTCGCGTCCCTGCATGGCCGGCGGAATGGCGTCGGCCTGGATGGGCGTGGGGCGCGTGAAACCCATTTCGCGCACGCCGCGCAGAAGTTCCGGGTGGAGTCCGAACTGGGAAAAAGGCAAGGCAATCCTCCTGGGATGCAAGGTCCGGCTGTTTGTCGTGTTGGGGAACGGAGGAGCTGCCGGCAGGGCCTACGTTCGAAGAGCAGACGGCCGCAGGCCGCCCGAGGAGCGCGCAGATTGTCACAGTCGAGCGCAAACGCAAGTCCGCGACCGCGAAGGCTATGATCGCGCCATGAAGCGCGCGCTTCCGCTCCTCGGCGCGTGTCTCGGATGGCCTGGCGTGCGGCCGCGCGGCCGGATGTCCCCGCCGCGGGCACGCCACGCCGCGTCCGTCGCCGAAAGCCCCGGCTGCCGCGGCGGCCTGGGTGCCGGGATCTCGGCGAGCTGATGACATTGCAGCAGATGCGGCACGCGAAGCTCTGGCTCGCCGGCAAGGCCGGCAACTGGAAGCTCGCGGCCTACGAGCTCGACGAGATCAAGGAAGGCTTCGACGACATCGCGCGCCTGCACCCGACGCACAAGAACGCTCCCGTCCCGATCGATCAGGCCGTCGAGACGATCATGACGGAACCGCTCGACAAGATGTCGCAGGCCATCGCGCGCGGCGACCGCGCGGCCTTCGCCGACGCGTTCGACACAATCACGCAGGGCTGCAACTCCTGCCACCAGGCGACGGATTTCGGCTTCAACGTCGTGCAGCGCCCGAAGGCGAATCCGTTTCCGAATCAGGACTTCGCGGCGCCGCGCTAGGCGCAGAGTCCGAGGTCCTGTCCCGGCGGTCAACCCTTGACCTGCATGCCCTTCTTCGCGAGGAGCTCCCGCAACCGCTCGCGCTGGTCGCCCTGCAGCTCGATCACCCCGTCCCCGGCCGCGCCGCCGGTGCCGCAGGCCTTCTTGAGCTCGCGCGCGAGCGCCTCGACGAACTCGCGGTTGTCCGGCAGTCCGTCGACGACGGTCACGTGCTTGCCCGAGGCGCGGTTCTCGAGGCGAAGCTTCGCGACGGGCTTCTCGGGAACCGGCTCGGCGCCCTTCCCGAGGGTCGCCGCGCACCGGCAATCCTCGGACGGCCAGCCGCACTTGGGACACACGCGCCCGGTCCCGGTCGAGTAGACGACGGGGCCTTTGCGGCTCACGGGGCGCCGTGGAGCAGGTCGAGGATCGCCCGCCCGTATGCTTCGAGCTTCGCGGGGCCGATCCCGGGAATCGCCGCGAGCGCGGAGAGGGTCGCGGGGCGCGCCGCCGCGAGCGTGGCGAGTGTGCGGTCGTGCAGGACCACGAAGGCCGGAACGGCGCGCCGGGCGGCCTCCGCTCGACGCCATTCGCGGAGCGCCTCGATCCGCGCGGGATCGGCGGGCTCCGCGACGGGCTCGGCAGCCGCCGCTCTCGCGGCCGCCGCGAGAACCTTCGATGTCCGTCGGCGGGGCGCGCGCGGCGCCGGCGTTGCGGGCGGCGTGAGGGCGACCCGGGCGTCGCGTCCGGCCATCACTTCCCGGCCCGCGCGCGTCAGTGAAAGCGTCCGGTACGCATCGTCGGTCGCGGCGAGGAGACCGGCTCCGAGCGCGGCGTCGATCCAGTCGCCGACCGCCTTCTCGCTTTCACCGGCGAGAATGCCCGTGGTCGAAAGGGCCGTCAGCGAGTCCGGCAAGCCCTCGATCCGGCCGGTCAGCATCGCCGCGATGCGGCGCCGGCCCCAGCGCTGCCCGCCGCGAGCCACGCCCGAGAGAATCTTGCGCAACCTCAGAAGCTCCTCGTCGGAGAGCGCGCGGCGCCGCTCGCAGTTTCCGCATCCGCCGCAGGCGCGCGGCGCGTCGCGCTCGCCGAAGTAGGCGAGGATCGTCGCCCGGTAGCAGCCGGAGGAATCCGCGTAGCCGACCATGCGCTCGAGCTTCTTCCGATCGAGCGCGCGGCGAGCCTCGGTGGAAGCGGACTCGTCCGACTGTTCGATGAGGAACTTCCGCGTCCGGACGTCCACGTAATTCCAGAGGAGCGTGCAGTCGGCCTGGCGTCCGTCGCGCCCTCCGCGTCCGATCTCCTGGTAGTAGGCCTCGAGCGAGCCGGGGATCTCGAAATGGACGACCGCCTCGACGTCCGGCCGATCGATGCCCATGCCGAAGGCATTCGTCGCGCAGACGATCGGCAGGGAACCGTCCGCGAATCGCTCCTGGACGCGCGTGCGCCCGGCTTCGTCCATCCCGGCGTGATACGCCTCCGCGGAGCGCCCGCCGGCCCGGAGCGCCTCGGCCGCGCGCTCGGCGCTCTTGCGTGTCGCGGCGTACACGAGCGCCCGTCCCGCGCCGACGAGCTCGGGCAGAATCCGGCGTTTCTCGATCTCGCCGGAGACCCGGCGCACGTCGAGCCGCAGGTTCGGCCGGTCGAAGCCGGCGACGAAGACCGCGGGCTCCGAGAGCCCGAGCAGCGCGACGATGTCGTCGCGAACCTCGGGTGTGGCGGTCGCCGTGAAGGCGAGGACCGGCGGCCGTCCCGCGGCTCCGTCGGAGCGCCGGCAGGCCGCCGCGGCCTCGGCGAGCATGCGGTAGTCGGGCCGGAAGTCGTGGCCCCACTCGGATACGCAGTGCGCCTCGTCGACGGCGAAACGGGCGATCGGCGCCTCGGCGAGGAGGCGTCGAAACGACGCGGACGCGAAGCGCTCGGGCGCGACGTAGAGAAGGCGCAGCCGGCCGGCGCGCATGGCGCTCTCGGCGTTGCGACGCTCGGACGGCGAAGCGAGCGAGTGGAGCGCCGCGGCCGGGATTCCCTTGCGCGAGAGCTCGTCGACCTGGTCCTTCATCAAGGCGATCAGCGGAGAAACGACGAGCGTCGGGCCGTCGAGCAGGAGGGCGGGGAGCTGATACCCGATCGACTTCCCGGAGCCGGTCGGCATCACGGCGAGCACGTCACGGCCCGAGAGCGCGGCGCGCACCACGTCCTCCTGGCCCGTGCGGAAGGCCGCGTGGCCGAAGTGTCGGCGAAGGGCGTCCCGGGGGTCTATCCGCTCCATCCGGGCATTATTCCCCCAACGGGTGGCAAAGCGGCCCGACTCGGTGTAGGCTCCGCCGTTCGCCCCATGACCGCCGACCGCTCGAGCTCCGCCGCCCCCGTCCGCCGCCCCGACCGGCGGGGTATCGCCATCGTGGCCCACGTCGACCACGGCAAGACGACCCTCGTCGACGCTCTGCTCAAGCAGTGCGGCACGTTCCGGGTGGGCCAGCACGTCGAGGAGCTCGTCATGGATTCGGGGGAGCTCGAGAAGGAACGGGGCATCACGATCCTCGCCAAGAACACCGCCGTCCACTACGAGAACGTGATCATCAACATCGTGGACACGCCGGGCCACAGGGACTTCGGCTCCGAGGTCGAGCGCATTCTGACCATGGTCGAAGGCGTGCTGCTCCTCGTCGACGCCTCGGAGGGCCCGCTGCCGCAGACGCGGTTCGTCCTGAAGAAGGCCCTCGAGGGCGGCAAGCGGCCGATCGTCCTCATCAACAAGATCGACCGGGCCGACGCGCGCACGAAGGAGGTCGAGGAGGAGATCCACGACCTCTTCCTCTCGCTCGCGACCGAGGAGCATCACCTCGAGTTCGAGGTCCTCTACGGCTCGGGCAGGCTCGGGCTACGTCTCGCGGGACCCCGAGGCGAAATCGGGCGATCTGCGGCCGCTGCTCGACGCGATCCTCGCGCACATTCCGGCGCCCGAGGTCGGCGAGTTACCCTTCAAGATGATCGTCGCCAACATCGACTATTCGGACTACCTCGGCCGGCTGGCCGTCGGCCGCATCTTCTCGGGCACCGTGTCGAAGGCCATCGAGCTCGCGGCCGTGCGGCCCGACGGCTCGATCGTCGAAAAGGGTCGGGCCGGCAAGATCTACATGTTCGAGGGCATCACGCGCGTCGAAGTGACCGAAGCCTCGGCCGGCGACATCGTCGTGCTCTCGGGCTTTCCGGACATCGAGATCGGCCAGACGATCCTGGACCTCGCCGACCCGACGCCGCTCTCCGGGATCCGCGTGGACGAGCCGACGCTCTCGATGGAGTTCCGGGTCAACGACTCGCCGATGTCGGGACTGTCCGGCAAGTACGTCACGAGCCGGCACCTCGCGGAGCGGCTCGAGAAGGAGCTCGAGAAGAACGTCGGGCTTCGGCTCTCGAGCACAGGCTCGCCGGACTCCACGCTCGTGCTCGGCCGCGGCGAGCTCTCGCTCGCCATCCTCGCCGAGACGATGCGCCGCGAGAGCTACGAGTTCGCGCTCGGCCGGCCTCAGGTCATCTTCCACCGCGGCGAGAACGGGGAGCTCCTCGAGCCCTACGAGGAGCTCGTCATCGACTGCGCCGAGGAATTCACCGGCGCGGTCATCGCGTCCGTCGGCGAGCGCAAGGGCGAGCTCAAGCACATGGGCAAGCACGGGGACCGTGTCCGTCTCGAGTTCACGATCCCTTCGCGCGGCCTGCTCGGCTTCCGCCTCGAGTTCCTGACGCTGACCAAGGGCACGGCACTGATGAACCACCTCTTCGACCAGTACGGCCCCCATCGCGGCCCGCTGCCGAACCGGATCAAGGGCGCCATGATCGCCAAGGAAGGCGGCGACGTCACCGGGTACGCGCTCGACCGTCTCGCCGACCGCGGCATCTTCTTCGTCAAGCCGGGCGACAAGGTCTACGCCGGCCAGATCGTCGGCGAGCAGGTCAAGGAAGGCGACATGGTCATCCAGCCGTGCGAGAAGAAGCACCTGACCAACATGCGCGCCTCAGGCTCCGACATGGCCATCAAGCTCACGCCCGCCCGCGAGCTCAACATCGAGCAGGCCATCGAGTGGATCAACGACGACGAGCTCGTCGAGGTCGCCCCGGCAGCGATCCGCGTCCGCAAGCGGACGCTGGACCACTCTCTCCGGAAAGTCCGGGCCAAGACGACCACGACCGCCTAGGCTCCATTGACTGCAGACCGAAGGTCTTCACCAGGAAGACCGCCATTGTGCCCGCGGCGTCATCGGGAGTGTCCGGGCACGGTACGATTCCTGCATCCTCCGGCTCCCGGAGGTGAGTCCATGAAAGCAAGCGAACTGATGACCCGGAATCCGAAGACCTGCGAGCCGAACCACGATCTCTCGTGTGCGATCCGGATCATGAAAGAGGAAGACACCGGCATCGTCCCGGTGACGAAGGGCAACGGCGAGGCCCGCGTCGCGGGGGTCGTGACCGATCGCGACATCGCCCTGGTCCTCGGGGAGCGCGATGCGAGGCCCTCGGAGGTCGAGGTCGGCGACGTGATGAACAGCCGCGTGGTATCCGTTGCGCCCGACGCGGACGTCACACGACGTCACCCGCAAGATGCAGGAGTCTCAGGTGCGCCGGGTCCTGGTCGTGGAGGGCAACCGCCTCGTCGGAATCATCTCGACGGCCGATCTCGCGCGGGCGAGCGCCCGCAAGGAGGGGCGGCTGGGCGAGGAGGTCGAGACCGTGATGGAGAAGGTCTCCGAGGAGACGGGTCGCGCCCGCGAGCCTGAGCCGGCTCTCCGGAGCGCCGAAAGCAGAACGCCGGCCTTCCGGCCGGCGTTCGTCCGAGTGTCCTCTTCTGGACCGTGCTACTGCAGGTTGAACGTCTTCACGATAAACACCGCCATCCACGAAGAGATGCTCGCGGGACGACAGCGTGTGTGAACGGCGGACGCCGGCGAGAGCGACGAGACGCCCGTCCTCGAACCCTCCGTAGAGGCGATACCCCTGGATCGCCTAGCGACGGACCTCGGCGAGAAAGGTGTCCTCCCAGATCCGGTCAAGCAGCGGCCGCGCGAGCGGGTACGCCGCTGCGATCTCGGCGTCGGTCGACATCTCCCGGACGTTCAGCGTCACGGGAAATCGAAGGTGTTGTACAGAAACGCTGCCATCTGGATCGATCCTCCTTCTATAGAAGCTCGAGCCGGCCACCGAAGGCAGGCGCCGGCAGCAGGTACCGCTGCCCGAAGGTCCGAGAGTCGTTGGTGTTCGTAATGGTGATCACGGCGTCCGGATGGACCGCCAGGACGGACGGGACGACGCCGAAGAGGATGGCGTGTCGCACACGGGACATTCCCCTAGATGCGGGGGAGTCTATATCCCGTCAGGGGCGATAGGTGGCCCGGTTTTCCGGCCCTTCCCAGACCGTCACTTCGACGACCCGGCCCCACCCGAGGGCTCCCGAAGCCTCCAGCCTCTCGGCAAAGTATCGGGCCAGGTTCTCGGCCGACGTGTTGCGGCCGCGGAAGGCCGGATGGTCGTTGATGTACGTGTAGTCGAGCTCTTTCGCGATGGCCTCGAGAGCGCGCCTCGCCGGGACGAAGTCGACGGCGAGGTCGTACTGCTGGAGCTTCTCCGACTCGAGAACGGCCTCGACGCGGTAGGAGTGGCCGTGGAGCGGCTCGGGCCCCCCGACGTAGTCGATCAGGTTGTGCGCGGCCTCGAAGCGGGCGGTCACCGTGACGCGATAGGACATCCGCGAGAAGCGTTGCTTCGCGGGTCGACCGAGAGCCCGGCCTGCTCGGACGGCGGAATCGAGAGCAGCGTCTCGAGCACCTTCTTCGCGGTCGCCGTCTCGCCCGCGGCCTGATCGAGGTTGACCTCGAAGGTCAGGCTCGCGCCCGAGGCGTCGGCTTCGAGGGCGATGGTGCGCAGGGCCGGCACTGCTTCGCGCCAGCCGTTCTCGAGGGCACCGGCGGCTCGCTCAACGTGCTCCGCCGACTCCAGGCGGACGGAGTAGCGCGCTCCCTTGACGGCCTTCGCGAGCGAGGGCTCCCCGCCGGGAGCGCGCGCACCTCGAGGACTCGATGCCCGGCGGCAGCTTCGCGTTGATGCGCGCGGCCGCGTCGGCGGGGAAGGTCGCGAGCCGTCGACGTCGAAGACCTCGTGTCGGCTCTCGAGTCCGAGCGCGAGCGCCGGGCCCATGGACAGCTTCATGTGGGGATTGAACCCCTCCGTGTAGCGCGCCGGGAGCCCCGCCGCGCGGATCGCGCGCTCGAGGACGTCCATCGTGTTGCGGTGCGAGAGCAGCCGCGCGTCGCCCGTCTTCGAGAATGCGATGCGGTGGCGGACGACGCGGTCGCCCTGGCCGCCGCCGCGCGCGCGAGGCGGCCGGAAGGTCCGGCATCGCCTTCTCGCGGTACGCGGCGCCTTTCGCGACGTCGCGGTAGGCGGCGGGATCGCTCGCCGGCGCCGCCGCGGCGTCGAACGCCGGCAGCGCGCCCGCGCATGCTCTTCGCCAGCACCGTGTCCTCGCCGTTGCCCGGAACGCCGCAGGCGTAGCAGTGGCCCCACTTGCAGTCCTCGGTGCGCATCTCCTTCTTCGCCTTGAGCAGTTCGATCCCTAACCAGCGCTTCTTGATCGAGACGTCTAGGACGTCCCAGGGGAGGACCTCGTCGAGCTCGTAGGCGCGGAGGTATGACTCCTTCGGAATGCCCTCGGTCTCGAACGCCTTCATCCAGAGGTCGTGGCGGAAGTGCTCGGTCCAGCCGTCGAAGCGCACGCCCGACTTCCAGGCCGTGTGGAGGATGCGGCCGGCCCGGCGGTCGCCGCGGGAGAGCACGCACTCGATCTCGGCCTCGCGCGGCTCGTGCCACTTCATCTTCGCCCCGCGGATGCGCCGGAACCTGTCCTTCAGGTACGCGAGCTTGCGCTCGAGGTCTCGACGCCGTCGAACGGCGCCCACTGGAAAGGCGTCCAGGACTTCGGGACGAAGGAGCCCACCGAGACGTTGACGTTCTTGCGGCCGTGCTTGCGTCCCTGAGCGAGGATGCCCTCGACGAGCGTGACGAGCTCGTCGAGGTCGGCGTCCGTCTCGGTCGGCAGCCCGATCATCGTGTAGACCTTGATCAGGTCCCAGCCGCGCGCGAACGCGACGTCGGCCGCGGCGATCATGTCGGCGTTCGTGAACGTCTTGTTGATGACGCGGCGCAGGCGGTCCGAGCCCGTCTCGGGAGCGAAGGTAAAGCCGGACTTGCGGACCTCCGAGACGGCGTCGGCGAGCCCGACGGAGAAGGCCTCGGCGCGGAGGGACGGCAGCGAGATCGAGACGCGCTGGTCGGAGAGCTCCGGGGCCAGGCACTTCACGAGCGGCTCGATCTGCGAGTAGTCCGCGGTCGACAGCGAGAGCAGGCCGACCTCGCTCCAGCCCGACTCGGCGATGAACTTCTTCGTCATGTCGGCGACGTCGGCGGGATCGAGCTCGCGGACCGGGCGGTACCAGTAGCCGGCCTGGCAGAAGCGGCAGCCCTGCGTGCAGCCGCGCATGACCTCGAGGCCGAGGCGGTCCTGGACGATCTCGACCGACGGGACCATGGGCTTCTCGGGGTAGTAGTCGGGCTTGAGCACCGGCACCCACGTGCGCCGCGCCCGCTCGGGCGCGCGGCGTCGTTGCGCTCGATCGAGGCGATCCGCCCGTCCTCTTTGTATGTCACGTCGTAGAAGCGAGGGGACGTAGATCCCGTCGATCTGCGCCAGCGCGGCGAGCACGTCGCGGCGCGCGAGGCCGCGGGCCCGAGCTTCGCGGTAGGCGTCGAGAAACACCGGCAGCGCCTCCTCGGCGTCGCCGACGAGGAAGGCGTCGAAGAAGTCGGCGATCGGCTCCGGGTTCGCGGTGCACGGCCCGCCTCCGAGCACGATCGGGTCCGCCTCGCGGCGGTCGCGCTGCCAGACCGGGAGTCCCGCGAGGTCGAGCATGTTGAGGATGTTCGAGTAGTTGAGCTCCGCCTGGAGCGAGAAGCCCAGCACGTCGAAGTCGGCGACCGGCGCGAAGGACTCGGTCGAGAAGAGCGGGATCCCGTTCTCGCGCATACGTTTCTCGAGATCCACCCAGGGCGCGTACACGCGCTCGCAGGCGAAGTCCTCGCGGCGGTTGACGATCTCGTAGAGGATCTTCAGCCCCGTGTGGCTCATCCCGATCTCGTAGGTGTCGGGGAAGGCCAGGGCCAGCGTCACCGAGGCCTTCGAAAGGTCCTTCCGCGTGACGTTGCGCTCGAGGCCGACGTAGCGGCCCGGCTTCTCGACGAAGGGCAGGTGCGGGTCGAGGAGGGGGCGCAGACACCGGTATCTCATGGAACCGGAGATTCTACCGGACGAGGCCCCGGGCTATTGCAGCTCGAGCCGACCACCAGAGGCAGCCCTCGGCAGTAGGCAACGCCGAGCCGAGCGGCGGCGGCATGCCGCCGTTTGCCTCGGCGGTAACTCGAATCCTGCCAGCGGGCCGAAAGGATCATTGAAGCCCGAACGTCTTCGTGAGGAACACCGCCATCTGGCCGCGGGTGTTCTTGTTGCCTGGGCAGTAGTTTTCGCCGCCGCAACCTCCGGTGATGCTCTCGGCGGCGAGCTGCTCGATCCAGTCGGCGAACTGGGACGGGCTGACGCATCGATCGCACTCGTACGTCACGCCGCAACGGGTCAGATGCGCGAGCGAGGAGAACGTTGAGGATGGGACTCAGGCGGAAGCGGGGACTCAGGGGAGGCGGCGCTCACGCGGAGCGAGGCCGTTCGACGACACAAAGGATAGCACTTTTCGTGCCGGCGAAGATCCTTGATTCTCGGCGGAAGAGGAAGCGATAATCGCCGCGGACATGGAACTCTCCGATCACCTCCGCGAAATGCTCAAGGAGCTGGGCCAGGCGATCAACGAGTCGATCTCGGGCTCGGGCCGGGTGCACGACTCCATCCAGCGCATCCGCGACGAAGGCTACAACCTCTACATGGTTCTCGACGCGAAGGTCGGCGTGAACAAGCGCGAGGGCCGCGGCCGGACGCGCCGGGCCTCCGTGTCGTCCGCCGCCGAGCCCGAAGAGGTCGAGAGAACGAGCGAGCGCGCGGCGTTCCGCATCAACCTCAAGGATCTCCGCTTCCTCAAGTCGCTGGGCATCGATCCGACGCGCAAGGTCCGCGTCCGCGCAAGCTCGCCGTCCGCAAAGTCGCCAAGTAGCCCGCCGCGATCCTCGCCCGGCGCCCCGCCGGGAATACACTCGCCCCCGGATATGGATCCGCTCGGCCTGACCTCCGCCGCGTGGGAAGCGTTCGCCGAGGAACGGGAGCTTCCGCGGTACCGGGGGCGCCAGATCTTCGACGCGCTTCACCGCCGCGCGCGCCTCGACTACGCCGCGATGCGCGAGCTGCCCGGAGACCTGCGGGAGACGCTCGCGCGCGAGCTGCCGATTCGCCTTCCCGAGGTCGCGCGGCGCGAGGAGTCCGTGGACGGCAGCGTGAAGCTCGGCCTGCGCCTGGCCGACGGGGCCCTCATCGAAGCCGTGTACATGCCGGTCGACGAGTCCACGGCGCGCGTCAACGAGTTCGCCGACGCCCGCGCCGTCGCCGGCACCGCAACCCTCGACCCTCGGCCGTCGACCCTCGACTCCTCCCGTCGGCCACTTCACCGTCTGTCTCTCTTCCCAGACCGGGTGCGCGGTCGACTGCGCGTTCTGCGTCACGGGACGGCTCGGCGGCGGCCGCAACCTCACGGCGGGGGAGATCCTGGGACAGCTCCACGTCGTGCTTCGCGAGACCGGCCGTTCCATGGAAGGCATGCGCATCGTCTTCATGGGCATGGGCGAGCCGTTTCTCAACCCCGAGGGCGTGCTGCCCGCGCTCGACGTCCTGCTCGAGCTCGTTTCGCCCCGCCGCATCACCGTCTCGACGTCCGGCGTGACGCCCGCCTTCGCCCGCTTCGCCGCGCTCGAGAAACGGCCGAATCTCGCGGTGTCGCTCAATGCCGCCGACCCGTCGACGCGCGAGCGGCTGATGCCGATCACGAAGACCTACCCTCTGGCGGGGCTTCTGGCCGCGATGCGCGCCTGGCCCCTCGAGCCGAGGCGCACGATCCTCGTCGAGTACGTTCTCATCGCGGGGGTCAACGACTCGGAGGACGATGCGCGGAAACTCCTCGTGCTGCTGCGGGGACTCCGGGTGAAGGTCAACCTGATCCCGCTCAACGAGGATCCGACCTACCTTCCGGGCTGGCGGCGCCCGGACGAGGCCGCGATCGACCGATTCGCCCGCGTTCTCTCGGCGGGCCGGGAGTCGCCGACCGTGACGGTCCGCCGCAGCAAGGGACCCGACACCTCGGCCGCCTGCGGACAGCTGAAGGGCCGGACGGAGGATCCGCGGCGCCGGAAGCCTACGCCGGCAGGAACGTCGTGAAGAACTCCTCCCACTTGCGGGCGTAGGCCTTCTTCGCGGTGGCGGCCGGCTCGTTCGCGTGATGGCAGTGGCCGGCGCCGGCCACGTTCCAGACGGCGCTGCGCGGCGGAAGCGCCGCGGCCAGCCGCCGCGTGAAGCGGGGAGGAACGAGCCGGTCGTCTTCGCCGTGGACGAGGAGGATCGGCGCGGTGACCCGGGCGACGGCGGCGAGCGGATCCAGCCGCTCGAGGCCCGGGCCGGTTCTCTCGGCGCCGAGCTCGCGCCGGACCCGCGCGACGGCGCGCGCGACGGCCCAGCGCGTCGTCAGCGTCAGGAGGGACGCCGGGACGTGCGTCGCGCGGGAGAGATAGTGCCGCGCCATCTCACGGGGCTCGGCGAACGGCGATTCGAGCCAGATCGCTCGGATGCCCGCGCGGCCCGCCGCGAACTCGAGGGCGACGGAGGAGCCCGCCGAGCAGGCATGGATGCCGATCCGTCCGGGATCGATGCCGAAGCTGTCCTGGGCGGCGGCGAGCGTCAGCGCGAGGTCCTCCTTCTCGAGGAATCCGAGCGTGAAGAGCGTTCCGCCGCTTCGCCCGTGCGCCCGCAGATCCGGAAGAAGCACGTTGTATCCGAGCTCGAGGGCCCGGAGAGCGTCCGGCCGCCATTCGCCCGGCGTTTCCTCCCTTGCCGTGGAGAAAGAGCAGCGTGGCGCGGCCCTCGGGCGCGCCGGGCGAGGCGAAGGTGGCCGACAGCTCCACGGGCAGCCGGGGGCTCCCGCGGTGCCGCAGGTTGGCCACGACCGGGGCCCGGGCCTCGAGGGCGGCGAGAAGCTCGTCGTACAGGTCGGGCGTCGGTCCGAGCCCCCGCGCGGAGACGAGGCGATCGGCGAGCTCGCGCGCGGCGAAGTAGGAAGCCCCGAGGTAGAGCGCCCCGCCGGAGGTCAGCCAGGGAAGGGCGCGGCGCGCCCAATGCTCACGCCTCGCCGTGGCCTACTCCAGGCCGTAGGCCTGTTGCGCGGCGCGGCCCGTTTTGCCCAGCACGCCGACGACCTCGACCGGACCCTCGACATACGTCTGGCAGGCGAGGCGCACCTGGCGGTTCTTCCAGCGCTTGCGCACGAGGGCCAGCGGCTTGAGGAACCAGAGGGCGAGCGAAAACTTCTCGAGCCGTGTGGGCGGGGACAGGTTCTCGCCCCCGGACACCGGGAGGACGGCGCAGGTGCCGCACAGGCCGTCGCCGCCGCACCACTTCCAGAGACGGGCATCGGCTTCGAGGGCGGCGTCCCAGAGCCGGTAGCCCTGCCACACGTCGATCTCCTTGCCGTTGATCACGCAGCGCACGCGCTGCCGCTCCCGCTTCGGATTCGCAGCCATCGCCCGGATTATACGGACCTTTAGAATCCGGGCATGATCACGCTTCTTCTCGCGGCGACCGTCGCCTCCGCAACGCCGGCCTTCACCCTCACCGAGATCGCCCCCGGCGTCTTCGCCGCGATCTCCGACACCGCGGACGAAACCGCGGGAGGCAACTCCGGCTTCGTGATCGGCGAGGAGGCGGTCCTCGTCGTGGACGCGTTCGGGAGCGAGAAGGTAGCCGAACGCCTGCTGGCCGAAATCCGCTCGCGCACGAAGCTCCCGATCCGGTTTTCCGTCCTGACGCACTTCCACTCGGACCACATGAGCGGGAGCGCCGTGTTCGCGAGGGCCGGCGCCGCGGTGCTCGCCCACGAGAACGTGCGCGCCTGGGCGCGCCGGGAGTGGCAGGCGGACCTCGATCCCGCCGCCCGGCCGCGCTACGCGGGGCTGCGACTGCCGGATGTGACGTACCGCGAACGAGTCTCCATCCGACTCGGAGACCGGGCGGTCGAAGCCGAGCATCGGCCGGGGCACAGCGGCAGCGACTCGATCGTGCTCGTCCCCGACGCCCGGGTCGTGTTCGCCGGCGACCTCTTCTCGAGGCGCTGCATTCCCGGAATGACCTTCGCGCGCACGGACGCCTGGATCGAGACCCTCGACCAATTTCTGCGCGCGTATCCGGACTGGACGTTCGTCCCCGGTCACGGAGAGGTCGGCAAGGCGCTGGACGTGCGCGGCTTTCGGGACTATCTGAACGGGCTGCGGCACGCGGTCGCGCGGGCGCTTCGCGACGGGCAGTCGGGCCCGGCGCTGCTGGCCGCCGTGAAGGCGCAGATGACGCCGCGCTACAAGAGCTGGATCGGGTTCGATGAGGCCATCGACCGCAACATCGCCGACATGGAGAAGGAGCTCACGGGCACGAAGGTGTATCCGCCGGCGCCGCCTCGCTGATTGCCCGCCACTCATCGCCGAGGAAGAAGAGCTCGATCCCCGAGATGGTCTGCCCGGGCGCGACGGAGACCTCGAGGTGCGCCGGATCCCGCGGATCCGCCGTGACGATGGCCTCGTCCTTCCATACCAGGAGAAATCCGTAGTCTGCGGGCGCGGGCAGGGAGAGCCGGAAGCTCCCGTCGCACGCGGTGGGGGCCGGCGGCGCCCAGGGAATGGCGGCGCCCCGCGGAATTCCGCGGACGCCGACTCCGGCGACGGGCCGTCCGTCGAGGTCGCGCACGCGTCCCTCCACGACGGCGCGGGGATTGGCCTCGATCCGCCGCGTCATCGCGGTCACCTTCGGCGGCGTCGCGCAGCCGGTCGCGGCGAACGCCGCGCAGATCAGGAGCGTCGCGCAGGGCCGCGCAGCCGAGGATCGCGGCGAGGCCCGCCGCGGAGAGGGACGCGAGGACCGGCGCGACGCGGCGTGCCACGAAAATCACTATGTCATGATGCCCGGATGACGGAGAGCGACCAGATTCATCGCTTCGATGCCAGCGTCCGCTGGACGGGAGATGGCGAAGGATCGGGCGAGGCGCGCGTCTTCGACGGCGCGTTCGCCGTTCCGATCGCGGGCGCGACGAGCCTCGGCGGCTCCGGGGGCAAGGCGAACCCGGAGGAGCTCCTGCTCGCCGCGGTCGGCGCCTGTTTCGCGAACACCTGGGCGATCTTCCTGAAGAAGCTGCAGGTTCCCTACGAGGCCCCGGAGCTTTCCGTGACGGGGGAGCTCGGGCCGGACCCGGCCGGAGGCTTCCGCATGCAGAAGGCCGTGATCCGCGCGCGCGTCCCGGCGGCGCTGCTCGCCGCGGACCGCGCGAAGATCGAGAAGACGCTCTCGCTCGCCGAGAAGTACTGCATCATCTCGAAGGTCGCGCGCGCGGCGATGCCGCTGTCGGTGGAGATCGTCGAGAGCGAGCGCTAGGCGCGGGGCCGGCGGAGTCGCACGAGGGTCGCCCCGTAGCTGCCCCGATCCGGGGTGGCGTCGGAAAACTCCTCCACGTCGGGGCGGGACGCGAGCATCCGGCGAATCTCGGCGCGCCGGGCGCCCGTGCCCTTCCCGTGGATCAGCCGCACTTCCGTGAGGCCCTTCTGGCGCGCGGCGTCGAGGTAGTCGGCGGCCGCCGACACGGCCTCCCGGGGGTGAAAGGCGTGGAGGTCGAAGCTATCTTCGATCGGCAGGCGCTTCACGGGATTCCGTCGCGGCGTGCTCGATCGCCGCGCCGGCGACCGCGACGCTTGCTCCGCACACGCACGCGGTCCGGAACCCCCCGTCCGGCCCGACCTCGGAGCGAGGGACGTCCATGCGCCGGCCGTCGTTGACGCTGCGGTCGGTCGACCAGCGGCGAAGCGAGCCGGTGAGGCCGTTCGGCGCCTCGGCGAATTGAATCGTCACCTGGCAGCCGCAGGCGCCGCAGGTCCCCCAGAAGTAGTTCATGGATTCCTTTCTCCGGCCGGGCCGCGGAGCTCGCGGTGGGCGCGCTTGCGCTCGTACATGATGCGGTCGGCCTGGGTGATCGCGACGTCCAGCGGGATGCGCTTCGAGTAGATGTGGACGCCGACGGAGGCGGCGAGGAACTTCATGTACGGCCGGCCGCCCGAACGGGTGGACTGCTTCACCTCGTCGATCTTGGCGGGCAGCATGTAGAACCGCCGCCGCGCGAGGTCCTCGTCCATGCCGGGGAGCACCACGAGAAACTCGTCGCCGCCCCAGCGGATGACGTGGTCGTTGCCGCGGACGAGCTTCTTGATGGCGTTGGCGACCGTCCAGATCGCGCGATCGCCCTCCTCGTGACCCTCCGTGTCGTTGATGCGCTTCAGGCCGTCGACGTCGATCAGGACGATCGAACCTCCCGTGTCGCTCGACTCGAGCTGCGGCCGGATCTCGTCGAGGAAGAAGCGGTTGTGCGTGTCGGTCAGCGGATCGAGCGTCGCCTTGCGTTTGGAGCGCCGCGTGTCGTCGACGGTGCGCGCATGGAGGGCCGCGAGGCGCCGCTCCGTGTCCTCCATGGCCCAGATGATCAGGCCGATGCCGAAGAGCATCTCGAGCAGGACGTCGAAGAAGCTGCTGTACTCGATCAGCTGACCGGGCGATGCCCGCCTTCGCGGTCGAGGAGACGACGACCGCCGCGAACTGGACGCCCGCCGTCAGGAGCGCGAGCAGTCCCGAGAACTGGCGACCCAGGCCCGCGCGGGGGCTCTGAAAGATGAAGACCGCGACGAGGAGCCAGCCGACGGCGAGGATCCCCACGTGCACCTGGTAGAACCGTTCCTCGGAGACCGCGGTGCGGGCCACGAGGAGCGAGACGGGCACGGCCGCGATCGCCGCCACGGCGAGCGGCTTCACGAGCGAGATTTCGCGGTCCATGCGGATCGCCGCGACGCAGAGGGCGACCAGGAAGAGGAGCTTGAAGTACTGGAGGGCCTCCCTGTCGAGCCGCCCGGAGAAGCGGTGGAGCAGGATGGCCGAGAGCATCGCGGCGAAGAGGAAGAGCCAGCCGACGCCGGCGGCGCCGAGCACCCGGTTGCCCTTGCCCCGGGAAAGATACAGAAATATGACGGCGAGGAGACCCGCGCCGACCGCCTGGACGACGGGGCCTACGGACGAGAGTTCCATCTCAGGTCTTTGTCCAGTCGAAGGTTAGCAGGTTTCAGGGGCTAGCGGACGTTGAGCCGCGCGCCGAGGCGCCGGAGGATTTCCACATCCCCGTCGGCTCGGCAGGGCGGACGCGGCGGAGTGCCTGTGCACGCGAGGGGCACCCGCTCGAGCCCGTTCGCTCCCTTCAGGACGATGCCCCAGGGCCGGCCGGCCGCATCCGTCGGAAGAAGCAGCGCGTCGAAGGGAGGCGCCGCGCCTTCGAGATCGATCGTGTAGAGCGACGTCACCGACGCGGAGCCGGTAGGGGGGCGCCCCGTCGAGCGCGAAGGCCGTCTGGCGTCCGGCGGGATCTCCCCACAGGCCGACGAGGTCGTCGGACGCGAGCTCGTCCGCGGCGCTCGGGAAAACCTGGCGTGTGTTCCCCCGCCACATGCCCGCGGGAGCGTAGGAGCGGTCCCAGTCCGGCCCCAGGCCCGCGACGACGACGTCGGAGGGCACGGTGCCGTCGCCGCCCAGGCGGATCGTGACGTGCGCCGTCCGTTCGCCGGCCCGGGCGGCGAGCGTCGCGTTTCCGTCGCCGGCCGCGTACGCGTCCACGGGCGCGAGCACCGTTCCCTTCGGGCCGGTGAAATGGAGAGCGAAGATCCCGCGGCCGCGGTCGGTCTCGATCCGCAGCGTCGGCTCGCGGCGCATGTCGTCGAGTCGGAAGCGGCTGTAGAGCGTTTCGAGCGCGGTACGCGAATAGAGCGTCGCCGCGTACCAGGACGGGATCGGGATCCCGGCGACGTCGACGGCCGAACGCGCGGCTTCGAAGTCGAGGCTGAACCCGGCGAAGGCGTAGACCTCCCGCGTCCGCAGGCTGCCGGCCTCGACCTTCTGCGTCCGTTCGCGCATCCACGCGGCGGGCCGCCCGTCGCTTTCGCGCGCCCACGACGCGGTCCATCCCGCCGGGGCGGAGCAGTCCGGCAGCGCGCGGCCGGACGCGTCGCGGATCGGCAGCGGCGCGAGCTTTCCGTCGCGATACCTCCAGATCGTCCGGCACTCGACGGCGTCGGTCGCGGCGACGACCTCGATGAGCGCGCCCGCGCTCCCGAGCGGGCCCGACGTCAGCGTCACCGGCACGACGTCGCCGGAAGGTGCCGGCGCCTTCGCGTTGGCGAGCCGGCGTCCGCCGGCGTCGCGCAACTCGAGGCGCACGGATCCGCGCGATGGAGCGGCGATCGCGGTCTCCGGGGCGCCGTCGCCGTCGAAATCGGCGGTGACGCTGGGCGCGACGCCGGAAAGTTGTGCGGCGCTGTCCGCCGCGACCGAGATCTGCGCGGCGATCGTGAAGGCGACGGCGGCGCCGCGGGGAAACACGCGCGCGACGAGCGTCAGCCCTGAGCCTTGACCGCGGCCTCCGCCGCCTGGAAACCGATGCGGCTGTGCGTGCCGTCGCAGTAAGGCTTGTTCACCGAGCCGCCGCAGCGGCAGAGCGAGACGGCGCGTCCTTCTTCGATCCGGATCGGGTTGCCCTCCGGATCGGTGATCGTCGTCGGTCCGGTCACGCGATACGGACCGTTGGGAATCACCTTGATCGTCGGGTCGGCCATCGTGGTTTCTCCTCGTAAGTGCAGCCGACATTGTAGCGTCATCGCGCGATCGCATCGGCCCCGCGCGTGTTCCCGTGTTACTCTTTGAGCGAACTCCGTTGCGTGCCTTCGAGAAAGCCCCGCCCGACGTCCAGGAGCTCCTGACCAAACCCATCAAGGAACTCGGACTCAAGCTCGAAGGGTCTCCGATCGAGAGGCTCGTGCAGCGGCTCTACCACGAGCTGGAGCGCAAGGGCCTCCGCCGCTTCCGCCCGCTGGTGCTATCTCTCGGACGAGTGGGGCTGCCCCTCGGGCGAGCCCGTGATCGGAATCCCGTTCTACCTGGCGGATCCCAAGCTCGCGCGGCTCGAGAAGGAGATGAACGACCTCGAGGACAGCGACGAGATCATGATGTACCTGCGCCACGAGGCGGGGCACGCCTTCAACTACGCCTACCGGCTCTACCGCACGCCGGAGTGGCGCGAGCTCTTCGGCCCCTTCCGGCGGCCGTACCGCGACGACTACCACCCGGTGCCGTTCTCGCGCCGCTTCGTCCGGCACATCGCCGGCTGGTACGCGCAGAAGCATCCCGACGAGGACTTCGCCGAGACCTTCGCGGTCTGGCTGACCCCGCGCTCGCAGTGGCGCAAGCGCTACAAGGGCTGGGGCGCGCTCGCGAAGCTGCGGTACGTCGACCGGATGGCGCGCCGGTTCCGCGACATCGAGCCGCTGCGCAAGCGCGGCCAGACCGACGTCACGGTCGAGGAGATGGAGACGACGGTCGAGCAGTTCTACGAGCAGGCGCTCGCCGCCCAGAACCAGCCGATCGATCTCCCGCTCGACACCGACCTCGTCGACATCTTCAAGGTGCTCCAAGCGGCAGAAGAAGGGCGTGCGCCCGGCGGTCGAGCTCCTCCGGGAGAACCGGAAGACGCTCGTCGACAAGGTCACGTACTGGACCGGCGTCCAGCGGCCGCTCGTCAAGCAGCTCGTCGAGTCGATCGAGGGCCGAGTCGCGGAGCTCGACCTGCGCACGTCGGTCGCCGAGCAGACGGAGAACCTGGCCGAGGTCAGCGTGTACGCCACGGCGCTCGCGATGAACTACCTGACGCGCGGAAAGTTCGTTCAGCCGTGACACGTCAGGAGGGAAGCGCATGAGCCGGGAAAAACTCAAGGTCGCCGTCCTCTACGACGTCTTCGAGGAAGAGCCCGAGCCCGCCCCGCCTCCGCCCGAGAAGCCGTCGAAGACGAAGGCGAAACCCGGGGCAAAGGTCCGGCGCAAGAAGAAGAAGGACGTTCCGGACCGCGAAGAGATCTTCGACGCGCTCGTCAAGCTGGGCCACGAGCCGGTCTATCAGGTGCTCGACGGGCGCGACCAGTCCCTCGTCGCCATCGCCCGCGCCGAGGCCGACCTCGTCTTCAACCTCACCGAGTCCTACGCCGGCGACGACACGATGGACATGAACATCGCGGCGTTCCTGGACCTCCTCGGCAAGCCCTACACGGGCGCCGGCCCCCACGCCCTCTACCTCGCGCAGGACAAGGCCCTCGCCAAGAAGATCTTCGCGTTCCACGGGATCCGCACGCCCTTCTTCGCGACGTCGTACAAGGGCAAGCTCGACCACTCGCACGACATCGCCTTCCCGCTGATCGTCAAGCCGTGCTCCGAGGACGGCTCCATCGGGATCGACATGGGCTCCGTCGTCGGATCGGTCAAGGAGCTGATGGAACGGATCCACTACATCCACGAAGAGTTCGACTCGCCCGCGCTGATCGAGGAGTACATCGAGGGCCGCGAGATGTACGCGGCCGTGCTCGGCAACGAGAACCCGGAGGTCCTGCCGCTGATCGAGCTCGATCTCTCGAAGCTGCCCGAGGGCACCCCGAAGATCGCCGGCAAAGAGGTCAAGTGGGAGAAGGACACCGAGCACTACCGCGTGACCAAGTCCGCCCCCGCCGAGGACCTCGACGAGGACACCACCCAGCGGCTCTCCGAGACGGCGCTGGCCGCCTACCAGGCGTTGAAGCTGCGCGACTACGGCCGCATCGACATGCGGCTGACGCCGAAGGGAGAGGTCTACGTCATCGAGGCCAATCCGAACCCGTGGCTCGCCTCCGGCGCCGAGTTCCACATGGCCGCCCGCAAGGCCGGGCGCACGTACTCGCAGCTGATCTCGGAGATCGTGGACCTGGCCAAGTCGCGCTACGCCGGCGCATAGCCCTTCTCTCGATCGCGCGCGGGCGCATAGAATGCCGGCCGGAGGAACCATGAAGAAAGCGGCAACGCTCGCGGTCGCCCTTGCTCTGCTCACGGGTTTCGCGTCCGCCGCCGACGTCGCCGGCGTGAAAGTGCCGGACACGCAGACCGTCGACGGGAAGACGCTCAAGTTGAACGGCGCCGGCATCCGCAAGAAGGCCATCTTCAAGGTCTACGTCGCCGGCCTCTACGTCGAGACGCCCGGAAAAGACGCGTCGGCGCTGATCGCCTCGAGCCAGGCCAAGAGCATGCATCTCTGGATGCTGCGCGACATCAAGGGCGCGAACGTGAGCGGCGCGATCGCCGACGGGTTCCAGCTCAACTCGAAGGCCGCCCTGCCTCAGCTCCAGCCCAAGCTCGACCAGCTCGCGAAGATGATCCCGGACCTCAAGGAAGGCGACCAGATGTCCTGACGTGGGTTCCGGACAAGGGGACGGTCGTCAACGTGCGCGGCACCGACGTCGGCACGATCGAGGGGGAGACTTCGCCACTGCGCTCTTCGCGGTCTGGCTGGGACCGAATCCCGTGCAGGAGGACCTGAAGCAGGCCCTTCTCGGAAACTCCTCCTAGGAAGCGGACGCCCGGGCCGGCGTCCGCCACTTGCGGCTCCAGCGGTCGAGGGCCACGCCCACGAACATCAGCCGCGTCCAGAACCACATCGCGGGCGAGACCCGCTCGACGCCCCCGGCGAGGGTCGTGACGACGGCGGCGCGGATGCCCTCGGGCGGCCGCGGCGTCGTGAACGCCTCGAAGAAGACCGGATCGTAGAAGTTGTAGACGAACTTCCGGAAGCGGGCGAACATCCGGTTGGCCTGTCTCTGGTAGCCAGCGAAGTCGCGCTCGTCGACACGGCCCCGGCGGGAAAGCGCGCGGTCGATCGCGCGGGCGGCCCGCTCGCCCGTCGCCATGGCGAGAAAGACCCCCGTCGAAAAGACCGGATCCAGAAACGTCGCGGCGTCGCCGACGAGCGCCCATCCGTCGCCGCCGAGCTTCGCGGACCGCGCCGAGTAGTCGGAGACGCCATGGACGCCGGAGACGCGGCGCGCGTCTCCGAGCAGACGGATCACGCGCGGCGAGCGGGCGAGGAGAGCGTCGTACTTCGCCTCCGGCGTGCCGCCCTCGGGCAGCCGTACCTCGGCCGGATCGAAGACTCCGCCGACGCTGCAGGTGCCGTCCGAGAACGGAATGATCCAGTACCAGACGCCCTGGTCAATCGGCAGGAGGATGTCGCCGGGGCGGCTGCCCGCCGGCCAGACCAGCCCCGCGTAGTGGGCGAAAAACGCGGCGCGCTTGAGCTTCGGATCGAAGCGGCGGAGCCCCAGCTTTCGCGACAGGATCGCGCCCTGGCCCGAGGCGTCGACGACGGCCCGCGCGCGGATCTCCTCGGGGGCGCCGCCCGGCGCCTTTGAGCGGGCGCGGACCCCGACGGCGCGACCGCCCTCGAAGAGCACGTCCTCGACCGCGATTTCCTCGCGCACCTCGGCGCCGCAGGAGGCCGCGTGGCGGAGCAGGAGCTCGTCGAAATCGGCGCGCTTGACCTGGTAAGCCATCGGGTGGTTCGGGTCGCGCGCCTCGGCGAAGACGACGGGGCGCGTCGTACCGTTCGACTCGTTCCAGAAATAGGCCCCGTACTTCGTCTGGAATCCGGCGGCGCGGATCTTCTCGTGCACGCCCAGCCGGTCGAAGATCGGAAGTGAGAAGGGCAAAAGCGACTCGCCCACGTGGAAACGCGGGAACTTTTCGCGTTCCAGCACGAGAACCGAGCGTCCGGCCCGGGCCAGCGCCGTCGCGACGGTCGAGCCGCCGGGTCCGCCGCCGATGACGATCGCGTCGTAGACTGAGGCCACGGGAGGATTTTAGCGTGGCCGCGCCGGTGCTCGAGTTCGTCGAGGTCGGGAAGCGTTTCGAGACGGGGCCGCCGGTTCTCGAGGGCTTCTCGCTCGCTGTGTCTCCGGGCGAGACGGTCGCTCTCGTGGGGCCGTCCGGGAGCGGCAAGACGACGGCTCTGAAGCTCGCGAACCGCCTGCTCGACGCCGACACCGGAGAGGTGAATGTCTTCGGAGAGCCGGTCCGCGCGCCGGAGCCGGCGGCGCTGCGCCGCCGGATCGGCTACGTCATCCAGGAGGGCGGCCTCTTCCCTCACTGGTCGGTCCGCGAGAACGTCGAGACCGTGCCACGCCTGCTCGGCTGGCCCGAGGAGAAGCGGCGCACCCGTGCCGAGGAGCTGCTCGCGACGGTCGGACTTCCGCCGGCGGAGTACGGAGCGCGCCTGCCGCGCGAGCTCTCGGGCGGCCAGCGGCAGCGCGTCGGCGTGGCCCGGGCCCTCGCCGCGGACCCGCCGCTCGTTCTCATGGACGAGCCCTTCGGCGCCCTCGACCCGATCGCGCGGCGCGCCATCCAGCGCGAGTTTCTGGCCTGGAAGCGGTCGCTCGCCGCCGCCGTTCTCCTCGTCACGCACGATCTGTCCGAGGCCTTCCGCCTCGCCGACCGGATCGCCGTCCTCGACCGCGGGCGCGTGCGCCAGGTCGGCACGCGCGAGGATCTCACCCGGCGCCCGGCCGACGCGTTCGTGCGGGAGTTCGTCCACGAGTTCGTCGAGCCATACGAGGCCAAGCCGTGAACGAGCTCGCGCAGTTTTTCTGGGAGCGGAGGGGCGAGATCGCGGCCCTGACCTGGCAGCACGTTCTGCTCGTCGCCGCGTCGGCCGCGATCGCCGTCGCGGTCGGCGTTCCGCTCGGCGTGGCGCTGACGCGCCGGCCGAAGCTCGCCCGTCCGGTCCTCGGCGCGGCCAACGTCGTGCAGACGATTCCGAGCCTCGCCCTCTTCGGGTTCCTGATTCCGATTCCGTTGCTCGGCGGGATCGGCGCGCGGACGGCGATCGTCGCGCTGGTGGTCTACGGGATCCTTCCGATCCTGCAGAACACGCACGCCGGCCTCCGCTCGGTCGATCGCGCCGTCGTCGAGGCCGCCACGGGGCTCGGCATGACCGACCGGCAGCGGCTGTTTTCCGTCGAGCTGCCGCTGGCGTTTCCGGTCGTCCTCGCCGGCGTGCGCATCGCGGTCGTCGTGGGGATCGGCCTCGCGACGATCGCCGCGGCGATCGGCGCCGGAGGTCTCGGCGTGCTGATCTACCGCGGGGTCGCCACGGTCGACCATCGGCTCATTCTCGCGGGAGCGGTTCCGGCGGCGGCGCTCGCGCTGCTGTCCGATTTCCTCCTCGGCTGGTTCGAGAAGCGGCGGGGCCGCGCCGCGTGAGGCGCGCCCTCGGGCTTCTTCTCCTGGCCCTCCTGGCGGCCGGCTGCCGCGATCGCGGCGCGGTGCGCGTCGGATCGAAGAACTTCACCGAGCAGGTCGTGCTCGGAGAGATCGCGGCCCAGGCGCTCGAGGCCGAGGGCGTGCGCGTCGAGCGGAAGCTGGACCTCGGCGGCACGTTCGTGTGCCACCAGGCGCTGACCGCCGGCGAGCTCGACCTCTACCCGGAGTACACCGGAACCGCCTACACCGCCATCCTGAAGCAGAAACCCGTCTCCGACCCGGCGCGCGTCCGCGAGGAGACGGCGCGGGAGTACGCGAACCGCTGGAAGCTGGCCTGGTGGCCGCCCCTGGGGTTCGAGAACACCTTCGCGCTCGTCATGCGCGGCGACGAGGCGCGCCGCCGCGGCGTGACGCGCATCTCCGATCTCGTGTCCCATCCGGATCTGCGGCCCGGCTTCGGCTACGAGTTCCTCGAGCGCGCCGACGGGTACCCGGGTCTCGCCGCGGCCTACGGTCTCGCCTTTCGCGCGCGCCCGCGCGAGATGGACCTCGGTCTCCTGTACGCGGCGCTCGAGCAGGGGCAGGTCGACGTCGTCGCCGGCAATTCCACCGACGGCCTGATCTCGGCGATGGGCCTCGCGGTGCTCGAGGACGATCGCCGCTACTTCCCGCCGTACGAAGCGGCGTTCGTGGCACGCCGCTCCGCCTTCGACGACCCGCGCGCGCGCCGCGCGCTCGACCGTCTCGCCGGCACGATCTCCGCCGATGCGATGCGCCGGATGAACGCCGCCGTCGATCGCGACGGGCGGCGGCCCCGGGACATCGCCCGCGAGTTTCTCGCGGGGCTGCCTCGTCGCTCGGGCCGCTGACACGTCGACTTCCCGAGGTTTTCTGCTACCCTGAGTTCAGGCTAATCGACATGTCCGATGCGTTCGCGCTGATCACGAAGGCCGACTGGACGGTCCTCGGCGGGGCCCTTCTTCTCCTCGCCCTGCTGATCGTGTCGTTTCGGTCGCGGTCCTACGTGTTCTGCCAGTACCTGAAAACGATGACGGGAATCGCTCTCAGGCCCGCCGACGTCAAGCGGGCATTCAAGACCGGCGGCCGCGAGGGCGTGCGCGAGATGTTCCTCGACCGGATCATCCGGGAAGATCTGAAGGAAGGGCCGGTGGCGATTCCGGAGTAGGTCGAGCGTTAAGCGCGAGCGTCGTGTGACGTCCTTTCGAACGTCGACGAGCCTCGACTTCCCCCTCAGTTCTCAATCAACCTGAAGTTCGGCACGACGTCGAGTCCGAGCACGCTCCTCAGCACCGTCGCGTGCAGCACCTCGTCGGAGAGGATCCGCGACGCGGCGCCCGAGAGCGCCCGGTCCTGGAACCGGTCGACGACATAGAGATAGACGCGCGCGGCGCCGACTTCGAGCTTGAAGGCGAGCTCGAGGACGTCCTTCTCATTCGCGAGCGGCACGCCGAACTTGTACTCCTTCTGCGGCTCGACGGGCGTGCCTCCCTTGCGCTTGAGCGTGTCGACGAGGAGGTCGCGGTGGATCTCGTGGCTTCCCTGAAAGAGGAGGCCCACCTCCTTCGCCTTCGCCGAGAGCAGGCCGCTTCCTCCGGCGAGGCCATAGGCCCAGATCGCTTCGTGCTCGAGGGCGAGCGCGGTGTTCATCAGGACCAGGTCGTCGGCCGCGGACGGCGCGTCCGGACTCTTTGCGGCCAGAGCGGGCATCGCGATGAGCGGCCGTCCCGCCGCGGCGAGGCCGAGGGCCAGTCCTGCTTTGCCGGCCTCGCCGAAGAAGATCCCGGCGGTTCTGGAACACGGGCGCCTCCTTGAGAAACGTCGAGGGTCAAGCGTCGAGGGTTGAGAGTGGAGATAGCATGCCGAGATTCACCCTCGACCCTGAACTCTCGACTCTCGACTTTCTTGAAAAAAAGCGCCCCGGCGGATTGTTTCCGCCGGGGCGCAGAGGCAGGGGATGAGGACGATCTTCGCGTTCAGCGGTCGACCGTGGTCGTCGGAGTCCTCGCGAAGTCGGTGATGGTTCGGACGTTGCCCTGGTCGTGAACGTGGGTGTAGCCGGAGTGCGGCGTGCCCAGGAACGGGAACCCCGCGATGAAGGGCACGTCCGGGCCGTCGACGCCGTCGCCGAGCTGGTTGTTCGGCGCCACGTTGAAGCCGTCCACGAGGACGCCGGCCACCACGCGAAGCGCGATGTCGACCGTGTCGTCGTACGGCCGCCGGCCGTTGGGGAAGCCCGCGTTGTCCCCGGCCAGGACGCCCAGCCGGTTCACGGCGTAGATCGGCGTCGTGGGGATGGCGACGTTCAGGCGAAGCTGGTCCGAGATCACCTCGCCGGGACGCTGGGTCACTCCGGCGATGCCCTGCACGAGCGCGAGCAGGTCCGTGCGGGGCGACGGGGGCACGGGCACGCCGAAGAGCGAATTGATGATGCCGGCGAGCTCCGAGTTCAGGACGTAGGTCCCGAAGTTCGCCAGATCGTCGACCGGGTACGTCGCGTTGAAGACGTCCTTCATGCCGAGCGGGATGACGACCTCGTTGACGAGCGGATTGCCGAGGCGCGAGACCTGGACCCAGTCGCCCGAGACGGTCGGCGCCGCTCCGGTGGGGGAGAGCGTCGTCGTGGCGCGGCGCCAGGTCGAGGACCACATGCTGACGATCGCGTTCGGATCGGCGGGATCCGTCGGGACGGTGTGGTTCGCCGTGAGGTTCTGGATCGGAACCGAGAGAGCGATGGCGTGCACGTTGAAGCCCGCCGTCTCGTTCTTGCCGCCGCCGTGATCGCCGACCGCCGTTCCTTCGCGGAAGTTGATGAGGTCGAAGATCATGCCGAGGTCGACGTAGAAGCCCTCGGCGCGCGGGCCGGCGAACACCCGGGTGCTGTCGTCGATGTCATAGACGGTCGTGCCGATGTCCGACCCCTTGCTGTAGCCGTTGGGATACGACTTGGATCCGACGTTGTTCGGAGCCTCGAGCAGATCGGCGCCGAGGGTCGTGCAGTCCGACTGATTCGGCGACGGCCCGACGCACTTCTGGACGGAATAGGTGTAGTAGACGTTCTGGGCCGGGTCGCTCGGCGAGACGAGCGGGCCGGTGTTCTGGAGGAACGTGCCGCCGTTGCGGACGTTGCGGATGAACTCGAGCCGGTAAACGAAGTCTTCGAGGGCGTCGCCGTTCGAGTCGACGTTGAACTCGTAGCGGATGTTGGGCTCGAAGTGGAAATAGTTGGGGCCGCCGGCGGGCTCCTCGAGGGGGATCCAGTTCGCGATCATCACGAGGCGGGAGGGCGAGACGGGGTCGCGGAAGAAATAGACGTCGGTGTTGTCGGCGACCGGGTCGTTGCCGATCCCGGGCGCCTCCCGGTGGCTCGAGGCGAAGGCGGGCGCCGCGAGAACGAGAGCCGCGAGAGCGAGACGCCAGGGAGCGCGAGGGCGAGACGGGAGCATGTGCATCCTCCTTCTTTCTTTCTCGAGAGGCCCGACGGGCCGGGCCGCGATGCTCCCGGAGAACCCCGGGAAGCAACCGAGGTACGGAGCCGGCTTCTCGGCGGATTCACGCGCGGCCCGGAGGCTTGAGGTAAGCTCCGGCGAGGCTTTCTGACGTTTGTCGTTCGGCGTTTCGCGGAAGGATTTTCAGGTCGACGAGTCCGATGAGCCAGAGACGCGAAGATCCCGACCGCTCCCTGATGGCCCGCGTGGAGGCCCGGGACGCGGACGCGCTCGGAGAGCTCTACGACCGTCATGCCGGGAAGCTCCTCGGTCTCGCCCGGCGCATCCTGGGCGACGGCGGCGAGGCGGAGGAAGTGCTCCAGGAAGTGTTCCTCTTCGCGTGGCGCTCCGCCTCGTCCTTCGATCCGTCGCGCGGCCAGGTCCTCACCTGGCTTCTCATCGCGACCCGCAGCCGCTCCATCGATCGCCTCCGGGCCCGACGCCCGGCCTCTCGTCCGGAAATACGGAGCCTCGAAGAGGTGGCCGAGGGCCCGCCCGCGTCCGACGACGTGGAGGCGGCCTCCTCGGGAAGACAGTGGGAGTCGATCTGCCGGGCCGCGGTGAGCCAGCTGCCGGCCGACCAGCGCCGCGCCCTGGAGCTCGCCTACTTCGAGGGGTTGACCCACCAGGAGATCGCGGAGCGGACCTCGACACCGCTCGGCACGGTCAAGACTCGCGTGCGGCTGGGTCTGATGAAACTTCGGGAGCGGATGCGCCCGTACTGGGAGAGTGGTAGCCATGGCCCATAGCGAGCGGCACGAAGAGCTCGTCGCCGCGCAAGCCCTCGGCCTGCCGCTCGGAGGGGAGCAGGCGGAGCTGGAACGGCATCTGGCGGAGGGCTGCCCCGTCTGCGAGGGGCTGCTGGCCGACTTCCGCCGGGCAGCGACCGCCATGGCCGCCGGGGTCCCCGAGGTCGTTCCGCCGCCGGAGCTGAAGGCGAAGATCCTCGGCGCCCTCGGGCCCGCGCGTGTCGCGGACCCGGCCCGCCTCGGCCTTCCCGTGGCGCGCTCTCGCGGCGGCCGCGGCGGTCGCCCTCCTCGTCGTCGGGGTCGACGACGCGCGCCTCCGCCGGCAGCGCGAGGAGCTGCGAAGTCAGTCGGCCGCGCTCGAAGGAAAGCTCCGGACGGCGGAGACGGCGCTCGCGGAGCGGGTCCTGCGCGCCCGCGTGCTCGAAAGCGACGACGTCCAGATGCTGCTCCTCGGCGGCCAGGGCCCGCAGCCCGACGCCCGGGCCCGAGTCTTCTGGAGCGAGCGCGCGCGGCGCGGCATCATCGTCGCCTCGAACCTCGCGTCGCTGCCTCCCGACCGCCAGTACGAGCTCTGGGTGTTCCAGAAAGGCAAGCCGGTCCCCGCCGGCGTGTTCGACCCCGATCCGAGCGGCCGCGCGCTGTTCGAGTCGACCGAGTTCCCGCCGGCGGGCGCCGAGGCGTTCGCCGTCACCGTCGAGCCGCGCGGCGGCGTGCCCGCGCCGACGGGCCCGATCGTGCTGGTCGGGAAGACGTCGTAGCCGACGTGGCGGCCGCGCCGGCGCTTCTCTTCCTCCTCGCCGCCGCACCCGCGCGTCCGACCCCGCCGGTTCCGTCTCCGGCGCTGGGGGTCGCCGTGAATCTCGAGGCCTCTGCCACGGCCGCGGCGCGCCAGTCGGCCCTCGAGATGGTGCGCCGCACCGGCGCCAACTTCTTCGCGCTCGAGCTCTCCTGGTCCGCCGCGGAGCCTTCGCCCCGCCGGTACCGCGTCGAGGAGCTGACGCGTGCGGCCCGGCTGCTCCGGCAGTCGGGGGCCGTTCTCCACCTCGAGATCCCCCTCGTGAACGAGGCCGCACGCGACGTGCCGGCGGATCTGGCCGACGTCGCATTCGACGATTCGAAGCTGTCGCTGCGGCTGGGGGGCCTCCTCGATGCGCTGCACCCGGCCCTGCTCGACTTCCAGTCGCTCTCGCTCGGCAGCGACGCCGACGCGTATTTCGCCGACAAGCCCGACGAGCTGCGCGCCTACCGGCGGCTCTTCGACGGCGCCGTCCAGTTCCTCAAGAAGAAGACGCCGCGGCTCCTCGTCGGCGTGGGCACCTCGGCGCCGATGGACAGCCCGGCCCCGGAGGTCGCGGCCGCGCTGCACCAGCGGAGCCCGCTCCTGCTCTACACCTACGCGCCGTTTGCGCGGGGAGCGCCCTTCGAGCAGCGCGATCCGGCCTCTCTCGATCGCGACTGGCGCGCGCTGCTCGCCGGCGCCGGGGGACGGCCGATCGCCTTCACCGTCGTCAGCTACTCCTCCTCGGCGGAGAACGGCTCGACCCCTAAGCGGCAGGCCGAGTTCGTGCGGCGCTTTCGGGACTTTCTCGGGAAGGCGGACGGCCGGGCCCTGCTCTTCGCCCGCTACGTCGCCCTTCGCGACGAGCCCGGCGACGAGCTTCCCCGCCGGCCGACGCGCCGTCCGCCGAAAAGCGGCGCCGGGCGTTTCTTGCGAACCGCGGGCTCCAGGAGCTCGACGGAAAGCCGAAGGCCGCCTGGCGCGAGTGGGTCCGCGAGTCGCGGACTGTGAAAAGATGATTCGCGAGGAGGTTCCCCGATGCCGCGCGTGACACGGACCGCCCTGCTCGTCCCGGCCCTCGCTCTCGCCCTCTCCGCATGCTCCTCGTCCCCTCCACCGTCCTCGACCGTCGAGAATCCCTCGCCGGTCGTGCCGGTCGGCGGCGACGACCTGAGCGTTCTCGTCGGGAAGTGGCAGGGCGAGTATTCGAGCGCCGACACCGGGCGCTCCGGATCGATCGTCCTCGAGTTCAAGTCGGGCGGCAAGGTCGCGCGCGGCGACGTGCTCATGGTTCCCAAGGGCTCGCTCTCGGCGCCTCCGCCGGCGGAGGGCGCGGACCCCTTGAAAACGATGCCCCAGGTCCTCCAGATCAGCTTCGTCAACGTCGAGGGGGGCGCGGTGAAGGGAACGATGGATCCCTACATCGATCCCACCTGCGACTGCCAGGTGGACACGACGTACGTCGGTCGCATCAGCGGCGACACGATCGAGGGGACGTTCACGTCGACGCCCTCGGGCACCGGCGCGCCGACCACGGGCCGCTGGAAAGTGACTCGCCAGGCCAAGAAGTAGCCGGCCGGCGGATGAGCCTCGCTCCGATCACCCTCGACCGGTTCATCCTCGAGGCGCAGCAGGTGTCGCCGGGAGCGACGGGGGAGCTGTCGCTTCTGCTCATGCGGTTCGGCGTCGCGGGAAAGCGCATCGCGAGCGCACTGTCGCGGGCCGGGCTGACGGGAACGCTCGGGGCCGCCGGCTCGCAGAACGTGCAGGGGGAGGAGCAGAAGAAGCTCGACGTCGTCGCGAACGAGATTCTCGTCGAGACGTTCGACTACGGAAGCCTCGTGAGCCTCGCCGCCTCGGAAGAAATGGAGGAGCCGGTCGCCTACGCGAACAGCCCCGCGCGGGGAGGCTACGCCGTTCTCTTCGATCCGCTCGACGGCTCCTCCAACATCGACTGCAACGGCACGCTCGGAACGATCTTCTCGATCCGCCGGCGGCGCGACGCCGGCTCGGCCGATCTGCTCCGCTCGGGGCACGAACAGGTCGCGGCCGGTTACGTCCTGTTCGGCCCCGCCGTGCTCCTCGTCTACACCACGGGAGACGGGGCGCACCTGTTCACGCTCGACCCCGCGATCGGCGAGTTCCTGCTGACCCGCGACAGCCTGCGCATGCCCGAGCAGGGCCGCGGGTACGCCGTCAACGAGGGTCGCGCCCACGCGTGGGCGCCCGGAGTGAGGGCCTTCGTGGACTACCTCAAGGAGCCCGACGGGGCGACGGGGCGACCTTACGCGACCCGCTACTCGGCCTCGCTCGTCGCCGACGTCCATCGCTTCCTGCTCGAAGGCGGCATCTATCTGTATCCGGGCGACGCGGCGCGGCAAGGCCGCCTCGGGAAAGCTGCGCGTCCTCTACGAGTGTCACCCGCTGGCGTTCGTGGTCGAGCAGGCGGGCGGCCGGGCGTCGACGGGGACGCAGAACATCCTCGACGTGGTCCCGGACTCGCTCCACGCGAGGGTTCCGCTGGCGATCGGAAGCCGCGCGGAAGTGGACCTGTACGAGAAGTTCGTTTCCGGCGCCCGATAGGAGATCCAGGGAAGCCCCCCGAGCCGTAACAGGCTTGATGACGGGCTTCAATCGTTCGTCGAGGCTGGCCGCCGCCGCTCTTTTCCTGGGCGCGACGACGCTCCTTCCGGCCCTCCACCTCGCCTTCCACGATCGGGACCATGACCACGCCGGCGGGACCATCCGCTACCACCGGCACGAGGCGACCCACCGCCACGGCGACGGCGAACGACACTCGCACGGAGCGAGCGGAGCACCGGCACACCCCGGCCCCCACCGACCAGGACGGGCCCCGCCACGGCGACGGCTCTCTGGCTCACTTCGCGCTCGCGCTCGGCGAGAGCGGCTCCTTCGCTGTCGCGAGCGTCTCCGAGCCCCATGCGGCCGGCTCGCCGATTCTTCCCGACGATCCTCCCGCGACATGCTCCGGTTTCCATCGCTCGGATTCCGCGCGCGGCCCTCCCGCCTCCTGACCTTCCGGCATTCCCAGTCCCGAACGTCCGGAGTCCTCCGCGAGGAGTGAGGAGGCTTCTTTCATGGGTCGTCTGTTTCCCCGGCTCTGCGGGGCCGTCGTCGGCCTGCTCGCCGTGTGCGCGCTGCGCGCCGACGCCGTGGGCTCGCTCGCGGGCAGAGTCATCGACGATACGGGCTCGCCCCTTCCCGGCGTGACCGTGGAGGTCCAGGGCCCGGCGCTTCCGGCGCCCAGCGTCGCCGTCACGGACGCCGATGGCCGATTCCGATTCGACGCGCTGCCCGCCGGAACCTACCGGGTCGCCTACAGTCTCCTCGGCTTTCTCGGCGTCGTGCGCGAAGGGGTCGTCGTGTCGGGCGACCCGTCGGCGGCGGCGTCGGCGGACGCGACGCTGCGCCTCTCGGTGACGGCCGACGTTCTCGTGTCCGGCCGGCGGACCTTCCGCAACGTGGCCGACGTCACGGAGCCGGGCGAGAGCCTCGTCGGGATCGCCGACGCCTCGACGCAGGGCGCGGTGACGGCGGAACAGATCGAGCTCCGTCCGCTCGCCCGGGCCGGCGATGTCCTCGAGACGGTTCCGGGCGTGGTCAGCAGCCAGCACTCCGGCGAGGGGAAGGCCAACCAGTACTACCTGCGCGGCTTCAATCTCGACCACGGGACGGATTTCGCGACGACGGTCGCCGGCGTTCAGGTGAACTTCCCCACGCACGCCCACGGCCACGGCTACACGGACCTGAATTTCGTCGTGCCCGAGCTCGTCTCCGGCATCCAGTACAAGAAGGGGCCCTATTTCGTCGAGGACGGCGACTTCACGACGGCGGGCTCGGCCAACATCAACTATCTCAACGTCCTCGACCAGCCGATCGCGCGAGTCGACGGGGGCTCGTACCAGTACCTGCGCGGCCTGTTCGCGGATTCTCCGAAGCTCGGCGACGGAAACCTCCTCTTCGCGATCGAGGGCGTCTTCCACAACGGGCCGTGGCAGCAGGGCGACGCCTACCGCAAGTACAACGGCGTGCTCCGCTACAGCGTCGGCGACGCGCGCAACGGTTTCGCCGCCACGTTCATGGGCTACAGCGCGAACTGGAATGCGACCGATCAGGTCCCGGCGCGCGCCGTCGAGGACGGCTCAATCGACCGGTTCGAAACGATCGACACGACCGATGGCGGCGAGTCGCAGCGCTTCTCCGGCTCGCTCGAGTGGCAGCGCTCCGACGCCGATTCGGTCACGCGGGCGGTGGCCTGGGGCCTCGGGTACAAGCTCGACCTCTTCTCGAACTTCACGTATTTCCTCGACGATCCGGTGAACGGGGACCAGTTCGAGCAGCTCGACGACCGCCACGCCTACGGCCTGAAGGCCACGCACCGCTGGCTCGGCGACTGGTTCGGCGTCCACGCCGAAAACGAGGTCGGCGTCCAGGGTCGCTTCGACGACATTCACCAGATCGGTCTCTTCCACACCGCGGCGCGGCGGCGTCTGTCCACCACGCGGCTCGACTCCGTGAAGCAATGGAGCGGTGCGCTGTTCTTTCAGAACGGCATGCAGTGGGCGCCCCGATTCCGGACCATCCTCGGCCTGCGCGGTGACTACCACCACTTCGACGTCACCGGCATCTCGAACCCCGGCAACGGCGGGACGGCCTCGAAGGGGATTTTCTCGCCCAAGCTCTCGATGATCTTCGGCCCCTACGGGCAGACCGAGCTCTACGCCAACGCCGGCTACGGCTTCCACTCCAACGACGCGCGCGGCGCGACGATCACCCGCGATCCGGTCACCGGAGCGCCTGCCGAGCGCGTCACGCCGCTCGCCCGGGCGATCTCGGCGGAAGTGGGGGCGCGCAGCATGATTCTGCCGCGCTGGCAGTCGACGCTCGCGCTCTGGGGGCTCGACATCGCCTCGGAGCTCATCTTCGTGGGCGACGCCGGATCGACCGAGGCCTCGCGTCCCAGCCGCCGCTACGGCGTCGAGTGGTCCAACTATTTTCGCGTCCTGCCCTGGATGACGGTCGATCTCGACCTCTCGATCTCGGAGGCGAGGTTCCGCGACGACGCTCCCGAGGGCAATGCGATCCCCGGATCGGTCCAGACCGTCGTCGCCGGTGGTGTCTCGGTCGACAGCATTGCCGACTTCTTCGGCGCGATCCGCCTCCGGTACTTCGGTCCGCGGCCTCTCATCGAGGACGGGAGCGTCCGCTCCGCGGCGTCGACCACGGTCAACCTGATGGCCGGCTACGAGTTCGTCCCGGGGCTTCGCGCGTCAGGCCGAGGTCTTCAACCTCTTCGACGCGCAGGTCTCCGACATCGACTACTTCTACGCGTCCCGGCTTCCGGGGGAGCCGGCCGGCGGCGTGGACGACATCCACTTCCACCCGACGGCGCCCCGCTCGGTCCGTTTCTCGATCGTCTACGGGTTCTAGGACCGCGCGGCGACGGCCTCCGCCGCCTTGTGGGCGGACCAGAAGGCTCCCTGGATCCAGCCCGGATACGGCGAGACGTGCTCGCCCGCGAAATAGAGACGTCCCTCCGGCTTCTCCATGAGCTCGAGCCAGTGGTTGGAGATCTGCCCCGGCATGAAGAGCGCGTAGGCGCCGCGGGCCCACGGGTCCTCGTCCCAGCACTTGGCGACGCCGCCCTCGTAGCTCTTCGCGAGCCCCGGGTGCACGTTCTCCATCGTCTCGAGAGCGAAGCCGACGCGCCCGGCCTCGTCCAGCTGAGAGACTTCGCGCGACAGGCCCTCATAGAGGTAGGCCTGCAGGAGGCCTCGCGGACCGGGCTGGTCCCAGCTCGGCGCCCAGATCTCCATCGGGCGGTCGATCAGCGCGAAACCGTTCTCACCGCGGTCCTCCCAGAAGCGGCGGCGCGTCTGGAGCTCGATCCGCGTGACCGAGCCGTATGTGAGCTCCTGGACGGCCACGCGTTTGTAAGGCGTCCACGCCGGCTCGACATGGAGCGTCCGCAGGACGGTGAATGGGAGCGTGCAGATGAGGACGTCCCCGCGCACGCTCTCGCGCTCTCCGGCGGCCGTCTCGACGACGGCGGAGATGCCGCGGTCGTCCTGGACGATCGCGACGACCGGGCAGCCGTAGCGGATGAGGCGCGCGAGTGGCGCGGCGAAGGCCTTCGGGAGCCGGTCGTTGCCTCCCCGGATCTTCGACAGCGTCTTGCTGCCGGAAATCTTCTCGTACCGAAGGCAGTCGAGCGCACTCGTCCTCTCGAAACCCTGGGAGAGGTAGGAGGCGGCGGCCGGCGACGCGCCACTCTTGTGGAGGAACTCGCCGTAGCTCATCCGGTCGATGCCGGCGAGTTCGGGAGGCGGCCAGCCCGAAGCCTCGATGTCGCCGAGCCGGGGGAGCAGGCTGTCCACGTATTGCCTATCGATGCCCGCGTAACCGAGCTTGCGCTCCTCGTCGGTGAAGGCGAGGGACACGGCCGAGAGGTCGATGTCCTCGAGCTTCGCGTATGGGAAGCGCTTCCCGCCGGCGTAGAAGACCTGCTTTCCCCTCGACGGCGGAGGGTAGAAGGGCTCGAGCTCGAGGCCGAAGAGCTTGACGTAGTGAACCGTGAGGTTGTGCGTCTCGGGGATCCGGCCGGCGCCCGCCTCGGCGTAGAGGCCGTCCGAGAAGGGCTCGCGCAGGGTCAGGACGCGGCCGCCGGGGCGGCGCTGCGCTTCGAGGATGACCACGTCGTGGCCGGCCTCCGCGAGCAGCCGGGCCGCGCACAGGCCGGCCAGGCCCGCGCCGAGGATCGATCACCCGCCGCGGCGGGCCTCGGCGTACCAGCGGCTTCGGGTCGAGGGCGAAACCGAGGCCGAGCCCCGCCAGAGCCGAAAGACGGAGGAAGTCCCGCCGGTCGAGAGCCGTCATGGCGAGATCGTCAGAACCGCAGAGACAGGCAGCTCAGGCCGCCGTCCATCTTCTGGAACTCCGACATCTCCAGCACGAGCGGACGATAGTCCAGCTCGGCGAGCCGCCGTTCGAGCCGGGGAAACCCTCGCGCGAAGAACACGGCCTCGTTCACCGTGACGCAGTTGGCGGCATAAGCCTCCGCCGGATCGACGGGGACGATGTCCCACCCCGCGAAGGCCGGTCTCCGACCGGAGCGAATCGATGAGGACGAGCCGGCGATCGGAGAGCCACGCGATGCCGCTCTTCAGGTGCAGGATGTCGGGGATCTGGCGGATGTCGACGAGGGAAGAGGACACGCCGTCCTCCTCGAGGAAACGGGCGAGCTGCCGCGCGCCCTCTTCGTTGGTCCGGCGCGAGATCCCGATGAACCAGTGATCCCCCGCCTCGCAGATGTCGCCGCCGTCGAGCGTCCCCGGGGCCTCGATCGCGCGGGCGGAGCCGGGGAAGAAGGACGCCAGGGCCGCGGCGATGGCCGCGACCTCGCCTTCGCGGCTCGGCGGCGCCCGGGCGCGTCAGGATCGGGCCGCGCGGCGCGAGAATCGCCGCGTCCTCGACGAAGGTCGAGTCGGGGAACTCCGGGTCCTCAGGCAGCCGCGTCAGCGCCAGCCCGAGGTCCTCGAGCGCCTCGCAATAGGCCTCGTGCTGCTGGAGCGCCCGGCCGAAGTCCGGGGTTCCGAGGTCGACGCTCGTCAGCCCGTCCGCGAAGTTCTCCGCGGGAGGGCGCACGATGGCCCGTCGGAACCGGCGCGCCTCAGACATTGAACTTGAAGAGTATGACGTCCCCGTCCTGAACGACATACTCCTTGCCCTCCTGGCGGACGAGGCCCTTCTCGCGCGCCGCCGTCATGGAGCCCGCGGCGAGGAGGTCGTCGTAGAGAACGGTCTCGGCCTTGATGAACCCGCGCTCGAAGTCGGAGTGGATGACGCCGGCCGCCTGCGGCGCCGTGTCGCCCGCGTGAATGGTCCAGGCCCGGGCCTCCTTCTCGCCGGCCGTCAGATAGGTGCGCAGCCCGAGGAGGTGGTACGCCGCCCGGATCAGAGACGACACGCCGGAGTCCGAGACGCCGTGGTGGGCGAGGTACTCCTTCGCCTCGGCCTCCGGGAGCTCGGCGAGCTCCGCCTCGATGGCCGCGGAGACGACGACGGCCTCCGTGCCCACGTGGGTCTCGGCATAGTGCCGGACCGCGGTGACGTGCGGCGAGGACGCTTCGGCGGTCGCGAGCTCGTCCTCGGAGACGTTGCAGACGAAGAGCATGGGCTTGCTCGTCAGCAGGAAGAAACGCCGGGCGAGGGCGGCCTCCTCGGCGGAGAGGGCGAGCGTGAGGGCGCGCTTTCCGGAGTCGAGGTGGGCGAGAAGCTTGTCGGCGACGGCGAGCGACTCCTTCGCCTCCCGGTCGCCGCCGCGCGCGATCTTCTCGAGCTTCTCCCGGGCCCGCGTCACCGTCTCGAGGTCGGAGAGCACGAGCTCGGTCTTGATCGTTTCGATGTCGGCGATCGGGTCGAGCGCGCCGGCCACGTGGACGACGTCCTTGTCCTCGAAGCAGCGGACGACCTCGACGATCGCATCGACCTCGCGGATGTGCTGGAGGAACTTGTTGCCGAGCCCCTCGCCCTGCGAGGCGCCCCGGACGAGCCCGGCGATGTCGACGAACTCGATGGTCGCGGGGACGACGCGCTCGGACTTCGAGAGCTTCGCGAGCGGCTCGAGGCGCGTGTCGGGCACGACCACGACGCCGACGTTCGGCTCGATCGTGCAGAAGGGATAGTTCGCGGCCTCGGCCTTTCGGGTCCGCGTCAGGGCGTTGAAGAGGGTGGACTTGCCGACGTTGGGCAGTCCGACGATTCCGGCGCGCAGCATGAAGCCGGGGATTATAGGAGAGGTTGAGAGTTGAGGGTTCAGGGTTGAGCGTTGAGCGTTGGCGTGAGCGAGCGCTATCGCAGATCGGCGGGAAAGATGATGCCTACGCTCAACACTCAACGCTGAACCTCAACTCTCCACTACAATCCCGGCACCCTGACTTCCGCACCGCCGTCCTCCCCCGGCTTCCTGCGCGCCGTCTCCCGCTGGGAGATCGTGGCTCTCTCGATCAACGACGTCATCGGCAGCGGCGTCTATCTGATCCTCCCCGTGGCCGCGGCGCAGCTGCTCGGCCCCGCGAGCGTCTGGGCGATTCTCGCCGCCGGCTTCGCGGTCCTCCTCATCGTCCTCTGCTTCGCCGAGGCGGGGAGCCTCTTCGACCGGCCCGGAGGGGCCTACGTCTACACCCGCGCGGCGTTCGGGGAGTTCGTCGGGTTCGAGGTCGGCTGGATGACCTGGATCGCCCGCGTCTCGTCGATCGCGAGCCTCTCGGTCTTCTTTTCGCGCGCGGTCGGATACCTGTGGGACGGGGCCAATCACGGCTTCGGCCAGGCCGCGACGATCGTTCTCGAGCTGGCCCTTCTGACCTGGATCAACGTGCGGGGCGTCAAGTCCGGAGCGCGCACGGCCGTCGTCCTCGCGTTCGGCAAGCTCCTGCCGCTCACCCTGCTCGTGCTGGTCGGCCTGTTCGCGATCGACTGGAGCCGCGTCTTTCCGGTCCCGGCTCCCGCCTCCGGAAACTTCACGAAGGCGGCGCTCCTCGTGCTCTTCGCCTACGCGGGCTTCGAGAACACGTCCGCGGCGGCGGGGGAGTATCGGAACCCGCAGCGCGACGTGCCGTTCGCCCTGATCGTCCAGATCGCCATCGTGACGGCGGTCTACACGCTCGTGCAGCTCACGGCGATCGGGACGCTGCCGGATCTGGGCGTGTCGAAGACCCCGCTCGCGGACGCGGGGCGGCTGCTCCTCGGCCCCGCGGGAGGGCTGCTGCTCACGGTCGGCGCGGCGCTCTCGGTCCTCGGGACCAACAACAACACGGTCCTCGCGGGCCCCCGCTACCTCTATGCCCTCGCCGAGAGCGGCCGGCTCCCGCGCGTCTTCGCGAAGATCCATCCGCGCTACCGGACGCCCCACGTCGCGATCCTGACCCAGTCCGGGATCGCCCTCGGCCTGATCGCCGCGGACTTCGCGCTCCACCGCGTGCGGCCGTCGGCGTTCGGCGTGGCGGAGAACCTCGCCGTGCTCTCCGCGATCGCGAGGCTCGCGACCTACATCGGCACCTGCCTCGCGGTGCCGGTGCTCCGCCGCAAGCTGCCCGCCACGCCGCGCACGATCCGCCTGCCGGGGGGTCCGGTCATTCCGATCCTGGCGCTCGTCATCTGCCTCGTGTTCCTTTCGGCCGCCGAAAAGAAGAATTTCATCGCCGGCGCGATCGCCCTCGCCGTCGGCGCCCTCATCTACGTCGGGCGATCGGGCGCGGCGAAGGCCGCGAAGGAGGCTGCGTGAGACTCGGTATCGTCCTGGCCGTTCTCGGAAGCGCCGCAAGTCTCGCCGCACAGGCGCCGGCGCCTTCGCCCACGCCCGCCCCGATCACCGCGCATCCGGGCCGCCCGGATGTTCGACGGACGGTCGAACGCCGACGGTCCCCAACGCCGTGGTGCTGGTCCAGGGCTCGAAGATCCTCGCCGCCGGCTCGGCCCTCGCCGTGCCGTCCGGAGCGACGGTGGTCGACCTCGGCGACGCGACGCTCCTGCCGGGCTTCATCGACAGCCACACGCACCTGACGGGCGAGGCCGGCGACAGCTACATCCGGGACTTCTTCGACGGGCTGCAGCGGCCCCCGACGGAGCAGGTGTTCTTCGGCGCGGTCTACGCGAAGCGCGCGCTCGAAGCCGGCTTCACGACCGTCCGGGACCTCGGCTCGGAGAAGGACCTGGACGTCGGGCTGCGCAACGCGATCGACGCGGGCCTGACGCCGGGTCCGCGGATGCTCGTCGCTCGCTACGCCCTCGGGGCGACGGGAGGCCACTGCGACAACACGGGCTTTCCGCCCGGCACCTTCGGGCCGGAGCCCGGGCTCGAGCGCGGCATGCTCCACGGCGCCGACGAGGGCCGCCAGGCCGTGCGCCTGGACATCAAGTACGGCGCGGACGTCATCAAGATGTGCGCGTCGGGAGGCGTGCTGTCGCTCGCGGACGACGTGTCCGCGCCCCAGCTCACCGACGCGGAGCTCGCGGCGATCATCGACGAAGCGCATCGTCTCAAGCGCAAGACGGCGGCCCACTCCCACGGCGACCTCGCCGCGCGGTCGGCGGTCAATGCCGGGGTCGACTCGATCGAGCACGGCTCGTTCCTCACCGACGAGACGCTCGCCCTGATGAAGTCGAAGGGGACCTTCCTCGTGCCGACCTGCATGGCGGGGCAGTGGACGGGCGGAAAGCTCGAGCGATTCCCGCCCGCCGTGGCCGCGAAGGCGAAGGCCGCTCTCGCAGCGCACGACGACATGATGCGGCGCGCGATCAAGAGCGGCGTGAAGATCGCCTTCGGCACCGACTCGGGCGTCGGGCCTCACGGCTCCAACGCCGGCGAGTTCGCTCTCCTCGTCGCCCGCGGGATGTCGCCCGCCCAGGCGCTGCGGACGGCGGGCCCCGCGGCGGCGGAGCTCCTCGGGCTCGCGGACACGATCGGCACGCTCGAGAAGGGCAAGGAAGCCGACGTCGTCGCGGTCCCCGGAGATCCTCTCGCGGAAATCCGCGCGACGGAGCGCGTCCTCTTCGTCATGAAGGCAGGCCAGATCGCCAAGTCGCCGGCGCGGTGACGGAGAACACGTAGACTCTGCCGGCGACGGCGATAACGTCGTCGGCACCCGGTTCGAAAAACGACTATCCCACGCACTCTCTCGAACCGACGAGGAGGCTGAGATGAGGCTTCGACGTCCGGCGGTCCGGCTCCTGGCCTGCGTGGCGGCCGCGGTGTCGGCGGCGTCGCTCCTAGGCGCCTCCTCGGACGGATCCGATCCGACGCCCGTGACCGCGGGGATCTATCGGGGCGCCGGCATCGCCGTCCGGTACGACGTCTCGCCGCCGCTGCGCTCGATGCAGCCGCGGCCCGTCAAGCTGCCGGCGGGTCCCCGCACCGAAGACCTCATGACCGGATTCGAGCGTCCGGCCGGTCCGCAGAGTCCGGACCCCATCGTCCAGACGAACCTGGGCGAAGGCGGCATCCCCGCGCCGATCGTGAGCTTCGACGGACCGTCGAACCTGGCCGGCGTTCTGCCCCCGGATCCCGTGGGCGATGTGGGGCCGAATCACTACGTCGCGATGTCCAACCTCTACTTCGCGGTCTACGACAAGACCGGCGGGGTCGAGTTCGGCCCGGTCGCGAACAACACGCTCTGGGCGGGTTTCGGCGGGCCCTGCCAGGCCGAGAACGCCGGCGACCCGATCGTGCTGTACGACCAGCTCGCCGACCGCTGGATCCTGACCCAGTTCACGTCGGCCGGACCGACGTACTACAACTGCGTCGCCATCTCCACGACGGGGGATCCCACCGGCACGTACTATCGCTACGCGTTCTCGACCGGCAACAACTTTCCGGACTATCCCAAGTACGGCGTCTGGCACGACGCGTACTACATCAGCACGCGCGAGTTCCTCAACGGCGCCACGTTCGTGGGAGTCGGCGCCTATGCGCTCAACCGCGATCAGATGATCGCCGGCAATCCGGCGGCGCAGGTCATCTCGTTTCTCGTTCCGCCGGGCGGGACGGTTTACAACATCGGTGACGGGCTCCTTCCCGCGGACCTCGACGGCGCCGCGATCCCGCCGCCCGGGATCTCCCATGTACTACGTGGGCTCCATGGACCTGGGCGGACCCTACGGCGCGCCCCAGGACGCCCTGACGCTCTGGAAGTTCGACGTCGACTTCGCGGTGCCTGCCAACTCGACGTTCGCCCTCGCGCACACGCTCCCCGTCGCCGCCTTCGACTCCATCTTCCCGTGCACGCCGACCGCGCGGAATTGCATTCCACAGCCGGGCACGGCGGTGAAGCTCGACATCCTGTCCTACCGGCAGCGGCCATGCATCGCCTGGCTTACCGCAACTTCGGAACGCACGAAGTCACTGGTCGACGAACCAGTCGGTGGAGGCGGGCGCCGGCATCGCCGGCATCCGCTGGTATGAGATTCGGGAGCCCAACGGAACGCCGCCCACCGTTTTCCAACAGGGCACCTACGCGCCCGGACTCACCGACGGCATTCACCGCTGGATGGGCAGCATCGCCATGGACGCCGCCGGCGACATGGCTCTCGGCTACAGCGCCTCCGACGCCGCGACGACCTTCCCGAGCGTCTGGTACACCGGGCGGCTCGCGGGCGATCCGCTCGGAACGCTCCCGCAGGGCGAGGGGGCCATCGTTCACGGCTCGGGCTCCCAGACGGCCAGCGCCGCGCGGTGGGGCGACTACAGCTCGCTCAACGTCGATCCCGTCGACGACTGCACGTTCTGGTACGTCAACCAGTACCTCCCGGTCACCAGCGCTGCGGGCTGGCGCCTCCGCGTCGGCAGCTTCAAGTTTCCCAGCTGCGTCGGCAGGGCCCTCGGGCACGCTGCAGGGACAGGTCACCGTTTGCGGAAGCGGGCTTCCTCTCGCCGGCGCCACCGTCTCCGCGGGCCTCTTCGGCGCGACGACCGACGCCTCGGGCAACTATTCGTTCGGGCTGGCTCCGGGCGACTTACACGGCCACGATCACGGCCCCCGGATACACCTCCGGGGGTGGTCCCGTCACGATTACCGATGGCGGAACGACCGTTCTCGACGCCTGCCTGACGGGCGTGCCCCTGATCGTTCCAGCCGGCGCGACCCTCGTCGCGGAGAGCTGCCTGCCGGGCAACGACCTCATCGATCCAGGCGAGACGGTGACCGTCCACTTCTGCGTGCGCAACGTCGGCGGCGGGAGCACGACGAACCTCGTGGGCGATCTGGAGGAGCAGGGAGGCGTCGGAGACGCTCCCGAACCGGCGGCCTTCGGCGTCGTCGTCGCAGGCGGGCCCGACGTGTGCGTCGACGTCACGTTCACGGCCGACGAGGCGCTGCTCTGTGGCGAAGAGCTCGCTCCGGAGTTCGAGCTGGAGGACGGCCCGGCCGACCTCGGTACGGTCGGGTTCGCCTTCTTGACCGGGGTTCCCGTATTCCTCACGGAAGCCTTCGACGGCGCCGTTGCACCGACCCTGCCCGGCGGGTGGTCGGCCTCGGGCTCCGGGAATCCCTGGCTGACGACCACGTCGTCGCCCGACTCCGTGCCCAACGCGGGGTTCACGGACGACCCGGTCGGCGTCACGGACAAGCTCCTCGATTCCCCCTCGATCGCGTTGCCGGCCGCGGACGCCGCGCATCTTCGCTTCCGCAACTTCTACAACCTCGAGGCCGACGGCGCTAACCCGGCGCTCGGCTACGACGGAGGCGTGCTCGAAATCTCGATCGCGGCCGGACCGTTCCAGGACATCCTGGCCGCCGGCGGAAGCTTCGACTCCGGCGGATACAACCGCACGATCAGCAACGGCTTCGGAAGCCCGCTCGCCGGACGCCAGGCGTGGAGCGGGAGCTCGGGAGGCTACATCGACTCGGTCGTCGAGCTGCCCGCGGCCGCCCAGGGCCAGAGCGTCGTGCTGCGCTGGCGCATGGCGTCCGACACGAGCGTCGCCGGCTCGGGCTGGAGGGTCGACGGGGTCTCCGTCTACGGACGTACGCAGTGCTGCACGCCGATCGCCGAAGGCATCGCGGTCGACGACGCCCCCGACAATCTCGACGCGCCCTCGGCCGCCCTGAACGGCGTCTGGGAGCCAGGCGAGACGGTCGTTGTGGAGCCCTCGTACTTCAACGGCGACCTCGCCGCGCTCGCCCTGACGGGCGTGGCATCCAACCTGACGGGCCCGGCCGGAGCGACCTACTCGATCACCGATGCTGCCGCGGACTACGGGGCGATCACTTCAAACGCGGCCGCGAGCTGCCTGGACACCGGCAACTGCTACTCCGTTTCGGTCGACGATCCCGCCGTGCGCCCGCTGGTCCACTGGGATGCCTCTCTCGAGGAGGCTCTCTCGAACGGCTCCTCGAAGACGTGGACCCTCCACATCGGGGAGAGCTTCACGGACGTTCCGGACTCCCACAACTTCTACGCCTTCATCGAGACGATCTTCCACAACGGCGTCACCGGAGGCTGCGGCGCCGACGTCTACTGCCCGGGCAACGCGGCTCTCCGCAAGCAGATGGCGGTCTTCCTCCTGAAGGCCCGCTACGGCCTGACCTACGTTCCGCCGCCGGCGGTGGGCATCTTCGCGGACGTGCCCCAGGCGGACCCGTTCGCGCACTGGATCGAGGATCTCTACAACCGGGGCATCACGAGCGGCTGCTCGACCGTGCCTCTCAACTACTGCCCGAACGCCTCGGTGCTGCGCCAGCAGATGGCCGTGTTCCTCCTGAAGACGCTCGAGGGCGCTTCCTATACGCCGCCCGGTTGCGAGGGGATTTTCGACGACGTGGCCTGCCCCGGGAACCTGTTCGCGGATTGGATCGAGGAGCTGGCGGACCGCGAGATCACCGGCGGGTGCGGCGGAGACAACTTCTGCCCGGCCTCGCCGAACACGCGCGGGCAGATGGCCGTGTTCCTCACGAAGACCTTCGGTCTCCAACTGTACGCGCCGTAGTGGCCCGCTGGCGACATTTGAGTTACCGCCGAGTCAGAGGCTGGCCTTCGGCCAGCCTCAAGCTCGGCGTTGCCTACTGCCGAGGGTTTACGTAACCGCCGTCCTGAAGCACGGCGTTCCATACTGCCGGGGGCTTGCCTTCGGTGGTCGGGTCGGTGGTCGGTTCCGTGGGTTAGAGTCTCCATCAGCTCGCGATGACCGATCGAAACCAGCCTTCTCGCCGGGGCGCCCGCAAGGGCCTTCCGCGGCACTCGAAAATCCTCTTCGGTCTCCTCTTCGGGCTCGTGGCGGGCCTGGTGGCGAACGCCGTCGGCGGGGGCGCGCCGTGGGTCGACTGGAGCGTCCGGAACATCGCCTACCCGCTCGGGCAGCTCTTTCTCCGCCTCATCTTCATGATCGTGGTGCCCCTCGTCTTCTCCTCCCTCGTCCTGGGCGTGCTCGAGCTCGGCGACATGCACCGGCTCGGGCGCGTGGGACTGAAGACGCTCGCCTACTCGGTCTTCGCGAGCGGGATCTCGGTGGCCGTGGGCCTCTTTCTGGTCAACTTCTTCAAGCCGGGCGTGGGGATCGATCCCTCCGTGCGGGCCAGCCTCGAGGGCACGTTCGCCTCGCAGTCGCAGAAGGCCATCGAGAACGCGAGCCAGGCCAAGCCCTGGACCGACACGCTCCTCTCGCTGATCCCGCGCAACCCGCTCGCCGCCGCGGTCGACGCGCTTCAGGGCGAGATGCTGGCCCTGATGGTCTTCGCCGTCTTCTTCGGCGTGGCCCTGGCGCAGGTGCGGCGCGAGCGCGAGGCGATCGTGGAGGTCTTCGACGGGATCCAGCGGGTCTCGATGAAGATCGTGGACTGGGCGATGGCCCTCGCGCCGTACGGCGTCGCCGCCCTGATGTACTCCCTGACCGCGAAGTCGGGATTCGCCGTCATCCCCCGGCTGGGAGGGTACGTCGCGGTGGTCGTGGCCGGTCTGGCGTTCCAGCAGTTCGTGGTCTATTCCGCGGTGCTGAAGTGGCTCGCCCGCGTGCCGCCCATCGAGTGGGCCTTCCGGATCCGCGAGGTCGCGCTGACCGCCTTCTCGACGGCTTCCTCGAACGCGACGCTTCCGAGCTCGCTGCAGACGGCGGAGACGAAGCTCGGCATCGCGCCCCGGATCGGCAACTTCGTGCTCACCGTCGGCGCGACCGGCAACCAGAACGGCACCGCGCTCTTCGAGGGCGTGACGATTCTCTTCCTCGCCCAGGTGTTCGGCGTGACCCTGACGCTCGCCGCAGCAGGTGACGGTCGTCCTCATGTCGATCCTCGCCGGCGTCGGCACGGCCGGTGTGCCCGGCGGGTCGATCCCGCTGATCGTCATCGTGCTCCAGAGCGTGGGCATCCCGCCGGAAGGCATCGGAATCATTCTCGGGGTCGACCGGTTCCTCGACATGTGCCGGACCACTCTGAACGTCACGGGCGATCTCGTCTGCGCCACCGTCGTCGCCCGCTCGGAGAACGAGTTGCGCTTCGACGCGCCGCGCGTGGAGGCGGCGGCCGCGGCGGAGTGAGCGCTCTCGTCGTCCTCGCGGCGCTCGGCGTGAGCGCCGGTGCCTCCGGCGCGGCCACGCTCGAGATATCGCCGCAAAAGCCGAAGCAGGGGGAGATCGTCGTCGTCACGCTGCGGAGCCCCTCGCCCCTGTCCGCCGCGACGCTCTCCGACGGCACGCGCGAGGTGGCGATGGAAGCGGTCGGGGACGGGCGACTGTTTCGCGCGCTCCTGGGCATCGACTTCGAGAGCGCCGTCGGAAAGCGCGAAATCCGGGTGACCGCTTCGGGCGCGGAGGGCGCCGAGCGGCGCGCGGCGAAGACCGTCGAGGTGCGCTCGGGGCGGTTCCCGACGCAGAGTCTCAAAGTCGCGCCGGCCTACGTCGAGCCGCCGAAGGAGGAGCTCGCTCGAATCGCCGAGGACCGGGAGAAGGTCAAGCGCATCTGGGCCGCGGCGGATTCCGGGCGGCGTTTCGATTCGGCCTTCCGCCTTCCCGTGGCGTCGTCCTCGCACGGCAGCTTCGGCGTGCGGCGCGTGTTCAACGGCAAGCCGCGGTCGCCGCACGACGGCGTGGACCTCGCGGCGCCCAAAGGAGAGCCGGTGGTCGCGGCGGCGCCGGCGGTCGTCGTGCTCGCCGAGGATCTCTACTTCTCGGGGGGCACCGTGATCCTCGATCACGGAAGCGGCCTCTTCACGTCGTACTTTCATCTCTCGGCGATCGACGTGCGTCCGGGGGAGGCCGTCGCCGGGGGAGAGCGGATCGGCTCCGTCGGCGCGACCGGCCGCGCCACGGGCCCGCACCTTCACTGGAGCGCGCGCCTGCACCGCGCGCGGGTCAACCCGCTCGATCTTCTGCAGTTACCGGCGTGGCCGGCGGTCGCTCCCGCGGCGCCCTGATTCCTGTCTGACCAGTCGGTCAACGGTTACATTCTTTCCTTCACAAAACAAAGGGATTAGAGTCTTGTGATCGTGGCGATGCGACGGAAGACTCGCGCCTCCGAATCGACCCGGGCTCTCGTCCGTTTCGTGCTCAACGGCGAACCGGCGGAAGCCGCATTCGCTCCTCACAAGACGCTCCTCGAGGTCCTCCGCGAGGACCTCGGCCTGACGGGAACCAAGCACGGCTGCGAGCTCGGCGAGTGCGGCACGTGCGCCGTTCTGGTCGACGGCAAGCCCGTGCTCTCCTGCCTCGTGCTCGGGCTCGAGTGCGAGGGCCGGCGCGTCGAGTCCGTCGAAGGGATGGCCGGCCCCGCCGGACTCCATCCGCTGCAGAAGGCCTTCGCCGATCTCGGCGCCGCGCAGTGCGGCTACTGCACGCCCGGGTTTCTGCTGACGGCGAAGGCGCTGCTCGAAGAGAACCCGAAACCGACGCTGCCGCAGATCCGCGAAGCGCTCGCCGGCAACATCTGCCGCTGCACGGGCTACATCAAGATCTTCGAAGCCGTCGAGCTCGCCGCCGCCTGGATGCGCGGCGAGGACGCGGCGCCTCGCAAGGAAATTCTCTACGGTTTCGATTTCGATGAGAGCGGACTTCTTCCGGTGGTCAAGGGCTGAAGCCGTGAACCAGAGCTCCGGTTTGAAAACGTTTGTGCGCCGGTCGCGAAGCGACCGCCGCGCACCAAGTCACGACTTCGATGAGAGTGGGTTGTTGCCCGTGCACCCCGTGGGCGTAGGGGAGGGGGTAGGCGCCGGCGATTCCGGCGCCGCCTACAGCCGGGGGGTTGCCTTTGGTGGTCGGCTCGCCCCCTCCCGGGGCGACCGGAGTCCAAATGACGACTCCGCGAAAGACCCGCGTCGTCGGACGTCCCTACGCGAAGGTGGACGGAGCGGCGAAAGTCACGGGCCAGACGAAGTTCGCCGACGACGTGATGCTCCCGCGGATGCTCCACTGCAAGCTCCTGCGCTCGAAGCTCGCGCACGCGAAGATCCGCTCGATCGACGTGTCGAAGGCCCTCGCCGCACCCGGGGTAATCGCGATCGCGACGGGCAAGGACCTGCCGACGCCGTTCGGAATCCTCCCGGTCTCGCAGGACGAGCACGCGCTCTGCACCGACCGCGTCCGCTTCGTGGGCGATCCCGTGGCGGCGGTCGCCGCCGTGGACGAGGACGCGGCCTTCGACGCGCTGGATCTCATCGCCGTGGACTACGAGCCGCTGCCTCCCATCGGCACGATCGACGAGGGCCTCGCGCCCGCCGAGACGGCCATCCACGACTACGGCGACCAGGCCAACATCCACAAGCTCGTCGCCATGGAGTTCGGCGACACGGAGCAGGGCTTCGCGCGCGCCGACCGCGTGTACGAAGACCTCTTCTTCTACGAGGGCAGCACGCACCTGCCGCTCGAGCAGCACGCCGCGGTCGCCGACTTCGGCGCCGACGGAAAGCTCACCCTCTGGTCCGCGACGCAGACGCCCCACTACGTGCACCGGGCTCTCGCGAAGGTCCTCTCGATGCCTCCGGCGAAGATCCGCGTCATCGCCACGCCGAACGGCGGCGGCTTCGGAGGCAAGTCGGACCCGTTCAACCACGAGATCGTCGTCGCCCACCTCTCGCGCGTCACCGGCCGCCCCGTCAAGATCTGCCTGACGCGCGAGGAGGTCTTCTACTGCCACCGCGGCCGCCATCCGACGCTGATGAAAGTCCGGACGGGAGTGAAGAGCGACGGCGCCATCACGGCGATGCACTTCCAGACCGTGCTCGACGGCGGCGGCTACGGCTCCTACGGCGTCGCCTCGACGTACTACACGGGCGCCCTCCAGACCGTGACGTACCAGGTGCCGACGTACCGCTTCGACGGCGCGCGGGTTTTCACCAACAAGCCGCCGTGCGGCCCCAAGCGCGGCCACGGCACGCCCCAGCCGCGCTTCGCCCTCGAAGTGCAACTCGACAAGATCGCCTGCGACCTCGGCATCGACCCGGCGGACATCCGGCGTCGCCATCTCCACCCGCCCAACACGCTGACGGCCAACTTTCTCCGCGTCGGCTCGATCGGCCTCGGCGCCTGCATCGACAAGGTCGTCGCGGCCTCCGGCTGGAAGAAACGGCGCGGGAAACTTCCGGCCGGGCGCGGGCTGGGCCTCGCCTGCTCGTCCTATCTCTGCGGCGCGGGGCTGCCCATCTACTGGAACACGATGCCGCAGTCGGGCGTCCAGTTGAAGCTCGACCGGGGCGGCGGCGTGACGATCTTTTGCGGCTCGACCGACATCGGCCAGGGCTCCGACTCGATCCTCGCGTCGATCGTGGCGGAGGTCCTGGGCATCGATCCCTTCGACATCCGCGTCGTCACGGGCGACACCGACCTGACGCCGGTGGACCTCGGGTCCTACTCGTCACGGGTCACCCTCATGACCGGCAACGCCGCCATTCAGGCGGCCGAGCGCGCGAAGGAGATGCTCGTCGCGACGGCCGCGGCGAAGCTCGAGATCCCGCCCGAGTGCGTGGGCCTCGCCGGCGGGCGCGTGTTCGACGTCGCGAGCCCCGAAAAAGGCATGAGCTTCCCCGAGGCCGTCGTCCTCGCCGAGTCGCGCTTCGGCACGCTCGGCACCGTCGGCTCGTACTCGCCTCCGCCCTCGGCCGGCCGCTACCGCGGCGCGGGCGTGGGGCCTTCGCCCGCCTACTCGTACTCGGCCGCGGTCGTGGAGGTCGAGGTCGATCCGGAGACGGGGATCCTGACGATCCCGAAGATCTGGATCGCCCACGACGTCGGCAAGTGCATCAATCCGGTCCTCGTCATGGGGCAGGTCGAGGGCTCCGTCTACATGGGCCTCGGCGAGGCCGTCATGGAAGAGATGGCGTACCGCACCGACGCGAACGCGAACGTCGTCCACAAGTTCCCCTCGATGCTCGAGTACAAGAGCCCGACGACCAAGGAGATGCCCGAGGTCGAGACGTATCTCGTGGAGGACCCGGATGCGAACGGGCCGTTCGGCGCGAAAGAGGTCGGCCAGGGGCCGCTGCTGCCGATTCCGCCGGCCGTCGCCAACGCGGTGTTCGACGCTGTCGGCGTGCGTGTGGACGAAATTCCCGTCACGCCCGAGAAGGTGCTCCGCGCACTCAAGGCGAAGGCGCGGGGCGAGCCCGGGCGCTTCGGCCCGGCGCGGTTTCCGTCGGTTCCCTATCCCGCGCCGATCCACGTGCCCACGCCGGCCGAGGGCGGCGACGGCAAGGCCGCGGACGCAGCGGTGACGGGCGCCGGGGGAGTGCGATGAGGAACGTTGAGTGTTCAGAGTTGAGCGTTGAGAGTTCGAGCCCGTCTGCTTCACGCTCAACTCTCAGACTCTCAACTCCAGACGCCGGAGGTTCTCGCCATGATGCGCCTCCCGAAATTCCGCTACTTCGCGCCGACGAGCGTGCAGGGAGGCCCTGCGCATCAAGGCGGGCGAGGGGCCCGACGCCGCGTACGTGGCGGGCGGCACCGACCTCTATCCCAACATGAAGCGGCGGCAGCAGACGCCGAAGGTCGTGATCGGTCTCGCGCGCATTCGCGCGCTCGGGAAACTTCGGGTCGGCGAAGGCGGCGCGTCGATCGGCGCCTCCGTCACGCTTTCGGAGATCGAGAGCCACCGGCGGATGCGGCGGACCTACCCCGCGCTCGTCCACGCGATCGAGGAGATCTCGACGCCCCCGCTCCGCAACATGGGCACGCTCGGGGGGAACGTCCTTCTCGACACGCGCTGCAACTACTACGACCAGAACTACGAGTGGCGCCAGGCGATCGACTTCTGCATGAAGAAGGACGGCACGATCTGCTGGGTGGCGCCGGGCTCGCCCAAGTGCCTCGCCGTCCAGTCGGCCGATTCGGTCCCGATCCTGATCGCCCTTTCCGCCCGGGCGGTGCTCGCTTCGCCGGACGGGGAGCGGGAGCTGCCCCTCGAGGAGCTCTACGCGAACGACGGAATCCACTACCTCACGAAACGCCCCGACGAGCTCCTGACGGAGATCCGAGTTCCGAAATCCGACGGCTGGCGGGCGTCCTACAAGAAGCTGCGCCGGCGCGGCGAGTTTCGATTTCCCGGTTCTCTCCGTCGGCGCCGCGGTGCGACTGGAGGGCCAGAGAGTTGCGGAAGCCCGCATCGTGCTCGGAGCAGTTTCATCTGCCCCCGTCCGCGCGTCACGCGCCGAGGCGATTCTCGTCGGCGCGAGTTTCGATATCGCGATGATCACGGAAGCGGCCGCGGCTGCGGCCGGTCCTTCCAAGCCGATGGACAACACGGACTACTCGTTTTTGTGGCGCAAGGAAATGACCGCCCGCTGGGTCGCGCAGGCGCTTCGGGAGCTCGCTCCGCCGAGGGCTTAAGAAAACCTTAAGTGTTGCCGACCCCCGGGGCCGCTGCTATACTGCGCGCCTTCCCGATAATCGCTCGCCTTCCACGCACGCCTACCGCGAACGCAGAAGTCCGACGAATCACAACGGGAAGTCGGCTCCTCCGAGCGGCGCGGTTGGGTCGGAAGCGGTAACGCCGGATTCGAGGGTTCTGTTTCGATGAAACTCTACGTTGGTAACCTTCCCTACAATACCTCGGAGGACGATCTTCGCTCGCTTTTCTCGACCTATGGGGCGGTCAGCTCCGTCGCGATCATCACCGATCGCGATACGGGTCGGTCGAAGGGCTTCGGGTTCGTCGAGTTCGGCAACGACGACGAGGCGCGCAATGCGATCTCGGCGCTCTCGGGCCAGGAGTACGGTGGCCGCGCGCTGACCGTGAACGAGGCCCGTCCGAAGACGCAGAGCGGTGGAGGCCGCGGCGGCCGGTACTGATTCCACATCACGCAGCGACACTCGGGGGGGCGAAAGCCCCCCCTTCCATTTTGGGTAGACTTTCTCGCCTTGGACGACGTCCGCCTCGAACGCTGGCCGCCGGGCGATGGCTCGCTCACCGAGAAGCGTCTCATGCGGTCCATGGAGCTCGAGGGTTACGACGTTCTCGTCTACACGTACCGCGCGGGCACGACCTTTCCGCCCCACGAGCACGCCCAGCCCAAGTGCGACGCGGTCCTCGAGGGGACGCTGCGCGTCACCGTCGGAGAACAGGTCTTCGACCTGAAAGCGGGCGACCGCCTCTATCTGCCGGCGGGAACGCGGCACGCGGCCGAGGTCGTGGGAGAGAAGACCGTCCTGTCGCTCGACGGAACTCTTTGGTGAGGTGGAGATGAGCCGACCACCATAGGCAGACCCCCGGCAGTAGGCAACGCCGCGCGCAGCGCGGCGGTAACTCGAATGCTGACCCAGATAGAGAGAGCAACCATGAAGTTCACCAAGCCCGAACGCGAGGCGTTGATCCGCCGCTACGAAGAGGGTCCGGCCAGGCTCGCCGCGGCCTTCGAGAAGGTTCCGCCCGAAGCGCGGCAGTGGCGTCCGGGCGAGGGGAAGTGGTCCGCGCACGAGGTCGTCGTCCACTGCGCCGACTCCGAGACCAACGCCGCCGCCAGGATCCGCTACCTCGCCGCCGAGAAGGACCCCAGGATCCTGGGCTACGACCAGGCTCACTGGGCGGAAGTTCTGGACTACCGCTCCCTTCCGCTCGAGCCGGCCATGGCGACCGTCCGCGCGATCCGCGCCAACACGGCCGCGCTTCTCCGGAGGCTGCCCGAATCCGCCTGGTCGGCCGAGGGCACCCATACCGAGTCCGGACGCTACAGCTCCGAGGACTGGCTCGCCGTCTACGCCGAGCACCTCGAAAAGCACTCCCGGCAGATCGAGCGGAACCTCGAGGCCTGGAGGGCGTCGGCCGGGATGACGCTCGCTTCGCGGTCAGTCTCGCGTCAGCACGTCGCTCATCGCGTTGGCGACCACCCGGCGCGGCTTTTTCGACAGGGGGATGGTCGTGTCGATGGGGACGGTCGCCGTGCCGCGGAACGACACGAGGCCGAGGCGGACGAACGTGCCCTTCTCGAACTCGAGGTAGAGCGGCAGAAAGCCAATGAAGTCGTCCGACACTCCCTCCTGCCGGGCGCTTCCGACGAGCTTGTACTGGCCGCCGCCGAGATCCTGAACGTCGATTTCCGCCGAGCACCTGGGAATCTCCGTGCCGTCGATCCACTGGCGGAAGAACCAGTCCATCTTCCCGTTCTTCTCGAGGTCCATGGCCGGGCTCATGTGCCGTTCGACTACGGTCTGGAAGTCGCGCGTCGTCGGGTTCTTCCCGGCGTACGTCGACACGAAGTCCTTCATGGTCGCGATGAAACGCCCGTCGGGGGGCTTGGCCTTCGGGTCGCGCATGAGCGTCCGCAGCATCTGCACGACCCAGGCGCCCTTGTCGTAGATCATGGCCTGCCCCGCCGCGGGGTTCCGCCAGGTCGATAGCCGCCATCCGTCCGAGATCGGCCCGGCGCGATCGTTCGACACGTAGGCGTGGGCCGGCTTGTCAACGATGTTCCGGGCCGCCTTGTCCCAGAACTCGTCGACCCTGGATCGCGGCGACGTGTACTCCAGGACCAGGCCGGCCGTGAACTCCGCGAAGCCCTCCGAGAGCCATTGATCGCGGTAGCTGTTCCAGCCGACGAGGTGCCCCCACCACTGGTGGGCGAACTCGTGCGGTCCGACGATGTCGACGAAGCCCTGCGTGCTCTGCAATCCGATGCGGAAGCGGTTGTAGGAGTCCAGGAAGGAAATGTAGGGCAGGAAGATCAGCGACGGCCACGACTGCCCGAAGAAGAACTCCGACTGCTGCGTGATCGCGACGTGGCCGAACGGCAGCGAGCCGAAGTAGACGGATCCGATGCGGGCCGTATTGATGCCGTCGGCCATCGCGGAATCCGCCAGCTTTTCCGGACGAACGCCCGAGAGGCCCTGGAGGGCGTCGGGTATGCCGGGATTCGTGAAGACCTGGATGTGGAGGCCGCTGTCCGGGTCCTTTTGCTCGAGCCGCTTGAACTTGCCGTAGTTGAATCCCGCGACGCGGATGGGCCGGTCGGCCTTCCAGACCGAGATCCGCGCGTCGCCCTCGACGCGGCTGTCGACGAAACTTCCGACCGAAACGATCTCGTAGGATTTCGGGATTCGATAGGTCAGGTCGTACGTCGCGGGTTCCTCGAAGACGCCGAGGTTCGGATACCAGCTGGTCCGGGCTCCGACGGCGAAGTTGCCGTCGCCGGCGTCGTACAGGACCTCCTCGCCTTCGTAGACGAGCCGAAGCCGGACCTGTTCGTCGCGGGCGAGCGCGGACGGGAGCACCACCGCGGCGTCGGAGTCTTCGTTCATGTCCTCCTGGATGAACGCCACGGCCTTCCAGGGCCCGTCGCTGCCGGCGGACAGCTCGGCCTCCCGGATCCGAAGCTGTCCGAGCAGAGACAGGGGGAGCACCCGGACGCCGTCCCGGAGCGCCTCGAGGGTGATCGTGGTCTCTCCCTGGAGGCGCTCGTTCTTCCGGATCGTCGTCTCGATGGCGTAATGCAAGGCGCGCGCGACCGCCGTCGCGGGCGCCGCCGCCCCGTTCCGCCGCTTCTCGAGATACCAGGAGCCTCCCTCGCGCTCGTGCATGACGTACAGCAGCGAGTCCGCGTCGCCGGACATCGACATGTCCGAGATCCAGCGCAGCCCCGAAGGATCCACCACGACTGCCGCGGGTGGCAGCTTCTTGCCGTCGACGAGCGCGATGAAGACGCCCGAGGACGGCTCGGTTCCGCCGAGCACGTCGGCGAGGAGGCGGATCTGGAGGTTGGTCTCGAGGTCCTTGCGCTGTCGCTTGCGAAAGGAATCCCAGACCGATGCGGCGCGGGCATCGGCGGAGGCGTCGGAGCCGGGCTTTCGGATCTCGGCCTCCGTGCCGTCGGTGAAGAGGAGGACGAGGGACTCGAAGCGATCCGTCAGGACCTCGAGCTTCGGTTCGTTCTGCAGCAGGGCGAGATGCCGGCGCGCTCCCTCGCCGGCCGGCGTCAGCTGCCATGTGCCTTCGCCGACGAAGACCGCGCCGGTCACGCGTCCGGAGACGGGCTCGAGGAACTGGAAGGTCCCGCGCACGAACTCGAAGCGGAAGACGTCGCGCTCGAGCTTCAGATCCTGCACGGCGACCGCGGGCCCGGCCGGGCGGGCCGCGCGCAGGGCCGTGTACGTCGGATCGGCATCGGCGCGCGCGATGGTCGCGAGGACGAACACCCCGAAGGCGGCGAGCCCGGAGCGCTGGCGCATGAAACCGCTCCTTTCGGAAGCCGGTGGTGGACTCTAGGCTACACCCTCGGCCTTCACGAGCTCGCCGCCGATTCGCTCGGTCGCGTCGAGGAGGGCCACGAGATCCTCCTCCCGCGTGCGGAAGTTCGTGATCGAGACGCGGAGCGCGGTGCGTCCTTTCAGGATCGTGGGGGCGAGGAAGAACGAGCCGTCGCCAACGACCCGGTTGATGATGCGCCGATTGACGCCGTCCAGGACCTTGTCGGGGAGGGGGGCTCCGCGGGGCCGGTAGCGGAAATTGGTGATGGAGAGGACGGGCTCGGCCAGGCGCTCGAGATCCGGCCGCCGATCGACTTCGGCGGCCAGAAACCTCGCGAGCCTCACGTCGTTCTCGATCTGGGCGGCGTACGCGCGCCGGCCGTGCACCTTCAGACCCATCCAGACCTTGAGCGCCTTGAAGCCGCGCGAGAGCTCGACGCCCCGCTCGGCGAACCAGGCCGGACCCGGGAACGGGCTCTCCGGATCCTGCGCGAGGTACTCGGGGAATTTGCGGAACGTCTCGGAGAACCGTCCGGGCTCGCGGATGAGCGTGGCCCCGGCCTCGTACGGAACGTAGAGCCACTTGTGCGGGTCGGCGGCGATCGAGTCGGCGCGTCCCATGCCCGCGAAGAGCGGCGCGAGCGACGGGACGATCGAGGCGAGGGCCCCGTAAGCGCCGTCGACGTGGAACCACAGCTTCTCGCGGGCGCAAACGTCGGCGAGGGCGTCGAGGGGATCGATCGCGCCGGTGTTGACGGTGCCGGCGTTGCCGACGAGGATCGCGGGGAGAAGGCCCGCTCGGCGGTCCTCCGCGATGGCCTGCTCGAGAAGGTCGAGCCGGATGCGGAAGGCGTCGTCGGTCGGGATCTTGCGAAGCTGCCGGGTGCCGATTCCGAGCAGGTCGACGGCCTTGTCGACGCAGGCATGGACCTGGTCCGAGGCGTAGACGCTGAGCCGCGAGGCCTCCGGTCCACCGAGCCCGTCTTCGCGGACGTTGCCGGGGGTCCGTGCCCGCCGCGCGACGGCGAGGGCCGTGAAATTCGCCATGGACCCGCCCGAGACGAGGATCCCTTCGGCCGACGGCGGGAAGCCGAGCATCTCGGCCAGCCACCGCATCGACGCGGCCTTCGATGTGCGTCGCGGCGTGGTCACCGCCCCAGCAGTTCGGGTTCATTCCCGCGGCGAGGAAGTCCGCGAGGATGCCGACCGGATCCGCCGACGCGTTGATGAAGCCGTAGAAGCGAGGGTGCGAGTTGCCCATCGGGTAGGGCATCACGTTCTCGCGCACGAACGCGAGGACCTCCTCGAAGGGCCGTCCCTCTTCCGGCAGAGGCTCGTCGAAGAGCGCCGCCCGGCTTCCGATCTTCCCGAAGACCGCTCGCGACTCCAGCCCGTCGCGGTGCGAGGCGACCGCGTCGGCCGCGAGCGCTCCCAGGCGGCGGAGCTCTTCGGGCGGCAGATCGAAGGTGGGCTTCTTCATGCCGCGGATTGAATCACGCGGCGCCCCGGGGTCGCGCTACTTCACGACGCCGCACCCGAGGCGACCGCCGGCGTCGCCGGACGGCTGGGACTTCAGATCATCGGCTTTCTCGTGGAACACGACGGACTTGCCGACGACGGAGTTGGGCCCCGGCTTGACCGTCAGCATCGTCGAGGTCATCTCGAGATGGCCCTTGCCGTCGGCGCCGATCGTGATGTTGCCCCAGTCGCCGTTGTGGTGCTTCGGGTCGGCCGGGCCGGCGTGGGGGTTGCCGGAGGGGTTGAAATGCGCGCCGGCGGAGGACGGCGTCGGGTGCGGAGCAGTCTCCCTTTTCGTGGAGGTGGATGCCGTGGGTGCCGGGGGTGGCGTTTTCGATCCAGACCTCGACCTTCGTGCCGCCCGAGGGCAGCTCCGTGAACACGGCCTTGCCCGTGACCTTCGAGCCGCTCCGGGGCTCGATCGCCGTCTGGGCTCTGGGCGCGCGTCCGCGGCCTCCGCCCGGCCGGCCAGCCCCAGCGCGCCCAGGACGAGGGCGGTTCCCGCCACCGCTGCCAGAGAGCCCATTCGCCTCATTGCTTCCTCCTTATAGATGCCTAAGCTCGTGATAATACCGGCGTCGAGACTCTTATGATTCCCGCCGTGCCCCCCATTGCGGTGTCTCGTCCCCTGCTCTTCGGCCTTCTCGCCGTGGGGGCGGTCGGCGCCGTGACGCTCGAGCCCCCGCATTCCTCCTTCGCCGCCGGATTCGCCGCCGGGGCCGGGTCGGTCTTCGTCCTCTCATTCATGAAGCGTGCCGGCGGTGAGCGCGGCTCCGCACCGCCCGACAGGGAGGATCCGACGCGATGAGGGTCCTCGTCGTCGAAGACGAACAGCGCATCGCCCAGTTCCTCCGGAAGGGACTGACCGAGAAGGGCTATGCCGTCGAGACGGTCGGAGACGCCGACGCGGCCTTCGAGAAGATCCTGGCGGCCCCGCCGGATCTCATCATCCTGGACCTCCTCCTCGAGGGCTCGCGCGACGGGCTCGAGCTCTGCCGGGAGCTCCGCGATCGCGGGGTCCGCGCCAAGATCCTGATGCTGACGGCGCGCGACACGATCGAGAACAAGATCGAAGGCCTGGATGCCGGCGCCGACGACTATCTCGTCAAGCCGTTCTCGTTCCGCGAGCTCATGGCGCGGATGCGCGCCCTCCTGCGACGGACCGAAGTCGTGCCCCCCGGGCCCCTCGTCTTCGAGGACCTCTCCTACGAGCCCGAGTCGCGCGAGGTCATCCGCGCCGGCGAGACCGTGCGCCTCACGGTGCGCGAGGGCGCCCTCTTCGAGCTGCTCCTGCGGCGGCGCGGCAAGGTCGTGTCGCGCTCCGAGATCCAGGCGCGCATCTGGGAGGACTCCTTCGACCTCTCGACGAACATCATCGACGTCTACATCAACGCTCTGCGCAAGAAGATCGACGGCGGCGAGCGCGAGCGCCTGATCCAGACGGTGCGCGGCGTCGGCTACCGCGTGCGCGATCCGGGCGCGGGCCCGGCGGCCTGACCGGGCGGCGGGGCGCATGCGCGGAGTTCTCTCGAAGCTTTTCGGCCCGGCCGGTGCCGAGGCCGAGGCCCCCTCGGAGCTCGCCGTCCTCGCCCGCCGGCTCGAAGGTGCGAGCACCCATCCTTTGCGCCGCATCGTGGACGAGGGCCTGTCGGAGGAAGCGCGGCGGCTGGTGGACCTTCTCAACTCCCGGCTCGACGCCCTGGCCGCGACCGAGAAGGAGCAGCACCAGTTCATCGCCGACGTCTCCCACGAGCTCCGCACACCCCTGACCGTGCTCCGCGGCTCGCTCGAGGTGGCGCTGGAAGAGGAGCGGCCGGCGGAGGAGTACCGCGAGGCCATCGGCAACGCGATCCTCGAGGTGCGCCACCTCGCGCGGATCTCGCAGAACCTCCTCTTTCTGACGCGCGGCGAGAGCGGCCGCGTGACCCTCTCGTTCGCCAACCTGGACCTCGGGCGGTTCGTCGCCGAGACGGTCAAGGATTTCCTGCCCGCCGCCGCCGACCGGGGACTCGAGCTCTCGACCGAAGTGCCCGGACTTCCGGTCTACGTCTTCGCCGACGCCGGACGGCTCCAGCAGGTGCTCCACAACCTCATGGAGAACAGTCTGCGTTACACGGAGACCGGCGGACGGATCGTCGTCCGCGTCGACTCCCGGCCGGGCGAGGCGCGGATCTCGGTCATCGACACCGGCGTCGGAATTCCGGATGCGGACGTGCCGTACGTGTTCGAGAGGTTCTACCGCAGCAAGCGGTCCCGCGCCGCCAACCCGGGAGGCTCCGGGCTCGGGCTTTCGATCGTGCGCTGGATCGTCGAGGCCCACAAGGGGCGGGTCACCGTGGAGAGCACCGTCGGGAAGGGGTCCGCGTTCACGGTGCATTTGCCGGTGGTCTAACCGCAGTCCGGCGCTCTTTTCGCCGTCATCCTGAGGAGCGGAGCGACGAAGGATCCCAGACTCGAACCGCCGCGAAAATGTTTGGGATCCTTCGCTTCGCTCAGGATGACGGCTTCTTGGCTCCGCCGATCGCATCCCCGCGACGGCTATAATCCCCGCCCCCATGCGCCCCGTCTTCGTCCTCTCCGCGGTCCGCACCCCGATCGGCAAGTTCGGCGGCGCGTTCGCGTCGCTGTCGGCGGCGGACCTCGGTGAGGCCGCGGCGAAGGCCGCGCTCGAGCGGTCGGGCCTGCCGCCGGCTGCCGTGGACGAAACGATCTTCGGCCATGCCCGGCAGGCCGGGGGAGGGCCCAACACCGCGCGCCAGGTCTCCCACCGCGCCGGCGTGCCCGACGCGACCCCGGCCTTCACCGTCAACAAGGCCTGCGCGTCGTCGCTCAAGGCGATCACCCTCGGGGCCCTCACGATCGCCGCCGGGGAGAACGACGTCGTGCTCGCGGGCGGGACCGAGTGCATGTCGGCGACTCCGTACCTGCTGCCGCGGGCGCGCTTCGGGATGCGGATGGGCGACACCGAGGTCGTGGACGCCATGTACCGGGACGGCTTCCTCTGCCCGCTCTGCGGCCAGCTGATGGGAGAGACGGCGGAGAACCTCGTGCGCGAGTACGGGATCCTCCGCGCCGAGCAGGATGCCTACGCACTCGAGTCCCAGCGCCGCGCGGCCGCGGCGGCGAAGGAGGGCCGATTCGCCGACGAGATCGTCCCGGTCTCCGTGCAGGGCAAGAAGGGAACCGTCGAGGTCATCGCCGACGAGCATCCGCGCGCGGACTCGAGTCTCGAATCCCTGTCCCGGCTTCCGCCCGTCTTCGATCCGCAGGGCACCGTGCACGCCGGCAACTCCTCCGGCATCACCGACGGCGCGGCCGCGCTCGTCCTCGGCACCGAGGAGGAGGCGAAGAAGGCGGGCGTGGAACCGCTCGCCCGCGTGGCCGCGTGGACCTCGGCGGGCGTCGATCCGGCCCGGATGGGCATCGGCCCGGTGCCCGCGATCCGCGCGCTCCTCGAGAAAACGAAACTCACGCTTTCGGACATCGATCTGATCGAGCTGAACGAGGCCTTCGCTTCGCAGGTCATCGCCTGCGCCCGGGACCTCTCGCTGGACCTTTCGCGGGTCAACGTCAACGGCGGCGCGATCGCGCTGGGCCACCCGATCGGCGCCACCGGCGCCCGCATCACGACCACCCTTCTCCACGAGCTGCGGCGTCGCGGGGCGAAGCGCGGCATCGCCACGCTCTGCGTTTCGGGGGGAATGGGCATGGCGGTTCTCTTCGAGCGGACCTAGCAGGTCGGGTCGCCGGCTCCCCGAAGCGCCGCTACAATAGAGACGATGCGCATCGCCCTGACGCTCGACCGCGACGCGGACCTCTCCGAGTCCAACGACTACCTGCGGAGCCTGGTCGAGGCCGGCGTGCCGCGGGAGGCGATCGAGGTCGTGACGCCGCTCTCTCCGGCCTCGCGGCCGTTCGACGCTCTGCTTCTCGGCGGCGGCGGGGACGTGGACCCCGCGCGCTATGGCCGGCCTCCGCTCGAGAACGGGACGCTCGAGGTCGACCCGGAGAGGGACCGGCTCGACTTCGCTCTCTTCGAGGAGGCGCGCCGCTCGGGGGCGCCGGTGCTCGGGATCTGCCGCGGGCTCCAGGTCGTCAACGTTGCGCTCGGCGGCACGCTCGTGCAGGACATCCCGGCCGAACGGCCCTCGGAGGTCGTTCATGCGCGCGGGCGCGAGGAGAAGACGCGCCTCGACCACACGGTCGCTGTGGCTCCGCAGACGCGGCTCGCGGCGCTCGCGGCGGCCCCCGAGGTCCGGGTCAACAGCCGGCACCACCAGGCGATCGAGACCGTCGCGCCGGGCCTCGCGATTGCGGGGACATCGCCCGACGGCCTGCCCGAGGCCGTCGAGTCGCCCGGCGGCGCCTGGGTCCTCGCGGTGCAGTGGCACCCGGAGAACCTCACCGGCGACCCGCTTTCCCGGCGGCTGTTCGCCGATTTCGTTCGGGCGGCCCGCGAACGCGCGGCCCGGCCGGCCGGGGCCGAGGTCGGGGCGGCCGAGAGCCGCTGACGGAATTTTCGGGCGCGGTTCGCGTTGTGTCCGCGGATTCCTCGATGAACAGGACACACAGGCTTGAAGGAGCATTCGCGATGAAGTCTCGCCCCCGTTTCCTCCCGGCCCTCGCTCTGGCGGCCGCGATCCTCGCCGCGCCGCTTTCGGCCCAGCCCGCACTTTCGACCCAGTCCACGCTCAAGGTCCAGAAGCTCGCCGACGGCGTGTGGGCCGCCGAGCCGGCCAAGGGCGCCAACGTCGGGTGGTTCCTGCTCGGGGACGGCGTGGTCGCGGTGGACTCGGGCGCGGACGCCGCGACGGCCAAAGACGTTCTGAAGCAGATCGCCGAGACGACCGGAAACAAGCCCGTGCGCCTCCTGATCCTGACCCACTCGCACGCCGACCACAGCGGCGGGGCGCGCGCCTTCGTGGCGGCGGGCGCCCGCGTGCTCTGCCAGGAGTCCATCGCCGGCCCCGTGCTCGGCTTCCTCACGCAGCCGGCGACCGATCCGAGCGACCCGCTCTCCGGCAAGGCCGGCCTGCGGCCGGTCGTCGAGTCCATCTCGGAGCGCTCGATCATGGTCGACGGTTTCCGCAATTCCCAGGTCTACTTCCTCGGCGCGGCGCACAGCTCGGGCGACCTCGTCGTATATCTCTCGGGCGACAAGATCCTCTTCTCCGGCGATCTCGCGCTGAACGGCCGGCAGCCCTTCATGCAGTCCGCCGACGTGGATCCGGCGGGCTGGGAGCGCTCCCTCCAGTCGCTCTCCCGGGTGCCCGTCGAGAAGCTCGTTCCCGGCCATGGCGAAATCGGTCCCATCCTCGGGATCCAGGTATCGCTCGCCTACGTCAGCCGGGTGAACGCGCTCGCGAAGAAGATCGTCGAGAGCGGGAACGGCCGAGGAGATGTTCGACGCGCAGATCCGGGCGCCGGAGAACCAGATTGAGAACGTGCCGCTGAGCGAGTCTCACATTGCCAACCTGAAGGCCTCCGTCAAGGCGACGCGCGAGAAGGCCGCCCGCAAGGTGACGCCGGCGCCGTCCCCCGCCGCCCCCCGAAGCCCGCCAAGTGAGCGACCGCTCGATCCGGCTGGAACGCTCGCGCGATCTCTCGCGGGCGGACCTCCGGATCGAGATCCCGCCGGTCAACGTCCTCGACGTCGCGGCGCTCGAGGAGCTCGCCCGGCGGATCTCGGAGGCGCCGCCCGCGCGCCTCCTCGTGCTCACGGGCCTGCCCCGGGCGTTCTCGGCGGGCGTGGACGTCGCGCAGCACGCGCCTGAGCCCGACGCGATCGAGACGATGCTCGCCGCGATGCGCCGCGTTCTCGCCGCGCTCTGCGAAACGCCGGCCGTCACGCTCGCCGCCGTCTCGGGCGCTTGCCTCGGCGGGGGAGCGGAGATCGTCTGCGCCTGCGACCTCGTGCTCGTCGCGGAGGACGCCCGCGTCGGCTTCCCCGAGATCCGCCTCGCCTGCTTCCCGCCGGGTGCCGCGGCCCTTCTGCCTCTTCGGATCGGCGAGGCGCGCGCCGCCGACTGGATCCTCTCGGGCGGGACGCGCTCCGGCCGCGAAGCGGCGGAGGCCGGCTTCGCCGCGCGGGCCGTCGCGTCGGGCTCTCTCGGCGCGGAGGTCGAGCGTCTCGCCGCCGCGAATCCTCGCGATCTCGCCCCGGGCGCTCTCGGCGGTGCTTCCCCTCCTGCGCCGCGCGCGCCAGGCGAGCGCTGAGGAACGGCCTGCCGGCGGCCGAAGACGCCTACCGCACGCTCGGCGGAAGCGAGGATCTGGCGCGGGCGGTGCGCGAGTTCGAGGCCGCACGACGTCCTTGAAGCGCTGATAGCATCCGCGCCATGCCGTCGGCGGTCGTGTACCTGAACGGCCGGTTCGTTCCCGAGTCGGAGGCCGCGATCTCGCCTCTCGACCGCGGGTTTCTCTTCGGCGACGCGATCTACGAGGTCGTGCGTTACGACCGAGGGCGCGCGTACCGGCTTCCCGAGCACGTCGAGCGCATGCGGGAAGGTCTCTCGGCGATCCGCCTCGCCGCCTCTCTCGACTTCTTCGGCCCGGTCGGCGAGCGACTGCTGTCGGAGAACGGGCTCTCCGACAAGGATGCCTTCGTCTACGCGCAGGTCTCGCGCGGCGCGGCGCCCCGGTATCACGCGTTTCCGCCGGAGGGCACGACGCCGACGATCTTCGCCTTCGCGCGCGCGACCGATCCGCCGCCGTCGGCCGAGGGCGGCAAGGCGATCCTTCTGACCGACGAGCGCTGGGGACGCTGCGACATCAAGAGCGTCAATCTCCTGCCGAACGTGCTGGCCGCCCAGAAGGCCCGCGACGCGGGAGCGATGGACGCGATCCTCGTCCGCGACGGCTTCGCCCTCGAGGGCACGAAAGCCAACCTCTTCATCGCCGCGAAGGGGATCCTGCGCACGGCGCCCAACGGGCCCCGCATCCTTCCGGGCGTGACGCGCGGAGCCGCGATCGAGGCGGCGCGGCGGCTGGGCCTGACGGTCGAGGAGCGCGCCTTCACGGTCGAAGAGATGTTCGCCGCTTCCGAGGTCTTCTTCGCATCGACGACGATGTGGACGTACCCGCTCGTCTCGATCGAAGGCCGGACGATCGGCAGCGGAAAGCCCGGACCCCTCGTACGGATGCTCAAGGAGGCTCTCCTCGCCGAGTTCCAGGGCGTTCCCGCGTAGGCCCCGGCGAACCGGGCCCGCTCTGGTCGCCGGGACGATCCGGACGCCCCTCGGGCCGATGATCGCGATGGCGAGCGAGGACGGGATCTGCGTCCTCGAGTTCCTCAACGGGAGAAGGATGCCCTCGGCGGCCCGAAAGCTCGCGGCGCGTCTCGGAGCGCCGGTCGTTGCGGGTTCGAATGGGCACGTCGAGCGCCTGCGGCGAGAGCTCGACGGCTACTTTCGAGGCGAGTTGCGTCGCTTCGAGACGCGGCTCGACCTTCGAGGCACGCCGTTCCAGCGCGCGGTCTGGAGGCGGCTCGCGCGAGTGCGCTACGGCGCCACGCTCACGTACACGCAACTCGCGGCGCGGGCCGGCCGCAAGTCGGCCGTGCGCGCGGCCGGGCACGCCAACGGCCGAAACCCCGTGTCCATCGTGGTTCCGTGCCACCGTGTCGTCGGCACCGACGGAACGCTCCGGGGCTACGGCGGGGGGATGTGGCGCAAGGAGCGGCTGATCGCTCTGGAGCGCGACCGCCGTCAGCTCCGCGGGTAACGTCGCCTCGACCACCGACGAGATCCCGCCGCGCGACGAAAAGCGGCCGATGATCGTCATCCGCTTCGGCCGGCAGGCGGCCACGCAGTCCTCGAGGATCCGGTTGACGGCGTTCTCGTAGAAGATCCCGACGTTGCGGTAGGCGACGATGTAGAGCTTGAGGGACTTCAGCTCGAGGCATCGCTGGTCGGGCACGTACCGGATCGTGAGGTGCCCGAAGTCCGGGAGCTCCGTCTTCGGACAGATCGCGTTGTACTCCGGGATCTCGACGGTGATCTCGTAGCCGGGGTACTGGTTCGGCCACGTCTCGATCTCGGGCAGCTTCGCGTCGATGCCGCTGCGGGCGTGCGCGTCGGTGTAGTCGGGCATGGGATGGGAAGTCTATGCGAGAAGTCGACAGTTGACAGTCGACAGTCGACAGGGGCTGTCAACTGTGAACTGTGACTGTTCGACTTCCTGCTACCATCGCCGCAGCTCATGGAGTGGTTCAAGGAGCTCTTCCACAAGCTCACCGACGTCGAGACTCTCGTGCGCGTCGGCGGGTTGACGGCGATGACGATCATCGTCTTCGCCGAGACCGGCCTGCTGATCGGGTTCTTCCTGCCGGGGGATTCGCTCCTCGTGACGGCGGGCGTCTTCGCCGGGACGGGGCAGCTGAACATCGTGCACTTGAACCTCGTGCTCATGGCGGCGGCGATCCTGGGCGACACGGTCGGCTACTGGTTCGGCCGCAAGACCGGGCCCGCGCTCTTCAAGCGGCCCAAGTCGCTCTTCTTCAACCCGGAGCACCTGCGGCGCGCGCACGACTTCTACGAGAAGCACGGCGGCAAGACGATCGTCATCGCCCGCTTCATGCCGATCGTCCGCACGTTCGCGCCGATCGTGGCGGGCATGGGGCAGATGGAGTACCGGCGCTTCCTCGCCTTCAACGTCTTCGGCGGGATCTTCTGGGTGCTCTCGATGACGTTGACGGGCTACTTTCTCGGCCAGATCCCGGGCGTCAAGGAACACATCGAGGTCGTCATCCTCGTCGTGGTCTTTCTCTCGATCCTGCCGGGGATCATCGCGGCCGCGAACGAGTGGCGCAAGAAGCGCCGCGCCTCCGAGACGGCCTAGCGTCAGGCCGGCCGCGCGACGAGGACAGGAACCGCTCCCGCGGCGAGCCCGAGCGCCAGGCCGCCGAGCCCGGCGGCGCCCGCGAGCCAGCAGCCCACGGCCCCCGCGAGCAGGGTGACGAGGCCGGCGGCCGTCCAGTAGGCCCTCCGGTCGGCGATCGGCGCCCGGCGCCGGGCCGCGAGGACGACCCCGGCCGCCAATCCCCCGGCCGCGCAGAACCAGGGAAGCTGTTCGCAGAGCTCGGGCGAGCCGAAGGTCTCGATCGCGATCGGAAACAGAAACGGCGCGAGCCCCGCGACGAGGCCGGTGCGCGCCCCGCGGCCCCAGTCCTGCCCGCGATGGAGGAGGGCGGCGACGAGCGCCGCCAGCGCCACCGAGCAGACGACGGACTCGAGCGGTTGGGCACAGCGCACGAAGGCGAGAGAGGCCGCGGGCGGGATCGCGACAGCGGCCATGAGCGAGCGCGACCAGCGGCCGCGCTCGTAGGCGCGGCGCGCCCGGATCTTCAGGCCGTCAGCGCTGTCCATGACCCATTCCCCAGGCGGCCCGCGCCCGTTCGACCGCGCGCTGCACGCGTTTGCGAAACGTCGCCGGAGCGACGGCGGGACGCTCGTCGTTCATGTACGCGCGCAGGGTGGCCGCGTCCTCGGGCCGGAGGGCCGCGAGCGCTCCGTCGACGAGGCGGTCGTGTTCGCGCGCCGCGGCGATCTCGTCGGGACGCGGATCCGCGGCCGGCCGTTCCAGGACTGCATCGCCGATCCCCTCCTCTCGCCGCCGCCGCTCTCGCTGTTTCGCCGTGCGGATCTCCCAGGCCGCGATGCCGAGAATCCAGGGCAGCGCGTCGCGGCGGGAGTCGAACGCGGACGCCCGGGAAAAGACGCGAAGAAGCGCCTCCTGCGCCGCGTCCTCGGCCTCCCCGGCCCGGAGGTGACGGCCGACGAATCCGCGCACGAGCGGCCAGGCGAGCGCATACACGTCGTCGAACGCGCCGCGGTCGCCGTCGGCGAGCTCCGCCATCCTCGCCTGGAGGACCTCGCGCTCACGCGACTCCATGTTCCGAGCGTAACAGCCGGCGTCTCGCCTCCTTACCCGTATAGGCGGGAACGGCCCCGGGCGTGACATCCCCGGAGAGGGTCACGGGCAGGCCGGCCCGCGCCTATACCTTCGGAGGAGAAACCGCATGAAACTCGGGGTCCTGTTCCTTTCGTCCGCCCTCGTTCTTTCCGCCGCCGCGACGATCGCCCGCCCGAACGAGTCCTGTCCGCCCGCCAAGTGCGCGAGCGAGACGGCCTCGGACGCCCCGCGCCTGACGGTGCCCTCGGAGCACTACGCGCGCCTCGCGCGGCTCGACGCGAAGCCGCGGCCCGACGCCGGGGCCCTCGACCGCCGGCTCTTCGACCTGGGGGCGATGAGCCCCGGCTACTTCAAGATCCTCGGCCGCGCCCCGGTCTATCTCGACGACGCGCCGGTGGAATTCTCGCTGCCGGAGTTTCCGGCCAACAGCTCCCCGCAGACGCGCGCCGAGCTCGACTACCTTCTGGAGCTCCAGGCGAAGGCTCGCACTCCGGAGGCCGTGGCGCGCAGCCAGACGCTCGCCGGCGTTTTCTACCGCGTGAGCACTCAGCCCGGCGACGAGGACTACGCGCGGATGCGCCGCAACCTCTTCTTCACGGGCCGCGAGCTCGGCGACTGGTTCGGCCCGGAGACGCTGCCGAAGACGGCGGATCTTCTGGCCCGCGTCCAGTCCGACGCGACGTACTACATCTGGGCCTTCAAGTACCGCTTCAACCGCGCGCGGCCCTGGGAGATCGAGCCGAGGATCGAGCGGCTCGAGACGCCGAACTTCCCGGCCTATCCGAGCGCGCACTCCGGAAACTCGTGGACGGCGGCCTTCGTGTTCCAGGAGCTTCTACCCGAGCATCGCGACGTCTTCACGAGAGCCGCCGCCGAGCTCGCCTACTCGCGCGAGATTCTGGGCGTCCACTTTCCGAGCGACTCGGAGTCGGGCCGGGCGCTCGCGCGTCAGGTCGTCGACCGGATGCTCGCGTCGCCCGAGTTCCGCAAGGATCTCGCGGCGGCGCGCGAGGAGATCGCCTCGGCGAAGCGCACCGGGAAGGCGGCGCCCGCTGCGACGGTGGCCGGGAAGGACGAGTGCTTCTGAGCGGGCGAGAGGCCGGCGCCGGTCAGGCGACGGCCGAGGTCGAGCAGGGCACGGCAGGCCGGCCGGGCCCCGCGGATCTCGCCGAGGAGGCTCGCGATCTCGGCGCCGTGCGCGCGGTCGTGCTCGGCCATCATGCGCGCGATGTCGGCGAGGCTCACGCAGCCGACGCCTTCCTGGGACCCGGAGCGCTTCCACTCGGAGCGCGAGAGACGCGCGAGGGCTTCGAGGTTCTGGGCGCGCGTCCGGGCGAAGGCCACGATGCCGCGGTCGATGTCGCGTTCCTGGTAGACGCGCTCGCGGGCGATCCGATCGCCGTCGAAGTTCAACAGCGCCGGGTTCGTCTCGCCGAGGATGCGGCGAATGCGCACGCCGTAACCTTCGCGCTCGAGGTCCGCGAGGTGCCACACGTTCTCGACGAGCGAGAAGCCGCCCGCGGCGGGACGGCGCCGGGCCTCCGCGGCGGACAGCGACGCGGCCGCGCGGGACAGGAGCGCCGCCGTGGATTCCAGCGTCACCAGCAGGGCTTCGAATTCACGGCGTTTCATGATCAGTCCTCGGTTCCACTAACCCAATACGCGAGCTGCGGCGAAAAGGTTTCGGCATAGAGTCAAACTCATGGGGATCCAGGAAATCCGCCAGTACTTCCTTTCGAAGCTGTCCTCTCCGGAGGAGACCGCCCGGCCGGCGGCCGTGGCCATCGCGGCCTGCGCGCTCCTGCTCGAGATCGCAAACGCGGACGACGCATTCAACGACGCCGAGCGCGAGCGGATTTTACGCGCCGTGCGCGAAGACTTCGGGGTGCCTCCGGAGGACGTCGCGGAGATCGTGCGTCTCGCGGAGGCGGAGCGCCGCGAGAGCGTGGACCTCTACCAGTTCACGCGTCTGGTCACGGAAAAGTTTTCGCGCGAGGAGCGGCTGCGCCTGGTCGAGGTCATCTGGGGCGTCGTCTACTCCGACGGCGCGCTGACCTCCGCCGAGAATCAGCTCGCCCGGCGCATCGCCGAGCTCCTGGGCTTCCAGCACCCGGAGGTCCAGGCCGTCCGCGAACGCGTCAAGGGCGAGGGCTGAGGCGCGGGCTCAGCGCGTCGCCCAGCGCCGGCAGCGCCCGCTTCTCCGGCGGAATGCGTTCGAGGGGCGTCGGGATCTCCGCGAGCACGTAGGCGAGCGTCGCCGCGGCCGCCGTCGACTGGTCCAGGATCCGCGGGTCGATGCGGTCGAAGTTGTCGTTGGCCGTGTGGTGATAGTCGAAGTACGTCCGTGGCGTCCAGCGAGAGGCCGAGGCTCGGAATGCCCGAGGGCAGCAGATAGATCAGGTCCGCGCCGCCGACGTCGTACTCCACGAGCGCGTCGGCGCCGATCGGCGCGAGCAGTCCCGCGATCGCCTTGAGCACGGCCTCCGCCGAGCGTCCCGCGTTCCACGAGAAGCCGAGCGGCGGCCCTTGCCCCAGATCGGCCTCCATGGCGGCGACGTGATCGGCGAGCTCCGCCGCATGCGCCTCGGCGTAGGCCTTCCCGCCCTTCAGCCCGTGCTCCTCGTTGGCGAAGAGGACCACGCGAATCGTGCGGCGCGGGCGTCTCGGGAGCTGACCGATCTGCCGCGCGGCCTCGATGACGATGCCGCAGCCCGCCGCGTCGTCGAGCGCGCCGGTGCCGAGGTCCCACGAGTCGAGGTGCGCGCCGAGCAGCACGATCTCCTTCGGCGTCTCGCGCCCGGGAATGTCGCCGATGACGTTGGCGGATTCCCCGTCGGGCAGCGTGCGGCAGCCGAGCGTGAATTTCACTTTGCACCGGTCCGCGCGCCAGGAGCCGCGTCAGCAGCCGCCGCGTCCGGGGCCGCGAGCGCCGCGGCCGGGATCTTCGGAGCGTCCGTTCTCGTAGCGCATCCCTCCCGTGTGGGGGAGCCGGTCGTCGTCGGTGCCGATCGAGCGGATCAGCAGCCCGATCGCGCCGAGCCTCGCCGCCGCCGACGGACCGCGGCCTCGAACGTCCCCGGCCGAGCCGTAGCCCGAGCCGTCGGACGTCCTCGCGGTCGGCCGGTCGATGAAGGCGATCTTGCCGCGCACGGAGTCTCCCGGCGGAGGCGAGCTCCTCGAGCGACGCGAAGCGGACGATCTCGCCCTCGAGGCCGCCGCTCGGCGTCCCGATGCTTCCGCCCAGGGCCGTCAGGGCCAGGCTCTGGCGCACGGGCGAGAGCACCTCGCCCGTCTCGACTCCCCGCTCCCAGACCGGGACCACGACCTTTTCGGCCCGCACGTTCGAAAAGCCCTGCGCCTTCAGCATCGCGACCGTGAGCGCCACCGCCGCGCGGTCGCCCGGGGAGCCCGGCATCCGCGGCCCCGCGAGGTCGGTGATGTCGCGCACCCATTCGGCGGCCCTGGATCCGGCGGCGATGCGGTTGCGGAGCTCGGTGGCGGTGCGGACGGTCTCCGGCGGCAGCGAGGCCGGTTTGACGGCCGCCAGCGAGGCGAGGGCGGACGCAGTGATGACGACGAGGCCGAATCGCTGCAGTGGTTTCAAGGGCTCCCCCCGATCGCCGCGAGATGGTATCTCGGATTCTCAGCGGCCTGCCTCGCAGGGCCGGACCGACGAGAGAGGGAACGTCTCTCGTGGACCCTGTCCCTGAGAATCTGCTTCCCGTCTCCTGAATTAGAATCCCCCTCCCATGTCTACGCGCACGCCTCCGGCCGACGTCGCGGAAGAGCTGCTCTCCGACTTCGGAGCGAACGCCAGCTACGTCGCCGACCTTCTGAACCGCTACAGGGCCAACCCGTCCGCGGTCGACGACGAGTGGCGGCGCTACTTCCAGGAGCGTTTCGGCGGCCAGCCGGAGGCCGCTCCGTCCAGGCCCGTCCAGGCCGAGCCGAGCGCCCCGGCGGCGGCGTCTCCGGCTCCGGCGGCGCGCCCGGCCCCCGCGCCGACGCCTTCCGCCGCCGGCCCGGCCGTGTCCGTCTCCGGCGAGCGCGCGCCCCTGCGCGGAGCCGCGGCGCGAATCGCCGAGAACATGCAGGCGAGCCTGACCGTTCCGACCGCGACGACGCAACGCCAGATCCCGATCAAGCTGCTCGACGAGAACCGCCGGCTCCTCAACGACGCGCGCGCGGCGGTCGAGCAATCCAAGATCTCGTTCACGCATCTGATCTCCTGGGCCGTGATCCAGGGCGTGAAGGCCTTCCCGGTGATGAACGACGCGTTCGACGTCTCCCGGAGGGCGAGCCCGTCCGCGTGCGCCGGGAGGAGATCCGGTTCGGCCTCGCCGTGGATGTCGCGAAGTCGGACGGCTCGCGGACGCTCCTCGTCCCGAACGTGAAGGGCGCCGAGAAGATGAGCTTCGGCGAATTCGTCGCGGCCGCCGACGACGTCGTCACGCGCGCCCGGACGGGCAAGCTCCAGGTGTCCGACTTCGAGGGGACGACGATCTCCCTGACCAACCCCGGCACGCTCGGCACCACCGCCTCGGTGCCGCGACTGATGCCGGGCCAGGGCGCGATCATCGCGACCGGCGCGATCGAGTACCCGGCGGCCTTCGCGGCCATGCGCGCCGGCGACGCTCTCGCGGCTCGCGATCAGCAAGGCCGTGACGTTCACCTCGACCTACGACCACCGCATCATCCAGGGCGCCGAGTCGGGCGCCTTTCTCGCCCGGGTCGAAGAGCTCCTCCTCGGCGAGCACGGCTTCTACGAGGGCGTCTTCGCGGACCTCGGGATCCCGTTCCGGCCGCTGCGCTGGGAGACCGATCGGTCGCTCTCGGACGACGGCCACGGGGAGGACATCGCGAAGCAGGCGCGCGTCCTCGAGCTCATCAACGCCTACCGCGTGCGGGGCCATCTGCTCGCCGACATCGATCCGCTGCGCGCCCGGGCGATCGCCGAGCACCCGGAGCTCGAGCTGGCGACCTACGGCCTGACGATCTGGGACCTCGACCGCGAGTTCTACACGGGCGGCCTGAAGGGCGGCGACCGGATGCCGCTGCGCGAGATCATCGCGCGCATGCGCCGCGTCTACTGCGGCAAGATCGGCACCGAGTACCGCTACATCTCGAGCCCGGCCGAGAAGTACTGGATCCGGGCGCGCGATCGCGGCCGCGACCGAAGACAAGCCCCTGCCGGCCGAGGTCCGCAAGAGCATCCTCGTCAAGCTCATCGCGGCCGAAGAGTTCGAGCGGTTCCTCGGAACGAAGTTCCTCGGCCAGCGGCGCTACTCCGTCGAGGGCGGCGAGACGGCGATCCCGCTCCTCGACCGGCTGGTGGAGGGCGCCGCGGCGCGCGGCGTCGACGAGGTCGTCGATCGGGATGTCCCACCGCGGGCGGCTGAACATCCTCGCGAACGTCGTCGGCAACTCGGCCGAGCGCATCTTCTCGGGCTTCGAGGGCGTCGTCCATCCGGACTTCCCGGCCGACGAAGGGGACGTCAAGTACCACCAGGGCGCGCGGACGACCCGGAAGTCCGAGGCCGGACGCGAGATCGCCGTGCAGGTGGAATCGAACCCGTCGCACCTCGAGGCGGTCGATCCGGTCGTCGAGGGCGTCGTCCGGGCCAAGCAGGAGAGGAAAGCCGGCCACGGGCCCGAGGCCTGGAAGCCGGTCCTGCCGGTGCTCCTCCACGGCGACGCCGCCTTCGCCGGGCAGGGCATGGTGGCCGAGGTCCTCAACCTCGCCGCAGCTGCCGGGCTACCGCACGGGCGGGACGATCCACGTCGTCATCAACAACCAGATCGGCTTCACGACGCCGCCCTCGAAGGGGCGGTCGTCCGTGTATTCGACCGACGTGGCCAAGATCAACCAGATACCGATCTTCCACGTCAACGCCGACGATCCCGAAGCCGCGTACCGCGTGCTCGAGATCGCTCTCGACTACCGGCAGGAGTTCCACAAGGACGTCGTCATCGACCTGATCGGCTTCCGGCGGCACGGGCACAACGAAGGCGACGAGCCGACCTACACGCAGCCCCTGATGTACAAGGCGATCGAGGCGCACCCGGGCGTCCGCACGCTCTACGCGCGGCGGCTCGTCCGCGAGGGCGTCGTGACCGAGGAGGAAGTCAAGGAGCTCGAGGCACGCCAGCTCGCCGAGTACGAGGCGGCGCTCGCCGCGGCCAAGGAAGCCGCCAGCCGTCCGCGCGGCGAGACCGCCGCGGCGAAGCGCGCCGAGCGTGCTCGGCGTCGTCGAGATGGAGACGGGCGTCGCGCGCGAGACGCTCGCCGCGATCGGCCGCGCGCTGACGACGGTGCCCGCGGGCTTCCGTCTCAATCCCAAGATGGTCCAGCAGCTCGCCCGCCGGGCGAAGATGGCCGAGGGCGCGCTGCCGCTCGACTGGGGCACGGCCGAGGAGCTCGCGTTCGGCTCGCTCGTGCTCGAAGGGACGCCGGTCCGCGTCAGCGGCCAGGACTCGAGCCGAGGAACCTTCTCGCACCGCCACGCCGTCTTCCACGACACGGCGACCGGGGAGACCTGGACGCCGCTCGCGACGCTCGATCCGAAGCAGGCGCCATTTCGAGGCCTGCGACAGCCCGCTCTCGGAGTTCGCCGTCCTGGGCTTCGACTACGGCTACAGCGTCGAATGGCCCGAGGCGCTGACGCTCTGGGAGGCGCAGTTCGGCGACTTCGCGAACGGCGCCCAGGTCATCGTGGACCAGTTCATCGCGTCGGCCGAGGACAAGTGGCGCCAGACCTCCCGTCTGGGCATGCTCCTCCCGCACGGCTCGGAGGGGCAGGGGCCCGAGCACTCGAGCGCGCGCATCGAGCGCTACCTCCAGCTCTGCGCCGACGGGAACATGCAGGTCTGCAACGCGACGAATCCCGCGCAGTACTTCCACGTGCTGCGCCGCCAGATGCGCCAGCCGCTCGCGAAGCCTCTGATCCTCTTCACGCCGAAGAGTCTCCTGCGGCTGCCGGCGGCCTCGTCGCCGATCGAGGCGCTGACCACCGGCGGATTCCAGCGTCTGCCTCGACGACCCCGAGGTCGGCGATCGCGCCCTCGTCGAGCGGATCCTCTTCTGCAGCGGCAAGGTCTACTACGACCTGCGCGCGGAGAAGGAGAAGCGCGGCGACTTCAAGACGGCGATCGTCCGTCTCGAACAGCTCTATCCCTTCCCGAAGGAGCGCCTCGCCGCGCTCGCCGCGGGCTATCCGAAGGCGACCCGCGACGATCTGGGTGCAGGAAGAGCCGAGGAACATGGGCGCCTGGAACTTCGTCCTCGAGCGGACCCCCGAGTTCCTGCCGAACGCATGCGCGCTCGAGTACGTCGGCCGCGCGGCGTCGCCGTCGCCCGCCACCGGCAACGCCGGCGTGCACAAGAGGGAGCTCGAGCAGCTCCTCGTCGGAGGCGTTCGGGGGTTAGCCGGGCGTCAGCTCCGCGGGTCCAGAAAGATGAGACGCTCTTCCGTGCGCGTCTCGAAGAAGTCCGGCGCACCGCCCGTCCCCGCCGCCGTCCACGCCCCCGCTCGGCTCGCAGATCACGGCCCCCTCCTCGTCGTAGACGATGCTGCGAATGTCGCAGCAGCGGGAGGTGCGGAAGTACACCGTCTGACCGGCGTATTGATACCGGTAGATCGCGCGTGGGAGGCGTCGGTGACGTCTTCGAGCTCGATCTGGGCGATCAGCGCCTCGAGCCACGCCGGCGTGGACTCGGGCTCGCTGGTCAGGAAATCGTTGCACGCCACGAGGAGGAGGAGCGGAAGAGCGAGCGAGTGCGAGTCGGCGGCTGCTCCCAGTTCCTCATGGAGGTCCCCTTCAATTCCAGCGCGGCTGCAGGATCAGGACGGCCAGGAAAAACAATACTCCCAGCAACCCTGGAATCGCGAGGATCGAGAGGACGGCCCACGCGGCACGCGTGAGTCCCTTCGACCGGAGCTTGAGGCTGCCTCCGAGGATGCCTGCGAGGCCCGCGAGGATGCCCAGCCAGAGCACGATGTTGAACGACGAGACGGTCCCGTCGGCCAGGCCCCAGAAAAAGAAGAAGAGAAAGACGGCCGCGATGAAGGCGTCGAATCCCCAGACGATCCAGAAGAACCGGCCTCGCTTCACGCCCGCGTCGCGGCGAACGCCGTCGACGCTCTCCACGCTCACTTCTTCGGCCGCATCGCGTCGAGCGCCGCGGCGAGCGTCTCGCGCGGGAGCTTGCGGTAGTCGGAGAACTCGCCGGCGCCGGCGATCCACTCGCCTCCGTCCATCGTGACGACGTCGCCGGTCTGGTAGGGGCAGAGGTCCGAGAGGAGGAACGTCGCGAGGTTCGCGATCTCCTCGGGCTTGCCGAAGCGACCGAGGGCCGTCCGCCCCAGGGACGCCTTCTCGGCCGCCGGGTTCGTCATGAGACGCGAGAACGCGCCCTCGGTCGGGATCGGGCCCGGAGCGATCGCGTTCAGGCGGATGCCCGCGTGGCCCCACTCGACGGCGAGGGAGCGGGTCATGGCCATCACGCCCGCCTTGGCGCAGGCCGAGGGCAGGACGTAGGCCGAGCCGGTCCAGGCGTAGGTCGCGAGGATCGAGACGACCGAGCCGGGCGCCTTTCGCGCAAGAAGCTGCCGGCCGAACGCCAGCGTGCAGTTCACCGAGCCGTAGAGGACGGTCCGCACGATCGTGTCGAAGCCGTTGGGCGTCAGGGCTTCCGAGAAGGCGAGAAAGTTGCCGGCGGCGTTGTTGACGAGGCCGTCGATGTGGCCGAAGCGCTCGGCCGCGTGCGTCATCAGCGCCTCGCACTGCGCGGGCTCGCGGACGTCGGCAGCGAAAGTCGCGACGGCTCCGCCCTCCCGCGCTCCGGCGGCGATCTCCTTCGACGCGGCTTCGAGCCGCTCGCTCCGCCGTCCCGCGATGGTGACCGACGCCCCGTGCGCCGCGAACGTCTTCGCCATCGCGAGGCCGAGGCCCGAGCCGCCGCCGGTCACGACGATCGAGCGGCCGGCGAGGATGCGGGGAGCGAATCCCGTAACGCCCGGCGCGTTCATCGCAGGTACTCGTCGAACCAGGCGGCGCTGCGCTCCACGATGTCTTTCTGGTTCTCGGGGTTGCGGATGGAGTGGCCCTCGTCGGTGTAGATCACCAGCCGCGTCGGCACGCCGAGGGCCTTCAGCGCGTGCCAGAACTCGTAGCCCTGGGGCGTGGGGACCTGGGAGTCGCGCTCGCCGTGCAGGACGAGCGTGGGCGTCTTCACCTTCTTGATGAACTCGATCGGCGAGGACTTCGCATAGACCTTCGGATCGTCGTAGACCGAAGCCCCGAAGAACGGGAGCATCCAGGTGTCGATCTTGTTCTGGCCGTAGTAGCTCTGCCAGCTGGCGATGCCGGCGCCGGCGACCCCGGCGGCGAATCGGTCGGTCTGGGTCACGGCCCACATCGTCATGTAGCCTCCATAGCTCCAGCCCGTGATGCCCAGACGCTTCGGGTCGATCGGGGCCTGCGCGAGGACGGCGTCGATCCCCTTCAGGATGTCGCGCAGATCGCCGCCCCCGAAGTCCTTGACGTTGCCCTCGGTGAACGCCTCGCCGAAGCCGAAGCTGCCCCGCGGGTTCGGCAGGAAGACGAAATAGCCCCGGGAAGGAAGCGTGGCCGTCCAGCGCGAGGGCCACGAGGAGGTCGAGGCGCCCGGCGGGACCGCCGTGGACGACGACGACCATCGGATACGTTCGGGCGGGGTCGAATGCTTCCGGGTAGCAGCAGCCATCCCTGGACTTTCGCTCCGTCGGATTCCCAGTGCAGCGACTTCGCCTCGCCCCAGAAGCGCTTCGCGGACGCGTTCGACCGACGAGAGGTTCTTCCAAGCCGCCGATGGCGCCCGGCCCAGACCTCGGGCGGGCTCTCGAACGACTCCCGGATCGCGACGGTCGCGCCGCCGCGCGCGGCTCCGAAATGCCCGATCTTTTCCGCGCCGGCGAACACGCTCGAGAGCCGGCCGGTCGCCGGTTCGATCGACGCGATCCCGAAGCCGCCGTCGCGGTGCCCCGCGAAGAGGAGCTCGGAGGGCGAACGCCAGGCGAGGCGGCTCGCCGACCAGTGCATCCCCGGCGTCAGGTTCGCGAGCGGCGCCTCCGCCGGGCGTCGCGGTCACCTCCCAGACGTCGCCGCCGTTGGAGCCTTCGTCGCTCATGAGGCCGTGGATGACGGCGATCGTGCGGCCGTCCGGTGAGAAGCGGGGCAGGCGAGCTGGAGCGTCGGCTTCCAGATCGAGCGCGCGGCGCCCGACGCGGCGTCGACGAGGTAGAGCTGCGCGAGCCAGTAGTTGTTGGTGCCCGAGCCGACCGCCGCCTCCGCGGCGAAGGACTTCCCGTCGGGCGACCAGTCGTAGTCGTACACGTAGAGATCGGCCGGCGACACGTTCCGCACGCGTCCGGTCGCGACGTCGGCCACGGCGATGCGCTGCACCTCGTGGTTCTCCTCGACGGGGCCCGAATCCCGCTTGTGCGCGGTCGAGCGCTCCCGGCTCCTGCTCGGAGCCCTCGACGAAGAGAAAGGACGACGGCCTTGCCGTCCGGGGACCAGCGGAGCTCCTGGAGCTGTCCCTTGACCTTCGTGAGCGGCCGGGGGCTGCCGCCCGTGGCGGGCGAGACCCAGACCTGCGGCTGTCCCGCCGCCGCCGCGTCGGAGAGAAACGCGATCGACGTCCCGTCGGGCGAGAACACGGGCTCGACCTCGCGGCGCGGCTTTCCGTCCGACGCCGCGGAGAGTCGCCGCGGAGCGCCCGACGAAAGCTCGGCCACCGAGATCGCGCCGAGCCGCTCGCGTCCGTCCTTGTCGAGCACCTTCTGCGACCAGGCGGCGCGGCGTCCGTCCGGCGAGATCGACGCGTCGTGGAAGCCGCGGACCTTCTGGAGCGAGGCGAAGACGGTGTCGATCGAGGGGTGCGCGGCGGAAGAGGCGCTCGCGTTGGTGGCCAGCAGAAGCGCCGTGGCGGCGAGGAGGGAACCTACCACCTCCGACCTCCCACTACGACCTCACGTGAGATCCACCCAGATGCTCTTGACCTGCGTGTACTCCTCGAGCGCGTAGTGCCCGCGCTCGCGGCCGAAGCCCGACTCCTTGTAGCCGCCGAAGGGCAGGCCCGGGTCGTAGAGGTTGTAGGCGTTGACCCAGACCGTGCCGGCCTTCAGGGCCTTCGCGGTGCGGAGGGCCTTCTTGACGTCCTTCGACCAGACCGCGGCCGCGAGGCCGTAGATCGTGGAGTTGCCGATCGCAACGGCCTCCTCCTCGTCCTGGAAGGTCAGCGTCGCGAGAACGGGCCCGAAGATCTCCTCGCGCGCGATCGTCATCTGCGGCGTCACGCCGTCGAAGACCGTCGCCTCGAAGAAAGCGCCCTTGCCGTTGACGGCGGCGCGATTGCCGCCGGCGACCAGCTTCGCGCCTTCGGACTTGCCGGCCTCGACGTAGCGCGCCACGTTGTCCCGCTGTTTTTCCGAAACGAGCGAGCCCAGTCGGGTCTTGGGATCGAGCGGGTCGCCCGGCGCCATCTTCTTCGCGCGCTCGACGACCTTCTCCATGAGCGCGTCGTGGATCGACTCCTCGACGAGGAGGCGCGATCCCGCGGAACAGAGCTCGCCCTTGCCGTAGAAGATCGCGTTGATCGCGCCCTTGGCGGCGGCGTCGAGGTCGGCGTCGGCGAAGACGACGTTCGGAGACTTGCCGCCGAGCTCCATCGACACGCGCTTCACGGTTCCGGCCGCGGCGCGGAGGATCGCCTTGCCCGTCTCGGTCTCGCCGGTGAAGGAGATCTTGTCGATGCCGGGATGCTCGGCCATCGCCTGCCCGACGAGCGGGCCCGGGCCCGGCACCACCTGGAACGCTCCCGGAGGCAGCCCCGCCTCGGTCAGGAGCTCCGCGAAGAGGAGCGCCGTGAGCGGCGTGGCCGAGGCGGGCTTGAGCACCACGGCGTTTCCGAGAGCGAGGGCCGGTGCGATCTTCCACATCGCCTGCAGCAGCGGAAAGTTCCAGGGCGTGATCGCGCCGACGACGCCGACGGGCTCGCGCAGGGTCATCAGGAGCGCGTCGGGCCGGCCCGGGAACGTGTCGCCGTAGAGCTTGTCGGCATATTCGCCGAAGTAGGCGAGGCACTCGGCGGCCGCCGGCATGTCGATCTTCGCGGCCTCGAATATCGGCTTGCCGTTGTCCTGCGTCTCGAGCTTTCCGAACTCCTCGGCGCGCGTGAGCAGCTGTTCGGCGGCGCGCGTCAGGATCCGTCCGCGCTGGCGCGGCTTCATCGCCGCCCACGGCCCCGACTCGAAGGCCTTGCGCGCGGAGGCGACCGCCCGGTCGAGGTCCGCCTTGCCGGCTTCCGCCACTTCGGCGATCGTGTCGCCCGTCGCCGGGTTGACCGTAGCGAAGCGCCGCCCCGAAGCGGCGGGCGTGAACGCGCCGTCGATGAAGAGGTCGGTCTTCAGGGAGCTCACTTGCCCTGGAACTTCGGGACCCGCTTCTCCTGGTTGGCCGCGATCCCTTCCTTGGCGTCGTCGCTCTGGAAGAGCAGCTGCTGGAGCTCGCGCTCGACGGCGAGGGCCGACTCGAGGGGAAGGTCCCAGCCGCTCTGGACGGAGCGCTTGATCCGGCCGACCGCCTTCGAGGCCTTGTTGGGAGGCACGAACTGCCGGGCGTAGTCCATGACCTGCTCCCACCACTCCTCGGGCGTCGCGTCGATGATCTGGTTCACGATGCCGAGCTCGAGGGCCTCCTCGAAGGAGAACGTGTTGCCCGTGATCATCAGCTCGATGGCCTTGGACTTGCCGATCATCTTGGCGAGGCGCGTCGTGCCGCCGGTCCCGGGCAGCACGCCGAGGGTGACCTCGGGCAGGCCGATCTTGCCGGCGTCCTTGCGGGCGATGCGGATGTCGGCGGCCATCGCGATCTCGAGCCCGCCGCCGACCGTGTGGCCGTTGAGCGCGGCGATCACGAGCTTGGGCGTGTGCTCGAGGCGGAGCAGCGTCTCGTTGGCGTGGAGGCAGAAGAAGTACTTGAAGCCGGGAGTGACGGCGTTGAGCATGCCGATGTTCGCCCCGGCCGAAAAGAAGCGGTCGCCCTTGCCGCGCAGCACGATCACGTGGACGTCGTCGTCGAAGCGCGCCTTGAGGATCGCCTCGTCGAGCTGGCGGTTCATGGCGTAGGTGTAGGTGTTCGCCGGCGGGTCGTCGATCTCGATGACGGCGATGCCGTCGGCGGCGCGGTAGTTGATGACCGGGCGATCGAGCTCGGGGCTCGTCCAGTCGCGGGTCTTGGCGGGTGTGCTCACGGGGTCCTCCCTGTTACGGGTCGATGGTCGTTCCTTCGAGCCGAGGATCCGTATCGGAAGGCCTCAGAGGAAGCTCTTGGCGATCGTGAAATAGATGATGAGGCCGGTCGCGTCCACGAGCGTCGCGATCAGGGGAGCCGACATCACCGTCGGGTCGATCTTGAACATGCGTCGCGAGCATCGGGATCATGGCGCCGACCGTGTTCGCCCAGGCGCAGATCACGAGGATGGAGACTCCGACGGTCAGCGCCAGGGGCGATCGTCGAGCCCCACAGGAGCGCGCGTCCGAAGCCCACGATCCCGAGCAGGATCCCGAGCACCAGGCCGCTTCCACCCTCGCGCAGGAGGACCCGGCCGAAGTCGCGCAGGCGGATCTCGCCGACGGCGAGGCCGCGCACGATCGTCGTGACGGTCTGGGAGCCCGAGTTGCCGCCCGTGCCGATCAGGAGCGGGATGAAGAACGAGAGCGCCACGACCTTCGCGAGCTCGTCCTCGTAGTGGCGGAGCACGGTCCCGGTCAAGGTTTCGGCCACGAAGAGCAGCAGCAGCCAGTTGAAGCGCAGGCGGACGTTGCGCCAGGGCTTCGAGGCGAAGTAGCCCTGCTCGACCTCCTCCTGGGTGGCCGACACGCCGCCGAGATGCAGGACGTCCTGCGTCTGCTCCTCGATGAGGATGTCGATGACGTCGTCGACCGTCACGATCCCGAGAAGCTTCTCGTTCTCGTCGACGACGGGGATCGCGTGGACGTCGTACTTGGAGACCATCCGCGCGACTTCTTCCTGGTCGGTGTCGGGGCGCACCGTGAGCAGCCGCCGCTCCATCATGTCGGCGATCTTCCTGTCCGGCGGCGCGGGGAAGAGCCGGCGCAGGGAGACGTACCCGACGAGGCGCCCGGAGTCGTCGACGGCGTAGAGACTCTGCACCGTCTCGACCTCGGGGTCGATGCGCCTGAGGTGCTCGAGCGTCTCGGCGACGGTCCACTCCGGCCGGATCGTGGGGACCTTGATCGTCATGAGCCGGCCGGCGGTGCGCGGCGGGTAGCGCTGCAGCCGCTCGACCTCGGCCGCGTCGCGCGGCGACATCTTCTCGAGGATCGCCTCGCGCTGGCGCTGCGTCAGGTGCTCGAGGATGTCGGTGACGTCGTCGGGCGCGAGGCGGTCGAGCATCTGCCCGAGCCTCGTGGGGGAAGCCGTGTGGAGAATCAGGCGGAGCGACTCGCCCTTGAGCACCGAGAGGAGCTCCGCGCCCTGCTCGATGGGGAGCGCTTCGAAGAGGGTGACGCGGTCCTCGCGCGGCAGATCGTCGAGAATCTCGGCGAGGTCTGCCGGGTGGATCTCCGCGACGGCCGCCGCGAGCTCCTTCGGGTTTTCCCGGAGGAGCTCCTCGATGTCCGGGAGGATGGCCTTCGCGAGCGACATTCGCGGTTATTGTGGCATCGGTCGCGGAAAGTCCGGCAGCGGACGGGCCACCGCCGGTGTCGAGGCTCTAGGGCGAGTGGCCCTCGAAGACGAGCCCGGGCAGGCCGCTCGGAAGCTCGTCCGGGACCAGCCGGATGGGCAGGGAAAGACGGCCGTCGTCGAAGGCGGCTTACGTTGAGACCTTCGTACTCCTCGGCTCGGCGGGCGTCAACCTTTTTTCGCGCCTACGGGCACACGAACGCGCTCGTGTCCTGGATGGGCGCGAAGGGCACGCCGAGCTGATTGGTATACGTCTTGAGCGTTTGGTTCTCCGTGTCGGTGACGGAGAGCGTGACCTCGACGTTCGTCAGCCCGGTCGCGAAGACCCAGTAGTGCTGGGTGAGGGAGCAGCCGTTGAGGACCTTGATGACCACTTCGATGTTCGCGGGATTGAAAAACCAGAAGTAACCGGAGTCTCCGGTCAGCTCGATGGCCGTCGCGTCCGTCTCGCCGCTGCTGGTCGTGCGGAATTGGCGGTGACCGCGAAGCGGTCGTTGTTGAGGCAGAGCGTCTGGGCGTTCGTGACGCAGTTGCCGATGGACCCGGGCGGCGCGGGCTCCTGGCCGAAAGCCACACCGCTGCCGAGGACGAAGACGCAGGCCCCGACAAAAGCAGTCAACTTGAGCATGGTGCAACCTCCAAATACGCCGACGCCCGACCAACGCGCCGGTGGGCCGAATGTCTCATGGGCACGAACGACAGTCCCGCAGCCAGGAGCTGGACGACCGTCCCACGAGGCGAGGGCGACCGCTGGCTGCGCACTTTGGAAACCACTCTATCTCAGTGGCGGCTCGTGATCCACCCAGTCCGACGAGCCGTCGGGATGGAACTCCTTCTTCCAGATCGGAACGGTCGTCTTGAGGCGGTCGATGGCCGCGCGGCAGGCGGCGAAGGCCTCCGCCCGGTGGGGCGAGACCGCGGCGATCGCGACGGAGGCCTCGCCCACACCGAGCCGGCCGATCCGGTGGCGCATGCGGACTTTCGCGTCCGGAAACTCGCGGGCGAGGCTCTCGGCGAGCTTCGCCATCTCGAGCTCCGCCATCGTCCCGTAGGCCTGGTATTCGATGGCCGTGGTCTCCCGGCCGTCGTTCTCGTTGCGCACGACGCCCACGAAGAGGCAGAGCGCTCCGTCGGAGGAGCGGGTCTCCGCCACGAGCGCGGCGACGTCGATGGACTCGGCCGTGAGGTACACCTCAGCCTCCGGCGACGGGCGGCAGGAAGGCGACCTCGTCTCCGTCGCGCAGGACGGTGCCGGCCGGGACGTACTCGCGGTTGACGGCCGCGGGAGGCATCGAGGGGTAGCGGGCGAAGAGCGGGATCTCGCGGGCAAGGGCGGCCCAGAGCTCCTCGACGCGTCCGCCCTCGGGGAGCTCGCGCAGCTCCTCCTCCCGGCCGGCGGCGTCCCGAAAGGAGGCGAAGTGGAGCAGGCGGACCTTCACGGCGCAAGTCTATGAGATGGAGTGGCTTCAGAAGCACCGTCCGGGTCTTGATTTCTGACTGACCAGTCAGTTAGTATCTCGCCATGACGAAACCCGCGAACTCCCGCGAGCCCGAACGGCGGCTGGCCCTGCTGAAGGCGGCGTTTCGAGAAGTCGCCGAGAAGGGCTTTTCCGAGACGACCCTCGACGACATCGCGCGCCGCGCCGGCGTCTCCAAGGGCGTCACGCTCTACTACTTCGACTCCAAGGACGACCTGTTCCAGCAGCTCTTTTCCTGGCTCATCGACTCGATCCACGCGCGGATGCGCGAGGCGGTGGCCCGGGAAGAGGATCCGGTCGGAAAAGTCCGCGCGCTCGTGGCGCTCATCTTTCCGTCGCCCTCCAAGAACCGCGCGTTCTTTCGAGCCTTCGTCGACTTCTGCGGGCTCGCGGCCCGGCATGAGCCCTTTCGCGAGATCAACGCGCGCTTCTACGCCGGCTGCCGCGAGATCGACGGCGGCATCGCGGAGGAGGGCATGCGCCGCGGGGTCTTCGCCGTCCGCGACCCGCAGGAAGCCGGTTCCACGATGCGGGCGATTTTCGACGGTCTGATGATGCAGTGGCTATCGGAGAGCGATCCGGAGGCGACCTTCGGCGCCTACCGGGAACGCTGCGAGAGGGAGCTCATGAACTATTTGCTCTCTCCCGGCGAGAAAAGGAGGACTCGATGAGCACGCAAGAGACGACGCGCCCATCCGCCGAACCGTGCGCGACGGAGACCTGCCCGCGGCCGGCGGAGTCCGGCGAGGCCTACTGCGCGGACTGCGGCCTGGAGCGCTCGCTCTACTACCGCGACCGCCGCGACGCCCGCGGCGTGTTCCTGGCGGACGCGCCTCCGGGCGCGGCGCGCCGCTAGCCCGGCGGGGGGCCGCCGCCGAGAGAGGTAGTATCGCCCGCCGGATGTCCGACGCGCGACGCCTCTCGGGGAAGGCGGCCCTCGTCACCGGCGCCTCGCGAGGCATCGGCGAGGCCATCGCCCGCCGCTTCGCGCGGGAGGGAGCGCGGGTCCTGCTGGCGTCCCGCGACGTCGGCGCGATCGAGCGGATCGCCGGAGAGCTCGCCGGCGAGGGCGCCGAGGCTTTCGCCGCGGCCTGCGACGTGACGGACGACGCCTCGATCCGGCGAGACCGTCGGCGCGGCCGTGGACCGGTTCGGGACCATCGACGTCCTCGTCAACAACGCCGGCCTGGGCGGCGCGACGCACCTCGACGACCTCGAGTCCGAAGCCGACGCCCGCTGGGACGCGATCCTGGCCACGAACCTCACGGCCGTCTTTCGGGTCACGCGCGCGGCTTCGCCGCATCTCTCCCGCGGCGCCCGCGTCATCAATCTCTCTTCCGTGCTCGGCCGCTTCGGCGTGCCCGGTTACGCCGCCTACTGCGCGTCCAAGCACGGCGTCATCGGCCTGACGCGGGCGCTCGCGCTGGAGCTCGCGCCGCGGGACATCACCGTCAACGCGATCTGCCCCGGCTGGGTCGAGACGGAAATGGCCCGCCAGGGCTGGCTGCGCTTCGGCTCGGTCGAGGCGGGGCGCGACGCCGCCGCGAAGATGGCGCCGTTGCGGCGGGTTCTCGAGACGGAGGAGATCGCCGGGCTCGCCGCCTACCTCGCCTCCGACGACGCCCGCTCGGTGACGGGCCAGGCGATCGTCGCCGACGGCGGGCAGGTCATGCCCTGACCGCTAGAGTTCCCAGTTGACAGTCGCCAGGCAAGAATGAGGAAATGCGCGCCTACGTCGGCGGAGGACCGCCGACAAACGGAGGCACGAAAATGACGCGCGAAGAGTTCCTGGTCGCCCTCGACGCCCTGATCGCCGAGAAGCACCTTCTGCATCACCCCTTCTACCAGCTCTGGTCGCAGGGCCGTCTGACCACCGAGAATCTGCGCGAGTACGCGATCTCCTACTACCCGCACGTGGCGGCGTTCCCGACCTACGTCTCCGGCGTGCACGCCGGCTGCGAGGACGCGGCCCTGCGGCAGGAGCTTCTCGAGAACCTGATCGAGGAGGAGCGCGGCACCGAGAACCACCCGGCGCTCTGGCGCCGCTTCGCCGGAGCGCTCGGCGCTTCGGAGTCGGACCTCTCGTCCGCTCCGCGGACGCCGGAAGTCGCCGAAGCGATCGCCGAGTTCCGCCGCTCGACGCGCGAGGGCTCGACGGCCGAGGGCCTCGCCGCCCTGTATGCCTACGAGTCGCAGATCCCCGAGGTCTCGAAGACCAAGCGTGAGGGCCTCGAGGCCTTCTACGGCATCACCGACGAGGACGCGACCCGGTTCTTCTCGGTCCACGAGAAGGCCGACGTGTGGCACCGGCAGGTGGAGCGCGAGGCGCTCGGCCGCGTGGCCGACTCGCCCGAAGCCCGCGAGAAGGCGCTCGCCGCGGCCCGCCGCTGCTGCGACGCGCTCAACCGCGCGCTCGACGGCGTGATGCGGGAGAACGCGCTCGTCTGCTGACCCGGTGATCCGCGCCGTCTGTTTCGACGCCGGCGCCACTCTTCTGCATCCGGATCCTCCGGTCGAGGAGGTGTACGGCCGCGTGTTCCGCGAAGACGGCGCGCGGTTCGAGCCGGCGGCTCTGCGCGAGGCGCTCCTCGCGGCGTGGGTCGACGTCCAGAGGCAGCCGGCCGAGGACCGCTACGGCGGAGTCTCCGGCGAGGAAGCCTTCTGGCGGGTGTTCCTGTCGGGCGTGCGCCGGTCGATCGACGGCGGCGCCGTGTCGGACGCGGCCTTTTCCCGGCTCGCCGCGCATTTCCGCGAGCCGGGCTCCTGGGCCGTCTACGGCGACGTGCTCCCCGTCCTCGAAGAGCTCTCGGCGCGGGGCCTCGCGCTCGCCGTGATCTCCAACTGGGACTCGCACCTTCCGCGGCTGCTCGAGGCTCTGCGGCTGTCCCCGTTCTTTCGAGTCATTTCGGTTTCGGCCATCGAAGCCACCGGCAAGCCCTCGCCCGAGATCTTTCGGAGAACCTGCGAGCGCCTGGGCGTGCGCCCGGCCGAAGCCCTGCACGTCGGAGACTCGCCGAGGGACGACGTCGAGGGCGCGCGAGCCGCGGGGCTCTCCGCCCTGTTGCTCGACCGGGACGACCGGCACACGGGCTTGCCCGACCGAATCACGACCCTGACCGACATTCCGCGGCGGCTCTGACTCTGCTTCCGGCCGGGCGGAGCGCCTGATATCCTCCCGCGCCGACCCGCATGAGCAACCCGCTCTTCCGGAAAAAATCGCTCGACTCGATCCTCGCCGACGCGGAGGAGCCTGCGCATCAGTTGAAGCGGGCGCTCGGGCCGATCCAGTTGATCGCTCTCGGCATCGGGGCCATCATCGGCGCCGGCATCTTCGCGGGGATCGGCAGCGCGGCGGCGGGCGGCGCCCATCATGCCGGTGCGGGCCCGGCGCTCGTCATCTCGATTCTCATCACCGCGATCGGCTGCGGCTTCTGCGCGCTCTGCTACGCCGAATTCGCCTCGCTCGTGCCGATTTCCGGGAGCGCCTACACGTATTCGTACGCGACGCTCGGCGAGTTCATCGCCTGGATCATCGGCTGGGACCTCATCATCGAGTACGCGATGGGCAATGTCGCCGTCGCCGTCTCGTGGTCGGGGTACTTCGTCGAGCTGCTTCGAGGCTTCGGCATCGAGATCCCGGCCTGGCTGCGCACCGACCTCGTCACGGCCTCGCGCACCGAGGGGTTCTTCGACGCGGCTCCGCACATCCTGGGGATCCCGATCGTGTTCAACCTGCCGGCGGTGCTGATCACGGCCCTGGTGACGTGGGTCCTCGTGATCGGCATCAAGGAGTCCTCGCAGTTCAACACCGGGCATGGTCGTCCTGAAGCTCGTGATCCTCGTCTTCTTCATCCTCGTCGGCGCCTTCTACGTCAAGCCCGAGAACTGGCAGCCCTTCGCCCCGAACGGCTGGGCGGGGATCGGCTCGGGCGCGGCGCTGATCTTCTTCGCGTACATCGGTTTCGACGCCGTCTCGACGGCCGCCGAGGAGTGCCGGAATCCCCAGAAAGACATGCCGATCGGCATGATCGGGTCGCTCGCGATCTGCACGGTGCTCTACGTCGCGACGTCGCTCGTCCTGACGGGCATGGTGCCCCTCGCCGACATCAAGGGCTCCGCCGAGCCCCTCGCCAAGGCCTTCTCGCTGCTGGGCATGAACTGGGCCGCCGGCATCGTGGCCTTCGGCGCGGTCATCGCGACGACGGCCGTCCTGCTCGTTTTCCAGTACGGCCAGGCCCGCATCTTCTTCTCGATGGCCCGCGACGGGCTGCTTCCCGAATCCTTCTCGCGCGTGCACCCCCGGTTCAAGACGCCGCACGTCACCACGATCTGGATCGGAGTCGCGGTGGGCCTCCTCTCCGCGTTCGCCAACCTCGACGTGTTCATCGAGCTGACGAACATCGGGACGCTCTTCGCGTTCATCCTGGTCTGCATCGGCATCCTCGTCCTGCGTCGCACCGACCCGCATCGCCGGCGCGCGTTCCGCACGCCGTTCGTACCGTTCGTCCCGCTCGCGGGCATCGCGATCTGTCTCTATCTGATCGTGGGATTCCCGTGGTTCCGCTCGACTCCCGAAGGTCTCGTCTTCGTCCGTTACGGGGGCCTTCCGGGCGACACGTGGCTCCGGTTCACCCTCTGGCTCGTCCTGGGGCTCGTCGTCTACTTCCTCTACGGCTATCGGAAATCGCGACTCGCGAAAGTCGCGTCCTAGATTCCCCGCACATTTGCTACACTCCTAAAGTCCCCGCCGGGGCGTCCGGCGCGGGGCGGCGTTTCGTTTTGTCACAGGAGGTGGGAATGAGACTCGGCAAGCTCGCATCGGCAGGGCTGTTCGCGGCGCTCCTCAGCGCGCCGCTCCTCGGGCAGGCGGGGACGAAGAAGTACGACTGGGCCCCGATCAACGGCGTCCAGGAGGTCGAGGTGAAGGCCGGCGAGATCGTCGTCAGCCAGCTGGTTTTCGACCAGGGGAGCACGATGAAGGGGACGCCGATCCGCAAATCCAGCGCGGACGTCCGCGTGCGCATCGACAACAACGGGTTGTCGGATGAGCAGGTCGGAGTCGCCGTCGTCGTCTTCGACGCGGAGGGCAACGTCGTCGCCGCCGGCTCCAACGGGACCAAGTGGGGCTATCTCAACAAGGGGCAGCGGACCTACTACGACATCGACTTCCCGTACGTGTACCGGCGGATGGACCAGGCGGCGTCGTTCATCGTGACGATCGAGACGCTCGGGAAGCCCAGCAAGGCCTCGAAGACCGAGGCGAAGGCCGAGACGAAGCCCGAGACGAAGCCTTCCGCTTCCGCCAGCGTATCGTCCGAGCCGCTCAGCGATCCGAAGCCGGAACAACGCTAGTCCGGTTCGCGGCCCCGGTCGGATGTCGGCCGGGGCCCGCGTCTGATAGCGTCCCTCCGAGCAGGAGGGACCCATGCGCAGGGCGCTCGTCGCCGCCGCCGGCCTCGCGGTCTCCGTATCCGTGTCGGCGCAGCAGCGGACCAGGACTTTCGACTACAAGCCCGTCGACGGCATCCAGGCCATCCAGCTCGGCCTGGACGAGGTGAAGGTCGACCAGATCGTCTTCCGGACCGCCAAAGACGTCGGGACGGGGCCGCGTCAACGCTCGAACAGCGAGACCGTGGTGCGCGTCGAGAACGCCAGTCAGGGCCCGGTCGCCGTCGGCGTCGCCGTGGTGGCGATGGACGAGGGGGGCAACATCGTCGCGGCCGGCTCCGGCGGCACGAGGGCGGGGTGGCTGGCGCCGGGAGGGCGGGAGTCGGTGGCGATCCGGTTCCCGTACGTCTATCGCAATCTCGCGAAAGCAAAAAAGTTCACGCTGACGATCGAGGTCGAGCCCAAGACGAGCGCGGCGGCGCCGGCTCCGGAGGCGGGACAGTAGCCGTCCGCTGTCCGCCGACCGCTGTCGGTTTTCAGGGCTTGCCGAAGCCCGGCACATCCGGGCCGGCATAGCCGGTCATCTCGACGTAGGCACGACCGCCGATCGACCGGGCGCCGAGCTTGCCGGCCACGCGGCAGGCTCCTTCCCAGTACGTCACGTTGGTCGACGTCGTCGTCACGAGCTCCTGGTCGGCGAGCAGCGGCGTGATCTCGACCTCGAGGCCGAGCGACGCGACCGCAAGCTCCCAGACGGCGGGATAGGTCGCCTTCGATCGGGGCGAGGTCCAGGTCGTCTTCGCCGCGAGACGGACGTCCTTCCACGAAACCGGACGCGGAGGGGACGGAGGCCGGAACGTACGTGCCCGCGGAGAAGGGCGAGGCCTGGCCGTCGGTCCGGCGCATGCGATAGAGCATGAGCTCCGAGCCGTCGTCGAGCACGAGCGCGAACCAGTCCCATCCCCCGATCCCGGCCGGGAGGCCTCCGGGCCCCCACTCGTGGTCGAACCAGGCCTTGCCGGTGAGCGCCTCGGGCTTCCCGTCGCGCTCCAGCGTCCCGGAGACGTTCAGCCGGGTGATCGACACGTAACTCGAGTACTCGTCCGGACCGGGCCCCTTTCGCGAGAGGCCGGCCTCGCCGTGCAGAACGGGCGCCTTGGCAGGGGAGAGCGTGAGCGTGAGCGGCCCTTCGCGTGTGCGCGCCCGGAGCTTCTGCGTCCCCTTCTCCTCGCGAGCGGACCAGTCTTCGTTGAAGACGTCGAGCCCCTTCTCCGACGAGCCCGCGATGCCGGGAAGCGCGAGGTGGACCTTCTCTTCGTAGGAAAAGCGTCCCGAGGAGACGTCCGACCAGGCGAAGTGGGCGAGATGCACGTCGCGGAGCCGGAAGAACGTGAGCTGGAAACCGTACTCCCGTCCCGCGGCGCCCTGGAGGTGCCCGGTCCAGTACCACCACTCGAGCGGAACGTCGGGATGCGCGCCGTGGTCCCGCGGGAACGCGATCGGGCCCGCCGCGGCGAGGGCCGAGACCGCCAGGGCTCCCAGGGCGCGTCTCATTCCTCCGCCAGCGCCGCGGCCGGATCGACGGACGCAGCGACGCGGCCGGGTCCGATCCCCGCGAGCAGGGACGCCAGGAGCACGAGGGCCGACGCGCCGAGAAGCGTCTTGCCGGGAACGGCGAGCGCCACCGTCCAGCCGAACGATTGCGGGTTGATCACCGTGAGCAGCAGCCAGGCGAATGCGGCGCCGGCGGCGGCCGCGGCGAGCGTGCCGGTCAATCCGGTCAGGAGCGCCTCGACGAACGTGGCTCTGCGGATCTGCTCGCCCGAAGCTCCGACCGCGCGCAGCAGCCCGAACGCGCGGCGCCGCTCGATGGCCGAGGCCATCAGGGCGTTCGCGATCCCGAGCACCGCGACGGTCACCGCGATCGCCTCGAGTGCCCGCGTGACGGCGAACGTCTTGTCGAAGATCACGAGGACCTCGCGGCGGAGCTCGCGGTTGGTCGTGATCGTGAGGGCGTACCGTCCCGCGGCCGCCGCGAGGATGCGCCGGCGCAGCTCGGCGGGCTCGACGCCGGGCCGCGCCAGGACGGCGAGGCTCGTGACCCGCGGGTCGCGGTAGATCGAGAGGTAGAGCTCGCGGTCCAGCACGACCGTTCCGCGATCGTTCGAGTAGTCCCGATAGACGCCCGCCACGCGAAACGGCCGCCGACCCGAGGGCGTGGGCAGCGTGACGACGGAGCCGTCGGAGGCGGAGAACCTCCGGGCGAACGGCTCGGACACGAGGACCTCGCCCCGGGCGCGAGCCGAGGCCGCGATCGGGCGCGGGTCGCGGCCGTCCACGAAGGGCAGGCCGCCGGCGCGCGCGAGGATCCGGAAATCCCCGGACGCGAGCGTGAACGGCCGGCCCTCCGGATCCGTCGCGTCGCGGGCGCGAAAGGGATCCACCGCGTCCACCCCGTCGATGCCCTCGATGAAGCGGATGATGTCCGGAGGGAGGTCTCCCACGAATCCGCTTCGGCCCCCGGCGTCCGCCTTGATCCAGAGGTCGGAGCGCAGCGTCGACTCGACCCAGACGCGCACGGTCTGCCGGATGGACGCCACCGTGACGATCATCGCGAGCGTCATGCCGAGAGCCATCGCGAGCGCCGTGACGGCGATCCCGTTCTTGGCGAGCGCGCCGCCGAAGAAACCGGCTCCGAGGCGTCCCGCCGCGCCGAGCGCGCGCCCGAGGAGACGTCCGGGCAGGGCCGCTCCCGCGCGCACGAACAGAGGCGCGGCGAGCGCGAGAGCCGCGACGACGAGGACCACCGCGACGAATCCGAAGAGCGGGAAACCGTCGATGGGCCCGGCCCGCGACGCCAGCGCGGCGAGGAGCAGCGCGAGCCCGGCGAGGATCGCCCGGGGCCGGAGCCGTTTCCGCGAGACCCCCTCGATCGCGCCGGCGCGCAAGGCGGGCGAGGGCGCCACCCGCATCGCCTCCGCGGCCGGCAGGAGCGTCGCGAGCAGCGTCGCCGAGAGTCCGACGATCGCGGCCAGGGCCGCGGGGCCGGCCGGGTCGATCGCCTCGATGCGCGCCGTGGGAGCGTAGATCGTGGAGACGGTTCCGCCGACGGCCCGGAGGGCCGCGCGGGAGGCGAAGAGGCCGAGAACTTCGCCGAGGATGGTGCCGGCCAGGCCGACGACGGCGCCCTCGCAGAGGAACGCGGCGAAGATCGCCGACCGGGACGTTCCGAGCGCCCGCAGCGTCGCGATCTCGGGACGGCGGCGGAGGACGGCCATCGAGACCGTGTTCGCGACGAGGAACATCCCGACCAGAAGCGTCAGGGACCCGAGCGCATTCAGGTTGAATCGGAAAGCGCGCACCATCCTCTCCGCCGTGGCGGCCGCCCGCGTCGGAGGCTCGACGGTGAGCCCCGGAGGGAGCCGCCGCGCGATCTCGCTCCGCATCGCCTCCTTCGACACGCCGGGGTCCAGCACGATGTCGATGCGGTCCACGACGCCGCTCTTGCCCAGGAGGTCCTGAGCCGTGAAGATGTCCATGAGCAGGAGATCGCCGCCCGAGGCGCGCGCGACGCCGGAGAGCTCGAGGATTCCACTGACGCGCACCCGCCGGGGCACGCCCCCGGCGGTGAGATCGAGCAGGCTCCCCGGGGCGAGCCCGTGCCGGGCCGCGAAGGGCGCCGGGACGAGAACCGAGCCCCGCGCTGCGAGCTCCGCGCGGGACCCGGACCCGGCGGGAGCGATCAGACGCACATCGCGGACGGCCGCGTCGCCCCCCCAGTCGACGCCCAGAATCTGCACGACGTCGCCTCCCGGCTCGCCCTCGCCGGCGAGGATCGCGCTCCCCGTCACGGCCGGAGTGAACGAGGCTTTCTCCCAGAGGAAGGAGAGCCTGGCGAGATCCTCGAGGGGGACCCCCGCCGGGCCCTTCACGACGAAGTCGCTCCGGCCCGAAACCGTGGAGGCCGCGTCGCGGAAGGACTCCGTGACGCTCCGGTTCGCGTGATGGATCGAGGCGACCGCGGCGACGCCGATGGCGACGCCCAGAACCGGCAACGCCACGCGCGCCGGCCGCCGCTGCGCGGGGCCGAGGACGAGGGCGCGGAGCACGAGGGCGAACCCCTTCACCGCTCGTCCTCCCGCCGACGGCCGCGCCTCATGCGGCCCGTCCGTCCTTGAGGCGCACGACGCGATCCGCCCGCTCGGCGGCCGAGGCCGAATGCGTCGCGAGCAGGAGCGTGACCCCGCGCTCGCGGCGCACCTCGCCGAGGAGCGAGAGCACGGCTCCGCCGTTTTTGCTGTCGAGGTTGCCGGTCGGCTCGTCGGCGAGGAGCAGCTTCGCGCCGGAGGCCAGGGCCCGGGCGATCGCGACCCGCTGCATCTCGCCGCCGGACAGCTCGTAGGGATGCGCCTCGGCGCGTGCCAGCAGTCCGACGCGTTCGAGGAGCTCCCCGCCGCGGGCCGCGGCGTCGGCGCCGCCGTCGAGGCGCCGCGGAAGCTCGACGTTCTCGCGGACGGTGAGATGGGGCAGCAGGTTGAAGAACTGGAAGACCATGCCGACGTCGCGGCGTCGGTAGAGGACGAGCTCGCGCTCGGGCAGCGCGCCGACGTCGCGGCGGCCGACGCGGATCTCTCCCGAGGTCGGCCGGTCGATTCCGCCCGCGAGATGGAGAAGCGTCGACTTGCCGCTGCCCGACTCGCCGACGAGAGCGACGAACTCGCCGGGGCCGACCTCGAGATCGAGGCCGTCGAGAGCGACGACGTCCTGGCCGCCGGCGTAGACCTTCGTGACCGACCGGAAGGAAACGGAGGGCGCGGCGGTCGGATCCGGCGGCACGATGCGAGAATACCCGACAGACTGAGAGCGGATAGCTGAGAGCCGAGAGTTGATGACGTTGAATCCGTTGCGCCGCGCGCTGGCCCAGCGCCCGCTCGTCCTGGCGCTGACACGCCGCGAGCTCTCCGCTCGCTACCGGGGAGGAGCGCTCGGTTTCCTGTGGTCGCTCGTGAATCCTCTGCTCCTGCTGCTCGTCTACGCGACCGTGTTCCGTCTCGTGTTCACTCCCCGGGCGGACGTCCGGCCGTACGCGCTCTTTCTCTTCTCCGGCATTCTCGTCTGGGGCTTCGTGTCGGCCGTCCTCCACGACGCCGTGGAGACGTTCCGTTCGAACGGGCCCCTCCTCCGCAAGACCACCGTGTCTCCGGAGGTGTTCCCGGCCGCCTGCGTGGGCGCGCGTCTCGCCCACCTCCTGCTCGCGCTCCCGGTTCTGGCGGGCGCGATCGTGTGGGCGGCGGCCCGGGGGAGCGTGCGGCCGGGGCCCGCGATGGCCGCGTTTCCCCTCGTCCTTCTGCTGCTGACGCTGACGGTCTTCGGCCTCGCGCTCGCGGTTTCGGCCCTCGCGGTCCACTTCGGCGACGTGCGCGACATCGTCGGCAACCTGCTGACGCTGGCCTTCTTTCTGACGCCCGTGCTCTACCCCGCGAGCGCCGTGCCCGAGCGTTTCCGGTTCCTTCTGCGGGTGAATCCCTTCGGCACGTTCTTCTCGGGTGTCCATGACTCCCTCTTCTTCTTCCGCCCGATTCCGGCGAAGGACTGGGCCTGGATGGCCGGCACGGCCGTCGTCTGCCTCGTGGCGGGCGCGGCCGTCTTCGAGCGGCTTCGCGACACGCTGGCGGAGGAGGCATGAGCCCGGCCTCCGCCGTCTCCGTTCGCGACGCGGCGAAGGTCTACCGCCGGTACGGCCGCCGGCCGCACGGAACGCTCAAGTCGGCTCTCCTCTCCCGCGCTCCCGCGATCGAAGGCGGCGTGACGGCGCTCGACGGCGTCTCCTTCGAGGTCGCCGCCGGCGAGACGCTCGGGGTCATCGGAGCGAACGGCTCGGGAAAGTCGACCCTGCTGAAGCTGCTCGCCGGGATCATGCGTCCCACGCGAGGCTCGGTCGAGGTCCGCGGCCGGCTGGCGGCGCTGCTGGAGCTCGGCGCGGGCTTTCACCCCGAGCTTTCGGGTCGGGAGAACGTCGAGATCACGGGGCTCCTCCTCGGGCTCACGAAGAAACAGATCGCGGCGCGGTTCGACGACATCGTTCGTTTCGCGGGGGTCGAGGAGTTCCTCGACGCTCCGGTCAAGACGTACTCGTCCGGGATGGCCGTGCGCCTGGGCTTCGCCATCGCGGCGCACTCCGACCCGGATGTCCTTCTGGTCGACGAGGTCCTCGCCGTCGGCGACGAGGCCTTCTCCCACCGGGCGCTGGAGAAATTTTCGGAGTTCGAGCGCGCGGGCCGGACCCTCGTGTTCGTGTCGCACGACCTCGCTCTCGTCGCCGAACGGTGCCGCCGCGCGCTCTGGCTCGACGGGGGACGCCTGCGCGCGGACGGGCCCGCGCCCGAGACCGTGAACCGATATCGTGAACGGGTCGCGGCGGTCGAAGGCCGCCGGCGCCTCGGGGAGCCCCGGCCGTCTCCGGCGGGCGCCGACCGGATCGGCTCGGGCGAGGCGAGGATCGAAGGCGTTCGCCTGCTCGACGGCGAAGGGCGGCCCGCCGGGGGAGTGCGCGCCGGCGAGCCCGCCACGCTCGAGATGACGGTGCGCGCCGCCGCTCCGCTCTCCGACTTCGTCTTCGGGTTCCGCATCTCCACGGTCGCGGGCGTGATGGTCCTCGGGACGAACACCGCCCTCGAGGGGCTTCGGCCGGAGCGGTTCGAGGGCGAGGGGCGCGTGACGCTCCGATTGCCCGCGCTCGACCTCGTTCCCGGCGTCTACAGCGTGGACGCCGCGGTGCACGCGAAGAATGGCGCTCCCTATGACGCGCTCGCCGACGCCCTGCGCTTCGAGGTGGCTTCCGACCGGGCCGGCGCGGGGCTCTGGGGGCCGGCGCGCCGCTGGGACTTTTCGGACGGCATCCGCTGGAAAAATTGAGCCCGCGACTGCGAGCGAGCCTCCTCGCCGCGGGATTCCTCGCGGCGCTCGCCGTTCGCGTGTGGCTCCTCGCGGGCTTCTACGGCAACTACGACACGGAGTCCTACGCCCTCGTCGCCGAGATCGCCCGGACGGGCGGGGATCTCTATCGCGACACCAGCCGCTACAACTATTCGCCGCTCTGGGCCGGCGTCTGTGTCGCCGCCGAAGCCGTGGCGCGCCTGCTCGGAACGCGGCCGAGCCTGCGTCTTCGGGGCGCTTCTTCTGCTCGCCGACATGGCGACCGCCGTCCTCGTGTTCCTCCTGGCCCGGCGGAGGCGCTCGCCAGCCGCCGCCGGGCTCGCGGCGCTCTTTTTCTTCGCCAATCCCGTCTCGATCCTCGATTTCGAGCCGCCACCTCCAGTTCGACGGCCTCGCGATCCTCTTTCTGCTCGCCGCCATCGCTTACTCCGAGCGCGCCCGGGATCTTTCGGCCGCCGCGGCGCTCTCGGTCTCGCTCCTCGTCAAGCACGTGACGGGCCTCCACCCGCTGCTCTTCCGGCGGCGGCCGGGGGCGAAGGGCCTCCTGCCCGCCGTCCTCCCGTACGCGGTCTTCGCGGCTTCGCTTCTGCCCTACGCCGGCTCGTGGCGGGAAATTCTCCAGAACGTCGTTCTGTACCGCGGCGTGACCGGCAACTACGGACTCGAGGTCATGGTGCTCCTGCCGGGGGTACCGGACTGGGCGCCGGTGCCGATCTTCTTCGCGGCGGTCGCCGTGGCGATCGCGCTTCTCTCCCGCGTCGAGCTCGCGCGCGCGAGCCTCCGGCTCTTCCTCGTCATCCTCGTCTTCGCTCCGGGGTTCGGCCGGCAGTACTGCGTCTGGCCGATCGCCCTGGGCGCGCTCTTTCCGGGTCCCGGGTTCTTTCTCTACAGCCTCGTTTCGGGAGCGTTTCTCGTGGGCACGATCTTCCCCGGGAGCGGGGCAGCGCTGCCCGGCTGGTACGGCCCGTTCTGGGCGGCCGTGGCGTGGCTCGCCTGGGAGCTCCGCGGGGCGCGCCGCTCCCCGCGCGAGGCCGGGCAGGCCGCGGGATGAGGTTAAGATCGCGCGGGACCGCATTGAAGCGATGAAAGTCTCGGTCGTCGTCCCCGTCTACAACGAAGAGGGCAGCCTTCCCGAGCTCATCGGCCGGCTCACGGCCGTCATGGAGGGTCTCGGGCGGCCCTACGAGCTCGTCTTCGTCGACGACGGGAGCCGCGACCGGTCGCTCGAGATCCTCGAGGCGGCGGCGCGCGAGCGCCCCGAGCGGATGCGCGTGCTCGAGCTCGCCCGCAACTTCGGCCAGCATCAGGCGATCCTCGCGGCCTTCGAGAACGTCACCGGCGACGTCATCGTGACGCTCGACGCGGACCTCCAGAACCCGCCCGAGGAAATCCCGAAGCTCCTCGCCAGGTTCGAGGAGGGTTACGACGTCGTCGGCGGCGTGCGCCAGGACCGCCAGGACTCCTTCCTGCGCCGGGCGGCCTCCCGGCTCGTCAACCGCGCCACCACCTTCATCACGCGCATGCGCCTGACGGACTTCGGCTGCATGCTGCGGGCCTACTCGCGCGAGGTCGTCGAAGAGATCAACCGCTGCGACGAGGCCTCGACCTTCATCCCGGCGCTCGGCCAGAGCTTCGCCCGCCGGCCGACCGAGGTCGAGGTCGCCCACGCCGCGCGGCGCCACGGGGCCTCGAACTATTCTCTCTACCGGCTGATTCGCCTCAACTTCGACCTGATGACGGGCTTCTCGCTCGTGCCGCTGCAGGTGTTCGGTCTCCTGGGAATGCTCGTCGCGATCGGCGGCGTGGCCTTCGGCCTCTTCCTCTTCGTCCGCCGCCTGATCGTCGGCGCGGAGGTCGAGGGAGTCTTCACCCTCTTCGCGATCCTGTTCACGCTGCTCGGGATCGCGATGGCGGGACTCGGCCTCGTGGGCGAGTACGTCGGCCGGATCTACCTGCAGGTCCGCGGACGCCCGCGGTTCCGCGTCCGCCGGGTCGTCGGCGGCGAGGCGACGCGGCCGTCGAGTCTCGATTCGCGCCGCGCATGACCCGGCTCGCGGTGTTCGCCTACTCCGGCACCGGCCACGCGTGTCTGCGGCTGCTGCTCGACCGCGGCGAGCGGATCGTTTTCCTCGCCACGCACCGCGACGACCCGAACGAGAAGCGCTGGTTCCCGAGCGTCGCCGAGCTCGCGCGCTCGCGCGGGATCGAGCCGATCGTCCTCGAGAACCCGCTCGATCCGCAGTGGGTCGTCCGCCTCCGCCTGGCCGCGCCCGACCTGCTCTTCTCCTTCTACTACCGGCGGGTCCTGCCCGAGGAGATGCTCGCCGCCCCGCGCCTCGGGGCCTACAACATGCACGGCTCGCTCCTGCCGAAGTTCCGGGGACGGGCGCCCGTGAACTGGGCGGTCCTGAAGGGGGAGACGCGCACCGGCGCGACGCTCCACGCGATGACGCCGCGGCCGGACGCCGGGCCGATCGTCGATCAGGAGGCGGTCCCGATCGGGCCCGAGGACACGGCGTTCGAGGTGCAGCAGCGCGTCGACGCCGCCGCCGTCGGGATTCTCGCGCGGAGGCTCGAGGAGCTGAAGGCGGGGACGGCGCCGTCGCGCCCCCAGGACGAGGCGGCGGCGACCCGATTCGGCCGGCGGCGGCCGGAGGACGGCCGCATCGACTGGAGCCGCCCGGCCCGCGAGGTCCACGATCTCGTGCGCGCGGTGACGCATCCCTATCCGGGCGCCTTCACGGAGCTCTTCGGTCCCAGGACGTTCGTGTGGCGCACGCGGCTGCCCGGGCTCGCGGCCCACGACACCTTCCCCGGGCAGCTCCGGGCGGAGGAGGAGCGCCTCCTCGTCGCATGCGGCGACGACCGTTACGTGGAGCTGCTCAACCTGCAGAACGAGGGCGGCGCGGAAATGGACGCGGCCGCGTTTCTCGCGGCGAGCAGGCGAGCGCATGAGGGTCCTGATCCTCGGAGTCAACGGCTTCATCGGCAACGCCCTGACGGAGCGCATCCTGCAGGAGACGGACTGGCACGTCTCGGGACTGGACATCGGCTCCGACAAGATCGCTCCGTTTCTCGCCGACCCGCGCTTCACCTACCTCGAAGGCGACATCGCGATCAACAAGGAGTGGATCGAGTACCAGGTCAAGAAGTGCGACGTCGTGCTCCCGCTGGTCGCGATCGCGACGCCCTCGGCCTACGTCCGTGACCCTCTGGCCGTCTTCGAGCTGGACTTCGAGGAGAACCTCCGGATCGTCAAGCAGGCCGTCCGCTACGGCAAGCGCGTCGTGTTCCCGTCGACCTCCGAGGTCTACGGGATGTGCCCGGACGCCGAGTTCGACGAAGACGCCTCGCCGCTCGTCTACGGCCCGATCCGCAAGCAGCGCTGGATCTATTCCTGCTCCAAGCAGCTGCTCGACCGCGTCATCTGGGCCTACGGAACCCGCGGGCTCCAGTTCACCCTCTTCCGGCCTTTCAACTGGTTCGGCCCCCACCTCGACGACATCGACTCGCCCAAGGAAGGCTCGAGCCGCGTGCTCACCCAGTTCCTCCACAACATCCTCTATGGCGAGCCGATCAAGCTGGTCGACGGAGGCACGCAGCGGCGTTCCTTCACCTACATCTCCGACGGCATCGACGCCCTGATGAAGATCCTCGAGAACCGCGGGGGAGCCGCCGACGGCGGTATTTTCAACATCGGCAACCCCGAGAACGACCTCTCCATCCGCGAGCTCGCCGAGCGCATGGTGGCGGCGGTCGCGGCGTACCCGGGCTTCGAGGACCTCGGCCGGAAGGCCGTCCTCACGGACGTCGAGTCGGGGGCGTACTACGGCGAGGGATACCAGGACATCCTGACGCGCGTTCCCTCGATCCGGCGGGCCCGCGAGGTCCTGGGGTGGCGGCCGCTCGTGTCGCTCGACGAGGGGATCCACCGAACGTTGGACTTCTACCTGAAGAGCCGCCGGGCGATTCAGGGCCATGATCCCCCGTCGCGTCGCCCTCAAGGTCGACTGCGACACCGACGAGGGGACCCGGCTGGGCGTGCCCCGGCTCGTCGAGATCCTCGGTGCGCGCGGGATCCGCGCCACGTTCTTCTTCACCCTCGGGCCCGACCGCTCGGGGGTCGCCATCCGCCGGGTCTTCACGCGGAAGGGTTTCCTCAAGAAGATGCTCCGGACCCGCGCCCCGGCGCTCTACGGCTGGCGGACGATGCTCTCGGGGACTCTCCTGCCGGCGCCGATGATCGGCGAGCGCGGCGGGGCGGCGATGCGCGCCGCGGTCAAGGCCGGCCACGGGGCCGGAGTGCACGGCTGGGACCACGTGGGCTGGCACGACCGGCTCGATGCGATGAGCCTCGAGCAGATCGGTACCGAGTACGGCCGGGCCCATGCCGAGTTCCTGCGCATCTTCGGCGTCCCGGCGCGGGCGAGCGCCGCTCCCGGCTGGACCGTCAACGCGCGCTCGCTCGAGGTCCAGGAGGAGCGCGCCCTGCTCTTCACCTCCGACACGCGCGGCGGCTCGTACTTCTTCCCGAGAGAAGGCGGCCGGACCTTCCGGACACTCGAGATACCGACGACGCTCCCGACGCTCGACGAGACGCTCGCCTGGCCCGAGCTCCGCTCGGACGAGGACCAGCGCGGATTCTTTCGGGAAGCCGCGCGGGGCACACAGGTGCACACGATCCACGCCGAGGTCGAAGGCCGCTCGAAAGCCGGGCTCTTCGCGGCGATCCTCGACGACTGGCTCGAGGACGGCGTCACTTTCCCGCTGCTCCCGGATCTCGCCCGCGAAGCGCTCGCGCACCACGACGCCATTCCCGCCCGGCCCCTCTCGCGCGTCGAGCTGCCGGGCCGCGGGGGAACCGTAGCCACCGGATGGCCCGAGACCGGTTCATGATTGCTCGTGAGCTCCCGGTGAGCGCGTGGGCGGAACGGCGGCGCCGGGTTATCCTGTCGACAACTTGACGGCGACGACGCAGAAGCCCCGCGCCGGCGTGAGGCCGGAGATCTGGCTCACGCTCGCTTCCGTCGCCGGCTCCTTCCTCGTGTACTGGCCGTTCCGGGCGGACATGTCGGTCGTCTACCGCTTCTGGGACGGGCCGAACTACCTCACGGTCGCGAAGACGCTCTATGCGGTGTCGCCGGGCAACCCCCTGCTCGCCTACGTCTACACGCCGGCGTACTTCCTGACGCACCTGCCGCTCTATCCGCTCTGCGTGCGGGCGCTCGCCTGGGTCGGCGGCTACGAAGCGGCGCTCCTGCTCGTCTCGATGCTCGCCTCCGTCGCCGCCGTGCTTCTCTTCTACCGGCTCGCCCGGGACGTCTGGAAGCTGCCCTCGCCCGAGTTTCTCGCGCTCGTCTTTCTCTTCCTGCCGCCGCGCTGGCTCCTCTACCGTTCGACGGGAGCGACCGAGGCGCTCTCGATCGCCCTGACGCTCGCCTCGGTGTGGTTCTTCGAGAAGGCGCGCTGGGGCCGCGCCTCGCTCTTCGGAGGCCTCGCGGCCCTGACCCGGATCTCCGGCCTCATGCTCGCCCCGGCCTACGCGGTCGCACTGGCGCGCGAGCGGAGATGGCGCGCCTGGCCGTGGCTCCTTCTCATTCCGGCCGCTCTCTTCGGGTACTTCCTCTTCTGCGCGATGCGCTTCGGGGACTTCTTCGCATATCTGAAACCGCACGGCGAGAAGGTCGCGGCGCTTCGCCCGTTCGGCTTTCTCCCGACGCTCTTCGAGAAGGGGCTCTACCACCAGGTCGAGTTCCACATCCTGCTCTTCCTCGTGTACGCCGTCGGGACGTTCCGCCTGCGGACGCGCTTCCCCGTCCTCTTCTGGTACGGCGTGTTCGAGCTCGCCCTTCTCGTTCTCGTGTCGACGGAGGACTGGAGCCGCTACTTCCTGGCGATGGCGCCCTTCTCGCTGATCGTCGGCTTCCACGACCTGATCGACACGCGGGCGTTCCGCTGGATGTTCCCGCTCTTCGCCGGGCTCGCGGTCTATTACGCCTGGGGGACGATTCCGCTCAACGGCTGCCGGCCCGACATCTACGAGGGCCTGCTCATGCACCTCGGGCTGGCGACGCCCGCCGCGCCCTGATCGCGGCAAAGCCCGTCGCGATCGCCACGCCGAGGGCCGCGAGAAACGCGGCGGCCTGAATCGCCACGCCCCGCCGGAACGGGCCGCGGTCCCAGGCGAGCTCGACTCGGTGGCGGCCGGCCGGGACCGCCACCGCGAGGTCGCGGGCGTTCGCCACGGTCACCCGCGCCGCGCTCGCCGTCGACGAGCGCGCGCCAGGCCGGGAAAAACGTCCTCGAGAAGATCAGGTGGCCCGGTCCTCCGGCGTCGACGGTCGCGGCGGCGGAGTCGGCGCCGATCCGCTGGATCGCGACGGCCGCGGTGGTGGGCGATTCCGTCGGGTCCGCGTCGCGCTCGGCACGAAAGACGACGTCGGTCTCGGGCTGGAAGCGGTCGGTCCGGAGGAGGTCCAGCGCTCCGGAGAGCGAGGCGCGCGACCAGGAGCGGCCCGCCCAGCGCAGCTCCGGCAGCGGGCTCGCGTGCTCGTAGAGGATGAGCCGCCGGCCGGCGACGGACATGCCGGTGATCGCCCGGAAGAGAGGATGCTCTTCTCCCTCTTCGGCGAGCGCCCAGCGCCCGCCATAGAGGCGGAGGAGGCGGTCGCGCTCCTCCGGCGTCGATGCGTCGGCCGCCTCGCTCGCGACGCGGTTGAAAAATCCGTAAGAGCCGTCGGGATCGTTGTCGAACAGATACCGGGCGCCGAATTCGGATCCGGTGGCGGCCACGAGCTCCTCGAGAATCACGCGCGCGGTCTTGCCCGAGCGCGGAAGCGTTCCCGGCGTCTCGACCGGCAGCGCCGAAATCTCGAAGCTCGGGAGGGCGGGGGAGACATGCAGCCGCCCGACGCCTGCGGTGCCTGCCGCTCGTGTGTCGCTCGCGGCTCCTGCGGTGCCCGCCGCGGGTGCGCCGCGCTCTGCGTGCCCGCCGAGGTGCCTTGCCCGCGGCTGCGACGCGCGCGGCGAGAGCGGGCGGGCGCGCGAGGTCCTTCTCCCGCGCGTTCACGAAGAGCGGCAGGCCGAAGACGAGCGCGGAGAGAAGCGTCACGAAGCCGAGGAGATACCCGGGCTCCCGTCCGCCGCGGCGGAGCGCGAGGACCGCGGCGAGCACCGCGACGGCGCCGACGAGGACGTCGCCGCGGACGGCGGTGCGGAACACGGCGAGGAACGCCCCCGGGCTGTCGGAGATCTTCGCGGCGTCCGGACCGGCCCACCGGTCGAGCGCGCCTCCCGGCGCCGCGAGGAGCCAGGCGGCTCCGAGGAGCAGCAAAAGGACGGCGGCCACCGCCGCTTCCGGGCCTCCGGAACGCGCGTGCGAACGCCTCCGCGCGAGCGCCTCGACCGCGAGGCCCGCGAGCAGCGCCACGCACAGCGTCGTGAGGAGGTAGAACTTGACCGGGTAGCGCAGCTTTCGGAGAAACGTCACCGCATAGACGAGCTGGTAGAGCGGGAGTGCGAACCCGAACGACAGGAGCAGCGCGAGAAGCCCGCCCGCGGCGAGGGCTCCCGAGCGCCGGTTCCAGAAGCCGGGACTGAGCGCGCCGGCGAGGACGAGCAGAAGCGGGACGAAGCCGAACGTCACGGCCCAGATGTAGACGAGCTCCCTCCCGGCGACCGAGGCGAGCCAGTTGGCGCCGCCCCCGAGCGTCCCCGGGTCGCCTCCGAAGCGGGGCAGGAGCCACTCGACGGCGCGTTCGGGCGTGAACGCCGCGGCGCCGAAGGCCCGCTCCGAATAGTGGTGCTGTCCGCGGTAGGTCATCGGGAAGACCTGCGCCAGAGGCAGGAGAAGCGGGGCCGCGAGGGCCAGAGCCAGCACGACGGCCCCGGCGCCTCCGGCGGCGAGCGTGAGCAGGCGGCGGCCCTTCTCGCCCGGAGGAGCGCCGAGGGCGCGCAGGAGCGCGAGCGCGCCGGCGAATCCGCCGGTCAGCAGCGAGATCGCGGGCTCTCCGGCGAGAAGCTGAAGGCCGAGCGCGAGGCCCGTGGCCACGGAGGCGCGCGCGGTCTCGGCGAATCCGCGCGAGCGCTCCAGCGCGAGGATCGCCGCGGCGCACCAGGGCAGCCACGCCGCCGCCGCGATCGAGTTCATGAAGGCCGAGCCGTAGGACAGCATCATTCCGGAAAACGCGAACGCGACTCCCGAGAGAAACGCGGCGTCTTCGGCGAGGCCGAGAGCGCGCCCGAGCCGGCGGGCGCCGAAGAAGGCCCAGAGAACGTGAAGGAGGTAGTGCAGGTTGAAAGCCGAGGCCGGCGGCACGACGCGTTCCAGCAGAAACGTCGGATAGAGAAGGACGGCGTTGGGGTTGGCGAGCAGCGGCTGTCCTCCCGAGGCCGCCGCGTTGACGAACGGCACTTCGCCCGCCGCGAGCGACGCCGTCGCCACGCGGCGCCACGGCCAGTGCGTGATCTGCGTGTCCCGGAACACGAGCCGCTGCGCGCCGAGGATCTCCGAGAGCAGCGGCAGCGCGAAGAGGACGACGACGGCGAAGCTCGAGAGCAGCGCGCGCCGCGAGGACATTGCGGTCAGTGTACCGTGAGTGCGATCATGGCCGCCGACTCCATGCACGACCGTCGCCGAGCGCACCGTGGCCGACGCTTCGGAGCGGACGTCACGGCGAGCCATCCTTCTCGTCCTCGGCGTGTTCGCCTTTCTCACCGTCTACTTCCGCGGCGTCTTCTCCCCCTGGGCGAACCCCAACGAGCTTTCGCGCTTCGAACAGGTCATCGCGATGGCGGAGTGGAACACGTTCTCGATCGACCGGGCGATCGCGGCTCTCGGCGATCACGAGGACAAGTCCGTCGCGAACGGCCACTACTACTCGAACAAGGCCCCCGGCCTCGCGTTCGCCGCCTATCCCGTCTACCGCTGCTCCGTCTCGTGTTTCCGATGCCCGACTTCGCGACCTCGAACACGATCTTCTGGGTGCTGCGGCTCCTCACGGTCTCGGCCGTCTGCCTCTTCGCGCTCTGGCGTTTCGCGCGGCGCGTGGGCGAAGTCGCCCCGGCGCCCTGGGTCGCCCCGCTTCTGACGCTGGCCGTGGCCACGGGCACGACGTTTCTCTTCTACGCGCGCAGCTTCTTCAGCCATGCCTGGACGGCGTCGCTGCTGTTTCTGGCCTGGGACCTGATTCGCGTGGCCGAGGCTTCCGGGACGCGGCGTCCGCGCCTCGCGGCGGCCGGCGCCGGGTTTCTCGCGGCGCTGGCGGCCATCTCGGAATACACGGTGGCGCCCCTGGCCCTGCTGATCGGGCTCCGCGTCCTCGCCGGCCGGTCCGCCGGCCGCGTGGTGGCGTTCGGCCTGGCGGCCCTGCTTCCGCTCTCGGCCCTGCTCGTCTACAACACCCTCTGCTTCGGCTCGCCGCTGACGCTCTCCTCGGCGCGCGAAGCCGATCCCGGCTACGCGCAGCTCGCGCAGCAGGGGCAGTTCGGGTTCCGGCTACCGTCCCCGCGCTTCGCGGCGTACTACCTTTTTCACCCGGCGCGGGGCGTCCTGCTCTTTTCGCCGTTTCTCCTCTGGGCCATCCCGGGCGCGGTGCGATGGTGGAAGTCGCGCGAGCGCCGGGCCGACTGGTGGCTCTTCGTCGGCGGGACGGTGCTCATGCTCGTCGTGATGTCGGGGTATCCCAACTGGCACGGAGGCTGGGCCCTCGGCAGCCGCTATCTGATTCCCGCCGTTTTCCTGGCGGCGATGCCCGTGGCGTACGCGCTGGGGTCCGCCCTTTCGAGAGGGCTCTTTCTGGCGGCGGCGACGTATTCCGTCGCCAGCCACCTCGTGATGACGTCGAGCTGCGTCTACTTCCCGAAGGACCTGCCCTGGCCGGTCGCCACCGGATCGCTCTGGCTGCTGCGCCACGGATGGTTCGCGGACAATCTCGGGCTGGCCGCGGGCCTGCCGGGATGGATCTCGATTCTCCTTCCCGCGGCCGTGGTCCTCGCCGCTCTGGCCGTCGTCGCCGAGCGGATGCCGCCGATGCGGCCCGCGCGGCCCGTCGCGGCGCTGCTCGGAGTGGCTCCGCTCCTCGCGCTTCTGCTCCGTCCGCCCGAGCCGACGTACCTGGGACGGCTGTGGCGCGCCGGAGTCCTCGGCGCGTTCACCGATCGCGATCCCCAGCGCCAGGAGCTTCTCCTCGTCGCCTCGGAGGCCTCGACCCCCGCCGAGCGCGCGCTCGCGTATCGGATGTGGCGCATGTACGGTCCGCCGCCCCCCGAGACGCCGACCGATCCGTCTAAGGCTCCCTGATCTCGAAGACCGCCCAGCGCGCGATCCAGCGGCCGCCGCGCTGGATGGCGCTTCGGGAGCGGTGGATGAGGCGGACGTTTCGGAGCGGCTCGATCGTGAGGCCGGAGAGGTTCGCGCCCCGGCCCTCGAAGTCGTAGAGACGGGACTGCATGGTCGAGAAGTACGCCGCCGTCGGGACGGGGCCCTGCGGGGTCTGTTCGAGCAGCGGCGGCCGTCCCAGGTAGGAGGCATAGTCGTTCATGCGGGGCACGAGGTCCGTGACGACGATCCAGCGCGCGCGGTGGCGCCGCGCGATCGTGAGGGCTTCCTCTTCGCTCCCCGCGAGGAAGAAGCGGATCGAGTCCAGGAATCCGTAGCCGAAGTTGTTCGCGACGACCGGGAGCTCGGCCTCGTAGAGGAGAAGATGCCCGAGCGACCACGGCGCGAGCACCGACGAGGCCCGCGAGAGGCTCTCGGGGAAGGGAGGCGGACCGAGAAGGCGCGGGTCGTAAGCGTCGACGGCATGGGGAAGGCTCGTCCGCATCCACTCGAGTGTCGCGAAGAGGTCCGAGCCCGGCACGTTCGCGCTCGCAAGCTCATCGCGGAGACCGGCTTGCATCGGGAGAGCCAGGATGAGCCCGACGATCGCCGCCGCGGAGCCGCGCGGCAGCCTGCCGGCTCCGCCGGCGCGCCCGAGCCGCGAGGCGGCGAAGCGGGCCGCCTCCACGAGCGTCAGCGCGCAGAGCGGAGCCGCGTAGTAGACGTTCAGGCGCTGGGACAGAGCGAGAAAGAGCGTCACCGCTCCCCAGATGGCGAGGGCCCCGTACACGCCGGGACGTTCGCCGCGTTTCGCCCGGATGGCCCAGGCGAGCGACGGCGAACGGCGAGAGAAAGATCGCCGCCGAGAGCTGCTTCCAGGCGAGCGCCGGGCCGTCGGCGAAGAGCGGACGGGCCTCGAAGATGCCCTTCAGCCAGCCGGCGGGATAGGAGACGTACCCGCCCTCGCCCGCGACTTCCTGCGTGGAGCCCGCCACGTAGCCCACGCCGTTGCGGAGTCCCGCGAAGAGCTCGGCCGCGAAGGGAAGCGTCGCCGCGGCCGCGATGCCGACGACCGCGAGCGTCGCCGAGCACCTCCCCGCGCGCGGCGCGCCTTCGCGCCAGCGCGCACGACCAGGGCGATGCCCGCCGCGCCGCCACAAAGCGCCGCGAGGAAGAGAGGCTGAAAGAAACCAAAAGAGACATAGGTCAGCGGCGGGCGGAGCCACCCCAGCCAGGCCGCCGTCGCGGCGCCCGCGAGAAGGGCGGGCAGCTCCCAGCGTCAGCACGGCCGCGCGGAGAACGGAGCGGCGAAAGCGCGATCGCCTCGACGGCGAGGGACAGCGCGAAGATCGCGCCCCAGTAGATTCCGCCCTGCCAGGTCAGCACGGCCAGGGCCAGCGCGAGGCCGGCGGCGGCTTCCCGAAGGGCGTTGCCCGGGGATTCGGGGGCCTCGCGGCTGGCGAGGAAGAGGACGAGCGCGAGGAGCCCGCAGAACGATTCCGCGGCGTGCTGATCGACGTGCCCGTACTGCGACCAGAGAATGTGAGCCGGGGCAGACGGCGAGAAACGCCGCCGCGCCGACGGCCGCCGGCGGACCGTGGAGCCTTTTCGCGAGCAGGCCCGTGAGCAGGATCGCTCCGGCCGCCAGCGCGACCGGCACCCACGCGGCGCCCCGCGCCACGGCGTCGGCCGAGACGGAGGCGCCGTCTCCGCCGGCCAGGCGCGCCGGGAGGGACAGGGCGACGTCGTAGAGGGGCGGCCAGATGGGGACGCCGCCCTCGGGAAAGTTCATGAGCGGATCGAAGAGGATCGTGCGCGGAAACTCCGCGGCGGCGAAGCGCGCGCGGCGCAGGTGATACGCGGAATCGGAGTCGAACGGCCGGACCCGTCCGTCCGACGCGGACCTCGCTCCGCGTGTGCAGGCGGAGCGCGACGCCGACGGCGCAGGCGGCGCACAGCCCGAGGATGAGAGCTGCTCGCCGCCGCATCGCCTCCATTATGCGGGAGGGCGCCTTCGGGAGGGTGTCCTGCGAGAGCGCCCGCGGACCTCGCGTATCATTCCCGGAGACCGTGAAGCTCTCCGTTCTGATTCCCGTCTACAACGAAGACCGCACGATCGACGAGCTCCTCCGCCTCGTCACGGAGGAGCCGACCGAGAAGGAAGTCGTCGTCGTGGACGACGGCTCGACCGACGGGACGCGCGAGAAGCTCCGGGCGTGGGACGGCAAGAAGGGCGTCCGCGTGATCTTCCAGGAGCGCAACCTCGGCAAGGGCCGCGCGGTGCGGACGGCCCTCGAGGCCGCCGCCGGCGAGATCCTGATCATCCAGGACGCCGACCTCGAGTACGACCCCGCGGAGTACCCGCTTCTGCTTCGCCCGATCGAGAGCGGACGGGCCGACGTGGTTTTCGGCTCGCGTTTCGTGGGCAGCTCCGAGCACCGCGTCCAGAACTTCTGGCACCAGCAGGGGAACCGGCTGCTGACGCTGATCTCGAACGTCGTGACCGGGCTGAATCTCTCGGACATGGCGACCTGCTACAAGGCGTTCCACCGCCGCGTGGTGCCGACGCTGGACCTGCAGTCGACGGGCTTCGGCGTGGACGCCGAGATCACGGCGAAGGTCGCGCGCGGGGGCTTTCGGATCTTCGAGGTGCCGGTCTCCTACTTCGGCCGGTCCCAGGCCGAGGGCAAGAAGATCCGGCTGAAGGACGGCTTTTCCGCCCTGGCTGCGCTCGCCCGGCACTCCTTCGGCGCGGGTACGGGTCGGGTCGGCGGCGTTGAGATCTTGAGGTCCGCCGCCCCCGCCGTCCTCGCCGCCCTGGCGCTCTGCGCGCGCCGCGGCTTTCGTCGTCCACGATCACACGCGGGAGGATGCGCTGTCGGCCGACGAGCCGATCCACATCCTCTCGGGATACTTCGCGGTCGCGAAGCGGACGGCCATCGTCAACATCGAGCATCCGCCGCTCATGAAGGTCCTCTCGGGCCTCGCCCTCGCGGCTCTGCCTCTCGCGCCGCCGCCCGACAAGATCCCGATGGGGAACCTCTTCGTCGAGTACGGCCCCGACTTCTTCTATCGGAACCGCGTCTCGCCGGACCGGATCCTCGCCGTGGCGCGGGCTCCGTTTCTTCTGGTGCTCGCGGCGCTCCTCCTGCTCGTCTTCTTCGCCGCCCGGTCACGCTACGGGCCCGTGCCCGCCCTCTTCGCCACGGCCCTCCTCGCGTTCGATCCCAACCTGCTCGCCCACGCCGGGGTCGTCCATACGGATCTCGGCGCGGCACTCGCGTTCCTCGCGACGGTGCTCGCCTGGGACGCCGCCCTCCGGCGGCCGGCGGCCGTGGCGCCTCGTCCTCGCGGCCGCCTGCCTGGGGCTCGCCCTCACGACGAAGTTCTCGGCCGTGTACCTCGTTCCGATCCTCGTCCTGCAGACTCTGCTCGCCGCGCGGCGGGAGGAGGCTCCCGGGCGGTCGCTCGTGGCGGGACTCGGGCGCCTTCTCGCCGTCGGAGCGCTCTCGCTCATCGTCGTGCTCGCGGTCTACGCCCCCGTCACCTCGCGCATGGACCGCGCCGACCAGAAGGCGATCCTCCGGGAGAAGGTCGGCGCGCGCGGCGGCGCCCCGGCGCTCGCCGAGCGGCTCGCGGCGTTCGCCGACGTCTCCCGGCCGCTCGCGCACTACTTCGGCGGGCTCGCCGCCGTCGTCCGGCAGAACGCGGTGGGCGGCGGAATCACGTACCTGAACGGCCGCGTTTCGACCGAGGGCTTCCCCGAGTACTTCTTCGTGGCGTTCGCCGTGAAATCGACGCTCGCCTTTCTCGCCGTGACCCTCGCCATTCTCGCGGCCCCTCTCCTCCGGCGGCTCGGCGTCGCCGACAAGGCCGGCCTCGCCGACCGGCGCGACCTCGCAGACCGGCGCGTCCTCGCAGATGAATGGCGCCTCTTCGGCATTCCCATCCTCGTTCTCTTCCTCGCGTCGATCGGGACGACGTACAACATCGGCATCCGCCACCTGCTGCCGGTGTACCCGTTCCTGGCGCTCTTCGGAGCCGCTCTCTTCGCCCGCGCGTGGGAGAAGCGCCGCACCTCCGTCCGCGCCCGGATCGCCTCGGCCGCCTGGCTCGTTCTTCCGCTCGTCTCGGCGGTCGAGCTCGCCCGCATTCACCCGCACGAGCTCTCGTACTTCAACGCGCTCGCCGGCGGACCCGCGGGCGGCGCCCGCATCCTGACGGACTCGAACATCGACTGGGGCCTCGACCTGCGGCGCCTCCGGGCGGAGCTGGCCCGGCGCGGCGTGCGGAAGGAGGACCTGACGGTCTCCTACTTCGGCGGCGACAACGTCTCCTACCGGCTCGGCGTCCCGGACTTCTCCGCGTTCCCCGTCGTGCGGGGCCGCCTCGTGGCGATCTCGGTCTTCCTGCTGACCGCCGGTCCCGAGTTTTCCGCGTATCATGGCGATCAGGCGATGGCCGAGGCGCAGCGCGGCCTGCAGCGCGCGATCGCGCGCGCGCGGCCCGCGGGCCGCGTCGGACATTCGATTTACCTTTACGAGCTGAGCGAGAAAGAGACCCCGTGAAGCTGTCGGTCGTGATGCCCGCCTACAACGAGCGCAAGACGATCCGCGAGATCGTGCGGCGGGTCCTCGCCGTGCCGATCGAGAAGGAGCTCATCATCGTCGACGACGGCTCGACCGACGGCACGCGGGACATCCTCCGCGAGCTCGACGGGAAGGACGGCGTCCGCGTGGTGCTCCAGCCCTTCAACCAGGGCAAGGGCGCGGCGGTCTCGACCGGGTTTCGCCATGCCACCGGCGACGTCGTGATCGTCCAGGACGCGGACCTCGAGTACGACCCGATGGAGTATTCCAAGCTCCTCGCGCCGATCGAGCAGGGGCATGCCGACGTCGTGTACGGCTCGCGTTTCCTGGGCGGCGGCGCGCGGCGGGTCCTCTATTTCTGGCACACCGTGGGCAACCGCTTCCTGACGCTCACCTCCAACATGTTCACGAACCTGAACCTCACGGACATGGAGACCTGCTACAAGATGTTCCGCCGCGAGGTCGTCGCCACGATGACGATCGAGTCGCGGCGCTTCGGGATCGAGCCGGAGATCACCGCCAAGGTCGCGCGCCGCGGGTACCGCATCTACGAGGTCCCGATCTCCTACTACGGGCGCACCTACGAGGAAGGCAAGAAGATCGGCTGGAAGGACGCCTTCTCGGCGCTCTGGACGATCATGCGCCACTCGATGCGGGAGGCCGAGGACCCCAAGAACGTCGGCCACGTGACGCTCGCGCGCATGGGCAAGCTCGACGGCTACAACCGCTGGCTCGCCGACCGTTTCGCGGGCGCCCTCGGCGCGCGCGTGCTCGAGATCGGCGCCGGGTTCGGCAACATGACCCGCCACTTCGCCGGCCGCGAGCTCGTCGTGGCCTCGGACCTCGATCCCGTGGCGCTCGAGTACCTGAAGAGCGCGTTTCGCGACGAGCCCGGGGTGAAGGTCGCGTCCTACCGTTTCCCCCTCGGCGAGGCCGAGAGGGCCGAGATCCGGGAGCTCGGCGTCGACACCGTCGTCTGCCTGAACGTCCTCGAGCACATCGCGGAGGACACCGCCACGCTGGCCGACCTCTTCCACGTGCTCCGGCCGGGCGGCCGGATCGTCCTGATCGTTCCGGCGCTCCAGCGCCTCTACGGCTCGCTCGACGAGCACCTGCACCACGTGCGCCGCTACGAGAAGGCGGAGCTCGAGGACAAGGTGCGCGGCGCGGGCTTCGTTCTCGAGGACGTCCGCTTCCTGAACCGCCCCGGGATCCTGGGCTGGTGGGTCAACGGGAGGCTCCTGCGCCGTCGCGTCCTGCCCGCCGGCCAGCTCGCGGCCTTCAAGCTCCTGCTTCCGCTCCTCAAGCGCGAGGAAGCGAACCCGCCGTCGGTCGGCATGTCGCTTCTCGCGATCGCGAGGAAACCGGCGTGACGCCGGCGCCGGACCCGGCGTGACCCGCGTCCGCTTCTTTCTCCTCTTCGGTCTCGTCCTCGTCCTGCGCGCTCGCCGTCGCCGCGCGCTTCCGCGGCAACTTCGACACGCAGTCGTTCCTGATCGCCGTCCAGAGCGTCGTCGCGGGCGAGAACGTCTACGCCGCCACGGACCGCTACAACTACAGCCCCCTCTGGGCGTTCGTCGCGACCGGAGTCTGGGAGGCCTCGAAGCCGAACCCCGGGACCTTCGTGCTCCTGCTCGGCCTGCTGCAGATCGCGGCGGACGCGGCCTCGGCCTTCGCTTCTCGTCGGCATCGCCCGGAGGCGGCTCGGCCTCGCCGAAGACGAATCCCGGCGGCGGGCCCTGCTCTTTTTCTCCAACCCGATCTCCGTCCTGATCTCCTGCGCGCACGGCCAGTTCGACGGGCTGTCGATCCTGTTTCTTCTCGCCGCGCTCCTGCTCTCGGCGCGACCGCCTTCCGGGGCGCGCGTCCTCGGGGTCGCGCCCTCGTGGGCGCGCAGCTTCGGAGTCGCCGCGATGCTGGCGCTCTCGCTGCTCGTCAAGCACGTCACTCTCTTTCATCCGCTCCTCTTCTCGAGGCGGCGGGAACGCGCCGGGCTGCCGGACGCGCTCGTGGCCGCGCCGTACCTCGTCTTCGCGGCGGCGTTTCTCCCGTACCTCGCGGCGCTCGGAAAGATCGTGGACAACGTTTTTCTTTACGGAGGGCGGCTCTCGGGCCCCGTGCTCGAACGCGGCGGGGGAGTGCAGGGCCTCGTCGAGCTCTCGCCGCGGCGGCCGATCCTCTTCGCGCTGCTCCTGCTCGCCGCGGTCGCCTGGGCCCTGCGGGAGACCCGGGGGTGGGAGCTGTCGCGCGCGAGCCTGCTGCTCTTTCTCGTCCTGTTGTGCTTCTCGCCGTCCTCGGGCGTGCAGTACCTCGTCTGGCCGATCGCGCTGGGATCGCTCTATCCGTCGGCGGCCTACGGCGTGTTCACGCTGGCGGGAGCGCTCTACCACTCGTCGGCGCCGGAAAGCGTGGCGATTCCCTGGCCGATCCGCTCGACGCCGCTGGCGACGTGGCTCGCGGCGGTCGCCTGGCTCGTCTCCGAGACCGTCAGGGGCCGGAAGGCGCTCCGCGGGAATCCGGACCCCGTGTCTGGAGCATGACGAGGAAGTGGGGGCTCCGCGCGAGCACGCGCGCGCGAACTCCCGAAGCCTCGAGGGAAGCCAGCAGCCCCGGAGTCGCGTAGGCCGGAGGCACGACGAGAAAGAGGCGGCCGCCCGGCGGCAGACCGGCGAGCACGCGCTCGACGGTCCGGGTGTCCGCCTCGCCCGGCAGCGCCGGCACGAACCATCCCGGATGCGCCGCGATCTCCTCGGGCAGGGCGACGACGCGAGCGGCCAGGCGGCCGCGTTCCGCCTCGAGCCGCAGCGGAAGGTAGAAGCCGCCCGCGGCGACGACCACGTCGGACGTCCCGGCCGTGGTCGCAAGGGCGGCGGTCACCTCGGTCCCGTCGGGGCGGGCGTGGCGCGAGGGCGACGGCGCAGGCCGCGGCGGTCCCGAGCAGCGCGGCCCCGGCGGCGCCCCACCGGGCCGCGCGGTTCTCGCCGGCCGCGCGCGCCAGGCCCCAGATCCAGACCGGCAGCACGGCCATCTCCGTTCTCCCCGCGAAGGCGACGGGCTTCCACGCCGCGGCGAGAAGCGCGCCGCCGAGAACCATCAGCGTGAAGAGGAGCGCCCGGCGGGTCTCCGCGTCGCGGCGAGCGGCGGCGACCGCCGCGGCCAGAAGAAGGAGGCCCGCGGCGAGGCCGGCGAGAAAGAGGAGGCGCGGCGGGGGACCGCCGAACGGGCCGGGCACGCGGCCGACGCCGCCGAGCGCCGACAGAAAGCCGGCGAGCGATCCGCCCGCCGACTCCCGCATCCATGCGATCGCCTCCGGAGGCTGGCCGCGGAGCACCGGCAGCCACGGCAGAAACGCGGCCGCACCGGCCCCGAGCGCGAGGGCGGCCCGCAGACGACGCGCCGAGAGCGCGAGCACGACGAGCGCGGCCACCGCGAAGAGAGCGAGGTAGTGACAGTAGAGCGCCGCGGCGGCCGCGGCGGCGGCGGCGAGGAGACGCCGGGGAGTCTCCGTCTCCGGTCAGCGAGAGAAGAAAAGCCGCGAGACCGAAGAGCCCGAGGAGCGCGTAGGGTCGCGCCTCGACGGCATAGAGCGTGACGAGAAGGGAGCACGACGCGAGAGCGGCGAACGTGCCGCGGCGGATTCCGCGCGGGAGCGTGCCGGGACGCGCCGTAGAGCGCGAGCGCGGCGACGAAGGACGGCAGGCGAAGGAGCCAGCGCGTCGCCGAGGCGCTCGGCGAGCGCGGCGAACGGCTTCTCGAGCAGATAGAAGCCGGGCGGCCCGGAGTCGCGGCGCAGCGCCCCGAGCAGGTCCGCGAGCGGGAGACGCGCCGCCCACGCCCGTGAAGAGCTCGTCGAACCAGAGGGGACGCTCGAAGAGGAGAAGCAGACGCGCCGCGATCGAGACCGCCGCGAGAAGGACGAGGACCCGCGCGACGGTCGTGCGGCTTCCGACTTCGGGTTCGATGCCTTATCCTAACGCCGGAGTGGATTCGAAGCCGTCCTCGACGAAACGAATCCGGTTTCCGGTCCTCTCCGCCAGCCTCTTCGCCCTCCTCGCTCCTCGCGGTTTACGCGGACCCGCTCTTCACTGCGCCGCAATTTCGTCGGCCGGGACCTCCTGGCGTTCGGACTGCCCATGGAGAAGATGGTCCACGACGCCTGGTCCCGCGGCCGCCTTCCCGTCTGGAGCGAGGACCTCTCCGGCGGGCGGCCGCTGCTTCCCAACCCGAGCACCGGTTCGCTGTATCCCGTACGGCCCCTCCTGTCGCGGCTGCCGTTTCCGGCGGCCATGCGCGTCTTCCCGGTGGCGCAGTGGTTTCTCGGAGGTCTCGGCATGCTCCTGGCGCTCCGGGCTCTCGGCGCCTCCGCGGCCGGGGCCTGGGTCGCCGCCGCGACGTTCGTCTTTTCGGGCGTCGCTGATCTCGCAGGTCTTCTACCTTCCGATCCTGCCGGCGGCGACGCTTCTGCCGTGGGTGCTCTGGGCCGCGGCGCGTCCGGCTCGCCGCGCCGCCGCGCCGGGCGGTGCCGATCGGGATCGTGTTCGGGCTGCTCTTTCTGCTCGGCGAGGCGTTCGTCGTTGCGATCGCGCTCCTCGTCGCGCTCCTCTGGATCGGCCTCGAGGTCGCGAGGCCGGAGCGGGGCCGGGAGATCGGCCTGGCTGGGCCGCCGGTCTCGGCCTCGCCGGCGCTTCTCGCGGCGCCCCAGATCGTCGCGACGGCGCTGCTCGTGCCCGAGACGTACCGCGCGGTGACGGGATTTCTCGATTCGCGAGGCTCTCGTCTTCACGCTCTCGCCGTGGCGGCTGGCCGAGCTCGTCGTGCCTTATCCGTTCGGCAACTTCTGGACGCTCGACGAGCGCGACGCCTGGAGCTCCGCCGCGTTCCGGCCGCTGTACTCGACGATCTACTGCGGCGCCTTCGCGGTCGTGGCTCTCGTGGCGCTTCGGAAGGACTCCGGACGCGGCGCGCGGTTCGCCCGCGCCTCGTTCCTCACCGGGACCGCGCTCGCGATCGTCTTCCGCTTCGTCCCGGAGGGCTTCCGCGAGATCGGACCTCCTGGATCCCGCTGCGCCACCCCGAGAAGTTCTCGACGGCAATCGCGCTCGGCCTGGCCGTCCTCGCCGGCCTCGCCCTCGACCGGTTCCGCTGCGGAATGCGGCGCCCGGCCTGGGTCCTGTGGGGCGCCGGCGGCCCTCGCCGCCGCCGCCCTGGCCGCGGCGAAGTTCCCCGGCGCGGGTCGGCTCGCTCGCGGCGAGCTGGACGGGGGCTTCCCCGGGCGCCGCCCTCGACGCCGGGCAGCTCCCTGTCGGCGCCGCTCGCCGAAGCGGGGCTGCTCTGGACGCTCAGCCTGGTCGCGATCGAGCTGCTGCCCGGCGGACGGGTCGCACTCGTCGCCGGCGTGGCCATCCTCACGCTCGCGCCGATCGCGGCCAACCGCCGGATCGCGAGGACGGCGCACGAGGCGAGCGTCTTCTCGCCGACCGCATTCGCGCGGGCGATCGCGCCGGCGGGATCCGCGAGGGCGAGTTCCGGACCCTGGACGAGAGGGTCTACCGCGCGCCGTCGCCGCTCTCGCCGCTGATCGGCGATCCGTACCGGATCGAGACCGACCGGCAGGCCTGGTACTGGGCGACGCCGGCGCTCTGGAATCGGGGCACGGTGCTCAACCTCGATCCCGACGTCGGAGACCTCTCGCGGATGAGCAGCCTGCGCCGCGTCTCGGGCTTCGCGGCGGCCGCGCCGCTCGGCGCGGATTTCTTCGGCGGGATCGCGCTGCGGTTCGGCATCCGCTATCGGGACCAGCCGCCGCTGCCGGGCTTCGCCCGGTTCGGCGGCGATCCCGACTTCGGACTGGGACGAGAATCCGGACGCGCTCTCCGACCTGCGGCTTCTCGAGCGCTGGCGGGAGGAGCCCGGAGCGCTCGACGCCGTGCAGGCGCTGCCCCGGCTCGCGCCGGGGCGAGGTCGTCGTCGAGACCGGAGCCGCGCGGCCGGCGGGACGGCTCGGCCGGGACGGCTCGCGGTCGTCGAGAAGAGCCCGGAGCGGCTGGTCCTCGAGACCGAAGCCCCGATCCGACGTGGCTCTTCGTCTTGCGGGGCTTCTGGACGCACCGCGCGATCCTCGTGGACGGAGAGCAGCGCGACGCGCCGTGCCGGCGCAGCTCGCGTTCTCGGCGCTGCCGCTCGGCCGCGGGCGCGCACGCGATCGAATGGCGGGAGGAGGTTCCGGGCCTCGCGGCCTCGCGGTGGGGGCCGGTGCTCTTCGCGCTCTGCCGCCGCGGGCCTGCTGCTGCGGAAACCGGCCGAGGACGCGCGTCGTGAAGCCCGTGAGCGTGAAGGCGCGCCTCCGAGCGGCTTCTTCCGGGCATCTCTCTTCGCGGCGCTCGTGCTCGTGGCCTACGCGGATCCGCTGCTCGACGCGCCGCACCTTCGTGGGGCGGGACATCGTCCCCTACAACATCCCGCTCGAGAACGCCGTGCACGACGCCTGGAGCCGGGGACGCCTGCCGGTCTGGTGGGACGCCGTGTCCGGGGGGCGGCCGCTGCTTCCCAATCCCAACGCCGGCGTCTTCTACCCGCTGCGGCCGGTCCTCTCGGCGCTGCCGTTCCCGACGGCGATGCGGATCTTCCCGGTGTTCCACTGGATCCTGGGCGGACTCGGCATGCTGCTGCTCGCGCGGGCCATCGGAGGCTCGCGCGGGGCGGCCTGGGTGTCGGCGGTCAGCTTCGCGTTCTCGGGCGTGATCGTGTCCGAGGTCTTCTACAGCAACTTCCAGCCCGGCGCGAGCCTGCTTCCCTGGACGCTCTGGGCGCTCGTGCGGCCCGAAGCGCGGCCCGGCCGGACGCGTCGTCGGCGATCGCGCTCGTGTACGCGGCGCTCCTTCTGGCCGGAGACGTGTTCTCGCTGGCGCTCGCCGTCCTCGGCGGCGCTGCTCTGGCTCTTCCTCGAGACGCCGGCGCCGGAGCGCGGCCGCCGCGGCGTCGGACCTGGGGCTCGGCCTCCTCGCCGCGTGCCTTCTCGCCCTGCCTCAGGTCGTCGCGACGGCGCTGCTCGCTCCGGAGACTCGCCGGATCATCGGGGGCCTCACGCTCGGCGCGGCCCTCGATTTTTCGACTCCTCTCTGGCGGTTCTCCGAGTTCTTCGTGCCGTATCCCGTTCGGCGAGACCTGGTCGACGGACGTCGCGTGGGACTGGGGCACGCGCGTCTTCCGGCATTTCTTCTCTCACGCTCTTCGTCGGCCCGATCGCGCTCGCCGGGCTCCTCCGGGGAAAGCGCAATCCGCCGACGGGCTGGCGGTTCGCCCGCACGCTCTTCGCCGTCGCCGTCGTGCTCTGCCGTCGTCGGGCCGGTTCGTGCCGGACGCGTGGAAGTCGCCTGCCGTCGCCGATTCCTCTGCGCTACCCCGAGAAGTTCATGGTCGGAGCGACGTTCGCCCTGGCGCTCGCGGCGGGCATCGCGTTCGACCGGTGGCGCCAGTTCCGGACCGGCGGACGCGGGCTCGCTGGCGGTCGCCGGCGCTCTCGACGCTTCTCGCCGCCGCCGCGGCCCTCGCTCCCGACGCCGCGGGGCGGCTGGTCGTGGCCGTCGCTCGGCGGCGCCCCGGAGCTCGTCCCGCTCGCGGCCCGCGCGCTGCCCCCGCGCTGGCCGATCGCGGGCTCCTGTGGGCGGCGACGGCCATCGCCGCGGAGCCTCGCGGCCGGCCGCGGGCCGCGCGCCGTTATCGTTCTCGCCCTGATCCTGCTGACGGCGATCCCGCTCGTTCGCCAACCGGCCGATCGCCCAGACGGCCCACGAAGGAACGGTCTTTCCGCCGACGGCGTTCGCGCGGGCGATCGCGCGCCGCGATCCCGCCGGGCGCGTTCCGCACTCTCGACGAGACGCTCTACCGGTCCGCTCTCTCCGCTTCTCGCGGCCTCGACGCGCGCCGATCCGGCCGGCTCCGAGTTCTATCGCCAGTCCTGGTACTACTTCACGCAGACGATCTGGAGACGCGGCACCGTCCTGAACATCGATCTCGACGCCGGCGACCTCTCGCGGATCGAGAGCCTGCGCCGGCTCGCCGCGGTCGCCGCGGCCCAGACGGATTCGGCGCCGTTCTTCTCGACGCTCTCGCTGCGCTACGCGATCCGCTTCCGCGACCAGACGCCGATCGCGGGTTTCCGGCCGCTTCGGCGGCGACGCGTTCCGGTCCTGGGACGAGAACCCGGGCGCCCTGCCGGACCTGCGCCTGGCCTCGCGCTGGCGCGAGGCGACGGGCCCCGTCGACGCTCTCCGGACGCTGCCGCGGGTTGCCCGCCGACGAGATCGTCGTCGAGACCGGAGAACGTCGGACGGGCACGCGCGCGTCCGGGGAAGCTGCGGATTCGCGAAAAGAGCCCGGAACGTCTGCTCCTCGAGACGCAGACTCCGGATCCCACCTGGCTCTTCGTCCTTCGCGGCGACTGGAGCTATCGCGCCGTCGAGATCGACGGCGTGCCGGTCCAGACGCTCCCCGCCCAGCTCGCGTTCACGGCCGTGCCCGTGCCGGCGGGCGCGCACACGATCGAGTGGCGCGAGAAAGCGCCCGGTCTCGAGGTTTCGCGGTACGGCCCTCTCGCGGGCGGCGCTGCTGCTTCTGCTGACCGCGTGGCGCCGGCGAGACGCAGTGACCGCAGCGCGCTCCGGGCGGCCGCGTGCGGCTTCGCGACGCCGCGCTCTTCGCGGCGCTGGTCTGTCTGCTCTACGTCGATCCGCTCTTCGTGCGCCGCAACTTCAGCGGGCGGGACCTGATCGCCTACAACCTGCCGATGGAGAAGAGCGTGCACGACGCCTGGGCGCGCGGAGAGCTTCCGGTCTGGACCCCGGAGGTTTCCGGCGGGCGGCCGCTCGCCCCGAACCCCAACGCGGGCGCCCTCTATCCGCTGCGCGCGCTGCTCGCGCCGCTGCCTCTTCCGCTGGCGCTCGCGCATCTTTCCCGTTCTGCACTGGGCCGCCGCGGGGATCGGTATGCTCGTGCTGTGCGCGGCGCTCGGCCGCTCCCGCGGGAGCCGCGTGGGTCGCGGCGGTCGACCTACGTCTTCTCGGGCGTTTCGGTCGGCCGAGGCGTTCTTCCCCCACATCCAGCCCGGGATGACGCTCCTGCCGTGGATCGTCTGGGCGGCGGGCGCGACGAACCGGCACGCCGGCTTCGCGCCTCGCCGTCCTCGCGTCGTCTGTTCGCTCTCGACTTTCTGGCCGCCGACGTCTTCACGATCGCCGTGGCGATCGGTCTCCGCCGCGCTCTGGATCGCTCTCGAGGAGGATCCGCGCGGCCGGCCTCCGGCGCGCCGGGGCGCTCGCGGCCGCCGTCGCGCTGGGAGCGCTCGCCGCGGCGCCGCAGATCGTGGCGACGGCGCTCTGGATCCCGCAGACCAACCGGGCGGTCCTCGGCATGACGCTCGGCGACGTCCTGCTCTTCTCGATCCATCCCTGGCGGCTCCTGGAGCTCGCTTCGCCGCATCTCTTCGGTGCCGATCTGGGAGCTCGACGTGCGTCCGCTCTGGGGCCATCCGCTCCACAACGGCCGTCCCAGCGGAATCTTTCCGACCCTCTACGCCGGGGCCTTCGCGCTGATCGCCGTGTTTCTGGCCTGGAGGTCGCGGGCGCGCGGCGCGCGGTTCGCACGCGTCCTGCTCGGCGTCGCGCTCGCCGCCGGCGGTCCTGCCGAGCCTGCTGCCGGAGCGCTGGGAGAGCGCTCTCCTCTCCGCTGCCCCTGCGAAATCCCGGAGAAGCTCGCCGTGGCCGTCGATCTCTCGCGCTCGCGCATCCTCGCGGCGATCGCCTTCGACGCCTGGAGGGAGCGGCCGCGCGGGGCGAGGTTCGCAGCGGCGCTCCTCGCGGTCGGCGCGGCCTTCGCGGCGCTCGCCGCTTTCGCGGCGTTCTCGCCGGCACGCGCGGGATCGCTCGCGGTCTCGGCTGATCGGCGGCGATCCGCGCGCGCGCCCGCTCGCGGCGGCGCAGCCTTCCGCGCGCGCTCTCGGAGGCCGGTCTCTTCTGGATGGCGACGCGTCGTCGCGCTCGACGCGCTCGGCGCGCGGCGTTCGGAACCGGAGGCGAGGCGAAGCGGTCGCCCTGACTCTTCTGACGCTCGTTCCCGATCGCGGCGAACCGCCGCATCGCGCGCTCCTTCGCCGAGGGGGAAGTCTTCGGTCCCACCGCCTTCGCGCGCTTCGTCGCGCGCCGGGATCCCGAGGGCGCCTACCGAACGCTCGGAGAGTCGTTTCTGCTTCCGCCCTCGGAGCTCGCGCTCTCCCAGAGCGGGGGTCACGCTCTCGGAGTCCGAGTTCTCGCCGCCGGACCTGGTATCAGCAGACGCCCGTGTTCTGGAGCCGCGGCACGGTTCTCAACGAGGACTTCGACGCCGGCGATCTCTCGCGCGTCGAGAGCCTGCGGCAGAGTCGCCGGCCGCGCCACGGGCTATCGCGACTCGGCCAGTTTCTTCGGCGCGCTGGCGCTGCGATTCGGGATCCGCTTCCGCGACCAGGAGCCGATCGCGGGCTACCGCGGAGTCGGCGGCGACGCCCTTCAGGCCTGGGACGAGAACTCGGGGCGCTTACCGCGACGTCCGCCTGCTCGAGTCGTGGCGGGAGGCGCGCCGGATCCCGTCGAGGCCCTCGAAGCGGTTCCGCGCCTGGCCGACGGCGAGATCGTTCTCGAGAGCGGTCGCTCGGCGCCAGGGGCGCGCGCGCGGCGGAACGGTCCGGGTCGTCGAGAAGACCGCCGAGCGGTTCGTCGCTGGACGTCGATGCTCCGGATCCGACGTGGCTCTTCGTGCTCCGGGCGTTCTGGCCCTACCGCACGATCGAGGTCGACGGCTCGCCCGTCGAAGCCATTCCGGCGCAGCTCGGCTTTTCGGCCGTGCCGATCCCGGCGGGGCCGCATCGCGGCTGGTCTGGCGGGAGGAGCTGCCGGGCGTCCGGAGTCTCGCGCTGGGGCCCGGTCCTCTTCGGGATGATTGTCGCCGGCCTGCTTGTTGCGCACGGGCGCCGGAGGACAGGATGAAAAGGCTGCTCGCGGCGGCGCTGCTGCTGCTGCCGCTCGTTCTGGGCCTGCGCCCGCAAGCGCGAAGGCCCGCGGTCCCGCCCGGAGAGCTGGCCGACGTGAGGCGGCCGGCCGAGGAATGGCTCCGCGAGGAGTCGGTCCGGCTCCTGCAGGACTATGTGCGCATCGACACCACGGCGGCCCGCGGCGAGGAGGAAGGCGCCGAGTTCCTCCGGCGCTTCTTCGAGTGCGAAGAGATCGAGACCGAGGTCGTCTGCCCCGCTCCCGGCCGGTGCAACGTGCTCGCGCGGGTGCCGGGTCGCCGCCGGGACGGCGCTCTTCTGCTCCTCAACCACATCGACGTCGTCGAGGCGTATGCGCCCGTACTGGAAAGAGGCCGCGCCCTTCGAGGGCAAGATCAACCACGGCTTCCTCTACGGCCGCGGCGTCTACGACATGAAGTCCCTGGGCCTCGCCCAGGCGCTCGCGATGGCGCGGCTGAAGCGGAAGGGCATCGTGCCCGAAACCGACATCCTCTTTCTCGGCCGAAGCCGACGAGGAGCTCGGACAGAAGTGGGGCGCCCGCTGGCTTCTGGAGAACCGGCCGGACTGGTTCGCGGGCGTCGGCCAGGTCCTCAACGAGGGCGGCACGACCGAGGTGATCCTGCGGGAACCGGTCTTCTGGGGGATCGAGACCCTGCAGGCGGGCTACGCGCTCGCCGGAGTTCGAGGCCGACGACGGAGGCCCGCCTGAAGAGCCTGCGGCCGCGCATGCCGAAGATCCCGGCGCCGCCGGTCGAGCCCCATCCTCACGTCGTCATGGGCTTCGACATGCTGGCCAATCGACTGGCGTCCGCCGCTGACCGACCCGCTGCGCCATCTCGACCGGGTCCGCAGCGATCCCGCGGAGCTCGCGATCCTGCCCAACCGCTACGGGAGCTTCCTCGAGCCGCGCGTGGACTGGTCGCGCGGTCTACCGCCACCCGGCGCAGCACGGACCGGGCCGCGCATGCTCGTCGCGATCTCGGTGCCTCCGGGCGTGTCGCCCGGAGCGACTTCCTCCAGCCGATTCTGCGAGGACGCCCGGCAAGAACGGGTTTACGGTCCTGACCGACGATGATCGGCGAGGCCGGCGCCGCGAGCCCCTACCCGACGCCGTTCACCGACTTCTGAAGCGCGTCACGGAGGCGCGCTACCCGGGCATGCCCGTTCGGCCCGCTGCCGACGTACGGCGGTTACACGACCTCGACCCTGCTCCGCCAGAAGGGGATTCCGACGTACGGATATCAGCCGATCGTCATGAACATCACCGACACCGCGCGGCGCCACGGCAACGACGAGCGGGTCTTCCTGCGCGACTTCTGAACGGCGTCGAGCTGCTTGTCGGAGGTCGTCGAGGAGTTCGCCCTCTTTCCGCCGCACCCGCCGCCGCTGACCGCGATCCAGGCGAAAGAGTGTCAGCGATCCGCCGGCCGGTTGACACAAAACGACAGGATCGGGCACGTCTGGCCTTGCGTCCAAAGCATTGAAAATGATTGGCTTATGACGAAGCGTGGGTCTGGCCGATCCTTGCCTTACGTTGACGGCGCATCCAACAAACAGGGAGGGAATCTTGATGAAGAAGCGGGAGTCCGGTTTTACTCTGATCGAGCTGCTGATCGTCATCGCGATCATCGGCATCCTGGCGGCGATCGCGATTCCGAACCTGCTTGAACGCGGTGCAGCGCGGCAAGCAGAAGCGGACGATGAGCGACATGCGCGCGCTCGCGACGGCGGTCGAGGCGTACGCGGTCGACAACAACCAGCTATCCGCCAGGCGGCGTGCGCGACGGGTCTGTGGTCGACGGCCGACCAGACGCTGGCGACGAACTCGTTCTCGAACCTCTCGCCGACCTACATCGCCCAGGCGCCGAAGATCGACGGCTGGGGCCCGTTCCTCCGCTACGGCTCGGACGCTCCCGGCAACAACTACGCGATCGGCTCGGGCGGCCGCAACAAGACGTTCGCGACGCCGATCTGCGGCACGACGACCAACTTCAACGACGACATCTACTACTCGAACGGCACGTTCATCCAGTGGCCGGAAGGCACCCAGTTCTGAGCATTCCTCCCCGAGATCGGATTTCTCGAGGCCCCGAGCAATCGGGGCCTCTTTCTTTTGATCCGCAGTTGGACAACCTCCGTCAGCCCGGCACCTGCCCGGAGCGACAAAAGGCGTAAGTCCGGCGTCAGGCCTTTACGGTAAGTGCCTCAGGATCAAAGGTTTCGATTGGAAGCGTGTCTTGGCCTGGCTCTTGCTGAATCAACGGCCAGAGTCTTAATGGAAAAGGAGAAAGAGCCCATGAAGAAGCGGGAGTCCGGTTTCACCCTGATCGAGCTGCTGATCGTCATCGCGATCATCGGCATCCTGGCGGCCATCGCCATTCCGAATCTGCTTGAACGCGGTGCAGCGCGGTAAGCAGAAGCGGACGATGAGCGACATGCGCGCGCTCGCGACGGCGGTCGAGGCGTACGCGGTCGACAACAACCAGCTATCCGCAGGCGGCGTGCGCGGCGGGTCTCTGGACGACGGCCGGACCAGACGCTGGCGACGAACTCGTTCTCGAACCTCTCGCCGACCTACATCGCCCAGGCGCCGAAGATCGACGGCTGGGGCCAGTTCCTCCGCGTACGGCTCGGACGCTCCGGGCAACAACTACGCGATCGGCTCGGGCGGCCGCAACAAGACGTTCGCGACGCCGATCTGCGGCACCACGACCAACTTCAACGACGACATCTACTACTCGAACGGCACGTTCATCCAGTGGCCGGAAGGCACCCAGTTCTGAGCCTTCCTCCCGGATCGGATTTCTCGAGGCCCCGAGCAATCGGGGCCTCTTCTTTTTGTCGTTTTCGGGTATCGCCGCAGAGTGTCAGCGGAGCCGACCCGAAGTGGCAGCCTCCCGGTCGTGACCGCTCCCAAGTCACTGATACAGAGCATGGCTTGCAGCGATCTGGCACTCTGGCTTCGGTCTTGCTCCTTGAAGCGCACCAGCAATGGAGGCCAGTCCCATGAGACAGCGGCGTGACTCCGGCTTCACCCTGATCGAGCTGCTGATCGTCATCGCGATCATCGGCATCCTGGCGGCGATCGCGATTCCGAATCTGCTGAACGCGGTGCAGCGCGGCAAGCAGAAGCGGACGATGAGCGACATGCGCGCCCTCGCGACGGCGATCGAGGCGTACGCGGTCGACAACAACATCTACCCGCAGGCCGCGTGCGCGAGCGGGCTCTTCACGACGGTCGGACCATGACGCTGGCGACGAACTCGTTCTCGAACCTCTCGCCGACCTACATCGCGCAGGCGCCGAGAATCGACGGCTGGGGCGAATTCCTGCAGTACGGCTCCAACGTCCCCAACGACGCGTACGCGATCGCCTCCGGCGGCCGCAACAGGACGGTCGTCGCGGCCATCTGCGGGACGACGACGAATTTCAACGACGACATCTACTACTCGAACGGCACGTTCGTCCAGTGGCCGGAGGGCACGCAGTTCTGACACGGTCTCTGACGCGGCGCTCGGTGCGTTTCTCGACGGCCCCGCATCCGGCGGGGCCGTCGTTTCTGAGGCCCGCCGCTACAATAGCCGGGTGCTGCTGCGCCGCCGTCTGGTCTCGGGGGTCTGCGCGGCCGCGGCGCTCCTTCCGGCGCTTTTCTGGCTGCCTTCCGGCCGCTCGCGCGCGGCCAGGCCCCGACCCTCCGCGATCAGGGCGACTTCTTCTATCCGCTGAAGCTCTACACGGCGGACCGCCTGCGCGCCGGCGAGATCCCGCTCTGGAACCCTCTCTCCGGGACGGGCGAGCCCTGGCTCGCGAACGGCCAGTCCGGCGTGTTCTACCCGCCGACGCTCCTCTTTCTGCTGCCCGTCGCCGGGCTCTGCGGGCGCGCTCTTTCTCCTGCTGCACTTCGCGATCGCGGCCTGGGGAGCGCGGCGGTTTCTCAAGGAGGAGAACGTCTCGGACGCGGGCGCGCTCCTCGGCGCCGCGGCGTTCGCGGCCTCGGGCTTCGCCGCCTCGTTCTCGGTCTTCTGGAACCACTTCGGCGCGTTCGCGTACCTGCCGGGGATCGCGGCGCTCGCGCGCTCGGGTCTGCGGACGCGGGCCTCGGTCCTGGGCCTCGCCGGCCTCGTGGGGCTCCAGGCGATGGCGGGAAGCCCCGAGATGTCGGCGGCGTCGATCGCTGCTGGCGCTCGCGCTCGCCGTGCGGACCCGCGCGCGCCGTTTCCGGAGCCGCTCGTTCCGGTCGCCGCGCTGGTCGGGGCTGCGCCGCTGCGGCGCCGGGAGTCGTCCTCGGCCTCGCTCTCGCGGCCTGGGTGCTCGTGCCGATGGCCGAGCTCTCGGCGCGTTCGGACCGGCGGGAGCCGCTGCCGGCGCACGCGCGGGAGCTCGGCGCGGTCGGGATGTCCGACCTTCTCTCGACTCGCGGGCTTCACGCCGGCGTTCTTCGGCGGCACGTATCTCGCCACGCTGTTTCTGCCGCCCTTCGTCCTCGTCGCCGCCGCGGCGGCGTTCGGCGAAGCGCATCGCCGGCGGCTCGTCCTCCTGCTCGTCGCGTTCGCCGCGTTGCGGGCATGCTGCTCTCCGTCCACGGCCCGCCCGGGACGTGGCTCCGCGCTCTGCCGCCCCTCGACCGCGTGCGGTACGCCGGCAAGGGGCTCGCGTGGACGGCTTTTCCGTCGCGATGCTCGCCGGTCTGGGCCTCGACGCGCTGCGCTTCGCGTCGGGAACGGCCGCGGGCGGCGCCGGCGGATCGCCTTCGGCATCCTCGGCCGTGGCCGCGCTCGCCGCTCGCCGCCCTCGCGCCCCTTCCGCTCGCGGTCCGTCTCGCGTGCGGCGTCGGAAGCGCCGCCGTCGGCCTGCTCGCGCTCGGCGCGGGGCGCCGGCGTGCTGGGCGGGCGCGCTCGCCGCCGGCGCGGCGGCCGCGGCGCTCGTCGCCGGCGCTCGCGCTCGGGCTCGCCGACGTGCCCCGCTTCGCGCCCGAAGAGCGGGGTCCGCCGCTGCCCGCCGACGTTCTCGAGCCGCTCGCGCGGATCCCGGGCCGCATCCTCACGCCGGCGATGGGGCCGCTCGCGGCCTGGGCCGTGCGGGACGGAGCCTTCGACGCCGCCACGCTCGTGCGGCAGCGCGAGGCGCGTCCTCGGCTACACGAACCTGACCTGCCGCGATCCCGACGGTGCGCACCGCCGCGCCGCTGCCCACGGCGGCCTCGGCCGCGATGCAGGCGTCCTTCGATCGCGGCGGATACGGCGCTGCCGGCGGGCGCGGCCAGCGCCCGGGCGCTCTGGACGCCGTTTCCTCCCGAGAACCTCGCCGTCGCGGAAGGTCGGCGACTTCTACCGCGCGCCCCTCGGCCCGTACCGGCCCCGGCTCTCTTTCGTGCGGAGCTACCGGATCGAGCCGGACCCCGCGCGAGCGTGGCAGCGGGTCGCCGCCGGCGAGATCGACCTCGCGCGCGAGGTCCTCCTCGACCGCCGGCCCGACCCGGACCCGGCGGGCGCCGGAACGCGAGGCCGCTCCGCTTCTCGTCGCGCGCCTCGCGGAGGATCGGCCGGAGGAGCGTCGTCGCCGAGCTGACGACGACGAATCCCGGGTCTTCTCGTCGTCACGGACCTGCACTATCCGGGCTGGATCGCGGAGGACGGAGGGCCGCCGGCTGCCGATCCTGCGGGCCGACGGCTGGTTCCGCGCGGTGGCGCTGCCCGCCGGCACGCACCGGTCGTCTTCCGTTACCGCCCGCTCGCCTTCTACGCCGGGGCGGCGGTCTCCGGCGCCGCCGCTTCTTCTCATGCTCCTGCTCTGGCACGCGGGGCGAGCCGATCCGCGTCGGGCGGAGCCGGCGTGACGCATCGAGGCGCTCGCGCCACACTCCGGCCGGGCTCGCGCGTCGCCGGCATCCTGGGCCTCATCGTCGGGAGCTTTCTGAACGTCGTCATCCACCGGCTGCCCCGGCGACGAGTCGATCGTTTCGCCGCCCTCGCGCTGCCCGTCCTGCGGCGCGCGCGTCGCGCCGTTCGACAACGTGCCGGTCCTCTCGTGGATCGTTCTCGGCGGGCCGGTGCCGGAGCTGCCGCGCGACGATCTCGATCCGCTACCCGCTCGATCGAGCTCGCGAACGGCGTCCTCTGGGTCCTCGTGTCTGCGCGCGGCGCCGTCCTGGGGCGACGCCGCGACCGGAGCGTTCCTGGTCTCCGGCGTGCCTGGCGCTGCTGGCGATCGACTCCGACTTCCAGATCCTGCCGGACTGGATCACGCTGCCGGGCATCGCCGTCGGCCTCGCGCTCGTCGTTCGTCTCGGTCCGGCGCACGCCGCTCGAGGCGGTGCTCGGAGCGGCCCTGGGCGCGGGAGGACTCTTCCTCCTCGCCTTCACTTACGAAAAGATCGCCGGCCAGGAAGGCATGGGCCTCGGCGACGTCAAGATGCTCGGCATGATCGGCGCGCTCCTCGGACCGACGGGCGTCGTCGTCACCGTGCTGCTCGGCGTCGGTCTCGGGTAGCATCGTCGGCCTCGTCCTGATCCTCTGACAGCGGAGGCGGACGCGAAGACGCAGCTGCCCTTCGGCGTCTTCCTCGCGCTCGGCGCGATCGCGGCGTGGTTCTTCGCCGAGCCGCTCGTCGCGCGGTATCGGGCGCTGTTCCGAGGCCGGCATGAGCGAGTCCGCGGAGCGGGTCCCGCAGTCCTTCCGGCGGGAGTCGCGGCTCTTCCTCTGGATCGCGCTTCTGCTGATCCTCTTCCTGAACTTCCTGACGCTCATCTTTTTCCGCAACGCGGTCGCGTGGGGACAGGAGGAGGCCGAGCGGCGGGCGGCCGAGATCCTCCGGCGCGTCGCGCTCTCGGCGGCGCGTCCGGAGCGTCTCCGAAGAGGCGATGGAGCGGGGCGCCATCGAGCCCGACGTGGCCTTCATCGCCTCCTACGACGAGAACGGCCGCCGGCTCGACTTCGGTCGGCCCCGGGCCGCCCGAAGCGCCTCGCGAGCTGCCGGGGCCGCGCCCCCCCGCCGGCCGGGTCGTCCACGAGTGGAGGCGAGAAGCCGCCGCTGCTCTTCTCGACGTTCTCGACCGGGCAGCGCTTCTACGCGATCGCCGTCGATCCCGGGCCGGCGCCGCCCTGACGGTCTACGCCCGGCGGCTCTCGATCTTCGTGCCGCTCGCGTCGCCTGGCGCTCGTCGTCCTCGCGGGCTTCTACCTGCGCTCGCTTCTGAAGCCCTACGAGCGACTGCTCGAGGCGGCGGGCGGCGCGCCCGCGGCGGGGACCGGGCGGGCGAGCAGGGCGACGAGCGGCAGTTCCTGCTGTCCCGCTTCGAGTCGCACGATCGAGGCGCTCCACGAGAAGGAGCGCGAGCTCGAGCGGCTCGCCAAGCGCGAGAAGGACCGCGCCGACGATCTCGAGACGGCCGCGCGCACGCTGTCGCGCAACCTTCCGACGGGGCTTCTCTCGGTGGATCCGGGCGGCGCCGTCGTCGAGATCAACGAGTCCGGGCCGGGAGATCCTGAAGCTCGCGCGCGACGGCCGCGGCGAGCCCTACGAGCGTCTTCTCGCCGAGGCGCCGGACTTTCGCGTCCTCGTCGCCGACGTGCTCGAGAACCGGACGGTCGCCGGGCGGCGCGAGGCCCGGTGGCGCCGCGCGGGCGACGAGGAGCGGATCCTCGGCGTGACCGCGACGCCCGCCGAGGGCGGCGACGGCCGGTTTCTCGGCGCGGTCGCCCTCTTCTCGGATCTGACCGAGATCCGGCGGCTCGAGGGCCGGATCGCGCTCGTGCGGCACCTCGCGGACCTCGGCGAGGTCTCGGCCGGAGCGGCGCACGAGTTCCGCAACGCCGCGGCGGCGATCGACGGCTACGCGGACCTCGCCCTGCGCGTGCACACCGCGGAGCCCGAGCGCGCCGCCGAGTACGTCCGCGCGATCCGCCGCGAGGCCCAGGAGATGAGCCGCGTCACGAGCGACTTCCTCCTCTTCGCGAAGCCGGAGACGTTCTCGCCGGAGCCGGTGGATCTCGAGTCGGTCGTCGAGGCCGTCTGCGCCGAGACCGAGCGCGCGCACCCGGAGTTGACGGTCGGGCGGGACGGGGAGTTCCCGCCGGTCGGCGGCTCCTCGGTCCTGCTGCGCCGCGCCCTCGCGAACCTGCTCCGCAACGCCGCCGAGGCGACGCCCGCCGGAGCGCTGGAAGGAGCCCGACGCGGTCGTGCTGGCCGGCGCGCGCGGCGAGAGGGAGGCCGCGCTCTCCGTCTGGGACCGCGGGCCCGGCGTCGACGCCGCCGAGCGGGAGAAGATCTTCCTCCCGTTCTACTCCTCGAAGCCCGGCGGCTCGGGGTTCGGCCTCGCGATCGTGGCCCGCATCGCCGAGCTCCACGGCGGCACGGTCGAGGTGTCGAGCCGGCCGGGCGGGGGAGCGGTCTTTACGCTGCGGCTGCCGGCGTAGCCGCGCGGCCTACGCCTTCTTCGCGAGGCCGGCGATCATGCTTCTTGAAGGATTCCTTGTCGATCGCCCGATCGAGGGCCTCGTCCGGCTCGACGAGCCCGTTCTGGACGAGCTCGGTCAGCGACTGATCCATCGAGATCATCCCTCGCGACTTGCCGGTCGCGATCATGTTGTTGATGAGGGCGGTCTTGCCCTCGCGGATGGCGTTGGAGAGGGCGGTCGAGCCGAGGAGGATCTCGAAGGCGGGGACCCGTCCTCCGCCCTTCTTGCGCAGGAGCTGCTGGGCGACGACGCCGCGCAGGACCTCGGCGAGGACGATGCGCACCTGCTCCTGCTCGGCGGCGGGGAACGCGTCGATGATGCGGTCCACGGCCTTGGCGGCGGAGTTCGTGTGGACCGTGGCGAAGACGAGCAGGCCGGTCTCGCGCCGCCGTCAGCGCCATGCGCATCGTCTCGAGGTCCCGCATCTCGCCGACGAGCAGGCAGTCGGGGTCCTCGCGGATCGCCGCCTTCACGCCCTCGGCGAAGCTCGGGACGTCCGGGCCGATCTCGCGCTGCGTGAAGACGGACTTGTCGTTGGTGTGCACGAACTCGATCGGGTCTTCGATCGTCACGACGTGGTGGGCCGAGCCGCTTGTTCATGCGGTCGAGGATCGCCGCGAGGCTCGTCGACTTGCCGCTGCCGGTCGGCCCGGTCACGAGGATCAGGCCGCGCTGGACGGCGAAGAGGCCCGCGATCGGCGCCGGCAGGTTCAGGTCCTCGGCCGTCGGGACGCGCGAGGGGATCAGCCGGAAGACGGCGGCCGAGCCGCGTTCCTGCCGGAAGAGGTTCACGCGGAAGCGCGCCTGCTTCGCCCATCTGGTAGGCGAAGTCGACGTCGCCGGTTTCCTGGAACGCCTCCCAGATGCGCGGCGGCGCGATCGGGCCGACGAGGTTGAAGAAGTCGCCCTCCGTCAGGATGCGGTAGCGCATCCTCTCGAGCTCGCCGTCGATGCGCACGATCGGAGGCGATCCGACCGAGAGGTGGAGGTCCGAGCCGTTCCGCTTGGGCAGGATCGCGAGGAAACGGTCGATCCGGTTGGTGCCGACCGAGAGGACGTCGACCTCGCCGACGAGCTTCGTCTTCGCGGCAGGCACGGCGGCCTGCGGCGGAGTTCCGCGGCGCTCACAGCGCGCGCCCCCTTCTTCCGCCAGGAACGGCTCGAAGGCGTCCTTGCGCTGCGCGCGGTCGTAGCCGACCCGCGGCTCGATGACGCCCTCCTGCACGAGCTGCAGCAGGGCCCCGTCCATCGAGCTGCATGCCCGAGGCCGAGCCCGTCTGGATCGCCGTCGGAATCTGGAAGGTCTTCGCGTCGCGGATCAGGCCGCCGACCGCGGGCGTGTTGCGCAGGATCTCGAAGGCCGCGACGCGCCCGGTCCCGTCCCGCCGCGGCAGCAGCGACTGGGAGATCACGGCCTTCAGCGAGTCGGCGACCATCATGCGGATCTGGCCCTGCTGGTCGGGCGGGAACGCGTTGATGATCCGGTCGACCGTCGAGGAGGCCGTCGTCGTGTGCAGCGTCGCGAGCACGAGGTGGCCGGTCTCGGAGGCCGTGATCGCGAGCGAGATCGTCTCGAGATCGCGCATCTCGCCGACGAGGATCACGTCCGGGATCCTCGCGCAGCGACTGGCGCAGGGCCTTCGCGAAGGACTTCGAGTGCGCCGGGATCTCGCGCTGGTTGACCAGCGACTCCTTGCTCGCGTGGACGTACTCGATCGGGTCCTCGACGGTGATGATGTGGCCCGCGCTCGGTCTCGTTGATCCGGTCGACCAGGGCCGCGAGCGTCGTCGTCTTGCCGCAGCCCGCCGGGCCGGTGACGAGGATCAGGCCCTGCGAGTACGCCGTGATCTCCCAGATCGACTCCGGCAGGCCCACGTCGCGTCAGGTTCGGGATCTCGTAGGGCACCAGGCGCAGGACCGCGTTCAGGCCCTTCCGCTCGTAGAAGACGTTGGTGCGGAAGCGGCCGAGCTCCGCGTCCTTGTGGCAGAAGTCGACCTGGCGGCGCGTCTCGAGCTCGGCCGGCGCGGTCGTCTCCGAGAATCGGGCGCGAGCCACGCCTCGCATCTGCGCTTCCGTCGGCTCGGGCATGGGCAGCGGCGTCAGGCGGCCGTAGATGCGGAGGCGCGGGACCGTGCCCGTGCCCAGGTGCAGGTCCGAGGCGCGACACGGCCCGCGCATGGCGGAGCAGGTCGGAGAGCGAGGGCTCGGCGTTCGCCGCGAAGTCGAGCGGCGCGAAGACGCGGCGGCGCCGCGGTATCGACGACGTCGGTCTCTCCGGCGCGCTGCGCGCACGAGCCGCGCCGCCTTGTCCTTGACGAGCGGGCTCGGGTCGACCTGGACGATCTTCTGGAGGAGCGGGCCGACCCGGTCGTCCTGGATCTTCGCGAAGGCGTCGAGGATCTCGAGCCGCAGGTCCGTGAAGGCCGTGGCCTGCTTGTACGCTTCGAGCAGGGCCGGCAGGGCCTGGGGCGTTCCCCACGCGCCGAGCGCGGCGGCGGCCGAGAGGTTGGACTCGGGGTCCTGGAGCATGCTGGAGCAGGTGGGGGAGCGCCGACTCGTCGCGGATCTCGGCCAGCGCCATCGCGGCGCGGTCGCGCAGCCACCAGTCCTGCCCGGACAGGAATCGGATGCAGTGCGGCACGACCTCGGGCGAGCGGATCGTGACGGCGATCGACGCGGCGAGCGCGGCCTCCTGCGGGTCGGCCGACTGCGCCGCGGTCGAGGAAGGCTCGGATGAAATCCGGCCCGAGCTCTCGCAGGGCCTCGAGCGCCCGGTCCTTGGCCGGGCCGTAGGTGTTGCGGAACGTGCGCAGGAAGGCGTCCGCGATCGAGCGCGGCTCCTGCGTCGCGATGATCCGCGAGGCGAGCTGGCGCACCTTCGGGTTCGCGTCGGAGAGCAGCGGGCAGGACCTCGTCGCTCCAGGTCCGGGACTTGGCGAGGAGCGGTCCGAGCGCGCGATCGCCGCGTCGCGCACGCGGCTCGAGTCGTTGCGGCAATGCCGGAGGAGCGGCTCGATGTGCGACTCGTCCGGGAACTTGGCGAGCAGCGCGACCGCCCGGAAGCGGATCTCCTCGTCGTCGTCCTCGAGCGCCTGCGAGCGCGAGGCTCGCCGTTCGCGCCGAGGCCGTCGCCTCGACGATGGAAAACGCCTTCTTGCGGACGCGCCGGCGCCTGGGCCGTGGAGAAGACCCGCGCCAGCCAGGGCAGGGCCCGCTCGTTCGGGTTCTTCTTGAGATGGTCGAGGGCGGCGTGGACGACCGCGGGATCCTGGTGCGAGAGAAAGCCCTGCAGCTTTTCGAGGAAGCTCCCGCCGGCCAGAAGCTCGAGGGCGCTCATGGCCTGGCGGCGGACCGCTTCGGTCGCGCGAGCCGAGGTGCGGAAAGATCGACTGCCGCGGCCGCCTCGTAGGGAAGCCGCTTCAGGAAGCCGAGCCCCGCCTGCCGAAGGGCCGGATCCGTCTCCACCGCCATCCAGGCGACATCCTCGGGCTCGAGGCTGGCGGCGGCGCCGAGGGTCTTCAGCAGCTCGTCCCGCTCGGCCTCGTTGCTCCAGCGGCGGGCGTGGAGCCGGCCGAGCAGGGTATCGAGCTCGGACGCCTTTCGCTTGGTGGGCCACATGGGGGGTGCCGAGCCAGTGTAGGGGGTCGGGCAGCGGGAAGGAAGCTGTCAGCTTTCGAGGCGTCCGCTCTCAGCTCCGGTCGCTCGTGTGGCTGGTCACCGACGGCTGACAGCAGACAGCTCGGAGGCGTTACCAGAGGTAACGAAAAGGCGCCACACCGGCCGCTCCGGAACCCGGCTCCCGACTTCGTATATAATTGCGGCCTCACAGCTTAATAAACAATCGAGGTCCCGGGCATGAGAATCGCTCCACATCCGTGGCGAAATGCTCCGTGCATCGCACGCATCGTCTTTCCCGAGGCGGGAGCGCGGGTTCTCTATCGTCGAGATCCTGGTCGTCATCGCCATCATCGCCATCCTGGCGCTGGCCGCGGCGCCGTGGTTCGCCAAGATCTCCCAGCGCAACGAGGTCAAGAGCGCCGGAGGCGAGTTCGCCATCACGCTCGCCGCCGCCCGGATGCGTGCCGTCAAGCGGAACCTTCCGGCGCGGGTCGTCATCACGCGCGCGACCGGCTCGCAAGGCGTTCCATCTCGTCGAGACGTTCGAGGAGCGTCCCGACGCCGATCAAGGTCTCCGAGACGCGGATTTCGGCGCGCGTCGACTTCCCGCCGACGATTCCGCCGCCGTACCCGATGCAGTACGCCACCAATCCGACCGTCGTCACCTTCGGGCCCGACGGCCGCGTCACGGGCCGGCGCCGTCGTTCACGATCCGCGGCGTCGTCGGGCCGGGTGTCCAGAACGATCTGCCCGTCCAGGTGTCGGCCAACGGGAAGATCGAGGTCCTCAAGCCCAATCCGACCGCGACTCAAATGCGGGGGACCGAATGGCACTGAACCCTTCCCGTCCGCGCGGCAGGCGGCGCGAAGCCGGCCTGACGCTCGTCGAGATGCTGATCGCCGTGGCTCTCCTCGGCATCGTGCTTCTCGGGATCGCGCCGCTCTTCATCATGAGCGTTCGCATCGAACTACAGCGCCTACGAGTACACGAGCATCCACAACCTGGCGCGCGATCGGCTCGAACAGCTCATGAACCTGCCGTTCGACAACGCGCAGCTCGCCGCGGGCGCGTTCGTCAACGATCTGCCGACGACGCTTCCGGACCCGGCGACGGGGATTCCGCCCTCGAACGTCAGGAATCCGCTCGAGCGCACCTACACCGTCGACCAACTTCACGACCGCGCCGCCCGGCCGCGCCCGGCGACAACTTCGTCCTGACCGCCGTCGGGGCGGGAACGCCCTGCGACTTCAAGCACATCACGGTGACCGTCCGCTCGACATCGGGCGGCACCAACCTGGGCATCGGCGCGCGGACGGCGCGCGGTGTCCGGTTTCGTCCGGAACCCCGATCCCGCGGGCGCCTGCAGTTAGAGCCATGAGAAGACCTCTCATCGCGACGCCGCCGCGAATCCGGTTTCACGCTGATCGAGATGATCGTCGTCTCGATGCTCCTGGCGATCGCGATGCTCGGGCTGCTCGCCGTCTTCGACGCGAGCGCCCGCATCAACAAGAACGAGACCGACGTCGCCGACGCGCAGGGCGCCGTGCGCTACGGCATCTACCAGATGACCCGGGTCATCCGCATGGCCGGCGCCGGCGGTCTCTACGTCACGCAGGCGGTCCTCAACCACAACGACCGGGGCCTGCCCGGGATCGCGCCGGCCGGGGCTTCCTACGACAACGTCGGCGGGCGTGACGATCACGGACACCGGCGGCACGGTCTGGACCGTCCGGCCCGGCACCGACATGATCGAGATCCGGGGCGTCATCCTGTCGCCCCTCATCGGCTTCGATCAGCAGACGGGCTGCAACGGCTGCACGGGCTCCCAGTCGCTGACCGTGCTGCCGATCATCGGCAACCTCATGATCGGCCAGCACGTCAACGACGATGCGGCCAACCGTCCGCAGTTCGCGGCGATCGACGCGTACACCGCGACCGCGACCGAACGCTCGGCCGATGCTCGTCATCGTCGAGGACGGCGAACACGGACCTTCACTCCGCCTGCTCCGATCCCGGGCCCGGCGCGCGTGACCCGGTACCCGCAGGCCCGCTACAACGTCGGCGTGATCACCGCGCCGACGGACCTCGCCGGCACCGACGCTTCGGTGCCGTCGACTTCGGCGGCACGATCGGGCCGCGGTTCAACGCCGAGCTGCCCTCGACGACCGGGCTGGGCCAGCCCGCCCTGCCGATCGCGAAGATCCGGCGCGCGGGGGTCCTCGACGACTTCGTCTTCTTCATCACGACGGACCCGGTCACCGATCCCGACCGGCATCCACCCGTTCCTCGCCCAGGGGACGCGGCGCGGCAACGCCTTCGAGGTCGTGAGGCTCGCCGAGGACGTCGAGGACATGCAGGTGGCCTACGGCATCGACGGGATCATCACCGGCGCTCACCGACAACGCCCTGACGGTCGATTCCTCCCGTCGCGCCGGCCCTGAACGTCGATCCGAACGTCTCGACCGCCGTCGACGGCGACGAGTGGGTGCCCAACGTGACCGGCGAGGACGTGCCGGTGGACACCGACTTCCAGCAGCAGCAGCCCTTCGTCGCCGGCCACGCCGGCAGCCGCTTCGCCCAGCACTGCCCGCGCCTCCACGGCGTGATGGTCTCGCTGCTCGCCAAGGCGAAGGACTCGGATCCGACCTACCGCGGACCGGCGGCCGAGGGCTACCAGATCATGAACTCCACGGCGGCTCCGATCACGCCGGGCAACTATCGCCGCCGCGTGCAGACGCTGAAGGTCAACCTCCGGAACTACGCGTTCCAGGGATGAGCATGAAGACTACCAGACACCTGAACCGCCGCGAGCGCGGCGCCGCCCTCGTCGTCGCGATCCTCGTTCTCGCGATTCTGACCGTCATCGGCATCGCCCTGATGCTGATCACCTCGACCGAGGCGCGGATCGCCGCCAACGAGTGGTCGATCAACCGCGCGTTCTACTCCTCCGACGCCGGGCATCCGCTGGGCCGCCGTGGAGCTGGACGATCCCGGCGCGTTCCTGACGCGGCCGGAGTTCGGAACGCCCGGCGCGCCGAACCTCTTCGGCACCGTCCTCTTCAACATGTCCAGCCACCGGTTCCGCCAGGGCCTCGGTTTCATCGGAACCGACGACATCGAGGTCCGCGTCATGAACCCGGGCCGCCTCGGGCCGCCGGCCCTACCGGGGCGGCATGCATCAACGAGACAGGGTCGCGCGCCCAGTACATGTACGCCTTCGAATTGCGCTCGACCGGCGCACAGGACGACGCCTTTCTGCAGTACTCCAAGGCACTCGTGGCCGATGCGGAGATCGGGCCCCTTCCGGCCCGGCTTACCGTTCTGAGGAGACGACCCATGCGACGCGACACCAAGCCGGAGATCTCGAGGGCTGCGCGGATTCGTGGAACGCCACCGTGTGGCGACCACGTTCGTGGCCCTCTTCCTCATGGCGTCGCCCGCCCGACCCGACGACCGGCAGCTCCTCCAGGCCAACGCCGGCGCGGCCACGAACGTCCTCGTCATCCTCGACTCCTCCTACTCGATGAACACCGAGTTCTCGGACACGTACCGGCTGCCCGCGTTCCTGGACGACTTCATCTACCCGGAGGGCACCACCAGCGTCGCAGGGATCCAAGTTCGGCGTCGCCAAGCGCGTTCTGCGGAAGGTCATGACGAGCGCCGCCGGCGTGAACTGGGCCTTCACGACCTACCGCAACCCCGATCCGACCTTCGGCGCCGCGGACACTTCCGTCCAGGCCAACACCGGCGACCCCGCGCGCGGCTATCCGATCGGCGGAGCCAAGACCGCCGGCCAGACCCTCGAGAACGGCGGCTCGAGTGGCTCTATTTCGCCGACACGCTCAATGATGCCGGCAATCGGCCGATCAGCTCCGCTCTTCCCCGTGGCGGCGTGGCCGGACATCCAGCAGGGCCGCTTCCTGCAGATGGGCCACAAGGTCATGCGTCTCTACGGAAGCCTGGGCCAGCCGGACCAGGGACCGTTCCCGCCCGGGATTCCGCCGGTCAATCCCGATCCGCGGTATCCCTATCCGGACCCGACGCTGATCCCGGGCAGCTGGCGCGGCGCATTCGGACCCCACGGCCTGAACGAAGGGCTGGTCATCTACCGGAGCCCTTCGCGCCCGGGCCGTGAGCTGCGGATGCAGATCGTGATCGGGAAACTACTCGGATCCCTTCGTCGTCGTTCGGGTCGACGAGTACGGCCCGCCGCCCGACACGCCGACGCCCGACGCCGACGGACACGCCGACGTTTACGCCGAGCAACACGCCGACCTTCACGCCGTCGGAGACGCCGACGAGCACGCCGACGAACACGCCGACCAACACGAACACGCCGACCAACACGGCCACGCCGACGGCGACGTCGACCAACACCAATACGCCGTCGGCCACGCCGACCCGGACGTCCACGAGCACTCCGTCGAACACGCCGACCGCCACGCGCACGAGCACGGCGACGACGACCTTCACGCCCTCGAGCACGCGGACACCGACCTTCACGGGCACCGCCACGTTCACCCGCACGGCGACCTTCACGGGGACTCAGACGTTCACCGCGACGCTCACGCGGACGGCCACGCGGACGTTCACGCCGTCGAACACGCGGACTCCCACGCGCACGCGCACCCCGACGTTCACTCCGACCAGGACGTTCACGCCGACGAACACGTTCACGCCGACGCGGACGTTCACCGCGTCGAACACGCCGACGCGCACCTCCACCGGAACGGCCACATTCACGCGGACGGCGACTTCGACGGCGACTCAGACGTTCACAGCCACTCGGACGTCCACGCCGTCCAACACGCGTACTGCGACCGCGACGCGCGACGGCCACGTTCACGGGAACCAACACGTTCACGCCTCGAGAACGGCGACGAGGACCGCGACGCGGACGGCCACGCAGACGTCCACGGCGAGCAACACTCCGACGAACACCGCGACCCGGACCGCTTCGAACACGGCGACGAACACGGCGACGCGGACGGCGACGGCCACCGCCTCCAACACGGCGACGAACACGGCGACGCGCACGCCGACGCGCACGCCGACCAACACGCCGACGCTCGTCCCGACGGATCCCGGCGGCGCGATGCCGCACAAGAGCATCCTGCCGGTGTTCGCGAACTGGCTGGCCCCGGTCGTGCGCGGCCTCTTCGCGATGGTCCCGCCGCCCCCGCCGGCCGGGCCGTGCCCGGGCATCCCGGCGACCTACACGGGAGGCGGGCAGCTCGTCTGCGCGCCGTGCCCCTACGACGCCAGCCGCCTCTGCTCGTTCGTCGACACGAACGGCGACGGCGTCATCGATCCGGGCGAGCCCGCCCCGGCGAACCTGATTCCGCTGCCGGCGTCGCCCACCTTCATGCGCGGTTTCGACGATCCGCAGGCGGATCCGGATACCTCGCTCACGTTCCTCCAGACCGTGGAGATCCGGTACGTGCGCGGCGATCTCTACGACCTGCCGCCGCGAGTTCGTCTCCGACGACGTGTCCTCCGGCAATCCGCCCTGGGGCTCCTGTCCGGGCCTGACCTTCGGCTGCCCGTCGGCTCCGGACAACGACGCGGACGGCAAGGCCGACACCGGCACGATCGCCGACCGCAGCAACCAGGGCGCGTACTCGGCGATCGCGCGACAAGGACCGACCGCGGCCGTTCGGCCAGGTCCCGAGCGACGCCATTGGCCGGACCCGTCCTGCCCGCTGGGTATCATCGGCTGCGACCCCTATACGCAGGACTGCGGCGGCCTCGCGCACTTCAACACGTTCAAGGGCTTCCCGGGCACCGCGCCCGCCGCCCTCGGCCCGCCGGACGCGGCGTCGCCGGCTGTCTATCCTCCGAACCCGCCGGCGTCGCCCGAGGACTGGCCGATCGTGCCGTTCCGCCGCGAGTGGCTCGGCACCGACTACCCGGGCGGCAACTCGCCGGAGAGCGCCATCAAGCGCCTCCTGCGTTTCACGACGTCGATCGTCAGCTACAACTCGGCGGCGCCCGCGGCCACCGCGTACACGCCTGCAGGAGGACGCCAAGGAAGTCGCGGTCACGGCCGCGTGCACGCCGCTCGCCGGAGCGCTCCTCGACGCCTACAACTACTTCGTCAAGAGCGTGTTTCCGGCTCCGACCGGCAGCGGCGCTCCGGATCCGGCGATCGACTGCCGCAACTACATCATCGTGCTCATCACCGACGGCATCGACGAGGCGGGGTCGGATCCCTGCATCGGCGGGCCCACGGGCCGCGGGCCGGCGGGCGATCTCGGCGCCGTGGCTCTGCCCGAAAGCGCGCCCGGGCCGCCGCGCCGCGGCTCAGGCCCTGGATCCGAGCGTGCGCGTCAGCGGCATCCCGGTCTACGTCGTCGGCCTGAACACGAACCCGTCGTTCTTCCCGGCCCTCAACTGCATCGCCGACGAGAGCGGCGGCCAGCTCTTCGCGGCGGACGACGAGGACGATCTCCTGAAGGCTCTCCAGTCGCTTCTCGACTTCAAGCGGAGCGCCAACTTCTTCGCGTCGCCCTCGCTGCCGGCCTTCGCCGGCGGCTTCGGCGACACGGCCCAGATCGGCGCCGTCGTTCCGAGCCACCTGAACGAGAACGGCGACCTCTCGAGCTGGTCCATCTGGAGCGGCACGGTCAAGAGCTACCAGCTCGACTCGAACGGCCTGATTCCGGTCGTGACCGCGGCGGCCGCGACCGTCACTCCGACTCCGACGACGCGGCGGCCCGACGGCGACGCCCGCGGTGGGCACGCCCACGCCGACGCCGGTCGCCACGCCGCCGGCCGAGTTCCCCGACGAAACCGCCCCGAACAACGCCAGCCAGGCCCTGCGCAAGCCGGTCTGGAGCGCCGGACGCGTCCTCGGCTACACCGACCCGGTCGCCGATCTGGCGGCCGGCGCCGTTCCCTCGGCGGCCGTCCCGACGTGTCAAGGCGCCCGCGATCTCGGTCTGGCCGGGCCGCAAGATGATCTTCTCCCGTTCGGTCGCCGGGCGTGCCGGACGCTCCGCGAGAACTTCCTGCCCGACACCGGCTCGTGCGCCGGGTGCTCCGTGCTTCGACGCCCTCATGACGGACATGGGCCTCGATCCGGCCGTCACCGCCGACCAGACACTGGCGCGGCTGACCGTTCAGTTCCTCCGCGGCGGCAGGACCACCTTCGGGCGCCGCGACGAGATCCTCAACGACCCGACGATCCGCCCCGCAACGATCGGCACGATCGGCCCCGGCGCCTCGGAGGAGCAGCGGTACTCGTACTTCTACCAGGACGACGCCCCCGCGCCGGGAGATCCGCCGCAGGTCCGCACGGACGGCGACGGGTCCTCCGCCGGCCGGCTACGCGCACAAGCTCGGAGACATCTTCCACTCCGAGCTCCTGATGCTCGAGCCGCCGCGCTACTTCCAGTACCTGTCGGCCAACCTGCACGCCGCGGACGGGCGCCACGACGACCGGACGAGCCCTATCTCGAGTTCGCCAACCTCCACGGCAAGCGGCGCAAGGTCGTTTTCGCCGGCGCTAACGACGGCTTCCTGCACGCTTTCGACGGCGGCGTCTGGAACCGCGATACGGCGAACTTCGCCAACACCTTCGACCTCGGCACCGGCCGCGAGATCTTCGCGTACTCGCCGACGACCCTGCTCGCGGACAAGTTCACGAATCTCCTCAATTTCCCGCCCCTGCCGCAGTACTTCGTGGACGGCTCGACGGCGACGGCGGACGTCTTCGTCGACCCCGAGTTCGTGGCCAGCGCCGGACGAGACCGAGCGCGCGTGGCGCACGGTGCTCGTCGGCAGCCTCCGCCAGGGAGGCCACGGCTACTACGCCCTCGACGTGACGCAGCCCGACGACATCGACATCGTAACGACGCTCTCCGACGTTCGGCGAGATCACGGGCAACAAGGATGCGTTCGCCGGGCTGTCTCGACGGCTCCGGCACGAGCTGCACGGCCGGGACGGCTTCGAATCGCGAATACCCGTCGGTCATGTGGACGTTCACCGACGCCGGCGCGGCCTGCTCGGATGCCTGCGGCACCGTCGGCGCGCCTCTCGGCGAAACCTGGTCGCGTGCCACGTCTGGGCCGGATCAAGGTCTACGATCCGGCGAGCCCGACGGCGGACGCCGGCGGATTCGACGATCGGTACGTCGCGATCTTCGGCGGCGGCTTCGATCCGAGCTTCACTGCCGGCTCCGACGTCGCCACCATCCTCGGGACCGGCGCCGTGATCCAGGGCCGTGCCTTCTACATCGTCGACGTGGAGACCGGCGCGATCCTCTACAAGATGCAGCGGGGCGTCAACGGCACGGGGACCGAACGTCGACTTCGCTCCGATGCCCGCGCCTCCCGGCGGTGGCGGACTACAACGACGACGGCTATCTCGATGTGGCCTACATCGGCGACGTCAACGGCCAGATGTGGCGGATCGACCTGACGCCGGATGCCTCGGCATCCCCGAAGCGCGGAGAGATCGCGAGCGGCCAGCTCCACGGGTACTCGCCGTTCCTCCTCTTCGACGGCTGCGAGATGTCGGGCACGGCCTGCGCTCTGAAGAGGCCGATCTTCTACGAGCCCGGAATCGTCTTCATCGGAGGTTCCGGAGCTCCGCCCGTCCTCGGTATCGCGTTCGGCACCGGCAACCGTGCCGAGCTCGCGCGCCCGAACACCCAGACTCAGGACTTCTTCTACGTGGTCGATTCGGGCCAGACGACCACGACGTTCGTGAAGACCGACCTGCACGACCTCACGCCGCCGACCGGCACGGCTTGCGCGATTCCGTACACCGGCGCTTGCGCGAACGCGGCCAACGGCTTCGTCCTCGACTACAGCTCGAGCAACGAGAAGACGACGTCAACGGTCTTCTCGACGCAGGGCTTCCTCTCGGTCGTCACGTTCACGCCGGACTCGGTCTCGCCGTGCGCCACCGAGGGCAGCTCCTTCCGGTACCGGTTCTTCTTCCTGACCGGGGAGGCCTACTTCGACCCGTCGGGCTACTACGACGGGTACGGGAAGACCTCGGCGAGGGCATGGCGGCGCCGTCGCAGTCGGTCTCGCCCGAGGGCGATATAATCGACACCGTGCTCTTCTCCGGCGGCTCGCATGCCGTCAAGAACCGACCCCGGCGGCGTGGCAACGTCATCGAGCAGAATTGGAAGGAACAGCAGTGAGGGCATCCGGTCGAGCTTTCGCCGCCGCCGCGTTCTTCGCGGCCGCGTGCGGCTTCGCGGGGCTTGCGCACGCCGACGTCGTCGTCCTGAAGGGCGGCACCGTCGTTCCCCTCAAGCAGCCCTGGGTGCGCCGTGGAAACACGGCGTACCTGACCCGCGCGGACGGGACTCTTCTCTCCGTTCCCGTCACCGAGATCGATCGCGAGGCTACGGCCGCCGCGAACCAGGCGGCCGCCTCGGCCGCTCCGGCTCCGGCCGAGGCGCCGCCGGCGTCGACGCCGGCCGAGGCCGCCCGGCAGGCGGCGGACGCCACCAGCCAAAGGCGAGCGTCCGGATCACGGATGCGGACGTGTCGCATCCCATGGAACTCGAAAGCGCCGAAGCTCCCAAAGGGGAGCAGGCGGCGGCCGGGGGCGCGGTCGCCGGCGCCCGCGTGGAGGTGGCCGACTACACACAGGAAATGAGAGCCGACACGCTCATCATCAAGGGGTCTCTCCGTAACATCGGCCAGGCGCCGGCGGAAAGCGTGCGCCTGAACGATCGCGGCCATCGACGAAAAGGGTCAGCCCATCGAGCGGAACGACCGCTTCTCTCTCGAAGGGAACCATCGGATCCGGCCAGACGGTGGAGTTCACGGCTCAGATCAACGTGGGGCAGAAGACGGTCGCCACGCTACGATTCCACCCGCAGTGGGCCCCGCCGAAGCCGCCCCCGCCGACTCCCGGGCCGGCAGCCGCGGCGGCGGCTTCGGGTGCCGCGGCCGCCCCGTCTCCCCGGCCCACACCGTACGGCCGCGGGAGCATGTAGGTGGCGCCGGTTCCGAATGCGCCGTCCCAGCCGCCCGCCGACGGCAAGACCGGCTACATCCCGGGCGCGACGCACCCGGACAACCAGCCGAAGCCTCCCAGCCGGTAGGGCTATCTCGTAGGTTGAGGCGCGCGTCCGAAGCGCCGCCGAATCGCGATGCACGTCTCTCGAGCCGCGGTTCATACTCTGTCGAGACCATGTCGCGCATCCTGATCGTCGAGGACAAGGACTCCCTGCGCACGATGCTCGAGGAGATGCTGAAGGCGGAAGGCCTTCGCGTCGAGTGCGCCGCGACCGGAACGGGAGCCGTCGAGCGTCTGCGGAGGGGAGAGCGGTTCGACCTGGTGCTGACGGACTGGCGCCTGCCGGGCGCCGACGGCCTCGCGGTCCTCGACGCCGCGCGTCGCCTCGGATCCCACGCTCCCGGTCCTCGTCATGACCGCCTTCGGCTCGATCGAGACCGCGGTCGAGGCGATGAAGCGCGGGGCCGAGGACTTCATCACGAAGCCCGTGGACCCGGACCTCCTGCGGCTGCGGGTCGCCCGGGCCATCGAGCGGCGGGCGCAGTCCCGCGAGTCGCTGCTCTTCGCCGATGCGCAGTCGCGCGCGATGCCGCCCATCGTCGGAGAGTCGGCCGCGATCCGGACGGTGCGGGCCGAGACGGAGCGCGTCGCCGCCACCGACGCCACGGTGCTTCTCGAGGGCGAGAGCGGAACGGGCAAGGAGCTCTTCGCCCGCGCGATCCACGCGCTCTCGGCCCGGCGGGACGGCGCCTTCATCGCGATCAACTGCGCCGCGATCCCGGAGTCGCTGCTCGAGAGCGAGCTCTTCGGCCACGAGCGCGGCGCGTTCACGGGCGCCTCCGGGCGCCGCATGGGCAAGTTCGAGCTCGGCGATTCGGGCACCGTGTTTCTCGACGAGATCGGCGAGCTCACGCCCGCGACGCAGGGCAAGCTCCTGCGCGTCCTCCAGGAGCGTTCCTTCCACCGCGTCGGCGGAACGATCCCGATCGAGGTGGACGTGCGGATCATCGCGGCCTCGAACCGGCCCCTCGAGAAGCTCGTCGCCCAGGGCCTCTTCCGGGAGGACCTCTTCTACCGCGTGCGGGTCTTTCCGATCCGGATTCCCGGCGCTGCGCGAGCGGCCGGAGGACATCGATCCCGCTCATCGACTGGTACCTCGAGCACCTTCCGCCGGAGCTCGGCAAGCGCGCCATCCGCCTGGCGCCTTCGGCCCGCGAGCGGCTCCGCCGGTACGACTGGCCGGGCAACGTGCGGGAGCTGCGCAACTGCCTCGAGCGGGCCATCATCCTCGCCGACGACGGAAGCATCGAAGAGAGGCACCTGCGGCTGGGTCCCGAGCCGCTCTTGCCTCCCGCCTCCCGCGAGGAGACGCTGGACGAGGCGCGCGAGCGGGCCGCCGCCGCGGCCGAGAGGATCTGGCTCCTCCGGGCCCTCGAGAAGGCGAAAGGCGATCGGACCGCGGCCGCCCAGGCGGCGGGCCTGACCTCGCGGCGCTTCGAGGCGAAGCTTCGCGAGCACGGCCTCGGCGACGCCTGAGTCGCTCGGCCGGCTACCCCGGCTCGGTCGGTACGCGGGTGATGTCCGTCCGCCAGAGGGTCATCGTCGGCTGCGGCGGCGGGGCGGTGAGAAGCGGCGTGATCCACCCGCCTTTCGCGGCCGGCGTCACGACGGGCTCCGCCGACGGTTGGGCCTTGCGGCACGCGGCGCCCCGCAGCACGAAGAGGGCGAGCAGCAGGGTGGCGGGAAGGAACCAGGCGATCCGCTTGGCTTTCGGCGTCGTCGTCATGAACGATTATCGCATTCGCGCCGCGGGCGCCGGCGGAACCGGATCCTGCGCGAGCGCCGCGAGCGATGCCGCGACCTCGGCGTCCTCCTCGGGCGCGATCGAGCGAAGGTCGAGCAGCACCGCGCCCTCTTCGACGCGGGCGACGATCGGAGGCCGGCCGGTCCGCAGACGCGCCGCCAGGGCTTCCGCCGAGATTTCCGCGTGGCGGAGAGAGAGGGCCCGGGACTCGAAGAGTTTCTCGGGGCTGGTGCCGCCGCCGAACGCCGCGCGCGATGGAACCACGTCGCCGGCGAGCCCTCTCGAGAGCGCCGCGCTCAGGATGCGCCGGCCGCGCTCCTCGAGCTCCGGCAGCGTCGCCGCCGCCGCGCGGTAGACCGGGAAGGCCCGCCAGGCTCCGGTCTTCCATGCCGCGAGCGTCGCGGCGAGCGCCGCGAGCGTCAGCTTGTCGAGCCGGACCGCCCGCGCCACGGGGTGCGCGGCCGCGCGCTTGACGAGCTCTTCGCGGCCGGCGAGGAAGCCCGCCTGCGGTCCCGAGAAGAGCTTGTCGCCCGAGAAGGTGACGAGGTCCGCGCCCGCCGCCAGGCATTCGGCCACCGTGGGCTCGCCCGCCACACCGAACTCCTCGAGGGCGACGACGCAGCCGGTTCCCTGATCGTGGAGCCACGGCACGCCCGCTTCGCGTCGCGAGGCCCGCGAGCTCCGCCGGGGCCGGGCGCCGTGTGTAGCCGCGGATCTCGTAGTTCGACGGGATGGACGGAGAGCAGCAGGGCGGTCTCGGGCGTGAAGGCCCGCCGGTAGTCCTCGGCGGTCGTGCGATTGGTCGTTCCGACCTCACGGAGACGGGCGCCCGAGGCTTCGAGGATCTCGGGAATCTTGAACGAGCCGCCGATCGCGACGAGCTCGCCGCGCGACACGAGGACCTCGCGGCCCCGCGCGAGGGCCGACAGCGCGAGCAGGACCGCCGCGGCGTTGTTGTTGACGGCGATGGCGTCGTCGCAGCCGAAGACGTCCTTCGCGAGATGGCGCACGTGGTCCTGCCGCCGGCCGCGGGCTCCGCGAGCCGGGTCGTACTCGACGGTCGAGTAGCCGGCCGCGGCCTCGAGGATCGCGGCGCGCGCGACCTCGGGCAGCGGGGCGCGTCCGAGGTTCGTGTGGAGAAGGACGCCCGTCCCGTTGATGGCCCGCTCGAGCGTCGGCGCGAAACGGCGCGACGAGCGCGGCCCGCGCCGTCTCCCAGAGCGCCTCCGGGCGCGTCTCGCCCCGGGCCATGGCTTTCCGCAGCTCTTCCTTGACGGCCTGCTCGGCCGAATCGCCGGAGCGGCTCCTCGGCCTCCGGAGCGTGCAGGAGCGCGTCCATCGAGGGTGGGTGGGGGCGGCTCGTCTCGGGCCGGGCCGGGTTCGGGTTGGGGTTCGAGTCGCTCACGGTTCCTTTACTATAGGAGACGGTGCGGATCGGGGCGATGTCGCGGGTCATTCGATGAGCGAGGCGGGCTTCGAGCGCGAGCTCCAGGTCCTCGAGCAGGCCATCAAGCGGCTTTCGGCCGAGTGCGATGCCTTCCTGTACGGGTCCTCCTCGAAGCCCCCCATCGAGGGCCGAAAGCACGTCGAGGAGATGCTCCGGAGACTGAACGCCTCCGAGGCCATGTCCGCCGCGGAGCGCTACCGCTTTTCGACCCTCCAGGGCCGCTTTTTCGCCCTGCTCGAGCGATGGGAGCGCCTGCTGGCGGAGAAGGAGTCCGGCCGCCGGCCGGGCCTCTACGGCCATTTCCGGGAGGGCGGTGGGGCCCAGATGCCCTCCCCGGGCCCCAACGCGGGCCGGGCCCCCTCCGTACAAGAGGAGCGGGGCGCCGTCCCGACCGATCCGGACCGGGATCTCTTCGAGCGCTACGTCTCCGCCAAGAAGGCGAGGGGAGAGGACGTGAGCGGCTACCGGTTGGAGGGGTTTCTGGAGGGTCTCGAGCGCGAGCGGCGGAAGGTCCGCGAGAAGTTCGGCGCGGCCGACGTCGTCTTCGACGTCGCCGAGAGAGAGGGCCGGGTGCGTCTCATCGCCAAGAAGAAGTCACGGGGGACCGCATGAAGCGTTGGCTCGTCGTCGGGACGCTGCCCTGGCTCTGGCTCCGGCGCTCGGCATTTCTCCGGCACAGGAATCGCCGTCCGCCGCGAACGGGAACAAGCCGGCTCCCGATCCCTTCTATCGGAAGTATCTCGTCGCCGGCAACGCGCTCGACGACGAGATCCTCGCGATGGAGAAGCGGATCGAAGAGTCGCCGGACGACGCGAACCTCCACAACGACTTCGGAAACCTCCTGGCGCTGCGCCAGTTTCCCGAGCAGGCCGCGGAGCAGTACGAGCTGGCGGCCAAGCTGGACTCGGCGAACTTCATCTCCCTCTACAACCTCGGGCTCCTGCGCGAAACCGAGGGCAAGCCGAGCGACGCGATCTCGGCCTACAAGAAGTCGATCGCGCGCAAGCCCGGCTTTCCGCCGTCGCGCTTTCGTCTCGGCCGGCTCTACGAGAAGAGCGGCAAGATCGGACGACGCGGTCGCGCAGTATGCGAAGGCGTTCTGGATCGATCCGTCGATGCGCGATCCCAAGCGCAATCCGCTCGTCATCGACTCGGAGCTGATCGTACCGCGCCTCGATCGCCGAACTACGACCGCGAGATCTGCGCGCGCGACCCTCGACCGGGACGCCGCCTTCCACGAGGAGCCCGCGTTCCGGCAGGTTCCCGTGGACCGGGCCGTCGACGCCGCCGAGGTCGCCGACGAGCGAGCCCGAGCCGACGCCGCGCGAGATCGGGCCGGGAACCGGGGGCGTCCCGCGCGGGCCCGGCGACCGGAGGCGTCCCGCCGGGCCCGGCGAATGGCCGGCGGCCGCCGCCCCACCCCATCGGCGGATGCGCCGACGCGGCCACGGCCGACCGCCCGCCCGCTCCGTGGCCCGCGTCCGGTTCCGCCGGCGGCGGTCACGCCCGGTCGCCGCGCGAGCCGCCGCCCACGCCCGCTCCGGAAGAGAACGAGCCGATGTCGCCCGAGGGCGTCCCGCCTCCCGAGGCGGAGCCCACGCCCGCTCCGCCCGAAGAGGTCGAGCCGAGCTAGCGCAGGCTCGCACTGTTGAAGGCGAAGTGCTGTCGGACCCCTTTCGACGTCTCGACGCTTCAACGCCTACTCGAAGCTGGCCGGCTCGATGAGGATCGTGGGCGCTCCCGCGGCGAAGGGCAGCGGAAAGAACTGCAGGTCGCTCGAGAGCGCCCTGGATCCGGCGCAGGAGCTCCGAGAGGCGGCCGGCGACGCGGGCGGCCGGGATCGGCCCGCGCGCCCGTCCCGCGACCACGGCGATTCCGGTGAACTCGATCTCGAATCGGTCCTCGACGACGTCGATGCGCGCGGGCGCGATCAGGGCCGAGGCGTAGACGCCGCGCTTCACGGAGGCGAGCAGCTCCGCGGCCGGGCGGCGGCGATCTTCGTCTCGAAGAAGATCCGCCGCGGCCCGACGGCGGGCGGCGTGCGAAAGGACGGACGCACGCCGTGGCCGGTGGAGGGGACGCCCGGCGCCGCGCGCCGAGCGCAGGTCGCGCAGGCCGCCGACCAGCTGCCCCTCCTCCACGAGGAGGACCCGGCGGCTGGCCACGCCCTCGCCGTCGAAGGGCGCGTCGGCGGGGGCGTCGTCGGCGACGCCGCGTCCCGGCGCCGCGAGCGCTCCCCGCGCGATCCAGCGCGGCGGGCGCTCGGAGGTGAAGATCGGAGCGATCCCCGCGAGCAGCGCCGCGCCGACCGCGGGATCGAGCAGCCACTCGCCCGCGGGACGGAGGAGCCGCTGGCTCGGCCAGCGGAAGCGTCGCGGCGTCGCCGAGCCGGCGCGCGAGCGCCGCGAAGGTCCGGGGCCTCGCGTCTGCGAAACGGGATCCGCACCTCGCACGGCGCGCTCGCCGCGCCGCGCCGATGGCCGTCGCGACGCCGTCGATCTCGCTTCGCGTCTGCCCGACGTCGAGGCCGGCGCCGTTGCGGACGCGCTCGGCGAGCGTTCCGCTCCGCACGGCCAGACGCGTGAGAGCGCGCACGCGCCGCTCGTGGCCTCCGCGAGGGCGCGCGCGAGCTCCTCGAAGAGCTCGGGCGGCCGCTCGACCGGCGGCGCCGCGGCGGGCGCCGCGACACGCGCGTCGGCCACGCCGGCGGAGGCTCGTCTCCGGAGGCGAAGCGCCGCGGCGTCGGCGAGCGCCGCGAGGAGCTCCTCCGGGCTCGTCGCCGCGGCGAAGCGCGGGACCGTCGTCCTCCCACGACGCGGGCCGCCCAGCCTTCCTCGCGCCTCCAGGCGAGCCGCGAGGCCTCGGGCCGTGGACACGCGCTCCCAGGACTCGGCGGACTTGGCATAGAGCTCCCAGCGTCCGGGGGCCTGCGCCTCGAGGCGGCGGGCAGAGTCGCGTCGTCGGTGGAGGGTGCGGGTGTCGATTCGCTCTTCACGGCGCTGCCCGCGACGCCGTCGCCGGGTCTTCATGGCGCGGCGATCGCACCGTCAGCCCGCGGATCAGGACGTCCGGAGCCTCTCCCTGGACCGGGACGACCTGGCCGTCCCGCGCGCACCAGCCGAGGCTGCGGCACGGCCCGCGCCTCGCGTCCGAGGACCGGCTCCGACGCCCTGAAGGGCCTCGAGCGTCCGGCCCGCGAGAATGCCCGGCGCCGAGCTCCTCGGTGAACCGCCCGCGGCGCACGCGGCGGGCGCGCGCGAACGGAAGGCGAAACGTCCCGGCGGCGACCTGCGCGGAGCCGCCCCGGAACTCCTCGATCCAGAGGCCGTTGCCGAGGCGGCGCGCGATCTCCTCGGAGGTGGCCGACTCCGGCCGGGACCACGACGTTCGAGCAGCGGGGCATCGGCGCCTCGGCCGGGCCCGCCCGGCGGCCGTGGCCGCTGGAGCCGCTGCGCGCGCGCGTGGCTCCGGTCGGTCAGGCGCGATCCGACGCGGCCGGAGTGGAGGAGCTTGACGGCGCGCGGGGCACGACGCCCTCGTCGTCGCGCTCGTAGCCGCCGAAGAGGTCGAGGCGCCGCGGGTCGTCGAGCACGTCGAGCTCGGCGACGGCGACGCGCGCGTCCTCGCGCAGCGGCGACGAGAGGGGCGAGCGGGCGGCGTCGGCCTCGAGCGCGTGGCCGAGGATCTCGTGGAAGAGAACGGCCGCGGAGCCCTGCGGCGAGCACGACGTCGGTGTCGCCGTCGCCCGGGCGCGACCGGCCGGTCGCGGGGCGCGGTGGCGGCCACGAGGACGCGTCTTGAGCTCGTCGGCCGTGCCCTCGGCGTCGGGCGCGTGGAACGCGATCGGCCGCTCCTCGTCCCCGTGGCGCGACGCCGCCGTGAGCGTTCCTTCGACGAGAGACCAGCCGCCGGCGCGAGACGACGAAGGCGAAGGCGCCGCAGCCCCGAGGCGACGACCCGCCGCTCGGTCTCGCAGACGCGCCAGAGCGAAACGGTGGCGCGGCGCGTGGCGTCCGAGGATCCCCGTCAGACGCCGGGTCCAGCGCTGGAGGTCGGCCCAGCCGGCGCCTCGTCGTCGGCGTCGGCTCCTCGGCCGGCCGCACTTCGAAGCGCGCGGACTCGCGGATCGGCAGAGGCTCGCGCCCCGACAGCGTCCGCAGCGCGCGGACGGCCTCGCGCACCGACGCCTCCTCCGCGCCGGCCACGAAGGCGAGCCGCTCGTCGCGGCCGAAGCGCCAGCGCGCCGAGACGCCTTCCTCGCGGCGCACCCGCACGTCGCCGAGGCGTGCCGTCCGTCCACGTCGAGCGCGACCTCGCGCCGCCGCTCGCCGAAGACCTCGGCGAGCTCGCCCGCTCCGCGCGGACGAGCGGCTCGAGCCAGCGCGCCACGGCGGTGTCGTCCCAGTGCACGGGCCGCAGTCTATTGAAGCGTGTAATAACATCGCCCGCGAGAAACATGAGCCTCGCCGACGTCAAGAAGGACTTCGTGGCCGGCCGCGCCGCGCGGGGCATCGCCGGCCGCAAGCTCTTCGCCGAGAAGGCTCCCGGAGCGCTCCGGGAGGCCGTGTACGCGGCGCTGGAGGGCGAGGCCGAGAAGGAGCGCACGCTCGACGAGGAAGCGCGCCGGATGATGGAGGCCGCCCGCCAGGAGATCGCCTCCGGGCCGCGTCGACGGCCACGAGCTGTTCCGGCGGATCCGCCGCAAGCTCGCCGAGCAGCGCGGCATCGTGCTGTGAACGCGCCGGCCGGCGGAGCCTGTGCCTGCCCGCTCTCGCGGCCGATGACCCTCGAAAAGCGCATCGCCGACCTCGAGGCCCTCCGCGAGACGCGGCTCGAGGGCGGCGGCCGCGGAGCGCGTCGAGAGGCAGCACGCCGAGGGCAAGCTCACGGCGCACGAGCGCGTCGACCTTCTCCTGGATCCGGGCTCGTTCCTCGAGCTCGATCCCTTCGTCGTCCACCGCAGCCGCGACTTCGGCATGGAGAAGACCCAGATCCCGGGCGACGGCGTCGTCTGCGGCGCGGGGACGATCGAGGGGCGTCCCGTCTACGTCTTCGCCCAGGACTTCACGGTCTTCGGCGGATCGCTCTCGGAGTCCAACGCCGACAAGATCTGCAAGGTCATGGACCTCGCCGTGCAGAACGGCGCGCCCATCATCGGCCTGAACGACTCGGGCGGCGCCCGCATCCAGGAGGGCGTCGTCTCGCTCGCCGGGCTACTCCAAGGTCTTCCTGCGCAACACGCGGGCCTCCGGCGTCGTGCCGCAGATCTCGGCGATCCTCGGGCCCGTGCGCCGGGGGAGCCGTGTACTCGCCGGCCATCACCGACTTCGTGTTCATGACGGAGAAGACCTCGTATCTCTTCGTGACGGGACCCGACGTCATCCGGACCGTGACGCACGAGGAGGTCACCAAGGAGGAGCTCGGCGGCGCCCGGACGCACTCGACCGTCTCGGGCGTGGCCCACTTCGTGCGGCCGAGCGACGAGGCCGTCCTCGCGGGGATCCGCGAGCTCCTCTCCTACGTCCCGTCCAACAACCTCGACGATCCGCCCCGGCGCGCAGGCCCGCGAGGCGGCTCGAGCGCGCGAGGAGCTGAACGCCTTCATCCCGGAGGAGCCCAACCGTCCCTACGACATGGGCGAGCTCGTGCGCCGCATCGCCGACGAAGGGGTCTTCTTCGAGGTCGCACGCCGGCTATCGCCCGGAACATCCTCGTGGGCTTCATCCGGCTCGCCGGGCCGCTCGATCGGCGTCGTCGCCAACCAGCCGATGCACCTGGCCGGCGTGCTCGACATCGACGCGTCCGTCAAGGGCGCCCGCTTCGTCCGCTTCTGCGACGCGTTCAACATCCCGCTGCTCGTCTTCGAGGACGTTCCGGGTTTTCTGCCCGGCACGCAGCAGGAGTACGGCGGCATCATCCGCCACGGCGCCAAGCTCCTGTACGCGTTCGCCGAGGCGACCGTGCCGAAGGTCTCCGTCATCACGCGCAAGGCCTACGGCGGCGCGTACTGCGTGATGCTCTCCAAGGACATCGCCACGGATTTCAACTTCGCGTTCCCGACGGCGGAGATCGCGGTCATGGGGCCGGAGGGCGCGGTCAACATCCTCTACCGGCGCGAGCTGACGCCGGACGCGCCGCCCGAGGCGCGCGCCGCCAAGACCGCCGAGTACGCCGAGAACTTCGCGAATCCCTACATCGCCGCGCGGCGCGGCTACGTGGACGACATCATCGAGCCTTCGGAGACGCGCGCGCGGCTGATCGCGGCGTTCCAGTTCCTGGAGGGCAAGCGCGTGACGCTGCCGAAGAAGAAGCACGGGAACATCCCGCTGTGAGCGGGCGCATCTCGACCGCCGTGAGCCGCCAGCGCCTGCTCGTGGCCAACCGCGGCGAGATCGCGGTGCGCATCTTCCGCGCCTGCCGCGACCTCGGCCTCGAGACCGTCGCCGTGTATTCCGACGCCGACCGCGCCTCGCCGCACGTCGCGATGGCCGACTACGCCGTGCGCCTGGGGCCGGCGCCCGCGCGCGAGAGCTACCTCTCGGTGCCGGCGCTGCTCGAGGCGGCGCGCGAGACGGGCGCGAGCCTCGTCCACCCGGGCTACGGCTTCCTCGCCGAGAACGCCGGCGTTCGCTCGGGCGTGCGCGGAGGCGGGCCTGACGTTCGTGGGCCCGACGCCCGGAGGCGATCGCGGCCATGGGCTCGAAGACCGGGAGCCGCGAGCTCATGCGGAAGGCGGGCGTGCCCGTCGTTCCCGGGACCGGCAAGCCGGCCGGCGGCGCCGTCGGAGCTCGCCGAGTTCGCCCGCGAGCGCCGGCTATCCGATCCTGCTCAAGGCCTCCGCCGGGGGCGGCGGAAAGGGGATGCGCCGCGTCGACGCCGAGGCCGAGCTCTCCGGCCGCCTTCCAGCGGGTCTCGGCGGAGGCCCTCGCCTCCTTCGGCGACGGGGCCGTGTACGCCGAGAAGCTCATCGAGCGGCCCCGCCACGTCGAGGTGCAGGTCATCGGCGACACGCAGGGCAACCTCGCCGCGGTCGGCGAGCGCGAGTGCAGCATCCAGCGCCGCCACCAGAAGGTCGTCGAGGAGTGCCCGTCGCCGCGTCGTCGACGAGGACCTGCGCCAGCGTCTCTTCGCCGCGGCGCTCGCGGCGGCCCGGGCCGTCGGCTACAGCGTCCTGCGGCACGGTCGAGTTCCTGCTCGCGCCCGACGGCTCCTTCTACTTCCTCGAGATGAACACGCGGCTGCAGGTCGAGCACCCGGTGACCGAGGAGGTCTGGGGCGTCGACCTCGCGGCCGCGATGATCCGGATCGCCCTCGGCGAGCCGCTGCCGTTCGCCGCCGACGGGCCTGCGGCCCGCGCGGCCACGCGCTCGAGTGCCGCGATCTACGCCGAGGATCCCCGGCGGGACTTCGCGCCCTCGCCCGGGACGGATCCGCGCCCTGCGGCTGCCGCAGGGCCCCGGCGTGCGCAACGACATGGGCGTCGAGGCGGGCTCCGTCGTGCCGATCGACTACGACCCGATGCTCGGCAAGCTCGTCGTGCACGCCGAGGATCGTGCCCGCGGCGATCGCCCGGCTCGCGCGGGCCCTCGACGACTACGAGATCGCGGGCGTGGAGACGACGCTGCCGCTCTTCCGCGCGCTCGTCCGCGGATCGCGAGTTCGCCGACGCGGCCTTCGACGTCCAGTGGCTCGACCGGCGGCTCGCCGAGGGCCTCCTGCCCGAGGAGCCGCGCCGTCGGCCGAGGAGGTCTGTCTGGCGGCCGCCGTGCTGGCGTCGGGCGGCGGCGGAACCCGCGGCGCCGGCGCCCGGAGTCAGCCGGCGACCGACTCGGCCGTGCGAGGCGCCCGGGCCGTGCGTCGAGGCGCTGAGGCCGGAGGCTGATGCGCCGGCTGCGGCTGGTCTATCGCGGACCCGAGGGCCCCGAGGAGCTCGAGGTCGAGCTCGAGGGCGCGCGCTGCGTCGTGCGGCGGGGCGAAGCGCGCCGAGCGCGGCGAGCTCGCGCGCCTGCCGGACGGCCGCGTCTCGCTCCTGCTCGACGGCGGCCGGCAGATCTGCGGCCGCGCTCGCGGCCGCCGGGGCCGGCGAGGTCGAGCTGTCGACGCGCGGGCACGGTCCGACGAATCGCGCTCGCGGAGCCTCTGCGGGACCGGCTCGCGCACGCCGGCGAGCAGGCGGGCCGGGCAGGCCGCGGAGGAAGAGATCCGCGCTCTCATGCCGGGCCGCGTCGTCGAGGTCGCGGTCGCCGCGGGCGACCGGGTCGAGGCCGGCTCTCTCCTGCTCGTGCTCGAAGCGATGAAGATGCAGAACGAGATCCGCGCGAGCCGCGGCGGGCTCGTGACGCGCGTCGTCGTCGAGGCCGGGAAGGCGGTCGAAGGGGGAGCCCTTCTCGGCGGTCGTGAGGCCGCGTCCGGACCTGCCGGTCGGCCCGACGATGCGCGCGCCCCGATCCGATGATCCGGCTCCAATATCCAATAATCCGTACCACTATCCAAAATCCGGCCAAAAACGGGTTAATCTTCCCAACACAATTCCCTTTCTCTCGGCGGGACAATGAGTTACAGTCCGCCAAGTTCTTGGCGTATTCTGGCAATGACATTGCTTTCTCATTGCGATTCGTGAGGCATCTCACTTCACAAAAGAGTTTCAAAAGGAGGAAGGGAATGAAGTCTGTGTACCGATTTACCCTGGCTCTCTCGGTATGCCTTCTTCTCCTCGTCCCGGTCGCCGTCTTCGCGCAGACGACCGGAACGGTGGATGGGACGGTCACCGATCAGAGCAACGCGCCCCTGCCGGGCGTGACCGTCGAGCTGACGAGTCCGAACCTGCAGGGAACGCGTACCGCGGTCACCTCGGCGGACGGCCGCTACCGTTTCCCGGCGGTTCCCCCGGGCCCGTACAAGGTCACGGCGGAGCTGGCGGGTTTCGGCAAGGTCGAGAAGCGCGCGACGGTGACCCTCGACTCGACGGCGACGGTGAACCTGTCGCTGCCGCTGTCGACGACGGCGGAAATCACCGTCACCGGTGAGGCGCCGATGGTCGACGTGACGTCGACGACGCAGGGCACCAACTACTCGGCGAAGGTCATCGACAAGCTGCCTGTGGGCCGCAACTACGCGGACATCGTGTTCACGCAGCCGGGCGTGCAGGCGGACTTCGGCGAGACGCAGGGACGTTCGCTGGCGATCTCGATCTACGGATCGACGTCGTCGGAGAACCTGTTCCTGATCGACGGGGTCAACACGACGAACGTCATCAAGGGCTTCCAGGGCAAGGACATCAACAGCGAGTTCATCCAGGAAGTCGAAGTGAAGACGGGCGGCTACCAGGCGGAGTACGGCCGCAACACGGGCGGCGTGGTCAACGTGATCACGAAGTCGGGCGGCAACGAGTTCCACGGCGGCGTGTTCGGCTACTACAACGACACCGGCATGCGCGCCGACCTGGTCAACGGCCAGCCCGACGAGTTCGCCACGCCGGAGTTCACGGAGACGGGCGGGCGCTGACGGCTTCACTGCCCCAACAACACGTTCAGCAAGGACGTGCGTCAGGAGTGGGGCGCCGACCTCGGCGGCTTCGTCCTGAAGGACAAGATCTGGTTCTTCGGCGCGTACGACCGCGTCACAGGTCAACCAGGACCTGCACGACGCTGGACATCGACAACGACACGACGTTCGGCCAGCGATTTCCCGGTCAGCTACTTCCAGAACAAGTACTCGGGCAAGCTGACGTTCAACCTGTTCCAGGGCACCTCGATCGTCGGCAGCGTCTTCTCCGATTCGCAGACGCAGGAGGGCGTTCTCTTCCCCAGAATCCCGACGAGCCTCAACCCCGTCACGAACAACGGCCGCCGCGACACGGGCGGACCGGACTACGCGGCGCGGCTGAACCAGCTCTTCGGCTCCTTCGGCATCTTCACGTTCCAGTACGCCCAGCACAAGGACCGCTACACGACCAAGCCCTTCGGCCTGGACGTGCCCGCAGCTCCGGGACTTCACCGTGTCTCCCACGCGGCGTCTCGTCCGCGGTCGAGCGGCGGCTTCGGCAGCGTCTTCGGGCCCACGGTCAACAACTCCTCCAAGCGCGAGGCCTTCGCCGCGTCGTTCACGGGCTACGTGGGCAACCACGAGATCAAGATCGGCGGCGACTACCAGAACGACGCGACGTTCGGCACCACGTACTACACGGGCGGTCAGCGCGTACAGCGTCCGGCCCTGCCTGCAGACGGGCACCAGCTTCTGCGACCTCGCCCTGGCGCCGTTCTACGACAACGGGCGGACCGGCGCGCAGCACGACGCGGACCGGTCTTCTATCAGCACGACCTGTTCGTCGACGGCACCGCGGGCGACTTCGAGGTCATCCCGGCGCTCGCCGTTCAACACACCGACCAAGCGCTACAGCCGGCTTCATCCAGGACCAGTGGCGGATCATCCCGACGCTGACTCTGAACGTCGGCGTGCGGTACGACTCCGAGACCTTCTACGGCTTCTCCCGGATCCCGACGATCGGCGAGTTCAAGGCCTTCGACCTGACGAACCAGTGGTCGCCGCGCGTGGGCATCGTGTGGGATTGGGCGGGTGACGGCACCTCGAAGCTGTACGCTTCGGCCGGCCGCTTCTTCTTCTCGCTCCCGACGGACCTCAACGTCCGCGTGTTCACGGCGAACTCTCAGGTGGTCAGACTTCAACTACAGACCCCACCGATCGTCAACCAGGCCGACCTTCCGAGATGCGACGTGTCCACGGGCGTCACGACGGGATGCGTGCCGCGCAACCAGCTCTTCCAGGGCGGCAGCGCGTCCGGCGAGCCCGTGCGAACGAACGGGACCCCGCTCACCAAGGCGTCCTACCAGGACGAGCTGACGCTCGGCGTCGAGAAGGCTCTCGACCCGACGCTCTCGATCGGCCTGAAGGGCACCTACCGGACCCTGGGCCGCACGGTCGAAGATCGCTGCGACCTCGACTACCTCGATCCGCTCTCCCAGGGCTCCACGTGCGCCCTCTTCAACCCGGGCGGCGACGGTCAGGCGCCGCGAGGGCGAGTTCCCGACCTGCAACGGCTCGGGCAACCCGACGGATCCGACCGCGGGCCAGTGCTCCGCGACCCGGGCTTCGGCGGTCGGCGACGCCAAGCGCATCTTCCGCGGCATCGAGATGGTGGCCCGCAAGCAGTTCTCCAACCAGCTCTGGGCGCAGGCTTCGTTCCTGTACTCCTCGCTGAAGGGCAACTACTCGGGCGCGATCCGCGAGGCCTCGGGCCAGACGGACCCCGGCATCAACGCCGACTACGACTACTACCAGTTCACCTTCAACGACTACGGCAACCTCGAGCTCGATCGTCCGGTGCAGGCCCGCATCGACGCGGTCTACAACGCGCCGTTCGGTCTCTCGGTGGGCGCGCAGTTCTACGTCCGCAGCGGTCTCCCGGTGTCGCGTGCTGGGCTTCTTCAACAACTTCTACCCGGACCTCCTGTACCTCGACACGCGCGGCGAGAACACCCGCACGTTCTTCCTGGACAACAGTCGGACGCCGACCGACTACGACCTGAACCTCTCGCTCTCGTACAACATGAACCTCGGGCCGGTGACGGTCACCCCCCAGGTCTACCTCTTCAACGTCCTCAACCGGCAGACCGCCGTCGCGTACGACAACCGGTGGAACCCGGGTGGAAGCTTCGTGACGGATCACGACCAGCCCGTTCTACGGACAGGCCGGTCTGGCGCCCGGCGAGGGAACCTGCCCGGCGGCGGCCGCGCTGCCCTGCCCGGACAACCCGGACTACATGAAGGAAATCCAGTGGACGAACCCGCGGCTTCTCCGCGTGGCGCTCAAGGTCACCTTCTAGAGCTCCTCTCTCGGCGATTCTTCGGGGGCGGCTTCGGCCGCCCCCTTTTTTTTGTCCTCATTTCGGAAAGTTCAAGGGGCTCGTATGCGGATCCAAAGGGACGAGAGGCCGTCCCGTCGGGACGAGTCCACCCACTTGTGCTTTGTCCTTTGTTCTCAGTCACTTGAACATTGGCACATTCTGAGGATTGCCCCTTGCTTTCCTTCCCGAGTTCGAAGCGCTTCGAGGTCGAAGCGCCGATATTCGAAGGAGGAAAGGAATGAAGTCCGCGTACCGATTTACCCTGGCTCTCTCGGTGTGCCTTCTTCTCCTCGTCCCGGTCGCTGTCTTCGCGCAGACGACCGGAACGGTGGAGGGGGCGGTCACCGATCAGAGCAACGCGCCCCTGCCGGGCGTGACCGTCGAGCTGACGAGTCCGAACCTGCAGGGAACGCGCACCGCGGTCACCTCGGCGGACGGCCGCTACCGCTTCCCGTCGGTTCCCCCCGGACCGTACAAGGTCACGGCGGAGCTGGCGGGTTTCGGCAAGGTCGAGAAGCGCGCGACGGTGACCCTCGACTCGACGGCGCAGGTGAACCTGTCGCTCGCAGCTGTCGACGACGGCGGAAGTCACCGTCACCGGTGAGGCGCCGATGGTCGACGCGACGTCGACGACGCAGGGCTCCAACTACCGCGCGAAGGTCATCGACAAACTGCCTGTGGGCCGCAACTACGCGGACATCGTGTTCACGCAGCCGGGCGTGCAGGCGGACTTCGGCGAGACGCAGGGACGTTCGCTGGCGATCTCGATCTACGGGTCGACGTCGTCGGAGAACCTGTTCCTGATCGACGGGGTCAACACGACGAACGTCATCAAGGGCTTCCAGGGCAAGGACATCAACAGCGAGTTCATCCAGGAAGTCGAAGTGAAGACGGGCGGGTACCAGGCGGAGTACGGCCGCAACACGGGCGGCGTGATCAACGTGATCACGAAGTCGGGCGGCAACGAGTTCCACGGCGGCGTGTTCGGCTACTACAACGACACCGGCATGCGCGCCGACATCGAAGTGGTGCAGACGCCCGATTTCACGCAGCAGGGAGACGTGGACAACGCCGGCGGATCGCCCAACTTCTTCCTGTCGAAGCAGGTGCGGCAGGAGTGGGGCGCCGACCTCGGCGGCTTCGTCCTGAAGGACAAGATCTGGTTCTTCGGCGCGTACGATCGCGTCCAGGCCAACAACAACGTGGAGCCCATAGACGGGCCGAGGGCGTACGAGGAATTCCCGCAGGCGTTCGTCCAGAACAAGTACTCGGGCAAGCTGACGTTCAACCTGTTCCAGGGAACGTCCATCGTCGGCAGCGTGTTCTCCGACGCGCAGCAGCTGAACGGCGCACTCGCCCAGTTCGGCACGATCGCGCCTCCCAACGGTCCCAATCCGTTCTCGTACAACGGACGCCAGGACACGGGCGGACCGGACTACGGCGCGAGGCTGAACCAGCTCTTCGGCTCGTTCGGCATCTTCACTTTCCAGTACGCCCAGCACAAGGACCGCTACAACACCAAGCCCCAGGGCCTGGACGTTCCCTCGGTCCGCGACTACACGACCTCGGTCGACCCGACCACCGGCCAGATCGACGGCGTGAACTTCTCAGCCATAGGCGGCTTCGGCAACGTCTTCGGACCGACGCTCAACAACGCCTCGAAGCGTGAGGCCTACGCTGCATCGTTCACGGGCTACGTGGGCAACCACGAGATCAAGATCGGCGGCGACTACACGAACGACGCCACGTTCGGAACGACGTACTTCACGGGAGCGGAGCGGATCCGCATCCGCCCCTGCCTGCAGGATGGTGGCACGAGCCAGTGCGACCTCGCGCGTGGCTCCGACCTACACCAACGCCGACGGCGTCACGACGCAGGTCTTCTACCAGCACGACCTGCTGGCCGACGGCACGACGGATAACTTCACGATCATCGACGCCTCGCCGTTCAACACGCCGACCAAGCGCTACAGCGGCTTCATCCAGGACCAGTGGCGGATCATCCCGACGCTGACGATCAACGCCGGCGTGCGCTACGACTCGGAGAACGTTCTACGGCTTCTCGCCGGATCCGGCGATCGGCGAGTTCAAGGCCTTCTCGATGACCAACCAGTGGTCGCCCGCGCGTGGGCCTCGTGTGGGACTGGGCGGGCGACGGCACGTCGAAGCTGTACGCTTCGGCCGGCCGCTTCTTCTACGCTCTCCCGACGGACCTGAACGTCCGCGTGTTCACGGCCAACTCGGCGGTCCAGACCTACAACTACGACATCGACTCGATCGTCCAGGACCCGGTGGCGCCCCGCGCCCAGAACTTCCAGGGCGGCAGCGCGTCGGGCGAGCCCGTGGACGGCTGGACGGACGGCCAGAAGAACGGGACTCCGCTCGCAAAGGCGTCCTATCAGGATGAGCTCACGCTCGGCGTCGAGAAGGCTCTCGATCCCGACGCTCTCGATCGGCCTGAAGGGAACCTACCGGACCCTGGGCCGGACGGTCGAAGACCGCTGCGACCTCGACGGTAACGGTTCGCGCTCTCAATCCGGCGGCTCCACGTGCGCTCTGTTCAACCCGGGCGGCGACGGGCAGGCGGCGTCGGGCTAGTTCCCGACCTGCAACGGCTCGGGCAACCCGACAGCGACCCGACGGCCGGCGATTGCTCCGACGACCGGCGTTCCGGTGGGCGATGCGAAGCGCATCTTCCGCGGCATCGAGATGGTCGCCCGCAAGCAGTTCACCAACCAGCTCTGGGCGCAGGCTTCGTTCCTGTACTCCTCGCTGAAGGGCAACTACTCCGGCGCCATCCGCGAGGCCACGGGCCAGACGGACCCCGGCATCAACGCCGACTACGACTACTACCAGTTCACCTTCAACGACTACGGCAACCTCGAGCTCGACCGTCCGGTGCAGGCCCGCATCGACGCGGTCTACAACGCTCCGTTCGGTCTCTCGGCGGGCGTGCAGCTTCTACGTCCGCAGCGGTCTGCCGCAGTCCCGCCTCGGCTGGTTCAACGACTTCTACCCGGCGAACCTCCTGTACCTCGACCAGCGCGGCGTCGACACGCGGCTCATCACCGGCGACCGGACGCCGACCGACTACGACCTCAACCTCTCGCTCGCCTACAACATGAACCTCGGCCCGGTCACGATCACGCCCCAGGTCTACCTGTTCAACGTCCTCGACCGCCAGACGGCCACGGCGTACGACACGCAGTGGAACCTCAACGGCAGCTTCGTGACGGATCCGTCCAGCCCGTTCTTCGGACAGGCCGGTCTCGAGCCCGGCGTGGGCACCTGCCCGGGCGGCGGCCCGCAGGTCTGCCCGGACAACCCGGACTACGGCAAGATCGTGTCGCGCACCAACCCGCGTCTTCTCCGCGTGGCTCTGAAGGTCACCTTCTGAGCTGAAACGTCACATCGGGTTTTTCTCGGGGGCGGCTTCGGCCGCCCCCTTTTTGTGCCGTTCGTCCCAAACGCTTCACGACCTCGAATGGCGATCCAATCGGACCGCCGCGGCGTTCCTCAGAGCGAGGCGCGCGAAAACGCTTTCCTCCGCCGGCACAAGCACTTGGACCTTGGCGGATTTTGAGGATCGTGACTTGCTCTCGTTCCTCCTCCGGCAGGGCCGAGCTGTTCGAAGCCCTGTTTTCGAAGGAGGAAAGGAATGAAGTCCGCGTACCGATATCCCCTGGCTCTCTCGGTATGCCTTCTTCTCCTCGTCCCGGTCGCTGTCTTCGCGCAGACGACCGGTACGGTGGAGGGGACGGTCACCGATCAGAGCAACGCGCCCTTGCCGGGCGTGACCGTCGAGCTCGACGAGTCCCGAACCTGCAGGGCACGCGCACCGCCGTGACCTCGGCCGACGGCCGGTATCGCTTTCCGAGCGTGCCGCCCGGGCCGTACACCGTCACGGCGGAGTTGACCGGCTTCGGCAAGGTGCAGAAGCGGGCGACCGTGACCCTCGACGCGACGGCGCAGGTGAACCTGTCGCTCGCGCTGTCGACGACGGCGGAAATCACCGTCACCGGTGAGGCGCCGATGGTCGACGTCGACGTCGACGACGCAGGGCTCGAACTACTGGCGCGAAGGTCATCGAAAAGCTGCCCGTGGGCCGCAACTACGCGGACATCGTGTTCACGCAGCCGGGCGTGCAGGCGGACTTCGGCGAGACGCAGGGACGTTCGCTGGCGATCTCGATCTACGGGTCGACGTCGTCGGAGAACCTGTTCCTGATCGACGGGGTCAACACGACGAACGTCATCAAGGGCTTCCAGGGCAAGGACATCAACAGCGAGTTCATCCAGGAAGTCGAAGTGAAGACGGGCGGGTATCAGGCGGAGTACGGCCGCAACACGGGCGGCGTGGTCAACGTGATCACGAAGTCGGGCGGCAACGAGTTCCACGGCGGCGTGTTCGGCTACTACAACGACACCGGCATGCGCGCCGACGTCGACATCGTGCAGACGCCGGAGTTCTCGGGGCAGGGCAACGCCGACAACCTGATCGGCCTCGGCCCCAACTACTTCAACTCGAAGGAAGTCCGCCAGGAGTGGGGCGCCGACCTCGGCGGCTTCGTCCTGAAGGACAAGATCTGGTTCTTCGGCGCCTACGATCGCGTCCAGGCCAACAACAACGTGCAGCCCATCTCCGGGCCGAGGGCGTACGAAGATTTCCCGCAGGCGTTCGTTCAGAACAAGTACTCGGGCAAGCTGACGCTGAACCCGCTCCAGGGCACCTCGATCGTGGGCAGCGTCTTCTCCGACTCCCAGCAGCTGAACGGCGCCCTCGCGCAGTTCGGCGTGATCGCGCCCCCCGCGGGCCCCGACGCCGTTCTCCTACAACGGACGGCAGGACACGGGCGGACCGGACTACGGCGCGCGGCTGAACCAGCTCTTCGGCTCCTTCGGCATCTTCACGTTCCAGTACGCCCAGCACCGGGACCGCTACACGACGAAGCCCGAGGGCGTCGACGTGCCCCAGTTCCGGGACTACACGACCGACCCGACCGGCACGAACTTCACCGTGGCCGGCGGCTTCGGAAACGTCTTCGGTCCGACGCTGAACAACAAGTCTCTCCGCGAGGCCTACGCCGGGTCGTTCACGGGTTACGTGGGCAACCACGAGATCAAGATCGGCGGCGACTACCAGAACGACACCACCTCGGGCACGACCTTCTTCACGGGCGCGGAGCGCATCCGCATCCGTCCCTGCCTCCAGGACGGCGCGAGCATCTGCGACCTCTCGGTGGCGCCGTTCTACACGAACGCCGACGGCACGACGACGCAGGTCTTCTACCAGCACGACCTGCTGGCCGACGGCACGACCGACGACTACCAGATCATCGAGCGAGTCGGCGTTCGAGCACGCCGACCAAGCGCTACAGCGGCTTCCTCCAGGACCAGTGGCGGATCATGCCGACGCTGACCCTCAACGCCGGCGTCCGCTACGACACCGAGTCCTTCTACGGTCTGGATCCGACCACCGGGCCTTTCAAGGCGTTCGACATGGACGAACCAGTGGTCGCCCCGCGTGGGCGTGGTCTGGGATTTCGTCGGGAGACGGCACCTCGAAGCTGTACGCCTCCGCCGGCCGCTTCTTCTACTCGCTTCCCACCGACCTCAACGTCCGCGTGTTCACGGCCAACTCGGCGGTCCAGACCTACAACTACACGACCGGATTCGATCGTCCAGTTCTCGGGTCCGCAGTGTGACGGGACGGCGATCACGTCCGGCTGCATTCCCCGCAGCGAGAACTTCCAGGGCGGCACCGCGTCCGGCGAGCCCGTGGACGGCTGGACGGACGGCGTGAAGAACGGGACCCCCCTCACGAAGGCGTCTTATCAGGACGAGCTCACGCTCGGCGTCGAGAAGGCTCTCGACCCGACGCTCTCGGTCGGCCTCAAGGGCACCTACCGCACCCTGGGCCGCACGGTCGAAGATCGCTGCGACCTCGACGGCGCGGTCGCTCCCAACACCTGCGCTCTCTTCAACCCGGGCGGCGACGGTCAGGCGGCGTCGGGCGAGTTCCCGACCTGCAACGGCTCCGGCAACCCGACGGACCCGACGCGCGGGCGACTGCTCGCCGACCGGCGTCGCGATCGGCGATGCCAAGCGCATCTTCCGCGGCATCGAGATGGTGGCCCGCAAGCAGTTCACCAACCAGATCTGGGCCCAGGCCTCGTTCCTGTACTCGTCGCTCAAGGGCAACTACTCGGGCGCCATCCGCGAGGCCACCGGCCAGACGGACCCCGGCATCAACGCCGACTACGACTACTACCAGTTCACCTTCAACGACTACGGCAACCTCGAGCTCGATCGGCCGGTCCAGGCCCGCATCGACGCGGTCTACAACGCTCCGTTCGGTCTCTCGGCGGGCGCGCAGTTCTACGTCCGCAGCGGTCTGCCGATCTCCCGCCTCGGGTGGTTCAACGACTTCTACCCGGCCAACCTCTACCTCGAGGAGCGCGGCAGCTTCGGCCGGACGCCGACGGACTACGACCTGAACCTCTCGCTCGGCTACAACATGGCGCTCGGCCCGGTCACGATCACCCCGCAGCTCTATCTCTTCAACGTCCTCAACCGCCAGACGACGGTCGCGGTCGACAGCGCCTTCAACTTCGGCGGCGCCATCGTCACCGACCCCTCGAGCCCGTTCTACGGCCAGCCGGGCCAGGAGCCGGGCACGGGAAACTGCGCGGCCTCGGCCACCGCTCCCTGCTCGCGACAACCCGGACTTCGTGAAGACGGCCATTCAGACGAACCCGCGGCTGCTCCGCGTGGCGCTCAAGGTGACCTTCTAAGTTCCTCCGGTAGATACCTGTCCCCCGGGGCGGCTTCGGCCGCCCCATTTTTTTGGAGGCTGACGGTCCAGAAAATTGAAGGAGGAAGTCGAGAGTCGAGGGTCGAGGGTCGAGAGGCGCGGGCCGTCTCCCACTCGCGCCCCTCGCCTCTCACCTTGTTCCGCTCAACTCCTTCCGCCATCGCACGTATCTAGTCGTATGATCGAGACGATGCGGAGGTTTCCCATGCGCCGCGCCGTAATCGCCTCTGTCCTGGTTCTCGCCGGTTCTCTCGTGTTCGCGGACGATCAGTGCGTTCGTCTCTTTCTCAAGGCCAAGGAACAATTCCGACTCGCGCAGTACGAGCCCGCGCTCGTGACGCTCGATGCGCTCGCCGCGGAAGCGGAGAAACCCGGCAACGAAAAGTATCGCGCGCAGCTTGCCGGCGGGCCTGGCGTTCTATCGCGGGGCCTGCTTCGCGGCGCTCGGCCGCACGGACGAGGCGCGGGAGAAGTTCGAGACGTTCCTGACGTATCAGCCCAACGCCTCGCTCGACCCGTCCGCCTACCCCCCGAAGGTCATCGCGGCCCTCGAAGACACGCGGCGCGGGATGAACGTCGAAAAGGAGAAGCCGGCGGAGACGGGCACGCTCGCCACGTCCTACCGGGCCTATCAGGCGCCGATCGAAAAGGGCGCCGAGGAGGCCGGCGAGGACTGGGCCGAGGGCCCGGTCCGGTTCCTCCTGACCGGCGAGCAGAAGCTCGACTACGAACGCCTCTCACGATCCGGCCTCGCGCTCCGAGTTCATCACGGAGTTCTGGAAGGTCCGGGACCCGAAGTCCGAGACGCCGGAGAACGAGGCGCGCATCGAATTCGAGCGCCGCGTCGCCTTCGCGGACGTCGCGGTTCTCTCAGGACGAGACGCGCGGAAGCCTGACGGATCGGGGGATGGTCTTCGTCCTGCTCGGTCCGCCCGACGTGGGTCGGACGAAAGCCGATCACACGGGCGAGGACGTCAACGATCCGAAGGGCATGTCGCAGTACAGCGACCTCGACGTGCGGAACGCGCTCAAGGGCACCAGCTCCGCGGGCGGCGGCTCGCATCTTCGACAAGATGACGAGCGCGGGCACGAAGCTGCCCAACACCGACGGGAACTACCGCGAGGTCTGGCACTTCCGCCGCGAGCTGCTTCCGGCCGGCATCTCGTATCAGCAGGTGGACTTCGAGTTCATCACGCGCGCGGGCTACGGTGAGAACGTCTGGCAGCGCGAGCCTCGCACGCTCACGACGCTCGAAAAGGCGCGCACGGCGGTTCGGGCGGGCACGTTCACGAGAGCCGCGTCGCGCTGAGTTGAGCGGCGGCGGCGGGGCGTCGCGCGCGGAGCGCCTGCCGGCGAGCTTCGCCTTCAGCGTCGCGTTGGCCGCGGGCGCGGTCGCCATCGGAGCGGTTTCGTGCGCGTCGTCCCCGGATGTCGCGGTTCAGGTCCTCCCTCTCGACGCCATCAAGCCGCCGGCGCGCCTCGGCTTCAACCCCGACGAGGCCCTCGACCGCGGCGAATACCTGGAGCTCGAGAGCCTGTTTCGCGCGATGCCCCCCGCCGATCTCGACGCCAACCCCGGGTACCTCGCCGCGTACGGTAAGGCGCTTCTCGCCCGAGGCGACCTCGACGCGGCCCTGCCGCTGCTGAACAAGGCGATCGCCAAAGAGAGCCGCGCCATCCGACGGGGAGAGCTCGAGTGGGCGCTGGCGCAGGCGTACATCTTCTGGGACGAGCCCGCACTGGCCCTCGAGTTCGCCCAGGCGGCGCGGGGCGACGGCTACGGCCTGCGTTCCGGGGTACCTCAACTTCCTCGAGGCGATCCGGAACCTGCCGCTCTACGCCGGTCCGGCGGACGGAGGAGTCGCACGACGGGCGAGTTCTCGATGCAGGGGTTCGACCTGATCCGCGTGCCCGTCACGCTCAACGGCACGGACTCCGCCGCGATCCTCGACACCGGGGCCACGTACACGATCGTCACCCAGTCCTTCGCCAGGTCGGTCGGGCGTTCGCGAGATACCCGACTCCAAGGCGTTCGGCCGGGGCCTGCACACGAAGGAGTTTCCGCTGACCTTCGGTGTCATCGACCGGCTCGAGTTCGTCGGCTTCGCGATCGAGAACGTCCCCGTCATGCTGATGCCGGACGACGCCCTGCTCTTCGAGACGTCGCGGGGCGAGTTTCCGGTGCCGATGGTGCTCGGCCTCCATCTCATCAAGCAGTTCCGCGTCGGTCTCGACTACGCCGCGCGCCGCATCGCCCTGACCCGCGCCGACTTCCGGGGGGCGGGCCGCGATCCGGAGCAGAACCTCTTCGTCGCGCGCGGAAGGCTCTTTGCCCGGGCGTCGATCAATCGCTACGGCTGGTACGAGATGCTCCTCGACACGGGAAGCGAGCCGACGATGCTGACCTCGGGCGGGGTCGTGCGCGCGAAGCTGTCGGCGAGCGGGAAGTTCTACCCGAAGACCCTCTACGGTCTCGGCAAGAGCCAGGCGGCGTGGGCGCGAGTCGACGCCGTGACGATCGGTCTCTCCGAATACGCCGTGCGCTTCCAGAACCTCGTCGTCAAGGAGGACGACGGCGCGCTCGAGGACGGCATACTCGGCAACTCGTTCCTCCAGAACTTCCGCGTGTCGCTCGACTTCAAGTCCATGCGGGTCACCCTCGAGGTCCCCTGAATTCCGGACGCTCGAGCGCTCCCCGCCGGAAATTCCATAACCCCCGCCCCGTGTTAAGGTTGCCCGAATGCGCAAGGCTCCTTCTTGGTCGCCCTGATGGCGGTGCTCGCTCGGTGCCGGTCCCGCCGGCGCCGCCGAGCCGACACGGGAGAGGATGTCCCGCTACTTCAGCTGGGCTGGTACTCCATCTGCCCGGAGACCCGGGTCACCGTCACCCCGGTCGCGGAGGTCTAGCCCTCGCGGGCTTCGAGACCTACCGCGTCGAGCGGTCCTGTGCGCTCAAGAACCGAAACGACATGTCGATCACGCTCTTCGATCCGGCGAAGGACGAGGTCTTCGTCGGCGAGTTGCTGCACGACGACACCCGAAAGGACCGTCCCTTCTCCGAGGCCGCGGACCTCCCGATCCTCAAGGCGATCCTCGCAGGACGCCTACGGCGTTCCCGTCACGGTCGCCGTCGGCCAGGAGTGCGCGCGGGCCGCTGAAGCCGATCCGGGCCTCGCTCCAGCTGGCGCGAGGGCGCCACGGCGCGCGGTCTCGGGCTTCGTGTCCGAGGACGGCGCCACCCTTCTGCTCGGACAGTTCCGGCCCGCTCGGCGTCGCGCCGGACGAGCTGCGGCGCCGGATGCTCGCGGAGTCTCCCGGCAGTCCGGCCCAAGTCCGGGCAAGTACTACGTGACGGCCTTCATCGACTTCCAGTGCGAGCGATGCCGGCTGCGCACGCCCCAGATCGCGGACTTCGCGTGGACGCACGGAGGCGGAGCCGTCGAGTTCCGCTTCCTGCCGATGATCAAGGTCCACAACTGGGCGTTCGCCGCGGCCGAGACCGCGGCGGCGCTCGCGAACGTTTCGCCGGCTCTCTACGCCCGCTACGAGCAGGCGGTCTTCCCGCAGGCCGCTTCGATGACCGAGGCCGTCCGTGCGGCAGGTCGGCGCCGACGTGGCCGAAGCGGCCGGCGTGGGCCCCGCATACCGCGAGGAGCTTTCGAGCGGCCGGGCGCGCCAGCGCGTCGCCAGAGACGTCGAGCTCGCTATGCGCCTCGGCCTCAACGGCACGCCGGTGTTTTTCTACGACGGGACGCTTCCTGACCTCGGAGAAGGGAGTCGCCGAGAACTACATCGACGGCCGCCTGCGCAAGGACACGGGTTCCCCGGGCACCCCGGCGGGCGTTGATGACGCGTTCGGCGCTCTTCGCCGGCGGCGCGGCCGTCCTTCTGATCGCCCTGCTCGGCGTTCTCCGCTGCGGCCGTTCGCCCGAGCGCGCGGCGGGCGGCGCGGCGTCCGAAGGCGACCGCAAGCCGTCGGCGGCCGAACCGCCGCCGCGGCGGTCGCGGGCGTGGAGACGACGGACGTCCCCACGCGGACGCCGCGGGCGAACGCAGGCACAGGCGGCGAACGCGCTTCCGTCATCTGGCTCGGGCTCGACGGCCTGGACTGGGAGCTTCTCGACCGCCTCTCGGCCGAAGGGAAGATGCCGAACTGGAAGCGCCTGACCGACGGAGGGGTATTCGGCGACGGCTCAAGAGCTTCATGCCCGTGCTCTCGCCGGTCGTCTGGACGTCGGTCGCGACGGGCGTCGGGCCCGACGTCCACCGCGTGCTCGATTTCCAGGAGGTCGACGCGGAGACGCGGCCAGAAGGTGCCGATCTCCGGCGAGTCGCGTGCGGTGCCCGCGATCTGGAACGTCGCCTCGGCGGCGGGCCGCACCGTCGGCGTCGTCGGCTGGTGGGCCACGCACCCGGCCGAGGAGGTCAACGGGCTTCTTCATCACCGACCACGCGAGCCCGATCCTCTTCAAGGGCCTGCCGCGGGCCGGCGTCGGCCTACCCGGTCTCGCTCGACTGCCGGAGTGGAGCAGATCATCGCGCGCGACGGACGTGTCGCCGACGCGGAGCTCGCAGCGGTTCATCGACGCGCCCGCTGGAGGAGATCACGCCGCCTGCGCGCCGGCGGCAAAGGCCCTCGACAATCCGTACGTCGCGCTCGCGAGCATCCTCGGCGCGACCCGCGTCCAGCAGCGGATCGCGCGCGACCTCTACGACCGCTAACCGCCGGACCTCATGGTCCTCTACCTCGAGGGAACCGACGGCATCGGCCACGTCTTCGCCTCGTTCGTGCCGCCGAAGATGGACTGCGTCTCGGAGGAGGACTTCAAGCGCGTTCCGCCGGCGCGGTCGACGAGTACTACGTGCTCGTCGACAAGCTTCTCGGGCAGTGGATGCGCCGGGCCGCGGAGGACGGGGCGACCCTCGTCATCAACTCCGACCACGGCTTCAAGTGGGGCGACGGACCGCACCTGCGAGCGCTCGTCGCTCAACCCCGCGCACCGCGGCATACTGGCACCGTCTCGACGGGGTCTTCGCGGCCTGGGGCGCGAGCGTGCGAGCGCGGCGCTCCCGCGGGGCGACGCCATCGCGTTTTCGACCTCGTGCCGACGGTCTCGGCGCTCCTCGGGCTTCCGGTCGACCGGAGCACCCGCGGCCGCGCGATCACGGCGCGCCTTCGAGCGGCTCGCCGCGCCGATCCGGCAGGGACCTCTTCGCCTCGACGCCGGTACGCCGGGTGCAGGCCGAAGCCATGTCCGAGAAGGACGGCGAACGAGTACGCCCAGCGGCTGCGCAACCTCGGCTACCTCTCCGGAAGCGAGCCCGACGAAGCTCGCGCCGACCGGGCGGCGAGCGGCCGGGCCTGACCGAGGGCGGCTGGAACAACCTCGGCGTCTACAGCCGGGAGAACACGAAAGACTACCGCCGTGGCCGAGGAAGCGTTCCGCAAGGCCCTCGAGCTGCGCCCGGGATACGCCTCGCCGCAGTTCAACCTGGCCGTCCTCTACCGGGCTGCGCGGCCAGGACACGGCGGCGATCGACTGGCTCTTCCGCTCGCTCGTCGGCCGGGCACGCCGAACCGGAGAACACCGTCCTGCGCTGGTTCGGCGAGTACGACGACGAGGGCAAGAAGCGGCCGCGGCCCGCGAGGTCCTCGAGCGAGGCACGCGGGCCTATCCCGCCGACGAGCGGATCGGCCGCGAGCTGGGCCTGCTCCGGTTCGAGGCGAAGGACTGCGCCGGGGCTCTCCTCGCCGTCGAGCGCTTCGAGGCCACGAGCAACGACCCCGAAACGATCAACGCCATCGCCCTTTTCCAGACCTGCCTGGGGCGGCGGGAAGAGGCCATGGCGCTCTTCGAGAAGTCGCTCCGCATCAAGCCCGGCCAGCCCGGCGTCCAGCAGTCCCTGAATCTGCTACAAACAGGCACAGCCCAGCGGCCAATGAGCACCGCGAAGCGAAAGGGAAAAGATGAAGACTCGCGCCTTCGGACTCTGCCTCCTCGCCCTGCTCGTCGGATCTCGCGCCGGCGCTTCGTGGCGTCCAGGCCAGGGACGCCGCCGCGTCCGTGGAGGCGCGGCTTCCCGGCTACCTGCAGAACTACCTGTCCTTCGATCCCGCCTCGAAGATCACGGTCGAGAAGGCCGTCGACCGGCTTCCGGGTTTCCAGGGCTACAAGATCAAGCGCACGGGCAAGTACCCCAAGCTCGCGGTCGAGAAGGTCGTGTACGTCTCGGACGACGGTAAGTGGTTCTTCGACGGCGACACGCTGACGAATCCGAACCCCAAGCCCGTCGACGAGCGCCGCCGATCTGGCCTGGATGGAGAGCCGGACCGCCAACATCTACCGCACGCGCGCCCGGGCGTCGCTCGCTCCGGAGCGCGACGCCGCCGGCCTGAAGGGCGTCTGGATCGCCGTCGAGTCCGGATGGGGGCCCGTCCGCCATGCCCGGCTACGTCACGCCGGACGGCGCCCGCTACTTCAGCGGCAATCTCTGGGACTTCCAGATGGATCCCCGCGAGGAGCGCAAGCGCCGCATGGACCTCTCGCAGAACCGCTTCGAGGGCAAGGCCGACGGCGCCGTGACGATCGTGGAGTACGCCGACATGGAGTGCGGATACTGCAAGTTCCGCGGCACGCAGATGGACGCCCTCCTCGAGGCCAACGCGGGCATCCTCTCCTCCAAGCGCTACTACAAGTTCTTCCCGCTCTGGTTCAACCACGCGTGGTCGATGAAGGCCGCCGCCGCGGCGGACTGCATCTTCCGCCTCGGCAAGCGAGTCCATGTTCGCCTTCAAGAAGCAGGTCTACTCCCAGCAGCAGACCCTCACGGTGTCCGGGATCGACGAGCTCGCTTTCAACTTCGCCGAGTCCGCCGGGATCCCGCAGGCGGATTTCCGCGCCTGCTACCTGCGCGAGGAGAGCCTCGACGACGTCCGCAAGGACCTCGAGGAAGGCCAGCGGCTCGGCGTCAAGTCCACGCCGACCTACTACGTCGACGGCACCGAGATCATGTGGACCGAGGACAAGGTCATGGAGGACTTCCTCCGGACCAAGGCTGCCGGGCTCAAGTCGATCGACTACGCTCCGCCGAAGCGGTCGGCGCACTGAGGAGCAAGTCGAGGGTCGAGACGTCGAGGAGTCGAGCGGGGACGAGTTAACAGATCGAGACGGCGCCTCGCCGTCTCACCCTCAACGCCTAGACCCTCGACTCTCGACTGTCCCTTCACGGCTCGAACGGAATCGGTACCATCATCCAGGTCCGGACCGGCACGCCGCCCGCGAGCGGCGGCGTGAAGGTCCACCGTCTCACGGCCGCGACGGCGGCGGCGTCGAGGCCGGCGGGCGCCTTCCGGGCGACCTGGACTTCGAGGGGAAGACCCTTCTCCGACACGAGGACGCGCAGGACCACGATTCCGCCGATCCGCGCCTTCAGCGCGAGCGGGGGATAGGTCGGCTTCACGACGGTCGCGATCTTCGGAGGCGCATCGACCTCCTCGAGCGGGACGAGCGAGCCTTCGCGGACGGCGACCGGCGGCTCGCCGTTTCCGGGGAGGCGGGACGGGGCGGGCGTCGGCCGCTCGGGCGCCGGAGAAACCGGCGACCGGCGCGGCGACCATGGCCACGGCGGCGATGGCGCGGCGGCGGAAGTCGGCGTCGGTTGCGGGGCGGGCGGAGCGGCGACGATGAGCGAGGCGAGCGCCGTCGGTCGGACGGGCGACCGGGCCGCCGCCGAGTCGAACGGGCGTGGCGGCATTGCGGGCGCGCATCTCCGCCTCGAGCCGCTGCGTCTCGAGCGCGACGCGCCGCGTCACTTCGTCGCGGAACTGGGTCTTCGGTCATGCCGCGTCGTCGGACCGGACGGAGTGGGCTGGAGCTCGGGCAGCAGCGTGCGGGTCGGCGCGGGCGTCGGAGCGCCGTCGGCGCCGCCGCAGGCCGGCCGAGTCCGGCGCTCTCCGCGAAACGACGTAGATGCCGCCGGCCACGGCGAGCGCCGCGAGCAGTCCCCCGACGATGCCGTGCGGACGCTTGAGCGGGAGCGGCGCGCGGGCTCCGGCACGGTGGTCACGGGGTCCGCGGCCGGAAGCCGGCCGAGTTTCGCCGGGGGCGGAATCGGCAGCGACGGAGACGACGCTGCGGGGACGGTCTGCGCCGGTACCGGCGGAGCGGCCGGGAACCGGCGCTCGACGCTTCGCGCCGGGCCGCCCGGCATCTCGAGTGCGGCCTCGCGCTTGCGGGCGCGGGTCTCCGCCTCGATCTCGTCGCGGAACTGGTCGTTCAGAAAGTAGGCGAGGTTGAACGTCGACGGCGAGTAGGGGCCCGAGAAGAGCAGCTTGCCGAGCTCCCGCCGCAGGTCTCCGCTCGAGGAATAGCGGCTCTCGGCCGGCGCGAGGGTCATCCGCAGAAGCGCGAGGATCTCGGGCTGGAGGGGCGGCGGTCCGCCGGGGGCCGTGCCCTTCACGAACGCCAGAGGATCCGGCGGCGGCGGATGTCCCGTCAGAAGCTCGAGCAGGAGCACGCCCGACGGAATAGACGTCCGAGTTCCGGCCGACCTGCTCCGGATGCGTCGCTCCTCCTCGGCGAGGTAGGGTCCGACTTCGCTCGCGAGCCGCGGCCGACCGATCGAGGGGAGGACTCCCGCGGCGAGGCCGAACCCCGCGAGACGGATGTCGCCGTCGTCCGAGATCGCGACGAATCCCGGCCAGACGAGCCCGTGGAGCGTGCGGTCGCCGTCGATCGTCGTGTTGTACGCGTGGTCGAGGGCGGTCGCGACCTTCTCGGCGATCAGGAGCGCGTGCTCGATCGGAACCTGCCGCGCGAGGGCCCGGCACTTCTGGTGCAGGTCGGCGAGCGTCCGCCCGTTGGGCTCGTTCCAGGCGATGTAGGGGACGCCGTCGACGGCGTCCATGTCGACGCCGCGGCGACGGCCGGGTTCTTCAGGAAGCCGTGGACCTCGCCGTTGTCTTCGATCGCGTCGAGCACGGCGTCGCTCGAGAGCTCGGGCGCGTCGAGGATGCGCAGCCGCACGAAGCCCGGGCTCTCGCCCGACCGGCGGGCGCGGAACTGCGCGCCCGAGGGCGTCCTCTCCCAGCGCCGCCGTCAGAAGGTAGCTTCCGAACGGGCGAGGCAGTTTTTCTGTCGGCATTCTGAGGGTTTGATGGATTGTGGCGCGCCGCGGCCCGGTCGGTCAAGGACGGCGCGCGCCGGCGTCGCGCGGCGTCACTGCGCGGAGGCCTGCTCCTCGAGGTGCGGCCCGTACTGCCTCGGGAGGCGGCGCCGGATCGCCCCGCCGGCGGGCGGCGGCGATCGCGTCGAGATGCTCCTGGAAGGTCCGCGGAGAAGGTGTGGCCGCCGGTGCGGTCGGCCACGAAGTAGAGGAACTCGGTCTTCGCGGGCGTGACCGCGGCCTTCAGAGCGGCGGCGCCGGGGTTGCAGATCGGGCCCGGGCGGCAGCCCTCCGTGGAGGTAGGTGTTGAAGACCGACGGGTAGCCGTAGTCCGAGCGGTAGAGCGTTCCGGTCCACTTCGCGTCGCGCTTCATCGCGTACGCGACCGTCGGGTCCGCCTGAAGGCGCATCCGCCGCCGCAGCCGGTTCCAGTACACGCCCGCGATGACGGCGCCTCGCGCGCGAGCAAGGTCTCCTTCTGGACGATCGAGGCGAGCGTCACGGCGTCGCGGATCGAGAAGTTCATGCGCGGCGGCCCGTTCCCGCATCTCCGGCGTGAAGTGCCGGCGGAAGTTGGCGAGCATCGTCTCGACGATCTGGCGGGCGCTGGTCGAGCGCGTGACGACGTAGGTGTCGGGGAAGAGAAAGCCCTCGAGATCCGGGGCCCCGCGGGCGACCGACGCGATGAGCTCGGGGTTCGTGAAGGCTTTCTGGAAGGCCTTCTGGCCGGGAGATGCCGCGGCTCCAGAAGAGCTCGAACGTCTCCTCGGCCGTCAGGCCCTCGGGCACGACGATCGTGTGCCGGACGACGTCGCCCGCGGGCCATCCGGGCGATGACTTCGGAAAGCGCCGTCGGGCGCGTGAAGCGGTACTCGCCGGCCTGCAGGGGCGTGGCGCTCTCGGCCAGGCGGTACCAGGCCTCCGCGAGCCAGGCGGGCGAGACGACGCGCTCGTCCGAGAGGCGGCGGAAGATCTCGCGTGGTCGGAGTCCCGAACGGGAAGAAGATGACGGCCTCTCCCGGCGATCGACGGCTTGCGCGGATGCTCGAGCCGCCGAATAGAGATAGAACGCGGCCGCGAAGAGGAGCAGGCCGACCAGCAGGCCCAGCCGCAGAAAGCGGCGGCCGGCGCTCAAGGGACGCCTCCCGGGCGCTCAGCGGACGCCTCGCGGCGCGCTCAACGCGCGCCCCGTCCGCCGCTCGCGAGATAGTCCTCGAGGAGGACGGCCGCCGCCGCGCGGTCGAGGTCCTCCTTGCTGGCGCGGCGGGAGAGCCGGCGGGCCGCCTCGTTCGAGGTCAGCGTCTCCTCGTGGAAGCGCACGGGGAGCCCGGTCTTCCGCTCGAACTTGGCGGCGAAGGACCGGATGCGGCCGGCGAGCGGGCTCTCGGCGCCCTCGGGCGAGCGGGGGATGCCGAAGACCGCGAGGGCGATCTCCTCCCGGGCGGCGAAGCGGGCGAGCTCGTCGAGCACGGCGGCGTCGCTCTTGCGGAGCAGGGTGACCCGCGGCGTGGCCAGGCGTCCCGAGGCATCCGAGGTCGCCAGGCCGATGCGCCGCTCTCCGAAGTCGACGGCCAGGATACGGGCCATGCGGAAAGAGTAACCCGGAGGGCCGGCTTATGATTCGGCCCGCAAGGCTCTCAAAGGAGGACACATGCGAAGGACACTGTGGGTCGTCTCGGCGCTCGCGCTCCTCTCGGGCCGCGGCGCCTTCGCCATCTCCCGCCGGGCCGCCGCCGCCGCCGCAGGCGACCTGCGTCTTCACCAACCCCGCGTTTCGCCGGAAAGTGCGTGGAGAACGCCGACCGTCGCCGAGCGGCTCGTCGCCCACGCAGGCCTGCGAGTCGATCCTCCAGTGCCTCAACGACGTCGACTGCCTGAAGACCTACTGTCAGGCCACGACGATCCGCAGCGGCTGGAAGCTCGAGTCGGCCAAGTAGGCGGCTCCGCGCGAACCTCGGGGCGCCGGCGCCCGCGTAGTTTGCAAGGAGCTAGAATCCGCGCCCTATGAAAAATCTCGTCATCCTTTCCGCGGCCCGCACGCCCGTCGGGTCGTTTCTCGGCAAGCTCTCTTCGCTGCCCGCGCCGGCCCTGGGCTCCGTGGCGATCCGCGCCGCTCTCGAGCGCGCCGGGGTCAAGCCCGACGAGGTCGAGCAGGTCGTTTTCGGCAACGTCCTCCAGGCGGGGCAGGGCCAGGCTCCCGCCCGCCAGGCCTCGCTCGGCGCCGGGCATCCCGAACTCGGTGCCCTGCGTGACCGTCCACAAGGTCTGCGGCTCGGGGATGCGGGCCGTCATGGACGTCGGCAACGCGATCCAGGCCGGCGAGTACGAGGTCGCCGTCGCGGGCGGCATGGAGTCCATGTCGAACGCGCCCTACCTGCTCGAGAAGGCGCGGACGGGCCTGCGCATGGGCAACGGCACGCTGGTCGACTCGATGATCAAGGACGGCCTGTGGGATCCCTACAAGGATCAGCACATGGGCAACTGCGCCGAGCTCTGCGTGGCGAAGTACAAGTTCACGCGCGAGGAGCAGGACGCCTTCTCGCTCGAGTCCTACAAGCGCGCGCAGAACGCGACGAAGAGCGGCGCGCTTCGCGGACGAGATCGCGCCCGTCGAGGTTCCGCAGAAGAAGGGCGACCCGCTCCGCATCGACGCCGACGAGGAGCCCTTCAGCGCTCCGCTCGAGAAGATGCCGACGCTCAAGCCCTCGTTCCAGAAGGACGGCTCGGTGACGGCCGCCAACTCCTCGAAGATCAACGACGGCGCGGCGGCCCTCGTCGTGACGTCGGAGGAGAAGGCGCGGGAGAAGGGCTGGAAGCCGATCGCGCGCATCGTCGCCCACGCCGGCGTGGCCCAGGCGCCCGAGTGGTTCACGACCGCGCCGGTCGGCGCGATCCAGAAGCTCCTCGCGAAGACCGGGCTCTCGGTCGCCGACATCGACCTCTGGGAGATCAACGAGGCCTTCGCGGCGGTGGCCATGGCCGCGATCAAGGAGCTGTCGCTGCCGCCCGACCGCGTCAACGTGAACGGCGGCGCCGTGGCGCTCGGGCATCCGATCGGCGCCTCGGGCGCGCGCATCCTGACGACGCTCATCCACGCCCTCCGCAAGCGCGGCAAGAAGCGGGGCGTCGCCGCGATCTGCATCGGCGGCGGCGAGGCGACGGCGATGCTCGTGGAGACGGCCTGACGGCCGTCCGGGGACGCGTTCGACCTCGTTCTCGGCGGCGTTCCCCGTTTCCAGGCCGAAGCGGCGTGGGCCTGGCGGCTCGCGGCGCGATACGCGCGCCGGCTTCCCGCGCGGCGGCGCATCGAGAGTGCCCGGGCCGCGATCCTCGTCGTCTCCGACGCGGCGGGGGACGCGCCGATCGTGCTCGTCCAGGCGGACCCGGAGGCCTACCTGCTGCCCGGACCCGGCCTCCGGCTCGTGCGCGCGCTCGCGTCGCGCCCGGATCTGGCGGTCGCGCTTCCCGGTCTCGAACGAGGCCGACGCGGAGGAGGCCCGCGGCGCGCCGCCGTTCGCCTACCTGACGCCGACGCTCCTGTCGGAGGCCGCGGACTTCGTCGCGGCCTCCGGCCGGACCGCTGCGGCCCGGCCGCTTCGCCCTCTTCGCCGGTCTTTGCCGTGCGCCGATCGGCCCTCGAGGCGCTTCCCGCGCGAGCTCCCGCTGCGCGACGTGCCCGCGCGAGACGGCGCGGCGGGGCCTGGCCGCGGCGATCGATCCGGGAGCCTACGTGCACCGCTACGGAGCCATGGACGCCTCCGCCCGCGAGGATCTCGCGGCGAAGGTGCCGGCCGGGGCCGGCGCGGTTCTCGACGTGGGTTGCTCGCGCGGAGCGACCGCGGCGGCGCTGCGGGCGCGCGGCGTCGGGCGGCATCGTCGGCATCGAGCCGGACGCCGAGGACGCGGCCGCCGCCGCCCGGGTCTACGACGAGGTTCTCGCGGTCCGCCTCGAGGACGTCCGCGCGACGACTTCGCGGGCCGATTCGACGCGATCCTCTTCGGCGACGTTCTCGAGCACCTCGCGGATCCCTCCGACGCCCTCGTGCGCGTGCGGCCGTGGCTCGTCGGAGCGCGGAGTCGTCGTCGCGTCCGTGCCCAACGTCGGGCCACTGGTCGATCGTGGACGACCTGATCCGCGGCCGCTTCGACTACGTGCCCTACTCGATCCTCTCGGGGACGCACGTCCGCTTCTTCACCCGCTCGACGCTGCGCGACCTCTTCGAGGCCTCGGGCTATCGCGTGACTTCGATCGAGACGCAGAGCCTGCCGGCCTCGCCGCAGGCGGCGAAGCGCCGCGATCGTCTCGCGCAGTTTCCCGGCGCGAGCCCCGACCTCGACGTCACGGAGTTCATCGCGGTCGCCGCAGCCCGCTGCGCGGCCACGACAGAGCTCGGACCCTCTCCGACTCTCAACCTTCAACTTTCCCTCGGTTATCATCGCTGCAGCGATGATGAACAAGGTCGTCTCGTCCGCGGACGAGGCCGTCCGGGACGTGCCCGACGGCGCGCACCCTCGTGGTCGGCGGCTTCGGGCTCTGCGGGATTCCCGAGAACCTGATCGGCGCCCTCGTGCGCCGGGGCGTGAAGGACCTGACCGTCGTCTCGAACAACTGCGGGGTCGACGACTGGGGGCTCGGGCTCATGCTGCGGGCCCGGCAGATCCGCAAGATGGTCTCCTCGTACGTCGGCGAGAACGCCGAGTTCGAGCGGCAGTTCCTCTCGGGCGAGCTCGAGGTCGAGCTCGTGCCGCAGGGCACGCTCGCCGAGCGCATGCGGGCCGGCGGCGCCGGCATCCCGGCGTTCTACACGCCGGCCGGCGCCGGGACGCTCGTCGCCGAGGGCAAGGAGACGCGCAGCTTCGACGGGCGCGACTACCTGCTCGAGCGGGGCATCGTCGGCGACTTCTCGATGGTCGCCGCCTGGAAGGGCGACCGCCTCGGCAACCTCGTCTACCGGAAGTCGGCGCGGAACTTCAATCCCATGGCGATCACGGCGGGAAAGATCGCGATCGCCGAGGTCGAGGAGCTCGTCGAGGTCGGCGAGCTCGATCCGGAGTGCGTCCACACTCCCGGGCGTCTTCGTGAACCGCCTGGTCGTCGCTCCGCGGCAGAAGCGCATCGAGCGGCGCACGGTGAGGAAGGGCCTGAGATGCTCGACCGCGAAGGCATCATCCGCCGGGCCGTGAAGGAGCTGCGCGACGGCTACACCGTGAACCTGGGCATCGGCATGCCGACGCTCATCGCGAACCACATCCCGCCGGGCATCGAGGTCATCCTCCAGTCGGAGAACGGCATCCTCGGCCTCGGGCCGTACCCGCGGGAGGACGAGGTCGACCCCGACCTGATCAACGCCGGCAAGGAGACCGTGACGATCCGGCCCGGCGCCTCGTACTTCTCGTCGGCGGACTCTTTCGCGATGATCCGGGGCGGCCACATCGACCTCTCGATCCTCGGCGCCATGCAGGTCGACGAGGAGGGCTCGATCGCGAACTACATGATCCCCGGCAAGATGGTGAAGGGGATGGGCGGCGCGATGGACCTCGTGGCCGGCGCGCGCCGCCTCGTCGTCACGATGGAGCACACCGCGAAGTCGGGGGAGAAGAAGATCCTCAAGCGGTGCACGCTGCCGCTGACCGGGCGGCGCTGCGTGCACCGGATCATCACGGACCTCTGTGTCTTCGACGTCCTGCCAGGCCGGGGCCGGCCTCGAGCTCGTCGAGCTCGCGCCGGGAGTGACGGCCGAGGAGGTCCGCGCCAAGACGGAGGCCGCGTTTCGCGTCGCCGCGAGCGTCCGCTCCATGGACGCGTGAAGCCGCCCGGCCGGCGCGCCGCCGCGGCGGGCTCGCCGCCGCGGTCCTCGCCTTTCGCGTCCGCGGCGCTCGCGCAGGTCGCCCACGCGAGCCCGATCCCTTCGCGTCCCGCTTCGACCAGCGGACCAACTTCGAGATCAAGTTCAAGACGCCCGAGAAGGGCGGCGAGGTCCGGCTCTACACGAAGAAGCCCGTTCACTTCGTGAAGGACGAGTTCTGGGAGGGGAGCGAAGAGGTCGTCATCGAGTACCAGGACATCAAGATCACGGCCGACGCGGCGCGCTACGACTTTCCGACCAAGACGGCGGTGCTGACGGGCCACGTCGTGATCGACCAGGGGCCGACGCGCCTCTCCGGGACCCGCGGAACCTTTCACCTCGACATCCAAGACCGGCGTGCTCGAGGACGCGACCGCGGATCTGCCGCCGACCTTCCACATCGTCGGCACGACGATCGAGAAGATCGGACCGGCGACCTACCGGATCAAGGACGGCGTCTTCACGGCCTGCGAGATGCCCGAACCCGGAATGGTCCTTCACCCTCTCCGAGGCCACGGTGACGCTCGACGACTACGCGCGGATGAAGCACGTGGCGTTCCGCGCCGGCTCGGTCCCGCTCCTCTACACGCCGTACCTCATCTGGCCGACCAAGGAGGACCGCGCCTCGGGGATGCTCGTCCCGGGGATCGGCTACAGCAACCAGCGAGGCGGCTTCCTCGGCCTGTCGTACTTCTGGGTCACGGGCCGCCCGACCGACCAGACGATCCACCTCGACGCCTACACCGACGGCTCCGTCGGCGGCGGGCTGGGAGTCGCGCTGGCGGCCGACCGACGAGTCGGCCGGCCTCTTCCAGGGCTACGTCATCCGCGACCAGAACGCGACGGTCTGCGTGCCGCTCTCGCAGATCCCGCCGGACGGAGGCAACGGCCCCTGCACGCTTCCCGACGGCTCAGCTCGGCGTCTACACCGAGCAGCCGGAGACGCGCTGGAAGCTCCGGCTCGACCACGTTTCCGACGATCTGCCCTTCGGCTTCCGGGGAGTCCTGAACGATCCGGGACTACTCCGACCAGCAGTACCTGCAGGACTACGAGCGGAGCTTCTCGCTCAACTCCGCGCGCCAGATCGTTTCGCGCGGCTTCCTGACGAAGAACTTCGGCGCGGACTCGCTGAACATCCGCTTCGAGCGGAGCGAGACCTTCTACTCCGCGACCGTCATCCAGGAGCGCTTTCCGACGGTCGAGTTCGTCCATCGCACCGCCCGGATCGGGCGGAGCCCGCTTCTATCTGTCGCTGCTGTCCTCGCTCTCCGGCCTGTACCTGAACCGCGGCCGGGGGGACTTCACGCGCGGGACCTACGGCCGGTTCGACGCGTATCCCGATCGTCTCGTTCCCCTTCAAGGAGATTCCCTGGCTCTCGCTCACGGCGCGGGCGGGCGGGCGCGTCACGTATTACACGGACTCGGTCCTGAGTTCCAGGCGGGCAGTTCACAGGCGAATCCTTCACGCGGACCTACGGCGAGGGCGGCGTGTCCTTCGTCGGACCGTCGTTCTCGCGCATCTACGACGCGAAGATCGGGCCCTGGGACAAGTTCAAGCACGTCATCGAGCCGCGCGTGGACTACCAGTACGTCTCGAACGTCGACGATCCCGATCACGATCCCGGGCTTCGACGAGGTCGACATTGCCCTCGGCCGCAACCAGATCCGCTATGCGATCGTCAACCGCCTCCTCGCGCGTACGGCCGGCATGAAGGGCTCGGCCGAAGAGATCGCGTCGCTCGAGATCGCCCAGACCTACGCGTTCGAGCCACCACAGACGCTGACGCCGCTGCCTCCCGAGCTCGAGCGCAAGACCGGCCCCTACGAAGGCATCCTCCGGCATCACCCAGCCCGGGTCTTCCACGTCGACGGCCGGCTCTTCTACAACCCTTACGCCAACCAGGTCACCAACGCGAGCGTCACGGCCGGCACCAACTGGAAGTCGAGCTACGCGAACTTCAGCTGGTTCGCCTCCCGGCCGGTCGTCGACGACGCCGGGCCAGTTCTTCAACTCGGACCAGTTCCGGTTCGCCGGCGGGACTCGATCTCGGCCGGTATTTCCGGCTCGACGCTTCGGTAGCCTACGACGCGCAGTCGAACCTGGTGCAGGAAGACCGGGGACTGCTGACCTACAAGGGCTCCTGCTACACGGTCTTCCTCGAGGTCCGCCAGCTCCGACTCCCGCCCAATCCGCGCAACGACTACCGCCTCGTCGTCAACCTCAAGGACATCGGGACGATCCTCGACGTGAACGGTTCGATCGACGCGCTCCTCGGCTTCTAGCAGCCTGCCGGGGGTTCGGTATGATCCGTTCCTCAATGAAAGGCCTCATCCTGTCGGGCGGCAAGGGCACCCGCCTGCGCCCGCTGACCTACACGAGCGCCAAGCAGCTCGTGCCGGTGGCCAACAAGCCCGTCCTCTTCTACGGGGTCGAGGCGATCGTCGCGGCCGGGATTTCCGAGATCGGCGTCGTCGTGGGGGACACGCGGGAGGAGATCGAGGCGGCGCTCGGCGACGGGTCGCGCTTCGGGGCGGCGATCACCTACATCCCGCAGGACGCTCCGCGCGGCCTGGCGCACGCGGTTCTGATCTCCGAGAAGTTCCTCAAGGGCGAGCCCTTCGTCATGTACCTCGGCGACAACGTCATCGCCGACGGGATCACCGCGCTCGTCGACGACTATCGCAAGCTCGGCTGCAACTCGCAGATCCTCCTCGCGAAGGTGCCGAACCCGTCGCAGTTCGGCGTCGCCGAGCTCGAGAACGGCCGCGTCGTGCGGCTGACCGAGAAGCCGAAGCAGCCGAAATCGGACCTCGCCCTCGTCGGCGTCTACATGTTCGACGACACGGTCTTCGAAGCCGTCCACGCGATCCGGCCGAGCGCGCGGCAGGAGCTCGAGATCACCGACGCGATCCAGTGGCTCGTCGACCACGGCAAGAGCGTGCACCCGCACCTCGTCACGGGCTGGTGGAAGGACACCGGCAAGATCGAGGACATGCTCGAGGCCAATCGCATCATCCTCGACACGTTCACCGCCCGCGGCCTCTCGATCGCGGACGACGGCTGCCGGGTCGAGGGCAAGGTCGTCATCGAGCCCGGCGCCCGTCTCTCGAACTGCACGGTCCGGGGGCCCGCCGTCATCGGGCCCGGCGCCGAGATCCGCGACGCCTTCGTCGGGCCGTACACGTCGATCGGCGCCGGCTGTCTCATCGACCGCTGCGAGATCGAAAACTCGATCGTCCTCGAGGGAGCGCGGCTCGAACGGATCCCGGTGCGGATCGCGGACTCGCTGATCGGCAAGAACGTGCGCATCCATCCGGGCGCCGAGCGCCCGCGCGTCCACCGCTTCCTCGTCGGGGACAACTCGGAGATCGGGATCGTATGAGGCGCCCGTCGCGGTGACTCCATGAAGCTCCTGGTGACGGGGGGCTGCGGCTTCATCGGGTCCAACTTCATCCGCCACGTCCTGCAGTCGCGCGAGGGCCGCGTCTCGATCGTCAACCTCGACAAGCTGACTTACGCGGCCAACCCGGCGAACCTCGCGGACGTCGCCCACCGGCCGGACTACCGCTTCGTCCGCGGGGACATCGCGGATGCCGACGTCGTCGGCGTGGCGATGGAGGGCTGCGACGCCGTCGTCAATTTCGCCGCCGAGACGCACGTGGACCGCTCGCTTCTCGGCGACGCCTCCTTCATCGAGACGGACGTGCGGGGCGTCTTCGTTCTCCTCGAGGAGGCCAAGCGCCGCGGCGTCTCGAAGTTCATCCAGATCTCGACCGACGAGGTCTACGGCACGATCCCGACCGGATCCTTCACCGAGGAGTCGCCGCTCAACCCCCGCAACCCGTATGCGGCGTCCAAGGCCGGGGGCGACCGGCTCGCCTACTCCTACTGGGCCTCCTACGGAATGCCCGTGATCATCACGCGGGCCTCCAACAACTACGGGCCCTTCCAGTACCCGGAGAAGCTCATCCCTCTCTTCGCCACGAACGCCGTCGACGGCGAGCCGCTGCCCCTCTACGGAGACGGACGGAACGTCCGCGACTGGCTCTTCGTCCGCGACCATGCCGCGGCCATCGATTTCCTGCTCGACGCCGGCCGGCCGGGGGAGACGTACAACATCGCGGGCGGCAACGAGGCCGAGAACATCGAGATCACGCGGCGCGTGCTCGCCGAGCTGGGCAAGCCCGAGACCCTCATCCGATTCGTCGACGACCGGCCCGGCCACGACCGGCGGTACTCGCTCGACGCGTCGAAGCTCGCGAGGCTGGGCTTCTCGCCGGCCACTCCGTTCGACGACGGGCTGACCGAGACGGTCCGCTGGTATCGCGACCACGAGGAGTGGTGGCGGCCGATCAAGGAGCGCGACGCGGCCTACCGCGAGTTCTATCGCTCGCAGTACGCGCAGCGCCTCGCGACATCCTCCTCGACCGCCAAGGAGCCGGGTTAGCTCCGGCCCATGCCGGACGCGGGCGTCCCCTCCGAAGCCCACGCCGCCGTGCTCGCGGCCCCGAGGCCGGCGCCGCGGGCCCGCCGGCGCGTCCTCGTCACCGGCTCGTCGGGGATGCTCGGCTCCGACCTCGTCTTCCTCCTCACCGCCGCCGGCTACGACGTCCTCGCCCGGCCGAGGGCGGAGCTCGACGTCACGGACGCCGCGCTGGTCTCCCGCTCGCTGCGCGAGCTGAGACCCGAGGTCGTCGTCAACTGCGCCGCCTTCACGCGGGTGGACGACTGCGAGACGGATCCCCGCGCGTTCGAGGTCAACGCCGAGGGCGTCGCGAACCTGGCGGACGCCTGCGGCCATGCCGGGGCGCAGCTCGTGCAGATCTCGACCGACTTCGTCTTCGACGGAACGAAGGAGAGCCCCTACCGCGAGGACGATCCGGTGAATCCGGTGTCCGCGTACGGACGGTCCAAGCGCGCCGGCGAAGAAGAGGCGATGCGGCTGCCGGGCAGCCTCGTGGTCCGCGCCTCGTGGCTCTTCGGCCGCTCCGGCTGGAACTTCATCGAGGCGATCCTCAAGCAGGTCGAGTCGGGCAAGACGCGTCTCGCCGTCGTCGTCGATCAGCTCGGCCGGCCGACCTCGACGACCGACCTCTCCGAGGCTCTGCTGGCCCTGCTCGAAGGCGGGCGCCTCCGGCCTCTATCACTTCGCCAACCGCGGCGAGGTCTCCTGGAACGATTTCGCGCGCGAGATCCTCTGGCTCGCCGGACGCACCGACGTCGCCGTCGATCCGACGACCGCCGAAGCCCTCGCCCGGCCCGCGAGGCGTCCGGCCTACTCCGTTCTCGACACCGGCAAGTACGAGCGGCTGACCGGGCGGCCCATTCGCCACTTCCGCGACCCGCTCGCCGAGTACCTGGCGCGCCGCGCGCGGCCCGAAGCGTGACCCGCGGTTCTCGCCGCGGGCGGCGATAAACTCTCGGAACCAAGCGAACCGGGAGGACGAGTCGATGCGTCGCATGATCTTCGGTCTCTCGCTTCTGGCGCTCGCCGGGAGCCTCGCCGCGCAGCCCGCAAAGCGAAACTTCGGCCTGGAAGACGTCGCTCGCCTCAAGAGCGTCTCGGATCCCCAGGTCTCGCCCGACGGGTCGTGGGTCGCCTACTCCGTCCGCACGCCGGACCTCAAGGAAGACCGCAATACCTCGGACATCTGGATGACCCGCTGGGACGGCCAGGAGTCCGTGCGGCTGACGACGAGCAAGGACTCGGAGTCCTCGCCTCGCTGGAGCCCCGACGGCAAGTACCTCGCGTTTCTCTCGAGCCGGGACGACGACAACGACGTCTCCCAGCTGTGGCTGCTGCCCCGGACGGGCGGGGAGGCCGAGAAGGTGACCGAGGAGAAGGGGGGCGTCGAGGACTTCGACTGGGCGCCCGACAGCAAGCGCCTCGTTCTCGTCGTCTCGGATCCCGACCCCGAGTCGAGCGACGGCGAGAGAGTCTTCGAAGAAGAAGAAGACGAAGAAGCCGATCGTCATCGACCGCTACCAGTTCAAGGTCGACGGGGACGGCTATCTCGGCAAGCTCCGCAATCACCTCTCGATCCTGGATCTGGCAACGCGGAAGTCCGAGGTCCTGACCACCGGCGACCACGACGAGGAGCTCCCCGCCTGGTCGCCCGACGGGAAAACCATCGCCTTCGTTTCCAAGCGCATGGACGAGGCGGATCGCACCGACAACTGGGACCTCTACGCGATCGAGCCGCGCGCAGGGAGCCGCACCGCGCGCCCTGACGAAGCGACGAGCGCTCCGACAATCAGCCCGACTGGGGGAGCCGCCTCGCCTGGAGCCCCGACTCGAAGTCGATCGCCTACGTGCAGGGCGGGCCCGACAAGCTCATCTACTACGGCCTGCACCGGCTGGCGGTCGTTTCCGCGGCCGGCGGAGCGCCGAAGGTTCTCACGGCGGACCTCGACCTGAACGTGCTGTCGCCGCAGTACACGGCGGACGGCTCGGCGATCCTCTTCACGCTCGAAGACGACCAGGCCATCGGTCTCGCGCGCATTCCGGCCGCGCGGCGGCCGGGTCGAACGCCTCGTCACGGGACGGAGCGTCGATCGCCGGGCTTCAGCGCGGCGAAGGACCGCATCGCCGTCCAGATGGGCACCGCGCTTCTGCCGGATGAGATCTACGCCGTCGAGAAGGGCGGCGCGACGCGTCCGCTCTCGAAGCAGAACGCCGCGCTGGCTCGCGGAGGTGCGATTCGGGGCCGTCGAGGAGACGAAGTTCAAGAGCAAGGACGGGACCGAGATCCACGGGTTCCTCGTCAAGCCTCCGGATTACCAGGCGGGTAAGACGTATCCCGACCATCCTTCGCCTCCACGGCGGGCCCGTGGGCCAATTCGAGTGCTCCTTCGACGAAGAGTGGCACTGGTTCGCGGCCAACGGCTACGTCGTGCTCGCGCCCAATCCGCGCGGGAGCTCCGGGCGAGGGGAGAAGTTCCAGACGGCGATCTACGCGGACTGGGGCAACGTCGACACCCAGGACGTCCTCGCCGCCGTGGACGACGCGGTGGCTCGCGGCATCGCCGATCCGAATCGGCTCGCCGTCGGGCGGCTGGAGCTACGGCAGCATGCTGACGAACTACGTCATCGCCTCGACCCAGCGGTTCAAGGCCGCCACGAGCGGCGCCGGATCGTCCAACCCCCTGGCCGGCTATGGGAGCGATCAGTACATCCGCGAGTACGAGCAGGAGCTCGGCGCGCCGTGGAAGAACCTCGATGGCTGGCTCAAGGTCTCCTATCCGTTCGTGCACGCCGACCGGATCACGACGCCGACGCTCTTTCTGTGCGGCGAAGAGGACTTCAACATGCCCATCGTCGGTTCGGAGCAGATGTACCAGGCGCTCCGGAGCCTCGGCGTCCCGACGCAGCTCGTGATCTATCCGGGCCAGCACCACGGCATCCGCAAGCCGAGCTACGTCCGCGACCGGCTCGAGCGCTACCTCGCCTGGTACGACAAGTACGCGAAGGCGGCCCGGCCGGCCGGCGCCGCGACGACCGCGGGCCGCTGAAACGGGGACCGCTTTGACGGCGGCCGAATGGAAACGTAAGGCCGTCCACGCGGGGATCGGGCTCTTCGCGCTGACGCTGCGCTGGCTCGACTGGCGTCTCGCGGCGGCGTGCGCGGTCGCGGCGCTGCTCGTCAACGTCGATCGTCCTGCCCCGCCTCGGCCGCGGCCTCTACCGCGACCCTGCGGCGCGCCACGACGCGGGCATCATCGCCTACCCGGCGATGGTCGCCGTTCTGATCCTGGTCTTCTCGGGCAAGCACATCCCGATCGCCGCGGCGGTCTGGGCCATGATGGCCTTCGGCGATCCCGCCGCCTCGATCGCGGGCCGCACGGTCGGCGGCCCGACGCTGCCGTGGAACTCCGGCAAGACGTGGGTCGGCCTGCTCTCGAACTGGGCGGTGGGCGGGGCCGCGTCGGTCCTCGTCTTCCTCTTCGTCAGCCGGCGGGAGCCGTCGGCGGACGCGGTGGCCATCCTGATGATCGGCGCCGCGATCTACGCGTTTCTCGAATCCGTCCGGGCGGGCATCGACGACAACCTCGTCGGCGCGCTCCCGACGGCCCTCGCCGTGTACCAGATGAGCCTCGCCTTCCCGCCCCCGCTGCTGCGGCTGGCGGAGATCCCGCCGCGCCACTGGGCCGCCGCGCTCGCGGTCAACGCGGCGGCGGCCGCCCTGACCGGCGCCCTGGGCATCGTGCGCCGTTCCGGCGCGGTGGCCGGGGCCATCGCCGGGTTCCTGATCCTCGGCTTCGGGGGCTGGGGCGCGTACGGCCTTCTCTGGGCCTTCTTTCTCGCCGGCACCATCGCGACGAAGCTCGGCTACCGGCGCAAGGCCGCGCTCGGCCTCGCCCAGGCCGACACCGGCCGGCGGGGCGCCGCGCACGTCGTCGCCAACTGTCTCGTCCCGGCGGCGCTCCTGCTTCTCGGCGTGCGGGCCGTGGGGTTCGTGGGGTCCTTCGCCGCGGCGCTCGCCGACACGCTGGCCACGGAGGTCGGAACTCTCTTCGGGCGCCGGCCCGTTTCGCCGCTCACGCTGCGGCCCGTCCCGGCCGGCACGCCCGGCGCCGTCTCCCTTCCGGGCACCGCCGCGAGTCTCGCCGGTGCCGTCGTGCTCGCGCTCGTGGGAGCCGGCCTCGGCCTGATTCCATCGGGGCTCGTCCTGGCCGCTGCGGCCGGCGGCTTTCTCGGCGCCCTCGCCGAGAGCGTCCTGGCGGCGATGGGCCGCCGGTTTCTTTTCCGGCTCGACCACGAGTTCGCCAACGCCTTCAACACCTTCGTCGGCGCGATGATCGCTCTGCGGCTGTCGGGCCCGGCCGCGCCGTGAAGCAATACCTGCGCCTCGCCCGGCCGTTCACGCTGCTGCCGCCGCTGCTGGGGATCGTCTCGGGCGCGATCTGCGCCTTCGGGTCGGCCCACAATCCCGACCCGGCGCGGCGGGTCACGTGGGCCGTCGTCCTGACCGTGGCGATCGGCTCGCTCTGCGCCTCGGCGATGAACGCGGCCTCCAACATCGTCAACCAGATCGCCGACCTCGAGATCGACCGGAAGAACAAGCCCGACCGCCCGCTCGTCACCGGGGAGGTCGGCATCGGCCGGGCGTGGGGCGTGGCCGCGGGACTCTACGCGCTCTCGATCCTGCCGACCTGGCTCGTGGTGCCGTATCCCTACGACAGCTTTGCGGAGCGCATGGCGGCGCCGCTGCCTCTCCACGCGGCCTTCTTCATCTATGTCGTCGGAGCGCTCGCCACGTTCGTGTACTCGTTTCCGGCCTTCGGCCGGTCGAAGCGGCACTGGTTCTGGGCCAATTTCACGATCGCGGTGACGCGCGGCGGGCTGCTCAAGGTGGCCGGCTGGTCCTTCGTCGCATCGGCGTTCGTGGGGGAGGCGTGGGCGATCGGCGGGATCTTCGCGCTCTTTCTCCTCGGCGCGACCTCCACCAAGGACTTCTCCGACATGGAAGGCGACCGCGCTCACGGCTGCATCACGCTGCCCGTGCGTTTCGGTGTGGCCCGCGCCGCAAAGATCATGGCGCCGTTTTTCGTCCTGCCCTGGCTCCTCATCCCCGTCTTCACCTGGCTGCCCGGAGACTGGCGGCTGACGGGAAATCGGTGGTTTCTGACCGCTCTCGGCCTCGGGCTCGGGGCCTGGGGGGCCTATACGGCGCGCCTGCTCCTGCGCCGTCCCGAAGAGCTCGCGACGACGGAGAACCACCCTGCCTGGAGCCACATGTACCTGATGATGATGGCGGCGCAGGTCGGTTTCGCCGTCGGTTATCTCGTCTGACAGCCGGATCGGGAGCCGCCTCTTGGTAAAATGTACACGTGAAAGAGGCTTCCGCCACACCCCTCCCGGCCCAGTCGAAGGAGGACGGGAGCCTCAAAGTCCGCTGGAGCGGCCTCGCCCTGACCTTCGATGAACAGACGCTGAACGCGCTCGTCCACCGGCTGGTCGACGAGATCCCGGATCTCCAGGACCTCAAGATCCGCGTCACTCCGGGGGAGCTGTCGGCGACCCTCGTCGTGCACCGGTTCGGCGTTCCCCTCTCGGCGCGAGCCACCCTCTCGCAGCTTCGCCTGAAGGACGGGTTCCTCGCTTTCGTCCTCGACCGTGTGCAGGCGCTCTCCTTCATCCCGATTCCGGACCAGCTCCTGACGTATCTCGTCGAGCGCGCGCCGGCCGGGCTGCTGACCTGGTACCGCCCCGACCGGATCATGGTCGTGAACCTGAACGACTGGATGCCGCCCGGCATCGACCTCTCGCTCGAGCGCACCGTCTTCGAGGAGGGCGCGCTCACCATTCACCTGGCCGCTGGCTCGTACGACGTCACGGATATACTCGGCGAAGATTTCGGGCAATCCGAACAATAGACGTCGCGTTTCGAACGCCCGAACGAGGAGATGCGTATGACTACTCGCCCGCGGTTTATCCTGCCCATCCTGTTTCTGGTCGCCTCGATCGCGTTTCCCGCGCCTCTCATGCATCGAGCGCAGACGGTCATCTCGGTGCCCGCGCGGGACAAGCAGGAGCCTCTACGGGCTCGCTTACAAGGCCAGAGCCTTCGAGGCGAAGATTTCGGCCGTGACGCTGAAGGTGACGTCGGCCGACGGCGCCGACCCCGTCGTCGGGGAGTGGACTTTCCTCGGCACCAACTCCGACGGCCAGCTGCACAAAGTCGAGATCCACACGCGCCTGCTCGACGAGTCGGGCTCGCAGATCGGGATCGCCTCGAAGGCGTGCATGCTCGGCGGGGGCTACAAAGACTTTCCCTGCACCGTCCCGCTCAACGTCAAGGCGGCGGACTGGGCCACGAAATCGATGCGGATCGTGACCGACTGGCAGAGCTGAACCCGACCGCGCGCCGCGAGCCGGCCGTCCTCCTCGCCGTCGGGGCCGGGTTGCTCGTTCTTTCGGGCATCGGTCCGAAGGACCGCTACACCTGGCTCCTCGAGGTCGCGCCGGCCGTGGCGGCGGCCATCCTGCTCGTCGCGACCTACCGGCGCTTCCCCCTCACGCCGCTCGCCTATCGCCTCATCTTCGTTCACGCCGGGATCCTGATGCTCGGCGGCCACTACACGTACGCCGAGGTCCCGCCGGGCTTCTGGGTGCGCGATCTGCTCGGCCTCTCGCGCAATCACTACGATCGCCTGGGCCACTTCGCGCAGGGCTTCGTGCCCGCCATCGTCGCGCGCGAGATTCTGCTGCGGAAGACGCCTCTGAAGCCGGGCGGCTGGCTCTTTTTCCTCGTGACGTGCATCTGCCTCGCCATCTCGGCTTTCTACGAATTCGTCGAGTGGTGGACGGCGCTTCTTTCGGGAGAGGCCGCCACGGCCTTTCTCGGCACGCAGGGCGACGTCTGGGACACGCAGTGGGACATGTTCCTCTGCCTTCTCGGCGCGCTCGCGGCGCAGCTGCTGCTGTCGCGCGTTCACGACCGGGAGCTCGCGCGACTCCTCGCCCGGGACCCCGCGCGGAACCGCGCGCTAGAGCGAGGTTGAGAACCGCTCTCCGAATCCTCGCGGCCCTCCTTCTCGTCGCCCTCGCCGGGGCGGGCTGGCTGGTGTTCCGGACGTTCCCGAAGACCGGCGGCACGGTGCGCGTGCCCGGCCACGCCGCCCCGGTGCGGATCGAGACCGACGGCCGCGGCGTCCCGACGATCCGGGCCGGCAGCATCCCGGACGCGATGTTCGGCCTCGGTTACGTGCACGCCCGGGACCGCCTCTGGCAGATGGAGTTCGAGCGCCGGCTCGGCTCGGGCCGGCTCGCGGAGATGCTCGGGCAGGAGCTCGTTCCCGCCGACCGCTTCCTCCGCACGATCGGGTTTCGCCGCGCGGCGGAGCTCACCGAATCCCGGCTGTCCACCGAGGCGCGGCGTCTTCTCGAGGCCTACGCCGCCGGCGTGAACGCGTTTCTCGCGGCGGATTCGGCGCGGCCCATCGAGTTCCGGCTGTTGCGGGTGAGTCCCGAGCCCTGGACGCCGGCCGACACGCTGGTCTGGGGCAAGATGATGGCCTGGGATCTCGCAGGCAACGCCCGCGGCGAGATCCGGAGGGCCCGCTTCATCGAAGCGCTCGGGGCCGAGCGGGCCGCGGAGCTTCTTCCGCTCGCGGGCTCGGAGCCGACGATCCTGTCGTCTCGCGATCTGGCCGCCGCCTCCGGCCACGGCGCCCATGCCCGGTCCCGCTTCCGAAGGCCGAATGGGACCGCATCGAGGACGCGTTCGGCCCCGCCCTGGCCCTCGGTCTCGGCGTCGGGCAGGCGTTCGGCAGCAATTCCTGGGTCCTTTCGGGATCGCGCACCGCGAGCGGCAAGCCGATTCTCGCCAACGATCCGCATCTCGGGCTCCGCACGCCGTCCGTCTGGTACCTCGCCTCGATCGATGCGCCGGGCCTGCGTGTGACGGGCGCGACACTGCCGGGCGTCTGCGGCGTTCTGATCGGCCACAACGACCGCATCGCCTGGGGCCTGACGTCGCTCGAGCCCGACGTGCAGGACCTCTTCGTCGAAGAGGTCGACCCGCAAGACGCGTCGCGCTATCGCCACCGAGGGGAGTGGAAGCGATTCGAAGAGCGCCGCGAGACGATCCGGGTCCGAGGCGGCCCGGATGAGACCCTGACGGTTCGAAGCTCCGTCCACGGTCCCGTCGTCACGGACGCGCTGGACGGCGCCGGCCGGATCGGCCCGGCCGTTTCCCTCCGCTGGACCGGTCTGGATCCCGATCCGGGCTCGACGGAGGCGTTTCTGGCCATGGCCACGGCCCGCAACTGGACCGAGTTTCTTGCCGGCGTGGAGGGGATTCGGGCCTCGTCTCTCAATCTCGTTTACGCCGACGTCGAGGGCCACATCGGCTACGCCGCCGGCGGAGCGATGCCGATCCGGCCGCGAGCCGACGGCCTCACGCCGGTCTCGGGAACGGGCGAGGACGACTGGGCGGGGTTCCTCAGTCCCTCGAGCCTTCCGCGGGCGCTGGATCCCGAGCGCGGCTACTTCGTCACGGCCAACAACCGCGTGATGCCGGCGGATCCGTACCCGTTCGGCCTCACCTGGACCGAGCCGTTCCGGGCGGCGCGGATCGCCGAGCGAATCGAGGCGGCGGAGCGGTGGACGCCGGAGGGCGTCGCGGCGATCCAGCTCGACCGCGTCTCGCTGCTGGCGCGCGAGCTTCGGGCTCTGCTCGCGGGGACGCCCGCGGCCGATGCGGCCTCGCGCGATGCGCTCGCCCGGTTGTCGGCCTGGAACGGCGAGATGGCTCCGGAATCCCCCGAGGCCGCGATTTACGCCGCCTGGTTCGTCGAGCTCGCGCGCATGCCGGAAGACGAGCTCGCCGACGTTCCGCGCGGCTCGACGCGGGGCCGGTTTCTCATCGAAGCCCTGCGGCGAAACTCGGCGTGGTGCGACGATCGCCGCACGCCCGAGGTCGAGTCGTGCGCGGCGTTCCAGGCGGCGAGCCTCGCGCGGGCGCTCGCAGTTCCTGCGCGGGCGGCTCGGCCCGGACCCGTCAGGCTGGCGGTGGGAGCGCCTCCACCGCGCGGTTTTTCCCCACGACGTCTTCCACGAGGTTCCCCTTCTTCGGCGGTTTTTCGATCTCGAGATCGGGCAGGGCGGAGATGGCGCGACCGTCAACGTGGGGGCGTTCGCCCAGGACGGGTCGTTCGAGATGGACGAGGGCCCGGGCTACCGGCAGGTCGTCGACCTCTCCGGGCCCGTCCGCGGCCGATACGTCCTCACGACGGGCCAGTCGGGCAACGTGTTTTCCCGCGGCTATCGGGACTTCCTGCCCGAGTGGAGGGCCGGCCGGTACTTCGAGATCGAGGGGCAGCCGGCGGTGGACGTCCTGGTCCTGGAAGGGCCGTAGGCCGACGGCCTGGCGGCTCAGAGGCCCGGCCAGAAGGGCCGCTGGGCGCGAAGAACGGCCTCCAGAGCCCTCGAGGCGGCCGGGGAAGGCCCCGGCATCGCCGGATCGGGGGCCGGGGCCGGCTCGCCCAGGAGCACCCGCAGGCACGCCCCGGCGGAGCGCGCGATGGCCTCGAGGTTGTAGCCGCCTTCGAGCGCCAGGACCACCCGCCCGCCGGCGAGCTCGCGCAGGTGCGCCGTCATGGCGGCGTACCCGGCGGGGGAGAGCGCGCATCCCGCCCAGAGGGTCGCCGTCGGCCGCGTCGAATCCGCACGACACGAGAACGAAGTCGGGCGCGAAGCGGCGAGCGATCGGCAGAAGGACGCGGTCGAACGCGTCGAGGTACTCCGCATCGCCCATTCCCTCGCCCCACGCCACGTTGACGTTGAAGCCCCGGCCGGCGCCGGCGCCGACCTCGTCGATGGCGCCCGTGCCCGGGTAGAAGGGGAACTGGTGCGTCGAGAAGTACAGCACGCTCGGGTCCTCCCAGAAGGAGTGCTGCGTGCCGTTGCCGTGATGGAGATCCCAGTCCACGACGAGGACCCGGCGCGCGGCGCCCGCGGCCTGCAGGGCCTTCGCCGCGACCGCGACGTTGTTGAAGAGACAGAAACCCATGGCGCGGCCGGCCTCGGCGTGGTGGCCCGGCGGCCGCAGCAGGGCGAAGCCGTTCTCGAGCCTTCCGCCGGCGACTTCGGCGCAGAGGTCGATGAGGCCGCCCGCCGCGAGACGCGCCGCGAGCGCCGAGTCGCGACAGGTGTACGTGTCGGGATCGAGCTGGAGGAACTCGTGCGCCGAGGTCTCGTCCACGAGCGCCAGCAGGTCCGGCGTGTGAATGCGCCGGAGCTCTTCGTCGGTCGCCTCCCGCGCCGGCACGCGCCGGCAGCGCGCGGCGAGGTCTTCCCGCTCGAGTCGGGCGCGGATCGCTTCCAGCCGGCCGGGATGCTCGGGGTGCTCGTAGGGCGCCCGATGCCGAAGAAACCGTTCGTCGTCGACGAGCCCCGTCGTCATTTTCCGCGCATCCAGAAGAGGGCGGCGAGGAAGAGGAGCCCGTACAGAAGGACGGCGATCACCGCGACGCCGGGCCGTCTCGGAAATCCCCGGCGCTCAGGCATCCGGCGCGAGCGCCGCCGACAGTGCGGCCGGATCCGTCACGGGAGCGAGACACGCGAAGTTCTCGCAGACGAAGGCCCGAGCCGGATGTTCCGAATGCCGAAGCCGCGACGCGTCCTTCCAGAAGCGGCGCGAGCTCCGGCGGCGCGCCGGCGTCGGCGTGGACGAGGACGCGGTTCAGTCCGGGGCTCGCGAAGACGGCCGAACGGAGCGCCTCGAAGTCGGCGTGGCCCCGCGTGCCGGAGAGGACGATCTCGCGCGCGCCGCCCGAAGCGAAGTCGATGGCGCAGAGAAGCCTCGGAAACGCCGGGGCCGCTTTCTCGGCCACGGCCGAGAAGGCGGCGATCACCTCGTCGGCGCGGCGGCGATACTTCTCGTCACCGGTGAAGGCATGGAGCCGAAGCAGGTTCATCGCCGCGACGGAGTTGGACGAGGGCGTGGCGCCGTCGTAGGACTCCGCGGGCCGCAGGATCAGTCCGTCGTGCTCCGCGGCCGCGAGGAAGTAGGCGCCGCCGGCTCCGGCGAACCCGGCCTCGAAGACGGCCTGCAGCCTCACCGCCTCGCGGAAATAGCGAGCCTCGAACGTGGCCTCGTAGAGATCGAGGAGCGCCTCGACGAAGAACGCGTAGTCGGTCGAGAAGGCCGGGATGTCCGCGCGCCCCGCCTTCTCGCGGTGGAGGAGGCGCCCTTCCCGCACGCAGCGTTCGAGGATCCGGTCCGCGGCCTGCCGGGCGGCGGCCTCGTAGCGCGGTTCCGACAGGACGCGGCCCGCCAGAGCGAACGCCGAGATGGCGAGCGAGGTCCAGTCGGTCAGGAGCTTGTCGTCGGTGCCGGGCGGAACGCGTTTCGACCTCGCGGCATAGAGGCGTTCCCGCGCTTCCCGGAGAACGCGCCGGATGGCCTCCTCGGTCCGGCCGAACTCCCTCGCCAGCTCGGCGCGGGAGCGCACGACCGAGAGCACGGTCTCTCCCGACGACTCGAAGTTCCCGGCTTCCGTGACGCCGAAGCGCGCCGCCACGATCGGCGCATCCGTTTCGCCGACGGCCGCGGCGAGCGACTTCGGGTTCCAGACGTAGAACGTCCCTTCCTCGCCGGCGGAGTCGGCGTCCTGCGCCGCGAAGAATCCACCGCCTTCGGGGGTCATCTCCGCGAGCAGGTAGTCGAGCGTCTCGCGCGCGATGCGGGCGTCGTCGGGCCGGCCGAAGGCGCGGTAGGCGAGCGTGTAGACGCGCGCGAGCATCGCGTTGTCGTAGAGCATCTTCTCGAAGTGGGGCACGAGCCAGCGCGCGTCGACCGAGTAGCGGTGGAAGCCGCCCCCGACCTGGTCGTACATTCCTCCGGCGGCCATCCGATCGAGGGTCGTCTCGACCATCCGGCGGGCCTCGCCGTCGCCCGTGCGCAGCCAGCGGCGGAGGAGGAGCTCGAGGCGCATGGTCGGCGGGAACTTCGGCGCGCCGCCGAAGCCTCCCTCGAGCGGATCGAACTGGCGGGCGATGGCGGTGTAGGCGTTCTCGAGCAGGGCCGAAGGGGGAAGGCCTTCTCCGGCGGTCCGCGAGACGGCGGCGCCCGCCTGCAGGTGCGCGAGCATCTCGCCGGCCGAGGTTTCGAGCTCGTCGCGGCGCGCTTTCCAGGCCTCGGAGATGGCCGCGAGGATCTGCAGAAAGCCCGGCCGGCCCCAGCGCGAGGACGGCGGGAAGTAAGTTCCGCCGTAGAAGGGCCGGCCATCGGGCGTGAGGAAGAGCGACAGGGGCCATCCGCCGCTCCCGGTCATCATCTGGACGGCCTGCATGTAGATGTCGTCGACGTCCGGACGCTCCTCGCGGTCGACCTTGATCGAGACGAAGTCGCGGTTCAGGGCCTCGGCGACCCGCTCCGTCTCGAAGGACTCGTGCTCCATGACGTGGCACCAGTGGCAGGTCGAGTAGCCGATGGAAAGAAAGACGGGTTTGTCCTCGGCGCGCGCGCGGGCGAAGGCCTCCTCCCCCCACGGGTACCAGTCGACCGGGTTGTCCTTGTGCTGGAGGAGGTAGGGAGACGACTCGAGAGCCAGCCGGTTCGCCACGGCCCGAGGATATCGCTCAGAGCCGGGCAGCCGCGTGAGGCCAGCCGGAGCGCCGGCGAGCGTCAGGAGATCTTGATCTTCTTGCGCGCCTCGGCCCGGATGACGATCTCGTCCTCGTGGTCGCGGATCGTGACCTCATCGTCCGGGTTCAGCTCGTCGAGCCGGCGAAGCAGCTCGCGCGTCGTCAAAGGCTCGTCGTCCGCGAAGACCTCCACGAGGTGGCGGGGGAGCTCGATGTGGACCTTGCGGTCCCAGTCGTCCTTGACGTCGATGAGAATGGAACCGTTCTGCGAGCGAACCTCGACGGTATGTCCGTCGACCTCGACCGTTCCGGGTTTGTCGGGTGTCGCGGCGTCGGCGGCGTCCAGGATCTGGCGAGGCGTCACATCGGCGTTGTCCCAGGCCGCCCGGAGGTCGCCGTCGAGCTTGTGATCCAGCCGGGCGAGCCGCGAGAGCTGCGCGAGCAGAGAGACCGGGACCGAGAAATTGAAAGTGCGCGTCTCGTCGCCTTCGGTCTTCTTGACCTCGACCTGGAAGCCCTTGAGCTTCCGGAACTCCTGCGCCGGTCCGCGCCACATCGCGAAGCCCAGCGCGACGATGACCACGACCAGGAGCCCCAGGACGACGGCGCGGACTTCTTTGTTCATGCGCGTACTCTCCCACGGGTTCCTAACGCATGGCAGCCGCGAAAGTTCGCGGCCCTCCTCCGCGCGGCGCGCGATGTGGTAACTTGCACTACGGGAGTGCCCCTTGGACTCTAAGGGGTTGTTGCGGAAAGCTTTATGCCTCATTTCATCACCGAAACGTGCATCGGGTGCGGGGTCTGCGAGATCAAGTGCCCCACGCACACGATCACGGGCGACAAGAGCGAAAAGTACGTCATCCACCACGACCGGTGCATCGACTGCTCGGTCTGCGCCCGGTACTGCCCGGTCTCATGCATCCAGGACCAGAAGGGCGAGCTCGTCGAGAAGGTCAAGCCCAAGGACATCCCCAAGGCGATCGTGGACCGGGACCTCTGCACCGGCTGCGAGTTCTGCATCGACATCTGCCCCTTCGACTGCATTTACCTGATCGACGATCCCCTCCAGGAGACCTTCCACAAGATCGCGGAAGTCGACGCCGGGCCCTGCGTCTCCTGCCGTCTCTGCGAGACGGTCTGCGAGAAGGACGCGATCTTCGTTCCCAATCCGATCACCCAGGCCAAGCGGTACCTCCCGGCTCTGTGACCGAGCCGCGCGACGCTCCGCCTCCCGACGACGACGAATCGACCGAGGAGCCCCGAGGCGCGGGCCGGCTGATCGCCCGCTTCTTCCTGCTGCCGCTGCTCGTCGTGGGAGCGGCCGTCGGCGTGTTCCTGGTCTTCAACCTCATGACGTTCGAGCGGCGCAGCCCCCGCGACTACCTCCAGGAGGTCCGCGGCGGCACCGCCAACCGGCGCTGGCAGGCGGCCTTCGAGCTGTCCCGCTCGCTGCCGAACCTGCCGCCCGAGGAGCGGGCCGAGCTGACCGCGGAGACGCTGCGGATCTTCGAGGGACTCTCGAGAAAGCGCCCCGAGGACGCACAGGTCCGCCGCTACCTCGTGCTCGTCCTCGGCCGACTGGGCGAGGCCCGCCGCTCTCCCGGCTCTCGGGGCCGCCACGAAGGATGCCGATCCCGACACGCGTCTCTACGCGATCTGGGCTCTCGGCAAGATCGGCGACAAGGCGGCCCTGCCGACGATTCTGGAGGCGTCTCTTCCGAGGACGCCGGCGCCCGCAAGATGGCGGCGTACGTGCTCGGCCAGCTCGGGGACCCGGCCGCGATTCCCCGACTGAAGGTGCTCGCCGAGGACAGGGTCGCCGACGTGCGCTGGAACGCGGCCATCGCCCTGGCGGAGCTCGGCGATGCGACCGGCCTTCCGGTGCTGCGCTCGATGATCGACCGTGACGCGCTCGCGCGGCAGGCGCGAGATCTCGAGCGACCAGGCCGAGGCGGCGATGGTCAACGCGCTCAAGGCACTGACGCTTTTGAAGGACACCGGGACGCTGCCGGCCATCGAGAAGCTCGCGAAGGAGCGATCCGAATCTGCGCGTGCGGGACGCGGCGCGGCGCGGCGGCCGAAGCGACGCGCGGCGACGGTGCGAAGCCGTGAGTGACCTCGGGTCGTCTTGGAGGGGAGTCGCGCGGTTTTGGTAGGCTCAACACCCGAGACTTGATGGATTGATGTCTACGGCTCCGAACAGCCTGCCTTCGCCCCCCGAGGACGTCTCCCTCGACGGGGTGACCCGTCGCTCCACCCTCAAGTGGATGACCCTCGCCTGGACCGGGTTCGCCGGCGGCCACCGCCGTGGGCCTCACGGCGACGGTCCGGTTCCTCTTTCCGAACGTCCTCTTCGAGCCGCCGACGCGCTTCAAGGCGGGGGATCCGTCGACCTACAGCCTCGGCGTGGACGAGCGCTGGAAGGAGAAGTTCGGCGTCTGGATCGTCCGCGACACCAACTCCATCTACGCCCTGGTGGCCGTCTGCGTCCACCTCGGCTGCACCCCCAACTGGCTGGCCGCGCAGAACAAGTTCAAGTGCCCCTGCCATGGCTCCGGCTACTACGTCTCCGGGATCAACTTCGAGGGGCCGGCCCCGCGCCCGCTCGAGCGCGCGGAGATCGGCATCTCGGGCGAGGACGGGCAGATCATCGTCGACAAAGCGACGCGCTATCTCTACGAGCGCGGCCAGTGGAGCGACTCCAAGGCATTCGTCAAGATGGCCTAGGCCCCGTCCCGAAATACACCGCGACCGGAGGTTCGATTGGGTTCTCGATGGCGTGACATTCAGCAGGCGATCGTCTCGAGCCAGTTCTGGAAATCGATCTTCCGCGTCGGCATCCCGAACACCAACCGCAAGCGGGTGCTCGCGATGCTCGGCAACGTCGTTCTGCACCTGCACCCCGTCAAGACGCGCAAGTCCGGCGTCAAGATGCGCTACACCTGGTGCGCGGGCGGCATGACGTTCTTCCTCTTCCTCGTCCTCACGTTCACGGGCCTGCTGCTGATGTTCTACTACCGCCCCACGGTCGAGTACGCCTTCGTCGACATCCTCGACCTGCGCGAGCAGGTGCCCTTCGGGATCATGCGCGAGGTGCACCGCTGGGGCGCGCACGCGATGGTCATCTCGGTCTGGATCCACATGTTCCGGGTGTTCATGACCGGCTCCTACAAGCCGCCCCGGGAGTTCAACTGGGTCATCGGCGTGATCCTGCTCGTCCTGACGCTGCTGCTCTCGTTCACGGGCTACCTGCTCCCGTGGGACCAGCTCGCGATCTGGGCCATCACGGTCGGATCCAACATGGCCTCGGCGACCCCGCTGATCGGGATCGAGGGCCCCGGGACGGCCCTGCTCAAGATCGGGGACATCCAGCTCGTGACCTCCACCAACGACGCCCGGTTCGGCCTGCTCGGCGGCCGCTTCGTCGGCGCCGGAGCGCTCCTGCGCTTCTACGTGCTGCACTGCGTCGGCATCCCGCTGATCGCCGCGTTCCTGATGGCGGTCCACTTCTGGCGCGTCCGCAAGGACGGCGGGATCTCGGGACCGGTCTGTGGGAACGGGAGCCTGTTCCGTGTATCCAGTCGATCAAGAACGCGATCGACTTCCTGTCGGCGCCGCAGTACCTGGTCACGGCGGCGCTGATCGGCCTGGTCCTGATGATCCACTGGCGCCGGCGTCTGGACGAAGAAGGGCGGCCTGATCCTCTTCGTCCTCGTCGGCGGGCGGGATCGGCGCTCTCCTACCTCGACCCGAACTTCAACAAGGTCGCGACGCTTCCCGACAACGTGCCGATCGTCGGGATGATCTTCCTCGTCGGCTTCTTCTTCTGGTTCGCGATGAGCCAGGCCTACGAGAACGACCGCCGGATCGCCGAGGGGCGGCCTCCGATCGAGGGGGAAGACTCGGCGCAGAAGGTCTTCTCCTGGCCCGACCTCGTCTACGTCGAGCTCATCTGCCTCGTCGTCGTCATGGCGGTCATGATCGTCTGGTCGATCGTGCTGAAGGCGCCGCTCGAAGAGCCCGCCAACCCGACCGACTCGCCCAACCCCGCGAAGGCGCCCTGGTACTTCCTGGGGCTGCAGGAGATGCTGGTCTACTTCGACCCGTGGCTGGCGGGCGTCGTGCTGCCTTCGCTCATCATCGTCGGGCCTGATGGCGATCCCCTACATCGACACGAACCCGAAGGGGAACGGGTACTTCACCTTCAAGGAGCGCCGCTGGGAGATCACGATCTTCCTCGTCGGCTTCCTCGTTCTCTGGTGCGTCCTGATCGTCCTCGGGACGTTCCTGCGCGGGCCGAACTGGAACTTCTTCGGGCCCTACGAGTTCTGGGACATCAACAAGCTCGTGCCGCTGAACAACATCAATCTCTCGGAGATCATCTGGATCAAGGTCTTCAAGCGAAGCCTGCCCAACTTCTGGCTGATCCGCGAGATCTTCGGTCTCGTGCTCGTCGGGCATCTACATCGCCGTGCTGCCGCTGCTGCTCTCGAAGACGCTCCTGCGCCGCTTCTTCGAGAAGATGGACATGCCGCGGTACTTCATCGGCGTGTCGCTCGGGCTGATGATGATGTCGCTGCCGATCAAGATGTACCTGCGCTGGATCTTCAACCTCAAGTACATCGTCTCGATCCCCGAGTTCGCGTTCAACATCTGAGGCGAGCCGGTACCCATGCCCCGCAAGCCGCCCGCCGAGCCGATCGATCATCACTACAACATCCCGCGGCTGAACCGCGCGTTCACCTGGACGGCCGTGGTCCTCACGGTGGTCTTCATCTGGATGGTCATCGCGGACTACCGCGGGACTGGAAGACGATCCAGCGGACGTTCATGCGCCTCGACCGGAAGCTCACGCGGGAGTCGGCTCTCGCCGCGCGGAAGAAGGCGATCGATCAGGAGCACACGAAGCTCGTCGGGGAGCTGCGCGGCCTCGCGCGCCGAGATCGCGCAGCAGGCCGGAAACCTGCGCAAGGCCGAGGCGAAGGTCAGGCGCTCGATCCGCAGGTCTACGCCGCGGACCAGGCCTACAGGTTCACGAAGGCCGCGTTCGACGCCGAGCTCTACAAGTACGAGGACGCGCTGGCCAACAGGCCCGACGGCCGCGCCGGCCGCGAAGAAGGATCTCGACAAGCTCCGGCAAGGAGCTCGACGAGCGGACGGTGCGCCTCGCGCGAGCTGAAGCAGGCAGGAGGCCGCGGCGAAGACCCAGATCGACCTCATCAACGTCCGCAGGAAGGACATCGAGACGACGATCGAGAAGCGGACGGCCGAGTTCCGGCTGGCGCGCTCAGAAGTTCACGAGCCTGCGAGCAGGACACGCTCTTCAACCTGCGCAACTCGCCGATCCTCGACATGGTCAACCCGTCCCTGCGCGTCCAGCAGGTCCAGCTGCCCGACCACTTCATCAACGTCAACTTCATGCGGATCCCGCGCGTGGACCGCTGCACGACCTGTCACGTCGCCGCCGACCGCAAGGGCTTCGAGGATCCGAGGATCAAGGGCGACATCTTCCGGACGCATCCCCGCATGCACCGGATGGTGGGCAGCGAGTCGATGCATCCCGCCAACGTTCGGCTGCACGCCCTGCCACGGCGGGCGGGACCGCGCGACGTCGTTCTGGTCGGCCGGGCACTCTCCCGAGACCGAGGCGCAGAAGGCGCGCGTGGACCGAGAAGTAGGACTGGAAGTTCGACCGCTTCAACGAGACGCCGGTCCTGCCCCTCGAAGTACGCCGAGGCCGGCTGCTACCGCTGCCACGCGAGGGAGACCAACTTCCCCGAGGCGCCCAACGCTCGACGCCGGCATGCGGATCGTCGAGGCCCTCGGGTGCTGGGGCTGCCACCGCATCGACGGCCTCGAGAAGCAGGGCCTGCCCAAGGTCGGTCCCTCGCTCGAACGAGTCGCCGCGAAGGTTCCCCGCGACTGGACCACGCGCTGGGTCATGGACCCGGCGGCCTTCCGCGCCAACACGAAGATGCCGACCTTCTTCTACCTCGAGAACTTCGTCGACGTGTCCGGGCCCCGCAAGCCCGACGCCGCGCAGCAGAAGATGAACGAAGAGGGAGGGTCGAGAACGACACGATGGTCAACGCGATCGTGGCGTATCTCTACGACGAGTCCCGGCCCGCCGACGTTCCGCCCGTCGCGGGCCGCGGGGACGCGGCGCGCGGCGCAGACGCTGATCGCGGAACGCGGCTGCTTCGGCTGCCACAAGGCGGACCCGAACGCCCAGCGGGACCTGACCGGAACGTACCGGCAGTTCGGCCCGAACCTGGCGGGCGTCGGGTCCAAGGCTCGCGGGACTGGATCTACCACTGGATCCGCGACCCGAAGGCCTGGAATCCCGACACCAAGATGCCGAACCTCCGCCTGACCGAGGCGGACGCGCTCGACATCGCCGAGTACCTCGCGACACTGAAGGCGCCGGCCGAATTCGACGGGACGGCCCTGCCGAAGACCGACGAGAAGACCCTCGATGCGATCGCCCTCTACTTCCAGATGTCGACGAAGACCCTCTTCGACGCGAAGGCCGAGCTCGCGAAGATGGACCTCCACGCGCAAGGAGGTCTACGCGGGCCGGAACCTGATCGCGCACTACGGCTGCTACGCCTGTCACGCCATCCCGGGCTTCGAGGACGCCAAGCCGATCGGCACCGAGCTGACGGAGGAGGGGTCGAAGGCCGTCCACCGCCTGGACTTCGGGTTCATCCACATCCCGCACACGCGGCACGACTGGTTCCGGACCAAGCTGCACGAGCCGCGCATCTTCGACCGGGACCGCGCGCGCGGCTGGGAAGAGAAGCTCCGGATGCCGAACTTCCGCCTGTCGCCGCGCGAGCTCGACCAGGCCGTCACGGCGGTCCTCGGCTTCCAGCAGCTCAACGCCGCTCCCAGCGTCGTCAAGCAGCTCTCGCCGGCGGAGGCCGCCGTCGAGCGCGGCCGGCGGATCGTCAAGGACAACAACTGCCAGGGCTGCCACGTCATCGAGGGTTTCGGCGGCTCGTTCCGCTCGCTCGTCGCCGACACCTCGCTGGCGCCGCCGATCATCCAGGGGGAGGGCGCGAAGGTCCAGAGCGACTGGCTGTTCGGCTTCCTCCAGGCGCCCGAAGACCGGCGAGATCCGGCCGTGGCTCGAGGTCCACATGCCGACCTTCGGGTTCACCGACGCCGAGCTCAACGACCTGACGCACTACTTCGCATCGCTCGACCGCGCGTCGTATCCCTTCCTCGTCGCGCGAGGCGCCGCCGAACCCCGCGAACTGGGCCGCGGGCAAGAAGGTCTTCGAGCTGCTCAAGTGCGCGCAGTGCCACCCCCGCTCGCTCGAGGACATGAACCGCCCGGGAGTCGACCGGGCCGACGCCTCGCGCCCGAACCTCCAGATGGCCTCGACGCGGCTGCGGCACGACTGGATCGCCGACTGGATCCTGCGGCCCGACGAGTGGATGCCCGGCACGCGGATGCCGACGAACTTCCCGAAGGGCGACGACGGGAAGCGCTTCTCGCCGCTGGCGCGGCCCTGTCGACGCGCCGAACTTCGCGGCCGACCGCGCCGAGTTCGCGCGGCTCCTCGGAGGCGACGAGGGAGGCGAAGCAGTTCCTGTCGAGCCCCGACGCCGTCACGCGGGCGCTCGGCGACTACGTCTGGTCGATCGGCGTCGAACGGCGGCACGGCGCCGGCCGGGTGAAGCCGCCGGCGCCGGCGCAGTCGGCGGCCGGGTTCGCCTTCGCCGCCGTCTCCCGGCCCGGGCGCGGGCTCGCCCGGCGGCGCTCCGTAGAGAAGCCGAGAAGCGAGAAGCCGGCCGTGGGGCCGCCTCGACCTCGACGTCGTCCTCTTCTACGGCAGCCTGGGAATCTCGCTCGGCGGCCGTCGTGCTGTTCCTCTGGCTGATGCGGCGCCGCGCCGCGGCCCGGGCCGCCGGTCGCAGGCCGCGGCCCTCTCCCGCCGCGAGAGGGCAGGCCCCTGATGACCGTCCGAGTCGCTACGACGCGAGGAGCTGCTCGATCCGGCTCCGGACCTCGGGGTTCGCCCAGTCGACGGGCCCTGCACGCGGAAGAGGACTCGGCCCTTCCGGTTCACGATGTAGGTCTCGGGGTACTGGGTCGAGCCGAAGCGTTTCGCCGTCGCGGCTCCGGGGTCGTGGTACAGGGGAATCGTGCTCGGGTGCTTGTCAGGAAGTCGTCGATCGTCTTCCAGTCCTTGTCGACCGAGATCGCGTAGAGCGACACGTCGCCGCGGTTCTTGTACTGTCTCCCAGAACTTCGAGAGGGCCGGCGTCTCTTCGACGCAGGGCGGGCACCAGGTCGCCCAGAAGTGGACGATCAGGACTGTCCTTCTCCTCCGTCAGGTCGATCTTCTTTCCGTCGCGGTCGTAGATCGGCAGCTCCGGCGCCGCCGAGAGGAACTGGAGCGAGCCGGCGGGCGAGTCGGGAGGCACGAGCGACTTGATCCAGACGGTGCCGGCGGCGGCCAGCGCGACGGCGAAGATGAGCGTCAGAAGGGAGCGCGTCTTCATGCGGCGAGCCGCGGACCGGCGCGGGATCTCGGCGGGCCTGGCCGCCGGCGGCCGACGGGGCAGGCCTCCGAGACGGGGCACTCGAGCAGCGGCAGAGGCGAGTCGCCGGAACGCAGATGCCCAGGATGCCGATCCGGCAGAGGGCGTAGTCGAAGCGGACGGGGTCGGCGGGGTCGAAGCGGGCGAGCGCGTCCGTGATCTGCCGCGCGGCCTTCCAGTCGGCGGTGCGGCGGCGCGTCAGGCCCAGCCGGCGCGCGATGCGGTGGACGTGCGTGTCGGTCGGGATCGACGAGGCGGCGCGGTCGGGATGCCGGGCCAGAGCCCGAAGTCGAGCGCGTCGCGGCGCACCATCCAGCGCAGATAGAGGTTCCAGCGCTTGCAGGCCGAGCCCGACGGCGGGATCCGGGAAGAAGAACCGGACGGGGGAGCCCGCGGGGATCGCCTGGCGCCGAGGACCGGGCGGTAGTCGAAGGCCTCGATCCGCGCCACGGCGCGCGAGAGGAGGGCGCCGACGTCGCGGTCCTCGTCCCGCTGCTCGGGCTCGAAGAAGCCCCGCAGCGGCCCCCGCCGGCCTCGCGCGCGCGGGCGATCGCGAAGAGGAGCGCCGCCGCGTCGCGCGCGCCGTGGAAGCGGTGGCGGAACCCGCCAGCGCGTCGCGGGCGAAGCTCCCGGAAGATCCGCGATCGGCGTCCAGGGCCCGGGCGGGGCGCGGCCCGAGCGCCGCGAGCAGGCGCCCCACGTTGGCCTGGATCGACGGGACCTGCCCGTAGGCGAAGGCCGACGCGATCCAGCCGGCGACCTCCTGGTCCTCGGGCTCGGTGTAGCGGCCCGAGGAAGAGATCGGGTCCGTGGCGGCGGTCTCGGGCCCGTAGAGCCGGTAGAGCGCCGTCGAGCCGCTCGCCGAGCAGAGAGCGTGCATATCGCGTCTAGCAATACCACAGAGTCCGCTACAATGGTCCCGGATGGCCAACGGCCGGCCGCGAAAGGGTCCTGATCGTCGGCGTCGCGCCGAAAGGGCTCCCGCGGCGCGTGGCCGAGGATCACCTCGACGAGCTCGAGCGGCTCGTCGACACGGCGGGCGGCGAGGTCGTCTGCCGGTTCGTGAAGGAGCGCTCGGCGCCGGACCCGGCCACGTACATCGGCAAGGGCGCCGTCGACGAGATCGGCGCGGCCGCTCGCGCGGAGCGCGCCGCGCCTCGTGGTTTTCGACGACGAGCTGTCGCCCGGCCAGGTGCGGAATCTCGAGAAGGCGTGGGGCGACGGTGTCCGCGTCCTCGACCGGCCGGGCCTGATCCTGGACGTCTTCGCGCTGCACGCCCGCTCGCGCGAGGCCCGCACGCAGGTCGAGCTCGCGCAGCTCCAGTACCTGCTGCCGCGGCTCGCCGGCCGGTACGGGCACCTCTCGCGTCTGGGCGGCGGGATCGGCGGCCGGCGGCGCGGGTGAGCAGAAGCTCGAGCTCGACCGGCGGCAAGATCCGCGACCGCATGGCGCGCCTGCGTCGCGACCTCCAGAAAATCGAGGTCGCGCGGCTCGTGCGGCGCCGCGGGCGGCGCCGCCACCGGCAGGTCGCGATCGCGGGCTACACCAACGCCGGCAAGACGACGCTCTTCAACCGGCTCGACGCGCGATTCGGCCTACGCCGCCGACCGTCTCTTCGCCACGCTCGACGCCCGCGCCGCGCGGGCCGCGTCGGGCAAGCTCTCCGAGATCATCTTCGTCGACACCGTCGGGTTCGTGCGAAAGCTGCCGACCTCGCTCGTCGCCTCGTTTCGCTCGACGCTGGCCGAGATCCGGGACGCCGATCTCGTCCTCCACGTCGTCGACGCGTCCTCGCCGCGCGCGGACGAGGAGGCGCGCGTGGCGGCGGAGACGTTCGAGGAGCTCGGCGTGTCCGCCGAGAACGGTGCTCCTCGTGGCCAACAAGATCGACGCTGGGGGCTCCGGGGGGCAGCGCGGATGGCGGTTCGCGTTTCGGCCGCGACCGGAGAGGGAATTCCGAGCGCCTGGAGGCCGAGATCCGACGCCGCCTCTCGCCCGAGGCCGAGGAATTTCGCGTCCGGATTCCCTACACGAGCCCCGCCGCCATCGCCGCCGCCCGCGCCGCCTTCCGCGTCCTCGACGAAAAGGACCAGGGCGATTCCCTCTCCATGCGCCTCGCGGGCGAGCGCCGCAACCTCAGGCCCCTCGCCCGCTTCGTCGACGGCGCCCACTGATCGCGGCACTGAAACATCCGTTCGCGGCGCGGATAGTCTCCCGACCGAAGCGAGGGAGGAGGTGCGCGTCGCGGGAGCTTGAGCGAGAGAGGGTCGCCTGCGGTCGAGCCCATCCGCGCGACCGCGGCGGTGCGCCGCGAGGCGAGAGCCGCTAGAGAGTCCGAGCACGGAAAAAAACAAGGGGGGAACCGGCCGATTCCCCCCTCTCCGTCATGCCGGAACTCCCATGCCGGCACTCTTCTTGGCAAACACCCGGTTCAAGACCCGTACCAGCGGCGCGCGGATGAGCCCGGCCTGATTCTTCATAGACTTGCGTCGAGCAGCCGCGGGTGACACGTCAAACCACGCGCGCGCGCGAACGACTTCGAGCGACAAAATTTGTCGGGGCGCGGTTAGAATCCGCGCGGCATCGGAGGGACATCGCATGAGGCGTTCGCCGCGGGTCGGTTTCACGTTCGGACTTGCCGTCGCTGTTTTCGCCGCGCTCTCCATCGCGGGCTGCGGCGGCAAGCCGCACGGCGCGGATACCCACGGCGGCGCGAAGACCACCGCGCCTCCGCCGCCCACGCCGGACACGACCCCCATCGAGGCCCTGCGCACGCCGGCAGGTCTGGTTTTGAAGATCGACGGCGCGGCGACGCCCGCAACGCCGTCGCCGACCCCTTCCGCGGCGACGCCGACGCCGTCGGCTCCGAAGTAGGGCTTGGCGGAACCCGCCGCCGGGCGCATCATCGCGGAATGGATTCCGAGCGCCGAGTCGAGCCGGCTCGAACCCCCCGACCGAGGCTCGCGAGCCCGGGTCCGGAGAGCCCTCGCGCGTCTGCCCGAACTGCGGCGCCGCGCTCTTCGAGCAGAAGTGCAAGCTCCTCTGCCCCAACCGCGAGTGCGGCTACTACCTGAGCTGTTCCGACTTCTACTGAGGCCGAGACGGCGTCCCGCCGCTCAGGAGCGGGCAGGAGCGGGCGGGTCATCGCTCGCGAGAAGCTCGGCCACCTTCTCGCTCAGGCCTTCCGGAGTGAAGGGTTTCTGCAGGAAGCTCGTGTCGCCCTCGAACGCGTGGCGTCCTCCCGCATAGCCGCCGTAGAAACCTTGAGCTCCGGCGGCGCGGGGCGGCGCGCGGCTCGCGCCCGACGCTCCGTCGAGGTCACGTGCGGCCTTGCATCGACGACGAGGCGCGTCGGCGGTCATCGAGGGTCGCCCGCAGCAGGAGACGATGCTGTACTCGGGGCGTCGCGGATGCGGCACCGCTTCGCTGCCTCAGCGGATCCCCGCCGCCGCCCGCGCGAATCGAGCACGTCTCGCACTTTCCGCGCGAGCGTGTCGGCGGTGAAGGGTTTCTGGAGGAAGGCGGCGCCGGGCTCGAGCAGGCCGGCGGAGCCGGGCGAGTCGTCCGGGTAGCCCGAGACGAACAGCACCTGGAGGTCGGGACGCTCGGTGGTCAGCCGCCGCGCGAGGTCGGGCCCCGAGGCCCCGGGCATGACGACGTCGGTGAGCAGCAGATCCAGGTGCCCCGGGTGGTCGGAGACGAGGTCCATGGCCTCTTCGGCGTTCGCGGCCTGGAGGACCGCGTAGCCGCGCTGCTCGAGGCAACGCCGCGTCAGCTCGCGCACCGGGTCTTCGTCCTCGACCAGGAGGATGGTCTCGGAGCCATGCGCCGGGCCGAGCGGCGCGGCGACGGCGGGCTCGGGCGTGACGGCTTCATCGACCCGGGGCAGGTAGATCAGGAAGTTCGCTCCGTGGCCGGGCTCGCTCGAGACGTAGACCTGGCCGCCGCTCTGGCGCACGATCCCGTAGACGGTCGCGAGGCCGAGGCCGGTCCCGTGCGGCTTCTCCTTCGTCGTGAAGAAGGGCTCGAAGATGCGCTTCTGGGTGTCGGGGTCGATGCCGACGCCCGTATCGGCGACCGAGAGCACGACGTACGCGCCCGGGGGCGCGCCGAAGTGGCGGCGCGCCGAGCCGAGGTCGACGTCGGCGTTCCGGGTGCGGATCGTCAGCGTTCCGCCGTCCGGCATCGCGTCGCGGGCGTTCACCACGAGGTTGACGAGGACCTGCTCGATCTGGCCGGGATCCGCGCGGACGCTTCCGATCGAGGGGTCGAGCTGGGTCACCAGGCGGATGCGCTCGCCGATGAGCCGCGCGAGCATCCGCGTCGAGTCGACGATGCGGGCGTTGACGTCGAGGACCTTCGGCTCGAAGAGCTGCTTGCGCGAAAAGGCGAGCAGCTGCCGGGTGAGGTTGGCCGCGCGCTCGCCGGCCTTCTGGATTTCCTCGATCTCCTCGCGGATCGGCTCGTGCGGCGACAGGCGGTTCAGGGCCATGTTGCTGTAGCCGAGCACCGTCGTCAGGAGGTTGTTGAAGTCGTGGGCGATGCCGCCGGCGAGCTGGCCGATCGCTTCCATCTTCTGCGACTGCCGCAGCTGCTCCTCGAGGAGCTTGCGGTCGGTGATGTCGGTGACCGTGCCCTCGATGAAGACGTCGCCGGCGCGCTCGTCGGCGATCAGGGCGGCATTCTCGAGCGTCCAGACGGGGCTGCCGTCCTTGCGCTGGCCGCGAAGCTCGAGATTGGCCAGGGTGCGGAACTGGAAGAGGGATTCGCGGAACTCCTGACGCATCGCCTCGTCCGGATGGAGCTCGGCGACGTCCCGCCCGACGAGCTCCTCGCGCGAGGAATACCCGTAGATGTGCGCCAGGGCGTCGTTGCACTCGACGATTCGCCCGTGGAGCGAGACGCGGTAGACGCCGGCCATGTTGCGCTCGAAGAGGAGCCGGTACCGTTCCTCCGACTCGCGAACGGCCTCCTGGGCGCCCTTGCGCTCGATCGCGACGGCGATCTGCTGCGACACGAAGGTGAGGACGTCTTTCTCGGTCCGGCCGTACCGGAAGCGCGGGTCGTAGCTCTGCACCACGAGGACCCCGAAGGTCGCGCCCGCGGGCCTTCAGCGGCACGCCCAGCCAGTCGATCGAGGGGGAGCCCACCGACTCGACCTTGCCCGTCGCGATGAACGCCGGAAAGTCCTCGTCGGGCATGAGCAGGGGCTCGCCCGTATGGAGGACGTACTCGGTGAGGCCCTTGCGGAGGGGACGCGTGGCCGGAGGGGGATCCTGCTCGTCGACGCAATACGGGAAGGAGAGCGTTCCCGCGTCCGGGTTGTGCAGGGCGACGTAGAAGTTGCGGGCGTACATCAGCTCGCCGACGATCCCGTGGATGGCGGCGTAGAACTCGTCGAGGTCCTCGGCCGCGCTCGCCGTGGCGGCGATCTCGTACAGCGCGGCGCGTACTTTCTCGGCGTGCTTGCGTTCCGAGATGTCGGCGACGCTGCCCCGGACGAGCCGCCGCGTGGCCGCCGAGGGCAGCCGGACCAGGCGCACCTCGCAGGGAACACGCGGCCCGAGGCGTCGACGTGGGTCCACTCGAAGACCGGCGTCCCGCCGTCGAGCGCCTGGCGGATGTTCTCGGCCGCCGATTCGGCGGACGGCCGCCCGTCGGGCTGCGTCGGGGGAGAGAGGGCGGCCGGCCCGGTGGCAAACAGCTCCTCGCGCGAGAGGCCGTAGAGCCGGAGCGCGTTCTCGTTGGCGTCGACGAAGCGGCCCGTGTCGACGTCGAAGACGACGATGGCTTCCGGAGCGTGCTCGACCTGCGTCCGGTAGCGCGCCTCGCTCTCGGCGAGGGCCTCCCCGGCGCGGCGCCGGTCGGTGATGTCGATGGAGGAGCCGATGTAACCGGCGAAGACCCCCGAGGGCGTGAAACGCGGGTGCGCCGTGTCGAAGATCCAGCGGTACTCGCCATCCTTGCGGCGGAGGCGGTACTCCATGCGGAAGGGCTCGAGGGCCTTCCGGGCCGCGGCCTCGCCGGCGCGGATGGGCTCCCGGTCGTCGGGATGCACGGCCTCGAACCATCCCAGCCCGAGCTCGTCTTCGAGGCGGCGGCCGGTGAAATCGAGCCAGGGCTTGCTGAAGTAGGTGCACATCCCGCTCTCGTCGTCGAGCCAGATCATGACCGGCGCCGCGTCGGCCATGAATCGGAAGCGCTCTTCGCTCTCGCGGACGGCCTCCTCGGCCTGCCGCCTCTCCGAGATGTCGATGACCGAGCCGATGAATCCCTCGAACTCGCCGGCGGCCGCGAAGCGCGGCATCGCCGTCTCGAGGACCCACCGATACTCCCCGTCGTGGCGCCGGAGCCGGTACTCGGTCTGGAAGGCCTTCCGCCCGGCCTGCGCCGCCGTGTAGACCTCGACGAAGCGCGGAAGATCCTCGGGGTGGACGCTGTCCCGCGAACCGAGTCCGGTCTCCTGCTCGAGGGTCCGCCCCGTGAAGTCCAGCCAGGGCTTGTTGAAGTAGTTCGTCATTCCGGCGTCGTCGTCGGTCCAGATCATCACCGGCGCCGCGTCGGCCATCAGGCGGAAGCGCTCCTCGCTCTCCCGCAGGGCCTGCTCGGCGCGGCGCCTCTCCGTGACGTCGTGCACGATGCCGATGACGCCGACGATCTGGCCGGTGGAGTCGCGGTGCGGGCCGTAGGTCGCGATGGCCCAGCCCGCGTTGCCCGTCTCCGGGATCGCATACGGCACGTCTTCGGAGGAGGCCGTGTCGCCGCCGAGCGCCCTCTCGAGCAGGCGGTCGATGCCGTTGTCGCGGAGGAACGGAAAGACGTCGAACGGCCGCCGGCCGAGTACGCGCTCCGCCAGCAGGCCCGTCATCTGCTCCATGTAGCGATTCCAGACGATGTAGCGCAGGTCCCGGTCGTAGACGACGATCCCTTCGCCCGCGCCGTGGATGATCTCCTGGCGGAACTGGTTGGACTCCTGGAGCTCCCGGCGCGCGCGCTTCCTCTCCGTGATGTCCTCGACCACGCCCTCGTAGTGGAGGAGCCGTCCCGACGGGTCGCGCACGGGACGAGCCCCCTTCGCACGGCGATGATCTGGCCGCCATAGCGCTTCCACTGGAGCTCCATGTCGTGGACTTCGCCCTCGCGCTCGAGCCGCTCCAGGAACTGCCGGCGCACCTTGGGGTCCACGTAGATCTCGCGCATGTTCACGGCCATGAGGCTCTCGCGGGAGGGGAAGCCGAGCAGCTGCAGCAGCGCCGGGTTCGCGTCGAGCACCTGCCCCGAGAGCGTGGCGCGGTAGAGGCCGACGGGCACGCCCTCGAAGAGCGAGCGATAGCGCGTCTCGGCCTCCCTCGCGATCCGCCGCCGCGTCGACTCTTCGAGGGCGGAGCGGATGGCCGGCACGAGCCGTGGAAAGTGATGCGGGTGCTTCAGGATGTAGTCGTCGAAGCCCGCCTTCATCGCCGCGACGGCGAGCTCCTCGCTGCCGGTGCCGGTGCAGAGAAGGACCGGCAGGTCCAGGCTCCTCTCACGAATGTGACCGAGAAGGTGAAACGCGTCGATCCAGCTCGGCCGATGATCGGCGACGACGACGTCGAGGGGAGCCGCCTCGAGCAGGGCGGCGAGGCTCTCGGGATCCTGGAGCTCGACGACCCGACAGCCGGGGAAGCCGCTCTTCAGAGCGTCCGCGATCACGGCGCGGTCTCGCGGATTCTCGTCGACGACGAGGATTCGCAGCGCTTCGCCTGTAGCCCCGGATCGCCCTGTCGCGGCTCCGCTGGCCGTGGAATCGGAAAACATTGGTTAAGTGTGTCTGGCTCAGCATTATGCCTCAAGACGGCTGCGAACGCGCTCAAGGACCGCGCTGGATTCAGCGGGCTGATCGTCACAGCGATCTTGTGCGCGCGCCTCGCCGTCGCGGCTCCGACGCTCTCCGAGAGAACCGTGTGCGCAAAGTTCCCGCGAGCCGTGCCGTGCGACGTTGTGCGCCCAGTCACATCGGCGTGCGCGCCGCTGGTCATTCTCGTGCACGGCCGCTCGGGGATGTCGTTCTACGCGGAGCGGTTGGCTGGTCTGGCGCGCCGACTCGCGGCTTCAGGCTTCGTCGTTATTGCGGTGGCGAGGTAGGAATGGTGGAGCTGAACGGGATCGAGCCGTCGACCTCCTGAATGCCATCAAGGATACCGGGGGCGACCGCGAGCTCGCCGGACCCGATGGCCGCGCCTCGCTTCGCTCGGCCGGCCGTTATCGATTTTTCAGTGCGTCAGTTTGCGGCGTGCTCGTCCTGCCTCGATGCCGGCGACTGACCACCCTCCTCCGACTTTTGAAAGGCGTGGCTGTCGTGATCCAGGGCTCCGGCCGGGAGCCACTTCCAGAGCGTCCCGAGGTCTTTGCGCACCTGGTCGATGTAGAAAGCGGGGAGGGTGCGGGTCTCCTGGGCGAAATAGCGCTGGACCTCTTTGTCGGCGTCGAGCCGTCGCCGCAGTTCCCCGTAATGCGCTAGCCTGCCAAATCCTTCCGACGACACCGCCCGGACCACGTTCATCCATCGCGGGATCATCATCCTGGTCGCTCGAAAACGATTCACGATGGCGCTTCCCGAGAACGTGTACTTGGTCAGACTGATGACATGGTCGTAGAACTGACGCCAGGAGTAGTTCTTCGGCTTGACGTTCATGGCGTGATTGTTGTCGAGGAAATGGAACGGGAATGGAAGCACGCGATTGTCTCGCTGGTATTGGAGGTTCAACGGCGCTGCCCGCCCGAACGCGGAGAGAAGCGAATAACCAGGGAACGCCCCGGGAGTCATGTCCACGAAGCGTTTCGTCAGTTCGAACGGCTCAGGCCCCTCGTCCGAGTCGAGCCCGAGCACGAAGTTGGTCTGGACGTTAGGGACATGTTTCAGGATCAGGTTGACGTGCTCGGAGATTTGGCGGACTTTGTCCACTCCCTTGAGTTGGCCGGTCTTGGACTTGTTGCCGAGCTCGTACCACGATTCGACGCCGGGCAGCAGGACCTTGAATCCGCTGCGCTCGAGCCGCTTCAGATGCGGCTCGGACAGGAGAGACAGGCTGCTCTCCGCGATGAAATCGATCCGGTTAGGCGGCACTGCCGCCGCGTCGATCGCGTCCAGGGTGTCGTCGAATCGAACCCCAAAGTTCGGGTCGTGCCAGCCGACGCGCGGCCGCTTCAACGTTCGCGCGAGGAACCGCAGGTCATCGGTGAGAACACCGAAGTCGAGCGGCTGATACGGGACGACCGAATCGATACAAAAGCTGCAGGTGTAGGGACACCCAGACTGCCGATCATCGGCACGATCTTGAACACCGGGGCCTTCCGGAGTGTCGGCTCGATGAACTTCCAGCGTTCGCGCACCCCGGGAAGCGCTGCGGGCTGCCGCGGTGCCGTCAGATGCACGCCCATCGGCCGGTGCGGCGAGCAGTCTCGGAGCACCTCACGAATCACGGCCTGGTCCGTGAAGCCGACGACGTAGTCGAAGTACTTCCGGGCGTCTTCCGGGTAGCAGCGCGCGTGGGGCCCGCCGAGAGCGGTGACGGCCCCCTTCGATCGGAACAGATTGGAGAGCGCGTAGGCGAGTAGAGCCGCTTGCGTAAACGCGCCGATGAAGACGAGATCGACCTGTTTCGGCAGTTCCTCGACCAGGTTCTCGAAACCCGTATAGCAGGCGAGAGTGGCCTCGTGCCCTTCCGCTTCACACCACACCGCGACGACCTGGGGCATGATGCTGGCCAAGTTTGCGTTCATGACGCGCGCGTACAGGGCGCGGGTCGGCCCTTTCGCGACCAGGTCGATGACACCGATACGGAGCTTACGCAAAACACCCTGCGAGAGCGGCGCCTGGGGGACGGCTGCCTGACACCTCCGCGCTCTTCACTGAGCCTCGTCAAGAGAGCGAGCACCACTCACGCTCGCCCATTCTATGAGCAACTGCTGCTTCTTCCTCGGCCCTCGGAACGCCGCTGAGTTGGTAGAGCTGAACGGGATCGATCCGTCACGCCTCGCTGCGCTCGGGTGACGGATCCGTCGGCCGTCTCAGGCGGGGGGGCGCACGGCGGCCCCGTACCCCCCACGGTCGACGGTTCGATCCTGCAGTCGACCGAGAGGTATCGAGGTGGCGAGGTAGGAATGGTGGAGCTGAACGGGATCGAACCGTCACGCCTCGCTGCGCTCGGGTGACGGATCCGTCGGCCGTCTCAGGCGGGGGGCGCACGGCGCCCCCCGTACCCCCACGGTCGACGGTTCGATCCTGCAGTCGACCGAGGGGTATCGCGGTGGCGAGGTAGGAATGGTGGAGCTGAACGGGATCGAACCGTCGACCTCCTGAATGCCATTCAGGCGCTCTCCCAAACTGAGCTACAGCCCCACACCGGAAGAGGGCGCGAAGGATAGCACGGGCGCCGGACCGGGTGAAGCGGCGCGCCGAGCGTAGCGAGGCGCGGCCAGTTCGATCTCGTTCAGCTCGGCTCGGACTTTGAGCGGCCCGCTTCGCGAGCCAACCGACGGGAGAGGGAAGTCGCTGCTGCATCCTCTCCCTTGGAACCGTCGGAGATCCGATGGCCCGCGAGGTGTGGCAGGACCTCGCCGGCTGTGCACTGGCCCGGATCTTGCGGCGATTCTCATGGGGGGGTGATGCTGCGAGACCGCCCGGAGGCGGCCCCCGACCTTCAGCGCCGCCCACCTGAAGGAGGAATCATGGCGACGCGGGAAATCCCGGCAGAGTCCTGGATCAGTTTCTTCGACGACTTCTCCCGCCGGCATCACGGATGGCTCGTCGAAATCGAGGTGCTCGGCGCCCTCGGAGCCCAGCTGGAGGCGGAGCAGGTGCCGCTGGAGGGGATCTCGGGAGACCACGCCAACAAGGACATCTCGATCGCCCTGCGCCTTCCGGACAAGATCGTCGAGCACTTCATCATGAAGCCCGAGCGGGTCCGCGTGGAAGAGAACGGCGAGGAGACCGCCATCCAGATCGAGTCGGCCGAAGGGGAATCCACGATCCTCAGGCTCCGCGCGGCCGTGCCGTCGGAAACCGCAGGGCAGGAGCAGGAACTGAGCCCGGCGCGCTCGAGTGCATTGAGCCCGGCCAGCGGGTCGTCTTGCGGCGACGAGATCCCGCCGGGAAGCGGCGTCATCGAGGTGTACGTCGCCGAGATGAATCAGCTCTTCAACTCCATCGACCCGTCTCCTTTCGTTGAGAAGGACCTGGACCGCGATGCGGAGGAGTTCATCGTCAACTGGGCGAAGGAGCTTCCGGCCGAGAGTCCTCTGGCGCTTCGGGTGCATCTCGCGAAACCGCCCGTTCCGCCCGAGGTGGCGGACTCCCTGCGCGAGGCGGTTCATTCGTACTTCGCCGGCCGCTCGATGAGCTCGGTGCTGCGGCTCCGGCGCTTGTTCCGAACCGGGCGTATCAGCCTCGTCATCGGGTCGGTCATTCCTCGCCGCGTGCCTCCTCCTGGGAGACTGGATCGTGCGTCTCCGCCCCGCGAGCCACCTGGCCGAGGTTGCCCGCGAGAGCCTGTTGATCGGCGGATGGGTAGCGATGTGGAGGCCGCTCGAGATCTTCCTGTACGACTGGTGGCCCATCCGCGAGGCAGAGACGCCTTTACGACAGGCTCAGCCGCGCCGCGGTCCAGATCGTTTGCACCGATCCTCGAGCACCGGCCTGACGTCGCCTCGCGATCGAGACGGCAGAAAGAATCTGCCGTGGCGGCCTCGCGTGCAGAAAAAATCTGCCTGCAGCCCGCCCAGGCAGACGTTTTTAGCCTCGGAGGAGGCTCCGGGCAGAAAACGTTAGCCACCTCGCCGCCTGCCCTCCCAGGAATCCAGCCGTCGGCTCTGGCGGGCACGGAGTTCGCAACAGGCGTGGCCGTCTCTCGAATTCTCCCGTCACGATAGAGGTCAGGATCCGTCCCGAAGGAAGGAAGCGCTGTGACTCTTGCGATCGGCTACGTACTGGCCCTCTTCCTCGTGGCGCTGGCGCTCTTCGCCTGGGATTACCTGTCCGTCGATGTCGTGGCCCTGCTGGTCCTGCTCTGCCTGACGGTTCCGGGAATCCTCACTCCGAGCGAGGCTCTGGCCGGCTTCGGCAACGACGCGTTGATCGTGCTGATCTCGCTTTTCGTTCTGACGGCCGGGGTCGTCAAGACGGGTGTCGTCGAGCGGTTGGGTCTGCGCCTGGCGGCGTTCGGCGGCAAGAATGCGACGCGCCTGACCCACCTTCTCCTGATCGCCGTGACGCTGATCTCGGCGTTCTTCTCCAACACCGTCACGACCGCCGTGTTTCTTCCCATCGCGATTGGAGCCGCTCGCCGCGCGAACATGCCGATCTCCAAAGTCCTGATGCCCCTCGCATTCGCTTCGATCCTGTCGAGCCCCGTGACCCTGATTTCGAGCTCCACCAACCTGCTGGTGTCGGGAGTCCTGCCTCGCTACGGCCTGGAGAGGATCGGCTTCTTCGAGATGGCGCCCGCCGGTTTGGCCATCACGGTCATCGGAATGCTCTATCTGCTCTTCCTCGCCCCGAAGCTGATTCCCGACCGGACCAGCGGCGAGATGACGGAACGGTACGACCTCCGCAAGTACCTGACCGAAGTCGTGGTCATGCCGGGCTCGCGGCTCGCCGGAAAGACCCTCGGCGAGATTCGACTGGGGGACGCCATGAATCTGGGCGTCATCGGGATCATCCGGGCCGAGAAGAAGATGCTGGCTCTCGGCCCGCGGACGGTGCTGAGAGAGGGCGATGTCCTGATCCTGGAGGGGAAGGCCGAGGACATCCTCTCGATCAAGGACGCCGAGGGCATCGAGATCAAACCGGAGGTGAAGCTCTCGGATCCCGATCTGGTTTCCGAAGACGTCCGGATGGTCGAGGCGATGGTCCTTCCCCGATCCCGCCTGGAGGGCCGGACCCTGCGTGAGTCCGCGTTTCGGGAGCGGACCCGCCTGACGGTCCTGGCCGTCCATTCGGCGGGTGGCCGGGACCGCGTGGACAAGATCTCCCGAAAGCGGCTGAGGGCCAGCGACGTGCTGCTCCTTCAGGGTCACGAGGAGGACTTCCGGCGCATCGATCCGGAGGACCTGCTTCTCCTCGAAGATGTGTCGGCCCATCATCCCCGGACGCGAAAGGGGAGGGTGGCGGCCGCGATCTTCGTGGCCTCTGTCGCCCTCGGAGCGAGCGGAGTCCTGCCGCTCTCGATCGCCTTCCTGGCCGGCGGGGTCGCCCTCGTGCTGACCCGGTGCATCAGCACCGAGGAGGCCTACGAAGCCGTGGACTGGAGGATGATGGTCTTGATCGGCTCCATGATCGCGTTCGGCGTCGCGATGGAGAAAACCGGTACGGCGGCCTTGCTCGCCGGTGTCATCGCGTCCCACGCGGGCGCGTGGGGCACGCTCGGCGTCATGGCGGGGCTCTTCGTGTTCACCGTCCTGCTGACGCAGCCCATGTCCAACCAGGCAGCCGCCCTCGTCGTCCTGCCGGTCGCGATCCAGGTGGCGAGCGAAATCGGCATGAACCCGCGCACGCTCGTCATGACGGTCACGTTCGCGGCGTCCTGTTCGTTTCTGACGCCGCTCGAGCCGTCGTGCGTCCTCGTGTACGGGCCGGGCCGGTACAAATTTTTCGACTTCGCCCGTGTCGGAGGCATCCTGACGTTGATCGTTTTCGTTGTCTCCATGCTTCTCATCCCGCGTGTTCTGGCCGCCGTCGCTGCCGGAGGCCGCCGTGGCCGGAGCTATGGCGGGGAGGTGACTCGAAAACCGCAACCGGAATTCATTGACACGGTACGCCGGGCTGCCGTATTAAGAGGACATTAAGGCCCACCCCCGGGCCAGTTGCGTTGATTCGAAAGGAGGGCGTCCATGCTCCGTTTCCGAATCGCGATCCTGACCGCCGCCGTCCTGTTCTTCGTCCACTCGGGCACGTCCCTCGCCCAGGCTTCGACGGGGCGAATTACCGGCACGGTCCGCGACGCGAACAACGTGCCGGTCGCGGGAGCGCCGGTCACGATCACGAACCAGGAGACGGGAGCCACGACGGTCGTTCGCACCAACGAGACGGGCGCCTTCTCGGCGGTGGATCTTGCCCCCGGCACGTACACGGTGACGGCCGATCCGCAGGGCTTTCTCCCGGTCGTCCATCAGAACCAGCGGATCGACGCGGGCGGCAAGGCGTGAACCTCGACATCCTGCTCGAGGTGAGGGTCGCGGAGGAGGTCACGGTCACCGCCATGAAGCGCGAGGGGACCGTGCACGACACGCCCTTCTCCCTCGTCGCGCCGTCCAAGGAAGAGCTGAATCAGAAGGGGATCGACGACCTTCGAGCAGCTGGCCGCCAATACGGCCAACGTGAGCCGTGCAGAACCTCGGCCCCGGCCAGAGTCAGGTCTCCATCCGCGGCGTCTCCTCGGGCCAGATCGCGCGAGACCAGCCGGGCCCCAAGGAGGAGGTCGGCACGTACCTGGACGAATCGCCCATCTCCTTCCTCCTGTTCACGCCGAACATCGATCTCTTCGACATGAATCGCGTCGAGGTGCTGCGCGGTCCGCAGGGCACGCTCTTCGGCTCGGGGTCGCTGTCGGGCACCGTGCGATACATCAGCAACCAGCCCGTGCTCGGCGACACCCAGTTCTTCGGCGAGGCCACCGGGTCCGTGATCGACGGCGGCAACGGGGGCGGAGGGGTCAAGGCGGGACTCAACGCTCCCCTCGGCGACCGGGCGGCCCTTCGCCTCGCGGCGTATTTCGATGAATTCGCGGGCTACATGGACGCCGTGCAGCCCGACCTGAGCGTGGACGAGAACGTCAACACCGGCCGGCGCGGCGGCGTGCGGGCCGCCGTCACGGTCGCTCCGACCGATGAGCTGAGCATCACTCCGCGGTTCATGTACCAGCGCTCGACGATGGACGGCTGGAACCGCATCGACGCCTACAACATCCTGGGCAACCCCTTCACGACGACGCGGCCCGCGGTCGACCTCGGCGAGCGGCAGCTCTTCACGCAGGTCGACGAGCCGATGACGGACGACTTCTACCTCGGCGATCTGAACGTTTCGTACAACTTCGGCAACATGGTTCTCACCTCGATCACGTCCTACATCTATCGGGACATCCTGGTCGTGCGCGATGCGGGTGCGCTGACCTCGAGCATCACCGGCGGCTCCAAGGCCTGCCCGAGAACGTCTATTCGCTCGATGCGCCGCTCGACGACGCCACGGTCGGCGCAGGGATGGACGCAGGAGGTGCGCCTGTCGGGAGGCAACGAGAGGTTCCAGTGGGTGGGCGGCGGCTTCTACGCCTATACGCAGAAGCACTACGCCCAGAGCCTGATCGTCGACGGGTTCACGGAGCTGAGCGGCATCCCGAGCCAGGGAGCTTCGCGCCGCCAACGACGAGCTCTTCTACTCGAACCTGACCTACAAGACCCGCCAGTACGCCTTCTTCGGCGAAGGGCACCTATCACCTTTACGCCCTGGTTCACCTTCACCGCGGGTCTGCGCTACTACAACTGGAAGGACGAAAAGCAGCAGATCTTCGACGGCATCTTCGGCGCAGGACAACAACGGCACAGCCCTAGTCGAGGTCGGCGGCACGACCAAGGCCGACGGCGTCGCGCCGCGCTTCATCGCCAGCTTCAAGGTGAGCGAGTCCACGAACCATCAACGCTTCAGGTCTCCAAGGGATTCCGGCTGGGCGGGATCAACGACCCGCTGAACGTCCCTCTGTGCACCGCCGACGATCTCGTGACGTTCGGCGGCTTCGAAGAGCTTCGACGACGAGACGGCCTGGAACTACGAGATCGGGATCGAAGTCCAGGCTCTTCGGCGGCCGCGGCTACGTCAACGCCTCGGCGTTCTACATCGACATCAACGACCTCCAGGCGGTCGTCACCGCGGGCACCTGCTCCTCCCGGCTCGTCTTCAGCGTTCCGAAGCGCCCGCAGCATCGGGGGCGAGCTGGAGTTCGGCGCGGTGCTCAGCGACAACTTCGACGTCAACGTCTCGGTCGGCTACAACGACGCCGACGATCGCGGTCCACGTTGACCTCCACCGATGCCGAGGGCGACGTCGTCGTGATCTCCGGGATCCAGACGGGGGCCCGTCTGCCGAGCGTTCCCGACTGGCAGGCGGCCATCGCGGCCACGTACCAGCAACCGATACGGACGCGAGTCACGGGATACCTGACCGGGCACCTGGCAGTACATCGGCTCGCGCTACACGCAGGTCGGCGACGACGTGCCGGGTTTCGGCGTCGTTCCCCTGCAGACTCCTTCCGGGCGCGCTGCCGAACACGATCGGCGGCCCGCTGACCCAGGACACGTTCGTTTTCGATCCGCTGCTGCCGGCGTACAATCATTCTCAACTTCCGGCTGGGCGCGCGTTTCACCGAGTTCGACGTGGCCTTCTGCGTCAACAACGTCACCGACGAACGCGCTTTCCTGGCCCTCGACCGGGAGCGCGGTCTGCTCGCCCGCGTGGGTTACCTGACCAACCCGCCCCGGACCTTCGGAATCACGGCTCGAACGACGTTTTGATGATTTCGCGGCTCGGGTCCGCTCGGAGTCCGGGCGGGCCGCGGCTGCAGCCCATGACGATGCCTCGAATCTCTCGCCGCGGCGCTTCTGGCGCTCCTGCCCGCCGCGTCGGTCGCGCGGGCGCTGTCGGGCCGAGCGGCGGTCTGGTCGCGGACCCGGCGCCCGGCCCGAGAGTCGTCGTCGTCGGAGCCGGCGCCTTCGGCGGCTGGACGGCCCTGTCTCTTCTGCGGCGCGGCGCGAAGGTCACGCTGCTCGACGCCTGGGGACCGGGCAACTCGCGGGCGAGCTCGGGCGGCGAGACGCGGGTCATCCGCGCGACCTACGGGCCGGACCGCATCTACGTGCGGCTGGTGGCCCGGTCGCTCGCCCTCTGGCGCGAGAACGAGAAACGCTGGGGCCGACAGCTGTATCACCGGACCGGCGCTCTCTGGATGGTCGGGAGCAAGGACGATCGGTACGAGAAGTCGGCCCTGCCGATCCTGCGAGAGGGCGGCCTGGCGTTCGAAGAGCTGTCGGCCGCCGAGGCGGCGAAGCGGTACCCCCAGATCAATCTCGAGCGGATCGAATGGGCGATCTTCGAAAAGGACGCCGGCTATCTGACCGCGCGCCTGGCGTGCGCGGCCGTGCTGGAGGGATTTCTTGCGGAGGGAGGCGAGTACCGGCAGGTCTCTGCCGCTCCGTCCGGAATCGAAGGCGGGAAACTCTCCGGGGTCGCGCTCTCCGACGACACGAAACTCGCCGCCGACGTGTACGTCTTTGCGTGCGGTCCCTGGCTCGGGAAAGTCTTTCCGGGCGTCATGGGGGATCTCATCCGGCCGACGCGGCAGGAAGTCTTCTTCTTCGGAACTCCGGAGGGCGATCCCCGGTTCTCGGAAGAGCTCCCTTCCGGTCTGGATCGACCGCGCGGAGCGCATCTTCTACGGCGTCCCCGGAAATCAGTGGCGCGGTTTCAAGCTCGCGGACGACACGCGCGGAGCCCCTTTCGATCCCACCTCCGGCGAGCGCGTCCCGAGCGCCCAGGGCCTCCAGGCGGCCCGGGACTATCTGGGGTTCCGATTTCCGGCGTTGAAGGGGAGCCCGCTGCTCGAGGCGCGCGTCTGTCAGTACGAGAACTCGCCGGATCAGCACCTCATCGTCGACCGCCATCCCGGAGCCGGAAACGTCTGGCTCGTGGGAGGCGGCTCCGGGCACGGCTTCAAGCTCGGGCCGGCGTTGGGCGAGCTCGTCGCGGCCAATGTCCTCGGCGAAAAAGCGCCCGAGCCCTTCTTCTCTCTGTCTCGCTTCCGGGCCAGGACGTGAGTAGGCGGGCCGACGGCCCTCACCCGTCAAGTCTGCAAGAACTAGGGAAGCATCTTGAATGCCGGGTGATGTCGGCGAAAGTACACACTCATCGCTCCCAGCGCCAGGAGGTTTCCGGCGAGGACCGCGGGCCACGACAAGGCGTGGAGAATCTCCGCCGCGAAGATCAGGGAAACGAAGAGGAAACCCGACAGGAAGATGATGGACAAGAGAACGACGCCGAATCCGTAGTTGGCGTTTTTCTCGGCGAGCTGCAGCAGGCGCTGGCCGGCCAAACCGATTCCGACGAAGACGAGCCCGTGCACCAGCGTGAAGAAGACCACGACCGGAAGGGAGATCGCGAGGTTCTTCTCGGAGACGGCGGCGGCGGGACCCGGAGGAGCGCCGTTCCGAGGAGCGTTGGCGTGTACAGGGGACGCCCGCGTGCGACGTCCAAAGCCAGAAACCAGAGCGCGATCGTGAAGGCGCCGATGAGGCCCGCGATGATTCCCTCTCGGAAGGTCGCTCCGGCGGAGGCGGATGCGCGTGGGCGAGCCATGGCTCGTACCGATCATAGGCCCGAGTGCAGCAAGGCCTCGGCCGGATAGCGCAGAAACTCCGGGCTCGAGGGTCCGGTCCGGGCCAGACCTCCCCGGCCGAGCGCCGCCCTGCGTGACTTCGGGGACTCCTAGCGGGATTCGCTCGTGGTCTTTTCCGGGATGACCCACAGGTACACGACGTGGGTCCCCATCTCCTTCTGCTGCACCGGCTCCCAGTCGCCCATGTCGTAGTTGTGCGACACGATGCGGGTGCCGGGCCGCAGCGCTTCGAGCCTGGGCCGGAGCTTCAGATTTACGGACGGCAGCAGATACAGAGTCACGACCGTGGCCTGCGACAGGTCCGCGTCGAAGAGGTCGCCTTCGATGAACCGCACGTGGTCGGAGACGCCGCTCGCCTTCGCGTTTGCCCGGCTCTCGGCGATCCGGACCGGATCGATGTCGATACCGACCCCTCTCGCGCCGTACTGCTTGGCGGCGGTCGTGACGATCCTTCCGTCGCCGCAGCCGAGGTCGTAAACCACGTCGTTTTCCGTGACGGCGGCCATGCGGAGCATCTCGGCCACGACCTCTTCCTCAGTCGCCACGTAGGGGACGTCCTTCTCGACAGGATTCGTGAAGGACGCGCCGGGATCCTGGGCGCCGGCGACTCGTTGAGACTCCAGCGCCATCCCAGCGAGGCGGTGATTCCGATGATCGCCAGCGCGATCCAGAGACCGATGGCCCGAACTCCGCGATTCCGTTGCATGATCTGACCCTCCATGTCGAGCGGTGAACGTTCACGACGGCGGGCCCACACGAGAAGAGGCACGCCAATGAGCAGAACGGCGACTCCCACGAGAGCCCCGAACCCGGTGTGGACGAGGCTCGCCCACAGCATATAGGCGCTGCTGGCGCTGAATAGAAGCGGCGTGACCGGATAGAGCGGCACGCGGAAAGGTCGCGGCGTCTTCGGATCGCGGACGCGGAGCACGATCAGCCCGAGTCCCGTCATCAGGAAGAACGCCCAGAACACCGGAGCGGTGTACTCGACCATCGTCGCGAAGCCCGAACGCGCAAACGATCCGAGGACTACGAGACCGAGGGCGACGGCTCCCTGGGCGACGAGGGCGTTTGCCGGAGTCTGCGCGCGTGCCCGCCAGCGGCCGAGCGGGCGAAAGACCTGAAAGTCCCGGCCGAGGGCGTACGTCGTCCGCGCTCCCGTCAGGACGGTGGCGTTGGCCGACGTGATCGCCGAAATGGCGACGAGCACGCTGACCAGGTCGGCTCCAACCTCGCCGAACGAGCGGCGCATGAGGTCCGCCGCCACGGCCTGCGAGGCCGCCATCCCCTCGAGGCCCAGGCCGGAGAGGTACGCGAAGTTCGCGAGCAGGTAGACCCCGGTGATGATCGCGATCCCCCACATCAGCGCACGCGCGAGATTCCGCCGGCTTCCCCGCACTTCCGCGGAGATGTACGCGGCCTCGTTCCACCCCCCGTACGTCAGGAGAATGAAAACGAGGGCGAGACCGATGCTCGAAGGGCTGCCTCCGGCCTCCGAGACGATGGGCGGGCCGGCCTCCCGGCCGATGAACAGCCCGGCCCCGATCACGAGGAGCAGCCCCGCGATCTCGGCGGCGGTCAGGACCTTCTGCGTCGACTTCCCCTGCCGCAGTCCGGCCAGGTTGATGGCCGTGAGACCGACGATCAGCAGGGCCGCGAAAATCGCCGAAGAGCGGCTGCCCAACGAGAAGAGCTGCGATGCGTAGTCACCGAAGACGAACGCCAGCAGCGCGATCGAACCGGTCTGGAGAACCGCCATCCGGGACCAGGCGAAGAGGAAGGCGGGATTTCTCCCATACGCCCGCAGAAGAAAGTAGTAGTCGCCTCCCGGATTCGGATACGAAGTGACGAGCTCGGCATAGCAGAGCGCGCCGATCAGACTGATCGCGCCCCCGACGACCCAGAGCAGCAGGACCGCGCCTTCGCTCCCCGCCGCCGAGGCGACGAGGGACGGAGTCTTGAAGATTCCGGCGCCGACGACGATGCCGACGATGACGACGATGGCGTCGGTGAGCGAGAGGGCCGGGGTGGGTCTCGCGTCCGGTCTCGAGGTCTCGACCCTCGACTCCACACCCCGAAGCGCTCCGGCCGGCCCTGGATTCCCCATCTACTCGGTCCCGGCTGCAAGACGAGCAAGGATCGGACCACATAGACATCGCACACGCCGTATTGGGAATTTGTGTCTCGCTTCGGCGGCCGAAGCGCCGATTTTTTAGTCCCGTTGTCGGCGAGCGGGGGCAGGTCGTGCGCGCGGGACGACGAGGACCGGCTGGCGAACCGCGAACGGACCGATCAGATACGCCTCGTTCACGCCTGTCGTGCCGAATCCCGCCATCGTCGCGCCGCCGGGAAGAAAGATGACGTTGCCGAGAACGGCCCCGTAGATCCCGTGCCGTCCCGTCTGCATGGGCGGCAGCGAGAACCACTCGTCGAGCGCCGGATCGTAGGCCTCGACCTCGTGAAAGATCCCGTTCGGATCGGCCGCGTTCCCCTCGCCGCCGAAGACGTACAGGCAATCCCCGACGACCCCTCCCGCGACGCCGGAGCGGCCGGTCGGCATCGAAGCCTTCCTCGCCCAGACGTTCAGCGCGGGATCGTATTCCTCGACACAGGTCTGGTTGCCCGGCCTTCCTCCCGCCACGTAAAGCTTGCCTCCGACCAATCCGCCCCCCATGTGATTGCGGGCGCAGGCCATCGGAGCCAGCGTCGACCATTGATTGGCGGCGGGGTCGTAGACCTCGAGCTCGTTGCCGATCATGCCCCCTCCGGCGCCTCCGGCCACGAATATCCGTCCGTCGATGACGGCGGCGACGGGAGTTCCGCCGTGCACGAACGTGGAGGAGGCGACCTCCGTCCATTCGTCGGTCGCGGGCTCGTAGAAGAACACCCGGTTGCTGGTCCCGCCTCCGACGTACACGCGGGCGTCGAGGGATACCGCCCACGCGTGGTCGGTGCCGGCGGGGAGATCGGCGCCGAGAGTCCACGAGTCCGTCTGGGTGTCATAGATCTCGTTCGCGTTGGCTCGCCCGCCGAGCCCGCCGACGGCATAAACCTTCCCGTCGAGCTCGGCGGTGGCGAGCTCCTGCCGCGGCTCGTTCATCGGGGTGAGGGGCACCCAGGTCCCGGCGGGGCACTGTGCGAGCGCGGCTCCGGCCTCGAAGACCAGAAGCATAAGCGCGAGGACAGGTCGGATCATCGGCGGGCGAGCTCCCGCCCGCAGAGTATGGCAATCCGAGGGGGGGTTCAGACGCGGCGTCGAATATCGATGACCCAGTGGATCTCCCACGTCCTTCCCCCGTCGTAGGAGCGGGAGCTTTCCCAATGCGCGCCGTCGGCCCGGATGTCGACCAGGTGAGGCGGGACAGCACGGGACGGCCGTCGTTTCGGTCCATTCGCCGAACAGGTCGATCTTTCCGTCGCGGAAGACGCCCTTCCAGACGTGGAAGTGTCCGGGCGCGAGGCTGTCCGTCCACGTGTGTTCCCACTCCTGCGTCTGGCGGTTGAAGGCGCGCAGCCCGAGGCCCTTGAGGCGCGCCGCCGTGGTAGATGCCCTCGAAGAGCTCGAACGAGACCAGCCCGTCCAGAGCGCGCGACACGGTCATCCTTCCGGGCGCTTCCTCCCAGCCGTCCTTCGTCGGCACCCGGCAGAACGCGTCCCAATCGCCCTCGAGGAAATCGAATTGCCGCTCGGGATCCATAAGATCCATTAGTTCACCCGCGTGTCGGTGGCGATCCAGTTCACTTCCCACGTCTTGCCTCCATCGGCCGAGAAAGCCTGTTCGAATCGGCAGGAGCTCGGCGTGATGTCCGAAATGACGAAGCGAACGACGATGGGCCGGCCGTCGAGCTCCTCCTTCGCGTAGAACTCGCCGCGGCCGTTTCGGAACTCCCCGATGGTCGGCGGAAACATCGTCCCGCCCCTGCGATTGGCGAAGTTGAGGCTCCACTGCCGGGACTCCGGGTTGTAGAGCCGGAGGTTGAGGCCTTCGATTCGGCCGGCGGGGCCGTTCACGTCGAGCTCGACGAGGTTGGCCGCGCCGTCCCAGACCTTCCGAACCACCGTCGTACCCTCGTACTCCACCCAGGTCGTGGACCCCGTCAGCGGCTTCTGGAGACGCCGCAGGTGCGTCTTCCAGTTGCCGATGTGGAAATCGAAGTCGCGTTGCCCGTCCCCTCGTTCCGTCTTCGACCGGTCGGAACTCTGGACGGCGAGGCCCGAAGCGGATTGCAGGACGACCAGGACAGCGCACAACAGGGAAAATGCTCTCCGCTTCACGAAATCCTCCTGCCCGGCGGTCTCCACCACCAGGCGACTCCGTCGCGGGCTTCGATCTTGAGCTGCACGACGGGAACGGGCCGGCGCGTTCTGGAGATCCAGAACGTCCACGGCGTTCCTGCGTCGACCCGAACGACGTGGCACTCCACCTGTCCTCGTTCCCCGAGGTCGATGGTCTCGCGGCCGATGACTTTGAGCGTCAGCTGGCGAAGCAACGGGGCTTCCGAGTCGGAGGTCGTGTGGGCCAGGAACGCGGCTTCATAACCGTCGTCCAGCGGAAACGAGGACAGGAGCACGCCCCAGAGGTGCCAGTCGAACACCGGCCTGGGGAACTCGATTGACATCGTGACGGGCACGCGTTCGGTCGCCGGCAGGCCCGCGGGGGTCGTGATGTCACGGGCCGTGAGCCGCCGTCCTTCCCAGGTCGCGTCCGAGACGACGGTCCCGTTCGATTCGTACCGCGCCCGCAGCGGCTGGAGCGTCTTCTGATCGACCTCGTCGAGGTGTGCGCTCGTCCCCGTGGCGGTCTTCGAGTTCTGGATGCGGCGGAGAACCGAACGGCCCTCGCGCTTCACGATCTCGACCCGGTCGTCCCACGTCCCGAGGATCTTCTGGGTCCCGTCCGGCTGCACTTCGACCACTTCGAAGAGGTTCGTGTACTCGGGTATCGCGCTCGCGTCGACGCCGGGCGCGCCGGGCTCGAGCATCGGCGCGAGGCTTGGGCTTCGGATCGTCCTGCGGAGGCCTCGCGTGGGCCGCGGAGAAGAGGAGGGCGCTCGCCGCGCCGGCCGCGAGGAGAAGGCGGATGCTCGTCATGGCCCGAAGTCTGGCTTTCCGGGCGGTCGGCGCCAATAGCCATTAGTGCACGATTCTCCATAGCCAATATGATGGAGGGGTGAGAAGGGCCGCCCCGGCGATTTTCCCCGTCGTCCGCGTCGATCGGAAGTCGGCCACGCCGCTGTACCGCCAGCTCTACGAGGGCTTCCGCGACGCCATCCTCGAGCGGCGCCTGAGGGCCGGTCAACGAGTTCCTTCGACGCGTTCCCTCGCGGCAGAGCTGCAGATCTCTCGATTCCCCCTTCTCAACGCCTACGAGCAGCTCGTCGCGGAGGGCTATTTCCGAAGCGGGGTCGGCTCGGGAACGTTCGTCGCGAGCCTTCCCGCCAGAACAGGCTCGCCAGAGGCGCGGCGGCGCCCGGCGACAGCCCGCGGCAGACGGATCGTGTCGCGCGAGACCGACTTTCTGCTGCCGAACACGACGGATCCCTGGCTCGGAGGGTGGGGAGCCTTCCGCGTGAGCGAGCCCGCGGTCGACCGCTTCCCGCACGAGGTCTGGTCGAGGCTGCTGGGCCGGCACGGCCGGGCGGCGCGCCGGGATCCGCGGACGATGCAATACGGCGACCCGATGGGTCATCGACCGTTTCGAGAGGCCGTGGCGGAGTACCTCCGAACGGCGCGCGCCGTCCGTTGCGAAGCGGACCAGGTGATGGCGGTCAGCGGTTCGCAGCAGGCGCTGAGCCTCGCCGCCCGGGTCCTCGTCGATCCCGGCAGTCCCGTGTGGGTCGAGGAGCCGGGCTACCGCGGAGCGCGCGACGTCCTTCGGCTTCGGGGCGCGCGGCTGGTCCCGGTGCCCGTGGACGAGGAGGGCCTCGACGTGGCCGCGGGAATCGAACGCTGCCGGGAAGCCTCGGCGGCGTACGTCACGCCCTCCCATCAGTACCCGCTCGGAATGGTCATGAGCGTGTCGCGCCGCCTGGAGCTGCTGGAGTGGGCCCGGAAGAGCGGCTCCTGGATCATCGAAGACGACTACGACAGCGAGTACCGCTACGGAAGTCCTCCGGTCGCCTCGCTGCAGGGGCTCGACCGCGATGCCCGGGTCCTCTACATCGGATCGTTCAGCAAGGTTCTCTTCCCGGCTCTCCGGCTCGGGTACCTCGTGCTCCCCGCGGACCTCGTCTCGCGATTTGCCGCCGTCCGCGACGCGACGGACATCTTCCCGCCGACGTTCTCCCAGGCGGTCCTGGCCGACTTCATCCGCGAGGGGCACTTCGCCCGCCATTTGCGGAGGACGCGGGCGCTCTATCGCGAGCGGCGAAGCGCTCTCGTGGCCGCGATCCGCGCGGAGCTCGGCGACGTGCTGGATGTGCCGGGGGACGAGGCGGGAATGCACCTGGCCGCGAGCCTGCTGAAGGGGGCGGACGACAGCGAAGTCGCGCTGCGGGCGGCGCGCCAGGGGCTCTGGACGATGCCGCTCTCCTCCTGTTACGTCGGCCGACCCACGCGCCGCGGCTTCGTCCTCGGATTCGGCGGCACCGACGTGCGGGACATCGACGGCGGTGTCCGCAAGCTGCGCGCCGTGTTGAGGGATCGATCCTTTGGAGAGATTGACATTCGAGAGCGTCGCGTCGGACCGGGAGAGCGGCCGTGACATCGGCTTAGAATGCCCTTGGAGTCCCTATGCCCCCCGGGCCGGAGAGCGGGACCCTTCCCGCTGAGGTGACGCGGTTGCTCATCGCCTGGCGCGAGGGCGACGGGCACGCACCCGGGGAGCTCTTTACGGTTCTCTATCGGGAGCTGCACGCCCTCGCGCACGCGCAGCTTCGCCGCCGCGGACGGGCGCATTCGCTGGCGACCACGGGCCTCGTCCACGAGGCGTATCTCAAGCTGGCCAATCAATCGCATCTCGACCTGCGAGACCGCGGCCACTTTCTGTCGCTCGCGGCCCGGGCGATGCGCCAGGTCGTGGTCGATCACGCGCGACGGCGCGCTGCGGACAAGCGAGGCGGCGACGTCTTCCTCGAAGTCCTCGACGAGGGGAGGATGGCGGCGGACGCTCCGACCGTCGACGTCCTGGCTCTGGACGAGGTGCTGTCGAGGCTCGAGGCCCTCGAGCCTCGCCTGTCTCGCATCGTCGAGATGCGCTTCTTCGCCGGCTTCTCGGTGGAAGAGACGGCTGGCGTCCTGGGACTCTCCGAGCGCACGGTCAAGCGCGATTGGCAGAAGGCGCGCGCATTTCTATATGCGGAGCTTCACCCGGAGGAGGCGTGAGGACTCCGTCCTCGCCGGAGTGGGACCGGGTCTCGCTGATCCTGGACAGCCTGCTCGATCGGCCCGAACACGAATGGGCGGCCGCGCTCGACGAGCGATGCGGCGACGACGCCGCGCTGCGTCGGCAGGTCCTGAGGTTGCTCGCCGCCCACCGGCGTGCGAACGGTTTCCTTTCCCGGCCGTTCTCGCTGGCCGCGCCGACCCTCACAGGGGAGCTCGAAGAGGCGTTCGCGAAAGAGGAGGTGGCCGCGCCGGAAAGGGTTGGGTCGTGGCGGCTCCTGCGCGAGCTGGGTCGCGGCGGCATGGCTGTCGTTTATCTCGCGGAGCGCACCGGAGAGCAATTCAGCCAGCGAGGAGCGCTCAAGCTCGTACACGCAGGGCTGGGCAGCGGGGAGATCCTGGCTCGCTTTCGCCGCGAGCGACAGATCCTGGCGGGCCTGAATCATCCCTACATCGCGCGCCTTCTCGACGGCGGTCGCGCTGAGGACGGCCGGCCCTATCTGATCATGGAATACGTCGAGGGCCGGCCTCTCACAAGGTATTGCCGCGAGCGAGCGCTCGATGTCGAGGCCCGCCTCCGGCTGTTCGTCAACATATGCCACGCCGTCCAGCACGCCCACGTGCGGCTGGTCGTCCACCGGGATCTGAAGCCGTCGAACATCCTCATCACGGACGCGGGAGAGCCGCGCCTGCTCGATTTCGGCATTGCCAAGCTGCTGGCCCAGGACGAAACCGCAGCCACCCTGACGCGTACGGGTTTGCCGCTGATGACGCCGGAGTATGCGGCGCCCGAGCAGCTCCGCGGGGAAGCCGTCTCCACTGCCACCGATGTCTACGCGCTGGGTCTCATCCTCTACGAGCTCCTGGCGGGCCGTCACCCCTGGCGGGACCCAATCGGCGCGGCCAACGGGGATTCGGCCGGTCGCCGGGAGCCGCCACGTCCCTCCCTCGCCATGGCGGACCGGGTTCTTCGGCGGCGCCTGGCTGGCGATCTCGACACGATCGTGCTCATGGCGCTGCGGGAGGAGCCCGCGCGACGTTACGCCTCGGCCGAGGCCCTGGCCCGGGACATCGAGCGTCACCTGGCGGGCCTGCCGGTCTCCGCCCGCCCGGACACCGTCGGCTATCGAGCGCGGAAGTTCGCAAGCCGGCATCGCTGGGGTGTCCGGTCAGCGCCGCCGCGGTCCTGCTCCTGGTCGTGTTCGCGGTCAGCATGGCCGAGCAGGCGCGGAGGACCGCTCGCCAGCGGGACCGCGCCGAGCGTGTCTCGAAGTACCTCGTCGAGCTCTTCTCGGTCGCCAATCCGCTGGGCGAGGGAGGAAACATCACAGCCAGGGAGATTCTCGACCGGGGGGCCTTGCGGATCGACGCGGAGCTGGCCTCGGAGCCGGAGGTTCAGGCCGACCTCCTCGACACGATGGGTCGCGTGTACTTCGCCATGGGCGTGTTCGACCGGGCGGAGGAGCTCCTCGAGCGCTCGGTGGACTTGCGAAGACGCGTCCTGGGATTCGACGATCCGAGGACACTCTCCTCCCTCGCCGTGCTCGGCAACGTCCAGGTTCGGGCCAGCCGATTCGAGGAGGGCATCCGACTATTCCGCCAGGCGCTCGCACTCGAACGACAATCCCTCGGCGAAGACCACGAGTTGACACTAAGGACCATGAACGACCTCGCCTTCTGGCTCGGCGTGATGGGCCGCTGGAGCGAAGCTGAGGGTCTGCACCGGCAATGTACTGGAGCGGCGCCGCCGCCGGTACGGTCCGGTCCATGGCGAGACGGTGTGGTCGGTGAGCGACCTCGGCGTGGTCCTGATGCGCCAGGGCCGTTACTCCGAAGCCGAGCCTCTCCTCGCGGAAGCCGTCCGCATCTGGCGCCAGGTGCGAGGACCCGGCGAGCCGGATTCGTTCCGGGAGGCCATCTTCGAGAGCAGCCTCGCCAGCCTGTACCAGGGACAAAGGCGTTACGCCGAGGCGGAGATCATCTTCGTCGCAGCTCTTGGGACCATCCGACGCGTCATGGGTCCGGAGAACGGCCACACGGTCGACGCGATGAGGGATCTCGCCCTCCTCTGGTATGCGACGGGCCAGCTGGAGGAGAGCGAGACACTGCTGCGGAACGCGTTGGAGGTCGGCCGCAAAGTCCTCGGGCCCCGCCACTTCGACACGCTCCAGACCGCCTACGGGTTGGCGCTCGTCGAAACGAGCCGGGGCCGCCTCGAGGAAGCCGAAAACCTGCAGATCGAAGCGTCGGCGCTCAGCAGCGCGAGGTTCTCGGCGCCGAGCACCCCGACACGCTCCTCTCGACGGGCAATCTGGGCAGGGATCCGAGGGAAGCAGGGCCGCCTCGCGGAGGGACGGGAGCTCCTCGCCAGCACCCTCGAGGCCGGACGCGCGGATCTACGGTGCGTCGCATCCGCACGCGGCGGAATCGGTTTACGGACTGGCCTGCCTGGCCGCGCTGAGCAACTACGTCCCGACGAAGCCCTGGAGCATCTTCGCCAGGCCTTCCGCTCCGGACACCTGGATCCGAACCGCGTTCTCCGTGAGCCGGACCTGCGCGTCTTCCCGGGAAACCGGAGTTCGAGAGGCTCGTCGCGTCGTCCGAAGCGGTCTCGCCCGTCCAGTAGCGCGCTCCCCGCGCGTCCCGTGGCCCCCATCCGCGACGGATTGCGTTTGCCCTAGATGACGCTGGCGCTGCGCCGGCGCCCGCTTCCACTGGGAGGAAGGTCAAATGCGACGTCCGATCGGAAATCGCACATGTCTGAGCGTCGTTCTCGCGCTGGCGGCCGCGACGGTCGTCGCCCAGACCGTGTTCGTCGACATCAGTCCCGACGAGTCCGACCTCGTCCAGGAGATGGACTTGTTGAATGCCTGCCCGGCTCCGTGTCCCAGTGGAGGATCGGGCGGGCGGGTCAACGGCCTCGCATCGGTCCCCGGGGATCCGAACACGTACTACGCGGCCAGGGAGCTCGGCGGATTGTTCAAGACATCGAACGGCGGCGATACCTGGTTCCCTCTCGATGGGCACCTCCCCACACGCGCCTGGGATGTGGCGGCCGCTCCGGACGGGCTGACCGTTTACGCGACCTCCTTCTACGACGGTCGCCGGAGCAGTCTGGCCGGCATCCAGGTCTCGAAGAACGCGGGCTCCACCTGGACGCATCCGGCCATCACACCGCCGGCCGGCTGCGACGCGGACCGGGCCGCGCAACCGTCCGCGTTCGGGATCGCCCTGCGACCGGGCACGAACGAAGCCCTTGCAGGCACCAACTGCGGGATTGCCCGAGCACCACGGACGGCGGGAACACTTCGGGTCCAGTTCGATCCCACCCCAACCAACGGGGTCGACCCCAACAACGTATGGGACCTCGTCGCCCTGCCCGGGGGCCGAGCACGCCTGCGGAGCCGACGGGCTGCTCTCCTCCCCGAACGGCCAGCCGACGACGTGGACCACGCCAGTGTCGAACATGACACTGGGCGGGCTGTTGTTCGCTCGCCGTGTCACCCGACGAGCCCAACGTCGTGTTCGCCGCGATTGCGGCGAACTCCTTCCGGGAGCTCTTCAATTCCTTCGGAAGCCAATTCTTCGAGGGCGTCGTCACGTTCGCAGCAGGCACGGCGACAGGTGTGACCTGGACCGCGATCCCGCATCCCGATGGGACGAAACCCAAAAACCGGGTTTCGTTCGTCGTGACGAACGACCGTTCGGGCCCGGCCTTCGACCTATGGTTAGGTCAAGGAGATTTCTGGCGCGCGCCGTGCACTGCCGGCTCGAGCCCTCGTTGCTCCACACAGGGTCCAAATCCTGGGAGCACCAACTGGAGCGGTCCGTTCACTGCCGTACAGCCTGATCTGAACAAGGTTCACGGCGATTCGGGCGACATCGAGTTCGACCCCACCGTCACCGTGGATGCGTGCCCGACGATGTACTCCTCCGACGGCGGCATCTACCGGCGAGAGGCCCAGGTGACGAATATGACAATCCCCGACTGCCACACCGACGCGAACGAGTTCGAGGCAGCGAATGTCGGCGTCCATGCTCAGATGCTGTGGGGTATGGCGGGGGTCCATCGTAGCGGCGAACCGGAGGAGGACATCTATATTGCCCTCCAGGACAACGGGTTCTTCGCCACGCTCGATGCCGGGGAGTCCAAGCCCACCTGGATACAGGCGGCCGGTGCAGACGGCTTCGACATCGCTTGCGACGCGAACAGCGTCGTAGCCGCGCAAGATCAGGTCTGGGCGGGAGCCGCTCTCTTCTCGAACATGATCGAGGTGATCCCCTTCGCCGTTTGGAGCCCGCTCGCCGGCAGGATGGGCTCGACGTTCTCCTTCGCGGACACCATCGACCAGGCTGACGGCAGGTACTGGATCCTCAGCCAGGGGGTTCCACCGGTTCCCCGGCGCGTTCCGCGCGGCGTCTACGCCACGGCAGACCTCACGACGTTCCTCGGCAACGTGGCGGCGGTTTTGAACAGGGCACTTGGCCCGACGAGGGCGAATGTCCCCTGCGACATCGAAGTGGCGGAGGGCCCGGCGGGAGCTCAGCCCTACGTGCTGGCAGGGGTCTGCGAGTTCAACAGCCTCGACGAGTTGTGGACGCGGGATCCTTTGTCGGGAATATCTGGCGCGAAATCCAAGTGCCCGCCCCCGAGGGGAGCGGGGCCGCCTTCAGCATGTTTGCGGTGGATCCCAAGAACCCGAACCGCCTCTATGCAGCCGTCGTCGGCGACGGTGATCCCCGCATGGTCCGATCCGACTCCGGCGGCGCGACCGCTTCCGACTGGGTGATCGATCGCGAGCTGACCGAGCTGATGCACGGGAGGGGCGCGTTCGTGGCGCAGCCTCGGAACGCCTCGACGGCGTGCTACCGAGGCTTCAGCCGGTGTCGGTCGCAATCGATCCGGTGGATCCCTCGATCCTCGTCGCGGGAGGCCGCGAGTCCGGCGTGTTCCTCTCGAGTGATGGGGGCCAGAGCTGGGCGGTGCTAACCGACCCCTTCGGCACCTCGAGCATTCCCCACCTGCCTCGGCCCTTCTTCGCCCACTTCGACCACGAAGCGGGAGAGACCCGCGTCTATGTCGGCAGCGTCGGCCGGGGCGTCTGGCGGATCGAGCTGGCCGACGCCGAGCTGTCGAGTCGACAAGGCCGACTCTCCCGACCCGGTGGTCGTCGGCGCCGAGCTCAGTATACACCCTCCAGGTGACCAACGCCGGTCCCGATGCGGCGTTGCACCCGGTGATCGAAGACGTTCTGCCAGTGGGAACGACTTTCCAGTCCATTCAGGCCCCGTCGGGCTGGTCGTGGCGAGACGCCGGCAGTCGGCGACGGCGGAACCGTGCGCTGCGTGGCCGAGGAGATGGCGCCCGGGACGGCGACGTTCACGCTCGTGGTTCTGGTCCGGGATCCTCGGGGCACGACCCTGTCGATCTGGCTCGAGTCGTCTCTGCCGCCCTGGACTCCAGCTCGATCGACAACACGGCGATCGAGAGCACGGATGTCCTCGTGCCGGTCGCGATCAACATCCGGCCGGGCGGCTTCCCGAACTCCGTGCACCTCCACAGCAACGTCACCGTCGCGATCCTCACGACGAGCGCCGGCGAATACGGTCTGCCGCTCGGGTTCGACGCGACGGCGATCGACCCGCTCAGCGTCCGCTTCGGGCCGGCGTCCGTCGTCCTCGGCAGCGCAGGCGGCGCGCATGGAGATTCACGGGACGGGCCATCTCGACGACTCCTACCAGCTCGACGAGACCACGAAGGACGGCGACCTCGACATGCTGTTTCACTTCCGCGCCGCCGACGCGGGCCTGACCCTCGCCACCACGGAGGCCTGCGTTCAGGGAACCTACGAAGTGGGCGGTGTGACCTTATCGTTCTTCGGCTGCGACTCGATCAAGGTCGTGCCGTAGAAGGAGAAACGCGATGTTCAGCCGCGCGACTGAGGCCGCGGAGGGGTCGGGCGCGACCGGTGATTCCCGAGGCGTGGGACTCGTCATGATCAGAAGTCCGACGTAATGCCTGCGACATCGTCCGACGTCCGCAACCGGTCGTCAGTCTTTTCCCGGAGGAAGAAACCATGTTCCTTACAATCCGTAACACAAACCTCTCTTTCGACGTCTCGTTTCGAGTTTCGCTTCTGACCCTTGCCGCGGTTCTGGGAGTCGCCGCAGCCTCGGCGGCAGAGCAGCCCAGCCACCTGGGACAAGACATCGCCAATCACGTGACACTCGAGATGACTGTCTTCGAACAACACAACTGCGCACGAGATGCCACGCGCATCTTTCCCGACGGGACCGAAGATTTCGAATTCACGATTCCTTCCGGCAAGTCGCTCGTCGTCACGGACGTGCAATGGAGGGCGCTGGAGTCATTCGTTCCTCCGCTCGAAGTCGGACGAAATCTTTCTCTGGTTTTCTGGCTGGGCGCTGAGCCTCCTGCCATTCTGTTCCGGTCTCCGCTTCTCGTCACCGGGGAAAACATCGACGCCCTGGCAAAGAGCGAGCACCTGACCGCCGGATTCATGATGAGCGCGATACCTTGCGCGGCGC
>CAVRRE010000006.1:0-366787 GCA_963723535.1 uncultured Acidobacteriota bacterium
TCGACGAGCCGATCTGCACGGGTGGCCACATCGACCTCCCTACCCCCGAAGGCAGGATCGGGGTCGGCATCACGCGGCTTCACCTGGAGGAGGACGCGGCGAAGAACGTACACGTCGGCACCTCGGGCCGCATGCACGGGCTCTGTCGGCTCCCTGGTCGACTTCAACCGCGGCGGCACGCCCTTGATGGAGATAGTCACCGAACCCGACATACCATCGCCAGAAGCAGCGCGTGCTACTGCCAACCAGTTCAAGGACATCCTGAGGGCGGTCGGTGTTTCGGAAGCCGACATGGAGAAGGGGCAACTCCGCTGCGACGCCAACGTCTCCATACGCAACCCCGACGGTAGTTTCGGCACCAAGACCGAGCTCAAGAACATGAACTCCTTCCGCTTTGTCGAGCGGGGCCTTGCGCGCGAGCTGGAGCGCCAGCGCGAGATCCTCGAGAACGGCGGCCGCGTCGAGCAGACCACGCTCCACTACGACCCGGAAACCGACGAGGTGCACGAGCTCCGCAGCAAGGAGTACGCCCACGACTACCGCTACTTCCCCGAGCCTGACCTCCTGCCGCTCGAGCTCTCCCCGAGGCCTACGTCAAAGAGATAGAGGAACGGCTCTCCGAGCTACCGGATTAGAATGCTCGCCCGCTTTGTCGAGCAGTACGGCCTCTCCGAGTACGACGCAGGGGTGCTTACGGCCGAAAAGGGACCTTGCGGCGTTCTACGAAACGGTCGCGGCGGAGGTGGATCCCAAACAGGCGTCAAACTGGATCTCCAGCGACCTGCGCGCGCTCCTCAACGAGGTCGGGTACGGATATCTCCGACTCCAGGGTTACGCCGGAGCACATGAAAGAGCTGATCGAACTCGTCGCCGCGGGCAAGGTCTCACGCTCCGCAGCGAGAACCGCCCTCGACACGGTCTTCGAGACCGGCGATTCCCCATCAGCCGTCGTAGAGCGCGAAGGCCTCGCCTCGGTCGGCTCCGACAAGCTCTCGGGCGTCGTCGACGAGGCGATCTTAGCCAACCCGGAAGAGGCCGAGCGTGTCAGGGACGGCGACAAGAAGGTGGTCGGCTTCCTAGTCGGACAGGTGATGAAGGCGACGCGCGGCAACGCCGACGGCGGGAGGGTCCGCGAGCTCCTTATGGAGAAGCTGGGCTCCTAGATGCCGTGGCCGCTCTATTCAGGGGACGCGCATTGGCATCCCTTTCTTCGAACCCTCTAGCCTCCCCGACGCCGTCCACGACGCTGGAGGAGAGCCCGTACCCCTTCGCCTGCCACCCTCAGCACCCAAAGGCGGCGTTGCGCTTGCTCGCGAATGGCTCGCTGACCTGGTAGAGATCTCCTGCTCCGCGATGGACCTCGACGGCCTGGTGCTCGACGCCACCCGTCCCCGAGGAGCTTGCCGGCATGCTCATCGCCGGACTGCGCCTGGATCTCCCGACGGTCTGCGCACCGTACCGCAAGCCCACCTCTCTCGGCCGCCCTTGTCGCGCTCGGCCTCGCGCCGGGTATCGAGGACCCTGCGAACACGGCTGTCTCCCTCTTGTCGGGGAGCGGAGGGACTACGCCCCTCGTGGGCTGGTCGACGACTTCTCTCTGGCCAACGCGCTGCGGGCCGGCGTTGCGGCCGGCGGCGGACCCGAAGGCCTCGTCGACCTTGTGCGATCGCCTGCGAGGCTGGTGTCACTGGATTCGTCCAGATGGCGCGGGTCCTCACCTCTGAGGCTCCCGGAAGCTGACCCTGAATGGTTGCGGAAGCACGGAGTACCCGGACTCCTCTCCTCCCTGGGCGACAAACTCCGCGACGTCCCTACCGTCGCGGGCAACCTGAAAATAGAAGCTGCCTTCCGCGCCCCCTGAGCCGGAGGAGCACTCTCGCCTCGTATTCGTCAGGGCCAGGGTGTCGGGCGCCGAGGCGGTCTCTCGTCTCCGCAAGGGTGTGACAGAGACGGCAGGAGTGTGCCGCGTCTTCGGCTCCGAGAAAGAGGCTGTCTCGAGCGTGCGCCGCAGGCGAGGTCGGAGAGGGAACGATGCTTATGGTAGGCGGTTGCGGACCACGCGGCGGCCCGGGATTACTTCGGCTCGACGCACTTGGTCTATCCCTGAGCGGAGGCCGGACTCGAGATACCCGTGATGACCGACGGGCTCGCGCCTGAAGGCGTTGTGGGGGCCTGGATCTCACTCTTCACCCCCGAAGCCGCGGCTGGCGGTGTCCTCAGCCTGCTCCGCGACGGTGACACCCTCAGGATAGATCTCACCGAGGGCCGCATCCGCACCCAGCGGGGCCGGGGATTTCACAAGCCGGGAGCCTAGCGCATTACCCAAAACAGCGCCCCCACAGGATACGCCGCCCGATACGCTCAGACCGCGCTGCCAGCGCTCGATGGTGCCCGGGCTTCCCTTAGCCTCGCGCTACAAGCAAGATTTCTCGCCCTCATGCACGATGTTGTCCCGAGAGGGCATTGTATGGGATGCGCGGGACTCTACCACGTGGCATCATGCCTATTGTGGAAAGGGGTGGCCCGTTTTAGCGGGAGCGTAAATAGCGTCAGCCTGGTCGAAGGTAACGAGTGGCCCAACCCTTTCTATGCGATGGGAAAACCGATGTCCAGAGAGGAGATGCTCACCGAAGCCATGGCATCTATCGAAGACCTGATCCTGCTTCCAAAGCCGCGCTCGATCGTCGCCAGGTCAGGCGCGTATGGGCTAACCAGAGGCTCGAAGATCATCTGCCAGGGAGATTCTATTGTCTTGTTGTTCCCAATAGCCCACCGGTTGCAACAGGCCGTATGGGAGAATCAACGATATCGGCTGGGTCTTGCGGGCAGGTGATCCTGGGAACAACGATTCTCGGGGCGAGGCGACCATAACGCTCGTCGCCAGAGGAGTGGCATCACTGCACAGGGCTACCGGTTGAGGATTTGCTGACGACGGCATAGACCTCGTTGCCGGTGATGCTGCCGGGGCATTCTACGGTGTCATGACCCTGGTGCAGGTGTTGCGCCAGTGTACGGGGGGGCGCTCCCTGCGGAGGAGATAGAGGACTCTCCGGATTTCCCCGTGCGCGGTGTGATGCTCGATATCAGCCGGAGCAAGGTCCTCACCCTGGAGACGGTCTTCGAGCTCGTCGACATGTTCGCCGGGTGGAAGCTCAATCAGCTGGAACTGTACATGGAACACACGTTCGCCTACGAGCACGCATCGCGAGGTATGGGCGCAGGCCAGCCCCATGACCGGCGAGGACGTACTCAGCCTCGACGCCTATTGTCGCGAGAGTCTCATCGAACTCGTGCCGAACCAGAACTCATTCGGCCACATGGAACACTGGCTCCAGTTGCCCCGCTACAACCACCTGGCCGAGTGTCCCGAAGGCTTCGAGCTGACCCTGCATGGACACACCAGGAAGATGCCGCCCTTCAGCCTGAACCCAACGGACTCGCGGAGCGTCGAGTTCATGGGAGAGCTGTTCTCCGAGTTGCTCCCGCACTTCTCTAGCGGAAGTTCAATGTCGGCTGCGACGAGACCTGGGACGACGGCCGTGGCAGGAGCGCCAGGGCTGTCGAGGAGAGGGGTGCAGGCCGCGTCTATCTCGACTACTTGCTCGAAATCTACCGCGTGGTCAAGCGCGCGGGCGCACGATGCAGTACTGGGGAGACATCATCGTCCAGCGCCCCGAGCTGGTGGCCGAATTACCGGGGACGCCGTCGCGCTCGAATGGGGCTACGAAGCCGAGCATCCCTTCGAGGAGCATGGCGGCCAGTTCGCGGGCTCCGGCATACCGTTCTTCGTATGCCCGGCACCTCGACCTGGAAGACCATCGCGGGCGCACCGATAACGCCTCGGCAACATTTGAACGCCACCGAAAACGGCCTCAGGCACGGCGCCTTCGGGGATCTGAATACCGACTGGGGCGACAACGGCCATAGACAGACCTGCCGGTGAGCTACCTCGGCTTCGCCGCCGGCGCCGCGCTGCCCTGGTGCAACCAGACCAACAGGGACGAAGACTTTATCTCGGCCCTCGACCTCCACGCCTTCCACGACGAGGCACGCGTCATGGGCAGGTTGAGCCACGACCTCGGCAAGGCGCACGAAAAAGCGGGGCCGGCTCCGCACAACTCCACGGTCCTCTTTCACCTTCTGACGCAGTCCTCCGACGACCCGCTCCCCGACGGCGTAACCGTCGAGAGCCTCAGGGAGGCCGGCGAGCACGTCACTTCCATAATCGAACCGCTCGAAGGTGCGCGCATGGACAGGGACGACGCGGGGATCACCAGCGACGAGTTCGCCAACGCCGCGAGAATAATGCTGCACGCCTGCGAGCGGGGGACGGCGATGCTCGCAGGCTCAGCCGAAAAATGCGATGAGCTGGCCTCCGAGATGCGTACCATCCTCGGTGAGCACCGTCGCCCTGCAGTGCCCGCAACCGCGTCGGGCGGCCTGCAAGGCAGCGAGAGCGTCTTCAAGCAGCGGCTTCGGGAGTACGCAGGAGCCGCGAAAAAAAGGGGGTAACGTGGGATCGACGTTTGCTCTGTGAATTTACTCATAATGATTAGAAAAAATAGACGGCGATACAGGGCTATTGATCCGGCAGGCGTGACGAGGCTCGCTGTGATCGGGCTCGGACACCGGGCTACCGCGATGATCGCCTCGATGCAGGCCATCGACCTCGGAGTGAGCATCCGGGCGGTCGCCGACCCCGACACCGAAAGCGCCCGCCGGCGGCTCGCAGTCGTCGATAATGCCGAAGCGCGGGTGTATCCTTCGGCGGACGCCATGCTCGAGGATTCGGCGGACTACGACGGCGTCGTAATCGGGACCCGGTGCCACCTACACACCACAATGGCTCTCAAGGTCGCCTCTGTCGGGTTGCCGCTCTTTCTGGAGAAACCGGTCGCCATAAGTCTGGAGGAGTCAGGGGCGCTGCAGGAGGCATTCCGGGGCAGGGAGGATGAGGTCGCCGTCTCGTTCCCCTTGCGCCATACGCCCCTCTTCTCGAAGGCGCTCGAGGTCGTCGACTCTGGCGTACTTGGGACGATCAACCAGATCCAGGCCGTAAACAACGTACCCTACGGCGGGGTGTACTTCGGCCAGTGGTACAGGAACCACGACCAGACAGGCGGCCTCTGGCTCCAGAAAGCCACGCACGATTTCGACTACATCAACCTGCTCGCCGGAAGCCGTCCCGTCGGCGTCGCCGCGATGGAGTCGCGCAGGGTCTACGGCGGAGATAAACCCCACGACCTCAGGTGCTCGGCCTGCGACGAGACCGAGACGTGCCCCGAGAGTCCCCAGAACCTCGCCCGAAGAGGGGACGACGGCGGCATGTACCAGGACAGCGACGACAGGACCGACCACTGGTGCGCCTTCAGCCGCGAGATTGAAAACCACGACGCCGGTTCAGCGCTCATCATGTACGGGAACGGCATCCACGCCAGCTACAGCCAGAACTTCCTGTCGCGCCGCGCAGCATACAGGCGCGGGGCCACAGTCGTAGGATACGAGGCAACCCTCGAGTTCGACCTGGCTGCGGCGGAGCTGCGACTCATCCATCACCGCTCCGAAAAGGTCGAGCAGATGCGGGTGGATATAGAAGACGACGGGCACGCCGGCGGAGACCTCATCCTCGCCGAAAGCTTCCTGGACCTGGTAAAGGGACGCGCCAGGCCTAACGCTTCGCTCAGAGATGGACTTCTCAGCGCCGCCATGTGCCTCGCCGCCCGCGAGTCAGCCAGGACAAAGACATTCCAGGGGTTGTAGAAATTTAAAAAAAAATGATAAGATGAAGTGATGAAAGAGAAGGGAAGGGAGGAGAGAAAGGAACGCAAAAGCAACACTTTGTAAAAGAGATGTCCCATCATGTAGCCATCGGCAACGATTATGTCTAAAATGAAAGTCCTGTTGGTCGCAGTAAGAGAGGAAGTTCAGCACCGATGATGAACAAGTACCGTCTTATGTCTCCTGGTCCGACTCCAATACCTCCCGAGGTCTCCGCGGCGGGGGCGCTACCGATCATCCACCACCGTACGCCTGAGTTCGGCGAGGTATTCACCAGGGTGAACGAGAACCTGAAGCGGGTCTTTCTGACGGAGAACGACATCTTTACCTACGCGGCGAGCGGGACCGGGGCATTCGAGGGTGCTATTCAGAACCTCTTCTCGCCGGGAGACAAGGTCCTTGTCGTAAACAACGGCAACTTCGGTGGCCGGTGGGTCAAGATGAGCCGGGCCTTCGGCCTGGTGGTCACCGAGCTCGAGTACGAGTGGGGACAAAAGGCCGACAACGACGAGGTCGCCGAAGCGCTGGCCAACGACCCGGAGATCAAGGCCGCCATCTGTGTGCTCTCGGAGACCTCGACGGGCACCGTCAACGACATAGAGGGCTTCGCCAGGGCCGCTTCTAGCGTCGTCACCATCGTCGACGCGGTGTCGGGACTCGGGGCCTGTACGCTTAGGACTGACGAGTGGGGCGTCGACGTCGTCATCGCCGGCTCGCAGAAGGCGCTCATGACGCCGCCCGGCCTGGGGTTCGTCAGCGTCAGCGAGCGGGCCATGCGGATGCACGAAGTGTCGCGGATGCCGCGCTACTACTTCGACTGGACGGCGGCAAGAAAGGCTTACGAGAAGGACCCTGCGCAGACGGCGTGGACCCCCGCGGTGAGCCTCATCATCCAGCTCGACGTCGCATTGCAGCAGCTCATGGACGAGGGCGTGGAGAACGTCTTCGCGCGTCACGTGATGCTAGGTCGGGCCTCGAGGGAGGGGATCAAGGGCATAGGACTCGAGCTATTCGGGCCTGATGAGGATCCCAACTCGGCCGTCACCGCGGCGTGGGTGCCAGAGGGTATAGACGGCAAGCAGCTCGTGCGTATGATCTTTCGCGAGCACGGGATACAGGTTGCCGGCGGACAGGGTGCGTTTGCGGGTAGGATCTTCCGCATCGGACACTGTGGCTACTTCGACGCCTTCGACATCATCGCCACGATAGCGGCCACCGAGCTCGCGCTCGAGTACCTCGACTATCCCGTCGAGCTCGGCAATGGCGTCGGCGCGGCCCAGAGGGTCTTCTCGAAGAGCGGGGTGAGGGCTTGAAGGTCCTCGTCCCCGAGAAGCTCGCCGACCCAGGCATAGAGCTACTAAGGCGAGATTTCGAGGTGGACGTCCTCCTCGACCTCGGTCCGGAGGAGCTGCTCCAGAGGATCGGGGATTACGACGGCCTCATCATCCGCAGTGCCACGAAGGTTACCGCTGACGTAATAGAGCGGGCCGGGAACCTCAAGGCGATCGGACGCGCCGGCATCGGCGTTGACAACATAGATATAGAGGCCGCCACCAAGCGCGGCATCATCGTCGCCAACGCCCCCGAGAGCAACACGGTCGCCGCAGCCGAGCACACGTTGGGGCTCATGCTCGCTGCGGCGCGGCGCATCCCTGCCGCCGACTCCTCCTTGCGGGGCGGGGAGTGGAAGCGGGGCGCGCTCAAGGGTGTCGAGGTCTCCGAGAAGACGATCGGTCTGATCGGGCTCGGTCACGTCGGCGCCATCGTGGCGCGCGGCGCCCTGGGTATGGGGATGCGGGTCCTCGCCTACGACCCCTACGTCTCCGAGGACAGGATGCGCTCGATGAACGTCGGGCGGGCCGAGACCACGGACGAGGTCTTCGAGCGGGCCGATTTCGTCTCGCTACACGTCCCGCGCACCCCGCAGACGATGGGGCTCGTGAACGAGGATGCCCTGGCGAAGATGAAACCGACCGCGTACGTCATAAACGTGGCCAGAGGCGGCATCGTCGACGAGACGGCCCTCTACAACGCCCTGAAAGAGGGCACCATCGCCGGCGCCGCGCTCGACGTGTTCGCCGAGGAGCCGACGACGGACTCCCCGATCTTCACGCTCCCCAACGTGGTGGTAACGCCCCACCTCGGGGCGAGCACGGCCGAAGCCCAGGACAGGGCAGGCATCACGGCCGCCGAGCAGGTGGCGACGGCCCTTGGAGGCGCCGTCCCGATGCACGCTATAAACGCTCCCGTGCCGATGGGGGAGGGTGCCGAGTTCGTGGCCCAGTTCTCGGGACTGTGCGAGTCCCTGGGAAGTCTGCTCTACCAGCTCACGGACCGCACGGGTGATACCCTCAGGATCGAGTACCGTGGCGAGGTCGCAGGATTCGATACCCGGCTCCTCGACGTCTCGGCCCAGAAAGGACTCCTCGCTTCGATGGTCTTCGAGCCCTTGAATTTCGTCAACACGCCCACGCTCGCTGTCCTCATAGTCGGCGAGGTAGTCGAGGATGAGTTCCGGCAGCTCATTTCGTCGTGGCTCACGGCGCCGCCCTTCTCTCGCTCAGTGCGGGCGCCCGGGAGGCCGCCTCGGCGAGTTTCTGGCGGACGAAGAGCCTCGCCCGGTGGAGGCGGGACTTCAGGGCCGGCAGCGAGATCTCCAGGATTTCCGCGACGTCGGCGGGCTTCATCTCTTCGACGTCGACCATCCAGATCGCGTCCCGGTAGGTGTCGGGGAGCTCGTCGATGAAACCCTCGGCCCGCCGGGCGAGGTCGCGTGCGATGACGTCATCCTCCACCCCGCTGACCCAGGCCTGGTATTGCGGGGAGGCCTCGGTGCCGTCGCCTCCGAAGCGCGGGGTGTAGTCGTCGAGCGACACCGTGATGCCGGGCCGGCGGCGCCGCGCGCGGCTATATGCCGAGTTCAGAGCCACGCGGTAGAACCAGGAGAAGAATTTCTTCGTCTCATCGAAGGTCCCGATCTTTCTGTAAAGCGTGAGAAAGGTGTCCTGCGTCGCTTCCTCGGCGTCTTCCGCGTTGTGGAGGACGCCATACGAGAGCGAGTAGACCCGCGAGTGATAGCGGTCGACCATCTCCCGAAATGCCTCGTCATCGCCCTGCTTGATCCGCCGCACGAGTCGAGATCGGAGGCGTTCGGATCGTCTGCCATAGAAAGTACGCTATCTCGGAGGGGGGTGATTCGGGAAATGTGGCCGCCGCGAGGCCTATCCGCGGGCGTTAGGCTGCTGGCTGTCGCGCTCCCTCGCGGCGGCCTGCCACTGTCGTCAGGATCCGCCCCCGCTACCATCCCCGCCTCCGGAGAGGTGTCCGAGTGGCTTAAGGAGCACGCTTGGAAAGCGTGTGTACGCAAAACGTACCGGGGGTCGCCCCCTGAATCCACTCCGTCACCTCTCCGTCGATGCGGGGATTCCAACTACAGGGGTTCGATCTCGACCAAAAAGCCCTGCCGACCTCGATGCGGGGATCCGGTCACCCGATACCCGGCGTAACGCCCCGATGGGGGTTACACTCTCCCGGGTGGCCGAAAAGGGCGACTTCCCCTTCCTGGCGGGGCATTCGAGCCTCGACTTCCTCAACACCCGCCCCGTCGTCCGGAAACAGCCCGTGGAGCTCCTGTCCACGCTCGAGGACTTCGTGCGCTGGCTGGGTCGGCGGGCGCCGTCGACGCGCGCGCCGCAGCCGAGGCGGTCCGCCGCTGGGAGGCGGCCTCGAAGGGAGCCGCATCGCCGAGCGGGCCCGGGGATTCCGGGAGACCCTCCGCCACATGGTCGACGGAATGGTCAAGGGCCGGGGGTGCCGTCGGAGGGCCTGGCCGCGATCAACTTCATCCTCGCCGAGAACGACGGGGGCCTGCGACTCGAACGGCAAGGGCGCGGCTTCCGGACCCGCTTCGTCTCCCGACCGACGCAGCCAATCGCGCTGCTCGGCCACGTCGCCGAAGCCGCGGCGGACCTGCTGAGCCGGCGGGATCCGCACCTCGTCCGCCGCTGCGGCAACCCCGACTGCGTCCTGTACTTCTACGACGCGACCCGCAACCACCGCCGGCAGTGGTGCGCGATGGCCACCTGCGGAAACCTGATGAAGGTCCGGGCGTTCCGGAGACGGCACCGCCGCCGCACTTGAGGCGCCGGCGGTTCACTTCGGGCGATCGACCCGCCCCTGCTCGTAACGCTCGCCGAGGCCCCGGTAACGCGACGGGAAATACGTCAGGAAGAGCCCGCGCCGGGACCGCGTCCCGCGATTCGGACCGCTGCGGTGAGGCAGCATGCCGTGGAAGAGAACGACGTCGCCGGGAGCGAGCTCGAGCACAGCGCTCTGACAATCTTGCAGGAACGCCTCGTCGGCATCGTACGGAGATCCGGGGGGCGCCGGTATCCGCTCGTGCTGCCGTCCCGAGAAGAATTCGAGTGATCCGTTCGAAGCGTCGAACGAATCGAACGCGATCGTGGCGTTGACGTACTCGTCGGGACCGAGGCCCAGCCACTCCCAGTAGGGATAGTCCTGATGCAGCCCGTAGCCCGCGGTTCCGGGCCGCTTCATGATGATCTTGGCCTTGAAGGGAATCGCAGTCCCGTCGAGCAGACTGCCGACGGCCGCGACGAGCCTCGGGTCCCCGGCGAGGCCCTCGAAAACCGGAGAGATGTCGAGGATCGGATCCATGCGATCCACGATCTCGCCTCCGCCCTCGAGCCCGCGCCGTTGCAGGCGCGGATGGCTGCGGTCATCGGACACGCTCGCCCAAAGCCTGTCGCACTCCTCGATCCACGACCGCACGTCCGCGGCGCCCGAACACGCCCTTCACGACCACCCACCCGTCGCGCCGGTAAGCCTCGATCGCCTCGGGCGAAAGCGGGCCCGTCATGCCAGGCTCCGCACCCATTCGGTCTGGACCACGGAATCGCCGTAGCCCGCTCGCGGATAGACGTGCATACCGGGCTCCCCCGCGAGCGCAAAGCAGCCCGCAGCCTCGAGGCCCGCGTCCCGGGCAAGCCGCACGAAGAAGACCGCCGTCGCGGTCGCGAGTCCGCGACGCCGGCAGTCGGCGTCGACGACGAGGTTCTTGAGCCGCAGCAGGTTCCCGCACGGGGCGGCGCACAAGGCCCCGACGATCCGGCCCTCGCTGCGGATGAAGAAGGGCCGCATGTATCCCGCCTCGCATTTCCGCCGTTCGAGCGCGACCCAGAGGTCGGGGTCGAGCGGATGACCGTCGACCCCTAGCTCCTCGCGCCGCAGGAGGTCGCGGCGCGCCGACCAGTCGTTCTCATCCTCGGCGGGCACCAGCTCGATCTCCGTCTCGCCGACGTCCCCGGCCGCACGAATGAACCCGTGCTCCGCGCGCGGCCGATAGCCGCGGCGCGCCAGGGCGTCCTCGAGGCGACCTTGAGGCGCGTCGAGATAGAGCCGGGCGCGCGGGCTTCCGAGCGCGCGCAGGCGGTCTTCGACCTCGGCGAGCCAGGCATCGGGTTCCGCGCCGCCCGCGTCCGCATCGACGCGCTGCACGACGCAGCCTGCGGCGAGCGACTGCGCGCCGCGGAGCACGGCGATCACCGCGCCCGGGATGGGGACGACTTCAGCGCCCGCCTCGAAGTAGCGGCGATCGCTCTCCAGGAGGTCGCGAGACCAATCCGACGGATCGAGAGCCGTCATGGCCGGACCGCTTTTGTCCTTTACCCTTCCGTTCCCATCCGCCGCAACGTCTCGAAGCTGTAGATCCCGTCGTTGTGGCCGTCCGCCCAATCGATCTGAAGCGCGTAGGAGCCGACCCAGCGATGGCCGGCCACCTGGACCGCGCGCGGCGTGAGCGGACGGTCCGGTCCCCTGTAGATCTTCCCGAAGAGGTCCGGCTCCCCCTTGCACATCGCGCACGGGCAGTCGCGGCGGAGCTTCTCGAGGTTCAGGTAGTCCTCGCGGCCGTCGTCCCAGACGATAGCGAGCTCGTTGCCGACGACCATCACGTTTTTCGGGACGGAAATCATCGGATGTCGGAGCCGAGGTAGAGGTCGGAAAGGATCCGGTTGTAGGAGTAGACGTAGGATTTCCCGTCGGATGTGAGCGCTGGAGGCGACAGCAGATCGATCCCGGCAGGATCCAGCGGCACGAGCTCCCGCCAGAACTCGCGCTTGCCCGTCGAAATCTCCACGCGATAGACCTTTCCGGGGAACTGTCCTCGATCGAAGGCGAACAGCCAGCGGCCGTCGGCCATCCAGCCGACGGGGTCTTCGCGAGGAAGGAAGCCCGGGATCGCCTGCGGCTCGCCGCCGCCAAGCGGATAGAGGTAGCGGCGGCGATCGGGCCCCGCACGGCCGCGAGCCTTCCGTCCGGCGAGATCCCTCGGAATATGCGCGATAGCCCGGCGGGCTGATGGCGCGCGGCTTCGATTCCGGAGAGTCGAGGAGGAAGAGCCGCTCGCCCCGGCCTCCTTCGTCGGCACTCAGGAGGATCCTCTTTCCGTCTTCAAACCACTCCGCCATCGTGACGGAGAGGCCCGGCGTGGAGATCTCCTTGGGCGCGCCGACTCCGGTCGGCAGCATGGAGAGCTTCGGATCTTTCGAAATGTTCGTGATGCCCAGGACCCAGCGACCGTCGGGCGAAATCGACATCGGAACCCCATCGCCCAGCCGCACCGGGGGCGATCCGTCCATGCGCCGCGTGTACGACGAGTAGCCATCGCCCCCTCCTTCCCCCGATTCGACGAACGCGAACCAGGAGCCGTCCGCGGCAATGTCGCGCACGCCGGACCAGTCGAGCCAGGAGAGATCCTTCTCGCGAGCATCGCCCGGCGCGTAGCCCAGGATTCCCGAGCGCAGAGTGTCGTGCGAAACCAGGATACGTCCGTCGCGGGCAACGTCGTGGAGCGTCAGATTTCCGGTCACGCGGGCCAGGATGCGCTTCTCGCCCGACAGGGTCACGGCCCAGAGAGCGCGGTTGCCGCCGACCTGGGTGGCCGTGAACCACACCTCGCGTCCGCTGGGAGACCACGCGAGGCCGCCCGCCGTCGAAAAATCCTCCGCGAGCGGCTTCGGCTTCCCTTCCCGGCCGATGACCATGACCGAGCCGCCGTCGTCGCCGGTGCGGGGATGATGGATGAACGCTACGGCATCGCCGGAGGGCGAGATTCGCACGTTCGTGATCCAGCCCTCCGTTTCGAACAGAGCTTTCCCGATGGGGAACTCGAGCCGGCTCTTGGCGCCGACCCCGTGCGCAATTGCGAGCGACTTGCCGTCGGGCGCCCAATCGGCGAACTGCACGCTTTCCTGGATCTCCCGGGGCGTTCCGCCGCCCGTCATGCCGATGCGGGCGAGTGTGCCTGCGCGTTCGAAAGGTCCGACGAAGTGGCGATTCAAGCCGACGGCCATCTCGCCGGATCCGGAAATCGAAAGCAGGTCCGCGCCCTGGAGACCGAAGGGCCGGGCCTCGGGGCTGTCCAGCCGGCTCACGAAAATCTCGACGGGCCGTCCCTCCCAGGCCGCCGAATAGATGATCGTCTGCCCGTCGGGAGTGAAGCGCGCGGTAAAGATCTGGCCGCGCTGGAAGGTCAGCTCGCGGAAGGACGGCGGCGTGGTGATCGCGGACTTCTTGCCTGCCGCGTACGCGCCGAGGCCCACGGCGGCCGCGAGGACTCCCGCCGCGACGATCCACGGCCACTTGGACCGTCCCGCGCGCACCGCCGCTGCCGCGGCCGCCGAATTGTCCGTCGTCGAAGTGATCGAGGCTTCGGAGAGGTGGTCGCGCACGTCGGCAAGGTCGCGGGCGAGGTCCTTGGTCGTTCCAAAGCGATCTTCCGGGTCCTTCGAGAGGCAGCGCTCGACGAGCCAGCGGACCGGAGAGGGGATGCGCGGGTTCAACTGCGCGACGGGCTCCGGCTCCTCGCGGATGATCGCCGTCAGCGTCTCCGCGTTCGTTCCGCGCTCGAAGGCGCGCTTTCCGGTCGCAAGCTCGTAGACGATCGAGCCGAAGGAGAACTGATCTGAACGAAAATCCACCGGACGCCCCGCCGCCTGCTCCGGGGACATGTATCCCACCGTGCCCATGACCATGCCGGGGCGCGTCGGGTCTCCGACCGCGGTCTTCAGCGCCGAAACTTCCTGGTCCTCCGGTGTCACGAGCTTCGCGAGACCGAAGTCCAGGATCTTGGCGAAGCCGTGCTTGGAAACCATGACGTTCTGCGGCTTCAGGTCGCGATGAACTATCCCAGCGGCGTGCGCCGCGGCCAGACCTTCGGCGATCTGGACCGTGATCTCGAGCAACTTCTTGACGGGGACGGGACCGGACGCCACGAGGTCCTTCAGCGTCCCGCCCTCGACGAGCTCCATCGCGATGTACACGGTCGAATCGTGCGTGCCGATGTCGTAGACCGTGAGGATGTTCGGATGCGAGAGACCCGAGGCCGCCCGGGCCTCGCGCTCGAATCGGCCGCGCCGCTCAGCGTCACCGGCAAGCTCGGGGGGAGCACTTTGATCGCGATGTCGCGCTTGAGCCGCTCGTCCCGCGCGCGATAAACCTCGCCCATCCCGCCCGCGCCGATGGGCGCGAGGATCTCGTAGGGGCCGAGCTTGGTTCCAGTGGAGATGGGCATCGGAAAGCGCCGGGATTCTACCCCGATGCGGCTTACTTCAGGCTTTCGACGACGTAGAGGTCCGCGAGGTTTCTGACGAAAGAGTAGACGTACGCGTTGCCGTCGGGCGTGACCTGGATTCCGCCGATCGCGGTGACGCCCGACGCGTCGGCGGGAACGAGCTGCTTCCAGAGCCGGCGCTGGCCTGTCGCGAGGTCCAGGTTCCACACGTTGCCCGGGAGCAGGCCGACGCCTGAACATAGATGGACTTCCCGTCGGGCAGCCAGCCGGAGATCCGCTCCGTCTGCGTCGAAGCCCGCAATCGGCGTGGGCTCACCTCCTGCCAGCGGGTAGAGATACGCCTTTCGGTCCGGGCCGATCACCGCGACGGAGCGCCCGTCGGGGCTCGGGCGCGCCGCGTACAGGCGATACCCCTCGGGCGAGATGGCGCGCGCCTTTCCGCTCGCGAAGTCGCGGACGTACAGGCGAGTGCCCCGATCGCCTTCGGTCGCCGCGAGGATCAGCGCCGAGCCGTCGCGGGTCCAGTTCACCTGACTCACCGAGAGACCGGGGACGTCGATCGTCATGGCTTCGCCGACACCGGTTGGATAGAGGCGGATCAGGCCGCGCTCCTCGCGCACGACCACCGCGGCGGCCCGGGTCGAGTCGGGGGACAGCACCTGGGCGGATCCCTCGCCCAGACGCACGGCGGGCGAGCCGTCCAGTTTCCGGATGTAGACGGAGTAACCCGACCCTCCTCCTTCGCCGCTCTCGTCGAAGAGGAGCAGCTTGCCGTCGTCCGAGAGATCAGCCGGCAGGCCCCAGTCGAGCCAGGAGAGCTCGATCTCCTTGGTGCCGCCGGGAGGCATCCCGACCATCGTCTGGCGGGCCTTGTCCTGAATGACGAGCGTCCGGCTCTCTTTCGAGATGTCCTCGACGGCCAGCCCTCCGGTCCCTTCCGCGAGGCTCCGCACGCGCCCGGAGAGAGTGACGGCATTCAGGTACCGGTTGAATCCGACGCGGGCGCCGGCGAACCAGATCTCGTTGCCCTTCGCGCTCCAGCACAGGCCGCCGATGCTGGCGAAGGTACCGCTCAGCTCCCGGACCTTCCCCGAGCGATCGACCACGGCGACGAGGCCGCCGTCGTCGCCGCGAACGGGATGGAGCATCACGGCGACGGATCCGCCGTCGCGCGAGACACGGGGATGGCTCATCCACCCGGAAGAACGAATGAATCGTCTTGCCGATCGGATACTCCAGGCGCGACTTCCCCTCGGCGTCCTTGATGATGGCGAGCGTCTGCCCGTCAGGCGACCAGTCGGCCCAATACACATCGCTCGCGATCTCGCGGGGCGCTCCGCCGCCGGTGATCCCGATGCGCGCGAGCGTCCCCATGCGCTGAAAGCCGCCCATGGTCCGACTGTCGAGGCCGACCGCCATCTCGCCGGCGCTCGAGATCGACATCAGGGAAGAGCCCGGTAGGCCGAACACCCGCGAGTCGGGGCTGTCGAGTCGCGTCTGGTAGATCTCGAGCGGCCGCCCCTCCCAGGCCGCGGCGTAGTAAATCGACTGGCCGTCGGGCCCGAACCGCGCCTGCTGAATGAGCCCATTCCGGAACGTCAGCTGCCGGAAGGTCGGGTTGCCTCGGGACCACATTCGGCGTCCGGCAAAGAGGCCGCCGGCGGCGCCGACTGCGAGCCCGCCGACACCCGTCGCCAGGAGCGGCAGAAAGCTCCGCCGCGTCGTCGTTCTCGCCGTCACGGCGTTCGTCGTCGTGCCGGTAACTCCGGAGAGCGCTTCCAGGTCGAAGGCGACGTCGCGCGCCGACTCGAACCGCTCCTCCGGGTTCTTCTCCAGGCAGTGCCGCACGATCCGGTCCAGCCCCGGATGGATGTCCTTGTTCGTCTGGGACAGATCCGGCGGCTCCTTGCTCAATATCGCCGTGATCGTGTCCGCCGCGGTGTCTCCACGGAAGGCCCGCTGGCCCGAGAGCATCTCGTAGAGGATCGTTCCGAAGGAGAAGAGGTCGCTCCGCTTATCCGCCGGCCTGCCCCGGACCTGCTCCGGCGACATGTAGCCCATCGTCCCGAGCACGACGCCCGGCTGAGTCCCGCCGGAGACCGTGCCGGCATCGGTCTGGCCGCTTTCGCCGCCGTCCAACTTCAGCTTCGCGAGGCCGAAGTCGAGGATCTTGACCCGCCCATCCTTCGTCAGGAAGACGTTTTCGGGCTTCAAATCCCGGTGCACGATCCCCTTCTCGTGCGCGGCGGCCAGACCCTTCGCCATCTGCACCGCGTAATCGATCGCCTTGCGCGGCGAGATCGCACCTGGCCCCAGGCGGCTTCGCAGGTTTTCGCCTTCCAGAAGCTCCGTCACGATGTAAGGCGCGCCGTCGTGCATCCCGAAGTCGTAGACGGCCGTGATGTTGGGATGGTTTAGGACGCCCGCCGCCCGCGCCTCCGCCTCGAAACGCTTCAGGCGATCCGGATCCTGCGAGAACGACGCCGGCAGCACCTTGATCGCCACCTCGCGCGTCAACCGCGGATCGCGCGCTTTGTAGACCTCCCCCATCCCTCCCGCTCCGATCGGCGAAAGGATCTCGTACGGGCCCGAGCTTCGTTCCCGCAGACGAGCATCACTTCACGCCATCCAGAATGTAGAGGTCGGAGAGCGTGCGCTGGAACCCATAGACGTAGTTCTTGCCGTCGGGAGTCAGAATGATCGGAGCGATGTCCACGATACCGGAGCCGTCGGCGGGCATGACCTCGCGGGCGAGCTCTTTCTTTCCCGTGGCGATTTCGAATCGATAGACACGCCCGGGAAGGTCGCGCCGCCGGTAGACGTAGAGGAATCGCCCGTCGCTCGTCCAGCCCCCCGGCGTCTCATCGGCGGCAAGGCCCGAGATCGGTGTGGGCTCGCCGCCGGCGAGCGGATAGAAGTAGCGCCGGCGGTCGGGCCCGCCGGCAACGACGCGGGTTCCGTCCGGCGAAACGCTTCTGGAAAACGTCCGATAGCCCTCCGGCGAGATCGCCTTCGCTGTCCCGTCGGGAATCTCGATCGTGTAGATGCGCGCCCCGCGTCCGGGCTCGTTCGCATTGAACACGTAGCGCTTTCCGTCCGGAGTGAAGGATCCGCCCCCCTGGTACTCGAGGTTGCCGGTCTTCAGGACGATCGACTCGCCGGAGCCCGTCGGATACAGCCTCAGGTTCGTTTTCTCGCCCTGGACCTGGACGGCGGCCCAACGCGCATCGGGGGACAGCGCCTGACCACCGCCTTCGCCGATGCGCACGGGAGGCGCGCCGTCGGTCGTGCGGACGAAGGTCGAGTAGGTCGGCCCTGACCCTTCGCCGGTCTCGGAGAAGAGGATCGTCTTGCCGTCGCTCGAGAGATCGAAGAGCGAGGACCAGTCGAGCCACGCCAGCTCGCGTTCGCGCGCCTGGCCGTCACCGCCCGCCATGATGCCGATGCGGATGGAATCGTGCGCCACGAGCGCCCGGCCGTCGGCGGCAACGTCCTGGAGAGTGAGGCTCTGCGTGACGCGTGCCAGCAGCCGCTCCGCTCCCGCGAGCGATACGGCATGCAGGGCGCGATTCGCGCCGACTTTCGCGGCCGTCAGCCAGATCTCGTCGCCCTTCGGAGACCAGGCGAGGCCCCATTCCGAGGTGAACCGCTCCGTCAGCGTGCGCTTCTTGCCGGCCCGGTCGACCACCGCGACCATCCCGCCATCGTCTCCGCGCACCGGATGCTCCATGAACGCCACGGTGTTGCCGTCGGGGGAGACCCGGACGTGACTCAGCCAGCCCGCGGTCTGGTACACGACTTTCCCGATGGGGTACTCGAGCCGGGTTTGCTGGCTCACCTCGCGGGCGATGGCGAGCTCTTTCCCGTCCGGGGACCAGTCGGCCCATTGCACGTCGTCGGAGATCGAACGCGGCGCCACGCCGCCGCTCACACCGATCTCCGCGAGGGTCCCGGTGCGCAGGAAGGCCCCGAAATTGTGACGGTCGAGGGAGACGGCCATTTCGCCTTGCCGCGAGATGGACAGCAGATCCGCGCCGACGAGCCCGAACACGCGCGACTCGGGGCGGTCCGTGCGCGTCGCGAAGAGCTCGACCGGCCGGCCGTCCCAGGCGGCGGCGTAGATGACCGTCTGGCCGTCGGGGGCGAAGCGCGCCGAGTAGACCTCGCCGCGGCGAAACGTGAGCTGCTGGAAGGTCGGAGGCGGGATGAATCCGGCCTTCTTGCCGTACCGGTACCCGGCGGCGAGGCCGGCGGCGAGCGCGACGGCCGCGGCGATCAGCGCCGGGCCGATCCAGCGCGCGCGCTTCGCGAGCGCCGGCATCGGGGTCACGCCCGTCGGCGTGGAGACGCCCGAGAGCGCATCGAGATCGAACGCGACGTCGCGCGCCGACTCGAACCGCTCCTCCGGGTTCTTCTCCAGGCAGTGCCGCACGATCCGATCGAGGCCCGGCGGGACGTCCTTGTTCGTCTGGGAGATGTCCGGCGGCTCCTTCGACAGGATCGCCGTGATCGTGTCCGCCGCCGTGTCGCCGCGGAACGCCCGCTGACCCGAGAGCATCTCGTAGAGGATCGTTCCGAAGGAGAAGAGGTCGGATCGCTTGTCCGCGGCCTTGCCCCGCACCTGCTCCGGCGACATGTAGCCCATCGTCCCGAGCACGACGCCCGGCAGCGTGCCGCCGGAGACCGTGCCGGCGTCGGTCTGGCCGCTCTCGCCGCCGTCCAGCTTCAGCTTCGCCAGACCGAAGTCGAGGATCTTGACCCGCCCGTCCTTCGTCAGGAAGACGTTCTCGGGCTTCAGATCCCGGTGCACGATCCCCTTCTCGTGCGCGGCCGCGAGTCCCTTCGCGATCTGCACCGCGTAGTCGATCGCCTTGCGCGGCGAGATCGCGCCGGGACCCAGGCGGCTGCGCAGCGTCTCGCCTTCCAGAAGCTCCGTCACGATGTACGGCGCGCCGTCGTGCATCCCGAAGTCGTAGACCGCCGTGATGTTGGGATGGTTGAGCACGCCGGCCGCCCGCGCCTCCGCCTCGAAGCGCTTCAGCCGGTCCGGATCCTGCGAGAACGATCGCCGGCAGCACCTTGATCGCCACCTCGCGCGTCAGCCGCGGGTCGCGCGCGCGGTAGACCTCCCCCATCCCGCCGGCGCCGATGGGCGCGAGGATCTCGTAGGGTCCCAGTTTTGTTCCAGTGGAGAGCGTCATGTCCTCAAATCGGGAGAGGATGCACGCGCGACTTCCCCTCTCTCTCGGTTGGCCCGCGAGTCCGGCCACCAAAGGCAGACCCTCGGCAGTAGGAGACGCCGTCCGCAGGACGGCGACAACCCAGCGGGCCGCTGAGAATCTGAGTCACTTCATGCCGTCGACGAGCTGCAGGTAGGAGAGCACGCGCAGATAGCTGTACGCGTAAGACGTCCGTCCGGCGTGGCGACGAAGCGGCTTGAACGCGTGAGACCTGCCGCGTCGGCGGCCATGAGCTCCTTCCAGAGCTCCACTGTGCCGGTCGCCATGTCGTACTTGAAGATCCGCATCGGGATCGTCTGGTCTTCCTGCACGAAGAGGTACCGTCCGTCGGCCGTGAATCGGACGGGCGGTGGCTCGCTTCGAGGCCCGGAAGGGCCGTCGGCTCGCCGCCCTGGAGCGGATACAGATAGAGCTGCGATCCGGGCCGCTCGACGACCACGGACTTTCCGTCCGGCGTGACCGTGCCTCGGAACATCGAATAGCCCTCCGGTGAAACGGCGCGGGCTTCGACTTGCCGCCCGCCGATGTCGCGCACGTAAAGCCGCGTGCCGCGGCCGGCCTCGGCCGCGGTGAAGAGCGGATCTTTCCGTCGGGAAGGAAGTCGGCGTTGAACAGTCGAGCCCGTCGCGGGAAAGCTCTCGCGGCTCCCCGACGCTCGTGGGAAGGAGGAGGATCTGCGGCGTTGCTGTGTGCGTCACCGAGATCGCCCACGCGCCGTCGGGCGAGAAGGCCTCGGTGGACCCGTCTCCGAGGCGCACCGCGGGCGAGCCGTCGAACTCGCGCAGGTACGCCGAGTAGGCCGGACCGCCACCTTCGCCCGACTCCGTGATGAGGATCTTGCTTGCCGTCCGACCGAGATGTCGGTCACGAGGGAGTAGTCGAGCCAAGAGAGCTCCCGCTCCTTCTCGTCTCCGGGCCCGCGCGCGAGGATCCCGAGACGCGCGCTCTCGTTGGTCATCAGCACGCGCCCGTGCTGCGAGATGTCGCGGATCGTGCTGATGCCCGGCACGCGGCCGACCAGACGCACCTTCCCGGAAAGCGTCACGCCGTGGACGGCCCGGTTGAAGCCGCCCTCTGCGGCCGTGTACCAGATCTCGCCGCCGTCCGGCGTCCAGACGAGGCCCTGGGCCGTCGCGTAGAGCGGCGTGAGAGTCTCGTCTTCTTCCCGGCGCGATCGACGACGGCGAACCGCCCGCCGTCGTCGTTCGGGAACGGGATGATCGACGAAGGCGACGACGTCGCCCGTCCGGGGAGACTCGAGGATCTGGCCGATCCATCCGGTCGTCTCGAAGAGGACCTTCCCGATCGGGTACTCCAGGCGGCTCTTCGCTGCCGACGTCCCGGACGATGGCGAGAGTCCTTGCCGTCGGGGCTCCAGTCCGCGAACTGGACGTCGTCGAGGATGTCCCGCGGCGCGCCGCCCGGCGATCGAGATCCGCGCGAGGCGGCCCGCTCCGCACGAACGCGTGCGTGCGGCGGCGGCTCAAGGAGATCGCCATCTCGCCGGACTTCGAGATCGACGAGAACCTCGGCGCGCGGCGAGCCCGAACGGCCGCGACTCGGGGCTCTCCGGCCGGTTGATGAAGACCTCGAAGGGATCGCCTTCCCAGGCGGCGGAATAGACGACCGTCTGGCCGTCCGGCGCGAAGAGGGCGCTGCCAACCTCGCCGCGCGAGAACGTGATCTGCCGGAAGGCCGGCGGCTCGACGAAGCCCGGCCTTCTTGCCGGCCGAGTAGATGAACGGCGCCGGCAATGAGCTGCTCCGAGCACCGCGGCGACGGGCGAGCAGCCAGCCAGCGGCTTCCGGCTTTCTCTGCTGCGGCAGGGCGCGCACGCCGGTCGCCGTGGACGTGGCGGAGACGCCCCGAGAGCGCCTCGAGGTCGAACGCGACATCGCGCGCCGACTCGAACCGCTCCTCCGGGTTCTTCTCGAGGCAGTGCCGCACGATCCGATCCAGCCCCGGAGGTGACGTCCTTGTTGGTCTGGGAGATGTCCGGCGGCTCCTTCGACAGGATCGCCGTGATCGTGTCCGCCGCCGTGTCTCCGCGGAACGCCCGCTGGCCCGACAGCATCTCGTAGAGGATCGTGCCGAAGGAGAAAAGATCGCTCCGCTTGTCCGCGGCCTTCCCTCGCACCTGCTCGGGCGACATGTAGCCCATCGTCCCGAGCACCACGCCCGGCTGCGTCCCGCCGGAGACCGTCCCGGCATCGGTCTGGCCGCCATCGCCCCCGTCCAACTTCAGCTTCGCGAGACCGAAGTCGAGGATCTTGACCCGTCCGTCCTTCGTCAGGAAGACGTTCTCGGGCTTCAGATCCCGGTGCACGATCCCCTTCTCGTGCGCGGCGGCCAGTCCTTTCGCGATCTGCACCGCGTAGTCGATCGCCTTGCGCGGGGAGATCGCACCCGGCCCGAGGCGGCTGCGCAGCGTCTCGCCTTCCAGAAGCTCCGTCACGATGTACGGCGCGCCGTCGTGCGTCCCGAATTCGTAGACCGCTGTGATGTTCGGGTGGTTGAGCACGCCCGCCGCCCGCGCCTCGGCCTCGAAGCGCTTCAAACGGTCCGCGATCCTGCGAGAACGACGCCGGCAGCACCTTGATCGCCACCTCGCGGCCGAGCCGCGGATCCCGCGCGCGGTAGACCTCCCCCATCCCGCCCGGCCCCGATCGGCGCGAGAATTTCGTAGAAACCGAGCTTGCTACCGGCGGAAAGTGTCATTTGGGGCGGCGGGATTCTATACGGGAGCGGTGGCTGAAACCGTCGACGACGTAGAGGTCCGCGGGCCGCTGAGGGTCTGAGTCAGCGTCATCTACCTGAGCCCCTCCACCACGTAGAGGTCCGCGAGGCTCCGCTGGTAGGAATAGGCGTAGGACTTCCAGTCGGGCGTGACGTTGACCGGGCTGACGGTCATGACTCCCGCGGGGTCGGGAGGCATGAGCTCTTTCCAGAGCTCCTTCTTGCCGGTGCGGATGTCGAGCAGCATGACGCGAGCCGGAACTTCTCCTCGCCGGCGCACCAGGAGCGCGCGGCCGTCGGCGGAAAACGAAAAGGGAATGTCCCCGGCGACCAGTCCGGGGATCGCGGTCGGCTCGCCCCCTGCCAACGGCGTAGAGGTAATAGCGCTGATCCGGTCCGGTGACCACCGTGAGCTTCCGTCCGGAGAAACACCCGCCCAGGGCATCCGATAGCCCTCGGGAGAGATGGCGCGCGGCTTGTCCTCCTCGACCCCTTGCACCCAAAGGCGTACACCGCGACCGGGCTCGGCAGCAGAGAACAAAATCTTGCGCCCGTCGGGAAGGAAGGTGGCCGAGTCAATGCGGAGGCCGGTCACGGGAAAGGTCTTCGGCTCCCCCGCTCCGATCGGATAGAGAACGAGCCGCTGATTGCCGGGCTCCCCTCACGATGGCGAGCGCCAGCCGGCCGTCGTTGGTGAGATTGAGAGGGTTGCCGGGCCCCAGACGCACGGCGGGCGAGCCATCGGCCCTCCGGACGTAGGCGGAGCCGCCGGCACCGCCTCCTTCGGCGCTCTCTCCAAAAAGCAGAGTCTGACCGTCATGCCGAGACATCTCGGATGAGCGACCAGTCCAGCCAGGAAAAGTCCCGCTCCTTCTCCGCTCCCGGCACCAGTGCCGAGATTCCCAGCCGCGCCTTGTCCTGAACCATCAGCACCCGGCCGTCCTTCGAGGCGTCCTCGATGGTCAAACCGCCGGTGGCTTTGGCCAGAACCCGTACCTTTCCGGCACGCGATCGCGGCGTAGAGCTCCGCGGTTGGATCCGACGGTCGCGACGGTGAACCAGACCTCGTTCCCGTCCGGCGACCAGCAGAGTCCCTGGGCGCTGGCGAAGAGCTCCGAGAGCACCCGGCGCTTTCCGGAGAGGTCCACCATCGCCGCCGAACCCCCGTCGTCCCCCTGAACGGGATGATCGAGGAACGCGACTTCGTCTCCCCGGGGCGAGACGCGAGGATGGGAGATCCAGCCGGCCGTCTCGTACAGGACCTTGCCGGGAGGGAACTCGAGGCGGACCTTGCCGCCGAGGTTCCGGACGACCGCCAGGCTCTGGCCGTCGGGGCTCCAGTCCGCAAACTGAACGTCTTCGAGAACCTCCCTCGGCGAGCCTCCCCCCGTCATACTGAGCCGGGCGAGCGTCCCGCTCCTCGTAAATGGGACGATCGAAGCGTGGCGGTCGAGCGAGACCGCCATCTCACCGGAGCGAGCGATCGAGAGCAGTTCGGCGCCGGCGAGTCCGAACGGGCGCGACTCGGGGCTGTCGAGGCGGGTCTGGAAGATCTCCATGGGCCTTCCGTCCCAGCTTGCCGAGTAGAGAATGGTCTGCCCGTCCGGCGCGAACCGCGCCGAACCGATCAGACCGCGGCGAAACGTCAGCTGCCGAAAGGACGCCGGCGCGACATGTCCCGCCCTCTTGCCGGCCACGATAGGCACCCGCGGCCACACCGATCAGGACGACGGCGGCGCCGAGCAGCAACGGCAGACGGCGGCGTCGGGTCTCCGGCAGGCGCAGCTGCGTTGAGTCGAGGCCCGGGGGGTGGAGACGCCCGAGAGCGCCTCGAGGTCGAACGCGACGTCCCTCGCCGACTCGAACCGCTCCTCCGGATTCTTCTCCAGGCAGTGCCGCACGATCCGATCCAGCCCCGGTGGCACGTCCTTGTTCGTCTGCGAGAGATCCGGCGGCTCCTTCGTCAGGATCGCCGTGATCGTGTCCGCCGCCGTGTCGCCGCGGAACGCCCGCTGCCCCGCGAGCATCTCGTAGAGGATCGTGCCGAAGGAGAAGAGGTCGCTGCGTTTGTCCGCGGGCTTCCCGCGGACCTGCTCGGGCGACATGTAGCCCATCGTCCCGAGCACCACGCCCGGCTGCGTGCCGCCGGAGACCGTTCCGGCATCGGTCTGGCCGCTCTCGGCGCCGTCCAGCTTCAGCTTCGCGAGGCCGAAGTCGAGGATCTTGACCCGCCCGTCCTTCGTCAGAAAGATGTTCTCGGGCTTCAGGTCGCGATGCACGATCCCCTTCTCGTGCGCGGCGGCGAGCCCTTTGGCGATCTGCATCGCGTAGTCGATCGCCTTGCGCGGCGAGATCGCGCCGGGACCCAGGCGGCTCCGCAGCGTCTCGCCTTCGAGAAGCTCCGTCACGATGTACGGCGCTCCGTCGTGCATGCCGAAGTCGTGGACCGCCGTGATGTTCGGGTGATTGAGCACGCCTGCCGCGCGCGCCTCCTGCTCGAATCGCTTCAGCCGGTCCGGGTCCTGCGAGAACGTCGCCGGCAGCACCTTGATCGCCACCTCGCGCCCCAGCCGCGGATCGCGCGCCCGGTACACCTCGCCCATCCCTCCCGCGCCGATCGGCGCGAGGATCTCGTAGGGGCCGAGCTTCGTTCCTGCGGCGAGGCTCATTCGGAGGTCCCTGCACTCTGATAAAGCGTCGAGAGAATCCGGCTGAATCCGACGGTCATCGACCCGGCCGTCGGGCGTGACACGGGCGGGGCCGAATGCAGTGACGCCGGCGGGGTCGCTGCCGGCAAGATCGCGCAGGTGCGTGCGGCGGCCCGAAGCGATGTCGATGACGTCGACGCGGCAGGACGAGCCGCTCCGGGAGATGTAAGGCCCTTCCCGTCCGCGGTCCAACCCGAGGGATAGTCGCCGACCTGGGACTCCGCGAGATCGATGACGGACCCTCCGGCGGTCGGGTACAGGTGGACCTTCGAATCCGGTCCGATCGCGGCGACGAGAGCGCCATCGGGCGAGACGGACACGCGGCTCTGATAGACACCCTCTCCGCTGATCGCCGTCGGCTTTTCCTCCTTCGATCGATTGGACGTAGAGGCGCGTCCCATGGCCCGGCGCGGCGGCCGGAAACACGAAACGCTTGCCATCCGGAAGGAAGGCGCCGAACGGAGTCTCGGGAAAATCGCCTGCCGGGATCGCACGCGGCTGTCCCGCGCGGACCGGCACGAGAACGAACTGTGTCTGCGGTCCGCGTCAGCGCCCACGCTCCGTCGGGCGACAGGGCCATCCCGATCCCTTCGCCGAGGCGCAGGGCCGGCGCTCCGTCGGTCCCTCGAAGATAGACCGAGCCGCTCGCGCCTCCGCCTTCTCCCGTCTCGTCGAACAGGAACTGGCTTCCGTCGCGCGAAAGCGCGCGGTCGCTCTGCCAGTCGAACCAGCTGAGATCCCGGGAAGCCTCGGATCCCGGCAGAAAGGCGAGCGTCCCCGCGCGGTAGTCGTCCTCGGTGACGAGCGCGTTCGATCCGGACGAGATCGAACAGCGCCGGCGTGCCCTGCATCGTCCGAACGAGACGCAGCTTTCCGGACGGGAGTCACCGCCGAAGACCTCCCGCTGGATTCCCTGGCGCGCCGCGGTGAAGAAGATCTCCCGGCCGCCCGGACGCCCAGGCAAGACCCTGCACCGTGGCGAACCCCGCCGCGAGCTCGGTCTTCTTCCCGGCGCGATCCACGATCGCGACCGCCCCGGAGTCGCCGCCGCCCGGATGATCGATGAAGGCAATCGCCGAGCCGTCCGGGGAGAACCGCGGGTCCTGGAGCCAGCCGCTCGTCTCGTAGAGGACCTTGCCGATGGGAAACTCGAGCCGTTCCTTGCTCGCCACGCGGTGCACGACGGCGAGCTCCGCCGTACCCGGAGCCCAGTCGGCGTGCGTGACGTCCTGGAGAATCTCCTTCGGGGGGCCGCCCGTCAGAGGCGCGCGAGCGAGTGTCCCGATGTAGGTGAAGGTCGTCGGCCTCGGCTCGAGCAGGAGGGCGATCTCGCCGCCCGGCGAGAGCGCCAGCAGTCGGGCGGGCGGCAGCGGCAGAGCGGCCGATTCGGGATTGCCGGGCCGCAGAGAATAGATGTGCATCGGCGCGCCTTCCCACGCCGCCGTGTAGTAGACGGACTGGCCGTCGGGGCCGAAGCGGGCGTTGACGACCGTGCCGCGCTGGAAGGTCAGACGCTGGAAGCGAGGCTGCGTCGAAGCTGCCGTTCGGCGGCCGGCGTACAGCCCCACCAGGGCGCCCACGACGGCCGCCAACCCGAGAAGAGCCCAGGGCAGTCGCGCGCGTTTCGCGGGGAGCGCCTGCACGCCCGTGACCGCCGGCGACGACAGACCCGAAAGCGCCTCGAGATCGAAGGCGACGTCGCGCGCCGACTCGAAGCGCTCCTCCGGGTTCTTCTCGAGGCAGTGCCGCACGATGCGGTCGAGCCCCGGAGGAACGTCCTTGTTGGTCTGGGAGATGTCCGGCGGCTCCTTCGACAGGATCGCCGTGATCGTGTCCGCCGCCGTGTCGCCGCGGAACGCCCGCTGGCCCGAGAGCATCTCGTAGAGGATCGTCCCGAAGGAGAAGAGGTCGCTCCGTTTGTCCGCCGGCTTGCCGCGGACCTGCTCGGGCGCCATGTAGCCCATCGTCCCGAGCACGACGCCCGGCTGCGTCCCGCCGGAGACCGTTCCCGCGTCCGTCTGACCGCTCTCCGCGCCGTCCAGCTTCAGCTTCGCGAGACCGAAGTCGAGGATCTTGACCCGCCCGTCCTTCGTCAGGAACACGTTCTCGGGCTTCAGGTCGCGGTGGACGATCCCTTTCTCGTGCGCGGCCGCGAGACCCTTCGCGATCTGCATGGCGTAGTCGATCGCCTTGCGCGGCGAGATGGCGCCGGGCCCGAGCCGGCTCCGGAGAGTCTCGCCTTCGAGAAGCTCCGTGACGATGTACGGCGCGCCGTCGTGCTCGCCGAAGTCGTAGACCGCCGTGATGTTCGGATGGTTCAGCGCCCCGGCGGCCTGGGCTTCCTGCTCGAAGCGCTTCAGGCGATCCGGGTCTTGCGAGAACGACGCCGGCAGCACCTTGATCGCGACGTCGCGTTTGAGCCGCTCGTCGCGCGCGCGATAGACCTCCCCCATCCCGCCCGCGCCCAGAGGCGCGGCGATCTGGTACGGACCGAGCTTCGTTCCGGCGACGAGCGTCACTTCAGATCCCGGATCCAGTACAGCGTCGAGAGGATGCGACTGAAGCCCAGCGTCATCGTCTGCCCGTCGGCCGTCACGCGGGCCGATCCGCGGGAGGACATCCCGGCGGGGTCGCTCGCGACGAGGTCCCGAACATGGGTCCGGGCTCCCGAGGCGATGTCGATCAGGTCGACGCGACAGGGTATCCTCCCGGTGGTGACATACAGGCTCTTGCCGTCGGCGGTCCATCCCGCGGGAAGGTCGCCGACGTTCGCCGCCGAGAGCGCCGTCGAGGAGCCGCCCGTGTCGGAAAGAGATGGATCCTCCGATCCGGGCCCAACGCCGCGATCCACCGCGCGTCGGGCGAGACGAAGAGTCGGCTGTAGTTGATGCCTTCCGCGCTGATCGGCGTCGGCAGCGCCTCCCGACAGCGCCTGGACGTAGAGACGGGCGCCATGGCCGGGAGCGTTCGCTTCGAAGACGAAGCGCGATCCGTCCGGAAAGAACGCGCCGTAGGCGGACGACGCCGAAGGAGTCGGGCGGAAATTCGCGCGGCTGTCCCGCCTTGACCGGCACGAGCACGAAGCGCGGGGGCTCGGCGGCTGTCCGCGTCAAGGCGAGGGCCCCGTCGGGCGAAAGCGCCACGCCGGTTCCGTCGCCGAGTCGTACGGCCGCGGATCCGTCGGTCGGACGCAGGTAGACGGAGCCGTTCGCGCCTCCGCCTTCGCCGGTCTCGTCGATGAGGAGCAGCTTGCCGTCGGCGCGAGAGGCCCCGATCGCTCGTCCAGTCGAACCAGCCCAGGTCTTTTGCCTGCGGCTGGCCCGGAAGGAATGCCAGCGTGCCCGAGCGGTAGTCGTCCTCGGTCAGAAGGGCGTTGGAGCCGGCCAGGTCCAGCAGCGCCGGCGTCCCCTGCATCGTCCGGACGAGCCGCAACCGGCCGGACGGGGTGACCGCGAAGATCTCGCGCTGGATCCCCTTGCGCGCCGCCGTGAACCAGATCTCACGCCCGTCCGCGGACCAGACGAGCCCCTGAACGGTCGCAAACCCCGACGCGAGGTCGGTCTTCTTGCCGGCGAGATCCACGAGCGCCACTCCGCCTCCGTCGGTGTTTCCCGGATGGTCGATGAACGCGATCGTTCTCCCGTCCCTGGAGAAGCGCGGGTTCTGGATCCAGCCCGCGGTTTCGTAGAGGACTTTCCCGATCGGGTACTCCAGCCGGTCCTTTCCGGCGACGCGGTGCACGACGGCGAGCTCCGACCCGCCCGGGAGCCCAGTCGGCACCCGTGACGTCCTGCAGGATCTCCTTCGGAACACCTCCCGTGACCGGCACCCTCGCGAGCGTTCCGACGGCGAGCGCGAACCGGTACGGCCTCGCGTCGACGAGATGGCCATCTCCCCGGCCGAGGAGATGCCGAGCAATCGTGCCGGGGGAACGGGCAAGCGGCGTGGACTCGGGAATCCCGGGCCGGAGCGAGATAGATGCGGCCCGGCCCGCCGTCCCAGGAGCGCTGTAGTAGACGGTCTGGCCGTCGGGCCCGAAGCGCGCCGCGTCGACGGTGCCCCGCTGGAAGGTCAGGCGCTGGAAGGTCGGCTGCGAGACGGAGGCGGTTCGGCGGCCGACGACGAGTCCACCGATGGCCGCAAGGAGAATGCCGGCGATCAGAATCGGAATCGCCCGGGAACGGCGGCGCGCCGGCTCGACGACGCCGGTCGCTCCGGACGCCGTGGACGTGACCTCGCCGATGTGCTCGCGCACGCTCTTCAGATCCCGCGCGAGGTCCCGCGTCGAGGCGTAGCGCTCGTCGGGATCCTTCGCGAGGCAGCGCTCGACGATCCAGCGCAGCGGCGCCGGCGCGCGCGGGTTGACCTGCGCGACCGGCTCGGGCTCGTCGCGGATGATCGCCGTCAGCGTTTCGGCGCCCGTGTTCCTCTGGAACGCGCGCTTGCCCGTCGCCATCTCGTAGAGGATCGAGCCCAGCGCGAACTGGTCCGAGCGGAAGTCGGCCGGCTTCCCGCTCGCCTGCTCCGGCGACATGTAGCCGACCGTGCCCATCACCGTGCCGGGCTGCGTCTCCTGGTGGATCGCCGTCGGCGCTCCGGTGATCTGGTCCTGCGGCGCGACGAAGAGCTTCGCGAGGCCGAAGTCGAGCAGCTTGACGTAGCCGTCTTTCGAGACGATGACGTTCTCGGGCTTCAGGTCCCGGTGGACGATTCCGGCGCCGTGCGCCTTGGCCAGCGCCTCCGCGATCTGCACCGTCACGTCGAGCAGCTTCTTGGTCGGGACAGGACCTTCGGCCAGCAGCTCCCGCACGCTCGGGCCGTCCACGAGCTCCATCGCGATGTAGGAGGAGCCGTTCGCCTTACCGATCTCGTGGATCGTGACGATGTTCGGATGGTTCAGGGCCGACGCCGACCGCGCCTCCTGCTCGAAGCGTTGCAGGCGGTCCGCGTCCTGCGAGAACGCCGCCGGCAGCACCTTGATCGCCACCTCGCGCCCGAGCCGCGGATCCTTCGCCCGGTAGACCTCGCCCATCCCGCCCGCGCCGATCGGCGCGAGGATCTCGTAGGGGCCGAGCTTCGTACCGGCAACGAGAGTCACTTGACTCCCCCCACGAGGAAAAGATCGGAGAGCGTGCGCTCGTAGGAGAGGGCGTACGCCGAGCCGTCCGGCGTCATAACGGGCAAGACCTGGGAGACGCCGGCGGAGTCGGTCGGCATGAGCGTCCGCCAGGGCTGCCTCCGTCCGGTGGCCAACTCCAGCCGCTGCACATTGATCGGAGTCTCGCCTCGCCGGTGCACGAAGAGAAATCGTCCGTCAGCCGTGAACTGGACCATGGTCTTCGTCGAGCTCGACGGGAACCACGGACGGCTCGCCGCCCGCGAGAGCGGATAGAGATATCTCTTCCGATCCGGTCCTCGCGCGATCGTGGACCGGCCGTCGGGCGAGATCAGAAACCCGACGTAACCCTCCGGCGTCACCGCGCGCGGCTTGCCGCCAGCAAAGTCGCGGACATAGACCCGAGGTCCGTGTCCTGTCTCGCTGCCGCTGATCACGACGCGCTTGCCGTCTGGCGTGAAGGCGGCGGCGAACACCGCGATACCGTCCTTCGGAAACTGCTTCGGTTCGCCCGCTCCGGTCGGGTACGCGACGAGCTGTGGATCGGAGGCGGGGTGCACGATGGCGAGCGCCCACTCGCCGTCCGGCGACAGGTCCTGCGCGCTCCCCTCGCCCAGGCGGACGGCGGGCGATCCGTCGGTCTTGCGGATGTATACGGAGTAACCCGCGCCTCCGCCCTCTCCCGCTTCCGAAAAGAGCACCGTTCTTCCGTCGCGAGAGATCGCGGCGGGCAGAGACCAGTCGAGCCACGTGAGGTCGCGCTCTTTGGTCTCGCCGGGAGGGAGAGCGAGGATTTCCGTGCGCTGCGTGTCGCGCGTGACCAGCATCCGTCCGTCGCGGGAAACGTCATGGAGAGTCAGGTTGCCCGGGACGCGCGCGCGGAGCCTCACCCGGCCGCTGCGCGTCGAGTACAACGCCCGATTCAGGCCGACCTCCGTGGCGGTGAACCAGATCTCGGACCCGTCGGGAGACCAGGCCAAACCCTGGGCCGACGCGAACGGCGTCGACAGGTTCTCGCGCTTGCCGGCGCGGTCGACGGTCGCGATCGAGCCGCCGTCGTCGTTCGGCGTCGGATGATCCACGAATGCGACGAGGTTGCCGTCAGGGGAGACGCGCACGTGGCTGACCCACCCGCTGGTCTCGTAGAGCACCTTGCCGATCGGATACTCGATCCGCATGCCTCTGGGCACCCCGCGGGCGACCGCGAGGCTCTTGCCATCCGGCCCCCAGTCGGCCCATTCGATCTCCTTCAGGATTTCTCGCGGCGCGGCGCCGCCGGCGACCGAGAGCTGAGCGAGCGTCCCGTTGCGCCGAAACGCGCCTCCACCCTGCCGTTTCAGAGAGACGGCCATATCGCCGGTTTTCGAGATCGAGAGCACCTCGGCCCCCTCGAGGCCGAACGGCCGCGACTCCGGGCTCTCCGGCCGGCCGACGAAGATCTCCATCGGCTTTCCGTCCCAGCCGGCCGAGTAAATGACCGTCTGGCCGTCGGGCGCGAACCGCGCCGCGTAGATGGTGCCGCGGCGGAACGTGAGTTGCTTGAAGGACGGCGGTTCGAGCTTGACCGTGCCGCGTCCCAGGAAAAAGGTCGCGGCCATCCCGGCGAGCGCCAGCGCTGCCGCCGCGAGCGGCAGCCAGCGCACGCGCGAAGCCGAAGGAGGGACGGCCGTGACGGACGTGCCCGATTTGCCGGAGAGCGACTCGAGATCGAACGCCAGATCGTGCGCCGAGTGGAAGCGCTCTTCCGGGTTCTTCTCAAGACAGTGCCGGACCACGCGCTCGAGCCCCGGCTGCACGTTCTTGTTGGTCGCCGAGAGGTCCGGCGGGTCCTCGCGCAAGATCGCCGACATCGTCTCGGCCGCCGTGTCGCGGTGGAACGCGCGAGAGCCCGAGAGCATTTCGTAGAGGATCGCGCCGAAGGCGAAGATGTCCGACCGCCCGTCAGTTGCCTTGCCCTTGACCTGCTCGGGGGCCATGTAGCCGAGCGTGCCGAGGACCACTCCCGGCTCGGTCCCTCTGTCGAGCGTCGGCAGATTCGTCTGCGGTCCGACGGCGCCGTCGGCCTGGGTCAGCTTCGCGAGACCGAAGTCGAGGATCTTCACCCGCCCGTCGTTGGTGACGAAGAGGTTCTCGGGCTTCAGGTCCCGGTGGACGATGCCCTTCTCGTGCGCTGCGGCGAGGCCGTGGGCGACCTGGATCGCGTAATCGGTCGCCTTACGCACGGAGAGGGCGCCTCCGGAGAGCCGCGCCCGGAGCGTCTCGCCCTCGAGAAGCTCCGTGACGATGTAGGGAGCGCCGTCGTGGCTTCCGAGATCGTGCACGGCGGTGATGTTCGGATGGTTCAGGCCGCCCGCCGTCTGCGCCTCCTGCTCGAAGCGGCGCAGCCGGTCCGCGTCCTGCGAGAAGCTCGACGGAAGGACTTTGATCGCGACCTCACGCTTGAGGCGCGAGTCCTTTGCGCGATACACCTCGCCCATCCCGCCTGCGCCGACGGTCGAGAGGATCTCGTAGGGTCCTAATTTAGTTCCGGGAGAGAGAGCCATCTACCGGAGACCGTCCACGACGTAGAGGTCGGCCAGGCTGCGTGCGAAGGAGTAGGCGTAGTACTTCTCGTCGGGTGTCACCATGACCGGAGAGATCAGCCAGATGCCGGCCGGGTCGGGCGCCATGAGCTCCTTCCAGACCTCCTTGCTCCCGGACGCCACGTCGAGCTTCCAGACGCGCTGGGGAACCTCGCCTCGCCGGCGCACGAAGATCGCGCGACCATCCCGGGTCCACCCGCTCGGCACGTCTCCCTTCACGAGTCCCGCAATCGGCGTCGGCTCTCCGCCTTCGACCGGATAGAGATAGAAGCGCTGATCCGGACCGACCGCGGCCACGACCTTGCCGTCGGGGTGGACTCCCTTCGAGAAAATCCGATAGCCCTCCGGCGAGATCGCGCGGGGCTTCGCCTCGTCCGTCCCCTGCAGCCAGATACGGGAGCCGCGATCCGGCTCGTTTCCGGAGAAAACGATCCTCCGGCCGTCGGGAAGCCATACGGCGTTCTCGATGCCGATCGGTGTCGCCGGCAGCATCCTCGGCTCTCCCGCCCCGATCGGGTAGATCACCAGGCGATTGAGCCCGCCCTCCTTGTCGAGCCCGAGAGCCAGCTGCCCGTCCGGAGAAAACTCGGCGCCGACCCCTCTCCCAAGACGCACGGCCGGCGAGCCGTCCGCTTTCCGCACGTACACCGAGTAACCGGGTCCACCTCCCTCTCCGGTCTCGTCGAAGAGGATCATCCGGCCGTCGGGCGCGACGTCGCGAAGGAGCGACCAGTCGAGCCACGAGAAGTCGCGCTCCTTCTCGTCGCCGGGAAGGAGCACGGAGATGCCCTGCCGGGCCTTCTCCTGGGTGACGAGCACTCGCCCGCTCTTCGAGACGTCCTGGATCGTGAGGCCGCCCGTTCCCTGCGACCAGAATCCGGCCACGTCCCGACCGGCTCGCCGCGTGGAGCGCCCGCATGAATCCCTCGGAGGCCGCCGTGAACCACACCTCCGAGCCGTCCGGCGACCACGCGAGCCCCTGAACGCTGACGAACGTCTCCGAGATCGCCCGATGCTTTCCGGAACGGTCGACGAGGGCGGCCGCTCCCGCGTCGTCGCCCTGAACCGGGTGGTCCAGGAATGCGACCTCGTCGCCGTTCTGGGAGATCCGCGGGTGGGAGATCCAGCCCGCGGTCTCGTAGAGGACCTTCCCGACGGGATACTCGAGCCGGACCTTCCCGCCGTGCTGACGAACGACGGCGAGACTCCGGCCGTCCGGGGCCCAGTCGGCCCAGAGCACGTCCTCGAGGATCTCCTTCGGCGTGCCGCCGCCGGTCATCCCCAGGCGCGCCAGCGTGCCCGTGCGCGTGAACGGGATGGAGCCGTGGCGATTCAGCGAAACGGCCATCTCACCCGATGGAGACACGGCGAGCACTTCCGCGTTCAAGAGGCCGAAGGGACGGGACTCCGGGCTGTCGAGTCGCGAGACGAAGACCTCGAGCGGGCGCCCATCCCAACCCGCCGTGTAGAGGATCGTCTGGCCGTCCGGCGCGAATCGCGCCGAACCGATCGACCCGCGGCGGAACGTGAGCTGGTGAAACTTCGAGGGCGGCACGTAGCCGGCGCGTTTTCCGAGCCAGTAGGCCGCCGCCATCCCCGCCAGCGCGAGGGCCACGCCGATGAGAAGCGGAAAGCGACGGCTGCGGAGTCGCGACACGCCCGTGTCGAGCGTGGGCCGCGGCGTCGAGGTGCCGGAGAGCGCCTCGAGGTCGAAGGCGAGGTCGTGCGCGGAGTGAAACCTCTCCTCGGGGTTCTTCTCGAGGCAATGCCGGATGACGCGCTCGAGCCCCGGCTGCACGTTCTTGTTCGTCGCCGAGAGATCCGGCGGCTCCTCCTTGAGGATCGCCGACATCGTCTCCGCGGCCGTGTCGCGGTGAAACGCCCGCGCGCCCGAGAGTGCCTCGTAGAGGATCGCACCGAAGGAAAAGATGTCCGAGCGCGCGTCGGCGGGTTTGCCTTTCACCTGCTCGGGAGACATGTAGCCGAGAGTCCCCATGACCATGCCCGGCTCCGTCGCGGGAGGCGCGGTCGGCAGGTTGGTCTGCGGACCGACGGCGCCGTCGGCCTGCGTCAGCTTCGCGAGACCGAAGTCGAGGATCTTGATGCGGCCGTCTTTGGTGACGAACAGGTTTTCGGGTTTCAGGTCGCGGTGCACGATCCCCTTTTCGTGCGCCGCCGCCAGGCCGCGCGCGACCTGGATCGCGTAGTCCGTGGCCTTGCGCACCGGCAGCGCCCCGCCCGCCATTCGCGACCGAAGCGTTTCGCCCTCGAGCAGCTCCTGCACGATGTAGGGCGAGCCCTCGTGCTCGCCGAGCTCGTAGACGGAGGTGATGTTCGGGTGGTTCAGCCCGCCCGCGGTCTGCGCCTCCTGCTCGAAGCGGCGCAGCCTGCTCCGCGTCCTGGGTGAAGGAAGCTGGGGAGCACCTTGATCGCGACGTTGCGCTTCAGCTTCTCGTCGCGCGCTCGGTAGACCTCACCCATGCCTCCGGCGCCAAGTAGCGCAAGGATCTCGTAGTGTCCGAGACGCGTTCCGGCTGTCAGGGGCATTGAGTCGGGGCATTCTAACCCTCGCGCCGAACGGCGCGGTCAAAGGTTGTCGTGGCGTATCCTTGCGCTCGCTTTCGCGAGGAGAACCGATGCTCCGACGAACCCCGAGTCACGCCGCCATCCTTCTGCTCAGCGCCGCCGCGGCCTACGCCCAGGCCCCTCGCCCCCTGACCGTCGACTGGGTCTTCGGCGAGGAAGCCGTCACGGCGGCCAGGCTGCCGAAGTTCGCCTGGACGACCTCCGACGACGTCCTCCTCCTCGACGAGCGACCCTCGCCCGGACAGCGCACGATCGAACGTATCCGCGCGAAAACCGGGCAGCGCTCCGCCGCCGTGGACGCCGCCGCCGCGCTCGCGAGCCTCCGGGCGATCTCGAAAGAGGACACTCCCGCGTCGCTCGGCTGGCCGGAGGCGCTCGATCCCGCCGGAACGGCGGGGGTCTACGTCCTGGGGGACGACCTCTACGCGCTCGACTTCGCCGGCGTCCCGCTTCCAGCGCCTGACGGCGACGGACGCGAAGGAGTCGCTTCCGCGATTCTCGCCGGACGGCCGCAAGGTCGCCTTCGTCCGCGACAACGATCTCTGGGTCGTCGATCTCGCGCTCGAAGCAGGAGACGCGGCTCACCTCCGACGGCAGCGCCACGATCCTCAACGGCACGCTCTCCTGGGTCTACTGGGAGGAGATCTTCGACCGCGGGGACACCGGCTACTGGTGGTCGCCGGATTCCCGGTCTATCGCCTTACTTCAGGACCGACGAGTCCGGGGTCGACGTCACGACCTTCACCGACTTCTCCCCGGCCGTGCCGCGCGAAATCCGGCAGCGCTACCCGCGGACCGGCCGGCCGAACCCGACCGTCCGGCTGGGCGTCGTCGCGGCCACGGGTGGGAACACCTCCTGGATGGACCCCGCCGCCGTGCCCTACGAGTACATCCTCGGCGTCGACTGGCTCCCCGACAGCCGCTCGCTCGCGGTCCAGACGATGAACCGCGCGCAGACGAAGCTCGACGTCTGGCGGTTCGACGTCGCCAGCGCGCGCGCCACGCTCGTTCTCTCCGACAGCGACCCCGCGCTCGTCTACCACAAGGAGATCCAGTTCGCCGACGGCGGGACGACCTGGATCGTCTCTTTCGAGGTCGACGGGCACCCCCACCTCTTCCGCTACGGCGCCGACGGCAAGCGGAAGAACGCGGTGACGCAGGGCCCGTGGTCGGTCCGGGGAAGCGGCGGGTACGACGCGCCGCAGGGCTCGGCCGTCGTCGACGACGCGAACGGCTGGATCTATTTCTCGTCGATCGAGAAGTCGCCCCTCGAGTCCCACCTTTATCGCATCCGGCCCGACGGAAGCGGAAAGGTGCGGATCACGAAGGAGGAGGGAACCCACAAGGCCACCTTCTCGCCGGATCGGCGCTACTTCGTGGACGCGTACTCGAACCGGAACACGCTGCCGTCGCTCGTGCTGTACGACGCTTCGGGCAAACGCCTGTCGACTCTCTGGGAAAGCCGGCCGGACTTCCTGGCGCCTTACGGGCTGACCCAGCGCGAGTTCCTCACGATCCCGGCCCCCGACGGTTTCCCCTTCCGGCCAGCCTTCTGAAGCCGCCGGACTTCGATCCGTCGAAAAAGTACCCGGTTCTGATCCACGTCTACGGCGGGCCCGGCTCGCCGATCGTGCTCGACCGCTGGCACCGCGACGACCTCTTCGAGCATCTTCTCGTCCAGCAGGGTTACGTCGTCGCTTCCTTCGATCCGCGCAGCGCCACGGGCCGCAGCAAGGCGCTGGAGGATCCCGTCGTCGGGAAGATGATGAGCGACGTCGAGCTCGCCGACCTTCAGGCCGCCGTGAAGTGGCTCAAGGCGCAGGGCTGGGCGGATCCGGCGCGGTTCGGCATCTGGGGCTGGAGCGGCGGCGGGTCGTACACGCTCCTCGCGATGACGCGCACGCAGGAATTCAAGGCCGGCATCTCGGGGGCTCCCGTGACCGACTGGCACTTCTACGACACGAAGTTCGGCGAGGCCTACATGAAGACCGCCGAGACGAATCCCCAGGGCTACGAATGGACGTCATTCGTGAAGCGGGCGAAGGACCTCTCGGGACGGCTGCTCCTCGTCTTCGGCAGCTACGACGACAACGTCCACCCCCAGAACGCGTGGGCGTTCGCCGACGCTCTCGTCGCCGCGGGCAAGCCCTTCGACATCATGGTCTATCCGATGCAGAAGCACGGGTTCACGAGCAAGGCCGCGCTCAAGCACCGCGCCGAGAAGATGCTGGAGTTCTGGAAGCTGCACTTGTGAAGCGAGCGATCGTTCCGATCCTCGTCGCGCTCGCCGCGCTTCCTCTCTCCGCGGCACCGCCGGAAGAGCCGGTCGCGGCGCAAACGCCGCGCACACTGACGGTCGACTGGATCACCGGCCCGCAGGGCGATCAGGTCACACGCCTGCCCAAGTACGCGTGGACAGCGGACGACACCGTCCTCCTCCTCGACGAGCGGAGACCTCCGGCGGAGCGCACGTTCGAGAGGCTGGATCCGGTCAGCGGCGTGCGCCGGGCGATCGTGGACCGTTCCGCGGCGCTCGCCAGCCTCGAAGCGGCTCAGGAAAGCGGGGAACCGCCGAAGACTCTCACCTGGCCCATCTCGCTCGACGCCGCGGGCGGGCTCGGTCTCTACGAGCTCGGCGGCGATCTCTATCTCCTCGACCTGTCCAGTTCCCGCTTCACGCGTCTGACGCGAACCCCGGCGGCCGAGGTCAACGCGCGCCTCTCCCCCGACGGACGCCGCGTCGCGTTCGCTCGGGACAACGACCTCTGGGTGATGGATCTCGCCACGAAGGGCGAAAGACGTCTGACCTCCGACGGAGGGCCGGCGATCCTGAACGGCGTCCTCTCGTTCGTCTACTGGGAGGAGATCTTCCACCACGACGACGACGGCTTCTGGTGGTCGGACGATTCGCAGGCGATCGCGTTTCTCCGAAGCCGACGAGTCCGGCGTCGACGTCGCGACGTTCACGAGCTTCGAGCCCGCCGTGCCGAGGGTGATCACGCAGCGCTATCCGCGGGTCGGCCGCCCCAATCCCGCCGTGCGTCTCGGCATCGTCGACCTTTCGACCGGCACGACGCGCCTGGATGGACGCGCCGCCTCCGGGTTACGAGTACATCATCGGCCTGGCCTGGCAGCCCGACAGCCGCGCCGTCGCCGTCCAGACGACCAATCGCGCCCAGGACCGGCTCGACCTGCTGCTCTTCGACCGCTCCGGAGCGACGCGGCGGATCCTGACGGATCTCGATCCCGCCTGGGTGAACCAGAAAGAGATCGATTTCCTGGCCGGCGGCCGCGAGCTCCTCGTCTCCTCCGAGCGCGACGGCTGGACGCACCTTTATCGCTACAAGGCCGACGGCACGCTCGTCGGACAGGTGACGCGCGGCGCCTGGTCCGTGCGCGGCCCGTCCGCCTTCTACGCCGCGCCGATGGGCTCGGCCTTCGTCGACGAGGCCGGAGGGTGGGTCTACTTCACGGCGATGGAGAAGTCGCCGATCGAGCGGCATCTCTACCGCGTCCGCCTCGACGGCACGGGCATGAAGCGCCTGACGCAGGAGCCCGGCGGCCACCGGGTCACGCTCAGCCCGAGCCGGCGCTGGTACCTGGACGTGTTTTCGAGCCACGCGATCCCGCCATCGCTTTCCCTTCACGCGGCGGACGGCAGCCTGCGGGCGGTCGTCTCGCCGTCCCGGACCGATCTGCTCGCGCCGCTTCAGCTCCCGAACTACGAGCTTCGGACGGTCCCGGCGGCCGACGGCTATCCGCTCCAGGCACGGCTCCTGAGGGCGCGCGGCTTCGACGCCTCCGTCCGCCATCCCGTGGTTCTCCGCGTGTACGGCGGGACGGGCGTGCCGCTCGTCAAGGACGACTGGGACCGCAACTCCCTCTTCGATCAGCTCCTCGCCCAGCGGGGCTACGTCGTGGCGTCGATCGACAACCGCACGGCCACGGCGGCGTCGAAGACGATCGAGAATCTCGCGCTGCACGACGAGTGGGGCGCGAGCGCGATGAACGACCTCCTCGACGGTGTCCGCTGGCTCAAGGCTCAGCCCTGGGCGGATCCGGAGCGAGTGGGAATCTGGGGAAGGAGCGGCGGCGGCTACTTCACGCTCGCCGCGATGACGAAGTCGTCGGAGTTCAAGGCCGGCGTCTCCATCGCGCCCGTCACCGACTGGCGGTACTACGACAGCAAGTCGACCGAGGCGTACATGCGGACCCCCGTCGAGAATCTCGAAGGCTACGAGGCCACGAACCTCGTGGCCCGCGCGAAGGATCTCCACGGGCGGCTGCTCCTCGTCTGGGGAACGTACGACGACAACGTCCACCCTCAGAACAGCCTCGCGTTCGCCGACGCCCTGATCGCGGCGGGCAAGCCGTTCGACATGATGGCCTACCCGATGCGCAAGCACGGCATCGACGACCGCGCGGCCCGCGCGCACCTCATGGAGAAGGTGCTGGAGTTCTGGAAGCGCTATCTCTGAGGGCCTCGTCCCCGTCATCGCGAGCAGCCGGCGGATCCGCTCCTCGACGGGGGGATGCGTCGAGAAGAGCGCCATCAGGCCCCCGCCCGAGAACGGATTGACGATGCAGAGGTGCGCGTTCGTCGGCGTGGCGCCCTGGAGGGGGACGCGTCCGGCGGCCGAGCCCAGCTTCTCGAGGGCGCTCGCGAGCGGCCGCGGATCGCCCAGCAGCTTCGCGCCCGAGGCGTCGGCGCCGTACTCCCGGCTCCGGCTGACCGCGAACTGGATGAGCATCGCGGCGATCGGAGCGAGGATCACCATGAGAAGAGCGCAGGGGGTTTCCGCCCCGCCGGTCGTCGCCGCCGCTCGGCGCCATGTAGGCCATCCGCGCGCCGAACGTCAGTGCGCCGGCCAGCGTCGCCGCGATCGAGGAGGTCAGGATGTCGCGGTTGAGGACGTGGGAGATCTCGTGGCCGAGCACGCCCTCGAGCTCCGACTCGTCCATGGCCTGGAGGATCCCCGTCGTCGCGGCAACCGCCGCGTGCTGCAGGGTTGCGGCCCGTGGCGAAGGCGTTCAGCGCCGGGCTCTGCACGACGTAGAGGCGGGGCATCGGGATCCCGGCCTTCGACGACAGGCGCTGGACGATCGCGTGGAGCTTCGGCGCCTCGGCCTCCGTGACCGGCTGTGCCCGGAACGCGGCCAGCGCGAGCTTGTCGCTGAAGAAATAGGACACGAAGTTCATGATGGCCGAGAAGATCAGGGCGAGGAACATCCCCTCGGTGCCGCCGAGAAAGTAGCCCACGAGAAGGCAGAGCCCCGTCAGCAGGCCCAGGAGAAGCGTCGTCTTCATCGAGTTCATAGAAGCAGCTCTCAGCCGCCAGCGATTTGCGGCGAGCAATCCGCGTGCCTTGCTCGGCTGGTGGCGAGAGTCGAGAGCGAAAGCCGAGAGCTACTCGTACCGGAGCGCTTCGATCGGATCGAGCCGCGAGGCCTTCACGGCCGGGTAGAGGCCGAAGAAGATGCCCACGGACATCGAGACGAGCAGCCCGACGAGGATCGACCAGATCGGGGTCTCGGCCGGCAGGGCCGCGAAGGCCAGCTTGATGGCCGCCGGAACGGCGACCCCGACGACGACGCCGATGATGCCGCCCAGCAGGGCGAGGGTCGTCGCCTCCGTCAGGAACTGCAGCACGATGTCGCGTCGGAAGGCCCCGACGGCCTTGCGCACGCCGATCTCGCGCGTCCTCTCGGTGACCGAAACGAGCATGATGTTCATCACGCCCACGCCGCCGATCAGAAGCGAGATGAACGCGATGAAGATCATCGCTCCGGTGATCCCGTTGGTGATGCCCTGGAAGCTCTCGATCATCTTGTCGGGAGTCAGGATGTAGAAGTCGTCCTCCGCGTTGAAAGGGACGTGCCGGCGCAACCGCAGGAGCGCCCGCCCCTTCTCGACGACGATCGGGACCTGGTCCGGCCGGTAGGGCACGGTCGCGATGTGGATCGTGTCGCCGCGGCTGCTCTTGACCTGCGGGAACTGGTGGTCGAACGTCGAGAAGGGAATGAAGAACCAGTGGTTGCTGGACCCTCCGCCGAAGTCGCCCTTCTCCTCGAGGAGGCCGATGACCATGTACTTCCAGCCGTTCAGCTCGAGTGTCTTGTTGATCGGGCTCTCGTTCGGGAACAGGGCCTTCTGGACGTCCTTCCCGATGACGGCGACCTGCGAGCCGTGCTCGATGTCGGCCTCGGTGAAGAAGCGCCCCTCCTCGATGAAGTGGTTGTTCGCGAGCGAATAGTCCGGATAGACGCCGGCGACGGTCGGGTCCTTGGCCTCGCGATCACGGTACTTCGCAGTCGTGACGGTCCCATCAAAGAGGTAGCGCTCCGGAGAGACGGCTCGGATCTCCGGGATCTGGGCCTTCAGGGCGAGGGCGTCCTCGAGCGTCAAATCTTTGCGGTTGCGCTCGTCGTCCGAGCGGTGCCCCGGGCCGAACCGCATCGAGAACTTCTGGAACTGGACGAGGGTCGCGCCGAAGCTCTGGAACTGGCGGACCATGCTGTTGTTGAAGCCCGTGACGATCGAGACCATCGCGATGACCGTGGCCACGCCGACGACGATGCCGAGCACCGTCAAGGCCGCCCGCAGCTTGTGCGCGCGCACCGCCAGCATGGCGAAGCGCACGTTCTCGCGCGAAGCCGCGGCGCAGGTGGGAGATCAGACGACGACATGACGGCGGCGCTCCTACTCGGTCAACCGCAGCGCCTCGACCGGCGGCAGCTTGCTCGCCTGGCTCGAGGGGATCCAGCCCGCCAGGACGCCGGAGATGGTTGCCACGGCCACGCCCAGGAGAATGAACGACAGCTTGACCTCGGCCGGGAAGATCTGCTTGACGGCGAAAGCGATGAGCGCACCGACGATGACGCCGATGACGCCGCCGATCGAGGAGAGCAGCGCCGCCTCGAGCAGGAACTGCCTCCGGATGTCGCGGCGCCGCGCGCCGAGCGCGCGCCGGACGCCGATCTCCTTCGTCCGCTCGACGACCGAGACGAACATGATGTTGGCGATCACGATCGCGCCGACGACGAGCGAGATGCCGGAGATGAAGGTCATCAGGAGGAAGAGTCCCGCCGAAATGTTGTTCCAGAGCGTCTGGAGAAGCTCGGCCGTGACGAGGCCGAAGGGATCGTCGCCGTGGAAGCTCGTCTTCCGCATGGCGCGCAGGATCGTGCGGACCTCGTCGGTCGTGGCCGCGACCGCCTCGACTCCCCCCTTGGGCTTGATGAAGATCCCGATGTCCTCGGTGGGGGCGATGTGCTTGTGGAAGAGCGTCAGCGGGATGTAGATGACGTTGTCCTGGCTGTCGCCCATCACCGAGCCCTGCTTGGCCAGCGTACCGATGATCCTCACCGGGTAGCCCGTCGATCTTCATCGTGCGGCCGATCGGATCCATGTTCGGGAAGAGCTCGTCCTGGACGTCCCAGCCGATCACCGCGACGGGATTCGAGTGGTTGTACTCGGTCTCGGTGAAGTAACGGCCGTTGACGATGTCGAACTTCATCGCTTCGCCCATGTTCGGGGTGTGTCCCTGGATCTCGACCTGGGGAAGCTTGCGGTCGCCGAACTTGACGGGCCGGCGCCGGTCGCCGCGGGCGCCCACCTCGGCGCACTTCACGCACTCGCGCCGCACGACCTCCATGTCGGTCAGCGTGATGTCGCGCCGCCGGCGGGCCATCAGCCACTCCTCGCGGCTCGTGATGATCCCGTACTTCGTGAAGATCACGATGTCCGGGTTGAGGCCGATGACCTTGTCCTTGACGTACGTGTTGAGGCCCGAGATGACCGACACGACGCCCACGACCGTCGCCACGCCGATGATGACGCCCAGCAGCGTCAGAAACGCCCGGAGCTTGTGACGCGTCAACGCCCCCGCCGAGACGCGGAAGAGCTCGGAGGTCGTCACGACTGCTTCGGACCGTCCTTCTTCTTGTCGTCTTCCTTCTCGATGATGACCTTGTCGCCGTCCTTGACCTGGCGCAGGACCTTGAAGGGTCCCGTCACGATCTCCTGGCCGGGCTTGGGCCCTCCGGTCACCTCGATCATGAGCTCGCCGGCGATGCCCGTCTTCACCTTCTCGAAAACGAGCTTGCCTTCCTTGATCGTGAAGACGCCCTCCTCGGTCTCGGCGCGGCCCGCCGTCGACGCCTTGTCCTTCTTCTCGACGTCGCGAACGATGAGCGCCTGGATCGGGATCGCCGTGGCGCCCTCGCGCCGGGCGGTGACGATGTCCGCCGTGACCGAGAAGCCCGGACGGATCGTGTCGGGCGGATTGTCGAGCCGGATCTTCACCTTGAAGTTGATCGCCTCGGAGTTGGCGACCAGGGTCAGGAGGTCCGGGTCGGTCTTGAGAATGGGCGAGGAGCCAACCTCCGCTACCGTTCCCTCGAACTTGCGGTTCGGGTAGGCGTCGATCGACAGAGCCGCCTTCTGGCCGACCTTGACCTGCGGCACGGAGGTCTCGTCGACCATCATCACGGCCTCGACGGATCCCATGTCGGAGATCGTCAGACAGCTGCGTGCCCGCGTTGTTCATCGTGCCGATGACCGTGACCTCGCCCTCCTTGATCGGCAGCGAGGTGACGATGCCCTCGATCGGCGCCGTGACCGTCGTCTTGGACAGAGAGTCGCGGCTCGCCGCCAGATCCGCCATGGTCGAGTTCATCCGCGACTCGGTGGCGGCGAGGGTCGCCTCCGCCGTCTCGAGGTTGGACTTCGCCTTCTGCAGGTCCGCCTCGGCGAGGATGTTGCCCTTGTGCTGCTGGCTGGCGCGCTCGAAGTCGAACTTCGCCTGCGCCGCGGTCGCCTTGGCGGCCTCGAGGTCGTGGCGCATGGCGGCGAGGCTCGCCTCCCGCCCCTGCGGCCTGCGCGGCGAGCTGCGCGCGGTCGATCTGCAGCAGGAGCTGGCCCTTCTTGACCTGGTCCCCCTCCTTGACGGCCAGGTTGACGATCTGGCCCATGACCAGGGCGGACATGTCGACCTTGCGCTGGGCCTGGATCTTGCCGTTGGCCGTGACCTTGGAGATGAGGTCGAGCTTCTCGACCTTGGCGGTCGTGACGCGCGGGACGTCCTTATCCTTGCCCCGGATGGCCGCGGTCAGGGCGCCGATGACGACGACCGCCAACCCGGTCCCGAGAATGATTTTGGTCTTCTTGGACATGCCCTCAACCCTCCGGTCGCGCTTTTCCAGGGTATTTATTTCTACGGAGTGGCCCCCGGAAAGTTCAATTCCCCGGAGGCCATTGAAAAGACTGGGGCTTTTCGCTAGCCTTCCGCCCCCTGCGCCCATAGCTCAATTGGATAGAGCGTCTGACTACGGATCAGGAGGTTGGGGGTTCGACTCCCTCTGGGCGCACCATTAAGACGAGTTGAGAGTTGCAGGGTTGAGGGTTGAGCGTAAAGACCTGCTTTCGGGCCACCCCGCCTCATCCGAGTACGCTCAACGCTCAACTCTTAACATCAACGCTCTTGCCTTCACCGACGACGACCGCCACTTCATGGCCGAGGCGCTGGCGTTCGCCCGGATCGCCTTCGCCGAGCAGGAGGTCCCGATCGGGGCCGTCGTCGTCCGGGACGGCAAGATGATCGGACGTGGGCGCAACCGCCGGGAGCGTCTCGCCGACCCCACCCACCACGCCGAGATCGAAGCCATCCGCGAAGCGGCGCACGAGGTCGGGCACTGGCGTCTCGAAGGCTGCACCCTCTACGCCACGGTCGAGCCCTGCGCGATGTGCGCCGGCGCCGCGGTCAACGCGCGGATCCGCCGGATCGTCTATGGCTGCGCCGATCCCAAGGCCGGCTACTGCGGCACGCTGGGCAACATCCCCCAGGACGCGCGCCTCAATCACCGGGCCGAGGTCGAAGGGGGCCTGCTCGCCGAGGAGTCGGCGGAGCTGCTCCGGCTCTTCTTCCAGGCGAGGCGCGGTGGGAGATAATAGAGACGGGGGTTTCGCATGAAACGACTGCTCGTCACCGCCGGCCTCGCACTGTTGCTGATCGGTTCGGCGCTCGCCACCGACGGCTCGCGCATGACCTGCACCATGTCGGGCGAAACGATGGAGCGCTGCTGCTGCACCGTCGTGAACGGGGCGATGGTCTGCTCGATGACGGGAGAGACCGTCGCGACCTGCTGCTGCGTCGAATCCTCGTAGTTTCCGGCCCGGCCGCGGGAGCCGCGACCGGGTTTCTCCCCGGGTGGATCGAGGAGGCGCCATGGAGCACTCGAGCCGCGACCGGCTGATCGGGATCCTCCAGCTCGCGTATTCGGGAGAGCTCGCCGCGGGTTACGCCTATCGGGGACACGCGCGCTCGGTCCGCGCTCCGGAGGAACGCGAGCGCATCCGGACGATCGAAGAGGAAGAGTGGCACCATCGCCGGCTCGTCGGCGGAATCCTCGAGAGCCTCGGCGCGAAGCCGCTTCGCCGGCGCGAGATCCGGGCCGCGGTCGTCGGCCGGGTGCTGGGAATGCTCTGCCACGTCTCCGGGTGGCTCGTCCCGATGTACGGCGCCGGCAAGCTCGAGAGCCGGAACATCCGCGAGTACGAGGACGCCGCCCGTTTCGCGCGCGCATGCGGCCGGGACGATCTCGTGGACTGCCTGCTGACGATGGCCGAGGTCGAATGGGAGCACGAGGCCTACTTCCGGGCACGCGTTCTCAGCCACCCGCGCGGACGTCGGATGCGGATCTGGCCGCAGCCGCCGCCGAAGGAAAGGATCCGCGAGTCGTTCGCGGACGAGGGCGCCGCGGAGCCCGCGAGCGAGGCTCGAGCGGTCTAGCCGGTCCGGTCGCGCGTCAGGATTTCTCGAGATTGCTCTTGAGGGCGGCCGTGCCCTGATCGATCAGCGGCTGGATGTCGGCACGGACTCCGGCCGGAAGAAAGTCCGTGATCCAGACGAAGAGACAGCGACCCGGTCCCGCATCGACCATCTGCATCGAGGCGTGGTGATACGTCATGCCGGGGCCATCGAGGGCCGCATAGGCCATGCGTCGACGCTCGTCGCTGACGTCCAGAATCTGCTCGCGCACCACCATCCCGTTGCCGAACCGGACCGTGCGGATGTCGCCCTCCAGACGGCAGTCCTGGAGCACCGGAGCGAAGAGCGCGTGGGCCTTGCCCACCTCCCGCAGAGCCGCCCAGGCGATTTTCGCGTCGACGTCGACGGTGACTTCTTTGTGGATCGATGCCACGACAACCTCCCCGGGAGCCGGACGGGCCGCTCCTCCGAGGAGAGGGTATCGACTTCTCAGTCGCGCGGCGAAGACAAACGCTGGAGATTGTTCGACGGGAAGACCCCGGTTTAGAGTGTCGGGATGTGCCGCAACATCCGTACCCTCGCCAACTTCGCTCCCGAGGCCACAACCGCCGAGATCCGCGCCTCCTCTCTGCAGTTCGTACGCAAGCTCAGCGGCGCGAACAAGCCGTCGAAGGCGAACGAAGCGCTGTTCGAGACCGCCATCGACGAAGTGGCCGCGGCCGCCGAAAAGCTGATCCGCGGATGGGTCACGAGCGCGCCGCCCAGGGATCGCGACGTCGAGATCCGAAAGCACATCGAGCGCTCGCGGATTCGTTTCGGGAAGGAGCCCAGGCGGACGCCGATCGAGCCGCTCGGCTAGGAGCGGAGCGATCGGCTCACGAACGGGGAGTGAAGAGGCCCAGAAGCGTCCGCTTGAGGTCGGCGATCGGCGAATCAGGCCGCCTTCCGGGTTTTCCCCGACGCAGTCGTGGATGCCGGCCGGGGGAACTTCGGAGCGGTGTTCGTGAAGGTGCCTCGCGGGAACGCCGCGCTCTCGCGCGTGCCCGTGTGGGTCTGGCGGGTACTTACCGGAGCCTGAGATCGCGACGGCGGAGCCGCGGGCTCGAGAGGCTCCTTGCAGAGGGCGCAGGTCGCCGGACAACCTTGCCCGGCGATCGCAACGATCTTTCCGCCGCAGGCGCGGCAGATGATCTGAACGTAGCGGGTACTATCCATGGCGTCCCCACCTCCCGACGCCCGCCGCTGACATTCCCGTGGCCCGAGCCGGGGCTAACGCAAAAAGCGTAATCGAGAACTCGGGCAGACCAACAGGACCTGGATCACATTCGCTGAGTTTTAGACGACGAGCCTGAATGCCGGGCCCCGATTCCGCCAGGAAGAGCGTCCCCACGGGCGCGCGACGAGCGGTGCTGGACTCGGTTGGTCCCGAGCCGACCACCAGGGAGCCGTCCACCGAAGGCAGACCCCCGGCAGTAGGCAACGTCGCGCGAAGCGCGGCGCTATCACCCCGGCAGTAGGAACGCCGGCCGGAGGCCGGCGGTACTCGCATGAGGCTCGAACGGCGTCTACCTGACATCCAGCCTCTGATTTGCTAGGATTCGCGTCCCACCCGCGCGGAGAGGTGCTGGAGTGGTTGATCAGGCCGGTCTCGAAAACCGGTAGGCCCGAAAGGGTCTCGTGGGTTCAAATCCCACCCTCTCCGCCAATCTGAATCCCACCCTCTCCGCCAACTAGAGCCTTCTGTAGGCCCGACTACTCCTGCCGGAGCGCGATGAGGGGCGTGATCGCGGCGGCTCTGATTACGGGAAGGAGGGTGGCGAGCAGCGCCGCGCTGCCGATCACGGCGATCGTCCCCAGATAGGTGCCGACGTCCCACGGGCTGATCTCATAGAGGAGACCCGTCAGCAGCCGCGCCAGGGCGAGTGCACCGGCAAGTCCCAGGACGAGGCCGATCGCGACCAGCCGCAGTCCTTCACCAACGATGAGGCGGATGACATCGGCGGCCCGGGCGCCCAGGGCCCGGCGGATCGCGAGCTCCCTCGTTCGTTGTCCCACCAGGTACGCCAGCACGCTGAAGATGCCCACGGCAGCCAGGAGGGCCGCGACACCCGCAAACAGCCCGATCACCTGCGTGCGAAACCGGGGATACGCCAGCGCGAAGTCGAACAGCTCCTCCATGGTCTCGAACCGGACCGGCACGGTGGGATTGGCTTCGTGCAGGAGCGCGCGAAGGGTGCCTGCGAGCGCCTTCTCGTCCAGCGAGGTCCGAGCCAGGATGGACAGCGACTTGCCCCAGCCCTGCAACGAGGATACGAAGAGGACCGACGGGGCCGGGTGGCTCGGGTCCTGCCACCGCGTGTCGGCGACGACACCGACGATCTCATGCCAGGGCGTCTTGCTGTTCGTCCGGATCTGCTGTCCCAGCGGAGACTCGCCTGGAAAGGCGGTCCGTGCCAGGGTCTCGTTGATGATGGCGACCGGCGGCCGCTCCGGGGTGTCGGTCCTGTCGAAGTCACGCCCGGCACGAACCGGAATCTCCAGCGTCTTGAAGTAGTCCGAAGTGATCGCGTAGACCTCGACTTGCGGCCGTTCCCCCGGTTGTCCCTCCGGTCGGCCTTGTACGAAGTAGTCGCGAGCCGCCCTGGGCTCCCGTCCCATCGGCAGGAAGGCGATGCCCGCCGCGGCGCTCACGCCAGGCACCGCGCGCAGACGATCCAGGAAATCCGCGAAGAACCTGGACCGGATCCGGATCTCCTTCTCATCGTTCACGGCGTAATCCGTGTAGGCCACCAGCACGCGGTTCGTCGTGAACCCGAGATCCACGCGCTGGAGCGCCAGGAAGGATCGCACCAGCAGCCCTGCGGCCACCAGCAGGATGACCGACAGCGCGACTTCGGTCACGACGAGCGCCGCGCGGAGCCGGGAGCTCCCCTTCGACGCCGTCGCCTTGGAGCCGCCCTGCTTCAGCGCATCCGAAAGGTCGAGTCGCGAGGTCTGCAGGGCCGGCACGAGCCCGAAGAGCAGAGTCGACAGAAGCGAGAGCCCGAGCGCGAACAGGAGGACGGTCATGTCCATCCGCACGTCGTCGAGACCGGAAAGGTTGGCGGGTGACAACGCGACGAGTCCCCGCACGAGCACGGACGCGAGCAGGAGACCCGCCAGAGCGGCCCCCCCCGCGAGCACACAACTCTCGGTGAGCAGTTGCCGGAGCACACGGCCCCGGCCGGCGCCGAGCGCGGCGCGGAGCGCGATCTCCCGCGTCCTGCCCGCGGCCCGCGCAAGCAGGAGGTTCGCGATGTTGGCGCACGCAATGAGCCACACGACGCCCACCGCGCTCATCAGCACCCATAACGTCACGCGGAGATTGCCGGTCAGCCGCTCCTGCAGCGGAATCAGGGTCACGGTCTTCGGGCGACTCTCCGGATATTGCCGCGCCAGAGCGTCGCCGATGGTCCGCATCTGCGCCCGGGCACGCGAAAGGTCCACGCCTGCCTTGAGCTTCCCGACGGCCTGATAGTCGTGCAGGCTGCGGAACGTCCCTCCGCTGGTGGTGGGCCAGGGCAGCCAGAGATCCGCGGCGCCGGGATAGCGAAAGGCCGGCGCCGCCACTCCGACGATCTCCAGCGGGTTCCCGTATACGGTGACCCTCTTCCCGACAGCAGCCTCGGCGCTGCCGAAGTGCGCCAATGCCCAGTGATACCGCACGACGGCGACCGTTGGCTCCACCTCGCTCGCCGGAACATCGTGTTCCGTCAGCAGGCGGCCTGCAGACGCGGTCTGGCCGAAGACCGAAAAGAACTCCGCCGAGACGTATCGGGCGTTGGCAAACACGGCGCGGTCGCCGACGATGGTTGCGGAATCGTCTCCATCGTTGTCTCCACCGTTGGACACAGCCATCTTCTCGAACACGTCGTTCTGCGCCTGCCAGTCGAGAAAGTCGGGCCCCGACACATCCTGGCTGGCGCGTCCCGTGTTGGTCCAGAACGTCTCGACCGAGACGAGGCGCTCGGCGTCGGGGTAGGGGAGCGGCTGAAGCAGGACCGCGTTGACCACCGAGAAAATGGCGACGTTGGCACCGATGGCCAGGGCGAGTACGGCGCCGGCGCCCAGTGCGAAGCCCCAGCTCCTGGTCAGGCTGCGGATCGCATAGCGCACGTCGCGCGCGAGCGTATCGAGCCATCGCCAGATCCACGCGTCCCGCACGGCTTCCTGGCTCTGGGACACGCCGCCGAACTCGAGGCTCGCCTGTCTTCGGGCCTCGGGCTCGCTCAGTCCGGCCTTGATCCCGTCCTCGACGCGGCGGTCCACGTGATACCGCAATTCGCGATCGAGGTCCCGTTCCAGGCGGTGACGCCTCCAGGGAAGGAGATTGAGGAGCCTGGCCATGGCTTATGTTCCCTCGTTGAAGACCAGCCGGACAGCGGCCGTCAACCGGTTCCAATCGGCCTTTTCGAGCGCCAACTGCTTGCGGCCCGCCCGCGTGAGTGAATAGAACTTGGCCTCGCGGCCCGTTTCCGACTGGCGCCACTCGGATGTCAGCCAGCGCTTCTGTTCGAGGCGGTGCAGCGCCGGATACAAGGAGCCCTGATTGACCTGCACCGTTTCGCGTGAGATCTGCTGGAGCCGGTGCGCGATGGCGTAGCCATGCGCGGCCTCGAGCGACAGCATTTGCAGGATCAACATGTCGAGCGTGCCCTGGGGGATGGGGAATCGAGCGGACGCCATTAATACCTCAACCTTCGTTGCCTCAACCTTCGACACATAGGCTATGGGCTTCGGCGGTGACCAGTCAAGGCCTATTCGTCGTTCCGGTCCCTCAGGCTTCCTTCGCGACCTCGCGATACCGGCTCGGCGTGATCCCCAGGAGCCGGACGAAAGCCCGCCGCATCCCGTCGACCCCGCCGAACCCCGCCGCCGCCGCCACTTCCTTGAGGCCCCGATCCGTCCGCTCGAGCTGAGCGCGGGCCGCCTCGACGCGCAACTGCAGCACGTACTGGGACGGCGTCGTGCCCACTTCCCGGGTGAAGACGCGCTCGAAGTTGCGAACGCTCATCGCCATCCGCTCCGCGAGCTCGTCGACCGAGAGCTTCGAGCGAAGATGCTCGGCCATCCAGATCTGGAGCTCGCGCAGCGACGTCATCTCGGACGCCTGAGACGCCAGCGAGACGCTCAGCTGGGGCTGCCCGCCCGGCCGCCGCAGGAAGAGGACGAGCTCGCGCGCGGCTTCGTGCGCCAGGCTCGCGCCGCAGTCCTCTTCGACCCACGCGAGCGCCAGGTCGATGCCCGCCGAGATGCCCGCCGACGTATAGATGTTCCCGTCCTTCACCCAGAGAGGCTCGTGCTCGACGCGCACGCCGGGATACCGCTTCGCCAGCTCGCGGCCGAACTTCCAGTGCGTGGTCGCGCGCCGTCCGTTCAACAGCCCGGCCTCGGCCAGCAGGAACGAGCCGACGCAGACGGCGCCGAGCCGCCGCACCTCGGACGCCCTCTTCCTCAGCCACGCCGAGAGCGCCGCGTCCCGCACGGACCGCGTGCCCAGCCCGCAGACGAGGAGCACGGAATCGCACGCGCCTTCGACCTTGCGGAAGTGGTGCCGCGCGAGAAACGTCAACACGCCGCTCTCCCCCTCGACCGTCAGCCGGTCCGCGGCCGTGACGACCTCGATCTCGTAGATGGCCCGGCCGGCGAGGCGGTTCACCGAGTGAAACACCTGCAGGGGCCCCACCAGATCGAGCTCGTCGACCGGAGGCACGACGACGGCGACGATGCGGCGACCGAGGGCCTGCCGGCGCGCGCCGGATGACTTCACCGCGGAGGCCATGTTACGGACTATGGCGCCGTGTCCGAGCGTTTCGCAAGCGTCCCTGGCGCGATGGCGGATTCCGACGGATTCGTGTCGCAAATCGACGCATCGTCTTCCGCTAGAACTTCATCGAGGGGAAGTCCATGAACCAGAGCTGGCTCGAGATCGGTGGTTCGGCCTCGGCCTCGGATCGCCGTGAGCGTCGTGAACGATCTCCGCATAGCGCTCCGCCAGCAGGTCCGCCACCCGGGATTCGCGCTGACCGTCGTCCTGACGCTCGCGCTCGCCGTCGGGGCGACGGCCGCCGTTTTCTCGGTCGTGAACACCGTGCTCGTCCGGGCGCTGCCTTTCACCTCGCCCGAACGGCTGGTCTGGATCGCCTCGGTGCGGCCCGACAACCCGGACGCACCGTTCACGTTGCCGGAGTTTCTGGACTACCGAAGCCGCACGCGCACGTTGTCGGGCCTCGCGGCGTACGCCAATTGGAGCGCAAGCCTCGCGGGCGACGGCGCCACCGAACGGCTCCAGGGGGCGCGCATGTCGGCCAACGCGTTCGAGGTCCTGGGAGCCTCGCCGGCGGCGGGCCGCCTCCTCCAGGAGAGCGACGACCGCGCCGATGCGCCGAACGTGGCGGTCCTCAGTCACCGCCTCTGGCGGAACCGGTTCGGCGGCGACGCCGACGCCGTCGGACGCACCGTGAGAATCAACGGAGAGCCGTTCGTCGTCGTGGGCGTGCTGCCGGCACAGTTTCCCCTGCCGCTGCGAGACATCGACGTCGTGACGGCGCTCGTTCCCGACCGCGACCCTCTCCGCCACGCGCGGAGCTCGGTGAACTTCCTGAGGTTCGTCGGCCGGCTGAACCCCGGCACGGGGGCCGGCCAGGCCCGGTCGGAGTTGACCGCGATCGGCCGCTCGCTGCGCCAGCAGTTTCCTGTCGAGTACGCGGGCAAAGAGGCGGTGAAGGTCGTCCCGCTGCACGAGGTGCTCGTCGCCGGCCATCGGACGTCGATGCTCGCGCTCCTGGCCGCGGTGATCCTGGTCCTGGCCACGGCGCTCGCGAATCTCGTCTCGCTGGCGCTCGTCCGGGCCAACGGCCGGCGCGCCGAGCTGGCGATGCGGATCGCGATGGGCGCGTCGCGGCTGCAGCTCGCGCGGCAGCTCGGGCTCGAGGCGTTCCTACTGGCGGCGATCGGCAGCCTCCTCGGATGGGTGGCCGCGATTCCCGGCGATCCGTGCGGCGATGCGGTGGGCGCCGGCCTCCATCCCCCGCCTCGGGGAGGTCGGGCTCGACGCCACCGTCGCGGGGTTCGTCATGGTGATCACCGCGTTCGTGACGGCGCTCCTGACCGCGGCCCCACTCGCCGCGATCGCGCGCACGCGGGCCGGCGACGTCGTCCGGGGAGCCGGCCGCGGGGCGGTCGGCGATCGGTGGAACCATCGGGTCCGCAACGCCATGGTCGCCGCCGAGATCTGCGCCGCTCTCGTCCTCCTGCTGGCGACGAGCACGCTGGTCCGAAACCTGCTCCGCCTCCAGGATCTGCATCCGGGGTTCCGCCCGGACGGCGTCTTCCAGGCGCGGGTGTCCATGCCACCCGCCTATCGCACCCCTGAAGACGTGATGCGTTTCACGGAGCGCCTCTCGGACCGGCTCGCCGCCTCGCCGGGCGTCGCGCGCGTCGGGGCCATTTCGGTGGCGCCGCTCAGCGGCCTCCTCTATACGGTGCCGTTCTCGGTCGCCGGCCAGCCCATCGCGGATCGCGACAAGCCGAGCGCCAACCTGCGCGCCGTCTCTCCGGGTTACCTCGCGGCCGTGGGCACGCGGCTGCTCCAGGGCCGCTCGTTCTCCGACAACGACCGGCCGAATGCACCCCCCGTGGCGCTGATCAGCGCGGCGCTCGCCGATCGATTCCTGCAGGAGGGAGCCGTGGGGCGGCGCCTGCTGATCGACGACAACAACGAGGGCCCGCGGCCGGTCGAGATCGTCGGCATCGTGGAGAACGTCCGCCAGGCGGCCCTCGATCTGCCGCCGCCCTTCGACGTCTACCTTCCGATGCCGCAGTTTCATCCGGACGGAGTCGGTGCGCTCCGAAGCAATCTCTTCTGGATGATCCGGACGGACTCGGATCCGGCGGCGTTTCGCGAGACGTTCCTGGGCCACGTCCGCGCGGTCGATCCGGATGCGGCGGTGTCGGATGCGGGCACGATGCGGCACTTCCTGGACGCCTCCCTCGGGCCGCGGCGCTTCAGCCTCGGCCTCTTCGCCGCGTTCGCGCTGACGGCCGTGCTGCTCGCCGTGCTCGGCCTGTACGGGCTCGTGTCCTACGCGGTCAGCCAGCGCGCGCCGGAGATCGGCCTGCGCATGGCGATCGGCGCGACGCAAGGCGACGTACGGCGGATGATCCTTCGCCAGGCCGTGCGGATCGGGATCGCGGGAGCGGCCGCGGGTCTGGGACTCGCCATCGCCGGACGGCCGCTTCTGGCGCGCCTGATCCCGGAGATCGAGATCCCGCCCGCGATGGCGGCGGCCGCAGCCGCGGCTCTCATCGGGGTCGTGCTGCTCGCCGCCTGGCTGCCCGCGCGCCGCGCGGCCCGGATCGAACCGACGCTCGCGCTCCGCGGGCAGTGACCGGCGTCTCGCGCCGCTACCAGTCGCGGAACGGCGGCTTCGCGCCGTCCCGCCAGAACTCGCTGCGAGAGATGTGTCTCATGGACGCGCCTCCCTTCGAGAGTTTGCGTAAGAACCCCGCTTTCGTATCCGTTGCCCGCAGCGCTCCTCGGGTGGAGAATCGGCGCGCGTGACACCGAAGTCTCCCGTCGCAGCAAATCCATAACGGGGGCCTGACGCGGCCGCGGTTCGACGAGGCCGAGCTGCGCGGATGGATGGCGGAATACCAGGGAGGGCGGCTCGAAGCGTTCGATCACGTGTACGCCACGATCGCCGGACCCCTGCGCAGGTACCTCACCTCTCTGACCCGAGACGCGGCCGAGGCGCAGGACCTCCTTCAGGAGGCGTTTCTGCAGATCCATCGCTCTCGTCATACCTACGATCGGGAGCAGCCTCTGTTGCCGTGGGTGTTTGCCATCAGCCGGCACGTCTATCTCATGGGCCTTCGGGCGGCTCGGCGGCGACCGCTGCGCGGCGCGGAAAACGTGGAGGACAGCGAGATTCCGGTCCCGCCGGAAGTCGACGGCCTGGCGGATCGTCTCGTGCTGCGCGCCGCCGTGGGACGCATCGGCGCCGACCGGAGGGAGGCGATGCTGCTGCACCACGTCTGGGGCTTCAGTTTCCGCGAGGTCGGCGCCATCCAGGGCGTCACCGAGAGCGCCGCCAAGCTCCGCTCGAGCCGCGGAATGGCGGAGCTGCGGCGGATCCTCAGCGGGACCGGCCGGGAGATCTCCCGATGATCGACGACGCGGCCCCGCCGGCGCTCCGGGAGCGCATCGCCGCCGACCTCGCGCCCGTCGCGCCGCTGCGCAAGCCGTGGCTTCGGGCGGCCGCGACGCTGCCGCTCGCCGTCCTCCTGCTCTTCGCCGCGTCCACGGTCTACGGCCTGCGCGGCGACGCCGGACGGCTCGGCTGGGCGCTCACGTGGGGCCTCTCGACGGTCGAGCTCGCCCTCGGAATGCTCCTGATCGGCTTCGCGCTGCGCGAAGCGATTCCCGGCCGCGTGTGGTCGCCGCCGGCGCTCGCCGCGTCCCTCGGAGCGGCGCTCGGCGCCGTCGTATTCATCACGCTCGCGACCTGGCGTGTCAGCCCGACGCGCATCGTGAGCGAGTCCGTGGCCTACGTGACGAGCATCTGCTTCGGGTACCCGCTGCTCGCCGCGGTCCCGGTCATTCTCTTCGCCGGCCTGCTGGCCTCGCGCGCCTTCCCGCTGCGGCCGCAGATCGCCGGCGCCCTGTACGGCGCCGGAGCGGGACTACTCTCGGATGCGGGCTGGAGACTCTTCTGCCACTACTCGGATCCGGGGCACGTGCTGCCCGCCCACCTCGGGGCGGTCGTCGCGGCAACGCTTCTCGGCGCCCTGGTCGGACGCCTCCTGCGCCCGAGGCGCTGACGAGCTCCGGCTAGATGACGTCGACGGCGACGAACCAGGTTCCGTCGGCCCGCCGCTCCCACAGGCGGATGTAGGAACCGGTCTTCGGCGTCTCGCTCCCCTCGATCTTGTAGGACCCGTACGTGTAGCCGAAGTCGCCGGCCTCGGCGGCCTCGGCCTTCGTCGTGGATGCCGAGAACTTCCCGGGGCTGCGCGCGGAGCCATTCGACAATCTTTTCCTGGCCGACGATCGGGAGGATGTCGTCCCGGTGAAGCCGCGACGAATTCAGAAGCGCCGGCGCGTATCCGTCGGCAATGGACTTCGACGAGGCACGCTCGTTCAGCGCGCGGTCGGCGGCTTCGAGGCTGGCCGTCGCGGCCAGACGGCCTCCGCCTTTCGCAAACCGGTCGGACATGGCGAATCGCTGGAAGCCGTGAGCGAACGCCGCGGCGGACGGCGTGGCGACACCGACGTCGATGATGACTCTCCAGTCTCCAGAAGGCTGCTTTCTCCAGACGGAGAGGTAGACCTGATGACGCGGGCCCGGTTCCGGCGCGGCGGGCACGACCAGCTCGGACGGCCCCGTGAGCCAACCGAGGTCGCCGCTGGAGGAGACGTCGCCGAGACGCGGCTCCCAGGTCAGCTGCCGGGCTGCGAAGGGCTCGGCGGGGCGCTTGGAGAGAAGCTCCTTCGCGTTCACAGGCTCGGGAACGAAGAACAGGGCGTCGTCCGCGAAGTACTGGAGGAAGGAGTCTCGCATCCCGACTTTCCGGCACGCGGCCGCGAAGTCGCGCTCGGTCTGCGCCATGGCAGCGAGCGTCGGCGGCACCGAGGTGTCCGCCCTGCCGGCCAGGACGCACCCGAACAGCAGCAGAGCCGGAAAAAAGCGACGGGTCATGGTGACCTCCCAGCCTGAAGTTGGCCGGCCGGGTTCAGTTGGTATCCGGATGAGGATCCCGGATCTCGAGAGACCTCAGATATTCCGCGACCTCGTCCTGCCGGTTGTACTCGGCCCAGCCGAGAGGCGTCGCGTCGTAGTTCGGATCGCGCGCGTTCGGATCCGCGCCGAGCTCGACGAGCAGCTTCGCCATCTCGAGGTTCCCCATCCACGCCGCGTTGTGGAGCGGCGTCGTTTGGAGGTACACGCCTGCGCCGTCGTGGCGCGTGGTGCCGGAGAGCTCGAACCCCAGCTCGGCCATCAGCCGGATGCCGTCCAGCCGGCCGGACTCGACGGCGCGGTGCACGAGCTGGATTCGTCCGTGGCGACCCAGCGCGTCGAGAAGGCCGGGGTGGCGATCCAGCAGGGCCCGGGCCTCCGCGCGCCGCCCCGCGACCACGGCCGCGGCGAACGCGTCGCCCGGGTCGAGAACAGCCGTCGTCGCGCCGTGCGCCATGAGGAAATCCGCAACTTCGACGTTGCCCGCGAGCATCGCCGCCTCGTACGGCGTCCGGCCGTCGCGCAGGCCCCGCCCGCCGACGTCCGTGCCGTGCTCGACGAGCAGTCGCACACGCTCGGGGAAGTTCCTGCGCGCCGCGGACCAGAGCTCCTCGACGAGAAGCTGCGCCGGGCTCGCGAGGCGCTCGCCGAACTTCGCGTACCACGGGCCGCGCGCGTCCCGGCCGAGGCCGAACTCGAAGAGCAGCACGAGGTGGTCGTCGTCCCGCCGGAAGTGCCGGTTGTAGAGCACCTGCCCGTCGTTGGGATCGGCCCCCGCTTCGAGCAGCTGCCGCGCGAGGAGATCCCGTTGGGGATGCGGCGGATAGCTCGCTCCCCCTTCGCCCTCGCCGAAGGCTCCCGTCAAAGCCGTGAACGGCGGGACGTTGCCCTGCCACAGGAACCCGGCGTTGGGATCCGCCCCGCGTTCGAGCAGAAGTCGAGCCGTGTCGAGCGTCGAGCGGCCGCCGGCGTCCTCGAGGCGTGAGTAGCAGGCATAGAGGAGCGGCTCCCATCCGTAGACTCCGCACGGGCGCCGGACGCGCGAGGGATCCGCGTCGAGCATCGCGCGCGCCGCCGCGACGTCGCCGGCGGCGGCGGCCGCGGAGAGGTCCGATGCGCACAGCGCGGGCTGGCGTTCGAGCATGGCCTTCGCCTCCGGGAGATCCGACCGCTGCCAGTGTCCGTAGTCGAGGCAGGCCAGGCGCACGAACGCGTCGGCCGCGGATCCGGCCGGACGCTCGACCGTCGGGTCGAAGCGATACGGCGCGATGCTCTCGACGTGGCGCTTGAGCTTTGGCCAGCTCGCGAATCCGTAGGACCGCGCCAGCACCAGTTGCGCCCCGCTCAAGGCGAGCCCCGCGGCCGCGGCCTCTCCCCGCGGATGGAATTCCCGGACGCGCGCGAGCGCCGCGGGACTGCCGGCACGGACGTCTTCGAGCAGGCTCTTCGCGCGGTGGCGCAGGTTCTCGAGGGATGGGTTTTCGGAAAGCGGTTCGACCGGCACGGCGACCTCCTCCCCCGCGCGCTCGAGGCGGCGGGATGCAGGCCCGCGGTCCGCTATCGGGCGAGGAAGACGCTCATCGTCGCAAAGCCAGAAGCTCGGGTGGGCTTGGCCCTTTCCGCGGACCGGGAGCGCCCCGCGCGCTCGCCGCGAATGCTACCTCCAAACCCCGCCCCAGGGAATCCGTAATAATCCGCGAGCCGCATGGACACCGCGATCGAGCTGACCGGGGTCACCAAGGCCTTCGGCCGTTTCAAGGCGGTCGACGGCCTCTCGCTCCGCGTCCCGCGGGGATCGATGTTCGGTCTGCTCGGACCCAACGGCGCCGGGAAGACGACGTCGATCCGGATGATCATGAACATCACGGCGCCCGACTCCGGCGAGATCCGGATTCTCGGGCATCCGATGGACCGGCAGACGCAGAACCGGATCGGCTACCTGCCCGAGGAGCGCGGCCTCTACCGGAAGATGAAGGTGAGCGATCACCTCTTCTTCCTGGCCGCGATCAAGGAAGTCAGCCGGGAGACCGCGAAGCAGCGCATCGAGAGCTGGCTCGACAAGATGGAGCTGCGGCCCTGGCTCAACAAAAAGGTCGACGAGCTCTCGAAGGGCATGCAGCAGAAAGTCCAGTTCATCGCGACGATCGTCCACGATCCCGACATCCTCATCCTCGACGAGCCCTTCTCGGGACTGGATCCCATCAACGTCGCGCTCATGCGCGACTACTTCCTCGATTTCCGCCAGCGCGGCAAGACGATCGTGTTCTGCACGCACGTCCTCGAACAGGCGGAAAAGCTCTGCGACGAGATCTGCCTGATGGCCCGTTCCAAGAAGATCCTCGAGGGCTCGGTCAAGGAGTTGAAGCGGAGGAACTCGCAGGGGCTCCTGAGGCTCGAGGCCGGCGCGTCTCTCGCGGAGATCGGCGGCCTGCCCGGTGTTGCGACCGTCAAGGCGGTCGACGGCCACTACGTCGTCGGCCTCGCCCCGGGCGTCGATCGCCGCGCCTTCCTCCGGACGGCCCTCGACCGCTACGAGATTCACGCCTTCTCGCAGAAGGAGCCCGACCTCGAAGAGATCTACCTCGAAGCCGTGAAGTCCGCCGGGCTCGAAGAGACCCGGACCGTCGAGTGAGCGCCCCATGAAGTGGAAGAAGATCTTCGCCATCGTCCGCCGGGAGTACCTGGAGCGCGTCCGGACCAAGGCGTTCTGGATCGGTACGGCCGTGATCCCGGCGCTCTTTCTGGCCTACATCGGGATCTCGTTCGCCACCGCCTCCAAGGCGGGAGGAGAACGGAAGCTGGCGGTCGTCGACGTCCGTGGGGATCTCTACGAGCCCCTCGCGGCGGATGTGGCCGCCCGGGAAGCCGAAGAAAAGAAGAAAGCTCAGGGACCCTATCCCCATTGGGCGCTCGAACGCCGGCCCGTCACCGGTACCCTGGCCGAGACCAGGGACGCGCTCAATCGGGAGATCCGGGAAGAGAAGATTCACGCCTACGTCATCCTCGATCCCGCGGAGCTGGGAGCGGGCACCGCGGACTACGTCTCCACCACGGTGTCCGAGTTCATCGCCATGGGAGTCCTTCAGCGGTCGATCAACCGGACGGTGCTGAGGCAGAAAATCGCGGCCCGCGGATTCCCGGCGGATCTTGCCGACGACCTCGAGGCACTGGTCGAGCTGAAGCCGTTCAAGGTCACCGAGAAGGGTGTGGAGGAAGAAAGGGGTGCGGGGATATTCGCTGCGCTCATTTTCATGATCATCCTCTACGCCACGATGTTCATGTACGGGTACCAGGTGATGCGGGGCGTCCTCGAGGAGAAGACCAATCGCATCGTCGAGATCGTCGTCGCATCCGTGCGGCCGACCGAGCTGATGATCGGAAAGATCATCGGCATCGGCCTGGTCGGACTGACTCAGTACTTCGTCTGGTCGCTCGTCGCGATGAACCTGTCGCTGCCGGGAATCGCCTCGATCGTCGCGTCGGGCAACATGGGAGTGCCGCGGATTCCCCTCTCGATGGTCGGGTACTTCATCCTCTACTTCCTGCTCGGGTATTTCCTCTACGCCAGCGTCTACACCGCGATCGCCGCGCCGTTCAACTCCGACCAGGAGGCCCAGCAGCTCGCGATGATTCCGATGGTCCTCATCATCAGCGGTATGGCCGTCCTGAACGGCGTTCTCGCGAACCCCTCGGGCGGTCTCGCGGTCTTCTTCTCGATCTTCCCGTTCACCTCGCCGCTCATCATGTTCCTGCGGACCGCGATCTCGGAGGTCCCGGCCTGGCAGGTGCTCGCCTCCGTGGCCGCGTCGCTTATGACGACGCTCGCAATCGCCTGGTTCGCCGGCCGGATCTACCGGATCGGGATCTTCATGTACGGCAAAAAGCCGACGATCCCGGAGATCCTGCGCTGGGCGCGCTATTCCCCGGGTAAGGCCGCCCAGCCCGCGGTTCGGCCGTCCTAGCCGGCCCCGCCGCCGGGCCGCCCGGGGGGGCTGGTCCCCCCTTTCCTCGCATGTGGAGGGTGTGAAGCTCGTTCGAGCAGGGCCCGCCGCCGCCCTCCGACCCCGCACGACTTCCCTTAGGTCCGTATCCCCCGGCGCCCGCAAGATGCGATATAAGAACGGGAATTAGGGGGAGGAAGCTCATGCGCTTTCCACTGCTGCGTTCTTCGGTTGTGGCGGGCCTCTTGTGTGCTCTTGCCGTTTTGTCGGGTTGCATCACCGCGGAAGTGAAGTCGGCCTCGGCGGCACTCGAATCGGCGCGGGCCGCAGGGAAGGCGACGGAGTGTCCGAGCCAGTTCGCGGAGGCCGAGGATCTGGTGAAACGAGCAGAGCTGCTCTGCAACCAGTGCAAGCCCTCGGAGGCGAATGCGCTGGCCGCAGAGGCGATGGGCAAGATCCAGGCCCTGTGCCCGGCAAAAGTCGTCGCAGCTCCCGAGCCCGTACGCACGCCCCCGCCTCCAGCAGCGCCCGCGGCCACCGTAACGCTTTCCGCCTCTCCGACCTCGATCAACGAGGGCGGCTGCGCCACTCTCACGTGGTCCTCGACCAACGCGACCAGCGTCGCGATCGACCCGGAGCCGGGAACCGTCGGCCCGAGCGGCTCCAAGCAGGTTTGCCCGAAGACGACCACGACGTATTCCGCGACCGCCACGGGAGCCGGGGCACGAGGCACCGGCTCGGCGACCGTCAGCGTGAAACCCAAACCGACCGAGACGCTCACCATCCACGTCAACTTCGACACCAACAAAGCCGTCATCAGGAAATCGGACCAGGCCGAGCTCGATAAGCTGGAGGCGTTCGTCCGGAAGCATCAGGCCTGCAAGTTCGAGGTCAACGGCTACACCGACTCGACCGGCCCCGACGCCTTCAACCAGACCCTTTCCGAGAAGCGTGCCGACGCGGTGAAGACGTACATCATCTCGAAGGGCGGCAATCCCGACAGGGTGACGGCGGCGGGCCACGGCGAGTCCAATCCCGTCGGTGACAACAAGACCGCGAAAGGCCGCTGCCGAGAATCGCAGGGCCGAGGTCGAGGCCTACTGCCAGTAGAGTCCGCAGACTGATCCGGGCCGGCATTCCCTGTAGGGGGTGCCGGCCCTTTCGTTTCTCCCTGGCAATGCGGGCGCCGAGGCCTCGTTGCTCACAGGCCAGCGCGTGTGCTAACTTTCGCGCCCCGTTCGGCCCATTCGTCTAACGGTTAGGACGCGGCCCTCTCAAGGCCGAAATACGGGTTCGATTCCCGTATGGGCTACCAGCTCTCGCCGACCCTGTAACTCCACTGCCGCGTCCTGCGGACGCAGACCCTCTCAAGGCGACTCCTCTGAGCGCGCCCTTCCGGGCGCGACACGGGTTCGATTCCCGTATGGGCTACCAGCTCTCGCCGACCCTGTGACTCTCATGCCGCGTCCTCCCGACGCGACCTCTCAAGGCGGCTCCTCTGAGCGCGCCCTTCCGGGCGCGACACGGGTTCGATTAGCGCCGGCGGACCCGGCGCTTGTCGCCTCGCTTCGCGCCGCTCGGTGCCCCGTATGGGCTACCAACCGCACGATTTCGGAGGAGAGCTTTATTGTCGACACGAGCGAACTCGCGTCGATCATCGGGGAGCACACTCCTGGTCGTTCGTATCAGCCTCCTCGACCTCCCTACACGTCGCTTTCTGTTCCCACCAGGCGCAGAGGGCTTGCCGGCGCGACCGCCGGCGGGGATGAGTGTCGCCTAAAGCGACAGTTCGCCTCGGACGCTCTCGCGATCGGGCGAGCTCCCGTTTTTCGCGCAGCCACGACGCTTGAAATTTAGTGACTGGCGGTCATAGCATCGCTGGGGTCAAAGGAAGAGCGGCGGAAACCAGCCACGAAACGATTGCGGCGGTCGGGGGAACCAATGACCACGTTCAAGCGAAACACGTTCAGGCGGACATTGTCGGGTTTCGTCGTTGTTGGGGGGCTGCTGGTGACCGTCCTCGGCGCTCAGGCTCAAGCTCCGCCACCTCTCAATGCGCCGTGGTACCCGTCGCTGCAGGCGTTCGAGCACTACGACTCCGCCCGGTCGCACGTGTTCTCCAGGGCGAGGTTCGGCGGCTCGTTCAACGGGTCGAACCGCGTGGACATCGTGCCGTCCAGCGAGGGCGCGTATCCGTCGGGCTACAACATGTCGTACCTCAACCACAAGGCCGCCTTCATTCAAGGCGGCAGCTACGGCGACATCGAGGGCTCGATCGGCCCGTTCGTCGCGAAGGTCGACACGACGACCCTGGAGCCGGTCTGGTACACACAACTGCGGAACACGGTGGAAGCCTGCATACCGGGCCCGCCGGTAATCTGCGAATGGGACTACCCCGGAGCCATGGCGATCATGAACGACGGATACATCTACGTGGTGTCGGGGTACCGGGTCTTCAAGGTTGATCCGGCCGACGGGAACGTCGTCGCGACGCTGGTGCTGCCGACGATGGTCTTCATGCGCAACAACTACCCCGACCCGACGCCCACCTATGACTCGTTCCCGACCGAGAACGCGGTCAACACCTCGTACAACGGCTTCAACGCGCTCCCGGACGGGACGATCGTGGTGAAGTCGCTGTACCGAGTGGCTGGGTGCACGTTGAACGGGCCGTCGGCGATCCTCAAGTGCCCCGACGCCCAAAACGTTCCGGCGTCCGTCCTGATCTCGGTCAACCCGCAGACGATGCAGATCATCGACAACATCACCCTGCCCGCGTTCGCGGGCGCCCGGCCCACCATCACTCGGTACCTTGGCGTTGACTACGTGTATCTGTTGGAGAAGACCTCCAACGCGGTGCGTTACTCGGTGCTCAACGGGATCTTCACCCCGGATCTCAGCTGGACTCCCGCCCAAGTTCCCAATCCCGGCCAGACGACCGGCGGCTCGTTGATCATCATGAACGACTGGGTCCTTGGCGCGACGAACTCCGTTCCTGCTGCCGGGGCGCTGACGGTGTTCGCCATCAACCAGGGCGATGACTCGAACGTCTTCCTTCTGCAGCCCTATGTCGACGACCCGATCCCGCCGGAGCTGGCCGCAGCATTCGCGACCGCAGCTGAAGGAGGGGTGCCGGCGATCAGCTGGGCCGGCATGTCGTTGGAGGCCGATCCCGAGAACGGCCTCTTCTACGGGGTGGAGACGCTGGCACGCAAGATCGCGGCATTCAAGCTCACCGACTCAGGCATCACGACCGTGTGGAAGAAGACCCACACCACCACCGAATGGGCCACGCTGATCGGCCCGAAGGGTCACCGCACCTGGGTCGGCACCGACATCCCCGGAGCCGAGATCCCTGGCATGAACCACACCGACGAGGTCGTCTTCCGCGACGCGGCCACGGGCCGAGAGCTCGCACGGTCGGCGAGGCTCCCCTTCATGACTCAGGGAAGCGCGGTTCAGCCCGGTTACGACGGGAGCGTGTTCTTCCCCGGCGCATTGGGCACCCTGGTCAAGGTGACGCCGCATCGGTCCCCCTAAAGCCTGCGCCGCCGGTCGTCGCTTTAGCGAACAGCCGATCGCCGTCAGCCAGAATCCGTCGTACCCGCTCCAGGAACCGCCGCGCCTGCACGCCGACCCTGTAACGCCCACGCCGCGTCCTGCGGACGCGACCCTCTCAAGGTGACTCCTTTGAACGCGCCCTTCCGGGCGAGACGCTCGGTGACCCGTATGGGCTACCGGCTTCCGCTTTCCACGTCACCCCGTCAGGGAAGACGAGCGTCAGACCCGCGGCCGTAGGCTAACGCCGGGCGAAGCCCGCGCGTTTATCCCGAACTCGCCCTGAGATAGATGGCCGGCTCGTCACACATGACCTCCTGGGAGGTTCGCCTCTTGCCGGCTCGGCGCTGGCAGCAAGCGATTCTGCGAAAAAGACCTAGCCCTTTGCAGGCAGGCCGACGACTAGTGGGTAAGCCGACGATTCCAGACAGCTTCTTTTTGAGAACGGAGCGTTTGCGATGGACCCCTGCGCATCGAATCCCGCCCCGCGTATCGCCCGACTCCTTTTGTGGATCTGTGCGCCCTCACTGATCGCAGGCGGATGCTGCCCCGCCAAGAAACCCGCGGCGCAGGTGGAGGAGGTGCGCCAACGCTCGGTCTTCGAAGACCCGGCGGTGCGAGGCGATTTCGGGAACGACTGGCTGGTTGCCGATGCCGGGGCCGGCCTGCCTCCCACCGATCCGACAGCGAGTGAGATCAACGAATTCATCGAGCGGTTCGAGAAAACGAAGACTCCCGGTCTCGTCCAGGGTGACCTGGCTCCCGGCGCCACACGCACAGCTTCGATACAGCTGGCCGGACCGTCCGGGGTCGCCGCCGCGGCGAAGTGGATCGGAACCACCAGCCCGCTCAATGTCACCCTCGCGCTCAGTGGCACGACGCTGGCGACGGGAACCGCCTACCACTACGGACACGATCGGGGCGGATCCTACGTCCGAGCGACGACCACCGCCGGAGGACTGGCCACCGTCTCCGTCACAAATCCTACGAGCGCGACGGTCACGGTCCGCATCGTATTCATGGCGACCGCACTGTGAGAGGGATGACGATGCACACACGATCGTTCGTGCGCCGAATACTGCCCCTCATCGCGATCCTTGCCGGCTGCAGCGCCTTGTCCGCGCAGACCGTGCTGGACTTCGAAGACCGCCCCGCGCCGGCGAAGATCACCACGCAGTACGCACCACCGCCCAACGGCGTCATCTTCCTGAGCGCCTTTCTGCGCACGGATCCGGCCGCCCATTCCGGGACTCAGGTGCTTCAGTCAGGCAACCCCTCCGACGGGGAGTTCGATCCGGACCCGTTCCGCTTCTCCTTCACCAGCCCGAAGAGCCGCGTGAAGTTTTTCGCGGCCTCGCTCGGTGCGCCGGCCGAGCACACGCTGACGGCCTTCGACGCCAACGGCAACGTGGTGGCCCGGACGGGCCGAAATGGTCGCGCAGGACGTGTTCACCACGCCGTTCGAGGTCAGCACCGCGACGCCCACTATCGTCCGGGTCGAGTTCCTGCTCGGTGGAGGAGGCGGATTCGAGGTCATCGACGACCTCGAACTCGTAGGCGAACCCCCCGCTCCGACTCCGACGACGCCGCCCGTGGTGCAGCTCATCAAGCCCCTCAACGGCCTGGAGCTGGACATTCCCGACGACATTCCCGTCATGGAGATCCAGGGAACCGTCACCGGGGACGGCCTCATCTCACCCGTGATCGTGACGGTTGCGAACCTCCAGCCGCCCGAGTCCACCGCGCCTCCCCTGAATCTGGCGCTCGCCTTGACGGGAACAGGCACCACCCGCCAGTTCGAGCTGGCCGGGGGAATCGCCCAGGTCCCGCTGGGCCCGATCACGGTCACCGCCACGGCGGAGAACACCGGCGCCCTCAAGGGCACGGCGACCAGCACGTTCAACAACTTCCCGCTCGCGATTCGGAACCGGTTCATCACCGAGGGCGGCGCCGCCGTGCTGGGGAACTTCCAGTTCGGCCTCTTCGCGGGCGCCTGCCGGATCGCGGTTTACGAGAACGCGGCCATCAGCGCGGCCGGCGGGGGCGCGATCCTGATCAAGGGCGAGGTCTTCACCAAGTGGATGTCGCTGCGCACGCCGTTCAACCAGAAGGGACTCGGCTGTCCGCAGAACGAGGAGCACGATGCGATGGGAGGTGCTCGCGCTCAGGATTTCGAGGGCGGACGCATTTACATCAACGTGGCGGGCATCGATCCGCCCGGGAGCGCCTACGTGCCCGCCGTGTTTCGAGACGCGATCGACAAGCGCGGGACCGAGCTGGTCTTCGGTCTTCCGATGGGCGATCCCACCGATTCGACCGGGCCCGCGAGTCTGACCTGGCTCTTCCAGCGGTTTCTGCGGCCGGGAGAAAGCGCGGATCTGCTCCCATCCACCCTGGAGATCCGCCACACGCCTCCCACTCTGTTCATCGAGCGGCAGTTGGGGCCGTGGTTCCTGGGACAGTTCGAGCAGACGCCCTTCGACATCGACCGCCACAAGTCGCCGGCCACCCTCTGGGAGACCATCCCCTGCGTCAACAACCTAGGGCCCTGCCCGGTCCCCGACGAACCGCCGCTGCCGCCCAACATGGAAAACGCGGGCGACCTCTTCTGCAACGGGATCACGTACTTTCCGACCCTCGAAGGCTCACAGGTGGGCGGCGCGACGGTCCCGGCCGAGTGGGTCAGCATTCGCGGCCAGTACGACGTCACCCCGGTTTACGGCGCGATCACGAGCGCCCACATGACCGACATCGACAACGGGTTGACCCACGAGACCCACAACGGGAACTGCCCTTACTTCCCCAACATTCTCGAGGCGGTCTCCACCGTCACCTGTGTCTCCGACTTCGAGTTCTTCGTCAAACCGATCGGGCCGCAGATCGACGTGTCTCCTCTGCCGAGCCTGTTCGGCAAGAGCAACAAGGACGGGATCAAGACCGAGTACGAGGTAGCCTTCGCGGCGCTCGCTCACAACTTCCTGGGAGCGCCGGCGGTCGGCGACCTGATCCACACCACCGGCCGGTGGATCGTCGACTGCGGACACGACACTTACAAGACCGAGCTCCATCCCATTTTCAGCTACGCGAAGATGAAGACGGTCATCTCCGAGACAAACGGATTCACCGGCCTGGAAGACGACCTGTTCAACGGCAAATCGGCCACCCGCATCGCCATCTGGGTCAACGGCTGGTTCCCCGGCGGCGACAACAACGCGATCGAATTCGACATCTTCCCGCCGCCCCGGCCCAGTCCCGACGCCGCGCTCCACGTCGTCAAGCCCGTGGACAATGCCGCCGGCGGCTACCAGGCGGCCGAAGACGTGACCATGGAGTTCGCATTGCTCCCACCCGGTACCGCGACCCGCGTCCACCTGAAGTTCACCGCACCCCGCCGCGAGAACACAGTCACGGCGGCTGGCGAGTACAAGTTCGAAGCGCACCGGCAGTATTGGGGGATCTGGTACCTGTATTGGGGAGAGTGACGACGTGCCAGCTTCGCTTTGGTGGAAAAGGCGATAGATTATGGATCCATGAAGCACTCCCCGCCCAAGCGAAACCGCTTGCCTCCTTCGGCCGCCGCGAAAGCCCGCGTGGAGGCTTTGCGCCGCGGCGAGGCGCCCGTCGTGCAGGATCCCGAGGAGGCTCGAGGCGTCACCTTCATTTCTCCGGCCGAGCGTCAAGCCGCGTTTGCTCAGGCGGCGAGGAAACGAGCGGCCGAAAAGAAGCGCCCGAAGAAGTAGTCCCCCAAGCGGCTGTACCCGGCACGGCCCCGCTTGCCTGACCCCTCGCTTTGCGCTCGCTCCGGGTCTGCGCTTCTGGCGCACCGTGCGACGTGTGGGCCGTGGCGCCGCCGACAGCCTCCGCTCCAACGGAGTTTCGGCCATCGGCGGGCGCCAACGAGCCCGTATCCATTCAGGACTGTGACTGGGATCCTACGGGAGCGATTCGAGTCCGGTCGGCCCCTGCGAGGACATCGCCGTGGGTCCGGCGACGCCATCTCCATCGAACGGCGTCGTTACGGAACCGAAACACGCGGGGACCTGATTCGGGTCAGCGAACCAGAGGACGAGGTGATCGAGGTCCGCTCGGCGGCGGGTCGGTGGATCACCCGCGACCGTGCTGACGAAGGCTTCTCCGATGATTGCATCGACCTTGAGCGACCCGACACCGGCAGCGTTCGTCGTGAAGCCTCCGATGTATTCCACCGCGCCGAAGGGTGGCGCCGCAAAGGCGTCGGCCGAGGTCAGAAAGACGGCGAAATCCGTGTTCGCGGGCAAATCCTTGACGCGCAGGCGCAGAGTATCCACGCCGAGCGTCTCTTCCTTGTGGAACACCGTCACTTGCCCGGTGGCGTCCGGGAGGCAACCGGAGTTCCGCGGTACGAGGTCAAACGTCGTTGTCTCGAGAGCCAGCGCCGTGCCGAGTCCGCCCAGCAGGGTCAGGGCGAAGCTCGAGAGCGTTTTCGATAGACGAAATCGTTTCATGCGGTTCCTTTTCCCTTTCAAGTCCGTGAACGTTTGAAATCCCGAAGTCATCGACACTTTTCGGCGACCGCCTCCATGTCTCGATTCATCTGGCCAGTTGCGCAGTGATACACGAGCGCCCACGCGCGAACGCCGAACATTGATGTCGTGCTAAGCGAACCTTGATCTCGTTCTAATTCGTGAAAGCGCGCTTAGCGTTTTCGTTTTGCGGTCGGTACGCGAGTCCGCTCCCAGGCTGGAAGCGGGAGCTGACTTCGAGGAGGTCCGAGAGCGAATCGTCGGAGCGCGACGCCGCTCTCGGTCAACAGCCTTATCCTGATGCTCCCAAGTGGGAGGAGGAACGATGTCCACACCGGGCTCGACCGAGGAAAACCGGCGACTGATCGAGGGCCTCTATGCCGCCTTTACGCGGTGGGAGATCCCGACCCTCTTTCAGGCTCTCGACGACAAGATCTTCTGGCACATTCCCGGCCGGGGACCCCTATCCGGCGACTACCGCGGCCACGCGGAGGTGATGGGGTTCTTCCAGCGCTTCATGCAGATGTCGGGAGGGACATTTCGAATTCAGATCGAGGACTTGCTGGCCAACGACCGGCGGGTGCTGGTGCTCGTGACGGAGAGCGCCGAGCGCGAAGGCCGCAAGTGGTCGTCTCCGCAGGTGCACGCCTGGACGATCGAGCGGGGGAAGGCCACCGTATTCTGGCAATTCCAGGGTGACCAGCAGTCCGAGGACGAATTCTGGTCCTGAGCGCCTCGCCAGCTCGAAACTCAGTTCGGGAAGTACAGCCCCAGCGCCTTGGCCAGAAAGGCCGCCATCTGTCCCCGCGTCACCGCCATGCCCGGACAGAAGTTGCCGCCGCCGCATCCGGCGGTGATCCCCGAGGCGTAGAGCGCCTCGACGTATTGGAAGAGCGGGTGACTCGTCGGCACGTCATTGAAGCTCGCGAACCCCGGCGCGGGACTGACCTGGAGGCTGTAGAAGATGCGGACCGCGCGGAAGCCTACCCCCAGGAACGACACTGGCAGGTTCACCCTGACCGTATAGGTCGTCGAGAGATTGACCACCGTGACGCCGACGAAGCCGCCAGTCCAGAGCGAGCAGCCCCCGAATCCCTGAGTCGTGATGCTGGCGATCGCTGGACCGCCTTCGAATCCTTCTCGGGCGTAGAGGAAGGCCTCGGCTCCATCGAGCAAATCGAAGTCGCAGACGGCAAATTCCATGTACTCGATGAGAGCCCCGGAGGGAAGTGAAACGCCCGCCATCAACTTGCACTTCGATCCTTCCGACGGTAGCTCGATACAGGATCGGGAGCCCTCGTCGCTGATGGCGGTGACCTGTGCTTCGTCCATCGATCCAAAGTCGGCTGCGGTCAGCGTGAGGACCGAGGAGTGAGCGGTTCCCCACCCCGGCGCCGGCGAGGAAGAGATCCGTTCGTCCGCTGCTCGGGCGGCAGAACCGGAGAAGACTACGCTCGCAATGACAGCCGAAAGGGTGAAGCCGAAACGATTGCAGAGGAGTCGCGAAACGGAAGAGGAACTCATGACAGCCTCCTTCCGAGGAAAGGCGCCGACGGTCGGCGCCTCGGACGGTTCCGAGGTGGAGAGGCGAGACGACGGATCGGGACGGAGTTCTCCCCGAACACCCGGAGGCTGGCGTCAAACAGAAGAAGTGGCACGGGGACCCGCCGGTCGATCAACGCGTGATCGCGGCTCGAGCCTACACCCGGAACCGCGAGATCGCGTCGACCCTCGCGGCGCACTCGCGGACACAGATCCCTCGTGATGAGATAGAACGTTCCAAATTCGAGGAGGATCCATGTCGACATCGGGCCCGGTCGAGGAGAACCGGCGGTTGATCGAGGGCCTCTACTCCGCCTTTTCGCGGTGGGAGATCCCGACCGTCCAGAGCGATCAGCAGTCCGAGGACGAATTCTAATCCTGACGCCGCGCGGCGGCCTGGGGTGAAAGGCGATCCCCTCCCCGCACACGGGGAGGGGATCTCGGAGTCCTAGTGCGCGGCTTCGGGTCCGGCCGGGCGGGAGCCGGGCGCGGCCCGTCGCCGCGGCGCGGGCTGATACGTCCCCGCCGGCGTCCGAAGCGCGATGTTGAGGCGATTCCAGCCGTTGATGGCCACGATACAGAGAGTCAGGTCGGCCAGCTCCTTCTCGGAGAAGAAGCGCCGGGCGGCCTGGTACACGGGGTCGGACACGTGCCCGTCGTCCAGGCGCGTCACCGCTTCCGTCCAGGCGAGCGCCGCGCGCTCCCGGTCGTCGTAGTAGGGAGACTCTTCCCATGCGTCCAGGCCGTAGAGCTTCTGCTCGTCGGCTCCCGCCGCACGCAGATCCTTCCAGTGCATGTCGATGCAGTATGCGCAGCCATTGATCTGCGACGCCCTGAGCTTGACCAGGTCCAGCAGCTCCGTCTCCAGCTCGCTCTGGCTCAGGTACTTTTCGAGACCCAGCATCGCGTGGAGGGCGCCGGGCGCCACCTTGAAGTAATCGACTCTGTGCTCCATGAATCCTCCTCTTGATCAGAAATCCCACACTCGTGCGGATCGACACGAGAGACGGCACCAGATCGGCAGCCTCGGACGAGTCGGCCGCACTCCTGTGACATCTCCGATCTCCGCCGCGAAATTCCCGTCAGGAGTGGCCGATCGCATGGGAGCGGTCCGCTCGAAGAGGTCCCGGCGTTGCTAAGGCGAGCCGGCTCCAGCCGCCGACGGCGAGTAGCGGAAGAAGGTCGCCAGCGTCGACGCGAACCACTGCGGCGAGTGGCCGGGCTGGCCGATGTGTCCGCCGTAAGGCGTCTCGATCATGTGCACGAGCGGGTTGCCCTTCGCGGCGCGGCCGAGCTCGCTGATGGAGGACACCGGGATGATCGGGTCGTTGGCCGTGACCAGGATCAGGAGGGGCCGGCGCGACGTGGCCACGCTCGGCGAGGGATCGGCGCGGTCCAGGAACTCCGCCGGAGTCGGCCCCAGCTCGGGTCGCTCGGAGACCAGGAACTCGACTGTCCCCGCGAAGGAGCCCTCGGCCGTCATGCCGAGCTCCTTCGCGCGCTTGCGCAGAAGGGAGCGGAAGCCCATCCGGAAGGACTTCGAGAATCCGGCGTCGGCGAAGAAGACCTTCGCGTCCAGATACTGCACGGTTCGGGGAAGATCCGCGGCGGGCGAAACGGCGACTGCTCCCGCGGTGAAGACCTCCTCGGCTCCGGGCTGACCCATCGCGTGAAGAACGTCGAGGCCTCCCATGCTGAACCCGACGAGCCCGATCGGATGTCCCGGATGTTCTCTGGCCAGCCAGCGCCCCCAGGCGAGGAGGTCCGGCCCCTCCTCGACGCCGAGCGTCGGCAGCCACTGCCTCGACAGGAGGCAGCCGTGGCAACGCATGTCCGGCAGAACGACCCCGAATCCCTGTCGCTGGAAGAGCTCGCCCGTCACCTCGACGTACTGCGTGTACTTGCTGTCGAAGAGACCGTGAACGACGATGACGATCGGGCTCGAGGCGTCGGACGGCGGCGCGACGAGCGCCACGAGCGGCGCGCGCCCGGCGTCCATGTCGACCCGCCGGAGCTCGAAGCCCGGAGGCGTGGGGCCCTCGCAGGCGGCCGGGAGGCTCTGGTCCCGCTGCTTGCGGCTGGTGTCGGAGACGCGAAACGTGCTCGTGAACCCGCTTTCCGGCCGATCGTCGCGCGGGATCCCGTCGAGGCACTGCCAGAGCGAGGACGCGCCCGCCGTCGGGCAGGACGGGATCGAGGGCTCCGGCAGCCGGTGAAGCGTGCACGCGGCGAGCGTGAGGAGCGCCGGAGCGACCCGGAACGCCGCCGCGAGACGTTTCACGCCGGGATGTTCTCACTTTTCGAGAGGCGGGCGCCGCCGGGATCCCTTCCCGACCGCTCCGCGGGGAGATAGAGTCTTCGGAGCTGTCGCGGGTGCGGCTGCCGTCCCGCTCCACGTTTGCGGAGTCCGGGCGGTCGCGATGCGGGCAGCAGCCTCCCCGTGGACAGGGAAGACGCGTGTCCGGACGCGAAGGGAGGCGCCCATGAATCCGCATCACCACATCCATATCGGCCTGGCGTTCCGCGCCGCGCTCGTCGGATCGGCCCTCCTGCTGGCCGCGAAGAGCGCCGGGCTCGCCGCCGAGGGCCTCGGCGCCTTCGATCCCGACCAGGCGATCGTCTTCGACGGCTCGACCGCGGCAAGGGATGTCTTCACGCTCGCCCTGAAAAACGACGGCTACTTCGTCGAGCTGAGTCAGGTCGGCTTCGTGTGCCCCGAGACCGAACACGTCTCTCCGGGCGGGCTCTTCGCTCTGATCGGAGAGGCCGGGGTTTTCGCGCTGGAACTCGAGATCGGCGAAACTCTCCTGCTGCCGGTGCCCCCGGCGGCCGGAGAGCTTCCGGACGCGCTCGCGGACGTCGAGACCGACTGCGACCTCCTCGAGGCCCTTCCGGCACTCGAGGCATATCTGGTCTCCGCCGGCGCTCAGGCTCAGGCACTGCTCATCGAGACTCAAGCCTGCCTGAATCGGGTGAGGACCCTCTACTGTCAGCTCGTCGCGTCCGTCGAGGAAGCGGAGACGGTGCTCGGGGCCGGAGGGACTCCGTCGCCGGGGGCGGCGCCGGAACCGGGAAAGTCGAGTTCAGCCAGCCCGAGGAATGCCCCGGGGTCACGCATCTCGCCGAGATTCCGGGTGTGCTCGATTACCTCGAGTCGTTAGTCGGCTCTTGCGACGGCGTCGAAACGGCGCTCGCGTCGCTGCAAGCCCATGTGAACGACACGGTGCAGTCTGCGGGCGGCCTGACACAGGACGAGAAGCAGAACTTTCTGGAGGGCGCCGATGCGGGGCTCGGCGACGCGGAGAAGAACCTCCTGGATGCTGCGGAAACCGTCGCCGGGCTCGGCTCTCTGACCGCATCGCTGAGCGAAGAGAGTCTCGAAGCCTCGTGCGCGGAGTGCGAAGACCCGGTTTTCACCGGGAGTCCACTTGCGCTCTCCGGGGCCGTCACGCTGTTCGCCGGGCGGCAAACGGTCGGCCGGTTCGTTGGCGCCTTCCACTCGGCGGCGAACGACACGGACGATCCGGAGCTCGCGGCACGTCTCGCCGACCTCGCCGCCCGCCTGGCGGCTGTGCCGAACGACCGGGTCCTGCAGATCCTCTTCCCATCCGGCTCGGGTGTGGGCCAGCACCTGCTCGCCCTTCGCGCCCCCGAGCTTCCCGATGACGGAGAGTCGCCGCTCGTCGTGGTGCTCACCGGATTGGCGTCCGGGGCGCCCCGTCCGGCGCCGAACGCGGCGGACATCCAGCTCCTCTTCGAGCATGTGCGTCTGTTCGAGGACACTCTGGCGCGCGAGCCGGGCCGCCTCGAAGCGCCCTGACGAACCGCGAGTGGAATTCCAGGCGACGCGCGCGGATTTCTTAGCGGCATGAACGCAAAGGCCGAATCGCACAGGCATTTCCTTCCGGCGGCAGGCCGCGACCTGTTCCTGCCGCTCTACGATCCGCTGACGAAGCTCCTGGGCGCCGATCGCGCGAGACAGGTTCTGATCGATCAGGCGAAGCTCGAGCCCGGGCAGAAGGTCCTCGACGTCGGCTGCGGCACCGGCACGCTGGTGCTGCAGATCCGCCGGTCGTTTCCGAGCGCGGAGACCGTCGGGCTCGATCCGGATCCCAAGGCTCTCGCGCGCGCCCGGAGAAAGGCGGAAAGGCAGGGCGCCGCCGTCCGATTCGAAGAAGGCTTCGCGGATGCGCTGCCCTACCCCGACGCATCGTTCGACCGCGTCTTCTCCTCGATGATGTTCCATCACGTCGAAGGCGACGACAAGGAGAAGATGCTCCGCGAGGTTCGGCGCGTGCTCCGACCGGGCGGCTCCTTTCACCTCATGGATTTCGTCGGCCCCGAGGCATCCGACGGATTCTTCGCTCGCCTGCTGCATTCGCACGCGCGGCTGAAAGACAACTCCGAGACCCGGATCCTGGAAGTGGATGCGTCAGGCGGGGTTCGGCGACCCGGTCAGGGTAGGAAGCGGGCGGCTCCTTCTCGGACGTCTCGCGTACTACCGGGCTGGCCGCGAGACCAACGTCCTGAGCTGACGTTCAGGGCGTCGGCGGCGGTGTCGGCGTCACCTCCGGAGGGGTCGGCGTATTCGTCGGTGTGCTGGTCGGAGGGACCGGTGTATTCGTCGGCGTGTCGGTCGGCGTGTTCGTGGGCGTGCTGGTCGGAGGGACCGCGGTATTCGTCGGCGTGTTCGTGGGCGTGTTGGTCGGAGGGACCGCGGTATTCGTCGGCGTATTGGTTGGCGTGTCGGTCGGCGTGGGCGGCGGCGTCGGCGTCCGAGTCGGAGTGTTGCTCGGCGTGGGAGTCTGGGAAGGCGTGGGAGTCGGAGTGATCGGGCACTCCACGACGATGAACTCGACCGGCTTGTTCTCGACCCAGGCAGGCCCGTGGAAGCGCAGGCCATCGTCGTCGTATGTCACCGGCTCGTTGACGAGACCCCCCTCTGCCTTCTGGTCGCTGTCGTGCGTGAGCACCAGCGCGTACTCGGGATCCGAAGGGTCGGTTCCGGGAGCGAGCTTCTGGATCCCGGTGACCGCGGCCGTGTGATTGTCGATGCCGATCTCGACGTCACACCCGTTCTTCATCGCCTCTTCGACCTTTTGGAATTCCAGCCGCGAGATCGTCTCGGTCGTGACCGGGATGCCGTTGTCTTCGAGGTGCTTCTTCTTCTTTTCGGGCCAGCTGTCGTCGCAGCCGGGAAGCGTCTTGTCCCAGCCGGTGGCAACCTTCATGCGCTCGATCGTCATTTCCGCCGCCGGGATGCCCAGGCCGTACGTCTTATTCAGCCACTGAAGGCTGTTCGACACGGCGGCCGGCACGCACTCGTCCTTTTTGGCCTCCTGGTTGGGGAAGCCCTTGTGCTCGTGCTTGGGACCGGCCTGCGCGCCGCCCTGCTGCGCGGGTGACGGATTCGTGAAGCCGATGGGGTCGCCGCCGAATCCAGTGTAGAGGCGGTAGTGCCGGAGTTTCACCTCCGCGACCTGAAGCGAATCCGGCATCTCCGACAAAGGTGCGTCGCTCAGAGAGGCGGCGTAGCTGACGAACTTCACCTTCTCTCCCTCGGAAACACCCAGGTCGAAGGCGAAGGACATCACGTGCGCGGCCAGAGGTCCCTCTGGGCTCAAGACGGGCACGTTGCGAATCCGCCAGAACCCCTCGACCGCGAGATTGAAATAGAGCGTGCCGGCAGAGCCGAGGTATTCGACGTCGACATAGCCCCACGGGGTCTTGCGGTGCTTGTCGCCGTCGAAGTCGACGTCCAGCTGGAAGAACGTGAGCGTGGCGGCGGGCTGCGAGGCCGCAACGCCGCCGAGAACGGAGAGCGCCAGCATCGCGAGAAGGACCCGGCGAAGGCGCATCATCGCAGTCTCCTTGTCGGAAGCGAGCGCCGGCGAGATCGAGGTCCGTACGGCGCTCCGCGAGTACCCAAAAGCTAACACAGCGGAGACCGGCCGATCCCAGTCCATGGCGAAGCCCGGCCCGATCTTGGGAACTCGTCGGGTCGAGGACACGTTTCAAACCTTCTTCGGCTCGGGGCGTAGAAAGACCGAGGAGGTCTCCATGCGGAACGTCCTGCGTCTCTCTCTGGCTCTCTCCTTTTCGGGCGTTCTGGCCGCGGCCGGCGAACCGGTGGCCGCCCGGAACGTGGATCTCAAGGCCACGGACGGCACGAAGCTCGCCGCCACCTACTTCCCGGCCGAGCGCCCCGGTCCCGGGATCATGCTCTTCCACCAGTGCAACCGGGAGCGGTCGACCTGGAACGCTCTGGCCGCGGAGCTCGCCCAGAAAGGCTTCCACGTTCTGACCCTCGACTACCGGGGCTACGGGGAAAGCGGCGGCACGCCGTACACCAAGCTGACATTCCCGGAGCAGAGGAAGGTCGGCGAAAAGTGGCCCGGCGACGTCGACGTCGCCTACGCGTACCTTCGCTCGCAACCCGGCGTCCGCGGGGACATGATCGGCGCGGGCGGCGCGAGCTGCGGCGTCAACCAGTCCATCCAGCTGGCGCGCCGGCATCCCGAGGTGAAATCGCTCGTGCTGCTCTCGGGCAACACGGACCGCGAGGGCCGGCAGTACCTCAAGGGCGCCTCCACGCTTCCCCTGTTCTTGTCGGCCGCGGACGACGACGGCGGCGCCGTGGAGATGATGGAGTGGATCGACGCGACCTCGGGCAACCCGTCGAACAAGTTCGTGCAATACAAGGCGGGCGGCCACGGTACCGACATGTTCAAGCCGCATCCCGATCTGCCGGGCGACATCGTGGCGTGGTACGAGGCGACGCTCGCAGGCAAGGGCCAGGTGGTCGCCGCGGCCTCGCGCAAGAGGTCGGTCGGTCCGACGGTGCGCTTTCTCATGCTGATGGAGGAGAATGGCGGCCCCTCCCGCGCGGCCGAGCTTCTGGCCGCCGAGCGCAAGAAGGACCCGAAGTCCCCCGTTCTCGAGCCGGGCTTCGTGAACCGCCTGGGGTACGAGGCCATCGCGGCCAACGACCCGAAGGCGGCGGTGGCGATCATGCAGATCAACGTCGACACGCGGCCTTCCTCGTCCAACGCCTGGGACAGCCTGGGCGATGCCTACGTCGCCGCCGGACAGAAGGAGAAGGCGCTCGAAGCCGCCAACAAGGCCCTCGCCCTCGTCGACGCCGACACGGTGGAGACGAAGGACCAACGCCAGCTCATCCGCGACAGCGCGCAGAGCAAGGTCACCGAGCTGAAGGGCACGCCCGCGCCGAAGTAGACCGGAACCTTTGCCGGGGCCCCCCGTAGCTCTTCCAAAGAGCGGACGAGGGGGACCCATGTCGAAATTCCTGGCGGATCTGAAGTACGCGCTCCGATTCGTCACACGGAGCCCGGGCTACTCGGCCGCGGCCGCCCTGACGCTCGCGCTGGGGATCGGCGCCAACGCCGCGATCTTCAGCGTCGTCTATTCCGTGCTCCTTCGGCCGCTGCCCTTCCCGGGCTCGGATCGCATCGTGGGGATCGCCGAGGCCGACGCCGACGGACGCGAGATGGCCCTCTGCGACCCGAACTTCCGCGACCTTCGGGAGCAGAACCGCACCCTCGGGGCCTTCGCCGAGTACGCCGCCTGGGCCGCGTCGGTGTCCGGCGGCCGCGAGCCGGTCCGCGCCACCCGCGCCGTCGTCTCGGCCGACTTTTTCGCGGCGCTCGGGACGCAGCCCGTGATGGGACGCGTCTTCGCTCCGGAGGAGCGGAGCCTGAACGGCCCTCCCGCCGTGATCGTCTCGCACGGCTTCTGGCAGCGCTTCCTCGCCGGAGAGACCGATCTCTCCCGCCTCTCGCTGCGCTTCGATGGAGACCTGTACCGCGTCGTCGGCGTCATGCCCCCCGGCTTCCAGTTCCCGGACGACACGCAGCTCTGGACGGCCCGCGAGCGGCTGGAGCCGGAAGACAGCCGCTCGGCGCACAACTGGAAGGGCGTCGGCCGTCTGCGCGACGGAATCTCGCTGGCCGCGGCCCGGGCCGACCTCGGCTCGATCGCGGCCCGCATCCGCCGCGAGCACGGCGAGGACGCCGACCTCGTCGGGGCCGCCGTGAGGCCTCTCAAGGACACGCTCGTCGGCCGCGTCCGGCCGGCGCTCTTGATGCTGCTCTCGGCCGTCGGGTTTCTCATGCTCGTCGCCGCAGCGAACGTGACCAACCTCTCCCTCGCGCGGATCGCGTCCCGGCGGCGCGAGCTCGCCGTGCGAGCGGCGCTCGGAGCCTCGCGGGGCGACCTCTTCCGAGCGATCTTCGCGGAATCCCTGCTCGTCTCGTTCGCGGGAGCGGCCGCCGGGCTCGTCCTGTGCGGCTGGAGCCTCGGCGCCATCAAGGCCCTCTCGGGCGAGAGCCTGCCGCGCGTCGCGGAGATCTCCCTCGACGCTCCCGTTTTCGTCTTCGCCACCGCGCTGTGCCTGGTGGCGGCCCTGGCCGTCGCCGCCGTCGCTTCGAGACGGTCGCCGGAAGGACGGTATCGAGATCTCGCGGCGGGCCGCTCGGGCCAGGCGGCCGGCAGCTTCCGGGCGCAGGGAGCTCTTCTCGCCGTCCAGGCGGCGGTGACGGCGCTCCTGCTCGCCGGCCTCGCGCTTTTCGCGCGCAGCTTCCTGCGCGCGCTCGACGTGGATCCCGGTTTCCGAACCGAAAGCATCGTGGCGATGGATGTTTTTCCCGACTTCCCCGGAACCGAGGCCGACAAGACGAATCGCATCGCGATGATCGACCGGCTCCAGGAGCGGCTCGCGGCGATTCCCGGCGTCCAAGGCGTCGGCGCGGTCGGAGGACTGCCCCTCGCCTCCGGGATCCCGGACGGAACGTTCGTCCTTCTCGGCCCGCAGGACCCCACCCCGTCGTTCGACGACTTCGAGCGCCTCATGCGGATTCCCGAGCGCTCCGGCCAGGCCAGCTACGGCGCGGTGACGGCCGGCTATTTCGAGACGATGGACATTCCGCTGAGGCGCGGCCGCCCGTTCGAGAGTCGCGACACGCGGGAGGGCTCCCACGTCGCGCTGATCTCGGAGACTCTCGCCCGTCGCAGATTCGCGGACCGCGACCCCATCGGGCAGCGCATCGAGTTCGGGAACATGGACGGGGACCTGCAACCCCTGACGGTCGTGGGCATCGTCGGCGACGTCCGCCAGAGCAGCCTCGAAGACCCGCCCGAGCCCGTCATCTACGTCAACCTGCGGCAGCGGCCTCAGAAGACGTTCCCGCTGACCTGGGTGCTGCGCGTCGACGGGGATCCCGCGGCGGCGACGGCCGCGGCCCGCGCCGTCCTGCGCGACATCGACCCGACGCTCCCGCCGCGCTTCCGCCTCGTCGATCAGATCGTGGCGGAGTCTCTGGCGGCCCGGCGCTTCAGCCTGACGCTGCTCGCGCTCTTCGGTTCGCTGGCCCTGCTGCTCGCGGCGAGCGGAATCGCGAGCGTCACGGCGTTCGCCGTCGCACGCCGGCGGTCGGAGCTCGGCATCCGACTCGCCCTCGGGGCGAGGACCGTCGGATCTTCTGCGCCTCGTCCTGTCGCGTCACCTGCGGTTGATCGCGGCGGGGGGCATCGTCGGCCTCGGGCTGGCGCTGGGCCTGGCCCGCCTTCTGCGCTCGCAGCTCTTCGGAGTCGCCCCCTCGGACCCGTGGAGCTTCGCGGCCAGCCTCGCGGTCCTCGGCGTCGTCGGCCTGATCGCCTGCGCGGTGCCCGCCCGGCGCGTCGCGCGGATCGACCCGAACGAAGCGTTGCGCGCCGAATAGACGACCGTTCCGGCCCGCCGGCCCGGAATCGCGGGAATGGCCCGTCTCCGCCTCGCGTTCGTGCGCACGTCAACACAAGGAGCTCGCCGATGAAGCGTCTCATCCAGGTGACGTCGCTCCTCCTCGCCTGTCTCGTGACCGCGGCCTCGACCTCCGCCCAGCAGCCGACGCCGGCGCCGACAGCCGCACCGACGCCGCCCGCCCGCGACAACCTCCGCTTCATCCGGATGAAGATCTCGGCCGGCGACCTGCCGAGCGCCGAATCCATCCTGGAAGTCCACCGCGCGGAGAAGGGCGAGGACGGCGAGTACCTGCTCGGCCTCGCCTGGCTCGCGCGCGGGGCGGCGCTCGTGGACGACTGGGCGGCCGCGTCGCGTTACGCGAAGGCCGCGCGCGCGCTCGCGTTGTCGCGACTCGGGACGCCGGCCGACTGGGAGCACAACTCGGAGGCCCAGTACGCGCTCGGGACGGCGATCGAGGTCGAGGCGCAGTCGATGGTCCACGACGGGAAGAAGGCGGAGGCGCTGCGCTTTCTCGAGCGAAACTCCCAGGAGCTCGAGACGGCTCCCTACAATCTGCGAGCGCGCATCTGGAAGCGGCGCAACCAGATCGAGCTCGTCGGCCAGAAGGCCCCGGCCATCCGGGCCGAGGACGGCGGTCGGTCCGCGGTTCGAGGGCCTCGAGTCCCTGCGCGGAAAGCCCGTCGTCGTCTACCTCTGGTGGGAGGCCTGCGGGGACTGCAAGGCGCAGGCGGCGGCCTTTCGGAGAACCGTCGAGAAGTACGCGCCGAAGGGCGTGGCGTTCGTGGCTCCGACCCGGTACTACGACGAGGACCGCTCCGTCGAAAAGGGGAAGATCGAGAAATCCTGGAAGGAGACCTACGGCCTGGCCGACTCCGTCGCCGCGCCCATCAGCAACGAAGCGATGCTGCGCTACGGGGCCTCGGCCACGCCGACCTTCGTCTTCGTCGACAGGAACGGCGTCGTCCGCGAGTACCTGCCCTACCGGATGAGCGAGGAACGCCTCGCGGCCGCGATCGAAGCGCTGCTCGCCTCGCCCTCCTGATCGGCGGACGAGGAGAGCCTTCAGCGCACGAGAAGCGTCGCGAGGCCGAGGAGAATCCCCATGCTCGCGACGTCCGTCGCCGTCGTCAGGAAAATGCTCGACGCGGTGGCCGGATCGGCCCCGAGGCGCTTCAGCGTCAGGGGCACCAGGGCCCCGGAGATGCCGCTGATGGCGCAGGCGGCGGTCATCGAAAACCAGACGATCACGCCGAGCTTCACCCCGTGGCCGCCGCTCTGCGAGCGCGCGTAGAACCACATCGCGACTCCGGCGACGATCCCGACGAGCGCGCCGTTGAGAAGTCCGAGCAGCGCCTCCTTCACGACGAGCCGGCGCGGCGGCACGGAGCGCAGGTCGCCGAGCGTGAGGCCGCGGAGCGTGACGGCGAGCGCCTGACAACCCGAGTTGCCCGACTGGCCGGCGAGGACCGGCAGGAAGGCCGCGAGGACGACCAGCCGGTCGATCGTGTCCTGGAAGATGCCGACCACGGCCGCGGCGACGAAGGCCGTCAGCAGATTGAGCTGGAGCCACGGGTGGCGGAAACGGAAGCTCCGCAGCAGATGGGTTCCGACCCGCTCCTCTTTCTCGACGCCGACCATGCTGCCGGCCTGCGCGCTGATCTCGTAGGCCTGGCGCTCGAAGAGGGCCTGGCCGCGCACCATCCCGACGAGCCGCCCGGCGTCGTCGGTCACCGGGTAGGCCGGATAGTGGCGGGTCACGACGGTGCGCATGGCGTCGACGAGCGGCATGTCGGGCTTGAGCGAGAAAGGATCGCGCAGCATGATCTCTTCGAGGCGCTGCTCGCGGCCCGCGAAGAGGAGCTCCCGGAACGCGAGGACGCCGACGAGGCGGCCGTCCGAGTCCGTGACGAATATGTACGTGATGAAGGCCTTCTGCACGAGCCCCCGGAGGCTTTCGATCGCCTCGCCGACGGTCGTCCCCGTGCCGTAGACGGCGAGCGGCGCTTCCATCAGCCTCCCGACGCTCGTCTCGGGGTACTGCAGGTCGATTCCCCACTGTTCGCCGCGGCCGCCGGGAGCGGCCGCGATGATGCGGGCACGCCGCTCCGGCGACAGATGCGCCAGCACGTCCACGACCTCGGCGGGATTCAGCAGCGCGAGAGCGCGCGCCCCGATGTCGTCGCTCTCCTTTTTCAGCCGCTCGGCCGCCTCCGGCGGCGGGAGGGCGTGGAGCTCCTCGCTCAGGGCCATCGTGCGCGGGGCGTCGGTGAGCACCTGTAGGTTGCCCGGATTCATACATCCTCCTGGCGAGTCGGTCCGAGAGCTTCGGAATTCGGGGGGACTCAGCGTTGAACGAGCTCGATCCGGTTCCCTTCGGGGTCCATGACGATGGCCTTCGGGCGACCCTCGTGGTCGGTCTCGAGCCGGCGCGGCGACGTCCCGACGTCCGACAGTTGACCGAGGACGCGGTCCAGGTTTCGCACAAAGAAGAAGATGTGGATCGGCGACGGTTTGACACCTTGCGGAGCTCTGTCGATCGCGATCGTGAGCGGGCCGAGCGCCGTGTCATCCTTGCTGAGGTAACCGCCGCCGTCCGGTTGGAACGTGAGACGGAAACGAGTCGAATACCAGTCGGCGAGCGCCTTGGGATCCTGCGACTGGAGTCTCGTGACACCGAGGACCTCGACGAGAGCGCCTGAGGATTGGGTCTTCGGGTCGTTCGCCGAGCAGGCGCCGGCGAACAGAAGCGCAGCCGAAGCGACGGCGACCCGCGCGGACACTCCGAGGATTCGCTGATGCTTCATGGCTGCGTATTCTGCTCCATCTGCGCCTAAAGCGCCTCAGGACGGCAGAGGCGGGTGCTGCGGCACGGCGGCCGGCGTCGCGTCGGCTTCCGGGTTCAGATGCAGGTGCCGGATGTCGAGCACGTGCCGCTTCAGGAGAACGATCATGCCCGGGGCGAGCCAGAGGAGCTCGCGCGCCCGCCGCACCAGCCCGTACGCGATGCCCTGCGCGGCCGAAAAGCCGACGAGGACCCACAGCGCGGTGCGAACGCCCTCGGCCGTTCCGATTCGGCCGGGAATGAAGAACAGCACTGTGTTGATCAGCATCGCGAGCGTCTCGATGGCGAGAGCCTCGAACATGCCGGCGCCCGGCGAGAGCAACCGCATGACGACGTAGGTCTCGAGAAACCCGCCGCACCATCCGAGGAAGCACCAGCCCACGGACTCCAGAAAGTGCTCCTGTCGGCGCTCGTAGATCTCGCCGATGCGCTCGTCGAGAACCTCGGCCGTCGTCCGGAAACGGGCGAGCCGTCGAAGCGGCCCGCGCGCAAACCGGTCGAGCAGCGCGACGAACGCTCCGTGACGCAGCGCGATGGTCATCCAGAGGATCACGGCGCCGAAGAAGACCAGGCCGCCGAGAGCGGCGATGCGCAGAGCGGCGGGAAGCTCGAAGTGGACGAGGCTCACGACCCCCCCGACGAGCAGGAATACGAACTGCGAGGTCATCTCGGCGTGCCGGTGGACCGTCGCGGCCGCGAGCGCCCTCGGGTATCCGATCTTGCCGGCCAGCAGGCTGGCCCGAACGGGCTCGCCCCCGACCGCCGTGAAGTAGTTGACGAAGCACGAAGCCATGTACGCCGCAAACGTGTCGCCGAAACTCACCGGCCCGTGCCGGCGTCGGCCGATGATGACCTGGTACCCCCAGGTGAACGCGAGCTCCGCGAGGCCGTAGCCCACGACGATCACCGGAAACCACCAGCCGATTGTGGAAAGGTTGGCGCCCACCGAGCCCCAGCCCGCGATCGCCAGGATGGCCACCAGGACCCCGACTCCGAGAACGAACAGAGCGATCCGGAGGGCGCGGCGCGAGGGCCGCGCGCCGTGGTGGCCGGCCGGACCCGGCGCGGGCGGCGAGCTCATGGCGACGCCGAAGGATACGTCAACGGTTGCGGGCAGTTCGGCGGCATGACCCGTGCATCTTTAGGGCCCGGGCGTTCGGAGTGTCGCCGCCCCCCGGAGGTCGCCCCATGTCTCCCACGGGCCGTCGCGTCGTCGTCATCACGGGAGGGTCGGCCGGCGTCGGACGCGCGACCGTTCGGCGCTTCGCGCGCGCCGGAGCGTCGATTGGCGTGCTCGCGCGCGACCCCGGAAGGCTCGAAGCGACGCGGCAGGAGCTCGCGGGCCTCGGCACGAAGGCGGTCGTCGTGCCCACCGACGTCTCCTCGGCGGAGCAGCTCGAAGCCGCGGCGGTCGCGGTCGAATCGGAGCTCGGGCCGATCGACGTCTGGATCAACAACGCGATGGTCTCCGTCTTCTCTCCGGCCATCGCGATGAGCCCCGACGAGTTTCGCCGCGTCACCGACGTCACGTATCTCGGCGTCGTCTACGGCACGCTGACGGCGCTTCGCCGGATGCTTCCCCGCGACGCGGGGGTGATCGTGCAGATCGGCTCGGCGCTGGCGTACCGCGGCATTCCTCTCCAGTCGGCGTACTGCGCCGCCAAGCACGCCGTCCAGGGATTCTGCGACTCGCTCCGCGCGGAGCTCCTGCACGACGGCTCCCGCGTCCGGGTGACGATGGTCCAGCTGCCGGCCCTGAACACCCCGCAGTTCGACTGGGTGAAGTCCCGGCTGCCCGGACGGGCGCAGCCCGTACCGCCGGTCTTCCAGCCGGAGGTCGCGGCCGAAGCCATCTTCCGCGCCGCCTCGGGCCGGAAGCGGGAAGTGCTGGTCGGCTTCCCCACGGTCAAGGCGGTCGTCGGAGACAAGGTATTGCCCGGGCTCCTCGACCGCTACCTGGCGCGCAACGGGTACGAGGCGCAGCAGACGGAGGAGCCCGAGGATCCCGAACGGGCACACAACCTCTACGCGCCGGTCGCCGGCGGCTGGGGGGCTCACGGCCGATTCGACACGCGCGCGCGGGAACGCCTGGCTCCCGCCTGGGGAGGCTGGCTCGCAGCCGGGGCGGCGCTCTCGGCGGCCGCCCTCCTGTGGCGACGAGGCCGCTGACGGTCGAAGTCTCGATGCGCCTCCCGCCGAGCGCCGACCTCGTGAAGCTGCGACCGCGCGACGACACGCTGCACGCGAGCCGCGGCCGAACCGTGCTCGCGATGGGGCGGGACGGCTTCCTCGACGGCGTCGGCGAGCACGGCCTGATCGTGCACGAGACGCGCATGCTTTCCCGCTATCGCATCGCGATCGCGAGCCACGCTCCGCGTCCCATTGCGCTCTCGAGCGTCGAGCAGCACCGATGGCTCGGCTACTACGTCCTGCGTCCGCCCCAGGCTCCGTTCCGGCCCCGCGACACCGGCAGCGGAGGGCAGCCCCGCCTCTCGCAGAGCACGCTCGAGGTCCGGATCGCCCGAGTCGTCGGCGAAGGTATGCACGAGGACATCGAGCTGACGAACTACTCCGACCGGCGGAGCCGTTTCCGGCTCGCGATCGAAGCCGACGGCGACTTCGCCGACGCCACCGAGCTCGCCGAGGGCCCCCGTCGCCGCGGCCGGATCCGGAAGCGCTGGAAGTCCCGCGGACTTCGAGGCGGCGAGCTTTCTCTCGAGGCCGAGCTCCGCGCGGGCCGTTCCGCCCGCGCTTCGGGGTCCGCCCGCCGCCTCGCGCCGGAGCCTTCGCCTCGCGGTCGAGCGGTGCTCCTCCGCGCCGCGCCGCCTTCGCGACGGCATCGGGTTCTCCGTCGACCTGCCTCCCGGCGGAACGTGGCGCACCTGTCTCCGGTGGATTCCCGTGTTCGACGGCAGGGAGCTCCCGACACCGAAGCCGTGCTGGCCCGAATCGGAACCGGACGATTACGAGCGCAAGCGCCGGATCTTCCTGCGCGAGTCGACGGGACTGCGGACGCGGGAGAGCGCGACGCTCGCGCCGGTCGTCACCGGCGCGCTCGAGCGGGCCCGGCGCGACCTCGCGGCCCTCCGGCTCTACGACCTCGACCACGGCGACCGCTCCTGGACGATGGCGGCGGGCCTGCCCATCTACGTCGCTCTCTTCGGCCGCGACACGCTGACCGCGTCCTGGCAGAGCGCACTTCTCGGACCGGAGATGATGCGCGGCACGCTCGAGGAGCTCCCCCGCTGGCAGGGCCGCCGCGACGACGCGTGGAGGGACGAGGAGCCCGGGCGGATGCTGCACGAAGCGCACACGGGACCGCTCGAGATGCTGGGGGAAAATCCGCGTGCCCGGTACTACGGCTCGGTGACGACGTCGGGGTTCTACCCCTTCGTGGTCTCGGAGCTCTGGCACTGGACCGGCGACAGGAAGCTCGTCGCCTCCCTCGTCGATCCCGCCCTCGAGGCCCTCGCCTGGCTCGAGCGTTTCTCGGATCGCGACCGGGATGGCTTCTACGAGTACCGCACGCGCTCGTCGCAGGGTGTCCGGCACCAGGGCTGGAAGGACTCCGGCGACGCGATCGTGGACGAGCACGGCACGCCGGTGAGCCCGCCGATCGCCACGTGCGAAGAGCAGGCGTTCGCCTACGCGGCCAAGCTGCATCTCTCGGAGGTCCTCTGGTGGCTCCGCCGCCGCGACGAGGCCCGTCGTCTCTTTCACGAAGCGCAGGAGCTCAAGAAGCGCTTCAACGAGGCGTTCTGGATGGAGTCGGAGGGCTTTCTCGCGATGGGGCTCGGTCCGAAGGGACGGCCCATCCGCGCCATCGCTTCCAATGCGGGCCACTGCCTGGCCGCGGGCATTCTCGACGCCTCCCGGGCCGAGCGCGTCGCCACCCGCCTGATGGCGCCGGATCTCTTCAGCGGCTGGGGCGTGCGCACCCTCTCCACCAGGAACCCGGCCTACAACCCCTACAGCTACCATCGCGGCTCGGTCTGGCCGGTCGAGCAGGGCACGTTCGCCCTGGGCTTCTTCCGCTACGGTCTCTGGGAGCCGCTCCACACCCTGGCGAGGGCGCAGTTCGAAGCGGCGGCGCTGTTCGAACACTCTCGTCTGCCGGAGGTGTTGAGCGGGCATCCGCGCAGCGCCGCCCTTCCCTTTCCCGCGCTCTACCCGCGGTCCAACTCGCCGCAGGCCTGGTCGGCGTCGGCGCTGTTCTGCTACCTTCAGGCGCTCCTCGGCCTCTACCCGTACGCGCCGCTGAGACTGCTGATCGTCGATCCCCATCTGCCCGACTGGTTGCCGGAAATCACGCTGGAGGGACTGCGCGTCGGGCGTGCCCGGGTGACGATTCGCTTTCATCGCGACCGCGGCCGCAGCTCCTACGAGGTGCTGGAGAAACGGGGGACCCTCCACGTGGTGCGGCAACCGAGCCCGTGGTCGCTGACCGCCGGCTTCGGAGAGCGCCTCCGCGACGCCCTGACGAGCCTGATCCGCTGAAAGCGGGAATACCCCGTCACGGCGGTTGTTCTGGAGGCGACCCCGACCCATGCCGACCATCCTCCTTATCGCCGCGAGCCTGCTCGCCTCCCCCCCGCCGCAGGCGGGGCCAGGGGCGCTCGAGACTCAGGTCCCGCGGGCCTCGCACGCCGCGCTCCAGGCCGGGCTATCGGCCTGGAACCATGCCGTCGCGTCCGGGACCGTAAGCCGGCGGGACGTCCTCACCGTGATCGACTACTCCCGTCCCTCGACTGAAGCCGCGCCTCTTCGTCATCGACGTGCCCGCCGGTCGCGTGCGCTACACCGAGCGCGTGGCCCACGGCAAGGGCAGCGGCGAGAACGCCACCGAGCGGTTCTCCAATCGCGAGGGAAGCCGCATGACGAGCCTCGGCGTCTTCCTCGCCGCCGAGACGTACCAGGGACAGCATGGCCTCTCCCTGCGCCTCGACGGCCTCGAGCCCGGGTTCAACGACCGGGCGCGCGAGCGCACGATCGTCATGCACGCCGCCGACTACGTGAACGACGCGATCATCGCCTCGCAGGGCCGGCTCGGACGCAGCTGGGGCTGCCCCGCGGTGCGTCCCGCGATCGCGAAGACGCTGATCGAAACGATCAAGGACGGTTCGCTCGTCGTCGCCTACTACCCCGACGCCGACTGGCTGGCGCGCTCGGAATACCTGAAGGCGTCCTCGACGCCGGTCAGGATTTCGCGGCCGGCGGATCCGAGTTGAGGACGTTCAGCCGCGGTCCCGTCGTCGATTCGAGCACGGGAGCATCGGTCACGTAGAGCGTCGCTCCGGGCGTCAGACTCTTCAGAACTTCGGCCGCGAACGGCGGCGGAACTCCGATCCGGGCGGCGTCTTTCAGATCCATCGGCGCCCCGGCCCCCACGCCCGAACCCGGGAGGGCGATTCCGGTCCACCGCGCTCCGCTCGGACTCTCCGCGTCCGCCCCGGCGCCCGGATCGGACTTGAGCACGAATGCCTCGGTCCCGAGCGGCTTCTCCGGCGTCGCGATCGTGATCGCGGCCCGGCCGATCTCCACGCCGCCGCGCAGAACGAGGAGCCGCCGGTCGGCGGCGCTGACGACGAGCGTGACCGGCCCGTCCGGCGATTTCTCGGGTTGCCAGCGCCACGCGTCTCCCTCGGGCAGCCGCGCCGTGTCCGTCGGAGCGCCCTTCGCTCCGACGGGCGAGAGGAAGGCCGGATGGGCGACGTCGGCGGGCGCGCTCGCGTTGCTGGCGATGACGACCGTAATGCCGACCTCGGTGATTCCGAAGAGCAGCTCGGCGAAGCGCGTCGGCAGGTGCACGCATCCGTGCGATTCGGGATACCCGGGAACTCCCCCCGCGTGCAACGCGATGCCGTCCCAGGTCAGACGCTCTGAAAAGGGCATCGGCGCGTTGTCGTAGGTCTTCGAGCGGTGGTCCTTGTCCTTGTTGAGGATCGTGAAGATGCCGGTCGGCGTGACATGCCCCGGCTTTCCCGTCGAGACCTTGGCGACGCCGATCTCCAGGCCGTTGCGGTAGACCCGCGCGATCTGGTCCGGCAGGCTGACCACGATGACGAGCGGGCCCTGCGGCGCCGCGGCGGCGTCCCAGATGAACTCGCCCGGCTTCAGCTTCGCGGGGTCCGTGCCCACGGGCGACGACTCCTTCGCGCCCCAGAAGGGTACGGGGGAAGCCGCGAGCAGGCTCGTCACCAGAGCTAAGGCGAACGCCCCGGCCGACCGGACCGACACCTGCATAGGGCACCCCCTGCGCACAGGGTACTCCCAGACTCGTCAGGCGGCGGCGTGCTTGCGCAGGGACAGGCCCGCGGTCGAGCGCGCGTCCCGGAGCAAGCCCGAAGCGACGGACTAGTAGTGCTTACCCTCGATCTCGGCGGCCCGACGGATGGCCGCCCGGATTCGCAGGTAGGTGCCGCAGCGGCAGAGGTTGTCGTTCATTGCGGCGTCGATCTCGTCGTCCGCCGGCTTCGGCGTGCGGCCGAGCAGCGCGGCCGCCTGCATGATCTGGCCGGCCTGGCAGAAGCCGCACTGGGCGACGTCCTCGGCGATCCAGGCCTGCTTCAAGCCTTCCGCCGCGAGCGCTTCGATCGTCGTGACGCGCTCGGAGCCGATGGCGGAAATGGGCGTCTGGCAGGAACGGGCGGCTTCCCCGCCGATATGCACCGTGCACGAGCCGCAGATGCCGGCCCCGCAGCCGTATTTCGTGCCCGTGAGGCCGAGCCGGTCGCGAAGCACCCATAGAAGCGGCATGTCCTCGTGAGCGTCGATCTCCCGCTTCTTTCCGTTGACCTCGATCGTGTAGCGCGGCACGTCAGGCTCCTTTCAGGTCGTCCGGGCGCACCGGAAGCCGGCGCACGCGCCGTCCACTGGCCGCAGAGAGGGCATTCGCGACCGCGGCCGCCGTGATGGGGACCGGAGGCTCTCCCATGCCCGTCGGGGCCGCGTCGCTCGGCACGATGTGGGTCTCGATCCTGGGCATGTCGCGGAACCGCAGGATCGGGAAATCGCGGTACGTCGACTGCACGACGCGCCCGCGGTCGAGCGTGATCTCGGCCGAGAGCGCCGAGAGCGCCCACGCCACGGAGCCCTCGACCTGGGCCCGCGCGCCGAGCGGATTGATCGCGACGCCGCAGTCCACCGCGCAGACGATGCGGTCGACGCGCCAGTCGCCTGCGGCGCCCACGGTCACCTCGGCGATCACGGCCGCCGGCGTGCGGCCGTCGTAGGACGCGCACGCAACGCCCTTGCCACGGCCCGCCTTGAGAGGGTTCGTCCACCGGGCCTTCTCGGCCGCGAGCGCCAGCGTGGCCGCCAGGCGAGCCCGGTCCACCGGTGCGCCCTCCCGCCCACCCGGAACGACCGCTTCGCGCCGGAGAAGATCGAGCCTGTAGGCGAGAGGATCCTTGCCCGCAGCGCGGGCGAGCTCGTCGAAGAAGCACTCGGAGGCGAAGACGTTGTGATTGTGCTGGACGCCGCGCCAGGCGCTCGTGCGCACGGGCGAGGCCGATTCGATCAGCTCGGCCTCCACCGCGGTGATCGCATACGGCGTGTCGTAGGCGCCCCGGAGCGCGGCTCGGACCGCCTCGGCTTCGGGCGTCGTCATCTTCGAGAAGACGCCCACCGAGACGCGATGCCGCCAGGCCGCGGGCTGCCCGGAAGCGTCGAGCCCCGCGGAGAGGCGATGGAGCGAGATCGGATGGAAGTCTCCGTTGCGCATGTCGTCCGACCGCGTCCAGACGACCCGGACCGGAGCGCCCGCGACCTTCGAGCACTCGACGGCGTCGAGGACGAAGTCGGTCCTCCCGCGACGGCCGAAGCCGCCCCCCAGGAGCGGCACGTGTACGGTGACGGCCGACTCGGGAATGCCGAGGAGCTTCGCCGCCTCGGTCTGCGCGCGGTTCGGCGCCTGCGAGCCGGCCCAGACTTCGCACCGCCCGGGCTGCACGTCGGCGACCGCGCTCATCGTTTCCAGCGGCGCGTGCGCCTGGTAGGGATAGAAGTACTCGGCCTCGATCTTTCGGGCGGACGAAGAGAGCGCCGCCGCGACGTCGCCGCCTCGGCGCACGGGCGTACCCGAACCATCGAAGGCGCTCCCCAGGGTCGCGAGCATCCGGGCCGAACCGATCGCGGCGTTCGCGCCATCGTCCCAGACGATGGTCGGCTCGAGAGCCTCGCGCGCCGTGAGCATCGCGTAAGTGTCGTCGGCGATCACGGCGAGCCCCGCCGAGACCGGAGCGATCACTCGGACGCCCGGCACCGCCTTCGCCTTCGCCTCGTCCCAGGACTTCGGCTTTCCGCCGACGACCGGGCAGCGGACGACGCTCCCGATCTTCATGCCGGGGCGCTGCACGTCCGAAGCGAAGAGAGACTCGCCCGCGACGATGCGGGGCGCGTCGACGCGCCGCCGGTCCTTCCCGATCACGCGCCACTGCGCCTTCGGCTTCAGGGCGGGAGAGGCCGGGACCGGGAGGCGGCTCGCCGCGGTCGCGAGCTCGCCGTAGCCCAGAGACTGGTTGGAGTCCTTGCGGAAGACACGGCCCCTTTCCGCCCGACAGGCCGAGGGCGCGACGCCCCACTTCGCCGCCGCCGCGGCAACGAGCATCTCGCGCGCCGCCGCACCGGCAGTGCGCAGAGGCATCCAGAGGGTGCGCGTGCTCCGGCTTCCGTAGGTCCCCATGTCCTGGAACTCGGGGCCCGGCGAGGCCTGGAACAGCTCGACGGTGTCGACGTCGACCTCGAGCTCCTCGGCCAAAATCATGGGCAGCGAGGTCCGTACTCCCTGGCCCATCTCCGACTTGTCCACGGTCAGCGTGACCTTGCCGGAGGGATCGATCCGCACCCACGCATTCGGACGGAATTCGGCGGACGGCGTCTTCGGCCGCGCGCGCCCACCGGACGCCGAGAACGAGCCCTCCGGCCGAGATCGCGGAGATGCGGAGGAAGTCGCGCCGCGTCGCCGGCAGAACCGCGCTCACCGCGCGGCTTCCTGTCTCGAGTAGAGGAGTCCCACGATCTTCCATTGACCACCCACCTTCAGCAGAGAAGCGTAATCGATCCACCGCCCGGTGGGCAGGTCATGCTCGAGCCGCGCGACGGCCGCGTCCCCTTCGGAGTCCACCGCGGCGACGCGCCGTGTGGCCTTCACCGTCTCCCCCGCGCCCTGACGTGCGGCGAGGCGCGCCTCGCCTTCGGCCGCCGAGATGCCGACCAGCCGGCCGTTGATCATCGTGTAGGCCATGGCCCGCGGGTCGGTCACGCTCGCGACGAGCTCGGCGTCGTTGTCCGCGAGCGCCCGGTGGAGCGTCTCGAGCGTCGCACGGATGGCGTCGCGCTCCGCCGCGACGGCGGCGGCCGCGGTGGGAGGCGCGTCGGGCGGAACGGTGCGATGGAAGATCTTCCCGACGATCCACCAGCGCCCGTCGATCTTCATGAGCGACATGTAGTCCTCGAACCGGTGCGTGGGATACACCGAGACGACTTTCGCGAAGGCCGCGTCGCCGGCGACTTCGACGACCGGGATCTGTCGCGACAACGCCGCGACCGGCGACTTGTTCGCGTCCGAGCGCGCCCACCACTCCGGCTGCGAGACGCCGGAGAGCGCGCCGTCCTTGACGAAGAACATCATCGCGGCGGGGTGAAAGGCCTCGCGCAGCTCGTTCGAGCTGGACGTGTCGCCGGCCTTGAAGTAGTGGCCGATCGTGGTTTCGATCGCGGAACGGTCCCCGGGAGACGCCGACGGTGATGGGGCGAACGAGAGCAACGCGGAGAGAGCCAGGATCGGTGCCATGCATCCTCCTCTGTCGGGTTGGGATCTTGCCCTCCGGAGGAGACCGCCGCCCAGTACCCGAAGGCACATCCCCCGCCTGTACCTTTCGATACGGTTCCGGCGACCGGGATTCTCCTAGAATTCGCAGCGTGAGCATCACGCGCGCCCTCCGGATCACGAGCCTGGTCACCTGGGGCGTGATCGGCGTGGCCGTGCTCGCCAAGTACGCGAAGGAGCGCGATCTCTTCTCGGATTACTGCCTGTGGGTCTGGGTCGTCGGCTTCATCACCGGCATCGCCGCCTCCGCCCTGGCCTGGCGGCAGCGCCCGGAGAGGCGCGGAATCGTCCTCGGGCTGCTGGTCGTCGCGAGCGTCTCCGTGGTCTTCGTCAACCGCTGGTGGCCGTCGCATCTCGGCGGGCTGCCGCTCGTCTTCGTGGCCTGGGAGGCGGCGCAGATCCTGAGCCTCAAGCGCGTCGTCACATGGATCGCCGTCCAGACGCTCGCCTTCGGGCTCGTCATGGTCCCCTTCCCCTTCAACCACCCGAAGCACCCGATCCCGCTCTCGATCTGGTTCGCGAACACCCTCGCGCTCGCGGGGCTGCAGGCCTTCGCGGTGCTCGCGGCGCACCTGATGCGGCGGGCCAGCGCGGCCCGCGAGGAGCTCGCCCTCGCGAACCGCGAGCTTCTCGCGACACGCGAGCTCGCGATCCACGGGAGCCGGGCGGCCGAGCGGCTGCACATCGCCCGCGAGCTCCACGATGTTCTCGGCCACCACCTGAGCGCCCTCTCGCTGAATCTCGAGGCGGCCGCGCTCGAGCGCGGAGCCGGACCGCGGCCGGGAACGGACTCTCTCGACACGGCCCGGGCGCTGACGCGGACGACGCTCGCCGAGGTGCGCTCGGTCGTGAGCCGACTGCGCAAGGACGACGTCACCGACCTCTCCTCGGCGCTCGCCGCGCTCGTCTCCGCGATCCCCCACCCGAGGATCCATCTGCAGGTCCCCGAGGGCCTGCCGCCGGTCGACGCGGAGCGGGCCCTGACGATTCTCCGCTGCGCCCAGGAGTGCGTCACGAACGCCATTCGTCACTCCGGCGCGGACAACCTCTGGATCGAGCTCGTGCCGCGCGACGGCGGGCTGGATCTCTCGGTGCGCGACGACGGTCAGGGCGCGCCCGCGCTCTCGGAAGGCAACGGCTTCGCGGGCATGCGCGAGCGGCTCGTCGCTCTCCAGGGCCGGCTGAGCGTTTTCCCCGGCCCGCCCGGATTCGAGGCCCGCGTATGGGTGCCGTAAAGTCGTCGTCGTCGGGCCGGATCCGGGTCTTCCTCGTGGAGGATCAGACGATCGTCCGGCAGGGGTTGAAGAGCCTGCTCGCCTACGCCGAGGACCTCGAGGTCGCCGGCGAGGCCGCCGACGGCGAGGCGGCCGTGGCCGCCGTCGCGAAGGCTGCGCCCGACGTCATGCTTCTCGACATCCGCATGCCGAAGAAGAACGGGCTGGAAGTGCTCGAGGCGCTCTCGGCCCAGGGGCGGCTGCCGCCGACCCTCATCCTCACGACGTTCGACGACGACGCCCTCCTGCTCGACGCGCTCCGAGCCGGTGCGCGCGGATTCCTGCTCAAGGACGTCACGTTCGAGCGGCTGACCGAGGCCATTCGCGAGGTGGCCGCGGGCGGCCGCCTCATCCAGCCGGGGATGACCGACCGCGCGATTCGCAGCCTCGCCGAATCACCCAGGACGTTCGAAGCCTCCGAAGTCCCCGAGCGGCTCACCGGCCGCGAGCGCGAGGTCCTGCGCCTCTTCTCGGCCGGACTCTCCAACCGCGAGATCGGCGAGGCGCTCGGCGTCGTCGAGGGCACGGTCAAAAACCACGTCCACAACATCCTTCAGAAGCTCGGGGTCCGCGACCGGAACCGCGCGATGTTGAAGGCGATCGAGCTGGGGTACTTCTAGGAAGGTTGAAGTGTTGAAGCGTTGAAGTGTTGAAGCGGCTCGAGACTTCACGCTTCAACGCTTGAACGTTTCAACACTTCAACCTCTCGCATCTGCGATAGCTTTCCCTCGACCCATGGCCATCGACCCTCGCGCCGGAAAGCCCCCTCAGCCTTCGGACCTCGTGAACGTGGCGAAGCTCGTCACGGCGTACTACACGGAAACGCCGGACCCCCTTCTTCCCTCGCAGCGCGTCGCCTTCGGCACCTCCGGGCACCGCGGCTCCTCGTTCGACGCGAGCTTCAACGAGGCCCACATCCTGGCGATCACGCAGGCGATCTGTCTCTACCGGGCGCAGAAGGGCTACGACGGGCCGCTCTTTCTGGGGATCGACACGCACGCCCTCTCCGAGCCCGCGCTCGCGAGCGCGCTCGAGGTCCTCGCGGCCAACACCGTGGACGTCTGCGTCGACGCCGCCGGGGGCTACACGCCCACGCCCGTGGTGTCGCACGCCATCCTGACCTACAACCACGGCCGCAAGGACGGCCTCGCCGACGGGATCGTGATCACGCCCTCGCACAACCCGCCCAGGTACGGCGGGTTCAAGTACAACCCGCCCAGCGGCGGGCCCGCGGACACCGACGCGACTCGCTGGATCGAGGACACGGCCAACAAGTTTCTCGCCGACGGCCTGCGGGGCGTCGCTCGCGTGCCGTACGCGAAGGCGCGCCATGCGCAGACGGTCCATGCCCATCCCTACCTCGACCGCTACGTCGCCGACCTCGCGTCGGTCGTGGACCTCGATGTCATACGCGCGAGCGGCCTCAAGCTCGGCGTCGACCCGCTCGGCGGGGCGAGCGTCGCCTACTGGGGCGCCATCGCCGAGCGCTACAAATTGAACCTCGAGGTGGTCAACCCCGTCGTCGACCCGACCTTTCGTTTCATGACGCTCGACTGGGACGGCCAGATCCGGATGGATCCCTCCTCCGTCTACGCCATGGCCAACATCGTCGCGCTGCGGGATCGCTTCGACGTGGCGTTCGCGAACGACGCCGACGCCGACCGCCACGGGATCGTGACGCGCGGACGCGGGCTCCTCGAGCCCAATCACTATCTCTCGGCCGCCATCGCGTACCTCTTCGCGAACCGTCCCGGCTGGCCCGTCTCCGCCTCCGTGGGCAAGACGCTCGTCTCGAGCGCCATGATCGACCGGGTCGCGGGCCGCCTGAAACGCCCGCTCGTCGAGGTCCCGGTGGGCTTCAAGTGGTTCGTGGACGGTCTCCTCGCCGGAACGCTCGGGTTCGGAGGCGAAGAGAGCGCCGGAGCCTCCTTCCTCCGCCGCGATGGGACTGTCTGGACGACCGACAAGGACGGCATCGCGCCGAACCTCCTCGCCGCCGAGATCACGGCGCGCACAGGAAAGGACCCCGGGGAGCTCTACCGCTCGCTCGCCGAGGAGTTCGGCTCCCCCGTCTACACGCGCGTCGACGCCCCCGCGACGCCGGAGGAGAAGGCGCGGCTCGGGAAGCTCTCGCCCGAGTCCGTCGCCGCCGCGACACTCGCCGGGGAGCCCGTCACCGCGAAGCTGACGCGGGCGCCGGGCAACGGCGCGGCGATCGGCGGCCTGAAGGTCGTCGCACCGAACGGCTGGTTTGCTGCCCGTCCCTCGGGCACCGAGAACATCTACAAGATCTACGCCGAGAGCTTCCGGGATCGGGCGCACCTGGACGCGATCCTGCGCGAGGCGCAGGCGATCGTGGACGCGTCGCTGGCCGCGCCCAAGGAGATCGGAGCATGACCGCCATCCTGCCTCTCGGATCGCGCCCCGCCTGGAAGGCCCTGTCCCAGCATCACGCGAAGATCCGGGATCTCCATCTGCGCAAGCTCTTCGAGGACGACCCCGGCCGCGGCGAGCGGCTGACCCTCGAGGCCGCCGGCCTCTTCTGCGACTACTCCAAGAACCGCGTCACCGACGAAACGCTGAAGCTGCTCATCCAGCTCGCCGAGGAGTCCGGCCTGCGCGAGCGGATCGACGCGATGTTCCGCGGCGAGAAGATCAACGTCACCGAGAACCGGGCGGTTCTCCACGTGGCGCTTCGCGCGCCGAAGGGGACGTCGATCCTCGTGGACGGGGAGAACGTCGTGCCCCAGGTCCACGCCGTGCTCGACAAGATGTCGGCCTTCTGCGACCGCGTGCGGAGCGGAGCCTGGACCGGCCACACCGGCAAGCGCATCCGGAACGTGATCAACATCGGCATCGGCGGCTCCGACCTCGGTCCCGTCATGGCCTACGAGGCCCTCCGGGACTACAGCGAGCGCTCGATGACGCTTCCGGTTCGTGTCGAACGTCGACGGCACCGACTTCGCCGAGGCGACGCGCGATCTCGACCCGGCCGAGACTCTCTTCATCATCTCCTCGAAGACGTTCATGACGCTCGAGACGATGACGAACGCCCATACGGCCCGAGACTGGGCCCTCCGCGGCCTCGGCGGCGACCCGAAGGCCGTCGCGAAGCACTTCGTCGCGGTCTCGACGAACGCCGAGAAGGTCTCGGAGTTCGGCATCGACACCGCCAACATGTTCGAGTTCTGGGACTGGGTCGGCGGGCGGTATTCGATGGACTCGGCGATCGGCCTCTCCACCATGCTCGCGATCGGTCCGCAGGGTTTTCGCGACATGCTCGCCGGCTTCCATGCGATGGACGAGCACTTCCGGACCGCGCCCTTCGAGAAGAATCTCCCCGTGATCCTGGGCCTTCTCGCCGTCTGGTACAACGACTTCTTCGGCGCGCAGACCGTCGCCGTCCTGCCCTACGACCAGTACCTCAAGCGCTTTCCGGCGTACCTGCAGCAGCTCACGATGGAGTCCAACGGCAAGCACGTCACGCTCGCCGGCACGCCCGTCGCGGCCGAAACCGGGCCGATCTACTGGGGCGAGCCGGGAACCAACGGCCAGCACTCCTTCTACCAGCTCATCCACCAGGGGACGCGGCTCGTCCCGTGCGACTTCCTGACGTTCGTCGACGCCCTGAATCCGCTGGGCCGCCACCACGACATCCTCGTCGCGAACGTCCTCGCGCAGGCCGAGGCCCTCGCGTTCGGCAAGACGGCGGAGGAGGTCCGCGCCGAGGGCACTCCCGACTGGCTCGTGCCGCATCGTGTGTTCGAAGGCAACCGTCCTTCGAACATGATTCTCGCCCAGCGCCTGACGCCCGCGGCGCTCGGGACGCTCGTCGCCCTTTACGAGCACAACGTCTTCACGCAGGGGACGATCTGGTCGATCGACTCCTTTGACCAGTGGGGCGTGGAGCTCGGCAAGGTCCTCGCGCAGCGGATCATCCCCGAGCTCGAGAGCCCGACCGAGCCGAAGCTCTACGCATGACAGCTCCACGTCGGGGCTGATCCTGCGATACCGGCGCCGGAAGGGAACGGTTTCGTGAACGTCGAGATCCTCGCCGACGCGGAAGCGGCCGCGCGCCGGGCGGCCCAGGTCATCGCCTACGACGCGCGCGAGGCCGTCGCCGCGCGAGACTGTTTCGTCATGGCGGTCTCGGGAGGAAAGTCGCCGTGGGTCATGCTCCGCGCCCTGGCGAACGAGGACGTGCCCTGGAAGAACGTCCACGTCTTCCAGGTGGACGAGCGCGTGGCGCCCGCGGGCGATCCGGACCGCAACCTCACGCACCTCACCGAGAGCCTGCTCTCGCACGCACCCCTTCCTCCGTCGCAGATCCATGCGATGCCGGTCGAGGCCGCCGACCTCGAAGCCGCGGCCCGCGCCTACGCGGAGACGCTCGAAACGCTCGCCGGCTCGCCGCCCGTTCTCGACCTCGCGCACCTCGGCCTCGGTCCGGACGGGCACACGGCCTCGCTCGTGCCGGGCGATCCGGTCCTCGAGGTCACGGATCGAGACGTCGCTCTCACCGGCATTTACGCCGGACGCCGCCGGATGACGCTGACCTATCCCGTGCTGAACCGCTCGCGCCGCATCCTCTGGCTCGTCACCGGCAGCGACAAGGTCCCGATGCTCGCTCGCCTGCGCGCCGGCGACACCACCATTCCGGCCGGGCGGATCCGGCGGGACGCGGCTCTCCTCGTCGCCGATCGGGACGCCGCCGGGCCGGGCTGAGACGGTGTCCGTGGCCGATCCGCTCCTCGCGGACGCCCGACTCATCTCGGCGGGCGAGCTCGAGGCGGTGTTCCTTCCACGCTTCGGGATGCTCGGAGCCTCGCTCCGTCATCGAGGTGTCGAGCTGCTCGGGCGCGTCGAGCACCTCGAAGCCGCCGCCGAAAGCGGCTCGACGGCCGGCATTCCTCTCCTCCATCCCTGGGCAAACCGGCTCGCCGGCCTCGACTATCGCGCCGCGGGACGGGAGGTGCAGCTGAATCCCCACTCTCCTCTCCTTCACTTCGACGCGCGCGGCCTGCCCATCCACGGCGTGCCCTGGTCGAAGCTCGCGTGGGAGGTCACGGCTTCGAGCGCGGCCGCGATCGAGGCCCGCATGGAGTGGGCTCGCGAGGATCTCCTCGCGATCTTTCCGTTCCCGCATCAGCTTGTGTTGCGGGCGGCGTTGTCGCCCGACGCTCTGACGCTCGACACCACGCTGACGGCCGGCGACCGCGCCGTGCCCGTCGCTTTCGGCTTCCATCCCTACGTGAGACTCCCCGGGCTTCCCCGCGGGCAGTGGCGGCTCCGGGCGCCCGCGATGCGTCGCCTCGCGCTCGACTCCGCCGGCATTCCGACCGGCCGCGAGGAAGCCTTCGGGCCGGTCGACGCTCTCCTCTCCGACAAGGGTTGGGACGACGGGTTCGCGCTCGAGGGCGAGGGCGCGACGCTCTCGATCTCCGGCGGTGGCCTCGCCCTCTCGGTCGATCTGCTCGAGGGCTACGGCTACGCCCAGGTGTACGCCCCGCCGGATCGGGAGTTCGTCGCACTCGAGCCGATGACGGCGCCCACGTCCGCGCTCACCTCGGGTACGGGCCTCGCGCTCGTCGAGCCCGGCGGGCGATACCGGGCCGTGTTCCGCGTTCGGGTCGAAGCCGCCTAGCAGGTTGCTGAAAAAGGGTGTGGGATGTAATGGCGTGCCGAGCGCCGCGGGGTCAGATGCAAGGAAGCGCGACGACGGCGATGCATGGCATCGTCGAGGAGCGATGAGACCGCGGGCCCGCGCGCCGGAACGAAGGGTTGCGCACTTTGCGGCGCCCGTAGCAGAGATCTCGGCCGCGTCGCGAAGGACGCGCGGCCGAAGCCCGGACACGACGCCCGCATCCATTTTTCAGCAGCCTGCTAGGACGAAGACTCGAAGAGGAAGTTGTTGCAGTAGCCCGGCGCCTCCCAGAAACGCCCGGGCCCGCGTCGCTGGTGGACCGCCGGATTGAACTCCTCGACCGGCCGCAGCCCCCTCGCTGAAAAGAACCGGCCCCGATACCCGAAGCGCTTGAGGAACGCGAAGACCTCGTGCGGCGAACGGCCGGCGAGATGCCGGCTCTCGCATTCGAAGAGAAGTACGGGCCGGGAGGTCGAGAGCGTGCGCTCGGCGCCGCGGAAGACGGCGAGCTCGTGTCCCTCGACATCCACCTTCACGAAACGGATGGCGCCGGCGCCTTCGAGCTGCGCGTCGAGCGTGTCCACCGCGACCTCGCGATCGCGCACGCCGCCTGCGGGCGCTTCCGCGGCGGCCGCCTCGAGCGAGGCGCCCGGCGAATTCTCCCAGCCCGGAACGTGGAGCACTCGCCGGCCGGCGGAATCGGAGAGCGCGACCTCGCGAATCGACACGTTCTCCCATCGCATGCACGCTCGGACGCTCTCGAGATACCGCGCGAGCCCGGGCTGGGGCTCGAAGGCGTACACCGCGCCGCCGGGCCCGACCGCGCGTCGCATCCAGTAGAGATACGCCCCCTTGTTCGCGCCGACGTCGACGGCCGTTTCTCCGGCCGCCAGCGACCCGTCGAGCGCTCGAATCTCCCCGCGCTCGCCGCGAAGCCGGGCCTTCCAGGCCCGATAAAGAAAACGAGCCTTCACGCGACCGCGGATCGTACCAAGCACTCGCGGCGGCCGTGATAGAAAGCCGGCTCGACGAGGGAGGAGAGATGAAGAAGATCGCTGGTCTGGCGCTCGCGGCCGGAGTCGGGCTCGTCCTGCTGACGGGTTGTCGCAGACACGAGCGGACCGAGGCGGAGAAGGCGGCCGCCGACGCCGCCCGCGAGGCCGGTCGCGCCGCCAAAGAGGCGGGCCAGGCGGCGGGCGAAGCGGCGCGGGCCGGAGCCGAGGTCGCGAGAGAGGCCGCCCAGGAGGCGGCGCGTCAGGCGCAGGAAGCCGGCCAGGCCGCGGGCGACGCCGCCCGGGAGGCGGGTCAGGCCGTCGGCGAGGCCGCCAAAGAGGCCGCCGACAAGTCCGCGGAAGCCGCGAAGAAAGCCGGCGAGGACATCCGAAAGGCGATCACGCCGAACCCGTAAGGCCGGCCCTCCTCCTGCGCTACATTAGCGCGCCCATGCCGCGGACCAAGATCGTCTGCACGATCGGCCCTTCCTCCAGGTCTCCCGAGACCCTCGCGCGTCTCGCCGAGGCCGGGATGGACGTCGCGCGCCTGAACTTCTCGCACGGGACCCACGGCGAGCACGCGGCGGTCATCGCCGCGGTCCGCGCGATCGCCGAGCGGCTCGGCCGTCCGATCGCGATCCTCCAGGACCTCGCCGGCGTGAAGATCCGGATCGGCGAGATCGCGGGGGGCGCGGTCCGCCTCGAGCCCGGCGCGGCCTTCACCCTGACGACCCGGCCCGTCGCGGGCGACGCCCGGGAGGTTTCGCTCGACTTTCCCGAGCTCGGGGAATGCGTGCGTCCGGGCGACGCGCTGCTCCTTTCGGACGGAGAGGTGGAGCTGCGCGTCGAGAAGGCGTCCGGCAGCGACATCGGCTGCCGCGTCGTCGTCGGAGGAGAGCTCTCCTCGCACAAGGGGATCCACCTCCCGAACCGCTCCATCCCCGCGGAGGGCCTCACGGACAGGGACCGCGAGGACCTCGCGTTCGGGATCGACCGGGGCGTGGACTACGTGGCGCTGTCCTTCGTGCGAAGCGCGTCGGACGTCCTCACCGCGAGACGGTTCCTGGACGAGCGCCGCGCCGCGATCCCCTTGATCGCGAAGATCGAGAAGCACGAGGCTCTGGCGTCCATCGACGCCATCCTCGCCGCCGCCGACGGGCTGATGGTCGCGCGCGGCGACCTCGGCGTCGAGACTCCCCTCGAGCACGTGCCCCTCCTCCAGAAGATGCTGATCGAGCGCGCCAACCGCGCCGGGAAACCCGTCATCACCGCGACGCAGATGCTCCTCTCCATGGTCGAGAACCCGCGGCCCACCCGGGCCGAGGTCGGCGACGTCGCCAACGCGATCCTGGACGGCACCGACGCCGTGATGCTCTCCGAGGAGACCGCGGCCGGACGCTACCCGGCCGAAGCCGTGGCCACGATGCGCCGAATCGCGGAGGACACGGAGACCGCGTTCCCGTTCGAAGCCTGGATGCGCCGCTTCGAGGACAAGAGTCTCCTGAGCCTGCCCGAGGCCGTCGCCGGCGCGGCGTGCGAGCTCGCCGAGCACATCGGCGCGTCCGTCATCGTCGCCTGGACCGAGTCCGGCGCCACGGCGCGCCTCGTCGCGAAACACCGGCCCCGCCGCACGATCCTCGCGCTCTCGACCCGGCCCGAGACGGCCCGACGCCTGGCCCTGGTGTGGGGCGTCATCCCGCTCGTGGCCGAAAAACTCGCGAACACGGACGCGATGCTCGAGCGCGGGCCCCGGATCGCGGCGGAGTGCGGCCTGCTGGCTCCGGGCGGGACCGCGGTCATCACCGCCGGCATCCCGATGGGTGTCGCGGGAAGCACGAACCTCATCAAGGCGGCGACGGCCCCCGCATGACCCACGCGCGCTCCCGCACGCCGATTCACGCCCGGAGGATGCGCAACATCCTCCTCGGCATTTCCTTTTTCGTCCTCGGCGTCATCGGGATCCTCATCCCGGTCATGCCTCAGATCGTCTTCTTCTTCCTGTCGGCGCTCTTCTTCTCGATGGTCTCGCCGCCCTTGCGCCGGGCCCTCCGCCGCTTCCGCAAGCGCCACCCCTCGGTCGACCGTGCCTACGCGAAGTGGCGAGAGAAGGGACGGAAAAGACGCCTGAAGATCATCCGCAAGGCGCGAAAGATCCGCCACGACCTGTTCGACGAGACCCCCTGAACCGCGCCCGCCTCAGAACGGCCAGTAGAGACCGAACCCCTTCGACAGAAACGCCGCCATCTGCTTGCGCGTGAGCGGAGCGTCGGGGCAATACAGTGGCGGGCTCACCTGACATCCCGCCGTAATCCCGGACGCCGCGAGCGCTTCCACGAACTGGAAGAAGGGATGGTCCGTTGGCACGTCGTTGAACGTCGCCGCCCGCGGGTGCCGGATGGACCTGCCGGTGCCACCAGAGATCGACGCCCTTGAACGAGAGGTTCGCGGTGATCGGATTCCGGCTCAGGACGAGGATCGTGTACTGCGCGCCGTCGTTCCAGTACACGTCGTTGTTGATCGTGTGCGAGAGCTGAAGGACGGCATAGCTGCATCCCCCGCTTCCGGAGGAGGCCACCGTTGCGAAATCCGCGTAGTCGGGAGCCGCGCCGTTGAACGTCGGCCCCGTCAGCAGACGAAGCGTCGCTTCGATGTTCCAGGTCGGGTCCGTATCGCAGTAATAGAGGTCGATCCAGTCCAGAGCGGCGCCGCTCGGCAGCGTCACGGTGGCGACGAACTGGCTGCTGAAGGGGCCGTAGTTGGTGGGCTTCAGGTAGCCGTGGAAGTCGTATTCCCACGTGACATCCGAGGACGTCGGCACGAACGAGCTCGCCGGAATCTGGAGGATCTGACAGCAGCTGGTGCCGAATTGATTCGGGGCCTCTCGCGCCCCGCGCTGTTCCGAGACAGAGTCTCCCGCCAGGACCGCCGTGGCGCACAGCAAACCCGCACCGAAAGACACACCTTTCCGCAGCCATGACGAGCGCATCGACGCCTCCTGACTTTTGTCCTGGACCGAGCTGGAACCGAGTCTAGGGCCCTCCGACCTTCGCAGCCGTGACCGCGGTCACGGCATCGGAAATCTGAGCGGCCCGCTTCGCGGGCCAACGAACGAGAGAGGGGAAGTCGCTCGTGGACCCTCTCCCTCAGAATCGTTCTTCATCCGAGGGTTTCAACCTGAGAAGCGGCAGACTTCGCGCGCCCGCGACCGGCGACCGTTCAGCGATCCACGCCGAGAGCCTAGTCCATCTGTCGGCGCAGCACCGTCGGGATGTCGAAGTCGTCGCGCGAGGAGGCGTTGGGGCCGAAGCCTCCGGAGTCGTCGCCTCGGAGGAACGGCGGACGCAGCGGCTTGTATGCCGACCGTCAGAGGCTTGGGCTCTTCCGCGGCGTCGATGTCGGCGAGGTCGCGCTCGAGGCGGTCGAAGCCCGTGGCGATGACCGTGACCTTGACGTTGCCGGCCATCTTCTCGTCGTGGACGCAGCCGAAGAGGATCTCGGCCTCGGGATCCGCGGCCTGCTGGATGATCTGGGCCGCCTCGGTGACCTCGAAGAGCGTGAGGTCGTGGCCGCCGGTGATGTTGATGAGCACGCCGCGCGCTCCCTCGATCGAGGCGTCTTCGAGAAGCGGCGAGGAGATCGCGGCCTGCGCCGCGTGAATCGCGCGGTTCTCGCCGTCGGCGACGGCGGTGCCCATGAGGGCCCGGCCCATGTCCGACATGATCTTGCGGACGTCGGCGAAATCCAGATTGATCTCGCCGGGGCAGTTGATGAGGTCCGAGATGCCCTGGATCGCCTGGCGCAGCACGTCGTCGGCGATCTTGAAGGACTCCTGGAGCGGCGTGTTGCGCTCGACGAAGGCGAGCAGGCGCTGGTTCGGGATCGTGATCAGCGTGTCGACGTGGTCGCGCAGCTCCCGCGAGGCCCGCTCGGCCTGGCGCATCCGCTTCTTGCCTTCGAACTCGAAGGGCTTGGTCACGACCGCCACGGCGAGCGCCCCGGCCTCGGCCGCGAGCTTCGCGATGATCGGGCCGGCGCCCGAGCCGGTGCCTCCCCCCAGGCCCATGGCCAGGAACACCATGTCGGCCCCGGCGACCGCCTGGGCGAGGCGGTCCTGGTCCTCGAGCGCCGCGTTGCGTCCGACGTCGGGGTCGGCGCCGGCGCCGAGGCCCTTGGTCAGCCGCCCGCCGATCTGCAGCTTGTTCGGCGCGGCGCACTTGCGCAGCGCCTGCAGGTCGGTGTTGCACGCGAAGTACTCGACGCCCTTCACGCCGGCCGAGATCATCCGGTTCACCGCGTTCGACCCGCCGCCTCCGACTCCGATGACCCGGATCGTCGCGGGCGATGCGTCGCCGCGGTCGAGCTCGATCGTGAGTCCGCCTTGCGGCTCGTCGTCCATGAACTCGATCATCGGACCTGTCCTCCGTCGCGGTTCGCGTTTCGTGGCCATTAGAAAAAGTCCCTCAAAAATCGAGACACGGAATTTGCGGCTTGAAAGAACGCCTGGGCGCGCCGCCGGGCGGGCTTGTAGCGGTGACCATATAAGAGAAGACCCGTCGCCGTCGCCCACTCCGGACGGGAGACCACGTCGACGAGGCCGCCGACGCCCGACGGGATCCCGCGCCGCACGGGACCGTCGAAGATGCCCTCGGCGATCTCGACGACGCCCTCGAGCTCCGAGCCTCCGCCGGTGAGCACGATCCCCGAGCGGATCTCCTTGTCGAGGCCGAGCCGTTTGATGTCTTCGTGCACGAGGCCGAGCAGCTCCTCGGCGCGCGGCTGCAGGATGTCGGACAAAGTCGAGCGCGGACAGAGCTTTGGGGCGCGTCCGCCGACCATCGGCACCTCGACCATCTCGTCCTCGGCCACGGCGCTGCGCAGGGCGCAGCCGTGCTTTTTCTTCAGACGCTCGGCGTCGGTGATGGGAGCGCGAAGGACGACGGCCAGATCGTTGGTGAAGTGGTCGCCGCCGATCGGAACCACGGCCGTGTGGACGATCGTTCCCTTCTGGTAGACCGCGACCTCGGTCGTTCCTCCCCCGATGTCGATGAGGCAGATCCCGAGCTCCTTCTCGTCGGGCGTCAGGACGGCCTCCGCGGCCGCGAACTGCTCGAGCACGAGCTGGACGACCTCGATGCCCGCTTTGTTCATGCAGGTGACGAGGTTCTGCGTCACGGCCACCGGAGCGGTCACCACGTGGACATCGACCTCGAGGCGGCTCCCGATCATGCCCACCGGATCGGCCACGCCATCCTGCCCGTCGACCGCGAAATCCCGGGGGACGACGTGCACAACCTCATGATCCTGAGGGATTTGCACGCCCCGGGCGGCGTCGATGACCCGGCCGACGTCCTCCTTGGAGATCTCCCGGTCCTTGCCCGCGACCGCCACCACCCCCCGGCTGTTGAAGGACCGGACGTGGGAGCCGGAGATCCCCACCCAGGAGCGGGAGATCTGGACCCCGGCCATGATCTCCGCCTCCTCGGCGGCTCGCTTGATGGCCTCGATCGTGGCGTCGACGTTGATGATGTTGCCCTTGCGGGTGCCCCGGTTCGCGGCCGCGCCCTTGCCGATGACGTCGAGCGATCCGGCGGCGTTGGGTTCGCCGATCAGGACACAAATCTTCGAGGTTCCGATGTCGCAGGCGACCAGAAAGGACTCGGGTTTGGACATCAGCGGGTTCCAGGCCGGAAAGAGGGGGCCGAAGTTCGAACGGGAATCATCAGAGACGATTCCCTGCGCCATAGGCGCCTACGAGTATGACGCGATCGGCAAAGCGAAGATCGATGGCCCGTGCCTCCCACCCGCGACTCTCAACGAAACTGCGCGCTTCGAGCAACGCGCGAACCTTCTCCGGGGCATCGGCCCGGAGAACGCGAACCGGCCTTCTAAAGATCGCATCCATCATACCGAATCCACCGTCGGGGAGCGAGGCGATTTCCGAAAGCGCCGCGAAGTATTCCGGTCGCGCGGCGCGCAGATCCTCGAGCAGGCCCACGGCCTCGGGCAGCGTGCGGCGTTCGCCGCTCAGGATCACGTACGCGGTCCGGTCGAGGCGAGGATCGTAGGCGGCGATCAGGCGGCCGTCCGCTCCCACCCACCAGAAACTCTCGCCCTCGCGGTACAGCGCGAGAGGGCGGCGTTCGGTGACTCGGATCGCAAGACCGTCGGGGAATCTCTTCGCGAGAGTCACGCGCTCGATCCAGGGATGCTTGCCGAGGCGGGAGGCCAGAGGCTCGAGATCGAGCGCGAGGAGGTTTCTGCCCTTCCACGAGGCGAGCGCGACGAGAATCTCCTCGGTGCGGGCGCGCGCGTTGCCCGAGACGTCGTAGCGCGTGAGCGCAAAGCGCGGACCCGACGCGAACTTCAGCAGGCCGGCGACGGCCGCGAGCCCGAGCGTTCCGAAGAGCAGGAGTCGAAATGCCCCCGGGCGATGCTTGCGGGGAACGGCCTGCGGCCGGCGGAGGAAGGGGGGTTCCTTATCGGGCCGCGCCACGCTTCAGGTACTCCTCGCCGAAACGGACCACGTCGCCCGCTCCGAGCGTCACGAGCAGGTCCCCGGGGATCAGGGTGCGCTCCAGGCAACCGATAACTTCTTTCTTGTCAGAGACATACGTGATGGCATCGGCGCCCCTGGCGGAAGCCCGGCGGGCGGCATCGGCCACTAAGGCCCCCGTCACGCCGGGGATGGGTTTCTCGCGGGAGGGATAGACGTCCATGACGACCGAGGCGTCGGCCGCCGCGAGGGCCTGCCCGAACTGCTCGGAAAAGTCGCGGGTCCGCGAGAAGAGGTGCGGCTGGAAGAGGGCGACGAGCCGCCGGTCGGGATAGACCTGTCGCGCCGCCTGGAGCGTGGCCGAGATCTCGGTCGGATGATGCGCGTAGTCGTCCACGACCAGAACGCCGGAGCGCTCGCCCTTCCTCTCGAAGCGGCGCACGACCCCCGTGAACCCCTCGAGCGCCCGGGCGATCGTCTCGAAGGGGATCGAGAGCTCGCGGCCCACGGCGATCGCGGCCAGGGCGTTGAGGACGTTGTGGCGGCCGGGCAGCCTCAGACGCGCGACGCCCAGCCGTCCCTGCGACGCGTCGACGACCTCGAAGCTCGTCCCGCCCGCCTCGAGGCGTACCGCGCGCGCCGCGAGGCTCGCCTCGCTCGACTCCTCGAAGCCGTACGTCACGACCCTCCGCTTGATCCTCGGCAGGAGGCTGCGCGCGCCGGCGTCGTCGACGCAGAGAACGACCGATCCGTAGAAGGGCACCCGGTTCGCGAACGCCGTGAACGCCTCGAGGATGTCCGGCAGGTCGCGGTACGTGTCGAGATGGTCGGCCTCGACGTTGGTGATGACCGCGACGGCGGGCGTCAGCTCCAGGAAGGAACGGTCGTACTCGTCGGCCTCGGCGACGAGGTACTCGCCCTGCCCCAGCCGCGCGTTCGTGCCGAGGATGTGGACCTGTCCGCCGACCACGATCGTCGGATCGAACCCCGCCTCGGTCAGGACCATGCCGGTGAGGGAGGTCGTCGTCGTCTTGCCGTGCGTGCCGGCCACGGCGATCCCCTGCTTGAGGCGCATGAGCTCGCCGAGCATCTCGGCGCGGCGGATCACCGGGATTCCCTTCGCCCGTGCCGCCTCGACTTCGGCGTTCGATTCCGCGACGGCCGAGGAGATGACGAGCAGGTCGGCGCTCTCGACGTGCTCCGGGCCGTGGCCGACCGCGATCTTCGCCCCGAGCCGCTCGAGGCGGGCCGTGTTCTCCGAGCGGGCGAGGTCGCAGCCCGATATCTCGAGGGGCGTGGCCTGCAGGAGGATCTCGGCGATTCCGCTCATGCCCACGCCGCCCGCCCCCACGAAGTGGAGGCGGCGCAGCCCGCAGGAATCTCACCGTGGACTCTCGATCGCGAAGACCAGCTTGGCGAGGTCCTTTGCGGCGTCGGGCTTCGCAAGACTCCTGGCCTTCTGACCCATGAGGACCAGCTTCTCGCGGTCCTTCAGCTTCTCGGTGATCGCGCCGGCCAGATTCTCCGCCGTGAGGTTTCTCTCCTCCATGACCGCGGCCGCGCCCTTCTGGTAGAGCGCCCGCGCGTTGTAGACCTGATGGGACGCCGCGCCGATGTATGGCACGAGGATCGAGGGCCGGCCGGCCGCGGCGAGCTCCGAGACGGTCAGGGCTCCGGCGCGGCAGAGAACGAGATCCGCCCACGCCCATCTCCTCGTAGAGCTTCGGGAGAAACGGCACGAGCTTCCAGTTCGCCGGCACGCGCGTGTACCGCTGGCGGGTGGCGACGAGGTCCTGCTCGCCCGTCTGGTGAATGAGCTCGATCCCCGTCTTCTCGAGAATGACCGCCGCGCGCGCCACCGCGCGGTTCATGACCCGCGAGCCCTGGCTGCCGCCGAACACGAGGACCCGGCGGGTCGTCGCGGCGGGGTCGAGGGGCGGAATCGCGAAGAACTCGGAGCGGACGGGCGTCCCGGTGACGACGCCGGGCTTGCGCAGCTGCGCGTTCGCCTCCGCGAGCCCCACGGCCGTCCTGGTCGCGAAGCGGTTGAGGAACTTGTTGGCGACGCCGGGGATGGCGTTGGACTCGTGGATCAGGGTCGGGATCCCGAGCGAGCGCGCCGCCGTCAGCACGGGCATCGAGACGTAGCCTCCGACGCCGATGACGACGCGCGCCCGATACTTCTTCAGCAGCGCTCGGGACTCGAGGAAGCCCTTCGGAAGCTTCGAGAGCGCGCCGAGCTGGCGCGTCAGCGTCTTGCCGACGAAGCCCGAGGCGTCCACGAGCTCGAGCGGAAAGCCCGCCCCGGGCACGAGCTTGTTCTCCAGGCCCTGCGACGTTCCGACGAACACCACCAGGGAGCCGTGCTTCTGGGCCCGGATCTCGTGGGCGAGCGCGAGCCCGGGCACGATGTGCCCTCCCGTGCCGCCGGCCGCGATGACGAAAGCGCCGAGCTCGCTCATGCCGCTTCCGCGACTTCGTGCTGGGAAACGTTGAGGATCAGGCCGCCGGCGATCCAGCAGGCCACGAGCGACGAGCCGCCGTAGGAGACGAACGGGAGCGGGATCCCCTTCGTGGGAACGAGCGCGAGGACGACCGACAGGTTGATGGCCGCCTGGACGACGATCATCGCCGTCGCCCCGGCCGCGAGGAACCCCGCGAACGCGTCGGGCGCGCGCCGTGCCGCGCGCAGGCCCCGCCAGGCGACGATGCCGAAGCACGCCACGAGGCCGGCGGCTCCGACGAAGCCGAGCTCCTCGCCGACGATCGCGAAGATGAAGTCCGTGTGCGGAAACGGCAGGAAGAAGAGCTTCTGCCGGCTGCCGCCGAGCCCGTTGCCGAACCAGCCTCCGGCGCCCACCGCGATGAGCGACTGGATCGCCTGGAAGCCCTTGCCCAGCGGGTCGGCCTCGGGATTGAGGAACGCGAGGATCCGGGCCCGGCGGTAGTCCGCCGAAAGCATCAGGATCGCGAGCACGGGAATCATGGCGAGCAAACCGTATACGAAGAGCCGCGCGCGCGCGCCGGCCAGCCAGAGAAGCACGGCGCAGAGCATCACGTAGCAGGCCGCGGTGCCGAGGTCCGGCTGCAGCACGACGACGGCCGCGGCGGCGACCGAGAAGACGAGCGCGGGCAGCAGGGCCATCTCTCCTTTGGCCGCCGTCTGGCCCTTGCGCGAGAGCTGGTAGGCGAGCACGAGCACCAGGGCGACCTTGAGAAGCTCCGAGGGCTGCAGCATCGTGACCCCGAGCGGGATCCACCGCCGCGCTCCGTTGATCGGTGGACGGAACAGGGCGTAGGCCGCCAGCAGGAGGGTCACCGCGTAGGCGCCGTAGACGACCCAGGGCCGGGCGAACTTGCGGTAGTCGGTTCGATAGACGAAGAAGGCCGCCACGCCCCCCACCGCGAGAGCCGCGATCTGTTTGATGAGGAAGCGGTAGGGATTGCCCGAGGTTTCTCCCGCCGACACCGCCGAGGCGCTGTAGATCATGACGCAGCCAAACAGCGAGAGCGCCACGAGGGCCCCGAAGAGGATCTTGTCGGACGCGAGCTTACGCGCCACCGTGGGCCTCCTCCGTCGTCGGGGAAGCCATGCGCTTCGCCGCTTCGCGCGCGAGCTCCGCGAAGTGGCGGCCTCGCTCTTCGAAGTTCCTGTACTGGTCGAACGAGGCGCACGCCGGCGAGAGCAGGACCGTGTCGCCCGGACGCGCCAGCGCCGCGGCGCGCTCGACGGCCGCGGGCATCGCGCCGCAGCGCTCGATCGTCAGCGTCTGCGGGCTCGCAGCGCTCCGACTCCTGAAGCGCCGTCTCGATCGTCTCCGCGGCCTCGCCGATCGTCAGGACCGCGCGCGCTCTCCGCGAGACGAGCGGGGCGAGGGCCGCGAAGTCGCCGTGCTTGTCGCGGCCGCCGAGGATCAGGATCACGCTTCCGTCCGCGAATCCCTCGAGGGATTTGGCGGTGGCGTCGACGTTCGTGCCTTTGGAGTCGTCGATCCAGCGAATCCCCCGGGACTCGGCGACGAGCTCGGTGCGGTGCGGCAGGCCCGAAAAGCGAGTCAGGGCGTCCAGGATCGCGGACGCGGGCGTGCCCAGCACCTCGGCCGCCGCGACGGCCGCCAGCGCGTTCTCGAGGTTGTGCGCCCCGGGCAGGGCGAGCCGGTCGGCGGCGAGCACCTCGTGCCGCGCGCCTCCGATGTCCGAGACCAGCGCGCCGGCCTCGACCCAGACGGCTTCCCCATGCGGCGCGCCGCGCGCGGGCCTCCCGCGGCGGGAGAAGAGGACTCGCCGCCCCGGCGTCGCGAGCTCGCGCGCGAACGCGTCGTCGGCGTTGAGGACGGCGAAATCCGCGGCGACCTGCCGGGCGAACAGCCGCGCCTTGGCCTCGGCATAGTCGGAGAAGCTCGCGTAGCGGTCGAGGTGGTCCGGCGTCACGTTCGTCAGGACGGCGACGTGCGCGTGAAAGCGGTCGATCGCCTCGAGCTGGAAGGAGGACACCTCGCAGACGAAGTCGCGGCCTCCCGTCCCGAGAAATCCCGAGAGAGGCTCGCCGATGTTGCCGGCGAGCGCCACGGGACGGCCCGTACCCGAACCGGCTCGCGAAAGCATCTCGGCGATCCAGGTCGTCGTCGTCGACTTTCCGTTGGTGCCCGTCACCGCGATCCACCGGTTCGCGCCGGGCGCCTCCGCTTCCGCGATGCGGTAGGCGATCTCGATCTCGGCGTAGACCGGGATGCCCCGGGACCGCGCCGCGGCGACGACCGGGGAATCCAGCGGCACGCCGGGCGAGATCGCGAGCCAGTCGGCGCCGGCGAGGAGCTCCTCCGGTGGCCCGCCGAAGAAGAAGCGGGCGCCGCGGGCCGCCGTCTCCTCGACCCCCGAGAGCTCCTCCGCGGCGCGGGCGTCGCCCACCGACACCTCGACGCCGCGCGCGAGAAGCGCTCCGGCGAGCGCGCGGCCGCTGCGGGCGAAGCCGAGAACGGCGACGCGGCGCGGGAGGGACGCGGGCGAGGCGGCAGTCCGGCTCATCGGCAGCGCGCTCATCGCAGCTTCAGGGTCGAGAGCCCCACGACCGCGAAGAGGATCGCGAGGATCCAGAACCGCATGATGACGCGCGACTCGGCCCAGCCGAGCAGCTCGAAGTGGTGATGGAGCGGCGCCATCTTGAAGATGCGCTTGCCGGTCAGCTTGAAGGACCCGACCTGGAGAATCACCGAGAGCGCCTCGATCACGAAGAGGCCTCCGACGATCGCGAGCAGGACCTCCTGCTTCGTCATCACCGCGACGGCGGCGATGGCGGCGCCGAGCGAGAGCGCTCCGACGTCGCCCATGATGATCTCGGCGGGATGGCAGTTGAACCAGAGGAATCCCAGCGCGGCCCCGACGACCGCGCCGCAGAAAACGGCGAGCTCGCCCGACTGCGCGATGTAGGGAATCTGGAGATAGCGCGCCGTGACGGCGTTGCCCGTCACGTAGGCCAGGATGCCGTACGTCCCGGCCGCGATGCCGACGGCCCCGATCGCCAGCCCGTCGAGGCCGTCGGTCAGGTTCACGGCATTCGACGAGCCCACCACGACCAGCGTCACGAATGGAATATAGAAGATGCCGAGGTCCACGAGGAGCTTCTTGAGAAACGGGAACGTCACGACCGTCGAGAAGGCCGCATGTCCCGCCCAGTGCTCGATCGCCCAGGCCACCGCGAAGGCCATCAGAAACTGGGGCACGAGCTTTCCTCGTCCCGTCAGGCCCAGGCTCCGCCGGCGGGTCACCTTCACGAAGTCGTCGGCGAATCCCACGGCGCCCACGCCGACGAGGGTGCCCATGGCGATCCACACGAATCGGTTGGGCAGGTCCATCCAGAGGAGGGTCGCGAGGAGGACGGCGAAGAGGATCAGCAGGCCCCCCATCGTCGGCGTCCCGGCCTTGGCGAGGTGCGTCTTGGGGCCCTCGGCGCGGATCGACTGCGCGACCTGGAAGCGCTTCAGCACCCGGATCGTCGCCGGGCCGAGGGCGAGCGAGATGACCAGGGCCGTGACGGCCGCCATCGCCGTGCGGAACGTGATGTAGCGGAAGACGTTGAACGCCGGAATCTTCGAGGCCAGCGGATAGAGCAGCCAGTAGAGCACGTCAGCCTCTCGACTTCCTGTCGCGCCGCCGTCCGCCGAAGCCGGCGCCAGCGCCTCGACCGTCCGGTCCAGGCCGATCCCGCGCGAGGCCTTGAGCACCACGACGTCGCCCTCGGCGAGGCGCGGAGAGAGACGCTCGGCGGCCTCCTCGGCCGTGGCCGCCGGAATCACCGCGGCGGGAGACAGCCCGGCCTCGACGGCCCCTTCGCCGATCCAGCGCGCCCTCTCGCCCACGGCGACGAGCAGCTCCGCCCGCCCGGCGACCTGCCGCCCGGTCTCGCGATGCAGGCGCTCCTCCTCCGCTCCGAGCTCGAGCATGTCGCCGAGGACGGCGATCCGCCGGCGCGCCGGCACCGACGCCAGCGTCTCGAGGGCCGCGAGCATCGAGGCCGGGTTGGCGTTGTAGGTGTCGTCGTAGAGCCGCGCCCCGGAGGCGTGGCGGCGCCACTCCCCGCGGTGCGCCGCCGGGCGGCATCTCCGGAGGCCGCCTCGGCGCAATCGGACGGCAGCAGGCCCACGACGAACGCGATCGCCGCCGCGGCCAGAAAATTTGCGACCTGGTGCGGCCCCGGCAGGGGCAGCCGGACGTCCGCTTCCCCCGAGGGTGTTTTCAGGCGGAACCGGCTTCCCGCGGCGTCGGCCACGACGTCGCGCGCCGAGACGTCCGCCGCGGGGCTCGCCTCGAATCGACCGAAGCGGACGACTCGGATGCGCCCGCCTTCCGAGGCGCGCGCGGCGATCGCCTCGACCCGGGGATCCTCGGCGTTCGCGACGAAGGTTCCGCCGGGGCGGAGACCCTCGAGGATCTCGGCCTTCGCCTCGGCGATGGCGTCGACCGACGAGAAAAACTGGAGGTGCGCCGGGGCCACGAGCAGGAGAGCCGCGACGTCGGGCTCGAAAGTGCGCGAGAGGCGCGAGAGGTCGCCGGGCGCCGACAGCCCCATCTCGCCCACCATCCATTCGGGCCGGCGAGGCAGGTTCACGATCGACATCGCGAAGCCGATCTGGCTGTTCTGGTTGCCCGGCGTCTTTTCGACGGCGAGGCGGCGGGCGAGGATCGCGGCGGTGAAGTCCTTGGTCGTCGTCTTTCCGACCGAGCCGGTGATCGCGGCGAGCCGGAATCCCATCGCGCGCTTCATCGCCGCCGCGAGCATCTGCAAGGCGCGGACCGGCTCCTCGACGAGGACCGCGGGTATCCCCTCCGGCAGATCCGCCGGGCGGCGCTCGCCGAGGAGAGCGGCCGCGCCGCGGGCCGCCGCCTCCCGGGCGAAGGCGTGGCCGTCGACGCGCTCGCCGCGGATCGCCACGAACAGGTCGCCGGGGCGCACCTGCCGCGAGTCCACGGCCACGCCGGAGAGCGTCGTGCCGGTCGCGGCCCCGTCCACGCGCGCGCCCGCCGGCCGCCGCGAGCTCGCCCAGCGTGAACCTCACGACGTTCCCTTGTCCTGGGCGCCGCGTCCGCCCGCGAGCTCGGCGGCGATCTTGCGGTCGTCGAAGGGCAGCTCCCGTCCCCCGATCGACTGCGTCGTCTCGTGGCCTTTGCCGGCGATGACCACGACCGTGCCCGCGTTCGCGAGCTCGATGGCGGCGCGGATGGCCTCGCGCCGGTCGACGATCTTCAGGTACTTCGTCGCTCCCGAGCGGGCGAGCCCCTCCTCGACCTCGCGCAGGATCGCTTCCGGGCTTTCCGAGCGCGGATTGTCGGACGTCGCGATCGCGATGTCGGCCCGGCGCCCGGCGATCTCGCCCATCGGCGCCCGCTTGCCGCGGTCCCGGTCGCCGCCGCAGCCGAAGACGAGAATGATCTTCTTGTCCGTGAGCTCGCGCACCGCCGCGAGCAGCCGCTCGAGGGCGTCGGGGGTGTGGGCGAAGTCGACGAGGATCGTGTAGGGCTGCCCGGCCTCGACCCGCTCGAGCCGTCCGGGCACGTCGCGGACGCCGGTGATGGCCGCGGCGACGTCGAACGCGGGAACGCCGAGACAGATGCCGGCCGCCACGGCGCCGAGGATGTTGCTGACCTGGAAGCGGCCGAGGAGGGGCGAGGCGACCGCGAACCGTCCGCCCGCGTGAACGACGTCGAAGCGCGTGCCGCCGAGGTCGCACCGGATCGCCTCCGCGCGGAAATCGGCGGCGGCGCCGGAGGGCGAGAAAGTCGCGAACGGCGGCGCGATCTCCGCGAGAAGCCGCCGTCCGTAGAGGTCGTCGACGTTGACGACGGCGACGCCGTCCGGCTTTCGCATGGAGAAGAGGAGCTTCTTCGCTTCGTAGTACTCCTCCATCGTCCCGTGGTAGTCGAGGTGATCGCGCGTCAGGTTCGTGAAGACGGCGGCGTCGAAGCGGCAGCCGGTCACGCGGTCGAGCACGAGCGCGTGGGAGGAGACCTCGATGGCGGCGGCCGGAACGCCGTCGGCGACGAGCTCCGCGAGGAGCTCCTGGATGAGCGTCGCCTCGGGCGTCGTGCGGCTGGCCGCGATGGTGCGTCGGGGCGTGCGGTAGAGGGTCGTCGCGAGCAGGCCCGTCTGCCCGTAGCGGCGCGCGAGGATCGCCTCCAGCAGGGTGGTCGTGGAGGTCTTGCCGTTCGTGCCGGTGACCGCCGCGAGCACGAGCTTCTCGGCCGGATGGCCGTGGAGCTCCGCCGCGAGGAGCGCGAGGGCGCGGCGCGCCGACGAGACGCGGACCCACGGGACTCCGGGAGCGGCGCCCTCGGGTGCCGGTCGGTCCGAGACGACGGCCACGGCGCCCCGGGCGATCGCATCCGAAACGTATTCGAGGCCGTCGGTCTTGACCCCGCGGAGCGCCACGAAGAGATCGCCGGGACGGATCCGGCGCGAGTCGCTCTCGATCCGAGCGACGTCGATGGAGCGGGTCCCCTCGGCCGCGACGCCCTTTGCGCGCGCCCTCCGGCGCGACATCCCGCGCCTCGGGCGCTACGACCACACCCGGAAGCGCACCCACGAGTTCCATCAGCTTCACGGAGTCGCGGGAGGCGGCGGCGTCTCCTCGGCGGGGGACTCGGCCGCCCGGGCCGGAGCCTCCGCGCGATCGGCGAGAAAAAGCGTCTGCACGGCGCCGGCCCGCAGCGGCGAGCCGGCCGGCGGGTCCTGCGCGACGACGAAGCCGCTGCCCTGCAGGCGCGCCAGGACGCCGGCGGCGGCGAAGACCGCGACGGCCTGTCGCGCGGAGAAGCCGAGCACGCTCGGCGTGAGCTCCGGTTCGGCCGGCGGCGCCGGGCGCGAGAGCCGGACCGCCGCGGGCTCGATGCCCGCGCGGTACCGCGGAGCGGTCTCGAGCGGGGCAGCGTCGGCCAGGACGGACTCCGGCACGCGCTGCTCGCGCGGCGCGACACGCAGGATCCCGAGCGCCTGCGCCATGACGCGGGAGAAGAGCGGGGCGGCGACTTCGGCGGCGTAGTACTTGCCCTGCGGCTCCTCGACCACCACGACCGCGACGCAGCGGGGATTTTCGGCGGGAGCGAAGCCCGCGAAGTTGGGCACGTGGCGACCGGCCTGGTATCCCCCGACGCCGGCCTTCTGGGCCGTGCCGGTCTTGCCCGCGACCGCGAATCCCGGAACCGCGGCCTTCGAGCCGGTGCCGTGCTCGACGACGCCCACCAGGATCTTCGAGATCGCCCGCGCGGTTTGCGGAGAGAGGACACGCACGCGCTCGGTCTCGGTCACGGCGCGAATTCGCCCGCCGGGCTCCACGATCCGCGTCACGAGATGGGGCTCGACGAGGTAGCCTCCGTTGGCCGCGACGGCGGTGACGCGGGCGAGCTGCAGGGCGTTCAGCGAGACCTCCTGGCCCATGGAAATCGAGGCCGTCGAGAGGCCGGACCACTTCGGAAGCGGCCGGAAGATGCCCGGGTTCTCTCCCGGAAGATCCACCCCCGTCGGCCGCCCGACGCCGAGCAGCTCCGCGCCGTCGTGCAGCCGGCCGGCGCCGAGACGCATCCCGACGCGGATGATGCCGATGTTGGAGGAGTGCTCGAAGATGCCCGCCAGGTTCAGCGCCCCGTACCGATGGCGGTCGGCCTCCTGGATCGTGGTGTTCGCGACACGGATCGTGCCGTCGCCGGTCTCGATGATCTCGTCGAGTCCGATGAGGCCGTGCTCGAGGGCGAGCGCCCCGGTGACGATCTTGAAGGTCGAGCCCGGCTCGTAGGCATCGGCGATGGCGCGGTTGCGCCGGGTCTCGGCCGGATAGCGATTGAAGGCATTGGGATCGAAGTCGGGGGCCGAGGCCATCGCGAGGATCTCGCCGTTCGAGGGATCCATCACCACGATCGTGCCCGACTTCGCGCGGTGCGCGCGCATCGCCTCGGCGAGCTCGTGCTCGGCGGCGTACTGGACGCCCGAGTCGAGCGAGAGCACGAGCGAGGCGCCCTCCTCGGCGGGCCGGCTGCCCGCGTCGTCGGCTTCCCCGTAGCGGCTGCGCCGCGCGTCCGTGAGCGCGACGAGCTCGCCCGGCTTGCCCCGGATCGTTCCGTCGTAGAAGTGCTCGAGGCCCGCGAGGCCCACGCCGTCGGTGCCGACGAAGCCGAGGACCGCGGAGGCCAGCCGCCCCTTCGGATAGAAGCGCTTCGGCTCGGTCACGAAGTGGATCCCCGGCAGCTTCAGGGCCTGCACCGCCGCGACCGCCTCGGGGTCGAGCTGCCGGCGCAGCCAGACGAAACCGCGGTCGCTCGAAAGCTTCTCGAGGATCTCTCCGCTCGCCAGCTCGAGCACCGGGGCGAGCGCCGCGGCCGTCTCGCGCCGCCCGCGCACGTCGTCGGGAATCGCGTAGATCGACACCGACTCGACGGAGACCGCGAGCTCGCGCCCCTCGCGGTCGAGGATCGACCCCCGCTGTCCCGGGATCTCGACCCGCCGCTCCTGCTGGCGCTGTGCCCTGGCCCGGTAGCGGGAGCCCTGCGCGATCTGGAGCTGGACGAGCCTCGCGACGACGACGGCGCCCCAGAGCGCCAGGATCAGCGCGAAGAAGCGCGTGCGGCCGCGCCGGACACCGACGACGTTCACCGGGAGGCCTCCCCTTTCTTGTCGACGATCTGGACCTGGCCGGGCCGCGGCGGCTGCAGCCCCTCGCGCCGGGCGACCGCGGCGACGCGTTCCGGCGAGGAGGCCTGTCCGAGCTCGGCGCGCAGCCGCCGACTCTCTTCGTTCAGCGCCGCGATCGTGCGCTGCCGCGCCTCGCGCATGTAGCCCACGCGGACCGTCTCGATGTGGAGTGCCGCGTACGCGAGGAACGCGCAGGCCACCGGCAGCCCGACGAGGAGGAAGGTCGCGAGCTCCCGCCCGCGGCGGCGGTCGCGCTCGCGCGTCAGGTGCAGGTTCTCGACCCGCTTCGTCTGGGCGTAGACGGTGCTCATCGCTTCAGATCGCGCCCAAGCTTTCTGCGATTTCGGCGTGCTCGACGGGGAGCTTCTCGGCGACGCGCAGACGCGCGCTGCGCGAGCGCGGGTTGCGCCGCTGCTCGGCTTCCCCCGGTCGGATCGGCCGCCGCGTCAGCACCCGGAGCGCCGCGCGCGCGCCGCAGATGCAGGTCGGCAGCTTCGGGGGGCAGAGGCAGACTCCCGAGTCCCGCCGGAAGGCGTCCTTCACGATCCGGTCCTCGAGCGAGTGATACGAGATCACGGCGAGCCGGCCGCCGGCATTCAGGCGGGCGACGGCCGCGGCGAGGAATCGAGCGAGGGCGACGAGCTCCTGGTTGACCTCGATCCGGAGCGCCTGGAAGACGCGAGTCGCCGGATCGATCTTCTCGCGACTCCCCTTCTCCCCCGCCACGATGCGGGCGAGATGGCGAGTCGACTGGATGGGGCTCCGAGCTCGCTCCGCTACGATTCCGCGCGCGATCTTTGCCGCCATTCGCTCCTCCCCGTATTCACGGAAGATCCGTGTGAGTTCATTGACCGAAGCCGTCGCGACGATGTCGGCGGCGGTGCGGCCGCTTTTTCCCATGCGCATGTCGAGGGGGCCGTCCCGCCGGAACGAGAAGCCCCGCTCCCCCCGATCGAGCTGCATCGACGAGACGCCGAGGTCCGCGAGAATCCCGGCGGCCGGAGGCCGTCCGGCGCAGAGGGCGTCGAGCTCGGCAAAGTCGCCCGCGAGCAGCTCGACGCGGCCCGGGAAACGCGCCAGCCGCTCACCCGCGAGAACGAGGGCCTCGGGGTCGCGGTCGATCCCGAGCAGGCGGACGCTCCCCTCCGCGTTCGAGAAGGACTTCGGCGTGGCCGCCGGCGCCGACCGTCGCGTCCACGAAGAACCCGCCGCGTTCGGGCGCGAGCATCGCGGCGACCTCGTCGACGAGAACCGGTGTGTGCGGCCGCGCTTCAATGGTTTCTTCTCCTCGCTAGAGCAGGAGCTTCGACAGTTCGTCGTAGTCCTCGGGACCGAACTCCTCGGTCGAGAGGCGCTTGGCGAGCGCGCCGCGGTCGGAGACCACGAGGTGGTCGATGTTCCCGGTCACGACCACGTCGGCCGCGAGCTTCGCGGCGTCGCGCAGGATCTGCGGAATCAGCACGCGCCCCTGCCCGTCGATCACGGCGTCCTGGCCGAAGTAGTTGACGCGCTCGAGAAACTTGTTCTTCGCGCGATGGATGGCCGGCAGCTCGGCGAGCTTCTCCTCGAGCTGGCGCCAGATCCGGAAGCGGGTAGAGAAGAAAGTTGCGGCCGTGGATCGACGTGACGAAGAGATCGCGTCCGAACGCTTCTTCGATCTGCTGCCGAAAGAGATTCGGCACTTTCAGCCGGCCCTTCTCATCGAGACGGGCCGGGGCGCTTCCCCGAAAGCGATCCATTCCTTCAATTGGGATCCCGTCGCGAGCCCGGGACCACTTTCTCCCACTTTTGGCCAGATTTCGGCCACTGCGCGGATGTTAGGAGTCCCGAGGTTTATTAGTCAAGGAAAGTTGTTTGCCTTAAAAAATTCGGAGCGTTAAACGGGCGTAAGGACGGCTGGAAGGCCGCGAGAGCTTTTCGCACAACATCTTGTGCATCGACGGAAAGGAAGTCGAGGGGCTAGGGTCAGGCGTCGAGAGTTGATGGACGCAGCGCTCCGATGAGCGCTCTCAAAACCCTCGACCCTCGACTCTCGACTCTCGACTTTCCTCGTGCCAGTGGTCCGTCATCTCCAGCCACAAGGCCAGACCCCTGGAAGGTCCCGAAGCGCGCGTAGCGCCGGGCGATGGCGCGAGTCCACGGTCTTCGCCGGCCCGCGATGGAGCTCGCGATACCGCTTGCGGATCCAGGAGTCGAGCGCGAGGTAGTCGTGACGCCCGAGGATGCGCAGCAAACCCTCGGCGGCGTACGGCCCGAAGCCGTGCTCCGCGAGGATCGCCTCGCGCACCTCCGACGAGGACGCCTCCGGCCGCTCCCACGCGGCGAGATCGAGCCGGCCCGACTCCACGCGCCGCGCGAACCGGGAGAGCGCGACCGCCCGATAACCGCAGCGCACGCGGCTCTTCAGGCGCGCGGGAGGAATGCGGGCGATCGCCGCCGGGCCCGGAAACGCGCCGCCTTCGCCGCCCGCGAGATCGATCAGCCGGACGACCATCCCGCGCGTCGCCGCCCAGGAGCAGTTCGTCGTGAAGAGCATCTTGACCGCGTCTTCGAAGAGGGTGGGCGCGCGGAGCATGCGTCCTCCGCCGCGCGCGAGGCCACGGGCGAGCACGGGCACCGGCGCGAAGGCGCCGACGCACGCCGAGAGATCGAGGTCCAGCGAGAAGACCCGACGCGCGGCGAGCGCGAGCTCGGAGCGGGAGAGGCCGCGGCCGCTCGCCTCGAGGCCTCCGTCCCGCGCTCGAAAAACGACCTCCCCCTCGGAAAGCCGCGTCGACAGGGCCCCCGAGGCGGTGTCGTAGGAGAACGGAGGCAGGTCGTACCAGCCGTGCGACCGCACGACGGCGTCGAAGGAGAAGCTGGATGGGAGAGGGAGGCGGAACGAGGGCAAAGTCGAGAGTCTAGCGGTCTAGGGTCCAGGGTTGAAGGGTGAGTGCCGATGCCGGATCGTTCTCAAAACCCTCGACGCTCGACCCTCGACGCTCAACTTGCGGTCTTCTTCTCGTTCGCCTGCTGGTCGAGCTTCGCGAGCTCCGGATCGTAGATCTTGACGAAGGCCTCACGGCGAAGCTTGTCCATGTACTCGGTGAAGCGCTTTTCGTAGAGCTCGTCCGAGATGCGCTTGCGCAGGTCGTCCTTGACCTCGGAAAAGGGCCGGTAGCCGGCGTCTTTGCGCTCGGTGATCCGCAGGAGCGAGATCGAGCCGTTCATCAGAACGGGCGCGGGATACTCGTCCTTGCTCGTGAAGATCGCGACGTCGAGGGCCTCGACGAGCTCCCCCTTGTTGACCGTGCCGAGCTCTCCCCCGCGGTCTTTGGTCTTGCCTTCCGAGTCGGCCTTCGCGAGGTCGGCGAACGGCGTCCCCGCCTTGATCTTCCCGCGGAGCTCCTCGACCTTCGCGGCCGCCGTGGCCTGGGACTCGGCATCCCCGGGCGTGAACTTCACGACGATCTCGGAGACGCGCGCCGACTCGGGCACCGCGTAGAACTGCTCCTTGCGCCGCTCGTACTCGATCCGCAGGCCGTCGTCGGAGAGGTCCATCCGGGAGGCGACGTCCCGGCCGATGACCTTCTGCAGGGTGATCGTCTCGCGCATCTGCCGGCGGAGGTCGTCGCGCGTCATGCCCGAGTCGGCGAGCGCCGCGTCGAACTCCGCGTCGGAGGTCAGGTTGTACTGGGCCTTGACCCGCTGGACGGCGGCTTCGACTTCCTCGTCCGTCGCGGACACGGACATCTCCTTGGCGCGCTCCTCGAGGAGCTTCTCGCGGATCATGTCCTCGAGAACCGTGCCGCGGACCGTCTGGGCGTCGGGCGCGCGCGGGGCGCGCATGGCGATCGCCACCCGCTTGTCGTACTCGGACTGCGTGATGAGCCGGTCGTTGACCCGGGCGACGATCCGCTCGACGAGCTCGGCGGCGGAGAGGCGAAGGACCGCGACGCCCAGGAGCGCGGCCGCGAGAAGGGTCCGTTTCATGCGGCTCTTCATAACATAGGCCCCCCCGCGGAAACTTCCGGTTCTCCATGGTTTTACGCCGCTTCCGCCCGGGCGAGGAGGGGCAGGAGCTCGATGAGGGCGGGCAGGACGGCCTCACCCTCGGGCGCCGGGAAGGCGAGGACGCGGGCGGGCGAGAGGCTCGCTCCCGGCCGCTCCCGGACGAATTCGAGCAGGCGGTCCGCATCCACCCGCGCGCCCTCCGCGAAGCGGACGTGGATGCGGCCGGCCTGCCGCGTGATGGAGGTGACCCCCAGCCGCTCCGCTCGCGCGCGCAGCCGCGCGTACTCGATCAGGCGTCCCACCGCCGCCGGCGGCTCGCCGAAGCGATCCGCGATCTCGCGCCGCGTCTCCTCGAGGGCGGCGTCGTCCGAGGCCCGCGCGACCTTCTTGTAGATCATCATCCGCCAGCTCTCGTCCGCCACGTATTCCGGCGGGATGGCGAGGTCCACTCCGAGCGAGAGCGTGACCGCCCTCTCCGGGATCGGCTCCTCGCCGCGCATCTCGCGGATCGCCTCCTCGAGCAGCGACAGGTAGGTTTCGAACCCCACGGCCGCGATGTGCCCCGACTGCTCGCCGCCGAGGATGTTGCCCGAGCCGCGGATCTCGAGGTCCTTCGCGGCGATGCGGAACCCCGCGCCGAGGTCGCAGAACTCCTGGATGGAGGCGAGCCGGCGTCGGGCGATCTCCGAGAGCGCGGCGTTCTTCTCGATGAGAAGGTACGCGTAAGCGGGCTTGTCGCTGCGCCCCACGCGTCCGCGGAGCTGATAGAGCTGGGCCAGGCCGAAGGTGTCGGCGCGGTCGATCAGGATCGTGTTGGCCGAGGGGATGTCGAGGCCGTTCTCGACGATCGCCGTCGCGAGAAGCACGTCGGCCTCCCGCGAGAAGAATCGGAGCATCGCCTTCTCGAGCTCGGCCTCCGGCATCTGGCCGTGGGCGACCGTGATCCGCACGCTCGGCAGCAGCTCCTCGAGGGTCTGCTTCACGCGGCCGATCGACTCGATCCGGTTGTGCACGAAGAAGACCTGGCCGCCGCGCTCGAGCTCGGCCTCGATCGCCTCGCGGATCACCTCGGGGCGCGAGGGGACGACCTGCGTCTCGATCGCCAGGCGGTCGCGCGGCGGCGTCTCGATGATCGAGAGATCGCGCAGGCCCGAGAGCGAGAGGTGCAGCGAGCGCGGGATCGGCGTGGCCGACATCGCCAGCACGTCGATCGACGCCTTCCACTCCTTGATGCGCTCCTTCTGGGCGACGCCGAAGCGCTGCTCCTCGTCCACGATGAGGAGGCCCAGGTCCCGAAACGCGAGGTCCTTGCCGAGCATCCGGTGCGTGGCGATCAGGATGTCGACCGTGCCCTCGGCGACCCTCGCCACCACGGCCTTCTGCTCGGCCCGCGAGCGGAACCGCGACAGGAGCTCGATCTCGACGGGAAAGGCGGCGAACCGCCGCTTGAAGGTCCGGAAGTGCTGGTCGGCGAGGATCGTCGTGGGCGCGAGCAACGCGACCTGCTTGCCGTCGAGCACCGCCTTCATCGCGGCGCGCATGGCGACCTCCGTCTTGCCGTACCCGACGTCGCCGCAGAGCAGCCGGTCCATGGGCTTTCCGGACTGCATGTCGCGCTTCACGTCCGCGATCGCCTGGGCCTGGTCGGGAGTCTCGACGTACTCGAAGGCGTCCTCGAACTCCTTCTGCCAGGGCGAGTCCTTCGAGAACACGAACCCGTCGGCCACGCTTCGACGCGCGTAGAGCTTCAACAGCTGCTCCGTCATGTCGCGCATGGCCTTGCGCACCGAGGCCTTCCGCCGTCCCCAGCCCGCGCCGCCGAGCCGGTCGAGCACCGGCTCCACGCCCTCGACTCCCGAGTACTTCTGAACGAGGTCGAGACGCTCGACCGGCAGAAGCAGCGTCTTCTCCTCGGCGTACTCGATCTCCATGAACTCGCGCTCTTCGCCCTCGACCGGAACGCGCTTGAGGCCGCGGAAGAGGCCGATGCCGTAGTCGGCGTGCACGACGGCGTCGCCGAGCTTCAGGTCCCGCAGGTCCGAGAGGAAGGCCTCCGAGGGCTTGCGCCGCGCCGCCGCGGAGCGCCGCTCCTCGCCGAAGATCTCCTCCTCGGCGTAGAGGGAGAGGCGCGGCTCGCGCAGGCGGAAGCCCGCCGAGATCTCGGCAGGCAGCGACGACGACCGCTCCGGCCCGGCGCTCGGAGGAGACGTGGAACCCGTACTCGATCGCGAGCCGGCGGAGCTTTTCGGCGCCTCCCGTCGGACGCGAGGCGACGAAGACCTCCTCGCCGGCCTCGATCGCGCGCGCGAGCTCCGCCGCGGCCTCCGCCGCCCGGCCCGCGTGCCCGGCGATCGCCTCCGCGGGGAGCCGGAGGGAACGGCCCCGCCGGCTTCCCCTCGTTCGTCGACGCCGAGCCGATCGAAGCGCAGGCCGACGCCCGCGAGCCGCTCGCGGATCGCGTCCTCCCCGTGCACGAGCTCCTCCGGGAGGAAGACGTCCCGATCCGGATCGCGGTCGGACGCCACGCGCTCTCCGAAGGCCGCGATCTCGTCCTCGATGGCCGCCGGCTCGACGACGACGGTCAGAGCCGAAGCCGCATGGTCGAGCCAGCCCGCCGGCATCGTCGAGACGGCGGGCGCGAAGACGGAACGCTCGGCTTCCGATGGCGGCCGGCCGATCCGCTCGGTGAGGAGCCGGCGCGCCTCCTCCGACCCCTCGGATGCCGCGAAGGGCGCGAGCGCGATCTCTTCGATCTTCTCCTGCGAGCGCTGCGTGTCCGGGATCGAAGAGGCGGAGCGACTCCACGCGGTCGCCGTCGAGCTCCACGCGCACCGCGAGATCCCGGTCCGGCGGGAAGACATCGAAGAGGCCCCCGCGCACGGCGAGATCTCCGGTCTCGACGACGAGGTCTCCGCGCCGGTAGCCGAGCCGCGTCAGCCGTTCGGTCAGCCGCGCGAGGGAGACTTCGTCTCCCCGGCGGATCCGGACGAAGAGCTCCGAGAAACCCGAGGGTTCGGGAAGCCGGGTGAACAGCGAGCGCGCCGGAAGGACCGCGGCCATCGGACCGCCCGCGTCCCCGTCCGAGCCCGAGAGGGCGGCCAGGAGCGAGAACTCGTCGCGCCGGGACTTCAGCGAGGCCGGGATCCGCTGGTACGGCGTCAGCGTCGGGGCCGGAGCGTGGAAGACGCGCGGGATTCCGGCCGCCTCGAGGTCGCCGACCCACCGCTCGGCGTCCTTCTCGCTCGCGACGACGATCGCGAGCGAACGCGAAAGCTCGCGGGCGAGAGCGGCGAGGAGCAGGGCCGGCAGCGCGCCGACGCCTCCGGAGACGACAACACGGCTCGCGCCGCCTGGGGCGGCGACGCGGTCTTCTCCCTTACGGACCCGCTCGAGGAGGTCCGCGTACGAAGGGAGGCCGAGGACCAGATCCGAGAGCAACAACTCGAAAAACCGGAGCCGGGACGGAGCCGAGCTAGGCGCGCACCAGCGGCGATTTCTCCCGCAGGCGCGCGACGGCCGCAATTGCGGTCTCGGCGGCGAAGTCGATTTCCTCCTCGGTGGTCCACCGGCCCACGCCGAAGCGGATCGACGCGTGGGCGAGATCCGCCGGGACGCCGATCGCCGTCAGCACGTGCGAGGGCTCCAGCGAGGCCGACGTGCAGGCCGAGCCGGAGGAGACCGCGACGTCCTTCATGCTGACGAGGAGGGCCTCCCCCTCGACGCCCGAAAAGGAGAGATTGAGGTTACCGGGCAGCCGCCTCTCCGCGGTCCCCGGCGCGGAGTGCCCCGTCCGCATCGATCTCCGGAAGCGGCGCGCCGTTGAGGGCGACGTCGGCGACCTTCGAGAGGATTCCGTCGTGCAGGCGCTTGCGGAGGCGGCGCATCCGCGGGGTTTCCTCGGCCATCTCCGCCACGGCCAGCTCGGAGGCCTTGCCCAGCCCCACGATCCCGGGGACGTTCAACGTTCCCGAACGCATGCCGCGCTCGTGGCCGCCGCCGAAGACGATCGGCTCGAGGCGAACGCGCGGGTGCCGCCCGCGGACATAAAGGGCTCCCACGCCCTTGGGCCCGTAGATCTTGTGCCCCGACACCGAAGCGAGGTCCACGTGCATGGCCTCGACGTCGAAGGGGATCTTGCCGAAGCCCTGCACCGCGTCGGTGTGGAAGAGAACTTCCCTCTCCCGGCAGATCGCTCCGATCTCGGCGATGCGCTGGATCGTGCCGATCTCGTTGTTCGCGAGCATCAGGCTGACCAGAACCGTCTTCTCGGTGATCGCCTCGCGCACGCTCGCGGGCAGGACCTCGCCCGTCTTCTCGGGAGCGAGGTAGGTGACTTCGAAGCCCTCCCGCTCGAGCTGCCGGCAGCAGTCCAGGACGGCCGAGTGTTCGGTCGGCGAGGTGATGACGTGGCGGCCCTTCTCCTTCTGTCCGAACAGCCGCGCCACGCCGAGGATCGCCAGGTTGTCCGACTCGGTCGCGCCGGAGGTGAAGACGATCTCCCTCGGGGAGGCGTTCATGGCGCGCGCGACCTGCTCGCGCGCGGCGTCGACCGCGGCCTCGGCCTCCCAGCCGAACACGTGGCCGCGCGAGGCGGGGTTGCCGAAGACCCGGGTGAAGTAAGGCGTCATCGCCTCCAGCACCCGCGGGTCGACGGGGGTGGTCGCGTGGTAGTCGAGGTAGACGGGCAGCTGCATCGGGCGCCTATTCTATCCAGCCTCCGCGCTTGAATTCCGGGGCCGCGCGGGCATAACCTCCTCCGCTCCGCAGCGAGGAGGTTCGCGATGGGCGATTCCCGGCCGCCGGTTCTCTCGGATGACCTTCTGCGGCGCATCCACGAGCGCGCTCCGGCGTACGACCGCGAGAACCGCTTCTTCGCCGAAGACTTCGAGGACCTCCGGAAAGCCGGGTACCTGAAGACAGCCGTGCCGCGGGAGTTCGGAGGCCTCGGCCTCTCCTTCTCGGACTGCATGCGGGAGACGCGCCGGCTCGCCTACTGGGCGCCCGCGACGGCTCTCGGTATGAACATGCACACCTACTGGGTCGGCGTCGCGAACACGCTGCACGGCGCGGGGGACAAGTCCTGCGACTGGATGCTCGAGGCCGCCGGGAAGGGCGAGGTCTTCGCCGCCGGGCACGCGGAGGCGGGCAACGACCTTCCCGTCCTCCTCTCCAACACGAAGGCCGAGAGGGTCGACGGAGGATATCGATTCACGGGACGGAAGGCCTTCGGCAGCCTCTCCCCGGTCTGGACCTTCCTCGGCCTCCACGGCATCGACACGAGCGACCCGAAAGCTCCCAGGATCGTCCACGCGTTCCTCTCCAGGGACGCGAAGGGATACCGCATCGAACCGACCTGGGACGTCCTCGGCATGCGGGCGACGAAGAGCGACGACACGATCCTGGAGGGGGCCTTCGTCCCTGACTCGCACATTGCCCGCGTGGTCCCCGCCGGCGCCGCCGGTCTCGATCTCTTCGTCCTGTCGATCTTCGCCTGGGCCCTCGTGGGCTTCGCGAACGTCTACTACGGCCTGGGGCGCCGAGTCTTCGACCTCACTGTCGATTCGCTCGGCAAGCGGAGTGCCCTCGGAGTCGCGGGCGGCATGTCGCATCACCCCGAGATGCAGCACGGCGTGGCGGAGATGGCGATGGAGCTCGAGGCCCTCGAGCCCCTGATCGAGAAGACGGCCGACGACTGGACGAACGGCGTCGACCACGGCGGGCAGTGGCCGAAGAAGATCGTCACGACGAAGCACCGCACGACCGACGGTGTCTGGAGGCTGGTCGACACCGCGATGGAGCTTTCGGGCGGCTTCGGGATGTTCAAGAAGAACGAGCTCGAGCGCCTCTATCGCGACGCCCGTGCCGGCCGTTTTCACCCCGCAAACCCGGCCCTGACCCACGAGCTCGTCGCGAAGACGGTCTTCGGCATCGATCCGGACGCGCAGCCGCGCTGGGGCTAACCCGCTCAACACTCAACGCTCAACACTCAACGCTCCGGTCGGAGATAATGGGGTCGACGATGTCGAGTCTCCCTCGTCCTGCTCCGGGCGCCTTCGGATTTTCTTCTCCGCCGCCGAAGGTCCGCTTGATCCACGCCTTCGACCGTCCATACGAGAACGTGGTGGCCACCGCCCGAACCTGCTACTCGGCGAAAGGCATCGTCACGGAGGATCAGGCCTCGGCGAAGCCCGACCGCCGCGACGCGATCGCGAAGTCGATCTACGAGGCGGGCCACCACACGACCTTCCAGCACGCCCACTTCCAGTTCTCGCTCGAGAACGTCTCGCGGCAGTTCCTCTGGACGTTTCTGCACTCGCATCCCTTCTACAACTCCGAGCAGGTCTCGCAGCGCTACGTCGAGATGAAGAAGGGCAACTACGCCGTGCCCCCGATGGGAGCGCCCGAGCGGGAGATCTACGAGAGAACCGCCCGGCGGCAGCAGGACGCTTACACGCGGCTCGGCGAGCTTCTCACGCCCATCGCGGGTGAGCGGTATTTCGGCCTCTTCCCGGGCCGGACGCGGGGCGACGGCCGGGAGCGCTTCGCGGGAGCGGTCAAGAAGCGGGCCCAGGAGATCGCCCGCTACGTTCTTCCGGTCGCGACGTTCTCGTACCTGTACCACACGGTTTCGGGTGTCACGCTCTTCCGGTACTGGCGCCTCTGCGAGACGATGGACGCGCCCGCCGAGCAGCGCGAGGTCGTCGGCCAGATGATCGCCGAGGTCCTGCGCCACGATCCGCTCTACGCGACGGTGCTGCAGGACCCGCTGCCGCTCGAGGAGACGCCCGAGTACGCCGCGTTCCGGGCGTTGCCTCGCGTCCGGGCCTCCTCGAAGGAGTTCCGGAAGGAGTTCGACGAGGAGCTTTCGGGGCGCGTCTCACGCCTCGTCGACTGGAAAGCCAACAACGAGGAGGTCCTCGCTGCGTCCGTGCGCGAGATCCTGGGCGTGCCGCGCGCGGCGCTCTCCGACGACGACGCCATCCGCATGGTCCTCGACCCGTCGAAGAACCGGGTCCTCGGCGAGACGCTGACGCTGACCACGCACGACAAGCTGTCCCGGGCGCTCTTCCATCCGGGGTACACCTTCCGCAAAAAGCTGTCGCACACCGCCGACAGCCAGGACCAGCGCCACCGCATGACGCCCGCGTCCCGCCCCGCCCTGCCCGCGTACCTGTCGGACGAGCCGGACTACATCGTCCCGATGCTCGTCGGCGACGCGCCCGAGGCGGCGGAGCTCTACCGTCAGACGATGGAGGAGAGCTGGGCCGCGATCGGCGAGCTGCGCTCCCGCGGCGTCGCCGACGAGTTCGCCGCGTACCTGCTGCCGAATGCCGTCGCCATCCGCTTCACCGAGTCGGCGGACCTGCTGAACCTCCACCACAAGTTCGCCATGCGCCTCTGCTACAACGCGCAGGAGGAGATCTGGCGCGCGTCGCTCGACGAGGCGCTCCAGATCAAGGACGTCAACCCGCGCATCGGGCCGTGGCTGCTGCCGCCGTGCACGCTGCGGCATCTCGCCGAAGTCCGCCCGGTCTGTCCCGAAGGCGAGCGCTTCTGCGGCGTGATCGTCTGGAAGCAGGATCAGAGCGAGTACACGCGGGCTCTGTAGATTCGAAGCACAGCAATATATTGTCCGGCAGATTCATCACGGAGGCTATCGAATGCCCAGCTGTCTAGCCCTCCGCGCCCGGCTCGCGACTGTCGTTTTTCTGACGGCGATCGCTCCGGGCCTCGCGCGGGGCCAGACCGCGGTTCCCCAGTGGCAGCAACTGATCCGGCCCGAGTCGACGGGCGAGCGCAGCCCGGAGGTTCTCGCTGCCCGGGAGCTCGCGGACGGCACGGTCATGATCGTGACCGATTCCCTGATCGCCTATCGCTACGACCATGACGGCAATCCGGTCTCGGCCATGGCGCTGAGAGTGACCGCCGAAGCCTCGGAGCCGCGCCAGAACGACGTGTCGGCGAACGCGCCGGACGGCCTGTCGCTCCCGGGCTACGGGAGGGCCTTCGCGGCCATCGACGCCTTCGGAGTCGTGGCCCTGTCGCGGCTCGGCGATCCGACCTCCGGCTTCCCCACCTTCACCGGCGACATCGTGACCGACCGCTTCGACGGTCTGACGGGGAAGTCTCTCTGGGGAACCGCCGTTGTGTACGACACCGGAACGAACCGGCCGGACTATCCGACCGGGGTCTTCCTCGATCGGAACGGCGATGTCCTCGTCACGGGCGTCTCGGGTTCGGGCACTTCGATCAACCAGCACGTGACCCTGAAGTACAGCAAGCTCGACGGGTCGGCCCTCTGGGGTCCCAACTTGATCCAGTCGATTGCCGACATCGGCACCGCGGGATTGACGCCGAACGGGGACGTCTGGGTCAGCGTCCCATCCGGCGGCATCACGACTCTCCTCTACTCGGGAACCACGGGATCGATCGCCTTTGGCCCCGTGACGAGCAACGGGCCGGAGTTCGAGAGGCCGAGAGCCTCCGCCGTCGACGCCAGCGGCAATTTCGTGGTCGTCGGGGCTTCCGGAACCCGACCCTTCGCGATCAAGTACGACCGTCCGTTCCCCGGAGGAATCGCCTGGGGGCCGCTCGAGTATCCGGCGACAAACGACGAAGAGGAGTTTCAGGCGGTGTCTCTCGACGCCTCGGGACACATCCTCGTCGCCGGGCGCGCGGACAGCGACGTCAACCAGAGCACCGTGGCGCTGGCGAGGCTGTCCGGCTCGACGGGCGAGCTCGAGTGGACGACCGTCGTCACACCCGACGCGGACCAGGAGCCGCTTCCGTGGGTCGCCGCCGCCGGCAACGGCGACGCCGTGCTCGCGGCGCTGACGCGAGACGGGAGCGATGTCTTCCTCCAGACGTGGCGGTATCGCGGATCCGACGGCTCGCTCGTCTGGGGACCCGAGAGCGTCGGAAGGACAGGAAATAACCCGTTCTCGCCCGCACTTCCATTCGCGGCGATCCTCACCTCGAACGGCCGGGTCTTCGAGGCACAGAGGCTCGTGACCGACACGGATATCGCGGCGAACGTCTTCGAGCTCAGCGGCATTGACGGCGATCCGGTCTGGGGTCCCACACCGATCGCATCGCTTCCGATCCAGGGCGGGCGGCTGCAGGACCTCGCGGGCGGGGCCGACGGAAGCATCGCCGTCGTCGGAGACAACTTCGAAGGGGCGGTGGTCACTTACAAGTACGCTCGGGCGGACGGGACGCTGCTCTGGGGGCCCTCAACTCTTCCGGAGGCATCCGGGTGGCAGGCGCAGGTCGATGCCGCCGGCAACGTGATCGTGCTCGTGAGCGGAGTGCCCCCCGCCGCCGGCGTACAAGTCATCAAGTACGCCGCCGCGGACGGATCGACGATCTGGGGTCCGGTGTCCGTCGACGGGGGCAATCCGGAGCGGCTTGCACTCGATGCCGCCGGCAATCCGGTCGTCCTCTTCTGGACGACCGGAGCCGGATCGGGTTACGACGCGGGCGTCGCAAAGCTATCGGGGGTGACCGGGGCTCTGTTATGGGGCCCGGTCGTCTACGACAGCGGCGGCGACACCCAAAGCGATTTCGCGCGCGCGATGGCCATCTCGCCCGCGGGCGATGTCTTGGTCGTCGGCGACAGCTGGCCCTCCCTGGAACCGATCCACTGGTTCGCCCTCAAGTACTCGGGGGCCGATGGAACGTTGCTGTGGGGTCCCGGTCCGGCCTTCGAGGGCACGCCATTCGCCGCGGCCTCGGACGCCGCGGGCAACCTCGTGGCCGCGGGAAGCGGCGGCCTGACGACGGTCAAGTACAACGGCGCCTCGGGAGCGGTGCTCTGGGGACCGGTCTCGGTTCCGCCGAACGGCTTCAGCGAAGGGCGCGCCATCGGCGTGAACGGCTCCGGCGACGTCTGTGTCCTGGGCACGGTCGGCTCGGACCTGGCCACGGCGTGCTACCGCGGGTCGGACGGGCAGAAGCTCTGGGGGCCCGCGCTCTTCGACGGCGAGGCCGGCTCGTTCGACATCGCCTACGACCTGGGACTGGGATTCGATGCGGAAGACAACGTCGTAGTCGGCGGCTACTCACGGACGCTGTCGCAGAGCTTCGACCTCGTCACATTCAAGTACGACGGCGAAACGGGAGCCACGCTCTGGGGGCCGGCTTACGTCGGAAGTTATGACGAGGAAAGGATGACCGGGTTCAGCGTCCTCGGAGACTCGGTCGTGGTCGGCAGTTCGAGTCAAGGCGGGCTCCTCTTTGCCGGGCTCGATGAGCAATTCGGAATCCAGACCATCCCCCCCGATCCCGCGCCGGCGGCCTGCGGCGTTCCCTACCTCTTCGCCTTCACCGCGGCCAACGGAACGACGCCCTACACGTGGAGCGTTTCAGACGGCGAGCTGCCTGAAGGGCTGCTTCTTTCTTCGACCGGCATCCTCTCGGGTGTCGCGACCGAACAGGGCACGTTCGGCATTCACCGTGCAGGCCGAGGATTCGGCCGCGCACGAGGTCCAGCGCGCCTTCGAGATCGTCGTCGGCGAGGGAGACATCTCGCGCATCCAGCCGATACCGGAGGTCTGCACGGTGAGACTCACGGTCCTCGGCGAGTTCGAGACTTATCTGTGGCTCCCCGGCGGACAAACAACCCCCGAGATCATTGTCGGGGAGGTGGAGGCGAGGACGTACGGAGTCATCGTCTCCGACGGGTCCGGTTGCATCCAGCACCTCGAAATCGTCGTTCCCTCTACGATCCTCCAGGATCCGGCCTGCGCGGGGCTCGAGCTGACCGCAATCGGACCGCAGAGCGGGCCGGACGCGGGGACGGCCGTCACGTTGACGGGCTCGAACTTCGCGCTCGGCGCCACTGTGACGATCGGCGGGCTGCCCGCGACCGACGTGGTGGTCGTCGGTCCGAACCAGATCACGGCCACGACCCCGGCGCTCGAGCCCGGGACGATGAACGACGTTCTCGTCGTGAACCCCAACGGCAGCAACGACGCTCTCCTCGCCGGTTTCCTCGCCGACTTCAGCGACGTGCCCCAGAGCGACCTGTTTCACGACTATGTGACCGTCCTCGTGAAGAACGGCATCACGGCGGGTTGTGGCGGAGGGAACTACTGCCCGGCCGACGCAGTGACGCGCGAACAGATGGCGGTCTTTCTCCTGAAGAGTCTTTACGGCGCCTCTTATGTTCCGCCGCCGGCGATCGGGCTCTTCCTCGACGTTCCCCCGAACGACCCCTTCGCGCCCTGGATCGAGAAGATCTACGACCTGGGCGTCACGGCCGGATGTGGCGGCGACAATTACTGTCCCGCGAGTCCCGTCACGCGCGCGCAAATGGCGGTCTTCCTCCTGAAGACGCGCGAAGGAGCAACGTACACGCCGCCGCCGGCGATCGGTGTCTTCGCGGACGTGCCGATTTCGAATCCGTTCGCGCCGTGGATCGAGCAGATCTACAGCGAGAGCATCACGGGCGGCTGCAGCGCCGTCCCGCTGCTCTACTGCCCGTCCTCCGCGGTGACTCGCGGACAGACGGCGCCTTTCCTCGTGAAGACCTTCAATCTGAACTGACACTCCGGCTCTTCCGCGGTTGACTCGGCCGCGGCGCCGCGTACTCTGTCGTCCCGAGGATGAAATTCGCCCGGAAGAATCGCCCGCACGGCTCGATCGTGGCCGTCGGCGGCGGCGAAGAAAAGTTCGACAAGCCCGACATCCTGCAGCGCTTCGTGGCGGAGGCCGGAGGCGCAGAAGCGCGCATCGCGATCCTGCCGGCGGCGTCGGCGATCCCGGCGGAGCTCGCGCTCTTCTACCAGGGCGTCTTCACCCAGATCGGCGTGGGCGAGGCATTTCCGCTGCCGATCGTGACGCGCGACGACGCGTCCCTTCCCGCGAATCTCGAGGCGATCGAGCGGGCGACCGGGGTCTTCATGACGGGCGGCGATCAGTCGCGGCTGGTTGCGATCCTCGCCGGCAGCCCGGCGCTCACCGCGATCCACCAGAACCTCGTCGCCGGCGGCGCGCTCGGGGGGACCTCCGCGGGCGCATCGGCCTTCTCGGCAACGATGATCACCGGGGGCGAAGGCGGCCTGCAGCTTCGCCGGGACGGCGTGGGCCTGGCGCCGGGGCTCGGGGTGATCACCAAACTCATCATCGACCAGCACTTCTCGCAGCGGAAGCGCCTCGGGCGCCTGCTCACCGCCGTCGCCATCGAGCCGTCCAAGCTGGGCGTCGGCATCGACGAGGACACGGCGATCGTCTACTACGGCTCGGGGGAGATCGAGGTCATCGGCTCGGGACAGGTCTTCGTCGTCGACGGCAGCCGGGCCGTGGCCCACGGGCTCTCGGAGGCGGACCCCTCCGCCTCCTTCAGCCTCTCCGGCGCGCTGCTCCACGTCCTGACGGCCGGCGACCGTTTCGACGTCGAGAAGCGGCGGGCCCTGCCGTCGAACTAGGTTCGCCGATTTTGGCTGCCCCGCGGCGGCTCCGCACCTCGAAAGAGTTCAACGCCGCCATGAGCAGCGGCCGTAGTATTTCTTGGATGAGAGTCGGGCGCCGCGCGCTCAATCGTTTCGTGGGCGCGGCGTCCCGAGTATGCGAGTCGTTGTGACCGAGCACGAAGAGGATCTGGCGACGACCGCTGCCTTCGGCGAGCCGGCGCCGCTTCTGTTAAATCCCGGCACACGGATCGGACACTACGAGGTCCTGGCCCTTCTGGGGAGCGGGGGGATGGGTCGCGTCTACCGCGCCCGCGACACCACTCTGGGCCGCGACGTCGCCCTCAAGGCGCTCACCCGAAGCTTTCGCGACGAACCGTCGAATCTGCGGAGGTTCGAGCGCGAGGCGCGGGTTCTGGCGGCCCTCAATCACCCCGGAATCGCCACGATTCACGGCCTCGAGGAACTCGATGGGGCGCCATACCTCGTCCTCGAGCTCATCGCCGGCGAGACCTTCCTGGACCGGCTCAAGCGCGGGCCCCTGCCCGTCGCGGAGGCGATCGCCGTCGCCATCCAGGTCGCGGATGCGCTCGAGGAAGCTCACCGCCGGGGAGTCGTGCACCGCGACCTCAAGCCATCGAACGTCATGCTCACGGACGGCGGGCGAGTCAAGGTCCTCGACTTCGGGCTGGCTAAGACCGTGGCGCGCTCCAAGGGCGACGGAGCCGAGGTCATACCCACGGAGATCACCACAGCATCCGGCACCGCCCTCGGGACGGCACCTTACATGAGCCCGGAGCAGGTTCGCGGAGACGAGGTGGACACGCAGTCGGATATCTGGGCGTTCGGCTGTCTGCTCTACGAGATGCTGAGCGGGCAGCGCGCGTTCAAGGGCCGTTCCCTGCCGGAGATCGCGGCCGCGATCCTTCGTGACGAGGTCGACTGGTCATTTCTGCCGGCGGATACGCCGCGCACCGTGCAACGCCTTCTCCGGCGATGCCTGCGCCGCGACTGGCACGCCCGCCTGCGGGCCATCGGCGATGCCCGCATGGAGCTGGAGGATTTGAGCGCCCAGGAAGAAGACGGCCCGAAGACGCCGAGGGGCTGGGCGCGATGGATCCCATGGACGGTGAGTGCCGCCGCGGTGGCGGTCGCGGCCGTGGCGCTGTGGAGGGCGAATCCGGCGCCACGCGTCTCGGACATCCGCCTCAGTCTGGAGCTGCCAGCGGCGGTCGCATTGCCCGATGACTACCCGGCGCCCTTCGCGGTCTCGCCGGACAGTTCCCGGATCCTCTTCGTCGGGATCGAGGGCGAGACGCGGCGACTTTACGTGCGGGCGCTCGACGAGCTCGTGGCCGATGTGCTGCCCGGCACGGAGGGAGCGTTCCAGCCGTTTTTCTCGCCGGACGGCCGGTGGGTCGGCTTCTTCGCCGATCGGTGGCTTCGAAAGGTGCCCCTGGACGGCGGTCCGCCCATCGCGCTTGCCGAAGTGGGCGGAAACCCGCGCGGTGCGGCCTGGGCTCCCGGCGGGACGATCGTCCTGTCGCCATCGCAGACGTCCGGCCTGCAGCAGGTTTCGGACGCCGGGGGCACGCCGGCCGTTCTCACGCCCCTCGACGGGGTCGCACAGGACATTTCCCACCGCTGGCCGGACGTCCTGCCGGGCGGGCGATGGGTCCTCTACACGGCGGCCAGCGAGGAGTCCAACTACAACGAGGCCCGACTGGAAGCGTTCGCTCGAGACGGGAGAGCGCCGAGCGATCCTGGCCGACGCGAGCTACGGCCGCATGCTCCAGGAGGGCGTGCTGGCGTTCGTGCGGGCTGGGCGGCTCCTCACCGTGCCCCTGGCGCCCGGAGCACTGGCCGTACGCGGCGAGCCCGAAGTGCTGGTGGACGGCATCCGCTACGACCCTCGCAACGGCGCCGCCCACCTGGCCGTGTCCCTCTCGGAACCCTCATCTACTCTCCGGCCGAGGCGACCGTGCCCGAGCGATACCTGGCGTGGCTCGACCGGAAGGGCCGGCTATCGCGCCTGCTCGATACGCCTCGGATTTTCGGTCAGCTGCGGCTGAGCGGCGACGGGTCGCGCGTGGCGCTGCGCATCGGAAACCGCGACAACTCCGACCTGTGGTCGCTGGATCTCGCGAGCGGAACCCTCTCACGACTCTCGTCGGAAATCTCGCCTCAGCGTCCGGCCTGGCGCCCCGACGGACGGGGCGTCACGGTGGCCGCGGAGGGGGGCGGGCGATGGCGACTTCTCACGCTGCCGCTGGGCGCCGAGGCGCCCGCGGGCATCCTGCTGGAAGGGCGCGATCGGATGTATCCGAACGACTGGACGCCCGATGGCCGAGCTCTCGTCTTTCAGGTGCGCGCGACGGCGGGCGGATGGGACCTGGCTCTGCTGGACGCGGACCCTTCCGGCCGCGCGGCCGGCCCTCCCCGTACTCTGGTCGCCACGCCATTTCAGGAGGCCAACGCCGCCGTGTCTCCGGACGGGAAACTTCTGGCGTATAGAGTCGGACGAGCTCGACGGCATCTTCCAGATCTACGTCCGTTCGTTCCCCGCAGGAGATCAGAAGATCCGCGTGTCGATGGGCGGGGCGCGTCAAGCCCGGTGGGGCCCGGATGGACTCCTGTACGTACTGGGCGACTTCCGCGCGGCAATTCGAAACCGTTCGGGTAACACTGCAGCGCGGACAACTCTCCGCGAAACACCCCCAGCCGCTGCTCGATCCCCGGACCGCGGCGAGCGTCGGGCGGCGCCTGGTCATCAACACGGGGGACGGGTTCGGCGTCGACCGCTCCGGACGCTGTCTCGTCCTCGAGAGCGTCGCCGACACCGACCCGCCGCCGCTTGGCGTGCCGGTGGTGGTCATCCGCCGAGCGATGCGCTGAGCCTCGGCCTCTGGAATTCATTGACCGACGACGTTTCCTGTAATCTTTCGGCCACACGTGGCCGAGGGAATCCGCCTTCTCGAAACGCTGGTTCTGAACGGACCCAACTTCTGGTCCTACCGCCCCTGCGTCTGGATGCGGATCGATCTCGGGCCCTTCCGCGAGCGCCCCTCGAGCGACATCCGCGGCTTTGCCGAGGAGCTGAGCAGGCTCCTTCCGGGCCTCCAGGAGCACCACTGCTCCGAGGGCGCGGCGGGCGGGTTTTTGAAGCGCGTCGCCGAGGGGACCTGGCTCGGCCACGTCGCCGAGCACGTGGCGATCGAGATCCAGCAGGAGGTCGGCATCTCGGTCTCCTTCGGCCGCACCCGCGAGACGAAGACGCCCGGCGTCTACAACCTCGTCTACGAGATGGAGGAAGAACGCGTGGGCGTGCGCGCCGGCAAGCTGGCGCTCGACGTCGTCGAGCACTGCGCCGGCCTCGAGGTCGACCTCGACCTCGGCGCCTCGATCGACAAGCTCAAGCGCACCCGCGAACGCTGGGCGCTCGGCCCCTCGACGCGCTCGATCGTGCTGGTCGCGGCGGCCCGCGGCATCCCCTACCTGCGCCTGAACGACCGCTCCCTCGTCATGCTCGGCACGGGCGTCCACCAGAAGCGGATCCAGGCGACGATCGCGTCCACCACCGGCCAGCTCGGCGTCGAGATCGCGGGAGACAAGAGCCTCACCAAGAAGCTGCTCGGGGACAACGGCGTCCCCGTGCCCCGGGGCGAGGTGGCCGCCGACGAGGACGATGCCGTCGAGATCGCCGAGAAGCTCGGCTGGCCGGTCGTCGTCAAGCCTCTCGACGCCTCGCACGGCCGCGGCGTGCTCACGAACATCCACAGCGAATCCGAGCTGCGGCTGGCCTACAAGGACGCCCTGAAGTTCCGCGACGAGATCATCGTCGAGCAGTTTCTGGAGGGCCATGACTTCCGCTTCCTCGTCATCGCGGGCCGCTTCATCTGCGCCGCGCAGCGGGTGCCCGCCTTCGTCGTCGGCGACGGCAAGCGTTCCATCGAGGAGCTCGTCGCCGAGGTGAACCGCGACCCGCGCCGCGGAATCGGCCACGAGAAGATCCTGACGAAGATCGAGATCGACGACCTCTCGCTCGCGCTGCTCTCGCGGCGCAGCCTCACGCCGAAGTCCGTGCCCGAGGCGGGCGAGACGGTGTACCTGAAGGCCACGGCCAACCTCTCGACCGGCGGCATCTCGCGCGACGTCACCGACTCGGTCCATCCGTCCAACATCGCGCTCATGGAGCGCATCGCCCGCATCGTCGGGCTCGACATCGCCGGCATCGACGTCATCTCGCCCTCGGTCGAGCATCCGATCGCCGAGGTCGCCGGCGGCATCGTGGAGGTCAACGCCGCTCCGGGGTTCCGCATGCACACGGACCCGACGGAGGGCACGCCGCGGGACGCCGCCGGAGCCGTCATCGACATGCTCTACCCGCCCGGCTCGGGCGCCCGGATCCCGATCGTCTCGATCACGGGAACGAACGGGAAGACGACGACGACGCGCCTGCTCGCCCACATCGCCCGCTACGCGGGGCACAACGTGGGCCTGACGACGACCGAGGGCGTCTACATCGGCAGCGAGCAGATCATGAAGGGCGACTGCACCGGCCCGGCCTCGGCGCAGGCCGTGTTGCGGGACCCCACGGTGACCTTCGCGGCGCTCGAGACCGCGCGCGGAGGTCTGCTCCGTTTCGGGCTGGGCTACGACTGGGCCAACGTCGGAGTCGTCACGAACATCGCCGCGGACCATCTGGGCCTGCGCGACATCGAGACGCTCGAGGACCTCGCGCGGCTCAAGTCGCTCGTCGCCGAGCGCGTCTTCCCCGACGGCGTCGCGGTCCTCAACGCCGAGGACCCCATGACGCCGTGGATCGCGGACCGCGTCAAGGCCCGCCTGGCGTACTTCTCCCTCGATCCCCAGAACGAGCGGTTCAAGGCCCACGTCTCCTCCGGCGGCCTGGGCGCCGTCATGGATCGCCACGACACGCTCTGCCTCTACCGCTCGACTCTCCGCATCCCGCTCGTGCACGCCCGCCAGATCCCGATCACCTTCGACGGCAGGGCCCGCTTCAACATCGCGAACGCCCTCGCGGCCGGGCTCGCGGCCTTCGCGGCCGGCATCGAGATGGACGACATCCGCGGGGGGCTCACGACGTTCCACCCCTCGCCCTTCCAGGCGCCGGGCCGCGGCAACCTCTACGAGTTCCGCGACTTCCGCGTGATGATCGACTACTGTCACAACGCGCACGGCATGGCGCAGGTCGCGCCGTTTCTGGCCTCGATCAAGCGCGGCCGCCTCGTCGTGATCCTGAACGCTCCCGGCGACCGCCGCGAGGAGGACTTCGACGCGATCACGAAGGAGGCCGCGCCGCACTTCGACCGCGTCATCCTCCGCGACGACGAGGACCTCCGGGGCCGGAAGCCCGGCGACGTCGTCGGCCGCCTGCGCGAGGGGCTCATTCGCCACGGCATGAAGGCGGATGCGATCGAGGAGGCGAAGAACGAATCCGAAGCCGTTCGCCGGGCGCTGTCGACGGCGCGCCGGGACGACCTCGTGGTCGTCTTCGCCGACCGCATCGCGAAGGTCGCCGCGCAGGTCGACTTCGAGAGACAGAAGGAGTCCCGACCTCCGGCCGATGACTGATCGCCCGATTGATCCGCCGACCGTCCCGTCCAAACCGTCCGGATCGGGCAAGCAGATGTGGAGAGCGCCGGGGCTCGCCGAGGGCGAGGTCCTGGCCGGGCGCTTCCGCATCGTCCGCTTCATCGCCCGCGGCGGCATGGGTGAGGTCTACGAGGCGGAGGACCAGGTCCTGCGCGAGCGCGTGGCCCTGAAGACCATCCGCCCCGACGTCGCGAACGACCCGCGGACGATGGAACGCTTCCTCCGCGAAGTCCACCTCGCGCGCAGCGTCACGCACCCCAACGTCAGCCGCACCTTCGACGTGTTCCACCACGAGACGCTCGCCTTCCTGACGATGGAGCTGCTTTCGGGCGTCACGCTCGCCGAGCGGCTTTCGAACGGCGGGCGTCTGCGCCCGGAGGAAGCCCAGCCGCTCATCGAACAGATGGCGGCGGCGCTCACCGCGGCCCACGAGGCGGGCGTGGTCCACCGGGACTTCAAGAGCGCCAACGTCATGCTCGAGGCCGACACGCGCCGCCCGGGAGGCCTGCGCGCGGTCGTCACGGACTTCGGACTCGCCCGACGCGAGAGGCCCGGAGGGCGCGGCATCGGCTCCGCCGCCCCGCTGACCGAGACCGAGGCCGTGATCGGGACGCCCGATTACATGGCGCCCGAGCAGATCGAGGGGCGGGAGATCACGCCGGCGACCGACGTCTACGCGCTCGGCGTGGTCATCTACGAGATGGTCACGGGCCAGCAGCCGTTCCAGGGCGACACGCCCCTCTCCGTCGCGCTGAAGAAGCTCAAGGAGGCCGCGCCTTCGCCACGCCGCCACGTTCCGGATCTGCCGCCCGTCTGGGAGAAGACCATCCTGCGCTGCCTCGAGCGCGCGGCGGCGGACCGATACGCCTCCGCGGAAGAAGTGGTGCGGGCGCTCCGGGGCGAGGCCGTGTCGACGGGGCCCGCGACCCTCCGGCGGCGGAAGCGGAGGATCGCCGGCGTCGCGGCCGCCGTGGTGCTCGCGGCCGCGGCGGCCTGGCTTCTGACGCGCTACGTCCGCATCGGCCCCGCAGCCCTCCCCGGCGCCCGCCGCGAGCGCCCCTCGCCGCGCCATCGCCGTCCTCGGCTTCCGCAACCTCGCCGGCAAGCCCGAGGACGCCTGGGTCTCGACGGCGCTCTCCGAGATGCTCACGACCGAGCTCGCCGCGGGAGAAAAGCTGCGGGCCATCCCGAGCGAGGACGTCGCCCGGATGAAGAGCGATTTCGGCCTCGCCGATGCCGACACCCTCGGGAAGGAAACGCTCGCCCGCGTCCGGCGGAACACGGGCGCGGACCTCGTTCTCCTCGGCTCATACCTCGCGATCGGACCGGAAGAGGGCGGTCCGATTCGCCTCGACCTGCGCCTGCAGGACACGGCGGCCGGCGAGACGATCGCCGTCGTCTCGGAGAAGGGCTCGACGGCCGACTTCGACGCGCTCGCGACCCGCGCCGGAGCGCAGCTCCGCGACAAGCTCGAGTTGCCGGCGGTGTCGTCGGCCGACGCCGCCGCCGTGAAGGCGTCGCTGCCCTCGAGCCCGGAGGGCGCGCGGCTCTACGCCGAAGGTCTCGCCCGGCTCCGGGTCTACGACGAGGTCGCGGCCCGGGATTTGCTCGAGCGGGCCGTGGCCGCGGAGCCGAGCCACGCTCTCGCGCACTCGGCCCTCGCCGCCGCGTGGTCCGCGCTGGGCTACGACGCGAAGGCTCTCGAAGAGTCCAAGAAGGCGTACGAGCTGTCCACGGATCTTTCCCGCGAGACGCGCCTGCTCATCGAGGGGCGCTACCGGGCGATCAGCAACGCGTGGCCCAAGGCGGCCGAGATCTACCGCTCGCTCTTCACGTTCTTTCCGGACAACCTCGACTACGGCCTCCAGCTCGCTCGCGCGCAGACGCGCTCGGGCAAGCCGGGCGACGCGCTCGCGACGATTACCGCGCTCGAGAAAGCCTTCCCCAACGACGGCGCCCGGGTCGCCCTCGCCGAGGCGGAGACGGCCCGGACGATCTCCGAGTTCACCCGGGCGGAGAAGGCGGCGATTCGGGCGGCCACCCTGGCCGAGGCAAACGGGGCGCGCCTGCTCGCCGGCACGGCCCGGCTCAACCAGGGCATCGCCCTGCGCAACCTCGGCGACCCGAAGGGCGCGCTCGCCATATACGAACAGGCCCGAAAGCTCTTCTCGGAGGCCAAGGATCCCGCGGGCCTCGCCTCGACGATCAACGGCATGGGCAACTGCAAGTACGACCTCGGCGATCTGCCCGGCGCCCGCCAGTCCTACGAGGAAGTGCTCCGGATCTACCGCGAGGTCGGCAACAAGCGCGGCGAGGCCGGGGCGATCGGCAACATCGCGAACGTCATCGGCGATCAGGGCGATCTCGCCGGCGGCGTCCGCATGGCCGAGCAGGCCCTCGTCCTCTTCCAGGAGATCGGCGACGGCGCGGGCGAGGCCGAGCAGCTCAACAACATCGGAGCGGCCCTCGTGATGATGGGCGACATCAAGGGCAGCCGCGCGCTGTTCGCGCGCGCGGTGCCGATCCACGAGGAGCTCGGGGACACGGGCGGCCTCGCGATCGCGCTCACGAACGTCGGCGAGCTCGAGATGCTCGACTCGAACGTCGCTTCGGCGGAGAAGAGCTTTTCGCGCGCGCTCCAGATCTTCCGCGAGTCGGGCCAGAAATCGAAGGCCGTCTATCCGCTCGTGGGCCTCGCCGGCGTCAAGTTCGAGACCGGCGACCTCGCGTCGGCGAAGGCGATGCTCGCGGAGGGCCTGCAGATGAGCCGCGAGGTCGACGACAAGCACGAGGCCGCGTTTGCGCTGTCGGGCCAGGGCAGCGTCGCGCTGGCCGAGGACCGGATCGCGGACTCCCGGAACCTCTTCGACGAAGCGCGAAAGATCCGAGTCGCCATCGGAGAGGCGGCCGCGGCCGATCAGAGCAGCGTCGATCTCGCGCGCGTGGCCCTGGCCGAGGGAGACGTCGCTCAGGTGCAGGCCCTCGCCGGCGCGGCCGCGGCAGAGTTCGAGAAGCAGAAGATGGCGGACGACCAGGCGGCGGCGCTCGCCGTGCTGGCCCGCGGCCTCGCCGCCGCCGGACGTCGAGCGGACGCGGAGAAGGCGCTCACGAAGGCGCGGCCGCTCGCCGCGAAGAGTCAGCATGACGGTGTGCGGCGGGACGTGCTGCTGGCCGCGGCGGCAATCCGCGGGGCTCAGGGCGACGCGGCCGGAGCCGCGAAGACAATTCAGGAAGCCGCCGCGCGCGCGCGGCAGAAGGGTCTCGTGGCGTGGCCGCTCGAGGCCCGTCTGCTCGAAGGGCAGATTCTCGCCGCGAGCGGCGCGAAGGAACCGGCCCGCGCGGTCCTCGCCGAGGTCGAGAAGGAGGCTGCCGCGCGCGGCTTCCGCCGGATCGCGAAAAAGGCCGCCGAGGCGCGCGGCGCATGAAGGAGATCCTGGGCTGGTGCCGCGAGCGGCAGGGGGCCATGACGGCGTTTCTCTCCGAGCTCGTCGCGATCGAATCGCCGTCTACGGATGCCGCCGGGGTCGCCGCGCTCGCCCGTCGGATCGACGCCGAGCTTTCGCCTCTCGGGCTGGCGGGCGAGCTGCTGCCGGTGGACGGCGGAGGGCCGATCCTGCGAGCGCGCCACGGGAAGGGCGGCGGACCGCTTCTGCTCGGCCACCTCGACACGGTCTGGGACCTCGGCACGCTCGCGCGCCGTCCCGTCCGGATCGAGGGCGACCGCCTCTATGGCCCGGGCGCCTACGACATGAAGGGCGGGATCGTCGTGCTCGTCTTCGCGCTGAAGGCGCTGGCCGCCCGGGGCGAGATGCCGCGCCGTCACCGTCTTCCTCACGCCCCTCGAAGAAGTCGGCCCCGAAAGCTACCGCTCCGTCATGGAAGCCGACATGCGAGGCTCGAGCGCGGTTTTCGATTTCGAGCCCGCCTGGCCCGGAGGGGCGGTGAAGACGCAGCGCAAGGGCTCCGCGTCCTTCACGCTGCGGGCCCGCGGGGCCGCGGCCCATGCCGGCGCGGACTTCGCGCGCGGCGCCAACGCGATCCTCGAGCTCTCGAAGCGTCTGCTCGACGCCGCGGCGCTGACCGATCTCGCGCGCGGTGTCACGGTCAACGTCGGAACGGTGCGCGGCGGCACGCGCCCGAACGTCGTCCCCGACCTCGCCGAGGCGGAGATCGACGTGCGCTTTCGGACGCTTTCGGACGGCGAGGCGGCGAAGGCGGCCCTCCAGGGACTGCGTCCGTCGGACGCGCGCGTCACGCTCGAGGTCGAAGGCGCGGGCTTCTATCCTCCGCTCGAGCGGGGCCCGCACGTCGAGGCCGCGTATCGGGCCGCCCGCGACGTCGCGGAGACTCTCGGCCTTCCGCCGCTCGAAGAGGTCTCGACCGGCGGCGCCTCCGAAGCGTCGTTCGCCGCGGCGATGGGGCTTCCGACCCTCGACGGCCTCGGCGCCGACGGCGACGGCGCTCACGCGGTCGCCGAGCACGTTCTGCTCTCCTCGCTGCCCGACCGCGCCGCGCTCGCCGCCGGACTTCTTCTCGCGCCCGACTTGCGAAACTGAGTCCGGACGCCGGAGCGGCTGTCCCTTTTCCTGCCCGGTCGGCCGGCTGACTTCGCGGACAGTTCGCGCGACAATTAGCCCCAAGTGTCGACAATCGACGGAGGACAACCGATGCGATTCGTATCGCGGATCTTCGCCGCGTCTGCCCTGCTCTGCGCGGTGACGACCGCAACTACCCTCGCGGCAGTCATTTATGTGAACGCTGCGGCGGCCGGAGCCAACAACGGATCGAGTTGGGCGAACGCCTATACGAGCCTCCAGACCGCCCTGGGCGCGGCCAACGCGAGTGACGAGCTCTGGGTCAGGGCCGGAACGTACAAGCCGACGGCGACGGCCGATCGGACCGTGAGCTTCGCGATGAAGAACGCCGTCGGCATCTACGGTGGCTTCAACGGCACCGAGACTCTCCGGTCGCAGCGCAATTCCGTAGCGAACGTGACCATCCTCTCCGGCGACATCGGCACGGCCGGAGTGTCCAACGACAACAGCCTTCACGTCGTCACCGCCGGCGCCACCGTGACGGACTCGGGAGTCCTCGACGGATTCACGATCAGCGGCGGCCAGGCCGACGGCGCGCCGGCGGCCTCGAACGACCGCGGCGCGGGCATCTGGACAACGGCGGCTCGCCCACGCTCGCGCGGCTGACCTTCACCGGTAATTTCGCGCTCGGCCGAAGGCGGCGCGATTCGCGTCACGAGCGGCGCGCCGCGTGATTCTCGATGACGTTTCTCTCGGCAACTCGGTTCGGCTTCGGCGCACGGCGGCGCGATCTTCGCCGGCGGCGGAAGCACCGTGACCGCCCAGAGCTGCGTCTTCCGCTCCAACACGATCTCGGGCGCAACGACCGGCGGCGGCGGGATCGAGACTCCGGCGCGCCCGTGACCCTCGTCAATTCCATCTTCGCCCAGAACAGCCCGAACGGCCTCCAGGTCGCATCGGCCGACGGAAGCGCCATCGTCAACTCCACGTTCACCGCCCACAGCGGCTACGGCGCGGCGTTCCTCTCGAGCAACTCCAACTCCATCGCGAACTCCGTCTTCTGGGGCAACTCGACCGGTCAGCTCTGCCTCGCCGCGCCCTGCACGGGCTCCGCCACCGTCACGTACAGCGACATCCAGGGGGCGGCATCTTCGGGACCGGGAACATCGACGCCGATCCGAACTTCCTCTCGCCGCCCGCGGACCTGCGGCTGGGCCCGCTCTCGCCCGCCGTCGACGCCGGAAACAACTCGGCGGTTCCCGGCGGCGTCACAGTGGACATCGCGCGGTCTTCCCCGCTTCTTCGACGACCCCGACGTGCCCGACACCGGCGCGGGCGTGACGCCGCCCTACGTCGACATGGGCGCCTACGAGCGGATCCCGATCACCGTCACGGATCCGACGAACGTCGTCGTGTGCGCCGGAGCGCAGGCGTCCTTCACGGTCACCGCGACCGGCCAGCCCACGCTGACCTACCAGTGGCGGCGCAACGGCGTGAATCTCTCGAACGGCGGAACGATCTCCGGCGTCACGACTGCCACCGTCACGATCAGCGCGACGGTGGTGGGAGACGCGGGCGACTACGACGTCGTCGTCACCGACGGATTCGGCCAGCAGCTGATCTCCGACGAGGGGACGCTGACCGTCAACGCGCGGCCCACGGCCTCCGCGGGAGGCGGCGTGACGATCTGCTCGGGCAACGACACGCAGCTCGACGGCTCCGGCGGCGTGGCGTGCTCCTGGGCGCCCGCCACCGGCCTGGACAACCCGTCGAGCTGCACGCCGACGGCCTCGCCGTCCACGACGACGACCTACAACCTCACCGTGACGGCGGCCAACGGCTGCGCGTCGACGAACAGCGCTTCGACGACCGTGACCGTGAACATCACCCCTTCGCTTCCGGTCATCAGCGCTCCGATCTCGGTCCCCGTCGGCGCCTCGGGCGCGTCCGCGAGCGTTCCCAACCACATCGGTTCCAGCTGGACCTGGACGCTTTCGGGCGGCGGCGTGATCACGGCGGGCCAGGGCTCGCGGCAGATCGTCTTCGACGCGGCTTCTCCGGGCACGACGATGCTCTGCACGGTGGTCGAGAGCGCCGGGGGCTGCGAGTCGCCCGAGGCTTTCACCAACATCCAGGTCGACTTCCTCGACATCGCGCCGGCGAATCCCTTCCACGACTACGTCGTCAAGGTCGCCCGCAACGGCGTGACGGCCGGCTGCGGCTGCGGCAACTACTGCGGCCAGAAACCCGTCACGCGCGCGCAGATGGCCGTCTTTCTCCTCAAGAGCAAGTACGGCGCGACCCACATTCCGCCCGCGTGCTCGGGCTCGGTTTTCGGGGACGTTCCCTGCACGGGCGGGAACTTCGACAGCTGGATCGAGGAGCTCGCGGGTCTCGGCATCACCGGCGGATGCGGCGGCGACAACTACTGCCCGAACAACCCTGTCACGCGCGCCCAGATGGCGGTCTTCCTTCTGAAGACCGCTGAACGACTCGACGTACTTCCCGCCGGCGCCGACCGGCACGATCTTCGCCGACGTGACGCTCGCCCACCCCAACGTGGCCTGGATCGAGGATCTCTACGCGCGCGCCATCGTCACGGGCTGCCTGGTGAGCCCGCTGCGCTACTGCCCGAGCAACTCGACCAACCGGCAGCAGATGGCGGTGTTCCTGCAGAAGACATTCAATCTGCCATGACCTTGGCCGCTCGCGAGCACCATTCGAGTTACCCTGGGGCGTCTGCGTAAACGCCGTGCTTTGCACGGCGTTCCCTACTGCTGTGGGTCTGCCTTCGGTAGTCGGGTCCGGTGGTCGGCTCAACCTGCCATAGCCATCGAGACTGGATCAGACGACACAGCCCGGCGAGACGCTTCGCCGGGCTTCTTGTTTTCGGCGCTTCTCGACTGCCCCGGAAACTCCGCCACCCGCATTCAAATGGCCGCTTTCATCGTGAGGATGCTCGGACCTCAAAGACGTCACGTCCGGCGTTTCCTCGTCCCCATGAATCGGTCATAATCCGCCGGTCCTGTTGCCAAGGAGTGACAACCCCATGCGTTTCCGGATGGCCTCCGCCCGCCTGCTCCCGGTTCTCCTCGCCCTCTCCGCCACCCTTCGCGCCGAAAGCCTTTCGCAGAAGGTCGACCCGTGGGTCCTCGAGAAGTCGTCCGGCGGGTCGGCCGAGTTCCTGGTGATGCTCCGCGTCCAGGGCGACGTGCGCGGCGGGTCGGCGCTGTCCTCGAAGACGGAGCGGGGCGCTTTCGTCACGGACGCCCTTCGTTCGGTCGCCGAGCGGACGCAGAAACCCCTCCTCGGCCTCCTCGCCGGGCGCGGCGTTCCCCACCGGTCGTACTGGGTCGCGAACATGATCTGGGTCCGCGGCGACCGGAACCTCGTGGAAGAGCTCGCGGCGCGCGAGGACGTGTTCCACATCTACGCGAACCCGCGCGTGCGCTTCGAGGGCCCGGTGGCATCGAGCCCCGCCGGACCGGTGCCGGATTCGCCCGACGCGATCGAGTGGGGCGTCAGCAAGGTCCGCGCCCCCCAGTCGTGGGCCCAGGGCTTCACGGGCCAGGGGATCGTCGTCGGCGGGCAGGACACCGGTTACGACTGGGACCATCCGGCCCTCAAGGCGAAGTATCGCGGCTGGAGCGGCTCGGCCGCGGACCACGACTACAACTGGCACGACTCGATCCACTCGGGCGGAGGCGTCTGCGGCGCGGACTCCCCCGAGCCCTGCGACGACGATTCGCATGGCACGCACACGATGGGCACGATGGTCGGCGACGACGGCGGCGCCAACCAGATCGGCGTGGCGCCCGGAGCGAAGTGGATCGGCTGCCGCAACATGGACGAGGGCGTCGGCACGCCGCAGACCTATTCCGAATGCTTCCAGTGGTTCATCGCGCCGACGGATCTCGAGGACGACAACCCGGACCCCTCGAAGGCGCCGCACGTGATCAACAACTCCTGGGGCTGTCCGCCGAGCGAGGGCTGCACCGATCCGAACATCCTTCGGACGATCGTCCAGAACACGCGCGCGGCCGGGATCGAGGTCGTCGTCTCCGCCGGCAACTCCGGAAGCTCCTGCTCGACGGTCGAGGATCCGCCGGCGATCTACGACGCCTCGTTCTCGGTGGGCGCGACCGACAGCAACGACAACATCGCGGGCTTTTCGAGCCGGGGACCCGTCACGATCGACGGCAGCGGGCGCCTGAAGCCCGACATCTCGGCGCCGGGCGTCAACGTCCGGTCGAGCGTGCCGGGCGGGGGCTACGCGAGCTTCCAGGGGACGAGCATGGCCGGGCCGCACGTGGCCGGCGTCACCGCCCTCCTCCTCTCGGCCTACCCCCACCTCATCGGCGATCCGAACTCGATCGAGGCGATCCTGACCTCCACCGCGGTGCCGCGCACGACGGCCGAGACTTGCGGCGACGTTCCGGGCAGCGAGATCCCCAACAACACCTACGGCTGGGGGCGCGCGGACGCGTTCTCGGCGATCACCGAGGCGAGCGCCGACCTCGAGCTCACGCAGACGGACGCGCCCGACCCCTCTCTGGTGGGCGTCCCGGTCTCCTACACGCTGACGATCACCAACCACGGCCCCGTCGCCGCGACCGACGTCGTCGTTTCGGAAGGGCTCACCATCTCGGCCTCGGTCGATTCGGCCACGCCGAGCCAGGGCTCCTGCGACCTGTTTTCTCACGGAACGAGCTGCGATCTGGGGACGATCGCGGCGGGCGGGACGGCCACGGTGGTCGTCGTCGGCACGCCTTCCGTGACCGGCGTACTCACGAGCAACGCGTCGGTCACGGCTGACCAGGACCCCGACGCGTCGAACAACTCGGCGAGCGTGCAGACGTCCGTCCAGGACTGCCCGTTCACCGCTCCGACGCTCGACACGGCCCTCTCGGTTCCGGCCGAGACCGCGGGACTGACGGCATCGACGAGCTCCGGCGCCGGGCACACGCTCACCTGGGCCCTGACGGGCGGCACGATCACGGGCGGCCAGGGCACGCCGACGCTGACCTTCGAGTCGGGAGCCGCGGGAACCACGATGCTGCTGGAGCTCCTCGACACTCTCGGGACCTGCGAGGTCGAGGCGGTGCCGGTCACGATTGCCGTCGACTTTGCGGACGTCGATCCGGGCCACATCTTCCACGACTACATCAGCGGGATGCTGCGCAACGGCGTGTCGAACGGCTGCGGCGGCGGGAACTACTGCCCGAGCGCCGCCGTGACGCGGGCCCAGATGGCTATCTTCCTCTTGAGGGCCAAGTACGGCTCGGACTACGAGCCCCCGCCGGCGACCGGCACCGTCTTCGGCGACGTGCCGCAGGGATCCTTCGCCGCCGCCTGGATCGAGGAGCTCGCGGGTCTCGGCATCACCAGCCGGCTGCGGAAACGGGAACTATTGTCCGAACGCGATCGTCTCGCGGGCGCAGATGGCCGTGTTTCTGTTGAAGACGAAGGAAGGCTCCGCCTACACGCCGCCGGCCGCGACGGGCATCTTCGACGACGTGCCCGTCGGCGCGTTCGCCGCCTGGATCGAGGACCTCTACGCGCGGAGCATCACCGGAGGTTGCAGCGCCAGCCCTCTGCTCTACTGTCCCAACGGCGCCACCACGCGCGGGCAGATGGCGGTATTACTGGTCAAGACGTTCGACTTGGAATAATCGATCCTCGGCTCGAGGAGGCGACGCCTCGCCGTTTCTCGACTGCTCGAACAACCTCAACACTCGCTTGCAGATGCCGGTGATTCCGGCGAGATCGTCATCGCGGAGCCTGAACTCGGGGACAGGTTTTCCTTGACCCAATGGGCAGGTCTGCCCGATACTCTCGTAGCTCAACTCAATCCAACGACTCGATCAGGACGACCCGGGAGGGCTTCGCCTTTGCCATCCGTTTCGACGGGCTACCGCCGCCACCGCGCCACGATCGCGCTCCTGCTTCTCGCCTGGATTCCGGCCGGCTCCGCGGCGGCGACGACCTTCAAGCAGCCCGGATTCTCGGAATCCGTCGTCTTCACCGGCCTGACGAACCCGGCCGTCGTGCGGTTTCTCCCCGACGGCCGCGTGCTCGTCGCCGAGAAGAGCGGGTTGCTGAAGATCTTCCCGAATCTCACGACCAACACGTACACCGTCGTCGGCGACCTCCGGACCGCCACGCACAACTTCTGGGACCGCGGGATGCTCGGCCTGGCCGTGCCGCCCGGCTTCGACCCGGACTCTCCGGACGAGTGGCGGCGTTACGTCTACGTTCTCTACACGCACAACCCGCTGGTCGGCGGCGTCCCGCGCTGGCCCACGGCGGCCGACGGGTACTCGGACACGTGCCCGGCCCCGCCCGCCGGACCGGGCGCGACGACCGACGGCTGCGTCGTCAGCGGCCGGCTCTCGCGACTTCCGGCGGACGGAAACAACTGGACGGAGGCCGGCGAGGAGGAAGTGCTGCTCGAGGACTGGTGCCAGCAGTTCCCGAGCCACGCGACGGGGGCGCTCGACTTCGGTCTGGACGAGAAGCTCTACGTGTCGGGCGGCGACGGCGCGAGCTTCAACGCCGCGGACTGGGGCCAGCTCGGCGGCACGATCCAGGTCCAGGGCAGTCCGGGCACGTACTACACGCCGGCCAACCCCTGCGGCGATCCTCCGTTCGCCCTCGGAACGCCGCAGACGAAGCCGACGGCCCGAGGCGGAGCGCTCCGCAGCCAGTCCCCGCGTCGCCCTCCGGGCGAGGCGCGCCTTCTCAACGGCGCGATTCTCCGGGTGGACCCGGCGACGGGCGATCCTCTCCCGGACAATCCTCTCTTCTCGAGCTCCGATCCGAACGAGCAGCGCATCCTGGCGTACGGACTGCGCAATCCGTTCCGCATGATCGTGCGCCCCGGAACCAACGAGGTCTTCGTCGCCGACGTGGGCTGGAACAGCTGGGAGGAGCTCAATCGCATCCCCGACCTCTCCCTGGCGCGCAACTTCGGCTGGCCCTGCTTCGAGGGAAACGCGGCGCAGTACACCGGCCTCAACATCTGCCCGTCGCAGGCCCAGACCGTCGCCCCGCTTCTTGACCTATCACCACAGTGCCTCGACCGTCGGGGGGGACGGCTGCTCCGTCGGCAGCTCGTCGATCGCCGGCATGGCGTTCTATCAGGGCGCGAGCAACTACCCGGCGGAGTTCGAAGACGCGCTCTTCTTTTCGGACTACTCGCGCAAGTGCATGTGGGTGATGTTCCCCGACGTCGACGGCAACCCCGACCCCGCTTCCACCGAGGCCTTCGCCAACACCGTCGCGACCGGGCCCGTGGACCTGCAGATCGGGCCGGACGGCAACCTCTACTACGTCGACTTCAACGGCGGCCGGATCATGCGGGTCAAGTACGGCCTGAACGCGGTCGCGAGCGCGACCCCGACCTCCGGCACCGCGCCGCTGCTCGTCGACTTCAACGGCTCCGCGACCACGCCGGCCCAGGCCGGCGACGACCTCGTCTACGCCTGGGACCTCGACGGCGACGGCGAGTACGACGATTCGTCGGAGGTCTCGCCGTCCCACACGTTCACGACTCCGGGAACCTTCACCGCGCGTCTCCGTGTCACCGACGAGCGCGACGCGGTCGATTTCTCCGATCCGATCCAGATCTCGGCCGGCAACACGGCGCCCACGGCCGTCATCGACACGCCGCTTTCGTCGCTGGCCTGGAAGGTCAACGACGCGATCACGTTCGGCGGCCACGGCGACGATGCGCAGGAAGAGGACCAGAAGGTGCCCGAGGAGAACCTCGAGTGGGTCGTGCGGATTCAGCACTGCCCCTCGGACTGTCACCCGCATACGTACCAGACCTTCTCCGGCATGGCCGGCGGAAGCTTTCCGGCACCCGACCACGAGTACCCCGCGCACCTCGAGATCGAGCTCACCGCGACCGACTCGCAGGGCCTCGCGCACACCACGACGGTGAGCATTCATCCGGAAACGGTGTCGCTCCAGTTCCAGACGATTCCCACCGGCCGGCAGCTCTCCGTAGGCACCTTCACGGGCACAGCTCCGTTCAGCCGGACCGTGATCCGGAACTCGGGCAACGAGGTCGACGCGCTCGCGCCTCAGGGCACGTTCCCCAACGTCTGGGACTTCGGGTCGTGGTCCGACGGCGGCGCCGAGCAGCACTCGATCACCGCGTCGGCCTCGGCCACGTACACGGCCACCTTTGCGACGCACGCGGACCTGTCGATCTCCGCCTCGGCCTCGCCCGAGCCCGTGGGCGCCGGCGCCGCCCTCACCTACACCCTCACCGTGGCGAACGCCGGCCCGTCGCAGGCGAGCTCTCTCTCCGTGAGCCACTCGCTTCCGGCAGGCTCGTCGTTCCAGTCGGCCTCGGGCGCCGGCTGGGCCTGCTCGGGCACCGGCCCGGTGACCTGCACGATGGACTCGCTCGGCATTGCTTCGGCGGCGCCGATCTCGATCGCCGTGACGGCCCCGCCCGACGCCGGAGCGATCAGCGCGAGCTCCTCGGTGTCCTCGGCGACGGCCGATTCGGCCGCGGCCAACAACTCCGCGTCGACGACGTCCAACGTTTTCGCGCGCGCGGATCTGTCGGTGACGCAGAGCGGCGTGCCGGCTTCGGTCTGCAGCGGCCAGCCGATCTCCTACACGCTGAACGTGAACAACGCCGGGCCTTCCGCGGCGACCTCCGTGTCGGTGACCGACGTCCTTCCGGCGGGCGCGTCTCTCGTGTCCGCGGCGGGCTCGGGCTGGGCCTGCAGCGGCACGACGACCGTGACGTGCACGCGCGCCTCGCTCGCCGTGGGGGCGGCGCCGGCGATCACGGTCGCCATCACGGCTCCGGCCTCCGCCGGCACCGCCACGAACTCGGTCTCCGTCGCCTCGGCGACGAACGACCCGTCGTCCGCGAACGACTCGGCCGCCGCCTCGACGACGGTGAAACCCATCCCGGCACCGCCGACCGCCACGAACAGCGGCGAGACCTGCACCGGCGACCCCCTGCAGCTCTTTGCGTCCGCGGTCGCCGGCGCCACCTACGCCTGGACGGGGCCCAACGGATTCAGCTCGACGCTGCAGAATCCGACCATCCCCAACGCCACACCGGCGGCGAGCGGGACCTACAGCGTCACGGTCACGGTCGAAGGCTGCACGTCCGCGGCCGCGACCACGAACGCGCACGTACACCCGATCCCGTCGGCCATCGTCTCGGGCACGGCCGCAATCTGCGCCGGCACCTCGACGACGATCCAGGCCGTGCTGACCGGCACGGGACCATGGACGGTCGTCTGGTCGGACGGCGTCACGCAGTCGAACGTCGCGTCCTCGCCCGTGACGCGGAGCGTCAGCCCGGCGACGACGACGACGTACACCATCACGACCTTCTCGGACATCTACTGCGTGGGAACGGACACGGGGGCCGCCGTGATCACCGTCGCGCCGATACCGACGGCCACGGTCACCGGGACGGCTCAGGTCTGCGCCGGTTCCTCCACGCCCATCCAGGCGGCGCTGACCGGCACGGGACCCTGGACCGTGGTCTGGTCGGATGGCTTCACGCAGTCGAACGTCCTGGCTTCGCCGGCGGTCCGCAGCGTCGGTCCCGCCGCGACGACGACCTACACGGTGACCGCGGTCTCGGATGCGAGCTGCGCGGGCGGAGTTGGATCGGGCGGTGCCGTCGTGACCGTCCAGCCGCCGCCCACGGCCACCGTCTCGGGCACGGCCGCGATCTGCGCCGGCTCCTCAACCACGATCCAGGCCGTGCTGACCGGCACCGGTCCGTGGACGGTCGTCTGGTCGGACGGATTCATGCAGTCCAACGTCGTGTCCTCCCCCGCCACGCGCAGCGTCGGCCCGGCGGCGACGACGACGTATACGGTGACGTCGGTAACCGACACGCAGTGCGCGGCCTCGGGCGCTGGAAGCGCCGTCGTCACCATCGCGCCGCGGCCCACGGCAGTCGCCTCGGGCTCGGCCGAGATCTGCCCCGGCGGGACGACTCCGCTTTCGGGCTCGGGCGGCGCCTCCTGCCTGTGGGCGCCGGCCGCGGGCCTCTCGGATGCCGCGAGCTGCTCGCCGACGGCCTCCCCCTCGGCGACAACCACCTACACCCTGACCGTCACCGACGCGGGCGGCTGCGTCTCGAGCAACGCGCCGGCCGTCACGATTACCGTGAACCCGATCCCCTCGCCGCCCGCGGCCGGCAACGGAGGCGAGGTCTGCGTCGGCGACACGCTGCAGCTCACCGCCTCGACGATCGCCGGGGCGAGCTACGCCTGGACCGGCCCGAACGGTTTTACGTCGACGCTGCAGAACCCCACGATCTCGAACGCGACGACGGCGGCGAGCGGCCTCTACAGCGTCTCCGTGACGGTCGCGGGCTGCGGGTCTTCGGAAGCGACGACGAGCGCGCTCGTGCGTCCGCTGCCCACGGCGCTCGTCTCGGGCGACGCGACGATCTGCGCCGAAGACTCGACACAACTCTCGGTCGTTCTCGGCGGGATCGGGCCCTGGAACCTGACGTGGTCCGACGGGCATGTCCAGTCGGCGCAGACCTCGCCCGCGATCCGCAACGTCAGCCCGTCCGAGACGACAACCTACACCGTGACGGCGATCGCCGACGCGCACTGCGCGGGCCCCGGAGCGGGTGCGGCCGCAATCGTCGTCGGAACGCCGGTCGATGCCCCCGCGATCACGGCGCCTCTCTCGGCGGCCGTGGACGCGATCGGGCTCGACGCCAGCGTCTCGGACCACGAAGGGTCGACCTACGCCTGGACGGTTTCGTCGGGAGCGATCACGTCGGGCCAGGGCTCGAGCGCGATCACGTTCGACGCCGGACCCGCCGGCACGACGATGACGGTCTCGGTCGTCGAGACGAACACCACGTGCATCTCGCCGGCCGCGACACACACGCTCCAGGTCGACTTCCTCGACGTGCCGCCTCCCCACATCTTCCACGATTACGTCAACACAATCGCCCGCCGCGGCGTGACCGCCGGATGCGGCGAGGGCAACTTCTGCCCGGGAGGTCCGAACACGCGAGAACAGATCGCCGTCTTCCTTCTCAAGAGCAAGTTCGGCGCGGACTACGTCCCGCCGCCCGCGGTCGGTGTCTTCTCCGACGTTCCCATCGACAGCACCTTTGCGCCCTGGGTCGAGAAGTTGGCCGCGCTCCAGATCAGCGTGGGCTGCGGCGGCGGCAAGTTCTGCCCGGGCCAGCCGGTGACGCGCGGGCAGATGGCCGTCTCTCCTCCTGAAGACGCTCCTCGGGTTCGACTACGCGCCGCCGGCCGCGACGGGGACGCTTTTCGGCGACGTCCCGCCGGGACCCTTCGCCGCCTGGATCGAGGATCTGTACAACCGGGGCGTCACCGGAGGCTGCCTGGCCTCCCCGCTGCTCTACTGCCCGGCGACCCCCGTCACCCGCGGGCAGATGGCGGTGTTCCTCGTCAGAACCTTCGGGCTGTAGCACCATTCGAGTTACCGCCGAGGCAAACGCAGGCCTGCGGCCCGCGTTCGGCTCGGCGTGGGTTACCGCTGGCCTGCGGCCAGCGTTGCCTACAAGCGGGGGTTTGCCTCCGGTGGGCGGCTCGCCTACTGCTGGGGGTCTACCGCTGGTGGTCGGCTCGCCGCCTGGATCGAGGATCTGTACAACCGGGGCGTCACCGGAGGCTGCCTGGCCTCCCCGCTGTCTACTGCCCGGCGACCCCCGTCACCCGGGGGCAGATGGCGGTGTTCCTGGTCAGAACCTTCGGGCTGTAGCGGCATTTGAGTTACCGCCTACTGCCGGGGTCTGCGTAAAACGCTGGCTTTCGCCAGCGTTCCCTACAGCTGGGGGGCTTGCCTCCGGTGGACGGGTCGGAGGTCGCTTGTCCTTAAGGACAGGTTTTCTTCTTGCCTGACCGGGCAGGCTCGGCGATACTTTCGACTTCCGTTCCATTGGAGACTTTTCCGGCCGGCAAGGGAGCTTGGTTGCCAGGGACCCCTCAGTACCTCCGACGGTCCAGCCTGTTCGCAGCGGCGTTCCTCTACGCCGCCGCCGCCGCCGCTCAGACCTTGACGGTCTACCAGCAGGAATCCTTCCACGAGAAGGTCGTCTTCAGCGGGCTGACGAACCCGACGGTCGTCCGCTTCCTGCCGGACGGGCGAGTCCTCGTCGCCGAGAAGAGCGGCCTGATCAAGAGCTTCGACAGCCTCACCGACACGACGGGGACCGTCGTGGCGGATCTCCGGACGCGGACGCACAACTTCTGGGACCGCGGTCTCCTCGGGCTCGCTGTGCCGCCCGGCTACGATCCGGCCTCGCCCGACGAGTGGCGCCGCTACGTCTACGTGCTCTACGCGCGGGACGCACTGCCGGGAGGCGAGCCGCCGAAGTGGGGCGTCGTGGACGGGACTTCCGATCCTTGCCCCGCTCCGAACGACGGACCGGGGGCGACGACGGACGGCTGTGTTATCACCGGACAGCTCTCCCGCCTGCTGACCACCGACACCCCCTGGTCCGAGCACATGCTGACCGAAGGCTGGTGCCAGCAGTATCCCAGCCACGCCCCAGGAGCGCTCGCTTTCGGCGCGGACGAGAAGCTCTACGTCAGCGGCGGCGACGGGGCGAGCTTCGGCAATGCGGACTGGGGACAGTTCGGCGGAACCGTCCAGATTCCCGGTCAGCCCGGGGTGTTCTACACGCCCAAAAACCCATGCGCGGACCCGCCGTTTCCGCTCGGTACCCCGCATACGAAGCCCACCGCCCAGGGCGGCGCGCTGCGCAGCCAGAGCCCGCGGAGGACGCCCGGCGATCCGCGGCTCCTGAACGGAGCGATCCTCCGCGTGGATCCCGAGACCGGCGAGGCCGTGCCGGGCAATCCCCTTTTCTCGTCGACCGACCCGAACGAGCGCCGGATCATCGGTTACGGCCTGCGCAATCCGTTCCGCATGATCGTGCGCCCTGGAACGAACGAGGTTTTCGTCGCCGACGTGGGCTGGAACAACTGGGAAGAGCTCAACCTCATTCCCGACCTGTCGTCCGCGCGCAACTTCGGGTGGCCGTGCTTCGAGGGCAACGCCACGCAGTACACCGGCCTGAACATCTGTCCGACCTTCGGCGAGACGACGCCGCCCCTCTACACCTACAACCACTCCCTCCCGGTGGTCACAGGCGACGGCTGCACCACGGGGAGCTCCTCCGTCGCCGGCATGGCCTTCTACCAGGGCGACAGCAACTACCCGGCCGCCTACGACAACGCGCTGTTCTTCTCGGATTACTCGCGCAAGTGCATGTGGGTCATGTTCCCGGGCACCGACGGTAATCCGGACCCCGCGACCCGGGCCCCATTCGCTTCCTCCGCACGCGGTCCCGTGGATCTGCAGATCGGGCCCGACGGGAACCTCTACTACGTCGACTTCGATGGCGGCCGCATCTTGCGGGTCGAGTACGGACCGGTCGCCAAGGCGTCCGGCGCGCCTCTCGTCGGGCTCACGCCGCTGACGGTCAACTTCTCCAGCACCGGCTCCGCGCCGGCCCAGACCGGCGACACGATCACGTTCGCATGGGACCTCGACGGCGACGGCGCGTTCGACGACTCCACCGCGGCGAACCCTTCCTTCACGTACACGAACCCCGGAACGTTCGCCGTGCGCCTCAGGGTCACCGACAACCACGGCGCGTTCAACGTCTCGGACACGCTCGAGGTCTCGGCCGGCAACCAGGGTCCCACGGCGACCATCGGCGGGCCGCCCCCGGCTTTCACGTGGCAAGTCAACCAGGGCATTCACTTTTCCGGCGGAGCGACCGATCCGCAGGACGGAAACCTCCCGCCCTCAGCGCTCTCGTGGACAGTGGTGATCCAGCACTGCCCCTCGGACTGCCACGAGCACACGTACCGGACGTTCGACGGGGTCGATGGCGGCGACTTTCCGGCTCCCGACCACGAGTACCCGGCCTACCTCGAGATCCGGCTGACCGCGACCGACTCCGGCGGCCTCCAGCACACGACCAGCGTGGCGATCCAGCCGAAGACCGTGGACCTCCAGTTCCTGAGCGTTCCGACCGGCCTGCAGCTCTCCGTTGGAACCTTCACCGGCTCGACGCCGTTCACCCGCCAGGCGATCAAGGGCTCCTCGCTCGCCATCGAAGCGCCTTCGCCGCAGGGCCTGAACGTCTTCTCGTCGTGGTCGGACGGAGGCGCGCAGGAACACGAAATCGACTCCAACAACTCGCAAACCTACACGGCCACCTTCGTGACAGTGACGCCGACGCCCACCTCGACCCCGACTCCCGTGCCACCGACCGCGACGCCGACTCCGACCGCGACGCCCACGGCCACGCGCACTCCGACGTTCACGCGCACACCGACCCGAACCCCCACCGCGACTCGCACCGCCACCAGGACCTCGACGGCGACGGGCACGGCGACCCGCACGCCCACCGCCACGCCGCCGCCACCGACCGCGACGCCCACGCTGCCGGCTCCGACCGCCACCCGTACCGCGACCCGTACCGCGACCCGTACCGCGACCCGCACCGCGACGCCCACGCCGCAGCCACCGACGCCCACGCCGACCCTCACCCCGACGCCGGGCGGCTCCAACGTCCCGCCGAGCGTCTCGCTGACTTCGCCGATCGGCGGCTCGCTCTTCACGGCGCCGGCTTCGATCACACTGACCGCGTCCGCCTCCGACCCGGACGGAACCATTACGCGCGTCGACTTCTACGACGGCTCGACCTTCCTCGGCACGGACCCGACGGCGCCGTACTCCCTGACGTGGACGAACGCCGGAGAAGGCGCGCATCAGCTGACCGCCGTCGCTGTCGACAATCAGCTCGCCTCCGGAACTTCCGCGCCGATCCCCGTGACGGCCCAGCCGTTCGGCGGCTGGCTGCATCAGGACGTCGGCGCCGTCGCAGCCGCCGGTGGTGCGAGCTACTCCGGCGGAACCTTCACGGTCGTCGGCTCGGGAGAGAATATCGCCGGCACGGCCGACGAGTTCCATTTCGTATACGTGCCGGTCTCGGGCAACGCCACGATCGTGGCCCGCGTCGCGGCGATCCAGAACACCAGCCCGGAGGCCAAGGCCGGGGTCATGATCCGCGAGAGCCTCGCGGCCAACTCCGGTTACGCGTCGATGTTCCTGACTGCGCTCGTACGGCCTGAGATTCCAGCGACGCACCGCGACGGGAGCAGGCACGATCAACACCAGCGTGTCTGGGGTCGTTGCGCCCCACTGGGTCAAGCTGGTCCGGTCCGGCTCGACGCTCACCGGCTTCGCCTCGCCCGACGGCGTTTCCTGGACGTTCGTCGGATCCGCCGCGGTCTCGATGCCGTCCAACGTCCTCGTCGGCCTCGCGCTGACCAGCCGCGTAGACGGCGTCCTCAATACGTCGACCTTCGACAACGCCTTCTTCCTGACGGACTCCGCGAACGCCTCGCCGGCGGTGTCCGCCTCATCGCCCGTGCCCGGCTCCGTGTTTCCGGCTCCTCCCGGTGACGTCTCGATCGCCGTCGCGGCGAGCGATCCGGACGGAGCGGTCAGCCGGGTCGACTTCTACCGGGGCGGCGCGCTGCTCGGCACCGATACGACCGCGCCGTACGGCTTCACCGCGTCGGGCCTGGCGCAAGGCGCCCACCTCTTCACGGCGATCGCCACCGACAACCTCAACGCGACCACCGCGATTCCGCCGATCGGCGTGACGATCACGGCGTCACCCCCGCCGCTGCCCTGGCTGGATGCGGACGTGGGCGCGGTCGCGGCCCTCGGCAGCGCGTCGTTCGCGAGCCCGACCTTCACCGTCCGCGGCTCGGGCACGGACATTGCCGGGGCGGTCGACGCGTTCCACTACACGTACCAGCCCGTTTCGGGCAACGTCACGATCGTCGCCCGCGTCGCGACGATCCAGAGCGGCACCGCGGCGGCCCGGGTAGGGATCATGATCCGCGAGAGCCTCGCGGCCAACTCCCGCCACGCCGCGATGCTGCTGACGCCCCCGCAGGGGGTCGCCTTCCACCGCCGCCCGTCCCCCGGGGCCGCGACCGCCTTGACCGCGGGACCTGCCGCGCCGGCTCCCCAATGGATCAAGCTCGTGCGCGCCGCATCGACGCTCACCGGCTACGTTTCGCCGGACGGCGTCGCCTGGACGCTCGTCGGATCCGGCACGGTTTCCCTGCCGTCCAACGCACTGGTCGGCCTGGCGGTCACGAGCCGCGCCAACGGCACGGTGAATACCTCGACCCTGGACGACGTCGCGGTTACCTCTCCGTAGCAGCGGGGGTGCGCGGGGTCACCCGTGCGACCGGACCGGCCGCGCCAGAATCTCCTGATGAAGAGCTTCCGGGCGCGGCTGTTCGTTTCGGCCGCCCTTCTCGCGCCGCTCGGCGGCATGGTTTCCGCCCAGCCGTGCGAGCGCTGGGTCGCCCCGCCTCCGGCGGGCAGCGACCTGAACCCCGGCACGCTCGGCTCGCCGTGGGCGACCCTCGATCACGCCTCGGCGGCCGTTCCGGACGACACGTGCACCGTGTTCTTCCAGGACGGCGTCTACACCGGGACGCACAGCCTCTACGAGCGCTTCGAGACGCCGACGACATTCAAAGCCGCGAACCGCTATCGCGCCGTGCTCCAGTACAGCGGCACGGCCGTCAAGCTCTTCGGCGCGAAAAACATGATCCTGGAGGGCTTCGAGCTCCGCCACAGCGGAGCCGGGGCCGGCGCCCTCGTCATGCAGGTCCAGCAGGGCGACGGCTTCTGGGCCGAGAACATCACCATCCGCGACACCGTCTTCCACGACTCGTGGAACAACGATCTTCTCAAGATCAACAACGGCGCGCGCTTCATCACGGTCGAGAACAACGTTTTCTACAACCAGGCCGGATCGGACGAGCACATCGACATCAACAGCGTGACGGACGTACTCGTCCAGGACAACGTCTTCTTCAACGACTTCGCAGGAAGCGGCCGCGTCAATGACAACTCCACGAGCTCCTTCATCGTCATGAAGGATTCCAACGCCGGGGACGATGGCCAGGTGGGGGACGAGCGCATCACGGTGCGGCGCAACGTCTTCCTCAACTGGCAGGGCTCGAGCGGATCCAACTTCGCTCTCGTCGGCGAGGACGGGATGCCCTACTTCGAGGGTGTCGGGATCCTCGTCGAGAACAACCTCATGCTCGGCAACGCCGGCAACAACATGCGCGCCGCCTTCGGGGTGAAGGGCGGCAAGGACGTGGTCTTCCGCTCGAACACCGTCGTCGGTGATCTGCCCTCCCTCGCCTTCGCGTGCCGCGTCAATCGGGAAGGCGCGAACCCCGTCGTCGAGAACGTCGCCCTGCGCGGCAACATCTGGTCCGACCCGACGGGCACGATGGGCGCCGAGGCGGGCGGCGGGAGCAACGATTTCTCCGACGGGGGCGCGGCCGAGTCGACCGGCGTCGTGCTCGACCGCAACCTGTACTGGAACGGCGCCGCGGCGATCCCGCCCGGAGACTTCGTCAGCCCCCTCGTCGACGACGACAACGCCGTCGTCGCGGACCCGCAGCTTCCCGCACAGGGGGCCATCGTCCTGCCCCGCTGGAACGGAACGGCGTTCCTGAGCGGCAGCGCAACGATCCGGGAGGAGTTCGAGCGACTCGTCGCGCTCTACGGAGCGATCGGCGGAGGCAGCCCCGCGGCCGGGCAGGCGGACCCCGCGTTCAGTCCGAGCGACGACGTCCTCGGGCGCGCGCGCGACGCGTCGCCCGATCTCGGCGCGTACGAGGCGGGAGCGTCCTCCACGCCGGCGATCGCGCCGGCGTCCGGGCCTTCGGCCGGCGGAACGGGCGTCGCGGTGACGGGATCCGGCTTCCAGGGCGGCGCCTCCGTCGAGATCGGGGGCGCGGCCGCGACCGGCGAATCCGTCTCGAGCGCGTCCTTTTTGACGGCCACGACACCCGCCTGGTTCCGGGCACGCTCAACGACGTCGTCGTCACGAACCCGGACACGAGCTCGACGACGCTTCCGAACGGGTGGTTCTCCGATTTCCTCGACGTGCCCCAGCCGGATCCGTTTCATCCCTTCATCGAGACGCTCTTCCGCGCCGGCATCAGCGCCGGCTGCCACGGCGGCAGCTTCTGCCGCGACCTCGAGATTCCGCGCAAGCAGATGGCGGTGCTCCTGCTGCGGAGCAAGCTCGGCGCCGGCCACGTTCCGCCGCCGGCCATGGGGACCGTGTTCGCCGACGTGCCTGCGAGCCATCCATACTCGGCGTGGATCGAGGAGCTCGCCGGGCTCGAGATCACGGGAGGTTGCGGCAACGGGAACTACTGCCCGGAAAGCCCCGTGACCCGCCGCCAGATGGCGGCCTTCCTCCTCAAGACGAAGTACGACAGCACTCACGTGCCGCCGCCGGCCACGGGGATCTTCGGCAGACGTGCCGTCGGGAGACAGCTTCGCTCCCTGGGTGGAGCAGCTGTACGCCGAAGGCGTCACCGGCGGCTGCCAGGCATCGCCGCTCCTCTACTGCCCGTTCAACGCCAACACCCGCGGGCAGATGGCGGTGTTCCTAGTAAAAGCGTTCGGGCTCTAGGAACCATTCGAGTTACCGCCTACTGCCCGGGGGTCTGCCTCTGGTGGTCGGCTCGGGTTTTAAGAACTTCCCTATTGACAGGGTCAGGATGCCGGCGTAATAGTTAACTATATGGTTAACTATTCGGGTGGCGCGGCGCTCGACGCGACGTTCCAGGCACTCGCCGACCCGACGCGCCGGGCGATCCTCGCAAAGCTCGCCTCGGCGCCCGACACCTCGGTTTCGGAGCTCGCGAGCCCTTTCCGCATGTCTCTGCCGGCCGTCTCGAAGCACCTCCGCGTCCTCGAGAGCGCGGGCCTGCTCGCCCGGCGGCGCGAGGGGCGCGTGCACCACTGCCGTTTCGTTCCCGGGCCCATGCGCACCGCCGGCGACTGGATCGCCCACTACCAGGCGTTCTGGGAGGACCGGCTCGACGCCCTGAAACGTTTTCTTGAACCACCTCAGGAGGAGGGAAAATCATGGCCGAATCTCGAAACGACACCGTCGCGCCCGCGCCGCCGCGCGCCGAACAAGCCGTCCGTGTCACGCGCACGATCCGGGCGTCCCGCCACCGGGTCTACCGGGCGTGGACGGACCCGGAGCTCCTGATGCGCTGGTTCGTCGAGCCGGACGGCGACATGCGCGTGGTCCAGTTGGATCTGCGCGCCGGCGGCCGCTATCGGCTCGAGGGCAAGATCCGCGACAAGCCCTGGGCGGTCTGGGGCACCTTCCGGGAGGTCACCCCTCCTTCGAAGCTCGTCTACACGTGGAGCTGGGAGAACGACCCGGCGCTGGGCGAACCCCTCGCCAGCGGCACCGTGGTCCGCGTCGAGTTCATCGAGCGCGGGTTGGAGACCGAGGTCGTAGTCACGCACGAGGGCTTCGCCACGGAGAGAGCGCGCGCGGAACACAACGCCGGCTGGATCGGCTGCCTGGATCGGCTCGCCGCAATCGCGGAGAAGGCCGAGAAGGAGGAACGGTGATGCGCGCCCCGAAGCAGAAGAGATGGATCGCGGTCCTGGGAGTTCTGGCGTTCGCGGCGCTCTCGAAGGCTTCCCCGCCACCGAACGCGGCCTGGGACAAGCTGAAAACGCTGGTCGGCGACTGGAAGGGAACCTACGCCGGGGCGGACGAAGGCGCGGACGGCATGGGCGAGGTCCGGATCTCCTACCGCCTCGTCTCCAACGGAACGACGCTCATGGAGACCATGGACAGCGGCCACGATACGAGCATGATCACGATGTACCACGTGGACGGAAGCCGCATCCTGGCCACGCACTACTGCGCGGCCGGCAATCAGCCGAGGATGGCGGCGGCCGGCCTCTCCCCCGACGGGAAGACGCTGACCTTCCGATTCGTCGACGCCTCCAACGTCACGCCCGACAGCGAGGTCATGCAGGGCCTCGTCGTGACATTCGAAGGCCCCGGCCGCTTCGCCCAGGCCTGGACCTCCCGCGCGAAGGGTAAGGACCAGGTCGGGACCTTCACCTACACCCGGGTGCGTTAGAAGCCGGACGCGCGATAGACCTCGGCGCCCTCGAGGAGCGTCAGCAGCACTTTCGCCTCGTGGATCTGCGAGGCCGGGATCTCGAAGAGGTTCCGGTCGAGGACGACGAGGTCGGCGAGCTTTCCGACCTCGATCGAGCCCGTGTCCTTCTCGGAAAAGTCGAGGTACGCGCCACGGATCGTGTACGCGGCGATGGCGTCGGGAAGGGCGATGCGCTCCTCCGGAATCCACGCCGGACCGGGTCCCAGCGAGGGCTGCCGGCGCGTGACGGCGACCTCCATCCCTTCGAGGGGGTTCATCGACGAGACGCTCCAGTCGCTGCCGAACGCGAACTCCGCGCCCGACGCGAGCACGCTGCCGATCGGATAGAGCCAGCGCGAGCGTTCCGGCCCGAGCTTGGGCTCGGTGAGCTCCGTGATGTACGCGTCGCCGTTCGCCCAGAGGGGCTGGAAGTTCGCGACGACCCCGAGCTTGCGAAAACGCGGAATGTCGGCCTGGTCGAAGAGCTCGATGTGGGCGAAGTGGTGCCGCGCGTCGCGGGCCCCGTTGGCTTTGCGCGCCGCCTCGATCGCGTCGAAGGCGTCCCGGATCGCCCGGTCGCCGATCGCGTGGACGTGGATCTGGAAGCCTTCCTTGTCGAGCGCCGTGGCCAGGGCCTGAAAGGCGGTGGGCTGGAGGTTGGGCTTGCCGCGGTCGTTCGGGAAGCCGACGTAAGGCTCGAGGACGGAGGCCGTGCGCGTCTCGAGAACGCCGTCGGCGAAGATCTTCGCGGCGTTGGTCCGCACGCGGCCGCGTCCGTATTTGGCACGCAGTGTCACGAGACGCGGCACCTCGGCCGTTCCCTTGTCGGTGTCGACGTAGAGCGAGGCGAGAACGCGGGCGGTGAGCTTGCCCTGCGCGTCGAGAGCGGCGTACGCCTCGAGATCCTCCTCGGACGCGCTCGCCTCCACGAGCGAGGTCAGGCCGAGGCGATTCGCGACCTTCACTCCCTCGGCGAGGCCGTCGACGTACTCCTTCGCGTTGCGCTTCGGGAGGACCTTGGCGACCAGATCCGCGGCGTCCTCCCGGAGCGTGCCGCTCGGCTGGCCAGCTCGCGTCGCGCTCGATGCGTCCGTACGGCGGGTCGGGCGTCGCCTTCGTCACGCCGGCGAGCGCCAGCGCCTTCGAATTGACCCACACCGAGTGGCCGTCGGAGGCCGGAAGGTACACGGGCCGATCCGGGACGATCGCGTCGAGGAGGGCCTTCGACGGATTGCCGTCCGGAAAGAGCGTCAGGTCCCAGCCTCCGCCCCGGATCCATTTCTCCTCGGGATGCTCGGCGGAGTAGCGCTTCACCTTCTCGAGGACGGCGTCCTTCGTCGGAAGGCCGTTCAGGTCGCATTCGAGCGCCTCCATGCCGCCCGAGACCGGATGCACGTGGGCGTCGTGGAAGGCCGGCAGAACCATCTTTCCCGCGAGGTCGATGACTTTCGTCGAGGGGCCGATCCAGGCGGCGACGGCCGAGTCGGCTCCGACGAAGACGATGCGCCCCTTCGAAACGGCGACCGCCTCCGCCCAGCTGCGCGCGCCGTCCACGGTGTAGACGGCGGCGCCGCGCAGGACGAGATCCGCCGGAGCGGGCGGGGGCGGCGCCGCCCCGAGCGTCAGGACCCCGAGAGCCGCCGCCAGGGCGCCGCGAAATCGCCTCATGCGTCACTTCTCCTCGCGAATCCGCTTCACGAACTCGTCGGTCAGATCGTTGGGAATCGGAATCGACAGGTTGTACTGGGCGATCTTCCAGGTGTCGCCGACCCGCACGAGGACCCCGGAGCCGCGGCAGGGCCCCATGTTCGGCGTGTCGAGGGCCTCGTCGAACCACGCGACGTTCCGGTCGGGCGAGAAGGAGATCCAGCGCGAGACGGCCCGGAAGCTCCAGGCCTTCCCTTTCGCGAATTGCGGACGGGCCCACTTCCGGAACTCGTCGCGGGTCCATCGCTCGGTGCCGTCGGTTCCGAGAAAGACCGCGTCGGGGGTGAAGTAGGAGAAGTACTTCTCTTCGTTCGCCTCGGCCGCGGCCCCGTGCCAGGAATCGAGAATCGCGCCGACCGCGCCCTGGGCGAACACACCCTCCACCGACTGGGCGGAAAGCACCGCCGCGCATAGCCAGACTCCGAGACTGACGAGTCGTTTCATGCGAGCTCCTCGAGCGCCGGGATCATACCGGCGCGGGGGGCGTCAGCGCGCCGCGGAAGCGGCCGACAAGGAAGCCCCGACGCTTCCGCGGCACCGCTCCATGGCCGCCGCCGCCTCGGCGGACGGCTTCATACGCACCGCCGTGAGTTTGCCCGCGGCCCGCATCCGTTCGAAGATCTCGTGGGCGCGGGAGTACAGCGCACACGCGGCTTCGGAGCCCTCGCCGCTCGCGTTGGAGCGCGCCTTCGCCATCTTCTCCGTTTCCTGTCCGATGTTCAGGTACAGGTCCGCGAGAGCGCCCTCGGCCCAGGCGTTGCTCGGGTCGGCCGCGACGATGGGCTCGTAGAACGTCCGCGCCTTCTCGAAATCGCGAACGGCCCCCGCGGAGTCCCCCTCGCCCGCTCGAGAGTTCCCGATGTTGTGGAGGCTGATCGCGATCCCGACTCGGCCGTCCACGCTCTTCGCGTCCGCGGCCGCGATGGACTCGAAGAGCGACAGTGCGTGCTGAAACTGCTCGCGGGCCGCCGCGAAGTCCTTCCGGCTTTCGTAGAAGCCTCCCATACCCGTGCGTAAATACGCGAGATCTCTCCGGACCAGAACGCTCGCGGGATCTTCGGCTCGAAGAGCCTCGCCGATCGCGACCGCCTCCGCGTAGGCCTTCTGAGATCCGGCCGGGTCGAGACCCTGGAGTGCCTCTCCCACGAGATACAGGTTCTGGTGGAGGCTGCGGCGAATCTCGCGATCCTGGGGATCGTCGGCCAGGCGCGTCCGCAGAATGGCGGCCTGGTTCTTGAGGGCCTCGTGCGCCTCTGCGTCGCGACCGGCCGCCGAGAGGTTGAACGCGTAGTACTGCCAGGCCGTGGCGAGCGCGAGGGCGTGCCGCGGATCATCGGGGCGGCGTTCGGCGAGCCGGCGGCTCAGATCCAGTCCCTTTTCGGCCAGCGCGATGGACCCGGCGGCGTCCCCGGTGATCAGCCGAATACCTCCCTGAGTCAGGTAGGCCCTTGAAAGCGTGGCCTGCATGTCGTCGTCGGCCGTGCCGGCCTGGACGAGAGGCTCCAGGAGGCCGATCGCCTTGTCGTAGCTCCGGAGCGCTCCGGGTACGTCTCCCAGATTCGCCATGTAGGAGTTCCCCTGAACGTCACCGACCTTCATGTAGGCCTCGGCGAGCTCGCGCCGTAGCGCGCGGTCGGCCTCCGGCGCGCGCGAGAGATCGTCGAGATACTGGAGCGCGCGCTGGACGACGAGGGCGCGGGCCGGGGTCGAGCCGGGCAGGTCCCGGATCGCGTCGTCGAACTCGAAGAGGAAGGCGCTCGCCAGCTTTCGGAGGTCGTCGTAGCGCTGCTGCGCATTCGCCTCGGCCGCGCGGGCGCGGCGGGCCTCGCGCAGGGTCGCCACCACGCCGCCCACAAGGGCGACCGCCGCGACAGCCACTGCGGCGAGGGCGATGCGGTGGCGGCGCGCGAACTTGGCCGCGCGGTAGACGAACGTGCCCCGGCGGGCATGGACGGGACGTCCGCTCAGGTGGCGCCGGATGTCGTCGGCGAACGCGGCGACCGAGACGTAGCGGCGCTCGGGCTCCTTGCGCATTGCCTTCCCGACGATCGCGTCGAGGTCGCCGCGCAGCTCCCGGGAGTTCGCCGCGACGCTCGGCTTCTCCGGGTCGCGCTCGCACACAACCCGCAGGAGCTCCCCTGGCGTGTTCCCCGTGACCGCATAGGGCTTCTTGCCCGCCAGGAGCTCGTAGAGGACGACCCCGAGCGCGTAGACGTCGCTCGCCGTCGTGATCCTCTCGCCTCGGATCTGCTCGGGGCTGGCGTAGTCGGGGGTCATCATCCGGAAGAGCGTGGCCGTCTCAGAGGGGGCGTCGGCCGCGCCGTCGGGCTGAAGGAGCTTGCGATCCCGAAATCGAGGAGCTTGGGCTCGCCTTCGGGCGTCACCAGGATGTTTCTCGGCTTGATGTCCCGGTGCACCACGAGGTTCTGGTGCGCGTACATGACCGGCGCGCAGACCTCGAGGAAGAGGCGCAGCCGATCCGGAATCGGCATCGAGCGGTTCTCGCAGTACTCGGTGAGCGGCTCGCCGTCGACGTACTCCAGCACGAAGTAAGGCATTCCGTGGGCCGTCGCCCCGCCGTCGAGGAGGCGGGCGATGTTGGGGTGCTCGAGCGAGGCCGAGATCTGCCGCTCGCTCCGGAAGCGCTGCAGCGAGAACTCGCTCGCCATACTGGGGCGGATGAGCTTGATCGCGACCTTCTTCTGAAACTGGTCGTCCGCCCGGCGGGCCAGGTAGACCATGCCCATGCCGCCCTGGCCGAGCTCGGAGAGGAGCTCGTAGGCGCCGACGCGGTCGCCGATGCGCACGGGCGGACCGTGGATCTCGAACCGCGGAGGTCCCTCCTCCTCGTCCGGCCGGTCCATGAAGGTCCAGCCCTCCGCCGCGGACGCGAGACTCTCGACTTCGCGGCGCAGCTCCTCGTCCCCCGCGCAGAGGGCCGCGATGAGGGCAGCGCGCTCGGCTTGCTTTTCCACCGGAACGTCGAGCGCCTCGTCGAGGATCTCCTTGATCCTCTGCCACTCCTCGCGCGACCTGGGTTTCGTCATGTTCCCGAGCGGTTCGCGCTCAGGCTCCGATCTCGCGCCGCAGCCAGGCCTTCGCCGTCCGCCAGTCTCGCTTGACGGTCCTCGGGGAGATGCCCGCGACCTCCGCGGTCTCCTCGACGGTGAGGCCCGCGAAGAATCTCAGCTCCACGACCCTGGCCTGCTGCGGGTCGAGCTGCTCGAGCTCCTCGAGCGCCCGATCGAGGGCAAGGAGCTCCGGCGCGTCGGGACCGTCGATCTCGGCCGTAGCCACCTTCCACGCCGAGGCGTCGCGCTTGGCGGCCTGCCGCTTGCGGGCGTGGTCCACCAGGATCCGCCGCATCATCTGCGCCGCGATGCCGAAGAAGTGGGCCCGGTTCTGCCAGGTCACGTTCTTCTGCCCCGTGAGCCGCAGATACGCCTCGTTGACGAGCGCGGTCGGCTGGAGCGTGTGGTCCGCCCGTTCCTGGCGCAGGTAGGACGCCGCGGTCTTGCGCAGCTCTCCGTAGACGAGCGGCATCAGCTGGTCGAGGGCCTTCCGATCGCCCTCGCTCCATACCTTCAGGAGGGCGGTGAGGTCCGGCTCGGTTGGCTGGGCCATGGAACCTCGAAGTCTCGTTGGGCGGATTAGACCACACGCCCGGAAGGACTTCGGCGCCCGGCGGGACGGTGGCCCCGGTTTCCGGGTTCCCCCGCGTGTCTGGTGAAGCCGGGACGACTCCCGAGGAACCCGGCCGGATGGAAGTCGTTACTCGGACAGGAGGAGGTCATCATGCCCAAGCCGAAGAAGAACCCCGGCCGACCCAGCGGGATCCTCGCGGCTCTCGCTCTCCTCCTCGGCGCCTTCGCCGCCGGGGCGGATACGTTCACCGTGACCAACACCGCCGACAGCGGCGCGGGTCGCTCCGCAAGGCGATCGATGACGCCAACGCCCTCGCCGGCCCGGACACGATCGAGTTCGACATCCCCGGAGCGGGCGTCCACACGATCGCGGTGTCGACAACCCCCCTTCCCACGATCACCTCGCCGGTGATCATCGACGGCACGACGCAGCCGGGCTACGCGGGAGCGCCGCTGATCGAGCTCCACGGCGCGAACACCAACGGCTTCTACGTCCTGGCCGGGTCGAGCACGTTTCGCGGCCTCGTGCTCAACGGGTTCGCACAGGCGATCCTCCTCTCCAGCGTCGGCGGCAACGTCATCGAGGCCTGCTACATCGGTCCCGACGCGACCGGCACGACGGCCCCGCATCCCTCCGGTCACGGGATCCGCATCCTCAGCTCGGACGGCAACGTCATAGGCGGACCCTCACCATCGTCCCGCAACCTGCTCTCCGGTAACGGCAACGCCATCGGAGTGGAGTCGTCCGACGGGACCGTCATTCAGGGGAACCTGATCGGCACCGACGTCACGGGCACGAAAGCCCTGCCGAACTCAGGCGGCGGAATCAGCCTTTCGAATGCGAACAACACGACGATCGGCGGAACCGAGGCCGGAGAGCGCAATGTCATCAGCGGCAATGCCTCGGGCATCGCGATGAACGGCGGGGTGAATGTGGTCATCCACGGAAACTACATCGGCACCGACATCACCGGCACAAAGGCTCTCGGCAACTTGATGGGGATCAACGATTCGGGGATGGACAACGTGGCCATCGGAGGCAGCGGCCCGGGCGAAGGCAACTTGATCTCGGGCAACAACGGCATGGGCATCTACGTCTACAACTTCGCCGACGACACGACCATCCTCGGCAACCGGATCGGGACGGACGTCACCGGAACGCTGCCGCTCGGAAACGTTATGGGTATCGCGACCTCGAACGAGGCCGGCGGCTTCCGCATCGGCGGAACGGCGCCGGGGGAAGCCAACGTCATCGCGTACAACAACGGATACTACGCATTGGGTCTCCCCGTCGGCGTCCTGGTGTACAACTCCAGCAAACAGATTCCGATCCGGGGCAACTCGATCCACGACAACGAGAACCTCGGCCTCTCCATGAACGGCGGGCCCACGGCGAACGACCCGCTCGACGCCGACACGGGGTCCAACAATCAGCAGAACTTCCCGATCGTCCGTTCGGTCGAGTACGGGAATTCCACGACTCGGGTCCTCGCCAAGTTCAACAGCGCCGCGTCGACGACCTACATCCTCGACTTCTACGCGAATCCGCCCTGCCTGAGGTTCCCGAGGGAGTTCCTCGAAGGCGAGACTTATCTGGGCGCCTCGCAGATCACGACCGACGCCGGCGGGCACGCCGACGTCGACGTCACGCTGCCTGTGGCCGTGGAGAATGGGGCGCGCATCGCCGTCACGGCGACGGATCCCGACGGAAACACGTCGGAGTTCTCGCAGCGGATCATTTTCAGGATGACTCCCTCATCGGGGCCGGCCGCCGGCGGACGGCCGCTGCAGATCTTCGGAACCGACTTCGAAGAGCCCCTCACCCTGACGATCGGCGGCATCTCGGTGCCCTACGACTTCCAGAACGATCACCTGCTCTACTCGAACTCGCCGCTGCTCGCGGCCGGAAAGGTCAACGACGTCGTGGTGACGACGCCGGACGGGACGACGGGAACCCTCGTGAACGGATGGGTCTCGGATTTTCTCGACGTCCACGAGAGTCAGCAGTTCCATTCGTACGTCACGACCCTCGTCTCGAACGCCATCACCGTCGGCATCGGCGACGGACTGTACGGCGTGAATGATGCGACCAAGCGGCAGCAGATAGCGGTCTTCCTCCTGAAGGCCCGTCATGGACTCTGCTACGTCCCTCCCCCGTGCGCGGGAACCTTCTCCGACGTGCCCTGCCCCTCGACGTTCGCGAACTGGATCGAGGCCCTGGCCGCCGAGGGAATCACCACCGGCTGCGGCGGCGGCAAATTTTGTCCGCAGAACCCGGTCCGGAGGGATCACATGGCCGCCTTCATCCTGAAGGCCAAGCACGGCTCGTCCTACGTCCCCCCCGCGTGCACGGGCGTCTATTCGGACGTGCCGTGTCCCTCGCTCTTCGCCGACTGGATCGAGCAACTGGACGCCGAGGAGATCACCGGTGGTTGCGGCGGAGGCAAGTACTGCCCGGGCAACTCCAACACGCGCGGACAGATGGCCGTGTTCATCACGAAAGCGTTCAATCTCCAGTAGGGTCCAGGGCTACTTCGACGAGGCCGCCGGCGCACAGCCGGCGGCCGCCTTTTTCGCCGCCTCGAAGGACTCGCGGCGGTCCGGCTGCATCACCCCTCGAGCGGCGATCGGCTCGAAGATCGCGAGCGCCCGCCGGTTGAGACCGCAGGCCGTGACGCGATCGGGCTCCCCGTCCGCCAGGCGCACGTAGAGCATCGCGAGCAGTCCCGCGGTCCACGTGCCGGACGGAGACGCCGCGACCACGCGTTCGTAGAGCGGTCTCGCCGACCGGTATTCGGCAAGGGCCTCGGCGGACCGGCCCAGTTTCGCGAGGGCCTCGCCGGCGTTGTGATGGGTCATGGCGAGGCCGACGATCGGGTCCGTGCTGTTCGGGTCGGCCGCCGCCATCGATCGGAAGACCGACTGCGAGCGCCGGAAGTCTTCGAGGGCCGCCTCCGCGTCGCCCAGCGCGAGCTCGCAGTTGCCGATCTCCATGCGCGACCAGGCGAGGTCGCGCTGAAACGTGATGCTGCCGGGCTCCTCGGCGACGAGGACCGCCTGAATCTCTTCCGCCTCCCTATATTTCGCGAGCGCCGCCGGCAGGTCGCCCGAGAGGTTCGCAGCGTCGGCGGAAAGATAAAGATTCTGGGCCAGACTTCGCCTCACGGCGCGGTTGGCCGGGTCCGCCCGCGTCCGCTCCTGGAGGATCGCCGCCTGAGCCGCCAGCGCCGCCGTCGCTTCCTCCCGCTTGCCGGCCGCCGTGGCGTCGTAGGCCACGAACTGCCAGGCCTGAGACAGGTCCATCTGAAGCGCTGGTTCGTGCGGGGCGCGCGCGGCGAGATCTTGCCGCAGCGCCAGACCCTTCTTCGCCATCTCGAGCGCCTTCTCCGCGTTTCCCTCGGAGCTCAGCACGAGTCCGGAGCCGACGAGGTAGGACGTCGCGAGCGTCGCGCGCTCCGCGTCGGAGGCCTCGGGAGATCCGATGTCCGGTTCGAGGAGGGCGATGGTCTTTCGGTAGCTGGCGAGCGCCCCCTGCAGATCGCCCAGATTCGCCGCGAAAGGGTTGCCCTGCACGTCGCCGACGCGGCGGTAGGCCTCGGCGAGCTCGCGCCGGAGCGCACGGTCGCCGCTCGACTCCTTCGAGAGCGAGTCGAGATACTCGAGCGCCCGCTGGACGACGAGCGCCCGCGCCGGGGTCGAGCCCGGCAGATCGCGAATCGCATCGTGGAACTCGAAAAGGAAGGAGTTGGCGAGCTTCCGCACGTCGTTGAAGCGTCGCTCCGCCCGGGCCTCGGCTTCGCGAGCGCGCCGCGCCTCCCGGAGCGTGGCCGCAAGGCCACCGGCGAGGGCCACGAGGAGCAGGCCGGCCGCGGCGACGCCGAAGCGGTGGCGCCGGACGAACTTGCCCGCGCGGTACGCCGTCGTGCCGCGCCGCGCAAGCACGGGCCGGCCCTGCAAGTGCCGCTCGATGTCCTCCGAGAAGGCCGCGGCTGAGAGGTAGCGCCGCTGCGGCTCCTTGCGCATCGCCTTCATGACGATGGCGTCCACGTCCCCGCGGACCTCTCGCGCACCGGCGAGCGTGCTCGGCTTCTCGGGATCCTCCTCGCAGACCAGGCGGAGAAGCTCCGCGGGCTCGGGATTCTCGACGTGATACGGCCGGCGCCCGGCCATGAGCTCGTAGAGCACGACGCCCAGGGCATAGACGTCGCTCGCGGTCGTCACGACGCGGCCCCGCACCTGCTCGGGGCTGGCGTAATCGGGCGTCAGCATCCGATAGAGGGTGGCGGTCTCCTGACCCGCCCTCACGGAACCGTCCGGATCGAGCATCTTCGCAATACCGAAGTCGAGGAGCTTCGCCTCCCCGCCCGAGGTCACGAGGATGTTGCCCGGCTTGAGGTCCCGGTGGACGACGAGGCTCTGGTGGGCGTACTGGACGGCCGCGCAGACGTCCTGGAAAAGACGCAGACGCTCCCGCACGGAGAGCTTCCGCGTGTCGCAATACCGCAGGAGCGGCTCGCCCTCGACGTACTCCATGACGAAGTACGGCTCGCCGGCCTCCGTCGTGCCGCCGTCGAGGAGCCTCGCGATATGCGGGTGGTCCAGCGACGCCGAAATCTGACGCTCGCTGCGGAAGCGCCCGAGCGCGACGTCGTCCGCCAGACTCGCGGAGACGAGCTTGATCGCGACCTTCTTCTGGAACTCGTCGTCGGCCCGGCGGGCGAGGTAGACGATCCCCATGCCTCCCCGGCCGAGCTCGGAGAGCAGCTCATAGGCGCCGATCCTCTCGCCGAGCCGGGAGCGAGGCGGCACGTCCTCGAAGGGCAACGCCACGGGAGTATCGAGGATGTTGCCGTCATCCTCCGCCGCGGCCGCGAGCGACGCGACGTCGCGTCGGAGCTCCTCGTCGCCGCCGGACGCTTCGGCGATGAAAGCGGCCCGCGCGGCGGCCGGCCGTTCGAGCGCCTCGTCGAGGATGCGCTTGGCCTCCCGCCAGCGAGTGGGATCGCTGCGGCTCGACACGACTACGCCTCCAGCCCGATTTCCCGGCGCAGCCATGCCCGGGCCGTGCGCCACTCGCGCTTGACCGTCGCGGTCGAGATCCCGGACGCCTCGGCGGTCTCTTCGACCGTCAGTCCGCCGAAGAATCGGAGCTCCACGACCCGGGCCTGCTGAGGATCGAGCTGCTCGAGGCGCGTCAGGGCCGAGTCGAGGGAGATCAGCTCGGGCGCCCGGTCGTCGGAGCCGGCGTCCACGAGCGTCAGCCTGAGCACGGCGCCGTCGCGCTTCGCCGCGCCGCGCCGCCGGGCGTGGTCCACGAGAATCCGCCGCATGATCCGGGCGGCGATACCGAAGAAGTGCCCGCGGTTTGACCAGATCACCGAGCGCTGGCCCTGAAGCTTCAGGAAGGCCTCATGGACGAGCGCGGTGGGCTGCAGTGTGTGGTCGGGCCGCTCCGAACGCAGGTAGGAGGCCGCCAGGCGCTTGAGCTCGCCATAGACGGCGGGTATCAGTCGCTCGAGGGCTTCGCGGTCGCCCCCGCTCCAATCCTTCAGGAGCGCGGTGATGTCCCCCTCGGGCAGACCGTCCATGAAGTCCTTATTTGTTTGACGGAAATCTACACCCGTGGGGCACCCGGGTGATCCCGTTTCGGCCCGACTCGCGCGTGAAGGGCAGGTCCAGGGCCCGCGGCGGTGGGACGCCGGGGGGGCCGAAGGGTACGGACCGGCCAAGGAGGAGGTCATGTCGTCGAGAACTCTGGAGCTTCCCGGAACCCTCGTCGCCGGAGCCGTCGCCCCGGTTTCGGCCGGGCTGGCCGTTCGGCTGGCGGCCACGGCGATCGACCTCGTGATCGTCGGGACCGTCGCCGTGGTCGCCGGCCTCGCCTCCCACGTCGCGATCGCTCTGCTGCCCGCCGCGGTGGCGCAGGCGGAGAACTGGGGGCTCGCGGCGCTCGCCGTCGTCGTCCTGACGGGGTATTTCGTCTACTTCTGGGGCGTCGAAGGCGCAACCCCGGGCAAAAAGCTCATGGGCCTGACCCTGACCCGCCCGGGAACCCTGAATACACGCGAGCCGATCGGGCCGGCACGGGCCGCGCTCCGGCTCGTCGGGATCACGGCAGGCAACATTCTGTTCGTCGATCTGATCGTCGCGTTCCTCCACCGGGACCGCCGGGCGCTCCACGACCTCATCGCCGACTCGATCGTGGTCGAGGCGCGGTAATGCGGATTCCCTTCCCCCGTTCGGTCGCGGTCCCGCTGGGGCTCCTCCTGTCGCTCGGCGCCGCCGGCGGCGCGACCTTCACGGTGACGAACGAAGACCTTCGATCTCGAATGACCGGCGTGACCCGCTGGCTCGGGCTCCAGTAGAACCTCATCTCTGCCCGCCGGGGGAAGGGGGCCGAACCGGACTCCCTCCAGCCCGAGCTCCCCTCCCGGCGGGCCTTTTTTCGTGATCCCTCGATATGTCCCTTTGCGCGTGATGGTCGGAGGAAAACCACCATGCGCCGAATCCTCGCCCTGGCCGCGGGATCCGTGGTCCTCGCGACGACCCTGTCGGCCGCCCCCTGCGCGCCGTCGGAGACCACCCTCTGCCTGAACGACTCCCGCTTCGAGGTCGAGGTGTCCTGGCGGGACTCCGGGGGCCGCACCGGCGTCGGCCAGGCCAGGTCCATCACCGCCGATACCGGCTACTTCTGGTTCTTCTCCGAAACCAATATCGAGCTCGTCATCAAGGTCCTCGACGCCCGCTCGATCAATCAGAAGTTCTGGGTCTTCTTCGGTGCGCTTTCAAACGTCGAGTACGACATCACCGTCACCGATACGGTCACCGGCGCAGTCAAGACGTACCACAACCCCCTTGGTCAGTTCGCGAGCGTCGGGGACACGGGGGCCTTCGAGCCCTCGGTCACGGCTCCCGTGCACGAGACCGTGGCCACCGAAGGAACCCAGACGCCGCCCGACTCGCTCCAGGCCATCCAGGCATTCATCGATGCGCCTCTCTCGAAGTCCGCCGAAGCTTTCACGCCCTGCCCCGACACCGGCGCGTTCCTCTACCTCGCCAACTGCCGTTTTCGGCTCGACGTTCACTGGACCGATTCGCGCGGTCGTCACGGGGCAGGTCGGCCCGTGCAGCTCACGAACGACACCGGCTACTTCTGGTTCTTCAGCGATGCGAACGTCGAGCTGATGGTCAAGGTCCTCGATGCGAGGGGCATCAATGACAAGTTCTGGGTGTTCTTCGGCGCGCTCTCGAACGTAGAGTACACAATCAACGTCTTCGACGCCGTCAGCGGCGCGCTGCGCTCTTACCAGAATCCGCTGAACACTTTCGCATCGGTCGGCGACACGGCGGCGTTCCGCGGCGGCAACGGAATCACGGTCGAAACGGATTCCTCGCGCCCGGAAACAGCCTGGATATCCGCCGAAGCCGGCGGATCCCTGTCGACGACTGCGGCCGACGGCACTGTCTTCACGCTGGTCATCCCGCCGGACTCCCTTCTGGTGGACGAGCTCGTCACGATGGCGCCCGTCCGCGCCATCGGCGGCTTCCCCTTCGCCGGCGGGCTCGTCGGCGGCGTCGACATCCAGCCCTCCGGAACCCCGCTGCTCGGCGGCGCCACTTTGTCGATCCATACTTCGGCTACGGTTGCTCTCTCCGAGGAGACTCCCGTGGCGTGGAATAGCTCGGGCGAAGACTTTTTCCTCTTCCCACCCTCGCCGACGGCGGGCGATCTTCAGCTGGACATACCTCATCTCGGGGGCTACGGGGTCGCCCGCGGCACCGACGCGGAACGGCAGGCGCAACTCGCGCAGGAGCCCGTGGCCGACGGCGACCTGCTGAGCCACCAGATCTCGCCCTTTCTGCGCGAGGGGCGCGCCGAAGCCGGCGCCGCCGCCTTGCCACTGGCGCGGAAGGGGGCTCAACGCACGGCGAACTGGAGAGACGACGCTCGATCGATCCTCGATGCGCGCTATCAGATTCTCAGGGATCAAATGGCTGCAACAAACGGAGCGTCGCCGGGCTCGGTGATCGACCTCATCCTCCAAACGATCGATTGGATACGGCAGGTCGAAAGGAATCTGGGCCCCGTGAACACGGTATTTCCTCCGGACCGACTGGGGGAGATCCGCTCTCTATTCAAGAGAATCGTCTCTCTGGCGCTTCAGAAGATCCACGAGCGGTGCTCCGACGATCCGAACGCGATAATCGACATCTATCCCATCAAGGACCTGATCCGGGTCGCACGCCTCCGTCAGTTCTTTCCCGAGCTCAATGCCGAGATCGAAAAAACGTACAAGTGCCTGACGTTCAAGCTCAGGTTCGAGTCGACGATCGTCGTGACGGGAACAGAAGAGAAATTCACTTACCGGGTGCTCGCTGAAGAGATACCCCTGCGCCCTCAAGTCTTGCCCGACAACGACATTCGGGTGACCGGAGAGGGCCCCATCCGCTTTGCAGATGTCACTTACCCGGCCGAAAAACCCCCGTGCACAGTCACAACCGCGTATTCTCCGTCCACTTTCAGGGCGGAGATCTACTGGAGCACCCGCAACAAAGTTGTCTTGAACTACGATCCGGGAACTCCCCACGACTCGATAACCTTCAGCTGCCCCGCGAAGCCCCCTCTTCCGGCACATGATCGGTTATTCGAGTACCTGTGGCTCGACCAATTCCGGTACCTGCATTTCGGTGACGATTTGGGCACCGAGGGATACAAGTACCTCATGTCCGGCTGGAGGTTGACCGGCCACAAAGACCCCTGGGCCATCAAGATTGTTGTGCAGTCGCACGCGAACGTTGGGGAAGCTACAACCTTCACTCTGACGCATACCCCGGAGTGACGCGTCCGTCACGCACGTTCGCCACGACGCCGAACTCCGCGAAGCAGCGCCCGACGAATGAGGTCCGAGAACGGGCCAACGAGAGTCCAGTAGAGCCGGAACTTCCGGCGGGCGGCGGAGCCGAAGTACCGGATGCGCGTTTCGGTCGAGAGGTTGCAGACACCGCCGGCCGACGGATCGACCCGGAGGTTCCACGCTGCCTTGACGCAGCCGTCTTCGGCGAAAGCGAGGAATGCCTCGCGGTCGGCGAGCGGCCGCAGGGCTCCATCCGAGCGCCAAAACTTTCCGGCGATGCCGAAGACGAGCTCGCGCTCCGGCACCTCCTCGAGTTTCGTGAAGCCGAAGCGGACGAGCTTCTCCGGGAACGTCCCGATGGACTTCCGAAACGCGCGCTGGCCGTAGCCTCGGAGGAAGAGGAGCGCCTTCGCCACCGGCGAAGTCGCCGAGGTCTTGTTCGAGAAGAGCCCGCCAGACGCGCTCGGGAGTCGCGCGGATCCGGATCTCGTGGCGCGAGAGACGCTCACCCTCCGGAAAAACGCGATCGAGCGCGGTCAGGACGCCACGAGCGCCTGCGGCGGGGCGCTCCGAAGCGGGGCGATGCGCTGCGCCTCCTCGTGCTCCTTCATGTACGCCTGCGCCTTCATCATGCGCTGCGTGCGCAGGAGGACGCGCGTCAGGTACGGGATCTGCGCCGGCTTGACCTGCCGCATCCACTCGATCCAGCTCTTCTCGCCCGAAGTGTTGAGGATCGAGCGGCGCCAGGTCTCGGCGTAGAGCTCGAAGAAGCGCTGCGCGCCGAGGCGCGGCTCCCAGAGCACGTGGTGCATGTCGTACTTGAACCAGGGCTGGCCCTCCAGGATCGGCGCGAGCTTCTGGAAGAGCTCGGTGCCGGGAAGCGGAGTCAGGATCGTGTAGCCCGCGCGCTGGAATCCGTTGCGAGCGACGAAGTCCCAGAGCTCGGTGAACTGCGCCTCGTCCCAGTCCGGGTCGACGAGGAAATTGCCCGTGACGCCGTAGCCGAGCTCGCGCGAGATCCGCGCGGCCTCGATCGACGCTCCGACTCCCGTGTCCTTCGTGACGCTCGCGAGGCCCGCGTCGGAGGCCGCCTCGAGGCCGAAGAAGATGTCGAAGTCTTTCGCGATCGGCCGCCACTCCTCGAGGAGCTCAGCGCTCCGGCAGACGAGGTCCGTACGCGTCTGGACGAGGATCCAGCGCTTCCGGACGCCCTCTCGCCTTGAGCGCCCGGGCGAGCTCGCGGCTGCGCTCCGGGTGGTTCCAGAAGAGATCGTCGGCGATGAAGACGGAGTCGCCGACCGAGGCGAGGTCGTCGACGACGGCGCCGACGGAACGCTCGCGGAACGACCGGGCGTAGAGCTGCCACACCGAGCAGAAGCTGCACCGGAACGGACAGCCGCGCGCCGTCTCGACGAGCCAGACGGGCTTGAAGAGCAGGCAGTGGTATTTGTTCCGATCGCGCTCGACGAGGTCGCGCGCGGGCATCGGCACGGCGTCGAGGCCCGTCCGATCCTCGAGAGGCCGCGTCGAGACCCATCCATCCCGCGTCTTCAGCCGCAGGGCGGGAACCTCGGAAAGGGGCCGGCTCGCGGCGAGCGCATCGGCGACTGCCGGGACGACCTCCTCGCCGTCGTCCGTGCAGATCGCGTCGATCTCCGGCGCCTCGAGCGGGCCCGGAAAGGCCGCCGCGGCGTGGCCCCCCGCGAGGATGAAGGCATCCGGGTCGGTGCGCCGGATCTCCCGCGCCGTCTCGATCACGCGGTCGTACTCGAGGGCGTGCATGCAGGAGATCCCGACCAGGCGGGGCCGCGTCCGGCGCACCCAGCCGCGCACGGAGTGGCCGAACCGCAAATCCACGATCGACGGCGCATGGCCGCGCGCGCGGAGCGCCGAGGCCACGTACTCGAGGCCCAGGGGCTCGACGCGGAAGAAAGGCCCGAGCCCGAACCGTTCGTTGCCGGGGTCCGGGCGGATCAGGAGGACGTTCATGGCACGAGCCTCGGATTGTAAACTCTTCACACGCATGGGAGCCACCGCCCCGATCGCCCCGCCCGACCAGCGCCGCGGACGCAAGAAGTGGGTCAGCCATGGGCTCTCGAACCGCGTCGTCTACGGCGGCCTTCACTACGGCGCGCGCTGGCTGCCGATGTCGGTCCTGAACGCCATAAACCTCGTGGGCAACGGGCTCGCCGTTACCCTGCTCGGCCGGACGAAAGCCGGTATCCGCGACAACTTTCGCACGGCCCTCGGCGTCTCGGACGCCGAGGCCGAGCGGCTCGCGCGCCGGCAGTTCTTCGAGTACGGGCGCCACACGATCGACGTCTGGAAGCTGCGAAGCGAGGCGTTCGTGCCCCGCGTCACGACGCTGGCGGAAGATGCCCGCATCCTCGACAACGTCCGCCGGGGAGGACGCGGCTTCCTTCTCGTCACGGGACACGTCGGCAACTGGGAGATGGGCGCCGTGACGCTCCGCGCGCACGGCCTCGTGCCGGCCGTCGTGGGCCAGCCGGAGCTCGACCCGAACGTGCAGGAGATGCGGCAGCAGCTGCGCGAGCGGCTCGGCGTCGAGTCGATCGACATCGGGTCTTCCATGGCCACCGCGTTCCGTGTCCGGCGCGCGGTGGATGCCGGGCGGGCCGTGGCGCTCCTCGTCGACCGGGCTTATCCGGAGGACGAGGTCACCGTGCCGTACTTCGGCCGGCCGACGCCCTTTCTCCGCTCACCCGCGCTCCTGGCGCGCTTCTGCGGCTGCGAGATCCTTCCCGGTTTTTTCCTGCGAGACGCCGACGGCAGCTACTTCAATTTGTGGGGCGAGCCGCTCTCCGCCGACCCGCGCCTCTCTCCCGACGAGGACGCCGCCCGCATCATGGCCCGCGTCGCCGCGGACCTCGAGCGCGTGATCCGCCTGCATCCGACGCAGTGGTTTAATTTCTATCGGTTCTGGGATGCGACGGGGCCGGCCGGCCGATCCCATTTGCCGTAGACGTAGTTTCCGCAGCACCGGGCGCAGATCGGCAGCGGCTCCTTGGCGATCTTCGCCCGGAAGCGCGCGGCCTTCTCGCCCGTCCAGATCTCCCGGAAGGGCTGCGTGCGCACGTTGCCGATGAAGTAGTCCGGGAAATCGCCGCAGAAGCAGACCTCGCCGTCGGGCTCGATCTGCGCGAAGTACCAGGCCACCGGGCACATCCGGTGGCCGAAGGTCTCCGAGAAATTCGAGAAGTACTCGGGGACTCTTTCGGCCGGCACCGCCGGAACGAACGACGTCCACGGACGGCCGAGGGTCGAGTCGAGGAACCGGCGGCGGCGAAGGGCCTTCAGGAGACGCACGAGCTCGGTCATCTGCCCTTCCCGGGTCCCGAAGGCGGACGCGGAGTCGAACGCGAAGCCTTTCCACGAGGTCGCCTCGACGCCGAGGTCCTCGCGCATGACCCGCTCGTACTCGGCGCCGACGTTCTCCGGGACGAACCACCGCAGGCCCACGTTGATCGTGTCGAGCGGCAGGCGGCGCAGCGCTTCGACCGCGGGACCGATCTCTCCGAGGTTGAGCTCCGTCACCGGAAGGATCGCGATCACCATCGGAAGGGTGCGGGAGAGCTCCTTGCGCCAACGCGCCACCGCGCGGATGCCCGCCTCGGCTTTCGCGAAGCTGTCGGAACGCCCGCGGATCCGATCGTGCACCTCCGGCGGCCCGTCGATCGAGACGGCGATCGAGTCGATGCCGAGCTCGACCAGATCCTTCGCCAGGGCCTCGAGACGGCCGCCGTTGGTGATGACCGTGCAGGTCAGGCCGCGGCGCTTGATCTCGGCGATGAGGGGAACGATGTCGGGATAGAGGAAGGGCTCGCCGCCGAAGAGGCTGACGATCGGATTCCAGGGCGCGATTTCATCCAGGAGCCGGACGTAGTCGGACAGCGCGAGCTGGCGCTTCGCGCCGATGAGCTCCTGGATTCGCTGCCGCTCGAGCGCGCCGTCGGTCGGGTCATCGCCCGACTGCGCCCGGAAGATGCCCGTGTCACCCCACTGCCCGCACATCTTGCAGCGGAGGTTGCAGAGGTTCGTCACGCGCAGCTGCACGAACGTCGGCATCGGCAGGTTGCCGGGCTCCGGAGCGGAGAGATGCGCCATCACCCCGCGGCGTCCCGCCGCCATGCGGCCGAGGTGCCGCCTGGCGAACCCCGAAAGCGCCACGCCGCGGCGAAAGCTCATGGACCGTCCGTTACCGCGAGTAGAGGTCGATCACGCGCGTGAGCGCCCGGCGGCACACGGCGCAGAACGGGACCTCGTCGCGCGTGAACATGATGCAGTCCTCCTGCGGCCGGTAGTAGCCCTTCGCCTCGTACAGCGCGCCCTCGAAGGCCCCGACCTTGCCCGAGTACTGGTCGGTCCCGAGGAGCTTCGTTTCGAACACGAGCTCTTCCTGGAAGAGCTTGTCCATCTCGTCCTCCGGCCCGTTGGCCTGGCGGATCTCCCGGCGCTTCGCCTGGTACTCGCGCGAGGCCTTCTCGAACTCCTCCTTCTTCCAGGGTGTCGGCAGGGGCGTCCCCGGCGTGACCAGGTCTTTCCACTTGAGGGTCTTCGGATCCAGCAGCGCCGTCACGTTCTCTTCCCAGGGCTCGATCCGATTCCCGGCCGCCGGCTCGTACGCGACGGGCGAGGTGAAGTACTCGTCGGCGAGGGCGGCGAAGTGGTGGCCGAACTCGTGGACGAAGACGTACGGCGCCCAGAGACTGTCGGCCGCCACCGTGCCGTACTGTCCGAAGATCCCGCCCCCGCCATAGGTCCGCGTGTTGGTCAGGATCTCGACGAACTCGTAGGGTGCGAAGGAGGCCACGTCGCGGAAGGACTGGTTCTCGAAGGTCAGGATGTAACGCTCGCTGCCGAACGCGTCGTAGGTCGCGCCGATGCGGGAACGGCGGTGGATGCCGACCGAGGGACGCGAGATCCCGGTCTCGGCGGCCGGAGGACAGATCGCCCAGACGTTGAAGTCGCCGCGCCGGCTCTTGAAGGGCTCGACGGCGAAGAGAAGGTCGGCGAGCCGCTGTGCGTCCTTCTCGAACTTCCCGCGCTCGGCGGCCGTGTAGCCGTCGCCGAGAATCAGGAAGTCGACCTTTCTGCGACGGATCGCCGTTCTTCTGGATCGGGATCACGGGGCCGGGCGAGGCGGGGGCGGACGTGTCGATGAAGACGCCCTTCGGATCGACGAGCAGGGTCCAGACCTCGACGAAGGCGTTCTGCGGGTTCCTCTTCTTCAGCGAGATCTGGACCGGGGCCTCCGGCGCCGGGAAGCGCAGCGACTCGGAGAACGTGCGGCGGATCTCCTTGGCCTCCCCCGTCGTTTCCCACTCGCCGTAGACCGACGCGAAGCCGCGGGAGTAGACGACGCGATTCGTGGCGCGGTCGATGACCTCGAAGAGGTACTTGCCGAGGTTCGTGTCGTCGATGGGCTTGCGCGGGTTCCCCGGCCAGGCGAGCGGCTCGAGCACGACCCGGTCGAAGCTGAACCACTCCGCGGAGGCGTTGCCGGTGTGGAAGTAGTCCACGCGCATCGTTCGGGGAGTCGTCTGCGCGTTCATCGGGGCCGTGGCCGGGACGGAGAGAAGGCCGGCGAGCAGGACGGCAGCGCCATGTGTCCTCATAAAAAGCTGGCATATCCTACGCTCCTCGCGAATCGGCCGAATGGACGCTTTCTTTTCGGAGAGGAGCCCATGATTCACGACAGCATTCTGGGGACCATCGGAAACACGCCCGTCGTCCGGATCAACCGCCTCTCGCCTCCGGGCGCGACGATCTACGTCAAGTGCGAGGCCTTCAACCCGCTGTCCTCGGTCAAGGACCGCCTCGCGATCGCCATCATCGACGACGCCGAGCGGACCGGAGCGCTCAAGCCGGGCCAGACCGTCATCGAGGCCACCTCCGGCAACACCGGAATCGCGCTGGCCATGGTCTGCGCCGCCAAGGGCTATCCCTTCGTCGCGATCATGTCGGACAGCTTCTCGGTCGAGCGGCGCAAGCTCATGCGCATCCTCGGCTCCAAGGTCATCCTCCACCCCGCCGCCGAGCGCGGCTCCGGAATGGTGAAGAAGGCCGAGGAGCTGGCGAAGAAGAACGGCTGGTTCCTGGCGCGGCAGTTCGAAAACCCCGCGAATCCCGAGTACCACCGCAACACGACGGGCCCGGAGATCCTCCGCGACTTCGCCGGAAAACGCCTCGACTACTGGGTCACGGGCTACGGCACGGGAGGGACGCTGACAGGGGCCGGCCAGATGCTCAAGAAGGCGCGGCCCGACATCAAGGTCGTCGTCAGCGAGCCGGAGGGCGCGGCGCTGCTCTCGGGAAACGAGTGGAAGCCCCACAAGATCCAGGGCTGGACGCCGGACTTCGTGCCAGCAGTTCTCGACCGCGAGGTCGTCGACGAGATCGTGACCGTCGGAGACGTCGAGGCCCGGGACGCGGCGCGCGAGCTCGCCTCGAAGGAAGGGATCTTCTGCGGCATCTCCTCCGGAGGCACGTTCGCCGCGGCCGTGAAGGTCGCAAAGAAGGCGCCCAAGGGCTCGGTCATCCTCGCGATGCTGCCCGACACGGGCGAGCGCTACCTCACGACCATCCTCTTCGAGGGCATCAACGAGGGCTCGGACGAGGTGGCGGGGGCCTGACGCCCGGATTGGCCGGACTAGTTGATGCGGCGAATGTCTTTGAGCTCGCCGGGGTCGCCGTCGTACTGCGTCACCTGGACGTGGCCGTCGGGGTCGATCGAGAGGGCGGCCTTCGTGTAGATCGTGCCGTCGCTCGAGCCGAAGTCCGTCCAGTCCCACGCGAAGACGGCGAACGGATAGTCGAGCGACGCGCCGCCGTCCTCCTCCGATTCGGTGTACTTGATCGGACGCGTCGTCACGACGAGGTAGCGCCAGCCGTCGTCGATCTTCTCGGCCATGACGAGATCGATCGGGTACACGAGCGCTCCGAGCTTGACCTGACCCTGGCCGCTGCCGCGGATCGCGTTCACGAGCGCCTGCTGCCCGCCGTCCTCGAGCACCTTCTTCAGCGGGATGATCTCGGCGAGGCTTCGAGGGCTCGAGACGACCACGTCGAAGCCCATGCTCCGCGTGCCCGAGGGCGTGCCGATCGACGCGGTCGCCGAGTATTCGGCCGCGGCTTTCTTCTCCTGGCGCCCGAGGATCGGCGAGGCGAGCAGGAGCAGGGCAAGAAGCGCGACGCCTCGGTTCAGCTGGTTCCTCATAGTCGTCCCCCTAGAGGCCGAATGTTCTCACTAAGCCGACCACCTAAGGCCAGACCCCCGGCAGTAGGCGAGCCGTCCACCGACCCGACCACCGAAGGTAAGCCCCCGGCAGGAGGGAACGCCACGCGGAGCGTGGCGACAACCAGACCCAGACAGTAGGCAACGCTGGCCGCAGGCCAGCGGTAACCCACGCCGAGCTTATCGCCGGCAAGCTTGGCCGCGGCCGAAGTCATTCGAGCTGAAAGGTCTTCACGAGGAATACCGCCATCTGTCCCCGGGTGTTGGACGAGCCCGGACAGTAGAGAAGCGGTACCGTCGAGCAGCCTCCGGTGATGCCTTCGCCGTAGAGCTCCTCGATCCAGTCCGTGAAGGAGCCCGGGCAGGTCACATCCTCGAAGACGCCCGTGCAGGTCGGCGGCACGTGCGCGCTGCCGTTGAGAGCCTTCAGGAGAAAGACGGCCATCTGGTCGCGGCGGACCGGATTGTTCGGGCAGTAGTTGTCTCCGCCGCAGCCCGCCGTGATGCCCTCGACCGAGAGTCGCTCGATCCAGTCGGCGAACTGCGACGGACAGGTCACGTCGTCGAAGATCCCCGTGCAATCCGGCGGCACGTAGCTCGAGCCGTGCTCGGCCTTCAACAGGAAGACCGCCATCTGGGCGCGCGTCACGGCGTCCGCGACGCAGAACGCCCCGGCGCCGCAACCCGCCGTGATACCTGCGCGGAAGACCGTCTCGACGTCGTCGTGGAAGATGTTCGCCTGCGGCACGTCCGTGAAGTCCGCGAGGTATCCGGCCGAAAGGGTGCCGGCGAGAGAGCTCGGATTCGTCACCGTCACGTCGAGGAGCGTTCCCGGGCGGAAGAACCGGCGTAGTCGCGTCGATCTCGGCGCCGCTCATCACCGCCGACTCCCGTCGCCGCGACGCCGCCGATCCTGACCGTCGCGCCGTTCTGGAAGTTCAGGCCGGTGATCGAAACGGGGCTTCCCACGTTCGCGGGCCCCGAGGTCGGCTCGATCGACGCCACCGACGGGCCCGGAACGGCCAGGCACGCCGAAAACTCCGACGTGTTCCCGGCCGAGTCCGTCGCGGTCGCCGTGATCCACGGGCCGAGCGCGGCCGAAGGGAGCGAACGCGTCGAAGGCCACATTGCCTCCCGGATCTCGTCATGCATGGTCGGCGAAACCCAGAAACCGCTGGCCGGGACCGTTGCCCGAGGCGTCGCAGAGGAGGGTCGAGAAGAACTCGACGCGATAGCTCCCGAAGTGGCGAATGCTGTTGAGGGTGCCCTGGATCTGCGTGCTCGGCCGTGTCGAGGAGGGCACGGAGGACAGGACGGGGAAGTTCTGCAGCAGGTTCGCGCCCGGGTCCGGATCTCCCGGATCGTTCGGCGTCACGCCCACGGCGCCGAGGTCGATCCCGAGACTTCCGTTGAAGGAGATCGTGTTGCCGAGCACGGAGTTGCCCTCTCCCGACTCGACGGAGACCCCGCGTGCGAGGTTGAACGCGATCACGTTCTTCGTTCCGGCGGCGGTGCCGCCGATGACGTTGCCGCTGGCGCCGGCCTGGATCGCGACGCCGTCCCCGCCGTTGGGAAAGGCCGCCGAAGCGGACGCATTCGAGCCGATGAAGTTGCCCTGGACGATGTTGCCGGTCGTCTCGGCGTCGACCAGGAGCACGCCGTTGTTCAGGTTGCCGGAGATCACGTTGCGGTCGGGGCCCGGCCCTCCGATGGTGTTGTCGACGGCCTGCGTCGTTGATCTGGACGCCGTCGAGGTTCGGGATCGCGGCCGTCGCCGCCGCGTTCAACCCGATCAGGTTCCCCTTGAGCACGTTTCCGAAGGATTCGCTGCGGATTCGGACCCCGTTGGTGTCGTTGCCCGAGATGACGTTTCCGGGTCCGAGAACGTTCAGGTCCGAGTCCGTGACGATGAGCCCGTTGAAGAAGTTGGGGACGCGCGGCCGTGCCCGCGGCATTCAAGCCGATGAAGTTGCCGGTGACGGTGTTGTTCGTCGAGACGCTCTGAAGAAGGACGCCGTTCTGCGCGTTGCCCGAGATGACGTTGCCGGGCCCGACCGTGTTCCCGGTCGAGGAGCTCAGGTTCACTCCCTGGCCTCCGTTGCCGAGAGCCGCCGTACCCGCCGCGTTGAGGCCGATCCACGTGCCGGTGACGACGGTGTCGGTCGAGTTGCCCGTGAACTGAACGCCGTCGCCGACGTTTCCGGAGACCAGGGTGTCTCCGACGATGGCCGACCCCACGACGTTGCCGACGCCGTAGCCGATGCCGACTCCGGCGCCGCCGTTGCCGAGCGGACCCGTACCCGCCGCGTTGGTCCCGATCCGATTTCCCGCGATGACGTTGGCGTCGGCGCCGGCGCCCATGATCCGAACGCCGTTCGCGCTATTGCCCGAGATCAGGTTGGTCCGGAACGCGAGGTCCGTCCGGCCAATCACGTTGCCCGCGGAGCCCACGATCGCAATCCCGTCGACGCCGTTCGGCAGAGCCGCGGTTCCCGCGACGCTCGTGCCGATGTAGTTGCCGCGGATCACGTTGTTCCCGCCGTCCTGGATCAGAATGCCGTTGCCGCCGCTCGCCGGGAACGCCGGCAGGAATCGGTTGATCACCAGGCCCGTCACCGTGCTCCCCCCGCCCGAGATCCGCAGCCCGTTCGCGCCGGATCCCGCGATCGACCCATCGAGCTCGATGATCGGCGTGCCCGCGAAGCCCGGCTGCGTCGTCCCGTCGATGACCACCGGGTCCGTGATCGTCGGCAGCGCCGAAGCGGGCTGGATCGTCTTCTGCCCCGCGCCGATGACGAAACGGATCGTGTCCGCGCCGGGCGCGCCGTTGGCCGCGAAGATCGCCTCCCGCAGCGAGCAGTGCGCGGCGTTGCACACTCCGTCGTCGGAGTCGTTCGTCGAGTTGACGGTGAACGTCGCGGCGAGGGCGGCACCGGGGAGGAGAAGACACAGCAAGCCCGCGAGTACCCGGAAATGGCGCATTCCGGGCGAGTCTAGTACAGGGGCAATCGGCTCCGCGCCCCTCTCACCGCTCCTAGAAGGAAGCGCGAAAGGGAGGGACCCTATCAGCCGCTCAGGATCCCGGGGTGTAATCTCCGCCCGAACAGCCTTCGAGAGGAGGCATCCATGAACATCCGGACCGGCCTGGGTTCGCTGCTTCTTCTTCGCATGGTGCGAGGCGCTTCGAGCGCAGGCGCCAACGCTGCTGCGGCGTCTGGATACGCCGATACCCCCGCAGGACCCGGACCCGAGCGTGATTCGAGAAGTGGCCGTCCGCGTGAATATCGACGTCGCCCGAAACTCCTCACGGCTACGGCTTCCGCTCTTCGACGGAAACCGATTTCTGGACCTGATCCGCACCGGGCCTCCTGTGACTCGCGACGGATCCGAAATCTGGACCGGACGGGTCGTCGAGCAGGAAGCAAGTACCGTCATCTTCTCGATGCGGGGCGATCTCCTGATCGGAAACGTCGCCACGCAGCCCATGCGCGACCGGCCCGCCGAGTACTACCAGATCCGATTCCTGGGGCCCGACCACGTGCTGCGTCGGATCGACCCGTCGAAGCTTCCTGCGGACGGCAACCCCGTTCCATCCGGAGCCCTCAACGCTCCGCAGACGTCGACCTGCACGACGGATCCGCCCGGCGAGATCGACGTGCTGGTGTTCTTCACGAAGAAAGCGCGGGAGAAGGCGAACGGGGCGAAAGCGATGAAGGAGGCGATCCGAGAATACATCGAAGAGGCCAACCTGTCCTTCGAGCAGAGCCTGGTCCCCCTGCGGCTCAGGCTCGTGAGCGCGGAGGAAGCGCCACTCAAGGAGGGGGTGCCGTTCAAGGAATCCGGACATCCCGCGACGGATCTGAGCAAGCTCAAGAGGCCGGGCGGCGATCTCGCCGGCGTCCACGCGCGCCGGGACGCCGTCGGGGCCGACCTCGTCGTCCTCATCGCCGAGTACACCAGGGAGCAGACCGACGAGACGAGCTGTGGAAACGCGTTCCTGATGGAAACGGTCTCGAACGCGTTCGAAAGCTCCGCCTTCGCCGTCGTGCCCCGCCGTTGCGCCGACGGGAAGAACTCGTTCACGCACGAGATCGGGCATCTGATGGGGGCCCGGCACGACTGGGCCGACGACGCTTCGGCCTCCTCGCCGCGGAAGCCGTTCGCGTTCAGTCACGGCTTCGTTCACCTCCCCGAGACCACCGATGACGGGCCGGCCTTCCGGACGCTGATGGCGAAGGACGACGAGTGCGTACTCGAAGATCGTCTGTGCGACCGGGTTCTGTTCTGGTCGAGCCCGCAGCTCAAGCTTCCTCAAACGGGGCTCTCCATGGGGGTGGCCTCGGGCAACGAGCCGTCGGACAACGCCGAGACACTCGAAAGACGGCGCCGATCGTCGCGAATTTTCGGTGCCGCAAGCCGAACGTGACACCGCCCTGACGGGATGTGCTCGCCGGAATCCCCGCTCCGCACAAATAGACCGGGAACTCGCTCGCGCCGTCGAGACCGAGAAACTTCTCGATGAAGGAGTCCTGGATCGCCGCGGTCGTGAAGGGACCGAGGCCGCGCGCGGTCGCGAGCAGACAGAAGGTCTGCGCGAGATGGCCGGCGTCGAGAAACAGAGTCCGGTAGGTCACTTCGTCCTGGTACTTCCAGAGACTGCGGCCGAAGACGGCGGTCAGGACGCAGACGAAACGCGGCGCGCCCAACCCAAGCCTGGCCGGATGCGGCCCGCACGGCCTCGGCGCGGAAGCGGCCGCGGCGCAGCCGGCGCAGCTCGCCGGCGCCGACGTCGAAGTGATACAGACCGGGCTCGAGGTCCCTGCACGTTCCAGGCGAGGACGTAGCACTCGATCGGGTGGAGCGAGCCCGCCGACGGGCTGGTCTTGGTCAGGAGAGACCCGAAGGGGCCGCCGTCGTGGGTCCCCGTCTGTCCGAAGGTTCCGCCCACGACGGCGGCGAGGTCGACGAGAGAAACCGGCCGGCGGCGGAACTCGCGGACGGTCCGCCGCGTCCCGAGCGTGGCTTCCAGGTCCGCGCCGGCGTCGAGGCGCCGCCGGAAGGGCAACGCGCGCGCCCGACCGGTAGCGCTTGAAGAGCGCCGGACGGCGACGCGGAGAGCGCGTTCCCGAACGAGGCTTTCGGCGGCCGGGCCCTGCCAGAGATACCGAAGATCTCTCGACGCCGAGTGGTGGAGAGCGGAAGCGACGTTCTCCTTCCACGCTGCGATCCGCGAGCGCTTCCGGCGAGCGGCGGCTTCCGGGATCAGAAAGCCGAGCCGGCGGAGGAGCCGGACTCGGCCCCTGACCGCCGCTGCCTCCGCGAACGGCATGCTCTTCGCCGCTTCGCCGCGCGTCGCGCGGACGGTCGAAAGACGCCAGGACTGCGACCGCCGCGGCGTCGCCCGAGAGCGTCAGGCCGCTCTCGAGGCTCGCGAACCACAGGCCCGTCCGGGTTCCACCAGACCAGCAGGTCCGGGTGGCGGGCGATCTCGACAACTCACTGCTACCGCGTCTCGGCCGCGATTTCCACTTCTTGGGCTTCGCGTGCTTTCATCAACGCCCAGATCCTCGACTTCTTGAGGGAAGCTTCCTCTTCATGACGTCTCTCTCGGCCCCCGTCGCAGGCCGGCTCCCGGCCGAGCGTCAGCTTGATCGTACTGATCTTGGGCATGGTGCAGGTCTGTTTCTCCTTGTTCCAGATCCCGCCGCTTCGCACTGGGCCTTTGTCATGGGCCATGCTCCCCTCCTCTTTCTCCTACGACATTCCCCGGCCCAGGTAGAGCCGGGACGACGTGTAGCTGATGGAATACGCCTGCGTCGCGCCGTCCGGGCTGCAGGCGGCCGCGAGGAGCGACTCGCCCGAGATCCCTTCGCGAAGCGGGACCTTCCGCTTCCCGGAGAACGCGCGCCCGTCGAGGCATCCAGGGTGAGAAGTCGTCGGTCGAACGTGACCGCGAAGATCCGATCGCCGCGGTCGTTCCAGCGCGCATACAGCGAAGCTCTCGCCCGCGGGCAGCGTGTGCAGCCTTCGGCCCGGCGCGCGCGGAGCGAGCCCGTAGATCATCAGCACGTTGCGGTCGGGCTCCTCGACGCACAAGAGTCGGGTCGCGGCGGGATCCGCGACGGGACCGCTGCAGCCGGTCACGCCGAGGGACTCGGCTCCGGTTCCGTCGATCTTCATCCGCCGACCTCGCGCCGGTCTCCCTCGGTGCCGGACGAAGAGGAGCGTGTCGGGTCCCGAAAACGACGGCTCGAAGTAGCCCGCCGTCGCGGAGCTCGTCACGGCGCGGGCGCTTGCCCCCGCTCGTCGGGACCAGCACCAGCTGCGGCGGGCCGGAGGGAACGCGGCTCGTGGCCACGACCCAGCGGCCGTCGGGCGAGAACTTGCCCGGGTCTCCGTCGCCGATCCGGATCGCCTCGCCGCCGTCGACCGGACGGACCCACATGCCGAGGGTTCCCGCCGACGGGGACGCCGTCGAAGAAAAGGATCGACCGCCCGTCCGGGGAGATGTCGGCGACCATCGTCGACCCGAGCCACGAGAAATCGCTCGGCGCGCCTTCGCCTCGCTTCAGGAGGAGGTCCGTCTCTTCGGAGCTCGCAACGAAGAGGCAGCCGTCGTCCGAGACGTCCTGCAGCAGGAAGAAGTCCGGGAAGGAATGGACCATGCGCGAGCTGCCCTCGCGATCGACGCCCAGAGCGCCGTCGTGTAGATGTCCGCGCGGCTCGCCGTGTACCAGACCTCGCCGGTGCGCGCGTTCCAGCGCAACCCGACGCAGCGCTCGAAGACGGGGTGAGGGCTCGCTGCCGCGTTCCATCCACCGAGACGATCCGGACCTCTCCCGCGTCGTCGGTGCGGGACGGGTGGTGGATGAACGCCACCTCGGTCTCGTCGGGGAGATGGAGACGTACGTGATTGCTCCGGTGGTGCGAAAGAGAGACTGCCGCAGCTTGCCGGCGGAATCGCGAATCTGGAGGACCCGCGCCGAGCCCTCTTCCTGGACGACGGCGACGAAGCGCCCCTTCTTCGCCCAGTCGGCCCAACCGGAGTCCTCGAGAAACGGCCGCGGCTTGCCGCCGAGCGCCGGCCACCAGGCCAGCGTCCCGAAGAAAGTTCAACTGGGCCGGGACCGGCCGAGCAGCACGAGAACCTCGGAGCCGTCCTCGGAGAAGGCCATCGGGAGCTGGGTCTCGGCGTCCAGGCTTCGGTCCGCGCCCTTCGACTTCCGGCAGCGTCAGATAGGTCCGCGAGCGGTCTGGCCGTCCCAGGACGCCGTGTAGAGGATCGAATTGGATTTCTGCATGAACAGCGCGCGCGTGACGACGCCGCTGCGGAACGTGAGGCGGCGAAACTCGGGCCCGGTCAGGGCCGGGCGGGGGCGTCCGAACGCCGCCCAGAGCCCGGCGCCCAGCAGCAATCGCAGCGGCGAGCCGCCGCCAGGAGCCCGTAGCCGTCGCCGGCGCGGACGGGGGTTCCTCCAGCGGCGGCGCTGCCCGACACCTCGGACAGATGCTCCCGGATGCCGCGAATCTCCCGGGCGAGATCCCCCGTGGACTCGTACCGGTCAGAGGCCGCCTTGGCGTGGCAGCGCTCGATGACCCAGCGCAGCGGAGGCGGGACGCCGGGGCGCAGCCGGGAGATCGGCTCCGGATCGTCGTGCAGGACGGCCGAGAGGGTGTCGATCCGCGTGTTCCCTCGAAAGGCTCGCTGGCCCGTCGCCATTTCGTAGAGGACGGAGCCGAACGAGAACTGGTCCGAGTGGAAGTCCACGGGCTCTCCCGCGCGCCTGCTCGGGGGACATGTAGCCCGCCGTGCCCACGATGCCGCCGGTGAGCGTCGGGGGCGCGTCTCCGTCGTCGCCTGAGTCCTCGCCGAGGAGTCGCGCTGTAAGGCGCGGGCGAGCCCGAAGTCGACGATCTTCACGAACCCCTCGCGCGTGACCATGACGTTGGCCGGCTTCAGGTCGCGGTGCACGATTCCCGCCGTCGTGGGCGGCCGCGAGGCCGTCGGCGATCTGCCCGCCGAGATCGAGGAGCTTGCGCGTGGGCAAGGCTCCGGACGCGATCAGCTCGCCCAGCGACTGCCTTCGACGAGCTCCATGGCCACCCAGGCGATCGAGTCGGTCTCGCCGACGTCGTAGACCGTGACGATGTTGGGATTATTGAGAGCCGACGCGGCCCTGGCCTCGCGCTGGAATCGCGCCAGGTGCACGCTGTCCGTGGCCAGATCCGCGGCGAGCACCTTGATCGCGACGCGGCGATCCAGACGCGTGTCGCGCGCCGCGTAGACTTCCCCCATTCCGCCTGCGCCCAAAGGCGACAGGATTTCGTAGGGGCCGAGACGGCGTCCTGTTGGGAGAGCCACGCTGCTCTGGCGGGATTCTATCGCCTCGGACGCAACGGCCTCGCCGAGGTCGCGCCGAGGTCTTCCGACAGGGGCAAATCCGTCTAGGGCGTCTGGTGGGCCGTCGCGGCTCCTTGCGGAGAGGGGTGGTCCGCCCATGACACGTCCAGGCTCGCCGGAAGCCGGGTCAGCTGCGTGAGCGTGGCTTGGAGATCTTTCTTCTCTCCGGCGCGGAAGGGGTTGACGTACTCCCAGACGGTCTCGCCCGCGGGCGTGACCTCGATCGCACGACCGGCATTGGACTCGACGATCAGCGTATCGCCGTTGCCGAGGCGCTCGGCCTGGCCGTTGGACTCGGAAAAGAACCTCTGGCCTTCCGCGTCGCCGTACCGCCAGACGATGACCTGTGTGAACGGATCGATCTCGAGGACGCGCGAAGAGCCGAGGCGCATTCCGGCGAAGTTGTCGAAGAGGAGCATCCGGCCGTTTTCGAGGATGCGCGGCGAGTGCTGCGCGCGCCACGGGCCGAGAAGCGCCCAGACGATCTTCTCCGCCTGCGGGTCGAGGATGGCGACGAGGTCGAGGCTCCGGAAAGAGACGAGCAGGTTGCCGGCGCGAAAGGCCGGAGAGCGGTCCGCGAGGCGCCCGTCGAGGATGACGACGGAGTTGGCGTGCAGGATGTCGCCCTCGCTCGCCATGTGCGCGAGGATGGCAGCGTAGTCGGAGCGCTCGAAGGCGGTGAGAAGCGAGATCCGGCGGAGCTCCTTCCCGTCGGGCGTGAGCACCGTCACGAAATCCAGGTCGACGGGATCGCGGGGGTTGACGGAAGGCACGACCTTCGCCTCGCGCGTCAGGACGTAGATCGTGCCGTCGGCCGCGACGGCGAGGTCGTGGTGCGCGCCGTTGGCGCTCGCCCACTTCAGGCGTGAGTTCCGATCGACCCGAGCGAGGCCGATGTACTCCCAGATGGCGAGGAGGTCTCCGCCCGGAAGAAGCTCCGCCCGGCGCCAGTACTCGGCGTAGTGGAGTTGCCCGCGTCCGACCTTCAGGTCCGGCCAGACGGCCTTCGACTCGATCGACCAGCGGTGATGCGCGAGGCCGCGCATGTTGAGAAGGAGCGCCTGCGCCCGGTGAGCGGACAACGCGAGGTTCCAGCCCGGGAACGCCCGCGCTTCGTCGTAGACGAGCACGCCGCTCTTCCCGGAGGCCGGGTTATAGCCCTGGAGGTACGGAAGCTGTGTGAGCGCGCCCACGGCCTCGCGCTGCGCGAGGGCCGAAGCGTCTGCGGGACTCTTCGCAAAGCGGTGCGGGACCGGCGCCGGCTTGAGAGCGCGGTAGGCGTCGCGCAGCGGGTAGTACGGAAACCAGCGCCGCTCTCGCCCGATGAAGCCGTAAAAAAACGCTCCCGCGAGCGCCGCAACGAGCGCCAGGACGAGGAGCGCCTTCTTCAACCGGATCGCCTCCGAGCCCGAGCTCCCGCTAACGCTGCGCGACGCGAGGCTGACTCGGCTTCGCCTCGGCGGTTTCGGGAGCCCTTCCATCGCCGTCAGCCCCGCCTCGAGCCAGGCGAACTCGCCGTCGAGCAAATGCCGGGCGGTCCGGTACTTTGCGACGTCGTCGTTCGAGCCGATGCCGCGGAACTGTTCGGCGATGCGCCGGCGAATGCCGCGGCAGAAGATGTCGGCGAGCTCGACCGCCTTCGGAGCCTCGGCGGCGCCGGCGCGCCGGATGGCCTGGGCGCGGGAGAGCGCGGCGGCCATGGCGAAGATGTCCGCCCCGATGTCCACGGCGCGGAAGAGGAGGGCCTGGCGCTTCTCGAGCTTGGGCCCGAGCTTCAGCATCTGGTGGAAAAGGGTCCGGGCGAGCTTGCGGGTCGCGCGCTCGGCGAAACGGACGTGGCCGGCGAGCGGCCCGAACTCGGAGAAGCGGGGCCAGGCTCCCCAGCCGAGCCAGCGGCTCGGGTACCACCAGCCGTAGAAGCCCGCCATCTTCGGCAGGGCGGACATCTTGGCCGACAGCGGCGCCTTGGGATCGGCGAACGGGCCGGCGATCTTCAGGTGCGTGTCCACGGCCTCGCGCGCGATGAAGAGCCGCATGATCTCGGAGGAGCCCTCGAAGATGAGGTTGATCCGGAAGTCGCGGAGGATGCGCTCGACGGGGATCGGCGCCTCGCCGCGCGCGCGCAGCGAATCCGCGGTCTCGTAACCGCGGCCGCCGCGAATCTGGAGCGTGCGGTCGACGATCTTCCAGCCTTCCTCGGAGTTCCACATCTTGGCGACGGCCGCCTCGAGGCGGATGTCCCGGTCGCCCATGTCGGCCATGGACGAGGCGAGATCCGTGATGGCGTCCATCGCGAAGGTCGTCGCCGCCATCTCGGCCAGAAGCTGCGCGATCGCGTCGTGGCGGCCGATCGGCAGGCCCCACTGGATGCGCTCGTTCGACCACGTGCGGCAGATCTCGAGGCAGCGCTTGCCGAGCGTCGCGGACGACGCCGGAAGGGTGAGGCGCCCGGTGTTGAGCGTGATCAGGGCGAGCTTCAGGCCCTTGCCCTCGCCCCAGAGCAGGTTCTCCTTGGGCACGCGGACCTTCGTGAAGCGGATCACGCCGTTCTCGATGGCCTTCAGGCCCATGAAGTGGCAGCGAATGACGACCTCGACGCCGGGCCACGACTTCTCGACGATGAACGCCGAGATCTTCTTCGTGTCGGGGTGCCGCGCCATGACGACGAAGAGCTCGGCGATCGTCCCGTTGGTGCACCAGAGCTTCTCGCCGTCGAGGATGTAGTCGCCCTCGGGCGTCCGCGTCGCGGTCGTCGACAGGTTGGCCGGATCCGAGCCGACCTGCGCTTCGGTCAGCGCGAACGCCGAGACCGCCCCGGCGGCGAGCCTCGGAAGGTACTTCTTCTTCTGCTCCTTGGTTCCGAAGAGCTTGAGCGGCTGGGGGACGCCGATCGACTGGTGGGCCGACAGCAGCGTCACCAGGTTGCCGTCGCGCGAGGTGATGAGCTTCATGGCCTCGCCGTACTCGCGCTGGGTGAAGCCCAGGCCGCCGTACTCCTTCGGGATCTTCATGCCGAAGGCTCCGAGCTCGGCGAGGCCCTTGATCACCGACGGGGGGATCTTCCCTTCCCGGTCGATCGCGTCGGGATCGACCTCCTCGACCAGGAAGCGCCCGAGGCGGTCCATGTAGGAGCGGAACTCCGGGCGCTCCGGGGGCGCGGGCGGAAAGGGATGGACGAGGTCGAGGCGGAAGTTTCCGAGGAAGATCTGCTTCAGAAACGAGGGGGACTGCCACTCGCTCTCGCGGGCCTCTTCGGCGACGCGGCGCGCTTCGTCGGCGCTGACGGGCTTCGGGGACGCTTCGGCCATGGAATGTATGACTTTACAACAAACGTGCCAGGCCGGCGGCTCCGCCGTCGGGGGTGTCCCGGCGTCTATAGTTCCCGCCGGGTGAGCAACAAGTACCTCTCCTACGGCGAGGACCGCGCTCCGAAGGTGCGCGAGATGTTCTCGCGGCTGGCCCGGCGCTACGACCTCGTCAACGACGTCATGAGCTTCGGGATGCATCGCCTCTGGAAGCGGCAGACGGTGCCGCCTGGCGCTCGCCGGCGCCCCGCGGAACGCCCGCGTGCTCGACCTCTGCTGCGGCAGCGGGGACCTCTGCTTCCTGGCGGAGGAGCTGGGCGCGGGCCCGGTCGTCGGCGCGGACTTCACTCTTCCGATGCTCGAGGTGGCGACGCGCCGCCGTCGCCGCCGCGCGTCCGATACCCGGCAAGGCAACCCGGCCGCGAAGGCGGCCGGCGGGGACCGCAGTTCGTCCAGGCGGACGCGCTGCGGCTTCCGTTCCGCGACGGAGCCTTCGACGTTCTGACGATCGGCTACGGGCTGCGCAACGTCGCGGACATCCCGGCGGCGCTGTCGGAGATGCGGCGCGTGCTCGCGCCCGGAGGCCGCGCGGTCGTCCTGGATTTCGGCAAGCCGGATCGCGCCCTGCCCGCGGCGCTCTACCGGGCTTACCTGGGGACCGTGATGCCGGCCGTCGGCTGGCTGTTCCATGGCGACCCGGAGACGTACGCGTACATCCCGGCCTCGCTCGAGCGCTACCCGGCGCAGCGCGGCGTCGAATCGCTGATGCGGGCGGCGGGGTTCGGCGAGGTCCGCTACGAGGAGCGGCTCCTCGGCACGATGGGGATCAACGTCGGCGAGGCCTGAGTCTCAACCCGTCCTGACCCTCAACCCTCAACTCGTATAGACTCCCCCGCCCTATGGCGCACCAGTACATCTACACGATGATCAACCTGCGGAAGGTCGTGCCTCCGCAGCGCGAGATCCTCAAGGGCATCTATCTCTCGTTCCTTCCCGGAGCCAAGATCGGCGTCCTCGGCCTGAACGGCGCCGGCAAGTCGACGCTGCTCAAGATCATGGCGGGCGTCGAGAAGGACTTCGCCGGCGATGCCTTCCCGGCCGAGGGGACCCGCGTCGGGTTCCTGCCCCAGGACCCGAGACTGGACACGACGAAGGACGTCCTCGGCAACGTCGAGGAAGGCGTCGCGAAGACGCGCGGGCTCCTCAAACGCTTCGAGGAGCTCAACGAGAAGCTGGCCGAGGAGCTCTCGGAGACCGAGAGCGAGAAGGTCATGGCCGAGTACCAGCGCGTCCAGGACGCGATCGAGGCCTCGAATGCCTGGGAGCTCGACCGGCAGCTGGAAATCGCCATGGACGCCCTGCGCCTTCCGCCGCCGGATGCGGACGTGACGAAGATCTCGGGAGGCGAAAAGCGCCGCGTGGCGCTGTGCAAGATCCTCCTCGAGAAACCGGACCTCCTTCTCCTCGACGAGCCGACGAATCACCTCGACGCGGAGTCCGTGGCCTGGCTCGAGCGGCATCTCGCCGAGTACCCGGGAACGGTCGTCGCCGTCACGCACGACCGCTACTTTCTGGACAACGTGGCGGGCTGGATTCTCGAGCTCGACCGCGGCGCCGGCATCCCCTGGAAAGGCAACTACTCGAGCTGGCTCGAGCAGAAGGAAGGGCGCCTCGAACTGGAAGAGAAGGCGGAGACGGCCAAGCGCCGGACCCTTCAGCGCGAGCTCGAGTGGATCAAGATGTCGCCCCGCGCGCGGCACGCCAAGAGCCGGGCCCGCATCGACCGCTACGAGGCGCTGCTCACCGACGCGGGCCCCGAGACCCGCGGCGAGACGCAGGAGCTCTTCATCCCGGCCGGGCCACGCCTCGGCGACGTCGTCGTCCGCGCCGAGGGCGTACGCAAGGCTTTCGGCGACCGGCTGCTCATGGAGGACCTCTCCTTCGACCTGCCGCGCGGCGGGATCGTCGGCATCATCGGGCCCAACGGCGCCGGCAAGACCACGCTCTTCAAGATGATCATGGGCAAGGAAACGCCGGACGCGGGCAAGCTCGTCGTCGGGGACACGGTCGTTGCGTCCTACGTCGACCAGGATCGCGACCGCCCGGACCCCTCGAAGACCGTGCACGACGAGATCTCGGGCGGGCTCGACAAGATCGTCCTCGGCAAGCGCGAGATTCCCTCGCGGGCCTACGTCTCGATGTTCAACTTCAAGGGCCAGGACCAGCAGAAGCGGATCGGGGACCTGTCCGGCGGCGAGACGAACCGCCTGCACCTCGCGCGCACGCTCAAGAAGGGCGGCAACGTCCTGCTCCTCGACGAGCCCACCAACGATCTCGACGTCGACACTCTGCGCGCGCTCGAGGAGGCGCTGCTCGGATTCGGCGGCTGCGCGGTCGTCATCAGCCACGACCGCTGGTTCCTCGACCGTATCGCGACGCACATCCTCGCGTTCGAGGGCGAGAGCCAGGCCGTCTGGTTCGAGGGGAACTACCAGGAGTACGAGGCCGACCGGAAGCGCCGCCTCGGCATGGAGGCGGACCAGCCGCACAGGATCAAGTACAAGAAGCTGGCGGTCGAGGTAGAAGAAGCCGCTACTTCCGGTTGACCAGCGCGACCACCGCGCCGACGACCGCCAGGACGACCAGCACCTTGCCGAAACGCGACCGGCGGCGGCGCGGCCGCACGCGGCTCATCCAATCCTCGGCGAGCGAGGATCCCCTCTCGGAGAGCGCCTCGAGCAGATCGGCGCCGTGCTTCCGCGCCTCGGAGTAGAGGTCCGAGCCCCGGTCGGTGAGCTCCTCCTTCAGATCCTCCATCTCCGGCTTGCTCTTCGCGAAGCCCTTCGCGAGGCTCTCCTTCGCCTCCGCGTAGAAGCGGTCGGTATCGAACTTGCCCCCGCGGCGGAGGCTCTCGATCACGATCGGCAGGGCAACCTTGGTCACGAGCGGCACGACGAGCGGGCCGAGCGCCTGGGCGGTCGTGCGGGACAAACTCTTTCGGGCCATGAGCTTTACTCCTTCTTGGGAGTCGACAGTCTACAGTCGACAGTCTACAGTCGGCGGGACGCGTGCTCGCCGCGACCCTCCTCCTCGCAACCGTCTTGCAAGGTCCGGGCCCCGAAGCCGGGACGCCGGAGGCCCGCCCGCCGGAGGCCGTCGTCCTGGGAATCGCGCAGGACGGCGGCGTTCCCCATGCGGGGTGCCGACAGCCGCTCTGCGTCGAGGCCCGGAGCGATCCGGCAAAGCGGCTCCACGTCGCGTCGCTCGGCCTTCTCGACCCGGCCTCCGGCAAGCGCTTTCTCGTCGACGCGACTCCCGACTTCGCCCAGCAGATCGAGACTCTCGGTGGCCGCCCGGACGGAATCCTGCTGACCCACGCGCACGTCGGCCACTATCTCGGCCTCGCCCAGCTCGGCCGCGAGGTGATGGGCGCCCGCCGGATTCCCGTCTACTGCACGCCCTCGCTGGCGAAGTTCCTCCGCGGAGAACAAGCCCTGGAGCCGTCTCGTGGCGCTCGAGAACATCACTCTCCACGAGGTCGAGCCGGGCACGGAGATCACGCTGACCGAGAGGCTGCGCGCGACGCCGCTCCGCGTGCCGCATCGCGACGAGGACTCGGACACCGTGGCTTGGCGGATTCGCGGACCCGCGCGTTCGATCCTGTGGCTACCGGACATCGACAAGTGGGCAAAGTGGGACCGGAGCCTTCCCGGGATCCTCGAAGATCCGACGCTCACCGCGTTCGTCGACGGAACGTTCTATTCCGCCGACGAGATCCCCGGCCGTTCCCTCGCGGACATCCCGCACCCGCTCGCCTCGGAGACGGCCGAGATCCTCGCGGGCGCGCCCGGGGCCAGGGGCCGTGTTTTCCTCGTGCACCTCAATCACACCAATCGGCTGCTCTGGGACGAAGAGGCGCGAGCCGCGCTCGCGGCGCGAGGACTCGAAGTCGCCAGGGAGGGACAGCGAATCCCGCTCGGCACCTCGAAGCCGAACCCGAACCGAGCCCCCGACCGGCCCCGACGGGCCGTCCGGCCGCGCCGGCGAGCCGGCAGGTGGTCACCGGGGAGTAAGATCGGGTCCCCATGTCCGCTCCGGTTCCCGACCCGCCCCCCGTCCTTCCCTGGCGCGGCACGACGGCGCACCACCGGAGCGGGTGGCCCGAGGGTTACTGGCGCAAAGTCCTCTGGAGAGGACTGAGGCTCCGTTGTCCCGTCTGCGGCCGGGGCAAGCTCTTCCGCACCTACTTCACGATGTACGAAAGCTGCTCCTGCTGCGGCGTGCGGTTCGCGCGCGAACATGGACAGTGGGTCGGCTCGCTCGACATCAATACGTTCGTCGTGGCCTTCGGTCTCATGATCGCCTCGGCGTTCTCGCCGATCTGGTCCCTGCCGGTCATGCTTCTCGTGTGGGGCGGCGCGGCGATCGTGGTTCCCCTCGTGACCTTTCGCTTCAGCCGCGGGCTCTGGACGGCCATCGTCCATCTGACGGGAGGGGTCTACTGACGCGGGAATGACCGCCGTACTCCTCGCGTTAGCTCGCCCCGTGTTCCAGCAACTCCCACGAAAGGGACGTCCTTCCAGATGACCCCGGACAGACCCATCCACACGCCGCCCTCCGAGCGCCGTGACAGCTCCGACCGCCGCAGCGAGCATCGCTCCGACCGGCGCGCTCACGATCGCTACATGCCCGTCGGGGCCGCCTTGCGCGACCGCCGCCAGGGCGAACGCCGCCGCCAGGAGCACTGAGCGGCGCCTCACCCCCGCCCCTCTCCCGCTGGGAGAGGGGAGCAGCCTCAGCCTCGGGGGTATCCTACGCGCCGCATGGACATGACACGCCGCGCCTGGGTGGCCGCCGCGGGAACCGCCGCGACGGTCGCGACAGCCGTGACCGGGAGCGCCTGGCCGTCGCCCCTCGGCGCCGAGGCGGCGGCCGGGGCCGTGACGCTGCCTCCTGCGCTCGCACCGGGCGTCTTTCGCGAGCGCCAGGCGCGTCTCGCCGCTTCGGCGAAGGCCCGCGGCCTCGAGGCGGTCTTCGTGACCCCGTCGACGAACCTCTCCTGGTCGGCAAACCTCTCGATCGGACGCAGCGAACGCTTGACCGCGCTCATCCTGTCGGCCGACGGCCGTGCCACCCTCGTGACGCCGAGCTTCGAAGCCGAAAACCACCGGCGCGATCTCGTGGCCGACGACGTCGTGACCTGGAACGAGGACGAGGATCCGATGGCTCTGGCCGCCCGGGCTCTCGGAGGGGCGAAGACCGTCGGCATCGAGGGCTCGACGGCGTACCACACGGCCACGAAGCTCTCCGCCGCGGCCTCGGGCGTTCGGATGCAGGACGCGACGGCGCTCTTCGACTCGCTCCGCATGGTCAAGAGCGCCGAGGAAAAGGCGTTGATCAAGGACGCGGCGCGCCGCACGATCCTCGCGATCGAGGCCGCGCACCGGAGAGTCGCGCGCGGCATGACCGAGAGCGAGCTCTCCGCGATCCTCGAGCAGGAGTTCCACAAGCTCGGCGTCAAGGGAGGCGGGCTGGTCCAGTTCGGCCCCTCGGCGGCCTTTCCCCACGGAGCGCCAGGCGATCGGGCCCTCGAACGCGGCGACGTCGTCCTGATCGACGCCGGCTGCAAGGTCCGAGGCTACACATCCGACGTCACCCGCACGGCTTCCTACGGGCCGCCGCGCGACGAAGTGCGGAAGGTTTACGACGCCGTCGACCGCGCGCAACGGGCGGGGATCGATGCGCTTCGTTCGGGCGCCTCGGGTGAAGAGGTCGACCGCGCGGCGCGTCGCGTCATCGAGGAGGCCGGCTACGGCGCCTTCTTCACGCATCGGCTGGGTCATGGCCTCGGAATGGACGGCCATGAGCCTCCGTACCTCGTCCGCGGCAACGCCGTTCCCCTCGCCGCCGGCAACACGGTCACCGTCGAGCCCGGGATCTATCTGCCCGGCAAATTCGGCGTGCGCATCGAGGACGACTTCGCCGTCACCGACTCCGGGGCTCCGGAGAGCCTCTCGACGCGGCCCGGAGCGCTCAAGGTCCTGGCCGCCTAAGCTGGAGACACGATGCTCGAATTGGCTCTGACCGGGTTTCTCCTCCTTCAAACGGCCTCGGGCTCTCCCAACGTGGTGCCGACCGCGGGCTCGACGGGCAGCGAGCAGGCGCGTCCCACGGCGACTCCGCGCGCGACGCCGCGCGGCCGGCGCGGCACCCCCAGCCCGACCCCCGAGCCGACGCCCACGCCGACTCCCGGCCCGTCGAACGACGTGCTCGTCGTGGTCAACAAGTCCGACAACTCGCTTTCGGTCATTGACGGCGCCACCGGGAAGCTCAAGTGGACGGCGCCCGTCGAGACGGGGCCCCACGAAGCGGAGGTGCTCGCCGACGGCAAGTCCGTCGCCGTCGGCGACTACGGCCGCACGAACGCCCCGGGCCACATCGTCTCCATCATCGAGCTCGCCAGCGGCAAGATCGTCGGCCGCATCGACCTCGGCGCCGGCGCGCGGCCCCACGGGCTCGCCGCCCTGAAGGACGGCCGTCTGCTCGTGACCGCCGAGGGGAAGAAGGAGCTCGTCGTCGTCGATCCGAAGGGCGCGAAGGTCCTCTCGCGAATGCCGACCGGGCATGCGCTCTCGCACATGGTCGCCGCCTCGCCGGACGGAAAGCGCGCCTACGTCTCGTCGCTGAAGGACGGGTTGGTGACGGTGATCGATCTTCCCGGGGGAGTCGTCGGCGACGTCCCGACGGGCAAGGGCGCCGAGGGCCTCGACGTCACACCCGACGGACGCGAGATCTGGGTCGTCAACCGCGAGGCCGACACGATATCGGTCATCGACGCGAAGACGCTGAAAGTCGTCGCGACGATCAAGGCGGGCGCCTTCCCGATCCGCGTCAAGATCACGCCCGACGGCAAGCGCGCCGTCGTCGCGTTCGCCGAGTCGGGCGACGTCGGGATCTTCGACGTCGCGACGCGCGCCGAGATCAAGCGCATCCCGGTCGGACGCGGCGCCGTCGCCGCTTCGGGGGCGCGCGTCTTCCAGGGCAAGTTCGGCACGAGCCCGACGCCCGTGGGCGTGCTGATCACGCCGGACGGCAAGCGCGCATTCGTGTCGGCCACCCACGCGGACGTCGTCGTGGTGATCGATCTCGAAAACCTGCGCGTCCAGGACGCGTGGGCCGCCGGCAAGGAACCCGACGGCCTCGCGGGACGTTTCGACAAGAAGTAGGAGCCTCGACGAAGCGCCTCGAGTCCGTCGACGCCATGCGGGGGGCGACGATCGCCGGGATGATCGTCGTCAACAATCCCGGGACGTGGTCGGCCGTCTATCCGCCTCTCCGCCATGCGGAGTGGCACGGCTGGACATACACGGACACGATCTTCCCTTTCTTCCTCTTCCTCGTCGGCGTCTCGATGGCGCTCTCCTTCGGCGCGGGCCGGGAGTCCGGCGCCACGCGAAGCGCGCTCGTCCGTAAGACGGTCGTGCGGGCCGCGATCCTCGTCGGCCTCGGGCTGTTCCTGAACCTGGTCGGATTCCTCGCTCTCCACAGGGAGCATTACCGCATCCCCGGCGTGCTCCAGCGGATCGGGCTCTGCGTGCTCTTCGCGGGGTTGATCTATCTGGTGGGTGGCGCCCGGGCCTCGGCCTGGGCGGCGGCCGCGCTCCTCCTGGTGTACGGCGGCCTTCTCGCTTCGGGGCCCCTCGACCCGGAGGGCAGCCTCGCTTCGCGGCTGGACCGCGCCGCCTTCGGGGCGCACACGTGGAGCGCCGCCTTCGACCCGGAGGGCCTGCTCTCGACGCTCGGCGCGATCGCGACGACGCTTCTCGGGACGCTCGCCGGCGAACGGCTGCGCGCTGCGGTCCCGATGCCGCGCCGGCTCGGGGAGCTCCTGGGCGCGGGCACCGCTGCCACACTGCTCGGCCTGGTCCTGGGGCGGCTTCTTCCGATCAACAAGAATCTCTGGACGCCGTCCTACGTGCTCCTGATGGCGGGGCTCGCCGGGATCGCGCTCGCGGGCTGCATCGCGCTCGTCGACGGCACCTCGGGCGGACGGCGCATCGCCGCGCCCTTCGTCTGGCTGGGCCGGAATGCGATCGCCGCGTTCACGCTCTCGTCGCTGACCTCGATCGCGCTCATCGCGATCCGATCGCACGGCGCCGACGGAAACGCGCGCTCGCTATGGACGGCGATCTACCGCGGGATCTTCGATCGGTTCGCGGACCCCCGCCTCGGCTCGCTTCTTTTCGCCGTTGCGTACCTCGCGATCTGGATCGGGCTGTTCGGTTTCCTTCACCGCCGGAGGATCTTCGTCAAGATTTGACACCATCGCCGTACGGGATCCCGCGACGACCGTCACGGATTTGCCCCGGCGATCACGTCGAGGCGGCTGCCGGAGTACACGGTCGCGAGGACTCCCCAGAGGCCCCCGCCGGACCGGTTCGTCACTCGCACTTGACCCCCGTCGGCTTCGGCGAGTCCCAGACGGCCGGCGACGTCCAGGAGAACGAGCGGCTCGGTCTGGAATCTTGTCGTCGAGACGACCTCGCTCCCGAGGAGCCGGCCGTCCGGCCCGAACGCCTCTACGAGGACGTCCGTACTGAACATCTCGAAGCTCTGCAGAATCAGGTTGCTGTAGATGCCGGGCTGGCGCCGTAGCCCCGGGAACGCGAGAACGGAGAATTTGCGCGGCGAGATCGTGGGATTTCGAAAAACCGGAATGTCGGCAGATTGGCCCGGGACCGCTCCGTTGAAGACCCGGGCTCGAACGATCGGCAGCGGCTGCTCCGTGTCGGTCGTGACGTGGATGGTCAGCAAAGCCTGGATGAAGGGGAAGGCTTCGCTGACGAGGATGCGGACGCTGCCTTTCGGCGGAATGCTGTAGGGGAACGATTCGCAGATGGGCGGGCACGGCCCGGAGAGACCCGTCACGGTGACGATCGCAGCCGGACGTGCCGACCCCGAGCTCGGAATCGGCGAGCTCGATCTCTGTGTCCCAGCCATGGCCCCAGCCGGCGCCGGTGATGACGAGGTCGTCGGGAGCGATCTGACCCAGCGCGTGGATGGAGGGGATGAGGAGCGAAGCGAAAACCGCGATGGCGAGTCCGGGGCGTCTCATGAGCCACCTCCCGAAGGGACAAACCGGTGGCGGGCGGAGTGGATTCCTTAGATTCGGACGGCCTTCGGAGAGTCAGACAACGAGATCGAAATCCGGTTTCTGATCGCCGAGACTGTCTCACGGCGTCTCCCGCGTCACAACTCGCGTCCGCCGAGTGTGGCAGCGCGGCGGGCCGCCCGTGCACTCCGGCTCGAGCTCGGAGCCGGGGGGCATCAGGCGGGTCAGCACGTCGTTCTCGTAGATCTCGGCGACGCCCCAGAAGAGGCCGGAACGCGAGATCCGCTTCACTCGAAGATGGCCGTCGAAGTCGCCGAAGATTCCGAGATCCGAAAGAACCTGCTCGAGCGCGAGGACGCCGAGCGGTGGTACGCCGACCTCGAGCGAAGCCACGACGTCGCCGCCAGGCTCGACGGCCTCGATCTCGAGAGCAAGCACGGCGTCGTCCTCGCTTTCGATGGCCGCCAGAACCAGGCTCGTGCGCACGCCCGCGCGGCGCCGCCCGGGGAACGTCAGGGACGGCTGAGGCTCGCCGCTGCTGCCCTGGTTGAACGGAGGCTGCAGCGCGGCGATCGCCCAGTAGCCGACGAGGGGAAGCTCGATGCGCACGCCTGCTGGACCGGACTCATCCACGACCCACGCCCGCGTCTCGGGCACGTCGCTGATCTCGGGCCCGATGCCCGTGACGTAGAAGAGGTTGCGACCTTCGCTCGTCGGAACCGCGCTCGCCAGGATTTCGGCTGTTTCGTCCCCCGGAATGAGGAGGTCGACGGCCGCGGACGGCCAGCCGACTCTCGCACTCCTCGGTTCGTTGCTCGTGTTCGAGATCTCGAACACCGTGTCGCGCGTGTCGAAGTGCCCCGCGCCCACGGCGAAGAGATAGGTGTCGGAAAGCCGGCCGACCCTTCGCTGCGTCCCGTCGAGGTACCAGACCGCCGGCGGACGGAAAAGGCCCTGACGGACGGGGAGCACGAGACCCTCGGGCCTCGCCCCGCCCGGAAGCAAGAACTCGCGGAAGTCACCGTCCACGGAGAGCCACGCGAGCTTGCTCGTCGAGCGCTCCGTGAACCAGACGCCGGGATCGCTCTCGTCGAACACGATGTCCCCGGGGCTGCTGCTGGGCGTCGGAATCGTGTATTCCGTGATCTGGCCGGAGCCAGTGATCTTTCCGATCTTGTTGCCGCGGGTCTCAGTGAAGTACATGACATCCTGGCTGCCGTCGAAGCCTCGAACGATCGCCGTCGGAGCGCTGTCGGGCGTCGGGATGACGAATTCGGTGATCGCCCCGTTCGCGTCGATGCGGCCGATCTTGTTGGCCAGGTTCTCCGTGAACCAGACGGCGGTCGTCTCCGGCGCGGCTCCCGGGCCCAGGGCGATCCCCAGCGGCCCCGAAGCGAACGTGGGGATCGGGAACTCCACCATCGAGCCGGGCACATCGGGCTGAAACCGGCCAATCTTGTTCCCGTCGTACTCGGTAAACCAGATCGTGGCGAAGCCGGCCACCCCGCGAGGGCTGCTCGCCGGCGTCGGGATGTCGTACTCCGTGAGGTGTCCGCTCGAGTCGAAGACACCGATGCGGTTCGTGCCGATCTCCGTGAAGATGATCCGGCCGCCGTCGGGATCGTCGCGTGAAATCGCGAGCGGACGGCTCCCGTCTATCGGGAGACGTGTCTCCGTCAGTGTGCCGTCCGGATTGACGCGCGCGAGCGAGTTCGAGTTCGGCTGGGGGAACCAGATCTCGCCTCGGCCCGCTCGAGCCATCTGCACGGCACCGCCCGCTCCGGGAGCGGGAAACGAATGGACAACGACGTTCGCATCCGCGGCGGACGCGAGCGAGCGGAGTACGACCCCCAGAACGGTGACCGTAAGCGCCCGCATGAGCGCCCCCTTTCGAATGCTTATGCCATCAGAGCACAACCACCGACCGGGTCAGCCCACGGAATCGAGCTTGATCACGTTGAAGAACGCCCCCTGCGGGTCCTGCAGGACGGCGAATCGGCCGGTTTTCGGGATGTCCGTGGGCGGAACGCCGACCTTCCCGCCAAGCGACTTCGCCTTCTCGACCGTCCCATCACAGTCGGAAACCATGAAGTAGATGCCCCAGTGGGGAGGCACGTCCTTCATCTCGGGTGTCATCGGGAGGATTCCGCCGATCGGCACTCCTCCGCGCGTGATCTCGTGGTACGCGGGGTCGCCGGTCTTCAGCCCCCAGCCGAAGAGGCTCGTGTAGAACTTCTCGGCTCGCGCGATGTCCCGCGTCGACAGCTCGCACCAGCACATCGTGCCGGGCTCCTCGACGCGCTGCACTCCCGTATGGGTGCGCGGCTGCCAGATGGAGAGGATCGCGCCCTCGGGGTCCTGAATGACGGCCATGCGGCCGTAATCCGCGACGTCGAAGGGCTCGGCCATCAGCTTTCCGCCCAGAGACTTGGCCTTCTTCGCCGTTTCGTCGGCGTTCTCGACCGCCACGTAGCACATCCAGTTGGGCGGGACTCCCTGCTCGGCCTGCTCCTTCATCAGCTTGTAGAGGGCCGCGACGTCCTTGCCCCCGATCTGCAGGAGCGTATAGACGAAATCCTCGCCCATCGGGTTGTCCTTGATGCTCCAGCCGAAGAGGCCCGTATAGAACTTCTTGGCGGCCTGGGGATCGCTCGTCGCCAGCTCCGCCCACGAAAACGATCCCGGCTCGTGCTTCGTCACTTCGGTCATGGTTCCTCCTTTTGCGCGCGCTTCGCGCTACGGGTTCTTATTCGGAGGCCGGGCGGAAAGGTTTCGCGGTTCGACGAAATGGCGGAGGGGTCGCCGGAGGGGCTTACGGCTGGGCTAGGATCCGGGACATCGGCGAAAGGAGGTTCGCGTGAAGAAGGTGTTGCGGACGATGTTTCTCCTGTGGGTGGCCGCGTGCGGAGCGGCCCTCGCGCAGGAGGCTCCCCCGTGTCCATGCCCCGAGCCTCCGCCCCCTCCGGACCCGCTCTGGTTCGGAAAAGTGAACTTCTCGTTCCTGTCCACGTCCGGCAACACGGACACGACCTCGATCGGCGGCGCCGCCGAGGTCAACTACAACCCGAAGCCATTTCTCTTCACGCTGAAGGGGGCGTACCTCTACTCGCAGACGGACGGGCTCGTGACGGCCGAGTCGTCGGCGGCGTCGATGCGCGGCAACTACGACCTCACACCCCGTTTTTACGTGTTCGTCGGAGGCGGCTATCTGCGCAACACGTTCTCGGGCATCGACGCGCTCTGGAGCATCGACGGCGGCGCCGGCTTCAAGCTCTGCGACGGCCCAACGCAGTTCCTGAAGGCCGAAGGCGGGACGCGGGCTGGACGAGTGAAACGGACATCGACAATGATCACCGGCCAAGTCGAGGATCCTTTCAGCTACGCCAACATCCGCGCAGCGCTGTACTACAAGTGGCAGTTCACGAAGAATGCGGATTTCACGAACGACTTCACTTATCTCCTCGACCTCGACAACACCGCGAACTACTTCATAACGAACAAGGCTGCGATCACGGCGGACATCTCCAAGATCTTCGCGCTGCAGGCGTCCTGGACTCTCCTATGGCGCAACGACCCGGTCCCGGGGTTCGGCCACACCGACACGGCCACGGCCGTCGGCATCGTGGCGAACTTCTAGCGTCCTCGCGCTCTCGGAGGAGCGGCCTGACCGGCCGCTCCCGGCCGCGTTGTCCGCGGGCATACAATCTCGGCAGACGATTCGCCTCGGAGGCCTCCCGGCAGGCTCTCGAAAGAGCAGATGGCCGATGACCCTCGCCCAGGAACAGGGGTTCGTTGGAAGCGAGCGCTTTCAGATCCAGCGCCGCCTGGGCGCGGGAGGCTTCGGCGTCGTTTACCAGGCGCTCGACCGAGACCGGGAGAAGATCGTTGCCCTCAAGGCGCTCCGGGACGGAAACGTCGAAGCGCTCTTCCGGCTGAAGCGCGAGTTTCGAGCGCTCGCGGACATCGCCCACACGAACCTGGTCTGTCTGCACGAGCTGCTGGTTCACGGAGACCAGTGGTTCTTCACGATGGAGCTGATCGAGGGCGTCAACTTCCTCCAGTACGTGCGCGGCACGCCGTTTCCGGATCCCGTGGATTCGGTCGCCCAGACCGCGGCCCTGGCCGGGCGCGCGCCCTCCCCCGTGGCCTCTCCGAAGCTGCCCAGCGCCGCCGCGCGGGATCTCATGGCCCTCGCCCTCGAAGCGGCGTCCGATCCAGAGTCCGCCGCTCCGCCGCCGCTCGATAGCGGAGCGGTTGCGGAGCGGCGCTGCGCCAGGCGGTCGCGGGGATCCAGGCCCTTCACGGCGCCGGCCAGCTTCATCGGGACATCAAGCCGTCCAACGTCCTCGTCTCCCGCGAGGGGCGCGTCGTCCTGCTCGACTTCGGAATGGTGACCGATCTTTCCGTCTCGGGCTCGAAGCGGAGCATTTCGGTCGTCGGAACTCCCGCGTACATGTCGCCGGAGCAGGGCTCCGCACGTCCTCTCTCGGAGGCAACGGACTGGTACAGCCTCGGGGTCATGCTCTTCGAGGCTCTCACCGGTCAGTGGCCGTTTACCGGCAGCTTCGTCGAGATGATGTGGGACAAGCGCCACAAGGACGCGCCCGCGCCCCGCGATCTCGTGCCCGGCGCGCCCGAGGATCTCAACGCGCTCTGCGTCGACCTCATGCGGCGCGAACCGGAGCGTCGGCCGCGAGGCGAGGAAATCCTGGCGCGGCTGGGAGCGGTGCAGTCGGCGACCTTTCGTCCCTCGACCGCGACCGCGCCGCCCACTGACGCCGCGTTTGTCGGCCGCGAGGAACACCTGGCCGCGTTGCGCGCCGCTCTCGACTCGACCCGCGCCGGCGCCGCCGTCGTCGTGCGTCTGCACGGCCCATCCGGCGCCGGAAAGACCGCCCTCGCTCGACGCTTCCTGCAGAGCGCGCGCCGCGCCGGCGCGGTCGTTCTCGCCGGACGCTGCTACGAGCGGGAGTCGGTCCCCTACAAGGCCCTCGACAGCCTGGTCGACTCCCTCAGCCAATTCCTGAAAAAGCTCCCGGCGGCGGAGTCGACGGAGATTCTTCCCCGAGACATTCTCGCCCTCGCAAAGCTCTTTCCCGTGCTCCGCCGCGTCGAGTCCGTGGCGCGGCGCCCGGCGCCGCGTCCTCGAGATCCCGGATTCTCAGGAGCTGCGCCGGCGCGCCTTCGCCGCTCTTCGGGAGCTCCTGACGCGCCTGGCGGAGCAGCAGGAGGTCGTTCTCTTCATCGACGACCTGCAGTGGGGAGACGTGGACAGCGCGACCCTCCTCGCCGATCTCCTGCACCCTCCCCGGCCGCCCTCGTTGCTCTTGATCGCGTGCTACCGCGCCGAGGACGCCGGGACGAGCCCGTTTCTCCGAAGTTTCCTCTCGCCCGGAGGGGCCGGAGGCGGGCAGGACACGCTGGACCTGCCCGTCGGCTTGCTGAGCGAACAGGAAGCGCACGATCTGACGCGGGCACTTCTCGGAGACGAAGGGAGCGCGAGCGGCGCTTTGGAGATCGCCCGCGAGTCGGGCGGCAATCCGTTCTTCCTCTCGGAGCTGGTCCGATACGCGCAGTCTGGAATCGATGCCGCCGAGGCCGGCCCGGCCGCCCGCGGCGCGACGGGAGGCTCGGCGCCTCCGACGACGCTCGAGCAGGTGATTCGCTCACGGATCCGGCGCCTGCCGGAGCCTGCGCGCCGGCTCCTCCAGGTACTCGCCGTCGCCGGCCAGCCGCTGCGCCCGGCGCTCGCCCGTCACGCGGCCGGCCTCGAGAACGACGACGGCGGTGTCGAGCGGCTCCGCGCGGACCACCTGATCAAGACGCGGAGCTCGCAGGATCGGGACGAGATCGAGCCGTACCACGATCGGATCCGCGAGGCGGTGGTGGCGCAGCTCTCGCCGGAAGAGCTCCGGGCCGAGCATCGGCGTCTGGCGCTGGCGTTCGAGGGCTCCCGCGGCACCGACCCGGAAGCCCTGGCCCTGCATTTCCAGGAGGCGGGAGAGCCGGAGCGGGCGGCCGAATACGCCGCGATCGCCGCGCAACGCGCTGCCGAGGCGCTTGCCTTCGATCGGGCGGCGAGACTCTACCGGCTGGCGAGGGAGCTGCGCCCCGCCTCCGATACGGACCGGCGCCGCATGCTCGGCGTCAAGCTCGGGGATGCCCTCGTCAACGCCGGTCGCGGCGCCGAAGGGGCGCAGGCCTACCTCGTAGCCGTGGACGGATCCGCTGCCGCCGAAGCGCTGGAGCTCGAGCGCCGCGCCGCCGAGCAATACCTGATCAGCGGACACATCGCGGAAGGGATATCAGCGCTCCGGACGGTCCTCGCGAAAGTCGGGCTGAGAATGCCGAAGACGCCGCGCGGAGCGCTCTTCTCCATGATCTGGCGAAAGGCGATCCTGCGGCTTCGAGGCATTCATTTCCGGGAACGGGACTCGACTCAGGTCCCGGCGGCGACGCTCACGCGCATCGACGTGTGCTGGTCGGCAGCGAGGGGGCTGATCCTGTCGGACGTGATCCGCGGCACCGACTTTCAGGCGCGTCACGCGTGGTTGGCCCTGAAAGCCGGCGAACCATACCGCGTCGCGCGCGCGCTCGCGGTGGAGGCCGGAAGCTCCGGCACGGGAGGCGGGCGCACGCGGCGGCGGACAGAGCAGCTTCTGGCAGCGGCGACGGAAATCGGAAACCGAATCGATCATCCGCACGCGATCGGATTCACACTGTCGGTTGCGGGGATCGCAGCCTATCTCGAGGGCCGATGGCGGATCGCCCGCGATCTCACCCAGCACGCCGGCGTCCTGCTCCGGGAACGCTGCCGAGGTGTGGCCTGGGAGATCGACAACACGCACTACTACTCGCTGCTCGTCCTCTTCTACCTCGGGCGAGATGAAGCAGCTCGAAGAGGCGCTTCCGGGGCTTCTCAAGGAGGCCGAGGACCGCGGCGACCTCTTCTGCGTCACGAACATGCGAACACGCCTCTCCTATCTGATCGCGTCTCGCCAAAGACGAGCCGGAGGCAGGCTCGGACAGGAGCTCCGGGAGGCCATCGCGATCTGGCCGGGTGACAACTTCCTGGTTCAACACTGGTACGAAATGATGGGACAGGTGGAATGCCGGCTCTACGAGGGCGACGGACCGGCCGCCTCTCGACTGACCCGCGAACGCTGGCCTCTGCTGAAGCGCTCCTTCCTGTTGAGGGTGCAGTCCGTCCTCATCTTCTCGCTCTCCTTTCGCGCGCGTGCGACGATTGCGGCCGCGAGCACGGGCGGCGCCGATCTTGACGGGCTCGCGTCGGCGGAGAAGCGACGCCCGGCGCATCGAACGCGAGCGCATGCCGTGGGGCAATGCGATCGCGGCGCTTCTGAGAGCCGGAATGGCGTCGGCGCGCGAGGACAAGACGTCGGCGCTTGCGCTTCTCGCCTCCGCGGACAAGCAGTTTGCCGCCGCGGACATGGCGTTGCACGCCACCGTCGCCCGCCGCCGCCGCGGCGAGCTCCTCGGAGGGACGGAGGGAGCGGAGCTCGTCGCCGCCGCCGACGGATGGATGACGGCTCAGGACATCCGGAACCCCTCCCGGATGGCGGCGATGCTCGCGCCGGGCAAGTGGTCCTGACGCGGCCGGCCCGAAGCGCCTACCGCAGACCGTCGACGGCGAAGAGCTCGGAGAGCGCCCGGTAGTAGGAGTAGGCGTAGGCGTGCCCGTCGCCCGTCATGCGGACGGACGGCACGCCGTGCACGCCCGCGCGGTCGGCCACGAGGAACTCTTTCCAGGTCTCCGCCTTTCCGGTGTCGGGGTCGAGACGGAGGACGCGAGCCTCGTAGAAGCCGTAGGCGAAAAGTCCGCGGCTGTCCGCGGTCCAGGCGATGGGGACGACGCCCGGCGGCAGGTTCGGAACCGGCCGGCCTTCGCCGCCGTCGGTCGAGAAAACCGCGAGCCTCCCGTCCGACTGAATCGCGGCCACACGCCGGCCGTCGGGCGACACCGGAACGCCCTGATAGTGATCGACGAGAATGCCTTCGGGGCTGATCGCACGGACCTCGCCGCTCTCGGGCTCGCAGACGTAGAGCCTCAGGCCGTGTCCCGGCTCGATTCCGGCCACGACGATGCGACGGCCGTCCGGAAACCAGTCGGCCCAGAAGACACCCGCGAGTCCTCGAGGCACGATTTTCATCGGTTGGCCGGCGCTCGCGGCGGCCGGGCGCACCGACGAGCTCCGGGGGATCGGACGGAACGATCGCGAGCACCCGGGTCCCGTCCGGGGAAAGCGCCTGGGCGAAGCCCTCGCCGAGAAGCATCGGGCTCGATTCCTCGAGCTTCCGCACATACGCCTCGTAGGTGGTATCCACCGACGATCCGAACTGCGTGAAAAGAACGCGGCGCCCATCTCTCGAGAGACCGGTGACGAGCGACCGGTCGAGCCACGAGATGTCGCGCTCGGCACTCTCGCCTTCCGCTCCCGCCATGATTCCCAGCCGCCAGGCCTCGCGCGTGACGAGCGCGCGGCCCCGCGGGGAGACGTCCTGCAGCATCAGATCGCCCGGGCCGCGGACGACGGTGCGCGTCTTTCCGTCGAGCGTCACGGCGTAGATCGCGTGCGCCTGTCGGCGGGGCGCCGCGCCGAACCAGATCTCGTTCCGCGTGGGATGCCACGCGAGCCCCTGCTCGGCGGCCCACTCTTCCGTGAGCGTTCGCTTGCGCCCCGCGCGGTCGATCACGGCGACGGTTCCGCGATTGTCAATTCGCCCCGGATGGTCCAGGAAGGCGACGAGGTCTCCCTTCGGGGAGACTCGCGGGAACGTGATCAGACCGTCCGTATCGTAGATCTTCCGCCCGGCGGGGAACTCCAGGACCGCTCGTCCGTCGACGAGCCTCGCCACCGCCAGCTCCTTGCCGTCGGGAGACCAGTCGGCGAAGAGCACGTCGTTCTCGATCTCGCGGGGCGCCCCGCCTTCGAGCGGCGCGATGGCGAGTGTTCCGAGTGTCACTCCCCCGGGGGGAATGCCGCGCGCCCCCACGGCCGCGGCGAGCTGGCCCGATCGCGAGACGGCGAGCAGGTTCGCATCCGGGAAATCCAGCGGGCGCGACGCGGCGCTGTGCGGGCCCTTGCGATACAGCCGGAAGGGCTCGCCGTCCCACGCGGCGCCGTAGATCACCGACTCTCCGTCCGGGGCGAACCGCGCCGTCCAGACCGTCCCGCGGCGAAACGTCAGCTGTTCGAAGTCCGGCGAACTCGAAGGCGGCCGCAGCCGCGTAGTCATCAAGGCGCCGAGGCCCGCCGCCAGGGCGAGGGCGGCGGCCCAGACAATTCGGGTGAGCTTGCTGCGCCGAGCCATCGGCTGAGCCACCACCGAACCGGTCGAAGCGGACGGGAGATGGCCCCAGAGGCTCTTGATGTCCCACGCCAGGTCCCGCGTGGAGGCGTAGCGTCCGTCCGGCTCCTTGACGAGGCAGCGCTCGACGATCCAGCAGAACGGTGCGGGCAGACGAGGGTCCCCGGTGAGCGGAGCCGGCTGGTCGCGCAGGATCGCCGAGAGCGTCTCGATCGCCGAGCCCCGGTCGAACGCCCTGCGCCCCGTCGCCAGCTCGTAGAGCACGACGCCGAGCGAGAACTGGTCGGAGCGAAAGTCCGCCGGCTCGCCCCGCGCCTGCTCCGGAGACATGTAGCCGACCGTGCCGAGGATCGTGCCCGGAGTCGTGAGAGAAGGGTCTTCGCCCGGCGCGCCTTCGTCCGGTCGATGACCGAGGCGGGATTCTCCAGCTTGGCCAGCCCGAAGTCGAGGATCTTGACGCGTCCCTCGGCAGTGACCATCACGTTCTGAGGCTTGAGATCGCGGTGGACGAGACCCCGGGCGTGGGCGGCGGCGAGCCCCTCGGCGATCTGTCCGCCGATGTCGAGTACCTTTCGCAGCGGGAGCGGGCCGTTCGCACACCAGCTCGCGGAGGTTCTTGCCGTCGACGAGCTCCATCGCAATGAACGAGACCGACTCCGCCTTCCCGACCTCGTAGACCGTGACGATGTTCGGGTGGTTGAGAGCCGAGGCTGCGCGCGCTTCCTTCTCGAAACGCTTGAGACTCTCCGGGTCGGAGGAGTACGCCGGGGAAGCACCTTGATCGCGGCTTCACGGCCGAGGCGGGAGTCCTTCGCGCGGTAGATCTCCCCCATCGCGCCTGCACCCAGCGGCGACAGGACTTCATAAGAGCCCAGACGAGTCCCTGCGCGAATTGTCAAAGCGTGCTCGGACTGTGGCGATTCTAGCGGTTTTCCGATTCGACTCCGCTTAGACTCGCCGCCGATGAAGGCCGGACAGGACGCCGTACCCGTCGGCGCGGACGACGCCGGGTTCGCCGGCCACCCGCGCGGGCTCGCTCCGCTGTTCTTCACGGAGGTCTGGGAGCGCTTCAGCTACTACGGGATGCGCGCCATCCTGGTGCTCTACATGGTCGCGCCCGCCGCGCAGGGCGGCCTCGGATTCGACACGAAAAAGGCGGCGTCCATCTACGGGACGTACACGATGGCCGTCTATCTCACGGCGATTCCGGGTGGGCTCGTCGCCGACCGCCTTCTCGGATTGCGCCTCGCGGTGCTCGTCGGCGGCATCGTCATCGCGGCCGGGCACTTTTCGATGGTGTTCGGCTCGATGGCGTCGTTCTACGCGGGCATGTCGTTGATCGCCATCGGGACGGGGCTCCTGAAGCCCAACATCAGCGGTCTCGTGGGAAGCCTCTACGGCGAGAACGACCCGCGCCGCGACAGCGGCTTCTCTCTCTTCTACATGGGCATCAACGTCGGCGCCGTGCTCGCGCCGCTCGTCTGCGGATACATGGCCCAGGGCCCGGGCTTCAAGTCCTTCGTCGCTCGGATGGGATACGACCCGGCGACGAGCTGGCACTGGGCGTTCGGCGCCGCCGGCGTGGGGATGACGCTCGGCCTCGTGATCTACGTCGCGAGCCGCCAACGGCTGGCGCACGTCGGAGGCCGGCCCGCGCGTCGGACGCGCACAACCGCCGCGGCCTCTCCGGCCGCCCCGCTGACCGCTTCGGACTGGAAGCGCATCGGCGCCATCTTCGTCTTCTTTCTCTTCACGATCCTCTTCTGGGCGGCCTACGAGCAGAAGGGGGCGAGCCTCAACCTCTTCGCCCTGCACCTCGTGCGCAACGAGGTCTTCGGCCTGCGCTTCCCGTCGAGCTGGCTGCAGTCGCTGACGCCTTTCTTCGTGATCCTGCTGGCCCCGATCTTCTCGGTTCTCTGGGTGAAGATGGGCCGCCGCCAGCCCACGAGCCCCATGAAGTTCGCACTCGGGCTGACCTTCATCGGCCTCGCCTACGTCCTGCTCGTACCGGGCGCCGCACTGACGGCCCAGGGACGGATCAGCCCGCTCTGGCTGGTCGGGCTCTACTTTCTGGAGGTCGCCGGCGAGATGTGCATCTCCCCCGTGGGGCTCTCGACCGTGACGAAGCTCTCTCCCGCCCGGCTCGTCGGGATCATGATGGGCGTCTGGTTCCTCGCCGCGGCCCTCGGCAACAAGCTCGCCGGCTTCCTCTCGGGGTTCTTCGTGGCGAACGAGGCCGGAACGCTCGTGCGCCTCTACGGGGGCATCGCCGTGGGACTGCTGCTCTCCGCCGCAATCCTCGCCCTCCTTCGGAAGAAGGTCGAGGCGCTGATGGGAGGAGTCCGCTAAGGCGCAGACCACTAGCCGGTTCGGGCGATTCAGCCTGTCCAGCGGCCGGGTGCGAGCATCGCGGTCATCCGCTCGGGATTGCCCTCGGAAGTCTCTGGAGCGGTTGCTTCTCTTACCCGGGAGAGGTGACCTAGGAGGCTTCCACGGAACGATAGGGGCATATCCTCGCGGCCGGGCGGGCGCTCCAGGATGTTGATACTGGCTCTGCTCGGGGCAGGCCTGGCCTGCGCCGCCCGCGGTCAAGTCTTCACGGAGTTTCCGATCCCCACAGCCAACAGCAATCCTTCCGGGATCGCGGCCGGTCCGGACGGCAACCTCTGGTTCACCGAAGAGTCTGCGCAACCAGATCGGCCGGATCACCACGGCCGGCGTCATCACCGAGTTCCCGCTCCCCACGGCCAGTAGCACCCCTGCGGGCATCGCGGCCGGTCCGGACGGCAACCTCTGGTTCACCGAGGCAGTGCGCAACCGGATCGGGCGGATCACCACGGCCGGCGTCATCACCGAGTTCCCGATCCCCACGGCCAGCAGCGAACCGGTCGGCATCACGGCCGGTCCGGACGGCAACCTCTGGTTCACCGAATACTCGCCAACCAGATCGGCCGGATCACCACGGCCGGCGTCGTCACCGAGTTCTCCATCCCCACGGCCGGCAGCGGCCTACGGTCATCACGGCCGGGCCGGACGGCAACCTCTGGTTCACCGAAGTGAACGCCAATCAGATCGGCCGGATCACGCACCGCCGGCGTCGTCACCGAGTTCCCGATTCCCACGGCCGGCAGCGGACCCAGAGGTATCGCGGCCGGCCCGGACGGCAACCTCTGGTTCACCGAACTCGACGCCAACCGGATCGGCCGGATCACCCCGGCCGGTGTCGTCACCGAGTTCTCCATCCCCACGGCCAGCAGCGGCCCTGCCGGCATCACGGCCGGTCCGGACGGCAACCTCTGGTTCACCGAAAGCGGTGCCAACCAGATCGGCCGGATCACCACGGCCGGCGTCATCACCGAGTTCCCGATCCCGACGGCCGGCAGCGATTCTGGGGTATCGCGGCCGGGCCGGACGGCAACCTCTGGTTCACTGAAGGCGGATGCCAACAAGATCGGGCGGATTACCGACGGGACCCTGCGTCGCGAACGACACGACGCTGTGCCTGAGCGGCAGCCGCTTCAGGTCACCGCCGACTTCGCAGACCGAGGACGGACGAAGGGGAACGGCTCACGCAGTGACGCTGACGGGAAACACGGGGAACATCTGGTTCTTCGATCCAACCAACGTCGAGGTGGTCACCAAGGTCCTGCCCTTCTGCGCGGACCCGTTCAACTCCATCTGGATCTTCGCCGCGGGATTGACCAACGTGAAGGTGGACCTGACGTATACCGATATGAACAACGGCGCCGTGGTCACCAAGCACAACGATCTCGGAGTCCCATTCGCCCCAATCCAGGACACGTCGGCGTTCACGACGTGCCCGTGAGGGCTCCGCCGACGCGGCGCTCCACCGAGGGACGGGAAACGCTGCTCAGATCTTCTTGTAGATCTCCGCGCCCTCGTGGAGGAACTCTGCGGCCTTCTGCGCCAGACCCGTCTGCAGGCCTCCTCTTCCTGAGCGCCTGCGCCGCCGCGTATTCGCGGACCTCCTGGGTGATCTTCATCGAGCAGAAGTGCGGGCCGCACATCGCAGCAGAAATGGGCGAGCTTGGCGCCTTCGGCGGGCAGGGTCTCGTCGTGGAACGCGCGCGCCGTCTCCGGATCGAGCGCCAGGTGGAACTGGTCCTCCCAGCGGAACTCGAAGCGCGCCTTCGACAGCGCGTCGTCCCATTCGCGCGCGCCGGGGTGCCCCTTGGCCAGGTCCGCGGCGTGGGCCGCGATCTTGTAGGCGATGACGCCGTCGCTGACGTCCTTCTTGTCGGGCAGGCCGAGGTGCTCCTTGGGCGTGACGTAGCAGAGCATCGCCGTGCCCATCCAGCCGATCATCGCGGCGCCGATTGCCGAGGTGATGTGGTCGTAGCCCGGCGCGATGTCGGTCGTCAGCGGTCCGAGCGTGTAGAAGGGGGCCTCGTGGCAGACGCGGAGCTGGCGTTCCATGTTCTCGGCGATCAGATGCATGGGCACGTGGCCGGGGCCCTCGATCATGACCTGGCAGTCGTGCGCCCAGGCCGTCTTCGTGAGCTCGCCGAGCGTCTCGAGCTCCGCGAACTGCGCCTCGTCGTTCGCGTCCGCCGTCGAGCCCGGCCGCAACCCGTCGCCCAGCGAGAAGGACACGTCGTAGTGGGCGAGGAGCTCGCAGATCTCCTCGAAGCGCGTGTAGAGGAACGACTCCTGGTGATGCGCGAGGCACCACTTCGCCATGATCGAGCCTCCGCGCGAGACGATGCCCGTGACGCGCTTCGCCGTCAGCGGCACGTAGGGCAGGCGCACGCCCGCATGGATCGTGAAGTAGTCCACGCCCTGCTCGGCCTGTTCGATCAGAGTCTCGCGGAAGATCTCCCAGGTCAGCTCCTCGGCCTTCCCGCCGACTTTCTCGAGCGCCTGGTAGATCGGGACCGTCCCGATCGGCACCGGGGAGTTCGCAGGATCCACTCCCGCGTCTCGTGGATGTTGCGGCCGGTCGAGAGATCCATGACGGTGTCCGCGCCCCACCGGGTCGCCCAGGTCATCTTCTCGACTTCTTCTTCGATGGTGGAGGTGACGGCGGAGTTGCCGATGTTGGCGTTGATCTTGACGAGGAACTTCCGGCCGATGGCCATCGGCTCGGACTCGGGATGGTTGATGTTGGCCGGGAGGATCGCCCGGCCGCGGGCGATCTCGTCGCGCACGAATTCGGGGCTCACGCCCTCCCGGATCGCGACGAACTCCATCTCCTGTGTGATCTCGCCCTTCTTCGCGAAGTGCATCTGCGTGACGGTCCCCCGCCCGCGGAGCGCCTCGCGCGGCCTCGAAAGAGCGAGCGGAGGGGCGTTCGTCCGACTCGGCGAGACACGGTCGTACGCCGCGCGCCCGAGGATCCAGGGACGGCGAAGCTCCGGCAGCCCCGCCTCGAGATCGATCGAGGCCTCGGGGTCCGTGTACGGCCCCGACGTGTCGTAGACCCGAAAGGGCGGGTTCATCTCCGTCTCGCCGCGGATCCCGCGCGTGGGCGAGAGCGCGATCTCGCGGAACGGGACGCGCAGGCCGCCGGGACCGGGGACGTGGATCTTTCGCGATCCGGGCAGCGGCGAGCGATCGAGGGACGAGGTGGACGGAAGCGCCTCGCGACGCAGGCTCATATGACCTCCCTACGGCGGCATTACCCGCATCAGGTTCGCGGGGTCTCCGAGGCAATACGTCTCGGACTCTCAGCCGTCCGCCAGGCCCGACAGGGCGAAAGCGGAGTGGGCTCCCCCGTTTCCAAATTGCAGTCTAGTCCAAAGCGGACTCGGTTTCCGGGCGGACCTGGTTTGTCCGCGAATGCGATAAGAATGGCGGAGCCGATGCGCCGTAAGTCCGAGCAGCCGTTTCTGCCCTTCGACGACGCCGCGCCTGCGGGACGCCCGGAGGCGGCGCGGCCGAGCCGCCGGACCTTCGGCTCTTCTCTCGAGCTGGCGCGCGTCTGCGGGAGCGCTCCGCTCGAGGAAAAGGTGTTCGTCGCGCCGTCGCTTCGCGATCGGGCACGCGATCGTCGAGCGCCTCGCCCGGAAGGGGCATCCCTGGATGAACCTGCGCGTGGCGACGGTGCGGACGCTCGCCCTCGACCTCGCGGGCCCGAGCTCGCCCGCGACGGCGTGCGCCTGCTCTCGCGCGCCCAGACGCTGTCGCTGGTCGAGCAGGCCTGCAGCCGAAGACCTCGAAGCCGGATGCGTACTTCGGGGCCCTGCGCGAGCGGCCGGGTTGCACCGCGCCCTCCAGCGGACCCTCGAGGAGCTCCGCGCCGCGGACCGGGCCCCGCGCCATCCCGCTCGCGGCGTTCGCCGACCGGCGCAAGGCTCGGGAGATCCGCGGCATCCTGCAGCGGTACGACGCCGCGCTCGCCTCCGGCCGCTACGTCGACTCCGTCGGGGTGCTGCGGAGCGCCGCCGCCCCGAGGCCCCGAATCGGCGGCGTCCGCTACCTCGTGCTCGAAGACGCGGAACTCTCCGACGTGGAGCGCCGGATCCTCGAGAGGTCTCGCCGGCGACCGACTCTAGAAGCTGCGCGTCGACCCGCCCGAAAACTGGATCCGCCGTGCGGCGGCGCCACGCTCTTCCGCGCGAGCGGTGAAGAGAACGAAATTCGCGCGAGTATTCCGCCGCGTGCTCACAGGAGGAATCCCGTTCGACCAGGTCGAGATCCTGCACACCGACGACCACCACCTACCCCGCGCTCGTCTGGGAGCTCGCCCGCGAGCACGGCGTCTAGTGCACCTTCTCGGGCGGCGTCGCCGTGACTACAGCCGGCCCGGCCAGGCGGCGCTGGCTTTCTGGAGTGGATACGCCGACGGTTCGAAGCCGAGCGTCCTCCGCGAGAGCCTGGCCTCGGGAGCCCTCACGTTCGAGCGCGGCGGCGGGCCGCAACGACGCGCCCGGAACGCGCGCCGTGGCCCGCGCGTTGCGCGAGGCGCGGATCGGCTGGGGCGCGCTCCGGCACGTCGCGGCGCTCGACCGGCGCGTCGCGGCGCTCGAAGCCCGGGGCGGCCGCGCGGCCGACGACGCCGGGCGAAAGAGCTGGCCGACGCCCGCGGACGAGCCCGGGCACGGCGGCTCGACGAGGCGCGAGCCGCGAGGGGCTTCGCCCTCCGCGCGCTCGAGCGCGCCCCCCAGGATGCCGAGGAAGCGCTCCGGGCGCTGGCCCGCGGCTGCCACGACGTTCGTGCCGCGAATTCGCCCGCGTGCCGAACCCCCTGGACGCCGCCGCCAGCACCGCCCTCGAGAAGCTCTTCGGCGAGCTCGAGGAGCTTCCCGCGGCGACCATCCCGACGTCAGACGCGGCGGCGCGACTCCGGATGCGGTCCGGCAGCTCGCGGTCGATGGCCGACCGGCCAGTCCCGGGCGGGTCCACGTGAGCCATTTCCGCGCCGGGAGGATTCTCGGGCCGCGCCCGCACCTTCCTCCTCGGCCTCGACGAGGCCGGCATCCCGGCCGCGACCTCGAGGACCCCGTCCTCCTCGACGCGGAACGCCGGCGGATCAACTCGCTCCTCGCGAAGCCTCTGCTCGCGATCTATCGCGACCGCCCCCGGGAAACCGCCGGCGCGCTCGAGGAGTGCGTCGGGAGATTCGCGGGAGGCTGACCGCGAGCTACTCCGGTGGGACATGCGAAACCTCGACCAGGCGGGCGAGCCTGCCCCTCGCCGTTCTTCCTCGATCTCCATCGCGCGGCTTCCCGACGGCCGGACGCCGACTATCGGCGCTGCTCGCCGCCCTTCCCGAGGCTGCGGGATTCGTGCCGGAAGCTCGGCGCTCGACGAGACGCGAGTGGTGGCTCTCTCAGCTCGCGGCGGGCGCACCGCCGCCTCCGCCGGAGCCGCAGCTTCGCTCCTGGGGTCTCTACCCGTGGCCGAGGGCGGCGCGCGGAAGAGCTCGGGGGCGCCGCGACGAATTCACGGTCTGGGACGGAGGTCCGCGCGGGGACCCCGGAGCTGGATCCCCGCCGATCCGGGAAGCCGCAGTCGGCGTCCCGGCTCGAAACCCTGGCCCAGTGCCCGTTCAAGTACTTCCTGCGCAACGTGCTGCGCGTCGAGCCGCCGAAGGAGCTCGAGCGCGACCCGACGCGGTGGCTCGATGCGATGACGCGGGCTCGCTCCTCCACGAGGTCTTCCGTCTCTTCTTCGAGAGGATGACGAGCGCGGCGAAAGACCGGAGGCGGAGCGGCACGCCGAGGTCCTCGAGGAGATCGCCGCCTCGCAGATCGAGATCTGGCGCGAGCGCATCCCACCCGCGAGCGAGCTCGCGTTCGAGTCGCAGCGCGACGGCATCCTCATCGCCTGCCGAACCCTGCTTCGAGATCGAGGAGGAGAACTGCCGGGAAGTCACCCCGCGCTGGTTCGAGGTCGTTCGGGCTCGCGCGCATCCGGCCGCGGGCCCCGATCGCGAGCCGGGAGCCCGTCTCCATCGACATCGGCGGCGGCGCCGCCTTCCCCTGCGCGGCTCGATCGACCGCGTGGACGGGCGCCGACGGCAACGTTCCACGTCTGGGATTACAAGACCGGCGGAGCCTGGCGGCACCAGGAAGGGCGCGGCCTTCACGGAGGCCGCCAGGTCCAGCCCGCCCTCTACGCGATGGCCTTCGAAGTCCTCCTTCGCAGGAGCGGCCGGAGCGGACGCGGTGTCGCGATCCGGCTACTTCTTCCCCGGCCGCAAGGGCGAGGGCCAGCGGATGGCGATCCCGGTCGACACCGCCGAAACGCGTCCACGCTCTCCCGGCTCTTCGACCTGACGGGCGGGGTCTCTTCCCCCACGCCCGTCGAGGGACGGCTGCAGGTACTGCGGTTCGAGGCCATCTGCGGAGGCTCGGTCGAAGCCGCGCCGCTCGAAGGGAAAGCTCGCGGAGTCGACGGATCCGGCCCTGGTCGCCTTCCGGGAAATGCATGGGGACGAAGATGACTGATCCCGGCGCGACGCCCTACCCGGACGCGCAGGCGCGGCGCGCGATCCGGGAAGATCTCGGCACGACCATTCTGGTCGAAGCGGCCGCGGGCACGGGCAAGACCACGAGCCTCGTCGACCGCATGGTCGCGCTCGTCTCCAAGGGAGACACGACCGTCGAGAAAGATTTCGGCGGTGACATTCACGATCAGCGCGGCGGCTGAGCTCTCGCAGAAATTCCAGAACGAGCTCGAGAAGCGCCGCGAGACCGAGGCGCACCCCGGCCGGCGCAAGCTCCTCGAGGAGGCCCTCCGGTCGCCTCGAGTCGAGCTTCGTGGGAACGATCCACGCTTTCTGCGCGCGCCTCCTGCGGGAGCGCCCGGTCGAGGCCGGCGTCGATCCCGGCTTCCGCGAGATGGACGAGCCGGAGGACAACGTCGCGCGGGATGCCGCCTGGGAGCGGCACACCAGCGCTCTTCGTCGACGACGACCCGATCATGCCCCGCCTGTCCGCGCTCGGCGTCCGCATCGAGGACCTGCACCAGAGCGTTCGACGAGATCTCGCGAGAACTCGGACGTCCAACCCATGATCGGCCCGGAAACGCCGAGCCGGATTTCGCAGCGCGCGCCGCCGCGTCGAGGCCTTCCTCGAACAGGCCGCGGCCTCCGTTCCCGATGCGGCGGGGCCGGACGGCTGGACCGGATTCGAGAGCGCGGTGCGCCGGGCCCGGCGTCTCGCTCGCTCTGCGCGACACCACGCGCGCCTCGGCTTTCGCCGGGTCCTCGGCCCTCCGCGGCGGCAAGGCGCGGGAGAGGCGCCGCGGGCGATCAAGGGACGCTCGAGGCCCGCCAGGACGACGTTATCGAACCCTCGCTGACGCAGTGGGGCGAGTACCTCTACCCCATCGTGATGCCGCTGCTCGTCCGCGCGCGCGAAGCGTACCGGACGTGGCGCCGCCGAAACGGCCGGCTGAACTTTCAGGACCTGCTCCTGAGGCGCGCGACCTGCTCCGCGCCCGGCCGGACGTCCGGCGCGCGTTGCGGAGAGGTTCCGCCGATCCTCGTCGACGAGTTCCAGGACACCGATCCGATCCAGGCCGAGATCTCTTTTACCTGACGGGCGAAGACTCGGACGAGAAGGACTGGAGGAAGCTGCGGCCAAAGCCCGGCAGCCTCTTCGTGGTCGGCGACCCAAGCAGTCGATCTACCGCTTCCGCCGCGCCGACATCGAGACCTACGGCGCCGTCCGCGATCCGTCGAAGAAGAGCGGCCGCGTGCTCGAGCTTGCGGCCAACTTTCGCTCGACCGGCCGCTCTGCGGCTGGGTCAACCGTGTCTTCGGACAGCCGGACTTCCCCGCGACGGCGACCCAGCAGCAAGCCGCCTAGGTGTCTCTCGCCGCACAGCGGGAAGCGGAGCGGCCCGCCGGGCGTCTTCCGGCTGGATGATCCCGGCGCCGGAAACCGCGCCGAGCCGGTCGTCCGGGTCGACGCCGAGCAGGATCGCGAGGCACATCGCGGCGGCCGCCGTCGGGAGGTCGCGCGCCGGAGGATTTCCTGATCCTGTTCCGCCGCGCATTTCATGGGCGCCTACGCCCGCGTGCTCGAGGCCCACGGCATTCCGTTTGAGATCGCCGGCGGCGGCGCTTTCGACGAGTCCGAGGAGCTCGGCGCCCTGTTGCCGGTGCTCGAGTCCATCGCCGATCCGGACGATCCCGTGCCCTTCGTCGCGGCATTGCGCGGTCCGGTGTTCGGCGTCGACGACGACGCGCTGTTTGGATTCACGGGAGCGGGAGGACGGTTCCGCTTCACCGCCGAGCTCCCTTCCGGCGCCGACGCGCGCATCGCCCGCGCCGTCGGGCTCCTCCGCGATGCGGTCGGGGGCGTCGAGTCGCTCCCTCCGGGGGCGGCCATCGCGCGGCTCTGCGGCCGCCTGGGCCTGACGGCGCTCGCCGCCGCCGAGGAGCTCGGCGAGAGCCGCGCCGGCAACCTGTTGAAGGCGCTGGCCGCCGCACGGAAGTTTTCCGGCGAAGGACGCGATTTCCCGGGTGTCGTGCGGGAGCTCGCCCGCATGCGCGATGAGGAGCTCATCGAGCAGATGAGCATCGAGCCCGGACGCTCCGGCGCGTGCGACTGATGACGCTGCACGGGGCCAAGGGCCTCGAGGCCAGAGTCGTTTTTCTCGCCGAGCCCGCGGGCGATAACTATTCCTCCCGCAACTTCTGGGTCGACCGTGAGGGCGAGATCCCCGTCGGCTATTTCCGGATCGTTCAGAAGCTCGGGAAGCGCGGTGAACAGGACCTCGCCGTGCCGCCCGGCTGGGATGCGATGTGCGAGGCCGAGGAGGCATTCGAGGCGCGGAGCACGTTCGCCTCCTCTACGTCGGCGCGACGCGCGCCGAAGAGATGCTCGTCGTGAGCATCGAAGCGCACCGCTTCCGGCAAGGCCGCCGGGCCCTGGGCGCCGCTGGATCGGTATCTCCACGGCGAATGCTGAGCCCGCCCGGGACCGCCGCCGCCGCCGCGCGACCGCCGCTCCCGGGCTGAGCGAGGCTCCCGAGGCCGCGCGCGCGGAGCGCGGGCGCCGCCGCACCTCCGCGGCGCGGCCGACCTACAGCGTCGTCGCCGTGACCGACGTCGCGCACTCCGGCGAGAAGCCCGCCTGGGAATCGACCGGCCGCGGCATGTCCTGGGGGCGCGTGCTCCACGGCGCGCTCGAAGCGGCGATGCGCGACCCGAAGCTCGACCTCGCCCTCCATGCCGCGAACCTTCTGGCCGCCGAGGAGCGGCCCGCGGCCGATCTCGCCGACGTCCTGAAGGTCGTCGAAGGCGTGCGGGCATCTCCTCTCTGGAAGCGCGCCCTCGCCTCGAAGCGCCGCTTCGCCGAGGTGCCCTTCGCGCTCCCGGTCGAGCCGTCGGAGCTCGGTCTCGCCGGAGCGCCCGGATCCACGGTCCTCCAGGGCACGATCGATCTCGTCTTCGAGGAGGACGGCGGTTGGGTGCTCGTGGACTACAAGTCCGACACCGTCACTCCGGCGAATCGCGCGGCCCTGGAGGCCTTCTACGCGCCGCAGATCGCGCACTACCGGCGCTATTGGGAATCCCTGACCGGCCGGCCCACCCGCGCGGGGCTCTACTTTCTCGCGACGGGCGAGCTGGCCATGCTTCCCGTTCCCTCCATGTCGCCTTCACGCGCCTCGTGAGAAGCTTTCCGCCTTGAGTTCGACCGTCTACGACCTCGTCGTCATCGGATCGGGCCCGGCCGGTCAGAAGGCGGCGATCGCCGCCGCGAAGCTCGGCAAGAAAGCCGCCGTCATCGACCGCAAGGAGATGGTCGGCGGCGTCTGCCTCCACACGGGAACGATTCCCTCGAAGACGCTCCGCGAAGCGATCATGTATCTCTCCGGCTTCCGCGAGAAGAGCTTCTACGGCAAGGACTACTCCGTCAATCGCGAGATCACCGTCGCCGATCTCGCCTTTCGCGTTCAGAAGGTCATGGCCAAGGAGATGGAGGTCGTGCGCGCGCAGCTCGCGCGCAACCACGTCGCGACCGTGCACGGGCGGGCGCAGATTCACCGATCCGCACACCGTCGAGGTGGAGACGGCCGAAGGGCCGGTCGCTCTGCAGGGCGAGCACATCCTCATTGCGTGCGGCACGCGGCCGGCGCACAACCCGACCGTGCCCCTCGACGGCGAGCGGATCTTCGACTCGGACCAGCTTCTCGCGGGCAAGACCCTTCCGCGAGACCTCATCGTCGTCGGGGCCGGCGTGATCGGCCTCGAATACGCCTCGATGGTGACCGCCCTCAACATCAAGGTCACGGTCATCGAGGCGCGGCCGACGATCCTCGACTTCGTCGACACCGAGATGATCGAGGCCCTCATGTACTTCATGCGCCAGCGCGGCGCGACCTTCCGGCTCGGCGAGAAGGTGGTCTCGGTCGGCTACGACGACCGGAAACGCGTCGCCGCGCCCTCGAGAGCGGCAAGGAGATCCACGGCGACGCCCTGCTCTACTGCGTCGGCCGGCAGACCAACGCGGACCTGCTGAATCTCCCGGCCGCGGGCCTCTCCGCGGACGATCGGGGGCGGATCCCGGTCAACGAGCACTTTCAGACGTCGGTGCCGCACATCTACGCGGCCGGCGACGTCATCGGTTTCCCGGCTCTCGCGTCGACGTCGATGGAGCAGGGCCGGCTCGCGAGCTGCCACATGTTCGGGACGTACTGCGAGAGCCGGCCCGAGTCCATCCCGTACGGGATCTACACCATCCCCGAGATCTCCATGGTCGGCAAGACCGAGCAGGAGCTGACGAAGGCGAAGGTCCCCTACGAAATCGGCCTGGCGCGCTTCGAGGAGACGGCCAAGGGCCAGATGCTCGGCGTGGAGGCGGGGCTCCTCAAGCTTCTCTTCGATCCGAAGTCGCGCAAGCTCCTCGGCGTCCACATCTTCGGCGAGCGCGCGACCGAGATCGTGCACATCGGCCAGGCGGTTCTGGCCTTCGGCGGCACGATCGAGTACTTCCGCGACTCCGTCTTCAACTACCCGACGATGGCCGAGGCCTACAAGATCGCCGGCCTCGACGGATTGAACCGGCTGTAGACCGATGCTTCAGAAGCTCCGGTTCAGGTACAGGTACGCCGAGCTGTTGGTGCTGTTCGAGCGGCCGTAGCCGAAGAAGAACGGCCCGAGCAGCGTGTCGGCAATGAAGAAGATGCTCCCCGCAGTTTTCAGGTTCCCGAAGGTCATGGGCGCCTGGAACTCGTAGGCGTTGCCGGCCTCCGCGGAAACGCCCAGGGAGAGGCTCTTGAGGATCGCGCCGCCGTGCGCGGTCAGGCGGTAGTAGAGCAGCGCCGCGCGAGGACGTACTTGTCTCCCCGGATTTGCCCGAGAGGCCGTCCGGAGAGCCGGAACAAACCTCCGAGCTGGAAATCGTCGTAGAACGGGATCGCCCTTCCCATGCCCGTGCCGCCCTCTCCCTTGAGCAGCCCGGTCCACCGGCCGATGGTCTGAGCGCCGAGGGCGCCGGTCGAGAAACGATCGTAGGACTCCGTGCCGCCGAGGCTCTCGCGGTTGCCGAGGTAGTCGGCGAAGCCGAAGTAGCCGGCGTGCGGCACGTTCACGTTGTCGAGCTGATCGACCTCCAGACGCGCGGTGAACCCGCCCTCGTCCCAGTCCAGCTCGGGAAAAATCACGTCGCCGACCTTCCGCCGCGCCTTGCCGAAGGCCCGCACGTAACCCGCGCGCAGCTCCGCGACCGTCCCGAAGTCGTAGCCGAGCTCCATCCCGACCGCTCCCCGCGACACCTGATACGTGGCGAGCGCGTCTCCCTCCTCGTCGAAGACGCGAGAGAGGTCCTGGCGCCAGCCGCCGAAGGGCGACAAGAAGAGACGGCCTTTGTAGTTGAGCGGCTGGAAGAAACGGGTTTCGACGGCGAGAGGGGTCCCGACCTTCACGAGCGTCTTCCACTCGCCCCCGAGGCGGTTCAGTTGCGTCGCTTCGACCAGCGCCACCACGTCGAACTGCGTGACGAGCTGAAAGTCCGTCCCGAGAAAGAGCCCGAGCTTCAGGTACGTCGGACCCCAGGACTTGAGGGTCGGCGTGATCCGGAGAATGTTGCGATCGCCGTCGGGAATGATGGCGTAGCTCACGATCTCGAAGATCCCCATGGCGTAGATGCGCTTGAGATCCGAGCCCAGGACCTTCGTGTCCAGGACCTGGCCCGCCTTCGTCTCCACGCGATAGGAAATGCGGCGCGGGTCGACGCCGGGAACGGGGTCGATCTCGATCACATCGATGAACGGCAGGGGCGGCTTCGTGGCGTCGTGGCCGAGCTTCCAGGTCCGGTAGACGCTCTCGGGCTCGGCGTATTTCTCGAGCTTCGCCCGATCCGCCATGGTCGCCTGGTAGCCGAGCGGGATCATCTCGGTGCCCTTGATGAAATCCGCGGAGGTGTAGCCCTTCAGGTCCGGTGTGATGACGAAGTCCGCGAGCCGGGCCGAGGCCTGCGTGTTCTGCTGCAGCGGCAGGTCGATGAGCCTTTCGATCATCGCGCCGACGTTCGTCGGCTTCTCAGCCGTCTCGGCTCCCGAGGAGCCCACGTTGACCGCGATCACGATGTCGGCCCCCATCCCCTTGACCGTCTGCACCGGGAGGTTCTGGGCCTCGCCGCCGTCGACGAGAAGCTTGCCGTCGAGCTCCACGGGCGTGAAGATGGCCGGAATGGCCATGCTTGCGCGGATCGCCCGCGCGAGGCTGCCCTTCGTCATCACGTAGGGATTGCCGGTCTGGATGTCGGTCGCGACCGCCCGGAAGGGGATGCGAAGCTCGTCGAAGTTCGAGACCGAGCAGGGAAGCAGCGTGCTGTCGAGCACGAACCCGAGCTTGCTTCCGGCAATGAGCCCGGGCGGCAGGACGAGGCCGCCCTTCTTGAAGTTCAGGCCGAACTCGAGCGGGATCAGATGCTCGAAGTCGTCCTCCTTCTGGCGGAAGGACTGCTCCGGCCGGTCGGGCGCGTCCTGGAAGAGCGTCTCCCACTTGATCGACTCGATCACCGCCTCCATCTCGTCGGGCGTGAAGCCACACGCGTAGAGGCCACCGGCGATCGAGCCCATGCTCGTGCCCGCGATGTAGTCGATCGGGATGTTCATTTCCTCGAGCGCCCTGATCACGCCGATGTGCGCGATTCCCCGCGCGCCGCCGCCTCCGAGCGCGAGTCCGATCTTCGGACGCGGAGGCGGGTCCTGGGCACGCAGAGAGCGCGCCGGGGCAAGGGCGAGAATCGCGAGCAAGCCGAGGGCCGGAACGCGTAGCCTGTGTCGGTTCATGTTGCCAGAAAGCCTAGCAGCATCGGCCGAACCGGAGATATCGTCGGCCCGTACCCGCCGCGTCCCGCGGCCATCGCGAGAGGAGCGAATCATGGGCATCATCGGGTGGGTCATCTTCGGCCTCGTCGTCGGCGCCCTCGCCAAGCTCGTCATGCCCGGCAAGGATCCGGGGGGTTGGATCGTGACCACCCTGCTCGGCATCGTCGGCGCGCTGATCGGCGGATTCCTCGGACGTCTGCTCGGCCTCTACCAGACCGGCGAGCCTGCCGGTTTCGTCGGCGCGTTCCTCGGGGCGGTCCTGGTTCTCTGGATCTATCGAAAGACGCGCAAACCGGCCTAGCGCCGGGCCCTCACCGACCTCGCCGTCCATAAGGAGCGAGCGATCAGGCGTCCGCCGGACGCTGGGGCGACAGTCGCTTGAGAAAGCCGCGCGAGCCGGCGAGAAATCCCGCCTCGACGAGATGCGGCGCGAGCGAAGACTCGCGGGGATCCCGCCCGTCCACCTTGCCGACGAGGACCGCGCGCCGACGTCCCGTTTCGACCAGCCGCGCCAGGGCCCGCGCGAGATCACGCGCCGCGGCCCCGCGCGCCGGCTCGTCCGCCGGGAGAAAGCTCAGCAGGTTCGTCTCGGTCCTCCCGATCCAGGCGAGGAGCTCCCCGGCCCGCAAGACCACCTGCGCGCCCGCCGCCCGCTGGGGCCGCGCGGCCGAGTCCGAAGCGGCCGAGGGCGGCCAGGGCAGCGCCGCGCCGTAGGGATTTGCGGGATCGGTCGCGGCGAGCACGATCGTCTGCGCGGCCTCGGGCTCCGGCGGCTCGCGTTCTCCCCGCAGGCGGTCGTCGGCGCCCGACAGCGCGAACTGTGTCGCGCCGAGGCCCGCGACGAAGTAGCCGCGGCGGACCTGGCCCGCGTCTTCCATGGCCTTCAGCACCGGGTAGACCGAGGAGAAGCCGCCGGCGATTCCCTCCGCCGCTACGGCTTCGCGCGTGAGAACGCCGTGCCGCTCGAGGAGCGCCCGCGTGAGGGCCGCGCGCCGCTCCGTTTCCGACGGGGCCTTCCGCGCCGCCGGCACGAGAGACCACCGCCCCTCGCTCCCGGGCGGGCCGAGACGCCGCGAGCGAAAGGAGCGTCCCCGCACGCGGCGGGTGCTCCTTTTCGACGCGCCGGAGAGAAGGGAGCGCAGCGGCGCGAGCGTGTCGTTGGAAACCACCCCGGCCCAGACGAGGTCCCAGAGGGCGGTCAACAGGTCTCCGGCAAACGCGCCCGTCTCGGCCGAAAGGTCCGCGAAGAACAGCGCGCCGCGCGCCGAGAGCAGGGCGCGGATCTCGGACGCGAGCCTTCCGTCCCCGGCGAGCTCCCGGGGCGGCGGCGCGAGCAGCGGGGCCCGGTCGGCCGGATAGAGCGCGACCCGCCCGTCGGACGCGCCGAGCGGCTCCAGGCCCCGCCAGACGATCTCTCCGGAAGCCAGCAGGAAGTCGAGGTCCGCCGGCCGATAGCGCTCGATCCGCGCGGGGAGGACCTCCGTCTCGAGAACGGACGCGGGAATCGGGCAGCCCTGGAGCTGCTCGACGGCCGACAGCAACGCCTCGAGACTGGCGCGCGGGCGTGCGACACCCTGCCAGGCCGCGAGGAACCGGGCGAACGCGGCGGGCTCGACCGGCTCGACCTCGCGCCTCAGTTTCGCGAGCGAGCGGCGCTTGATGGCGCGCAGGGAATCGGCGTCGCACCATTCGCGAGACCGCCCGCCGGGCAGGAAGTCCCCCTCGATCACGCGGCCCCGCTCGGCCAGGCGGTCGAGAGCGAGGCGCACGACACCGACGGGCAGTCCCCAACGAGCCGCGGCGTCCTCGAGACGAAACGGTCCGTGCGTGCGGGCGTAGCGCGACACGAGCTCCGTCACCGGCTCGGCGCCTTCACGGGCCTCGAGGAACGCCGCGGGCAGCCCGGGCGGAGGCGCGATGCCGAGCGCATCGCGGAATTTCCACGCGTCCTCCGCCGCCGCGAAGCGCGCTTCCCCCGCGACGTGGATCGGAATGATGCGGCCCTCGCGCGTGAGCGACTCCAGCCAGCCCGGCACGTCGGCCGGAGACTCGCTCCGGTCGCGGATCTCCGCCTCGCTCAGATCTCCCAGAGACAGCAGCAGATCGTGGAGCCCGTCGGCATGGCGCACGCGCCGGCCCTCGAGCCTCTGGAGGGAGCGCTCGAGACTCCGGATCGCCTCGGCGTCGAAGAGCTCGCGCAGCTCCGCCTCGCCGAGGAGCTCGCGCAGCTGCGCCTGATCGACCGACAGCGCCTGGGCCCGTCGCTCGGCGAGCGGGGCATCGGCGTCGTAGATGAAGTTGGCGACGTAGGAAAACAGGAGTGAGGCGGCGAACGGCGACGGCGTCCGGGTGTCGCGCGTGACGACCCGGATCGTCCGGGACGCGATCCGGCGAAGGATCTCGGTCAGCCCCGGCAGGTCGAAGACGTCGCGGAGGCACTCCCGGTACGTCTCGAGAATGATCGGAAACGACCCGTACCGCGATGCCACCGCGAGGAGGTCTGCGGCGCGCTTGCGTTGCTGCCAGAGGGGACTGCGGCGCCCCGGGTGCCGCCGCGGAAGCAGGAGCGCGCGCGCGGCGTTCTCGCGGAACCGCGCGGCGAAGAGCGAGCTCTCGCCCAGACTCCGCACGACGAGGTCCTCGATCTCGTCCGCGGCCGGGAGGAAGAGCGAGACCTCGGGCGGCTCGTCGGACTCGGGGACGCGGAAGACCATGCCGTCGTCCGACCAGAGAGCCTCGATGTCGCCGGCGTGCGAATCTTTGAGCGCCGCGAGCACGGCGGTCGCCCAGGGAGCGTGGACGCGGGCGCCCCACGGCGAGAGCACGCACACTCTCCAGTCGCCGATGTCGTCCTGGTAGCGCTCGACGACGAGCGTCCGGTCGCTCGGCACCTCGCCCGTGGCCTCCTTCTGCTCCTCGAGGTAGGAGATCAGGTTCGCCGCGGCGCGCGCGTCGAGGCCGTGCTCCTCGCGGAGGCGTCTCGCCGCAGCGTCGGGTTTCGCGGAGACGAGGCCGCGGGCGAGCTCGCCGATCGCCTGGCCGAACTCGGTCGGCCGGCCCGGCCGGTCGCCGTGCCAGAAGGGCATGCGGCCGGGGAGCCCCGGCGCAGGCGACACCATGACCCGGTCGTGCGTGATCTCCTCGATCCGCCAGGAGGAGGCGCCGAGCACGAACACGTCGCCCGGCTGGGATTCGAAGACCATCTCCTCGTCGAGCTCGCCGACGCGCGTGCTCCGCGAAGTCCCCTCGCCCGGGGACGACGCGAGGAAGACCCCGTACAGCCCGCGGTCCGGGATCGTTCCGGCGTTGACGACGGCCACGTGCCGCGCGCCTTCGCGTGCGCGCACCTCGCCGCCGGTCCGGTCCCACGTCACGCGCGGGCGAAGCTCGGCGAACTCGTCCGACGGATAACGCCCGGAGAGCATGTCGAGCACGCCCTCGAAGGAGGAACGCGGAAGCTCGGCGAAGGGTGCGGCGCCCCGCACCAGCCGATACAGCTCATCGACCCGCGCAGGCGCGGAAGCCACGATCGCCACGATCTGCTGGGCCAGGACGTCGAGAGGGTTGCGCGGGTAGGCGGTTTCCTCGACCCGGCCTTCCTGCATCCGCGCCGTGGCCGCCGCCGCGGCCAGCAGGTCCCCGCGGTACTTCGGAAAGAGAATCCCGCGCGAAGGCTCGCCGACCGCGTGGCCGGCGCGGCCGATCCGCTGCATGCCGGAGGCGATCGAGGGCGGCGCCTCGATCTGGACGACGAGATCGACCGCTCCCATGTCGATCCCGAGCTCGAGCGACGAGGTCGCGACGATCGCCGGGAGATCGCCGCGTTTGAGCCGCTCCTCGATCTCGAGGCGCTTCTCCCGGGCGACCGAGCCGTGGTGGGCGAGAGCGATCTCCTCGCCCGCGGTCTCGTTGAGCGACCCGGCGAGCCGCTCGGCGAGGCGCCGGCTGTTGGTGAAGATCATCGTCGAGCGATGCGCGCGCACGAGCTCGACCAGGCGGGGATAGATCGACGGCCAGATCGAGCCCGCCGTCGGGCCGGCGGCCGCCGCGTTCCCGTCCCCGGGTTTTTCGGCCTCCTTCAGCCGCGCCATGTCTTCGACGGGAACCTCGACGAAGAGCTCGAGGGCCTTGCGGCTGCCCGCGTCCACGATCTCGACGGGCCGCGGCTTCCACGCGGCCTTTTTTCCGCGCGTCCCGCCCGAGGCCTCGCCTCCGCCGAGGAGGCGCGCGATCTCCTCGAGCGGCCTCTGTGTCGCGGACAGACCGATCCGCTGCAGGCCCCGGTCCTCGGGCCGAAGCGCCTCGAGCCGCTCGAGCGAGAGGAAGAGGTGGGCGCCGCGCTTGGACGCCGCGATCGCGTGGATCTCGTCGACGATGACGGTCTCGACCGCGGACAGCGCCTCGCGCGCCTGCGAGGTCAGCAGGAGGTAGAGCGACTCCGGAGTCGTGATCAGGATGTCCGGCGGCGTGCGGGAGATGCGGGCGCGCTCCGACGCCGGTGTGTCGCCCGATCGGATGGCCACCGAGGGGAGGCGGAACATCTCGCCTCGCCGTTCGGCGGTCGCAGCGATGCCCGCGATCGGCACCCGGAGATTGCGCTCGACGTCCACGGCGAGCGCCTTCAGGGGCGAGACGTAGAGCACGCGGCAGCGCTCGCGCTTCCCGGGCTCGGGCGTGAACATGAGGCGGTCGATCGCGGCCAGGAACGCGGCCAGCGTCTTGCCCGATCCCGTGGGAGCGAGGAGGAGCGTCGAGCGGCCCTCGAGGATCGGCGGCCAGCCTCTGGCCTGCGCCGCGGTCGGCGCCGGGAAGGCGCCGCGGAACCACTCCTGCACCGCGGGGCGGAATTCGAGGAGGGGGTCTCGCTTCACCGGCGCATTCTAGAGGCGGTACGATGCCCCGGTGGACGGCGGCGGCGTCGAGAAGCACTTCCTCGAGGACGCGGTCCTCCAGCTGCGGAAGTACAAGGGCCTCGCGGACAAGGCACTCGCGCAGGTGGCGGACGCCGATCTCTTCCGCTCGGTGGACGACGAATCCAACAGCATCGCGATCGTGATGAAACACGTCTCCGGCAACATGCGTTCCCGCTGGACCGACTTCCTGACCACCGACGGAGAGAAAGCGGACCGCAATCGAGACTCGGAGTTCGAAACGGAGGCGGGCGACACGCGCGCCTCGGTCGCGGCCCGCTGGGAAGAGGGTTGGCGCGTCCTCTTTTCGGCCGTCGAAGGGCTCTCGCCCGCGGACCTTTCAAGGACCGTCACGATCCGGAGCGAAACTCACACCGTGCTCCAGGCCATCCAGCGGCAGCTGACGCATTACGCGTACCACGTCGGCCAGATCGTCTTTCTGGCCCGGCATTTCGCGGGACCGCGCTGGCAGTCCCTGTCCATTCCGAAGGGCAAGTCGAAGGAGTTCGAGGTCGCGAGGAATGGACAGCCCTACCAGACGACTTCGGAGGAGTCACGATGAAGTCCCGCTGTGGATCCTTTCGGCGCTCGCTCTCCTGCTCGGAACCGCCGTCTCGGCCGAGCAGCCTCTCTCCCACGCCGGCTGCGCAGCCGCCGGAGGCGACATCGTCGAGCCGGCGCTCCTCGAGCGCCCGATCGCCCTTCGGAAGGACGTCGGGTCGGTGCATCAGAAGATCACGACCTCCTCGCCCGACGCCCAGGCGTACTACGACCAGGGCCTGACGTTGCTGCACCACTATTCCTTCATCGACGCGACGCGGTCCTTCCGCCAGGCGCTGCGTTCCGATCCGGAGTGCGCGATGTGCTGGATGGGCCTGGCGCGCGCCGAGCAGGGTCTCGAGAACCCGGAGTCGACGGCCGCGGCGATCGCGAAAGCGGAGGCTCTCGCGCCGAAGGTCTCGGCGAAGGAGCAGACGTTCATCGCTCTCCGCGCCCAGCAGATCGAGGCGCAGGCCGCCCCGCTCTCGGAGGAGGCGGCAAAGCACGCGGCCTACAAGAAGGCTCTCGACAAGGCGCTCGACGCGTACCCCGAGGACGCGGAGCTCTGGCTCCTCCGGGGCAACGCCGAGGAGGCCGGGCCGTGGGGCCGCGGCCAGTTCGGCCGCAGCGCGTCCATCGCGTTCTACGAGACCGCGCTCGTGCGCTCGCCCGGAAACCTCGCCGCGCACCACTATCTCGTCCACTCCTTCGAGAACACGGCCCACCATGCCGAGGCCGCCGAGCACGGAAAGGTCTACGCGGCTTCGAGCCCCGGGGTGGCCCACGCGCAACACATGTACGGCCACGTGCTGCCCCGCCTCGGACGCTGGGAGGAAGCGCTCGAGCAGTTCGAGAAAGCCGATGCGATCGAGGTGGCCTACGCCAGGGCCGAAAACCTCAGGCCCGGCGACGACTGGCATCACCTCCACAACCTGCAGCTGATGGGCTACACCTATCTGCGCCTCCAGCGCATCGACGACGCCGAGCGGACGTTCCGGCGGGCATTCGACACGCCCTCGCGCCTCCCCTACCGCGGCACGCCGCAGGCGAGCCTCGCCGAGTTCTATCTCCTGCGCGGTCAGCCCAACGAGGCTCTGAAGGTGGCGCGGGCCCTCCAGGTCGAGACGCGCACGCCGGCCACCCGGACCGTGGCCATCGTCGTCGAAGGCGAAGCCCTGCTCGCGATGGGCAAAACCGATTCCGCGAAGGACGCCGCGCGCCGAGCGAAGAAGAGCCTCGACGACGCGCGGGTCGCCCTCGCGGCGCAGGCCCGCTATCTCGACTGGTTCGTGATGCCGTACGTCGACCAGCTCGACACCGAGATCGCGCTCCACGGCAAGAACCCCGCGGACGCCGAGGCGTCCATCCGCAAGGTCGCGAACGATCTCTCGCAGAATCCCCGTTTCGACGCGTGGGGGGAGGGCCTCTTCCGGCTCGACCGGATGGCGGCGGATGCGCGCCGCGCCGGGCGCACAACCCTCGCGGCCGACGTGGAGGCCAAGATGAAGGTGATCGACCCGGATTATCGACCGGGGTCGGTCAGCGCTCCTCGCCAGGCGACGCGCTGACGGGGCCCCGTTCGAGTCGCTCGTCGGCGATCCGGCGCGCCGCGGCGTCGGTCGTGATCCCGGCGGCCTCCGCCAGATCGTAGACGCGCGCGAGCGTCGCGCCGATACCGAGCACTTCGCGCCGCGCCTTCTCTTCCGGCCAGCCGAGCGACTCCTGGCCCGTGATGCCGATCGCGCCGCCCGCATTGATGACGAAGTCCGGAGCGTAGAGGATGCCGCGGGCGCGAAGCCGCTCCGCGTCCGCCGCCTCTCCGAGCTGGTTGTTGGCGGCGCCGGCCACGGCCCGGCACCGCAGCCGCGGGATCGACTCGGCATCGAGCACGCCGCCGAGGGCGCACGGCGCGAAAACGTCGCAGAGCGTCTCGAGCACGCGCTCGGGCTCCACGAAATGGACGCCGCGCTCGTCGCGCCAGCGCCGGACCGACGCCGGGTCGACGTCGCTGAAGGCGACGTCCGCTCCGGCGGCGAGGAGCCTCTCGATCAGGTCGCCGCCGACGCTGCCGGCCCCCTGCACCACGATCCTCCGGCCCGAGAGCGACGGCGCGCCGAAGAGCTTCGCGCACGTGGTCCGAAGCCCGGCCTCCACGCCGAGCGCGGTCCACCCCGAGGAGTCCCCGGCTCCGCCGTGTGCAGGCGTGCGACTGAAGATGTACGGCGCGCCCGTTTCGGAAATGACGTCCATGTCCCTCGCGGACGTGCCGACGTCGGCGCCCGTCCAGAAACGCCCCGCGAATTCCTGGACGAAGGCGCCGTAACGGCGCAACAGGCCGTCGCGGCGCTCGCCCGAAAGGCCCGGCGGCACGGCGAGAACCGCCTTTCCGCCCCCGCGCGGGAACCCCGCGGCCGCCCACTTGTACGTCATGCCCTCCGAGAGCCGCCGGGCATCGCGTCGGGCGGCTTCGAGATCCGGGTAGGTCTTCATGCGCGTCCCGCCCGAAGCCGGCCCGAGGCGCGAGGAGTGGAGCGCAATCAGGATCGTCGCGCCGGTCTCCGGGTCGGCGCGCTCGTAGAGCGCCTCGCCGTCCCAGCCGTCCGCGCTCGGGGCTCATCTCAGATCCACCGCCGCACGCGCGACTTATACCCGAGGTAGCTTCGGCCGAAGAGCCGCTCGAGGTACGCCTCCTCTTTCGCGATCACGAACACCTGCACGAGGCCCATCGCGACCGGCACGGTGAGGAGAGGCCAGAGCGCGTTCCAGAAGACTGCGAACCCGAGGCTCAGAGTCGACAGGCCGAGATACATCGGGTTGCGCGTGAAGCGGTACGGCCCTTCCGCCGCGAAGGCCGTCGTCGGCTTCATCGGGTTGGGGCTCGTGCCTGCCCGGCGGAACGTGGCGACGGCCCAGATCCCGAGCAGGGCTCCGGCGGCGAAGAGCACGGCTCCTGCCAGGCGCAACTCCTTCACGTGCCCCGGCCAGATCGCCGCCGGCCAGCGCCTCCCGACGAGAAACCCGGCGGCGAGCAGAAGAGCGTAGATCGCGGGAGGAGGAAATTTCACTCCCGAGGCCTTCGTGTCGCTCACGGCTCACCCTCCGCCGACGCCCCCGCAGGAGCGGCGTGATGTCTCGCAACCGCCAGCGCCTCGTCGATCGTCGCCACGAAGTTCTCCCGGCCGTATTCGTCGAGCTTCCCGGCTCCCTCGAGCGCCAGCAGCGGCTGGTCACGGATCCCGGCGATCAGGAATCGGATGCGCTGGTGGGCAAACGAGCGGAAGAGGTCGTCGAGCACTCGAATGCCGGAAGCATCGATGAAGGGGACGTTTCGCATGCGGAGGATGAAGACCCTCGGCTTCCTCGCCACGAGCCGCAGAACGTCCTTGATCTTGTCCGCCGCGCCGAAGAAAAACGGGCCGTTGACCTCGTAGACCTCCACACCCGGGGGAATGGACCGCCGCGCAACGCCTTCGGTGTCCGTGCGCATCGTGCCGTCCGGCGCGTCCTGCCATTCCTGCGTGAGCATGCCGACGTTGGTGACGTCGGCCATCCGCTTCATGAAGAGAAACGCCGCGAGCACGACGCCGACCTGCACGGCCACCGTCAGATCGATCAGGACCGTGAGCAGGAACGTCGTGAGGAGCACGGCCACGTCGCTCTTCGGCGTCCGAAGGAGCTGAGCGAAGGCGCGCCACTCGCTCATGTGGTACGCCACGACGACGAGAATCGCCGCCAGCGTCGCGAGCGGAATGTACCGCGCCCACTTGCCCAGATAGAGGAAGGCGACGGCCACGACGACCGCGTGCGTCATTCCGGCGACGGGAGTGCGGCCGCCCGCCTTGACGTTGGTCGCCGTCCTGGCAATCGCCCCGGTCGCCGGCATGCCGCCGAAGAGCCCCGACCCGATGTTGGCCAGGCCCTGCGCGACGAGCTCGACGTTGGACTTGTGGCGGCTGCCGATCATGCCGTCGGCGACGACTGCCGAGAGCAGCGACTCGATCCCGGCGAGAAGCGCGACGGTGACCGCCGGCGAAAAGAGCTCGCGGACCCGTTCGAGCGACACCGACGGCAGCCGGGGCGCCGGGAGGGCGGCTCGGATCTCGCCGAAGCGCGTGCCGATCGTCTCGACCGGCAGGCCCAGCACCGCCACCAGAACCGAGGCGACGAGGATCGCGACGATGGGCGCGGGCACCGTGCGGGAGATCTTCGGCCAGACGAGCAGAATCGCGAGCGATCCGGCCGAGACGCCGAGCGCCACAGGCGAGACGGTCGGCAGGCTCGCCGCGTACGCGCCCCACTTCGCGAGGAACGGTGCGGGAACCGCTCCCATCCGCAAGCCGAGCAGGTCTCGGATCTGCGAGGAGAAGATGATGACGGCGATTCCGCTCGTGAAACCCGTGACGACGGGGTACGGGATGAACTTGATCGCCGCCCCGAAACGCGCGAGGCCCAGGACCACGAGCAGGATGCCCGCGAGCAGCGTGCAGATGATCAGGCCGTCGACGCCGTACCGTGCGACGATCCCGTACACGATCACGACGAAGGCGCCCGTCGGCCCGCCGATCTGGACCCGGCTTCCGCCCAGAAACGAAATCAGGAATCCGGCGACGGCGGCGGTCACGAGGCCCGTCTCCGGCGGCACGCCCGAGGCGATCGCGAACGCGATCGCGAGCGGGATGGCGACGATCCCGACGACGAGCCCGGCCTGGACGTCGGCGAAAAGCTGCCGCCGGGAATAGCCGGTCAGCGTGGTGAAGGTTTTCGGCAGCCACGCCCCGGTCACGTCTGGATTCTATCCGGGCCGTTTCTCGAGCACGCGGATGAGCGAGACGCCCTCGGGCGAGCGCGCGACGCCCGCGAGGGCGTAACCCTCCTCGATCGCGAGGGCGATGCCGCGCGCGTAGTCGACGCCGAATCGCGCCGCCGCCCATCCCGGAGGCGTCTGGTCCACGAGGAGGATGAACCGAGGTCCGGCATCCCGGATCCGCGCGGCGACCTCCGCCTCCGCACCGTCGTCGAGATGGCCCGGGAGGATCTGTTCCTGTCGCAGCGGGTTGCGAAGCCCGGTGACGAAATTGAAGAACCCGCACTCGGGAAAACAGGCGAGCGTGTCGCCCGGCTGCGCCCGCTCGGCGAGAAAACTGAGGGCGAGCTCCGAGGCCCGCGCCCATGGCTCCGGCAGGCGCACGCCGCCCGCAGCCGTCTCGACGGACCCGACCGCGACCCCGCGCCGGATGCGCTCGAGTCGAACGAGCCCGGCCACGGCGAGCGCGAGCAGGGCCGCCGCCGCCGCGCGGCGAAAGACCAGGGGCCGCGCGAGCCTCGGCGGCAGAACGTCGAGTGCGAGAACCGCCGCCGACGCCGCGAGGGCCGGCAGGGCGAGGATCGCGTACGGCGTCGTCACGAAGCCGTAGGCCACGTTGCCCAAAACGCGGACGGCGACGAGGGCGGTGAACCCGAAGAGGAGGAAACGCGCCCGCCGGCGTTCGTCGAGGGGAGCGCGGAGAAGCCAGAGCGCCGCCAGAGCCGCCGCCAGCGGGACCGGCGACAACAGCCCCGGCAGCCGGTCCTCGATGCTCCCTCCGACCGGCGTGGCGCAGACGACGACCGCCGCCGCGAGAAGAACCCACCACACGGTCTCGGCGAGCCCGGGCTTCGTCTCCCCGCTTCCCGCGGCCCGCGAGACCACCCAGGCTCCGCCGAGAATCACCACGTCGAGAAAGAGCGCGGTCGCGATCCGCGAAAGCGCGGCGGCGGGATCGTCGAAGCCCGAAATGAGGCGATAGACCTGCCGCCATTCCGGCGGCGGCGAAAAGAGAACGAGGGGGCCCTGCGACGCGAGCGAGGCGAGCGGGATCCCGCGAAACGCGAACGCGTATCCGGCGGCCGCGAGCAGCACGGCCCCGACCAGCGTCGCGGCTGTCCGCCGGCGCTCGCCGCTCGAATCCGCGCTTCGGAAGGCGGCGACGAGAATCACGGCGGCGGCCGCCGCGCCGACCTCCGCTTTCGAGAGAAGCGAAAGGGCGAGCGCGACGGCCGCGAGCGCCGTCCGGCCGAGCGACGGCGGGCCGGCGCGCGAGGGCGAGCCTGAACGCGAGGGCGAGCCTGAACGCGAGGGCGAGCCTGAAGCAGCCGCGAGGCTCACCACCCCGCTCGCCATCGCGAAGAGCGCCGCAAAGGCGTAGGGGAAGAGGAACGCGCCGCCGTTGGGAGCGCCGACGCAGATCGCCGCGGCCACGGTCGCCGCGACGCCCGCCGAGAGGGGCGAGCCGGCCCGGCGCGCAAGCCGGTAGAGCGCGAAGAGGAGAACCGCGGCGGCGACCGCGCCCATCGCCTCGAGGACGGCGAACCGACGGCCGAAGATCTCGAGGGCCGCGCCGTTCGCCCAGGGAGCGGCAGGCCCGTAATAGAAGGCGACGTCGCGGTAGAGCCGTTCTCCGTCGGCGACGCGCGCCGGGACCTGGAGCTCGCGCGAACCGTCCACGAACGGACGGATCCAGCGATCCCGGCTCAGCAGGGCCGAGGCCGCGCCGGCGACGGCCGGCACGATGAGCCATTCCCAGCGCCAGCGGGGGATCGGGCCCCGCGGCTCGGTCACTCGATCGACCGGATGTCGGTGAGGATGTTGTTGTTGAGGGTGATCCGCACGCGGGATCCCTCGGGGAACCGGAACCACTGGGTCCGGTTGACCTGGAGGCGGTAGCGCGACGTCGCCTCGCCTTCCTTCGTCTCGAAGACCATGTAGTAGTCGCCCGTGGTCGCGTAGCTGCGGCTCGTCCCGCTCGAACCCGGAGCGGACTGTTCTCGCTCGACGACCGTGCAGTCGAGCGTCCGGATGCCCATGCCGGAGTCCTTCTTGCCGCCCGAGGCACAGGCCGCGAGAAGGACGCTCGCCACGAGAAACGCTGCCGTTTTCACTCTCTGTCCGCATGACTGCAAGAACGCCTCCACCCGGGCTTCGATTCCGATCCGAAGGCTATGCTAAGGCGCCCTCGCGCCAGGGCAAACATACTCCGCATGACCGAGCCGCGCCTCCAGCTCTCCCCCGACGGGCGCCTTCGCGTCCTCGCGCCCGCGCCGGCGATCGAACGCTGGAGCTGGGCGCTCTACGACTTCGCGAACACGATCTTTTCCATGAACGTCGTGACCCTCTACTTCGCGGTCTGGCTCGTGACGGAGCGCGGGGCGAGCAACACGGCGTACTCGCTGGCGACCAGTCTCTCGTCGGCGGTCGTGCTCCTGCTGGCGCCCTGGATCGGCGCCGTCTCCGATGCTTCCCGCCGGCGGAAGCCCTGGGTCGTGGGACTGACGCTCGTCTGCGCGGGAGCGACCCTCGCGCTCTCTCCCCTCTCCCGCGCGGCCCTATCCGACAAACTCGGCCTCCTTCTCCTCCTCGCTGCGTTCGCCGTCGCGAACACGGCCTACCAGCTCGCGCTCCCTCCGTACAACGCCATGCTCGCCGAGCTTTCGCCCGAAGGCGGTCGGGGCAGGCTCTCCGGCCTCGGAACGGCGCTCGGCTACGTCGGATCGATCACGGGCGTTCTTCTCGTCGCGCCCTTCGTGACCGGCGCCCTCGGGATTCCGGCCGGCGGGCGGCAGGCGGCCTTCACGCCGACCGCGCTGCTCTTCGTGGTCTTCTCGCTGCCGTTCTTCGTCTTCTGCCGCGATCCCCTCGCCCTGCCGCGCTCGCAGCGGCCGCGCGTGCGCTGGAGGGCCATCACCGGCGAGCTCGTCTCGGCGTTCCGGGACTCGCGTCGTCACCGCGGCCTGACGCGGTTCGTCGTGGCGACCTACTTCTACCAGGACGCTCTCGGCACCGCGATCTCCTTCATGGCGCTCTACGCGGTCTCCGTCCTGGGCCTGCCCGCCGGCGGTGAGATTCGTCTCTTCGTCACGCTCACCGTCCCGGCCATCGCCGGGGCGTACCTGGCGGGCCGCGCCTGCGACCGCTGGGGACCGCGGCGGACGCTGCAGGCGGTCCTCGCGGCCTGGATCGTCGGGCTCGTCGCCATCGCGCTCGCGCCAACGCTTTCGGGCTTCTGGGCGGGTGGCGTCCTCGTCGGCTTCGCGTTCGGCGGGATCTGGTCGGCCGAGCGCCCCCTCCTTCTGACCCTCGTTCCGGCGGCCGAGGCCGGCCGCTTCTTCGGTCTGCTCGCGCTCTCGGCGCGCGCCGCGGCGATCGTCGGCCCGCTTCTCTGGGCCGCGATCGTCGACGGGCTCTCGGCGCCCCTCGGGAAGAACGCGGCGTACCGGCTGGCCGTCGCTTCTCTGGCCGTCCTGATGGCCGTCGCGTTCTGGCTCTTGCGCGGCGTTCCCGATGCCGTTGCTTCGGGAGAGCCCGTGTCCCATAGAATCCCGTCCCGAACATGAAAGCCCCGCACGCGCGCGTCTGTCTCATCGGCCTCGGGCCGATCGGGATCGAAGTCGGCAAGGCTCTGGCCGGGCGCGAGGGGATCGAGCTGGCCGGCGCCGCGGATCCGGCTCCCGAGAAAGCCGGCCGGGAGCTGTCGTCTCTGCTCGACGGCGCTTTCCCGGGCGTCCCGATCACCCCCACGGCGTCCGCTCTCTACGGGCAGACCGCCGCCTCGAGAAGCCGCGGCGACGTGGCGGTTCTCTGCACCGGTTCCCGCCTTCACGCGATGCTCCCCCAGATCGAAGAGGCCATCGCGGCCGGGCTCCACATCGTCTCGACCTGCGAGGAGCTCGCTTACCCGGAGCTTCGCCACGTCCCGATGGCTCGGCAGATCGATCGCCAGGCGAAGGAGAAGGGCGTCGCGGTCCTGGGAACCGGCGTCAACCCGGGTCTCGTGATGGATCGCCTCGTTCTCGCGATCGCGGGCGCCTGCGTGCGCGTCGATTCGGTACGGGTCAGCCGCGTCGTGGACGCCGCCAAGCGGCGGGGACCCCTGCGGGCCAAGGTCGGCGCGGGCCTCACGCGCGAGGAGTTCGCGGCCGGCGTCGCCGAGAAGAAACTCGGCCACGTGGGACTCTCCGAATCGGCTGCGCTCATCGCCCTCGGCCTGGGCCTGCCCATCGACGAGATCTCCGAGACGATCAAGCCCGTCATCGCCGAGCGGGAGACTCACGGCGTGGCGCCGGGCCGTGTCCTCGGCCTCCATCAGGTGGCCCTCGTTCAGGCGGGCGACGAGGCGAGGGTCGTGCTCGACCTGAAGATGGCGGTCGGCGCTCCGGATCCCGCCGACCGGATCGACATCGAGGGCGACCCGCCCCTCCACATCGTGGCGGCCGGGGGATTCCACGGCGACCGTTCCACGATCGGCACGGTCGTCAACGCGATCCCCTTCATCGTCTCGGCGCCTCCGGGGCTGCACAACGTCGTCACGCTTCCGCTCTTCGGCCTCCGCCCGCTGTTCTAGTTTTCGCCCGTCTCGCGCCGATCGTGGATCCCGCGGTCGAAGCGCCGCGCCGTGGGATCTTCTGGGAGAGGAGACCCAAGCCGATTTCCCCTCTCACTTCCACGGTCCGCGAAGCGGACCGCTAGAGGTCCGAGTCTTAGCCCCAAAAAAAAGGCGGCCCCGACTCAAACGGTCGGGGCCGGGAAGGAAGGTATCGCGTGCTGATCTACTCAACAGGGGCTTCCGGCCGATTATTTCGGAGCCTAAGCTATTGAGACTGAATAACTTTCAGCCCCGCTCGATCTCGTAGCCTTCGCCGTCGAGAGTCTCGTCCGGCACGATTTCGATCCGGATACCGAGACTCGATTCCGTCTCTTCGAGGATGCGCGGATCGTCCTCCGTCAGAAGCCGCGCCACCCCCGGGCGCGTGCGGACGCGGACGATCGCGCCCGCGGAAAACAGAACCGGCGGAGCGATCAGGGCACGCCGCAGATCGAGGGCCACCGTCATGTCGCTCTTCACGCGCCCCCCGCCGGCGCATTCCGGACAGGGGCGCGTCAGGACCCGCTCGAGGTTGCCGCGCGAGCGCTGCCGCGTGATTTCGATCAGCCCGAACTCGGAGATCGGAAGGATCCGGGTGCGCGCCCGATCGCGGGCCATCTCCGCCTCGAAGCGGGCGAAGAGCGCGGCTCGGTGCTCGGGATCCTCCATGTCGATGAAGTCGACGACGAGCAGTCCGCCGAGGTCCCGCAGCCGGATCTGCCGGGCGACCTCGGGGGCCGCCTCGAGGTTGGCCGCGAAGACGGTCTGCTCGAGGTCTTCCTTTCCGACGAATTTGCCTGTGTTGACGTCGATCGCGACGAGGGCCTCGGTCTGGTGGATGACGATCGAGCCCCCGGACGGCAGCGGCACCCGGCTGCGGAGGGCGTTCTCGATCTCGGCGTCGACGCCGAAGCGCGTGAACAGGGGCTCCGCCCCGGTGTAGAGCTCGAGCCGCCGGGCGAGCTTCGGCGAGACGACCTCCAGAAGCTCCCGCATCCGTTCGTAGGCCGCGGGGTCGTCCACCCGGACGGCGTCGCAGTCGTCGTCCACCAGGTCCCGCGCGGAGCGAAGCGCGAGGTCGGCCTCGCGGTGGAGGAGCGCCGGCGGTCCCGTGCTCTCCCGCCGCCGCGCGATGCGCTCGGCGAGGCCCGTCAGGTACGCGTGATCGGCCGCGAGCTCCTCGGCCGACTTCCCGAGCCCCGCGGTGCGCGCGATGAACGCTCCATCGCCGGGCAAGGCCTCGAGAAGCGCGCGGAGGCGGTCGCGCTCGGCGGCGTCGAGGATGCGGCGGGAGATGCCGGCCTCGCGCGCGCCGGGCAGATAGACGAGGGTGCGGCCCGCGAGGGAGATCGCCGCGGTGACCCGCGGGCCTTTCGACGCCACCGCGTCCTTCGTGACCTGGACGACGATCTCCTGCCCTTCCTTCACGAGGTCGTCGATGCGGGGCCGATCCGCCCGGTCGGAGGCCTCTCCGTCGGGATCCCTCTCGTCCTCGCCGAAGTCGAGGTCCGGGGCGCGCGGCGTGACGTCCTCGACGTAGAGGAAGGCGTCGCGGTCGAGACCGATGGAGACGAACGCCGCCTGCATCCCCGGGAGCACGCGGTGGACCCGCCCGAGATAGACGTTGCCGACCAGGCTCTGCCGGCCCCGGCGCTCGTGGAAGACCTCGACGACACGGCCGTCCTCCGTGAGAGCGACCCGCGTCTCCGGAAGCGTCGCGTTGACGAGGAGTTCTTTCCTCACGCGTTCGCGAACCGGCGATACTCGACCCCGAGGATCAGACCGATGGCGAGAAACGTCGTCGCGATCGACGATCCGCCGTAGGAGACGAGCGGCAGCGGGATGCCCGTCGTGGGCGCGAGGCCGATCATCATCGACGCGTTGATGACCACCGAGAAGAACATCATCCCCGTCAGGGCGAGCACCAGAAACACACCTCCGCGATCGCGCGCCGTCTGTGCGAGCTTCATGGCCCGCAAGAACAGTGCCGCGAAGAGACCCAGCACCAGGATCACGCCGAGGAATCCCCACTCTTCGGCGATGACCGCCAGGATGAAGTCGGTGTGCTGGACCGGAAGAAACCGGAGCTGGCTCTGCGTTCCGCTGCGGAAGCCCTTGCCGGAGAATCCCCCGGAGCCCACCGCGATCTTCGACTGGCGCACCTGGTAGCCCGAGCCGAGCACGTCGCTGTCGGGGTTCAGGAACGTCCCGATCCGCTGCTTCTGGTAGTCCTTCAGGAAAAACCAGCCGGCTCCCGCCACGACAGCGACGATCAGGAAGATCGCGACCCAGCCCCGCGCCGGAAGCCCGCCGAAGAGCAGTCCCACGAAGAAGAGTGGAACGAACGTGATGGCGAGGCCCATGTCGGGCTGAAGGAACACGAGCAGCGTCGGCAGACCCACGATCGCCGAGAGCTTCAGCAGCGTGGAGGCGTGGAGGCGCCGGTCCTCCTCGTTCTCGAAGAGATAGGCGACGAGCAGGGCGGTCGCGATCTTGGAGAGCTCCGCCGGCTGAAACTGGAATTGACCGATCCGGATCCAGGAGCGGACGTTGGCGATCGTCTCGCCGAAGAAGAGGAGATACACGAGCGGCAGAAGGCAGGCGCAATAGATCGGGAAGGAGAACTTCAGGAGCATCCGGTAGTCGAACAGGATCGCGACCGTCATCGCCGCGAGGCCGACCCCGATCCAGATCGCCTGGCGGCTCGCGAGGCCCTCGTACCGCGTCCCGGTCGTCGCCGAGTCGATGAAGAGGATACCCAGGGCGGACAACGTGAGGGCGCAGCCCAGCAGGACCAGGTCGAGGCGCCGCGTGGCCATGACGCGACTGATCACCGCGGCTCCGAAAAGGCGGCCGGCGCGACGCCCGGCGTCGCGGGCGCCGACGTCGAGAGCGCCGGCGGCGGCGGAACGCGCGGGACGATGCCGTAGCGCGCCTCGAAGAGGGCCTTCGCCAGCGGGGCCGCGGCGAGGTTGCCGTGGCCCCCGTGCTCCACGAACACCACGACGACCATCGTCGGATCGTCCACCGGGCCGAAGCCCGCAAACCAGGCGTGATCCTGCAGCCGGGCGCGGTCGGCTCCGGCGCGGATCGCGGTTTCGCGGCCGACGACCTGAACGGTGCCGGTCTTGCCCCCCATCTCCACGCCCTCGACCCGCGAGCCGAAGGCCGTGCCGCCCGGCTCGTTGACGACCGCCCACATGGCTTCCTTGACCATCGCGAGCTTCTCCGGGGAGATCGCGAGCCCCTCGCGGAACTCCGTCTTGTAGCGGAGCTGCTCTCCCGTCCGCGGGTCCTGCGAGGAGTAGAAGAGGTGCGGGGTCGGCAGCCGCCCGCCCTCGAGCAGACCGGCGAGCGCGCGCGCCACCTGGAGGCTCGTCACGAGCAGCGGCCCCTGGCCGATCGACACGGAGATCGTCTCGCCCGGATACCAGCGCGCGCCGCGCTTGACCCGGGCCCATTCCTCCGACGGCACGAGGCCCGACTTCTCGAACGCGAGGTCGACGCCGGTGGGTTGTCCGAAGCCGAACGCCGTCGCGAATTCGGCGATGCGGTCGATTCCGAGCCGCCGGCCCAGATCGTAGAAATAGACGTCGCAAGACACCTGGATCGCCCGGCGCAGGTCGACCCAGCCGTGGCCACCCTTCTTGTGGCACCGGAACTGCCGCCCGTAGTACGTCGCGTAGCCCGGGCAGAACAGGCGGGCGGTGGGGTCGACGAGACCCTGGGCGAGCGCGCCGTAGGCGGTGAAGATTTTGAAGACGGAGCCGGGCGAGTACATGTTCTGCACCGCCCGGTTCTGGAGGGGCCGGTCCGGGTTCTCGATCAACCCCGTCCACTCCGACGACGTGACCCGGCGGGTGAACCAGTTCGGGTCGTAGGACGGCGAGGACACGAGCGCCAGGATCTCGCCCGTGCGCGGGTCCATGGCTACCGCCGTGCCGACCCGCTCGCGGAAATAATCTTCGGCGACCTTCTGGAGCTTCAGGTCGATCGTCAGGAAGAGATTCTGGCCCGGAGTGGCCTCGAGTCGGTTCGCCTCGGCGACTTCGCGGCCGTGCGAGTCGACGATGACGCGCCGCTCGCCGTTGGCGCCGGCCAGCAGACGCTGGTAGGCGCCCTCGATTCCCTTCTGGCCGATCCAGTCCCCGACCTGGTAGATGCCCGAGGACCCCTTGATCTGCTCGGGAGTGGCCTCCGAGAGGTAGCCGAGGGCGTGCGCCGCCGCGCCGCCGTGCTTGTAGAGCCGTCTCTGCGAAACGGTGATCGCGAACTCCGGATGGTCGATCGCCCGGGCCTCGACCGAGGCCACCTCCTCGATGCCGAGGTTCTCGGCGACCGGAATCGGGACGAACTCGGGGCCGCGGCGGCCGCGCTCGACGCGGGAGGTCACCTGCTCGCGATCCAGGCCGAGCAGGTTCACGATGAAGTCGATGGAGGCCGCGAGGTCCCGCGCCTCGCGCCGGTAGAGGTGCAGCGTGTACGCGGGCTCGTTCTCGACGAGCACCGCCCCGTTGCGGTCGAGCACGTAGCCGCGGGGAGCCGTGACCTTGACCGCCCGGATGCGGTTGTTCTCGGAGAGCGAGAAGTAGTAGTCGCCTCGGACGATCTGGATGAACCAGTAGGCGATCGCGAGCAGCGAGAGCACGGCGCCCACGGCGACGCGCGACATCTCGATGCGCCGCGCGAGCCCCTGGCGATCCTCGCGAATCCTCAGCACGCGTTCGCCCCCGCGTCTCGACCCTCGACCCTCGACCCTCGACTCGCCGTCGTCACCGCAGCCTCCGCAGTCTCCGCCGCTTCCACCATTCGCGCCACGGGAAGCCCCAGGCGGACTCGAGGGCGGCGCCCGCCACTCCGGTCGCCGCGGCCCGCCACAGGGCGTCCCTCGAGATGACCACGATCGGGGACTGCAGAAGCAGCGCGCCGAGCAGCGCCACGATCGCTTCGTTGGCGAGGGAGGCCACGGCCAGCGCGGCGCCGACCGCGAGCGCCCCTCCAAAGACCATCCGCACGGCCACGATCGTCAGCGCGTAGCCCAGGATCGCCTTGGCGAAGGCGTTCATCCCGAGAAGCTGCTGGGAGACCGCGTCCTCGGCGAAGCCCGCCGCCGTGCCGGTGAGGACCGCGCGGACGAAGTTGCCGCTGCGTGCCACGGTCGCCGTCGCCAGCAGGAACCAGTCCACCGGCAACAACGTCCGGTAGCGCGAGCCCCCGACGAAGAACTCCAGGATCGCGGCCGCCAGGAGCAGCAGCGCGATCCGGCTGACCTTCACCGCGGCGCACCCTTGCCAACCTCCGGGTTCTCCCGCGCCGCGGGCGAGGGCTCGAGCAGAAGCACGTCCGTCAGGCGCGCGAAGTCCGCGCTCGGTGTGACGCGGATCTGCAGGAACATCTTGCTTCCCCGCGAAACGGATTCGACGATCCCGATGGGAACGCCGCGCGGATAGATGCCGTCGATTCCGGCCGACTCGACGATGTCGCCCCGCGCCACCGACGAGGTCGTGGCGATGTTATTGAGTGTCATCGCGCCGCGTCCGTCGCCGCGGACGACTCCCAGCTCGCCCGTGCGCGTGATGCGCGCCCCCGCCGCCGCCGACGCGTCGAGAAGGAGCTGGGCGCGCGACACGCTTCGCCCCACGGCGACGACGCGGCCGACCAGGCCGGCCGGCACGGCGAGCGGGGTCCCCGGCTGCACGCCGTCGGACGCGCCGGAGCCGACGAGGGCGCTGTAGATCCCGGCCCGGCTTTCCACGAGAAGGACCGGGACCGCGCCGACGACCCCGGGCAGGGGGGCGCCCTCCTGCTCGAGCCGTCTCTCTTCCGCGCTCTGGCGCGCCTCAGCCCGGAGGAGGAAGAGCTCGCGCTCGCGCGCCTCGAGCTCCCGGCGCAGCCTCTGGTTCTCGGCGCGCGCGAAGAAGAGCTCCTCGACCGAGCGGACGGCGCCGGAAACCCCCTGCGAGATCGACCCGACTGCCGTCGCGAGCGGCGAGGAGGCCGTCAGGATCCAGGACTGGAGCACGGTGCCGCTTGCGCCGCGGGCGCGGGCCTGCGCCGAGAGGATGAGGACACAGGCCACGAGCACCGTCGCGAGCACGACGCCTCCGCGCCGTGGATTGACGGCCGCGATCTCGACGTGGGGGTTGGGGGGGCGCATGGCGACGACGGCGATCCGCTCGGGCTACCTTAAAGCGTCAGGGAATGCTGATCTTCCTCAGCAGGTCCATGTCCGTGAGCATCGCTCCCGTCCCGAGCGCTACGGACGCGAGGGGATCTTCGGCGTAGGAGATGGGCAGACCCGTCTCCTCGGACAGACGCCGGTCCAGGTTGCGGAGCAGCGAGCCCCCGCCGGTGATGATGATGCCCTTGTCCATGATGTCCGCCGAGAGCTCCGGAGGCGTGCGCTCCAGCGCCACGCGCACCGTCTCGACGATGGCGGACACGACCTCGGAGAGGGCCTCGCGCACCTCTTCGTCGGTCAACGTGAGCGTCTTCGGAACGCCCTCGACGAGATCGCGGCCCTTGACCTCCATCGTCAGAGGCTCGTCGAGCGGGTGCGCCGAGCCGATCTCGATCTTGATCTGCTCGGCCGTCCGTTCGCCGATCAGGAGGTTGTACTTGCGCTTGAGGTACTGGATGAGCGCCTCGTCCATCTCGTTCGACGCCGTCCGCACCGAGCGGCTGTACACGATCCCGGCCAGAGAGATGACGGCGACGTCGGTCGTGCCGCCGCCGATGTCGACGATCATGTTGCCCGTCGGCTCGGTGATCGGCAGGCCCGCGCCGATCGCCGCCGCCACGGCCTGCTCGATGATGAACACCTCCGAGGCCCCGGCGCGCAGGGCCGAGTCCTGCACGGCGCGCTTCTCGACCTGCGTGATGCCCGAGGGCACGGAGATGACGATGCGCGGCCGGACGAACAGGGACCGGCCGTGCGCCTTCTTGATGAAGTGATCGAGCATCTTCTCGGTCACTTCGAAGTCGGCGATGACGCCGTCCTTCATCGGGCGGATCGCCACGATGTTGCCCGGGGTGCGGCCGAGCATCTCCTTGGCGTCCGCGCCCACGGCTTCGACGCGGTTGGTCTGCGTGTTCACCGCGACGATCGAGGGCTCGCGGACGATGATGCCCTTGCCGCGGGCGAAGATCAGCGTGTTCGCAGTACCGAGGTCGACGGCCAGGTCGTTGGAAAAGATCGAAAAAACGGATTTCCAGGACAAAAAGAACCTCCCTCGAATCAGCGATCCATCATAGCGATTCCACGAACACCCGGACGCGCCGGACCGTCTCGTTGCCCGACGCGTCCACGGACTTGACGACGAGCGTCGCGGCGCCGTCGCGTTCTACCGTGATCGTCTTCTTGAACGAGCCGTCCGGCTCGACGTCGGCGGGCTCGGCGTTGACCGTGACGATCGCCCCGGGCTCGGTCTTCCCGTAGATGAGGAAGAGGTTCCCCATCTGCTGCGGGCCGAACACGGTGAGCTCGGGAGGCGCTCCGTCCCCTGAGCCCGACTTCACCGGCTCGAGCATCATCTTGAAGCGCCGGACGAAGCTCCAGTCGGAGGACAGCCCGTTGGCGTCGATCGCCGCCACGCGCCAGAAGTACGACCCCTCCTTGGAGACCTTGACCCGGGCCTGGGGCAGCACGCGGTCGTCGAGGTCCACCTCGGTCGAGTCGGGCACGAACAGGCGGGAGCGGGAGATCTGGAGGCGGTAGCGGACCGCCTCGGGCACCTTCGTCCACTTCAGGTCGATCTGGTCGCCGGTCTTCAGGTCGTAGATCCGGTTGTCGGCGGGCACGACGGGCTGCGGCGAATCGGGGAGGGCGACCTTCGGCGAGAAGGACCGGGTCGCGGCCACGGCCTCGACTTTCTCGCGGCCCTCGAGGACGACCGTCTCCTTCCCGGTGGAGACCGTCGTCCGGCCCCGGAAGCTCGTGACCTCGGTCTTGTCGCCGGGCGCCACGTCGACCGACACGCGCGAGTCGCGGTCGATCGCGGCCGTCGCCGTTTCCGTGTCGATCGTCGATTGCGCGTTGGATGTGTAGACGTTGACCGCGCCCGAGACGATCTTGATCTGGCTTCCCGGCGACTCCGAAGAGACCGGGCGGCGGCACTCGAAGAGCGAGCCCGGACGGATCGTGTACAGCGTTCCGTCGTAGAACATGATTTCCGCCGAGCCCGTCTTCCCCGCCTTGACGAAGTCGCCGTCGAAAAGCGGCTGGCGCTGGCGCGCCGGCTCGAAGGTCGAGCGGCCCGCCCGCTGCAGCGAGACGTCGCCCTCGACGAAGATGAAGGACGCGTCGCCCTGTTCGCCGGGCCCCGACCCGCCGAGGGCGCGCCGGGAGTAGGACTGCGACTCGACCGCCAGACGGAACGCCTCCTCGAAGCGGGAGGCCTGGAACGAGGCCTTCGCGTCCCGCAGGAAGTCGCGCGCCTGCGCGACGTTGGAGCCCGGCCGGATCGCGCCGACCGCGCGGGTGGCCCGGGCGAGGACACTCTCGGCCTCGGCGATTTCGACCCGGGCCCGCTCCTGCGGGGACCGGCGGCCCTTACTGTAGAGGAGGTAGCCAACGACCCCGGCCACGACGAGCAGGCCGAGAATCAACCCCCATTGCCGGATCTTCTGGATCGGGATGACGAACCAGTCCAGATCCGTACCGGCCGGCTGACCGGCCTTCCGTTTCCGCATAAACTCCCGAAAACGCGAGACTTACGCTCAGACTTATAGCACACTTGGCCGTTTTCCCGCTGTGCGGGCGCGCGACGGCCGCCCGGGCGGGACGCCGCGAATAGCCCTGCTATAGTCGCGCGTTCTCACGATTCCGCACGAGAGAGGTTTTCGATGCTCAAGACCATGCGCAACAGCTTCCACAAGCTCAAGTGGACGCTCTTCGCCGTCATCGGCGTATTCATCCTCGGCTTCGTCTTCTGGTCCGGCTCCGGCACGGACACCGACCCCGCCGGCCAGGTCCTCGCGAGCATCGGCCGCGAGAGGATCACCGCCGTCGAGTTCGATCGCCAGTACCGGGCGCAGCTCGAGCGCTACCGCCAGATGTACCAGGGCAACTTTTCGCCCGAGCTCGAACGGGCGCTCGACCTGCCGCGCAACGTCCTCGACTCCATGATCGAGCGGAAGCTGCGACTCGAGGCCGCTCGCCGCCTCGACCTGTCGGTCTCCGACGAAGAGCTCGCGGAGAAGATCGTGACGCTCCCCTTCTTCCAGGAGAACGGCCAGTTCGTGGGCCGTGAGGCCTACGAGCGCGCGCTGCGTTCCAACGGCCTCAACTCCGAGACGTTCGAGGACGAGATGCGCCAGGAGATGCTCCTCCAGAAGTACGGCGACCTCGTCAAGGCCTCGGTCGTCGTGCCGGAGGCCGAGATCCTCCGGGAGTACGCCGAGAAGAACGACCGCGCGACGATCGAGTACGTGCTCGTGCCGACGAGCCGGATCGAGAGCAGCGCCCAGCCGTCCGACGCCGATCTGCAGCAGCTGCTGGACAAGAGCAAGGATCGCTACCGGACCCCGGTCCAGCGCAAGGTGAAATACCTGCTCGTCGACAAGGCGAAGGTGCGGGCGAAGATGAAGCCCTCCGACGCCGACGTCGCCGCCGAGTACGAGAAGCGCAAGGACGAGATGACCGTGCCCGAGCAGGCGAACGTGGCGCACATCCTGGTGTCGGTCAAGCCGGGCGGCGGCGCCGACGCCGACGCCGTCGCGAGAGCGAAGGCCGAGAACATCGCGGCCCGCGCGAAGGTCCCGGGCGCCGACTTCGCGAAGCTCGCCAACGAGAACACCGACGACCCGAGCGGCAAGACGACGGGCGGGCAGCTGCCTCCGTTCTCGCGCGGCCAGATGGTGCCCGAGTTCGAGGCCCAGGCGTTCGCCATGGAGCCCGGAGAGGTCCGCGGCCCCATCAAGACGCAGTTCGGCTACCACATCATCAAGTTCAACTCGAAGACTCCCGACCGGACGCGCTCGCTCGCCGAAGCCCGGCCGATGCTGACGTCCGAGCTCGCCGAAAGCCAGGCGTCCGGGGAGGTCGAGCGACTGTCCCGCGAGCTCGCCGGAAAGCTCAAGGGCATGCCATCGGCCTCGGACGAGGACCTGCGGAAGCTCCAGAGCGACGTCGTGAACCTCAACACCACGGAATGGGCGGCCAAGGGCGACCCGATCCAGGGCATCGGGGCGAACGCCAAGTTCACCGAGGAGGCCTGGAAGCTCTCGATCGGCAAGGTCTCGGCCACTCCGATCACGATCGCCCGCGGCACCGTGTTCGTGAAAGCCTCCGAAGAGCGCCCCGAGGGCGTGCCGCCCTTCGCGGAGCTGAAGCCCCGCCTCGAGGCGGACTGGAAGGCCGAGCGGCGCCTCAAGGACGCCATGGCGCAGCTCGAGCCCGCATCCAAGGAGCTCGCCGCTGGAGCCACGCTCGCCTCTCTCGCCCCGCGCTACGAGGCCGAGGTCAGGACCACGACCGAGTTCGGCCCGGCCGGTCCCGTTCCCGAAATCGGCGCCGCTCCCGAGCTCGTGGCCGCCGCCTTCCGGACGCCGCAGGGACAGGCCGGTCCCCCCGTTCCCGTCCCCGCCGGCTTCGTCCTCTTCCGGGTGCTGACCCGCACCGAGGGAAGCCGCGAGACCCTGGCGACGCAGAAAGAGGAGCTGCGCGACACGATCCGCTCGCGCGAAGCCGAGCGGCTGACCCGCGCCTACCTGCAGCAGCTGCGCGCGGAACAGAAGGTCGAGGTCAACGAGGCGCTGCTCTCGAGCTTCCTGAGAGACACCGGAGCCCGCTCGTAGGGGCGGGCCTTGCTCACGACTCTCGACAAGGACGCCCGGCCGGGAACCGCCGAATGATCGGCCGCCTGACGGGCCGGCTCGCCTCCAAGGCGCCGGACCAGATTCTGCTGGACGTCTCCGGCGTGGGCTACCTGATCCACATCCCTCTCTCGACCTTCTACGAGCTCCCCGAGCAGGAGGCTCCGGCCTCGCTCTGGATCCACACGCACGTCCGCGAAGACGCGCTCGCGCTCTACGGATTCCTGACGGAGCGGGAGCGCTCGCTCTTCCTGATGCTCCTCGGCGTGACCGGCATCGGGCCCCGCGTCGCCCTCACCGTCCTCTCGGGAATCCCGCCCTCCGAGCTCGTCGAGGCGCTCCGACGCCAGGACGTCCGCCGGCTCGTCGCCGTTCCCGGCGTCGGCAAGAAGACGGCCGAGCGCATGGTCCTCGAGCTCGCGGAGAAGGTCTCGAATCTTCCCGGCGAGGCTCCGGGAAAGGCGCCGGCGGCGGTGGCGTCCGACGACGTCCTCTCCGCTCTCGTCAACCTCGGCTACCGCAAGGCCGAGGCCGAGCGGGCGGTCGACGCCGTCGCGCGCGGCAGCGCGCCCGCCGACTTCAGCGCCTTCCTGAAAGAGGCGCTGCGGCGGCTGACGTCGGGCTGACGCACCTCCGGCGGTTTCCCGCCGGCCTCGAACGGGGAAGGTAGACTCTCCGGCGATGACCGAGTCACGCGAGATCCTCGCCGGGACGGCGCTCGAAGAGGACGTCGCCGTCGAGCCGCGGCTCAGGCCGCAATCGCTCCAGGAGTACATCGGCCAGACGAAGGTCCGCGAAAACCTCTCCGTGTTCCTGGCGGCGGCGAAAGGGCGCGGCGAGCCCCTCGATCACGTGCTCCTCACCGGGCCCCCGGGCCTCGGCAAGACGACGCTCGCCCACATCGTGGCCCGGGAGATGGGCGCCGGCCTGCGGCTGACGGCCGGTCCGATGATCGCCCGCGCCGGAGACCTCGCCGGGCTGCTGACCAATCTCCAGCCCAGGGACGTCCTCTTCGTCGACGAGATTCACCGCCTCTCGCCGGCCGTCGAGGAGATCCTCTACCCCGCGATGGAAGATTTCCGGCTCGACATCATGATCGGCGAGGGTCCGATGGCGCGGACGGTGAAGGTGGACCTGCCGCCCTTCACGCTGATCGGAGCGACGACGCGGCCGGGCCTACTCTCGCAGCCCCTCCACGGCCGGTTCGGGATCGCGCTGCGCCTCGACTTCTACGACGTGGCCGCGCTTGTCGCAGATCATCGAGCGCTCGGCGCGGATCCTCTCGATCGCGATCACGCCGGAGGCGTCGCGCGAGATCGGCTCGCGCGCGCGGGGCACGCCCCGCATCGCCAACCGACTTCTGCGCCGGCTCCGCGACTTCGCGGAAGTCGCCGGCAAGAAGCAGATCGACCTCGAGACGGCCCGCGCGGCGCTCTCCCGCCTGGAGGTCGACGAGCACGGGTTCGACGAGCTCGACCGGCGCATCCTCGCGACGATCATCGAGAAGTTCGGCGGCGGGCCCGTCGGCATCGGCGCCATCGCCGCCTCTCTCGGCGAGGACCGCGGCACGCTCGAAGACCTCTACGAGCCCTATCTGCTCCAGGCCGGTTTCCTGCAGCGCACGCCGCGAGGCCGCATCGCATCGGCCGCGGCCTACCGGCATCTGGGGATCACGTCGCCGAAGAGGGATGGGGAATTGTTCTAGCTGTCAGATTTCAGCTTGAGCGTCGAGGCACGAGCACCAGCGGTGCCGCTGACGACTCGATAGCTGATCACGCTGACTCTCAACGTTCCGATGAAGCGCGGCCTTCTCATCTACAACCCGACCGCCGGCCAGCGGGACCTCCGCGCGCGCATGAGCGACCTCATCGACCGGATGCGGGGGCGGGGCCTGGAGCTCGTCAACGTGCCGACGAGCGGCCCGGGGGACGCCACCGAGATCGTCCGCGGTTTCCTGCCCCGGGGCCTCGATCTCGTCGTCGTCTGCGGCGGCGACGGCACCGTCTCCGAAGCCGCGAGCGGGCTCGCCGGCGCCGAGGTGCCGCTCGCGATCCTTCCCGGCGGCACCTCGAACGTCCTCGCGGTCGAGCTCGGGATCCCGCTCTCGATCGCGCGGGCGGAGGAGCTTCTCCTGAACGGCGAGCCGCGGGAAATCCGGTTCGGTCACGCCGACAGCCGCCTCTTCCTCCTCTGGGCCGGGGTCGGAATCGACGCCCGGATCATGGGGCAGATGAATCTCCTCCTCAAGCGCCACCTCGGCCGGGCCGGCATCTTCGGGACCGCGCTGTCCGAGTTTCTCCAGTACGAGTTTCCGCGCCTCGAGGTCGAGATCGACGGCGCGAAGCATGCGGCCACGTTCGCGGTCGTCTGCCGCGCGCGTCACTACGCGGGCCGGTGGATCATCGCGCCGGAGGCGAGGCTCGAGCGGGACGATTTCGACGTCCTGCTCTTCTCCCACCGCGACCGGGCGCGGCTCTTCCGGCTCTTCCGCGAGATGCAGCGGCGCCGCGGGGCGCATCTGTCAGACGGTCTCGCGCGCGTCGTGCGCGGACGCGAGGTCGCGATCCGCGCCCTCGAGGACTATCCCGTCGACATCCACGTCGACGGCGATATGGTGCTCAAGACGCCGGTCGAGTGCCGCATCGGGACCGAGACGCTCCGCGTCCTGGTCCACCGAACCGGCCCGGCCGAGTAGCCGCTACTTCTTCCCGGCCCCGGACCGCACGGCCTTCTCGACGTCGGCCGGCTCCTTGGGAGCCGCGCACGAGAGACAGTCGGAGCCGGTCGCCGTGACGAGGATCGTGTCCTCGATCCGCACGCCGATGTTCCACCACTTCGGATCGACGCCCTGCGAGTTCGCCGGGATGTAGATGCCGGGCTCGATCGTGAAGACCATGCCCGCTTCGAGCGGCCGCGACGCCTGCCCCGGCAGGGCGTAGGGGTTCGGATCGTGCACGTCGAAGCCCACCCAGTGGGACACGCCGTGGAGCGTGAACTTCCGGTGCCCGAACGACTTCACCAGCTGGGCCGGATCCCCCGTGAGCAGGCCCAGCTTGACGAGGCCCTCGGCGCAGGTGATCGCCGCCGCCTTCTCGACCTCGTCGTGGGACACGCCCGGCTTGACGACCGCGAGCGCCGCCTTCTGCGCCCCGAGAACGATGTCGTAGATCGCGCGCTGCTCCGGCGACCACTTGCCGTTGACGGGGTAGGTCCGGGTGATGTCCGTGGCGTACAGCCCGTACTCGCAGCCGGAGTCGTTGAGCAGGACCTCGCCGTCCTTCATCTGCCGGTCGCTCTGGTGGTAGTGGAGGATGCAGGAGTTGGGGCCCGAGCCGGCGATCGACGGATACGCCATCCGCCGCGACCCGTTGCGCGCGCAGAAGCCGTCGTGGGCCTCCTGCACCTCGAACTCCCACTTGCCGGGCGCCGCCGCCTGCATCGCGCGGATGTGACCCTGGGCCGACATCTCGGCCACGCGCCGGAGGAAGCGGATGTCCTCCTCGTCCTTGATCAGGCGCATGTGGTGGAGCAGCGCTCGCGCGTCGACGAGGGTGGAGGGCCCGGTGCGCCGCGAGGCCAGCGGGTCGAAGCTCGCCCGGAACTTCTCGAGCCACTCGGCGTCGTCGCCGTCGAGGAGGTAGAGCGTCTCGGCCTCGGCCAGGTAGCCGCTCGAGCGGTACGTGTTGCGGTCGAACTCCGACATCTTCGAATCGAAGTCCTTGTGCTCGAAGACCGCATCCACGCCCCAGGCCGCGACGGCTTCGTTCGGGCCGACGCGGATGCCGTCCCAGGACTCCCGGCGCGGGTCGCGCGGCCGGACGAAGGCGATGTACTTCTTTCCGTCCGCGGCTTCGGGCCGCAGGACGATCGTGACCTCTTCGTCGACGATCCCGGTCAGGTAGTAGAAGTCGGAGTTCTGGCGGTAGAGGTATTCGACGTCGTTCGACATGTTGCGCATGGGGGCCGAGCGCAGGATCGCGATCGACTTCGGCGGCAACTGCGCCATGAACTTCTCGCGCCGCGCCTTGTACGCGGCGGGGTTGGGGGTCATGACGGGATAGTCGAGCGCCGCGAGGGAGCCGGCGGCGAGGACCAGGGCGAGCGCGGCAATCCGAACCTGAACCCGAACCCGATTGCGAAGCTTCACGGAACCTCCTCGATTGGGGGTGTCAACGCTTGGAGATGAAGGACCACGGCGCCGGCGAGACCGGAGGGGCCACTGCCGCAAGGGGGACGGCCTGCGGCCGGACGACGGCCGAAATGCGAGCCTTGTGTGTCTTGAGGAGCCGGCGGACGGGAACGCCGGATGCGGCCTCCTCGAGGATGTCGGCGCCCGACTCGTCGACCTTGGCGAGGAAGGCCTCCCAGACGGCCTCGCCCACGGGCATTCCCCGGTAGACGACGTTGGGGATCCGGGAGAGCTCCCGCTGCAGCAGTCCCAGGCGGTCGCGGAGCAGGTCCTCCTCGGCGAGAGGCTGGTCTTCGTAGGGGGTGTGCGGCTTCGGGGATGAACGCGTTCACCGACGGCACGATCTCGGCGACGCGGCCCCGCCGGCGCCCCTCTTCGACCGCGATCCGGTGCAGCCGCTCGGTCAGCGTCACGATGTCGCGCACGTCCTCGTCCGTCTCCGAGGGCAGGCCGACCTGCAGGTAGAGCTTCAGTCGCGTGAAGCCGCGCGCGAAGACGAGGCGCGCCTTCTCGTCGAGCATCGCGTCGGAGACCTTCTTGTTGATGTGACGCCGGAGCCTCTCGTTACCGGCCTCGGGCGCGATCGAAAGCGCCCGCTCGCCCTGGCGCGCGAGCACCTCGAGGATCGGATCCTCGATCGCGTCGATCTTGATGGAAGAAAGCGCGATGTGGTACCCGAGCCCGGCCAGGCCCTCGAGGATCGGGACGATCTCGGGGTGGTCGCAGACCGCGGTGGCAATGAGCCCCGTCCGATCCGTCAGCGGCCGCGCCTGGCGCGCGACCTTGAGGATCGAGGCCGCCGGGTACTGCTTGACGGGCGCCATCGCGTAGGCCGCCCAGCAGAAGCGGCACATCTCGGTACAGCCCCTGGAGATCTCGATGAGGAGCTTGTCGGCGAGCTCGGTCTGCGGCGTGAGGATCGTCGTGTGGGGCACCTCGAAGTCGGGAGCGATGTCCTTGCGCGACATCGGCTGCTGGACGACGACCTTGCCGTTCTCGGCCGCCTCGGCGCGCGGGCCCTGCACCACCGGCACGAACAGCCCGGGCACCTTCGCCGCCGCGGCGAGGAAGGCCTCGCGGTCGAGGCCGGACATCAGAAGCTCCGCGATCCGGGGCACGAGGCGCTCGCCGTCGCCGAGCGCGAAGACGTCGACGAAGGGCGAAAGGGCCGCCGGGTTCATCCGCGCGATGTCGCCGCCCACGAGAAGGATCGGATGCCTCTCGTCCCGCGCCTCGCGCCGCACGGGGATGCCGGCCTTCTGGAGCGTGCGCAGGATGTGGACGATGTCCATCTCCCACGAGAGCGACCAGGCGAGCAGGCCGAACTCGGAGAGCCGCGTCCCGGTCTCGAAGGTGACGGCGGGCGCACCCTCCTCGTGGAAGAACCGCTCGCAGACGACGTCGGGGATGCGGTTGAAGAGGCGATAGACCCACTGGAAGCCGAGGTTCGACATCCCGACTTCGTAGGAATTCGGAAAGCCGAGAGCGAGCCGGTACGCGCCGAAGCGGTTCGGCTCTTCGGTGAAGCGCTCCCGCGTCGAGCGCTCGCGGTCAGTCGGCGTCTGAGGCATGTGAAACAGCGAATTATAGGAGCTTCGGGGTCCCCCTGCCGGTTCAACGGCGTAGCAAAAAGATCCAGTCGCCCACGTTCGTGCCCGTCGGCCCCGTCTCGAAGAGGTCCCCCAGCGCGGCGAACAGCCGCCGCGTGTCGTGCCGCTCGAGTGTCCTCTCCGGTGAGAGCCCGCGAGCTGCCGCGCGTTCGACGGTCGTGCCGTCGGCGAACGCCCCGGCCGCTCCGGAGCTCCCGTCGACGCCGTCCGAACCCGCGGCGAGCAGCGCCAGCGAGCGATCGCCGTCGAATTGCCGCGCCGCCGAAAGCGCCAGCTCGAGACAACGGCCCCCGCGACCTCCCCCGCCGCGCACCGCCCCGAGTGAAACGGTCGTCTCTCCGCCCGCGAGCAGCACGGAGCCCCGGCGGAGAGATCTCGCCCGGCGCGCCAGCCGGCGGCCGGCGAGCGCCGCCTCGCCGGAAAGGCGGCGGGGCACCCGCGAAACGGAGAGCCCGCGCTTCCGCGCCTCGCGCGCCGCGGCGAGAACCCCGGATCGGTTGGAGCCGACGACGCGGACGAGGTCGCCCCGCCGGCTTCGGCCTCGGATCGTCGGTCCCGACCCGACGAGCGACGCGCGATCGCCGGGAACGTCCGAGAGGACGAGGGTGACGAGCCTCGCCGCCGTCGACTTCCCCAGGCGCCCGCCCTTGATCGCCGAGAGCTTCGTCCGAAGACGATTGAGCGCGGCGATGGGCGCGCCGGTGCGAGCGAGGTTTCGGATCGCGCGCCGCTTCTGAGCGAGCGTCATGCCCGGACGCGGCACCGCGAGAAGCGAGGAGGCTCCTCCGGAAAGGAGACAGAGGATCGTGTCCTCTCGCCCGAAGCTCCGAAAGAACCGGAGGGCTCGCCGCCCCGCCCGCAGGCTCGCGGCGTCGGGCTCCGGATGCGCGGCGAAGGCGACGGCGCGCCGCGGCACGCCGCGCGTGGCGTGTCCGCGGGGAAGAACGACGAGCGCCGGGACGGGCCCGAGCTCCGCGAGTGCCGCCCGCGCCATCCCCGCGGCGCCCTTGCCGGCCGCGAAGACGCCGACGCGCCGGCCCGACGCCAGGGCTCGCCGCACCGTAGAAGTCGTGAGCGCGCGCGCGACCGCGGCCTCCGGGTCGGCACCTGCGAGCGCGGCGCGATAGAGCGATTCGAGGAGGCGGCGAGGCCTGGATGTCCTTCACCGGCAGGAGATTAAGGCCTCGGCCGCTGTGTGAGAATAGGGGTGCCCCGACGAGGGTTTTCGCTGGGGCGAAGTCGAAATCGATGAGCGCCATCCCGACCGGCGGCACCGCCGCCCCGCTCCCTCGTCCCGAGGACCTCGCCCCGGGCGAGCACTACTGGTCCAAGGTCTCGAAGGACCTGCGCCACCGGCTCAACAAGGCGCTGCCGCACGACCTGCTGAAGGAGCTTCACCACAAGAGCCCGGCCCGCCACTTCCTCGTCGCCGTCCGCCAGTTCGCGATGCTCCTCGCGGCGTCGGCCGTCGCGTGGAACTATCCGCAGCCCTGGATCTGGATTCCGGCGGCCCTCGTCTCCGGCTGGACCGTCTTCAACTTCACCGTCCTCCTCCACGACGCGCTCCACCACGCCGTGTTCAACGGTCCGCACCCGAAGGGGGATCGGATCCTCTCGCTTCTCTACGCGATCCCCTCGGGCATCTCGGCTTCGCAATTCACCCGCTGGCACCTGACGCATCACGCGGAGCTCGGCGACGCCCAGGCGGACCCGAAGCGGCACTACCTCTCGCCGAAGATCAACAAGCCGTGGTTCAAGCTCCTCTACTTCACGCCCGCGCTCTTTCCGATCTACTTCCGCGCGGCGCGCAAGGAGACGGCGACCTATCCGGAGGAGCTCCGCCGCAAGATCGCGTGGGAGCGGCGCGTGACGATTCTCTTCCACCTCTCCGTCCTCGCGGCCGTCTGGGCCGTCGGCGGCTTCGAGGTGGCGGCGCGCGTGTATCTCGTTCCGGTCTTCCTGGTCTTTCCGATCGCGTTCGCGCTGAACCGCCTCGGCCAGCACTACGCGATCGATCCGCAGGACCCCGCGAAGTGGGGCTCGATCCTCAAGCCCAGCCGCTTCTGGGAGTTCTGGTACCTCTCCTCGGCGTACCACCTCGAGCATCACTACTTTACGGGCGTGCCGTTCTACAAGCTGCGGAAGCTGCACTTCGCGCTCCGGCCGTTCTTCGACGAGATCGGCTGGAAGCCGACGACGTACGGCCGCCTCTTCCGCGCCTGGATCTTCGAGAACAAGGCGCCGCACACCGACTGGCACCTCGCCGGCTAGCCGGCGTCGTGATGCCGAATGCGCGCTACTACGTCCGCAATCATTTTCAGATACACAATACTCGACGCGGCGACCTTCCGGCTCAACGTCGGCGGTCTGGTGGAGCGGCATCTGAGTCTCACGCGTGCGCGACCTTCAGAAGATGCGATCGCAGACGTTTGTGGAAACTCTGGAATGAGCCGGCAACGGCCGCGCGCTGTTCGACCCTCCGACGGAAGGCGAGAAGTGGGACGCTGGGCGCCGCCAGCACCGCGGAGTGGACGGGAATACCGCTGGTGGAGATCCTGGACAGGGCCGGCGTCCGGACGCGGCGCCCAAGAGGTGCTGTTCCGAGGCGCCGACTGTGGAAGGGTTCAAGGAGAGGCCGGCTCCATCCGCTTCGAACGCAGCCTCGCGGATAGATGAGGCACGCAACGTGACGTGCTGCTGGCTTACGCCATGAACGGCGAACCGCTACCCCTTCAGCACGGCTATCCGCTGCGTCTAGATCGTGACCGGCTGGTACGCCGTCCATCGTGGACGACACCCCCGACCTCAACGAGCTGATTCGCGAGCTCAACGAGGACGGCCTCGTGGCAGGCGCGGCTCACGTCGAGTCCTGAGCCGAAGCCGAAGCCGTTCGGCTCGACGCCTGGCTCCAGGAGCTCGTGCGTGTCGCGGGGAGCGATCTTCTGCTCGTGGCCGGCGCGCCTCCTTCCGTGCGCATCGACGGTCGGATCAGTCCTCTCTCGGGCGGACCCCTCTCGGGCGAGGAGATCGAGGAGGCCGTCGTGCCCGCGCTCCCCCGCCATGCGCGGAACCGTTATCGCGAGGAAGGGATCGCCGACGCGTCGCACCGGGTCCGCGGGCTCGGCCGCTTCCGGGTCAACCTCCACCGCGAACGCGGGCGCGCCGCGGCGGCGGTCCGGGCGCTTCCGGCGCAGCCCCCGAGGCTCGCCTCGCTCGGGCTCCCGGCGGGCGTCGAGGCCCTGACGCGCCTGCCGCGCGGTCTCGTGCTCATCGGCGGACCGACGGGCTCCGGAAAGACGACGACCCTCGCGGCGCTCGTCGAGGAGATCAACCGCCGCGACGCGCGCCACGTCGTCACGATCGAGGACCCGATCGAGTACGAGCACCCCCACAGGACGTGCCTCGTCGAGCAGGTCGAGATCGGCATCGACGCGCCGGACTTCCCGACGGCCCTGCGCGCCGCGATGCGGCAGGCGCCGGACGTTCTCGTCGTCGGCGAGATGCGGGACCCCGAGACGATGCGCATCGCCCTCGCCGCGGCCGAGACCGGGCACCTCGTCTTCTCGACCGTCCACACGACCGACGCGGCCTCCACCGTCTCGCGCGTCGCCGACTCCTTCCCGCCCGAGCGGCAGAACACCATCCGCCAGGAGCTCTCGATGGCGCTCGCCGCGCTGCTCACGCAGACGCTCCTGCCGAAAAAGGGCGGAGGGCGCGTCGCCGCGGCCGAGCTCCTCTTCGTCGGCTACGGCGCCCGGCAGCACGTCCGCAAGAACGCGCTGCAGCACCTCCACCAGGAGATCGCCATCACCAAGAAGCAGGGCTCGGTCACGCTCGAGGAGTCGCTCGCGCGTCTCGTGAACGAGGGCCTCGTCGAGCTCGAAGAGGCGCGCGCGCGGGCGGCGCACCCGGAGGAATTCGAGAATTACCTGAGAGCGCGGGAAGGCGAGAGTCAAGGGTCGAGGGTTGAGCGTCGGAGGACCGGCCTTTCTGACACTCTCGACCTAGACCCGTCGACTTCCCCTACACCTCTCGCCGGAACAGCACCTTCGTCAAAACCCCGCAGACCAGCGTGAACGTCGCGAGGAAGATCCAGTCGGCGTAGGCCGACGGAGGGGTCGGCGCCGCGCAGGAGCAGGTTGCGGAGAGCCCGCACGCCGTACGTCAGCGGGTCGATGGCCGCGAACTTCGCCAGCCACGCCGGGTACGACTCGAGCGGGTAGAGCGCGCCCGAGGGGAAGAACAGCAGCACGTTGATGATGCCGAACATGCCGCGCAGAAGGCTCGCGCTCTTCGCCCGCGCGAAGAGCAGGAACCAGAGCGCCGCGATCGAGAGGGAGGTCAGAAACACCGTGAGGAACGCCGCGGCGAGGTTCGCGCCGCTCGCGAGCGGCACCGGAGTGACCGCGACGACGGCGACGAGCACGAGCCCGCCCGCGATCGACGCCACGACGGCCCCGGCCAGGATGTGGCCCGCGACGAGCGTGCCGGTCGAGATCGGCGTCACGAGGTAGCCCTCGTGGTACCCGTACATGCGGTCCTCCAGCACCTGCAGGCCGCCCGACACCATCGAGCCCATGAAGATCGCCAGGCACACGACCGCCGGCCCGAGGTAGGTCAGGTAGTCGAGGTACGGGTAGGCCTCGAGGCGCACCGGCGGCGCCGCCGGCGGCACGTTCTTCGGCGCCGCGACCTCCTGCCAGATCTGCGCGAGCGCCGACTGGAGCTCGTCGTTGGAGAAGCGGTCGGTGTTGTCGCCGATGAACGAGGGCGCGGGGCCTCGAGGCGAGAGCCCGAAGGGCAGCACCCACACGCCCCGGTAGAGGCTGCGGCGCAGCCCGTCGAGCGCCTCGGCGCGGTCGGGAAGGAAGGTCGCCTGGACGAGGCCGCGGCCGGTCTGGAGCGCGAGGACGCCGCGCCGGCATTCCGCCGAGTACGCGTTGCCCGCTTCGTCCACGACCGCGAGCGGGAGCCTCTCGAGCGGGCGATTCATCGCGTTGCCGAGGATCACGAGGTAGATCAGCGGGAAGAGCATCGTCGAGACCACCAGCACCGGCTGCCGCCAGAGCGTCAGAAACGCGCGCTGCCCGATCGCGGCGATGCCGAGGAGCGCGAGCCGGAGCCCGCGCGCCGGCGGCCGGTCCTTGCCTGCGCGGCTCATGCCTCGCGCAGCGCCCGACCCGTGTAGGAGAAGAAGACGTCCTCGAGCGTGACGAGCGCGATCGTCAGGTGGACGATGTGGTAGCCGCGGTCCTCGAGCAGCCGCGCGATCCGGCGTCCCATGCCTTCGCCCGGCTTCGCCGTGAAGTGGACGAGGCTGGCGGAGACGAACCGGGCCTGCGCCGCGCCCGCCGCCGCGATGGCCTCGCGGTCGACGGCCGAGATCTCGCGGTCCGTGCCGAGCTCGACCCGCTCTCCCGTGTCGAGCCCGTGCTTCAGGGCCTGCGGCGTGTCCTCGCAGAGGATCTTGCCCTGGTCCATGATCGCGATCCGGTCGCAGAGGTAGTCGGCCTCCTCCATCGCGTGGGTCGTCAGGACGATCGCGAGCTCGGGATCGCGCTCGCGCATGTCGTCGAACATGTCCCAGATCGAGCGCCGGCTCTGAGGGTCGAGGCCGCTCGTCGGCTCGTCGAGAAAGAGGACGCGGGGCGAATGCAGCACGCCGCGGGCGATCTCGAGCCGCCGCCGCATGCCTCCCGAGAGCTGCTCGGTCCTCTGCCGGCGGCGCTCCCAGAGGCCCACCTGCCGCAGCCGCCGCTCGATGCGCTCGGAGAGGCGCCGGCCGGAGAGGCCGTACATCTTGCCCTGCATGGAGAGGTTCTCGCGGACGGTCAGGTTCTCGTCGGTCGTCTGGGCCTGCGACACGGTGCCGATCAGCCGGCGGACGGCGCCCCTCTCCGAGACGACGTCCTGGCCCTCGATCTTCGCCGTCCCGGAGGTCGGCGGCAGAAGCGTCGTGAGCATGCGGATCAGGGTCGTCTTGCCGGCGCCGTTGGGGCCGAGGAGGCCGAAGGTCTCGCCGGGGCGGACGCGGAAGGAGACCGCGTCGTCGGCGACCAGGTCGCCGAAGCGCTTGGTCAGCTGCTCGACCTCGATCGCCGCCGGCGCCGAGCTCACGCCCTCGGCGTCTCGCTGCCGGCCGCGACGACGAAGGTCTGGCCGGAGACGACGGTGGCGTTGACCGGCTGGAGCCGGACGGAGAACGTCTGCAGGTCGCGGCTGTGGAGGCCCCAGTTCTTGCGGGTCGCGAACTCGGAGCGCGGCTTGATGGAGACGATCTTGGCCTGGAAGCGGGCGTTGGGGCGGGCCTGCGGCCAGACGGTCACGGTCTTTCCGACGACGAAGGAGGAGAGCCGCTCCTCCGGAACCTCGACGCGCAGGTACGGCGTGTCGATCTGGAGCGTGACGACGGCCTGCCCCGGCTCGACCCATTCGCCCTCGCGGTGATGCCGCGTCAGGACCGTGCCGCTCGACGGGAGAGGCCAGCACGCCCTCCTTCTCGAACACGTGGATCTTGTCGAGGCGGACGCTCAAGCGCCTGCTCCTGCGCTTCGAGATCGCCTTCTTCCGCCTCGCGCGCCCGGATCTCGGCCGCGATCGCCTCGCGCTGGTGCTGGAGGGACTCGAGGCTCGCCGCCGGCGAGACGCCTTCCTTGACGAGCCGCCCCATGCGCCGCTCGTCGGAGGCGACCGCCGCGAACTGCGCCCGGAGCTTCTCGATCTCCTGCAGGCGCGAGCGGTCGCGGGCGTGGACCTGGGAGATCTGCCGCTCGATGTCGGAGGCGTCCTCGGAGAGGCCGGGCTCTTCGATGCGGGCCACCTTGTCGCCCTTCGCGATCGGCTCGCCCTCTTCGGGAACGCGCGTCGTCAGCCGGCCGCGCCGCGAAAAGGAAAGCGCGAGGCTCTGCTCCTCCGCGATCGCGAGGAGGCGGACGGGCTGGCCCGCGTCGTTCTCGTGACGAACGAGCTCCCCGTACCCCCACGCCCCGGCCAGAGCGATACCCACCGCCAGGACGACCCAGAGAGCTTTTTTCACCGACCTTCAAGAATACTACTCCCGGCCGGGCAGGGTCGCGCGGGGCATTCGCCGGGAACCGAGGGTCAGTCGCCGCGAGAAGGATCCGCTCGACGCGGTCGAGAACCTCCTCGGCCGGGCCCGCGAGGACCAGGTCGACGCCGCCCGTCGCCGGCGTGGCGTCCGGGTTGATCTCGACGGTGAGGGCGCCGCGGGCGCCTGCCTCGTCGAGCAGGCCCGCCGCGGGATAGACGACCGCCGAGGTCCCGACGGCGAGGAAGACGTCGCAGTCGACCGCCTCGGCGGCCGCGCGCAGCGCCCCGGCCGGGATCGCCTCGCCGAACCAGACGACGCCGGGGCGCGCGAGGCCGCCGCAGTGCGGGCAGCGCGGCGGGAGCTCGCCCGAGGGCGCCCGTCCTCCGCGCCAGCGTCCGGGGCGCCCCGCGCACGCGCTGCCGGCACGCGAGCGTCCAGAGCGAGCCGTGGAAGCGCGTCACGTTCCGCGTCCCCGCGCGCTCGTGCAGGCCGTCGACGTTCTGCGTCACGAGACGGAAGTCCGGGTAGCGCCGGCTCCAGGCCGCGAGCACCTCGTGGGCCCGGTTGGGACGGGCCTTCGCCACGAGCTCGCGGCGCCACGCGTACCACTCCCAGACGAGCAGCGGGTCCCGGTCGAAGGCCTCGGCGCGTCGCGAGCTCCTCGGGACGGGAGTCTTCCAGAGGCCGCCCGGGCCGCGGAAGGTCGGGATCCCGCGACGCCGCCGAGACGCCGGCGCCGGTGACGACGGTGATCCGCGGGCCTTCGCGAGGCGCTCGGCGAGCGCGTGCACGCCGGCTTCGAGAGGATCGGAGCGCATCGGCCGTCGATGATAAGGTTCCGCACTCGCCGGCGCGGGGGCCGATTCCGACGAGCGATTCGGGAAACGGAGGGCACGTGGCGGACGCGGTTCCCATCACTGTCGCGCGGGGCGACGGCATCGGCCCCGAGATCATGGACGCCACCCTTCTCATCCTCGAGAAGGCCGGCGCGCGGCTCGCGATCGAGGAGATCGAGATCGGCGAGAAGGTCTATCTCGCCGGCAACAGCGCCGGGATCGCGCCCTCGGCCTGGGAGTCGCTCGAGCGGACGAAGGTCTTCCTGAAGGCGCCGATCACGACGCCCCAGGGCGGCGGCTTCAAGAGCCTCAACGTCACGACCCGCAAGACGCTGGGCCTCTACGCCAACGTGCGGCCCTGCGTCTCCTACCCCCCGTTCGTCGCGACGAAGCATCCCGTCATGGACGTCGTGATCGTGCGCGAGAACGAGGAGGACCTCTACGCCGGCATCGAGTACCGCATCTCCGCCAACGTCTACGAGTGCCTGAAGCTCATCACCCGGCCGGGCTCGCGAGAAGATCGTCCGCTACGCCTTCGAGTACGCCCGGCGCAACAACCGCAAGAAGGTCACCTGCTTCACCAAAGACAACATCATGAAGATGACCGACGGGCTCTTCCACAAGGTCTTCGACGAGATCGGGGCGGAGTACCCGGACATCGAGCAGGAGCACTGGATCGTCGACATCGGCGCCGCCAAGCTCGCCGACACGCCCGAGGTCTTCGACGTCGTCGTGATGCCGAACCTCTACGGCGACATGCTCTCGGACGTCGCCGCGCAGATCGCCGGCTCGGTCGGCCTCGCCGGCTCGGCCAACATCGGCGGCGAACTACGCGATGTTCGAGGCGATCCACGGCTCGGCGCCGCGGCGCGCCGGCCAGAACCTGGCGAATCCCGTCCGGGCTGCTGCTCGGCGCGGTGATGATGCTCGTCCACATCGACCAGCCCGACGTCGCCGAGCGCGTCCACAACGCCTGGCTCACGACGCTCGAGGACGGCATCCACACCTACGACATCTACGACGGCGCGGTGAGCAAGGAGAAGGTCGGCACGAAGGAGTTCGCGCAGGCCGTCGTGGCGCGGATCGGCCAGCGGCCGAAGAAGCTCAAGGCCGTCTCGTACTCGGCCGCGCCGAAGGCCGCGCCGCAGCGCGCGGAGGCGGCCCGCCCGGCTCCCGTGCGGGAGCTCAAGGGCGTCGACGTCTACGTCAACTGGGACAGCCGCGACTCCGACGCGCTCGCGGCGAAGCTCGGGCCGCTCGCCGGGCCGGAGTTCCGGCTGACCATGCTGACGAGCCGCGGCGTCAAGGTCTGGCCCGACGGGATGGAGGAGACGTTCCGCGGCGACCAGTTCCGCTGCCGCCACATGAGCGCGAGCGGCGGCGCCATGCCCTACTCCGCCGTCGCCGCGCTGCTCGGCCGCCTGGCGGGCGCCGGCATTTCGTTCGCCCAGGCCGTCAGCCTCTACGATTTCGACGGCGAGCGGGGATACTCGCTCGGCCAGGGGGAGTGACGTGGAGCGAAACCGCTGGTGGGGATCCTGATGGGCTCGAAGTCCGACTGGGAGGTCATGAAGAACGTCTCGGAGACGCTCGCGAAGTTCGGCGTGCCGAGCGAGAGCCGCGTGCTCTCGGCCCACCGCACGCCGAAGGAGACCTCGGAGTACGTGACGAGCGCGGCGGGGCGCGGGCTCGAGGTCCTCGTCGCCGGCGCCGGCGGCGCGGCGCACCTGGCCGGCGTCGCCGCCGCGCACACGACGCTGCCCGGTCCTCGGCGTGCCCATGGAGAGCGCGTCGCTCAAGGGCCTCGACTCGCTGCTCGCGACGGTCCAGATGCCGGGCGGGATCCCCGTCGCCACGTTCGCGATCGGAAAGCCCGGCGCCGTCAACGCCGGTCTCTTCGCCGTCGCGATCCTCGCCGGAAAGCGGCCGGAGCTGTCGAAGAAGCTGGCGGATTTCCGCGCCGAGCAGGCGAAGAAGATCCTGGAGGAAAAGCTCGGCTGAGCCGATGGCTGAGAGCCTGGTTCCGCTCATCGGTCTGCTTCTCGGCGCCGCCGTCGCTTCCGGGCTCCGGCTCTACGCGACGGTCGCCGTCCTCGGATTTCTCGGCCGCAGCGGCGTCCTCGCGCTCCCCGGCGGCCTCTCGATCCTGACGCACCCGTGGGTCATCATCGTCGCGGCGTCGCTCTACGTCGTCGAGTTCCTCGCCGACAAGATCCCGATCGTCGACTCGGTCTGGGATCTCGTGCACACGTTCATCCGGGTACCCGCGGCTTCCCTCCTTGCCTGGGCGGGCCTGGCGGGAACCGGCGTGCCCGAGCACTGGCGTGTCGTGGCGACGCTCGTCTGCGGCGGCGTCGCCCTCTCCGCGCACGGCCTGAAGTCCTCGACCCGCGCCGTCCTCAACACGAGCCCCGAGCCGGTGACGAACTGGGTCGCCTCGATCGCCGAAGACGGCCTGACGGCCTTCCTGATCTTCCTCGCCGTGAAGTACCCGATCGCCGCGGCCTGCGTCGCCGCCGGGGTCGTTCGTCCTCGCGATCCTGCTCTTCGCCTGGATGGCGCGGACGCTGCGGCGTTTCCTCGCGAGCCGCCGGGCTGCCCGGCCGGTCACCGCCTGACCGCCTGACCACCTGACCGCGGGTCGTTCTAGAATGGAGCATCGCCGTCCGGCGGCGCAGGAGGCATCCCGATGGATCTCGAACGAGTACTCGGATGAAGAACTGCTCGAAGCCGGCCGAGAAGCGGTCAAACGCGAACAGTGGGCCCGGGCGACGCAGCTGCTCTCGAGCTACGTGGCGCGGTTCACGGGCCGGGGCGAGACGGTTCCGGCTTCGGGGCTCGCGAGCTACGCTCTCTGCCTCGGGCACACGAAGGAGCTCCGGCGGGGTCTCGAGCTCTGCAAGCGGGCCCAGCACGCCGACCCGCGCAACCCCCACATCTACTGGTGCCTCGCGCAGCTCTACCTGCTCGGCGGCTCGCGCAAGGACGCCATCGAATCGGTCGATCGAGGGCTGCGCGCCGTCCCGGACAACTTTCTGCTGCTGCGGCTCCGCCGGAAGCTCGGTGTTCGCCAGCCGCCGCCGATTCCCTTCCTCGGCCGCCAGCACCGTCTCAACGTCCGGCTCGGACGCTTCATGCACCGGATGAAGGGTCAGCCGATCGGTTCTCTCCGCGTAGAGCATCCCACAGCCACACGAACGCCCCGGCGAGGATCGCCGCGTCGGCGAGGTTGAAGACGCCCGTCCGCAGCGGGCCGGCCGAGAGAACCACGTAGTCGGTCACCCGGCCGTCCGGTAACCGGTCGAAAAGATTCGAGAGCCCTCCGCCGATCATCAGGACGGCCGCGAGCGATCTTCGCCGGCCGCAGACGTCCGCGCCGCCAGCAGCCACGCCAGCGCGCCGAGAAGGACCGCGCCGATCCCGACGACGAGAATCGCGCGGCGCGCGGCCTCGGGCAGGCCGCGGCCGAGCCCCAGGAACGCGCCCGGGTTTTCGACGAGGGTCGAGACGCACCGTCCCGCCGAGGAGCTCGACCGGCGGGCGCCCGTCGAGGAACCGCACCGCCGCCATCTTCGCGAGCCAACCCGCGGCCACCGTCGCCGCGACCGCGAGGGCGACCGCGACTCCGGGCGCTCGGCCGGATTCCGGTTTCAGGGTTTCTTGGCCTGGACGTTGATGAGATCGATCGGCAGGGCCCGGTAGTTCTCGATCTCGATCGCCTTCTTCTTCGCGTCCCAGCTGATCTTCGCGGCGGGGACCATCTTGCCCTCACCCTTGCCGTCCTTGTCGACGTGCAGCTCGATGGCGGTCAGCTGATACTGCATCGAGCGCTGGGCGGTGGCGGCCTCGCCGATGGCGACGCGCCGGTTGGTGGCCATCACCACCTGCCGGCCGCCGTCGGGCAACGGATTGTTGCGGGCGTAGTAGAGGTCGTAACCGATCGAGTTCGGGGTGCGCATGTAGCCGACGACCGGCCGGATCTTCATCAGCTCGTCGATCAGCTTGTCGCGCCCGAACTCCTGCAGCGTCGTGAGCAGCTTCTCGCGCTCGGCGTCGCTCGACCAGCGGTAGATCGTGAACTCGATTGTCCCGGCGCGGCCGCGCTCCATCTGGGCGCCGAAACAGGTGAATATCTCGATCGGCTTCTGCCTGTCTTCCTGAGCATGCGCCACCGCGGAGAGGACGAGCACGGCTCCGAGAACGACGGCGGCGCGGGTGGACGTCATGGCGCACCTCTTCGATCTGTGCGCGCCGGGATTTTCGAGCGAAAGCCATGCCATCAGCAGGCTCGCCGCCGCCAGGGTCGACACCAGAGCCGGCGCCAGGAAGAAGTCGATCCAACTGAGGACGGCGATGGCCGCCGTGCCGACGAGGAGCGTCGTCGCGAGGGGCCTCCCGGTCCCTGGCGAGGTCCGGGCGAGGCGTCCCAGCTGCCAGGCGAGCACCGCGAGGATCGCCAGCGCCAGGCTCGTGAAGATGTTGAAGCCCTCCCAGAAGTTCCACAGGGTCCGGTCACGGCCCATGGCGTCGAAGTGAAAGTCCTTCATGGCCCGGACGACGGCGTCCTCCTGCGGACCGCTGGATTTCGCCAGAAACGCTCCGCCCGTATGACCCAGGCAGAAGATCCCCAGGAACACCGATGCCGTCCGGAACCAGCCCCGCGATCCCATCTCCCCACCTCCTCAGGCCGCGGCTTGCGCGGACCATTCAGATAAGTATATACTTATATAAGTTATGGCTTATGCACAAGCGGTCGAGGCTCTGGCCGACCCGACGCGGCGCCGCCTCGTCGAGAGGCTCCGCCGCCGGCCCCATGCCGTCGGGGAGCTGGCCCGGCACCTTCGCGTCTCTCAGCCGGCCGTCTCCCAGCACCTCCGCGTGCTGCGGCGGGCGCGCCTCGTCGTCCAGCCGCCCCGAGGCGCAGCGCCGCCTCTATCGTCTCGACCCGACCGGCCTCGCGGACCTCCGCGAGTACGCCGACCGCATGTGGACCGATGCACTCGACGCCTTTGCGAGATCATTCGAGGAGTGACGCCATGAACCGACCCGCCCAAACCCGAATCCGCCGCTTTCCCGCCGATCCGGAAGTCCGTGACCGTCCCGGTCCCGCCCGAGAAGGCCTTCCGCCGCTTCACAGCCGAGATGGCGGCCTGGTGGCCGCTCGCCTCGCACTCCGTCGGCCAGCGCGACGCCGAAACCGTCGTCATGGAAGGCCGCGAGGGCGGGCGCATCGTCGAACGCATCCGCGGCGGGCGCGAGTGCGTCTGGGGAACGATCACCGCCTGGGAGCCGCCGCGCCGCGTCGAGTTCACATGGCACCCGGGCGACGACCCCGGCCGCGCGCAGGACGTCGAGGTCCGCTTCACCGCGGAAGGCATGGCCACCCGCGTCGAGCTCGAGCATTCCGGCTTCGAGCGGCTCGGGGCGCTCGCGAAGCGCGCCCACCGCGGCTACCCCATCGGCTGGGCCTACGTGCTCGGGCGTTTATGCCGAGCGGCGGGGCCCGTTCATGGCATTCGTCACGGTCATGACGGCGACGATGATGGGCGTGCTGCGGGCGAAGGCGAAGCTGACCGGCGAGAAGAGCGCCGCCTGAGTCTGGGCCTGGTGCGCATAATCTCTTCGGCGAGGAGAGACCATGCGCGTGACCGACGAAAAGCGATGGCGGGCCCTGGCACAGGCGGTGCGGCGGGAAGTGGTCCGGCGTTTTCCCGACTGGACCGGCGGCAACGCCCACGATCCCGGCATCACGCTGATCGAGCTCTTCGCCTTCCTCGCCGAGAACCAGCTGTTCCGTCCGATCGACGCGCGCCAACGCACCGCCGTCGCGCGGCGACTGGTCGGTGTCGCGAGCGCCCTGGCGACGACCGGCGTCGAACGCGCCGAGCGGACCGGGGAAGGACCGCTCCGCGTGAACTACTTCTTCGGCCAGCTTCTCGATGTCGACGACTTCACCACGGAGCAGAACTACTTCCGCGGGAAGTTCCGCCGCCACAATCGCCGGCTGCACGGCTGGGGCACCGTCACCGGCCTGGGAGTGTCGATCGATCGACGGGGCGGCGGCGCCCGGGTCGTCGTCGCGCCGGGCTTCGCGCTGGATCCCCGCGGCGAAGAGATCGAAGTGCCGCGCCGGACGTCGCGGCCGCTGCCCGCCAAGGGCACGGCGCTGTTCGTCCACCTCCGCTACGCCGAACGACCCCGCCGCCCGGCACCCGCGCCCGGCAATCGAGTCGCTCCGGGGCCGACCCACTCGCGCGTCGAAGAGACCTTCGAGATCTCGCTCGCGCCCGCTCGCGACACAAAGGCCGTCGCCCTCGCGCGCCTGACCCGCGTCGGCCGGAAGTGGGTCCTGGATCGCCGCTTCGAGCCCCCGCGGGTCGCGCCGGGTTCAGGCTAGTGCCTAGGAGTTCAGGAGAGCGGCAGAGACGACGTCGAGTACCGATTGTTCCTCGGAGGAGATACCGCTGCCGACTCCCAGCGCCTTCGCGATGCCGCCCGAGGCCTCGGATACCTCTCGGCAGGCTCGAACGATCTTGGCGATGCGCTCCTCGCGCTCTTTCGGCGGGAACTCGGCGAGTCCCGACTTGATGACCTCGATCGCCGTGTCGAAGACGGCCTGCGACGGACGCGCCTGGAGCCACGCGAGCAGCTGCGCCTGAGCGGGCGAGCCGTCCTCGATGCCCCGGGAACGAGCGAAGCGCAGGATGGCTTCGCGCTCGGGCTCGGTGACCTTGCCCTCGGCCCAGGCCACCTGCACCAGAGGAGCGAGGAGGAACGCGGGAGCGGTGTCCCTGTCGATCCCGAGAGCAATCGTGCGGCTCAGAAGCTCCGGATTCTGGACCCTCAGAATCTCCGCCAGGGCCCCGGCGATCTCCTGAAGCTTCGCGGTCTCCCGCATCTTGTCGAGCCGTTTCGCGTCTTCCTTGCGGAAGAACTCTTCCTCCAGCCCGCGCTCCCGGTCCTTGAAGGCGTCTTTCGTCATGGGTGCTCCTCGTGAGACAGCGATGATATCCGCGACTTCACTCCTTCACGGCGACGATGCGGGCGATGAGCTTCGGATCGTCGGGAAGCAGCCCCGCCTTCGGAAGGCGCGGCGTGAGGTCCCGCCACTTCGGATGGAGGCGGAAGGCCTTCGCGAAGATCGGGAGCGACTCGTCCACGCGTCCCATGTTCACGAGAGCCACGGCGTGCCAGTAGGCCATCTCGGCGTTGTCCGGAACGAGCGCACCGGCCGCCGAATAGGCCTTCAAGGCTCCGGCGTCGTCCTTCTTCTCCACCGCGAGGTCGCCCGCGTTCATCAGGTTGTAGGCACGCTGGAGGGTGACCAGGCGCCGTAATTCCACGACCGGCGACGGGTTGTCTTCCACTCGAAGGTCGAACAGACGGTCCTGCCACGGCCGCCCGCTCGGGACGCCCTTCACCACGAGGAGCGCGGCCGATTGCCTGCCGCGAATGTCGCCGCCCTGCGCTTCGGCGGCCTCGAGCGCCGCGAGCATCCGCTCCGCCAGGTCCCCGCGGGCCGCCTCGAAGGCCTTCGCCATCGCGGGCCACACGGTGTCCTTCTCCATGAGGTTGGCCTGGACGGAGTAGCCGTCGCCGACCTTATCCCCGGCGGCCGGGATGCAGCGCGCGCCCGTATGGCGCCGCGACGCGGCCCGAGGCATCGATCATCGCCACCTGCCGCACGTCGCGGCCCTCGTCGGCGGCGATGAGCCCTTTCAAGGCGTCCGGCGCGCTGCGGCCGGCGCGCATGAGATCCAGCCCGAGCGGCCCGTAGCTCGGGTCGATGAATGACTGCGTGGCCACGGCACCGACGCCGGCTTCGGCCCACGCCACGCTCGTGCCGACCGAGAACCAGTGCGACTGGACCGCCACGCCCAGCTCCCCCGTCGCGGCGTCCCGGGCCACGATCGAGTAGGTGTGGACCGGGCGCAGGGGAACCGATGGAACCGGCTGAGAGAGGACCGCCAGCGGCACCAGGAAAAGCGAGGCGAGGACCGGGACGGCCACGCGTCTCATGCATGCACCTCCGGCGAGACGATAACAGCGCTCTCCCCACCGGCGTGGTGTAGCGTCCCGGCATGATGCCCCGTGCCGGAACCGCGGCTTTCGTCGCGGCCGCGGCGCTCGGTCTCGCGGCAGGCGGCGAGGAACGGCCCCGCATTCGAGACCTGGGCGTCCGCCCGGGTGTGCTCGCCCCGGGGCCGGAAAACGCGATCACCGACGTGGGCGGCGTCCGCGTCGGCCACCGCACGATCATCGAGGGCGACTCGATTCGCACCGGCGTGACGGCCGTCGTGCCGCACGCGGGGAACCTCTTCCAGCAAAAGGTGCCGGCGGCCGTATACACCGGCAACGGCTTCGGCAAGGCGGCCGGGTTCCTTCAAGTGGAGGAGCTCGGCAATCTCGAGACGCCCATCGTTCTGACCAACACGCTCGCCGTCGGCACGGCCATCGACGCCGTCGTGGCCTGGACGCTGGCGAGGCCCGGCAACGAAACCGTCCGTTCGGTCAATGCCGTCGTCGGGGAGACCAACGACGGCTGGGCGCTGAACGACATTCGGGCGCGCCGCGTCCGGTCCGAGGACGTCGTGGCCGCGATCGAGTCCGCAAAGACGGGCCCAGTGGAAGAGGGAAGCGTCGGGGCGGGGACCGGGACCGTGGCCTTCGGATGGAAGGGCGGCATCGGCACCTCCTCGAGGCGCCTTCCTCCGACGCTCGGCGGCTGGACCGTTGGCGCCCTCCTCCAGACCAACTTCGGCGGCCTCCTGACGATCGACGGTGTCCGGGTCGGCGAGCGGCTCGGCAAGTTCTCGTTTCAGGAGGAGCTCGCCGGAGCTCCCGGATACGGCCACGGCTCCTGCATGATCGTGCTCGCCACGGACGCGCCCCTCTCCGCCCGGAACCTCGAGCGGCTCGCCCGACGCGCGATGCTGGGACTCGCGCGGACGGGGTCCTTCGTCGGCAACGGATCGGGTGATTTCGTGATCGCCTTCTCGACGCGTAACCTCGTCCCGCATCAGTCGAAGGAGAGTCTTCGGCGCGTCGAGGAGCTCGCGAACGACGCCATGGATCCCCTCTTCCTCGCCGCAGTCGAGAGCGTCGAAGAGGCCGTTTACAACTCGCTGACGAAGGCAACGACGGTCACGGGCGCGGGCGGGCGCACGGTCGAGGCGATGCCGGTCGACCGGCTTCGGGAGCTGCTGGGCAAGCGCTGACAGGAGGCCGACGCGGAGCAGCGGTGCGGCGGCCGGAGGTGAGGATCTTACGGGACGATGCCTTTACGCGTCCTGATCGTCGGGGGTGGAATCGCGGGTCTCGCGCTCGGCCGGGCGCTGCGACAGCAGGGGTTGGATCCCGAGATCATCGAGCGTGCAGCCTCCTGGCCAGCGGGCGGCACGGGCCTCTACATTCCCGGAAACGGCGTTCGTGCGCTCGGGGCGCTCGGTCTTGCAGACGAGGTAGCTGGCTCGAGCTGTCTACATCTCCCATCAGCGAATCCTGGATCGCACGGGAAGACACCTGGCGGAAATCGAGCTGGAAGAATTCTGGAGTGCGGTCGGGCCCTGCGTCGGCATCGCTCGGAGCGAGCTGCATCGCATCCTCCGCGAGGGCGCCGGGGACGTTCGGATGCGGCTCGGCACCTCTCTGACGAGGCTGAGCCAGGACCAGGGCGAGGTCCATGTCGTCTTCGCAGACGGCTGTACCGGCACCTATGACCTCGTCGTCGGGACCGACGGCATTCATTCTTCCGTCCGACAACTGGCCTTCGGCAGCGTCGTCCCCAGGTATCTCGGCCAGGTGAGCTGGCGATTTCTCGTTGACCACTCCGGAGCGATCAGGACCTGGACGGTGATGCTCGGGCCGCGACGGGCATTTCTCATGATGCCCGTCGGGCCGAATCGTCTCTACTGCTATGCGGATCTCGCCGCCACCGCAGCCGAGGACCCCGCCAAGCGAGATCCGGCCCGATTGCGGGCGCTCTTTGCCGACTTCGCCGAACCGGTGTCCGGCATCCTCGGAGGGCTCGAGAGCTTCGACTCCATCCACTTCTCTCCCATCGAGGAGATCGTCTGCGAAACACAGGTTCGAGGGCGTGTCGTGCTCCTCGGCGATGCGGCGCACGCGATGTCGCCCAATATGGCCGAGGGGGCGTCCCTGGCGCTGGAGGATGCGCTGGTGCTGGCCCGCATCCTGAAAACGCACGGCTCGTCCGCCGAGTCCCTGTCGGTGTTCAGCAAACGCCGGCGCGCCCGCATCCGTTGGGTCCAGCGGCGAACTCATCGCCGGGATCGCGTCCGGGCGCTGCCTGCCCTGCTTCGCGATCTCGCGCTCCGTTTGGGGGGAACGACCCTTTACAGGCGGGACTATCAGCCGTTGCTCGAGGAGCCGTAGCGAGAGCCGGGTAGATAACATTTGTGTGCGGAAACCTGGCCGGTGAATGGGACTAGTATTCGCTTGAACGGAGGTTGTATGCGAAACGACTCCGGCAAGCGTCCGCGGAAGCTGACCCGCCGGGCGTTCATCTCGACCGCGGGTGCCTCGGCGGCAGCCGTGTCCATCGCAGCGGGCACGCTTCCGTCGACTCCCACCGCCGCGGCGGTCGCGGAGGCGCCAGGCATGGAGGGCGGGGTCCCGCTGACCCTGCGCATCAACGGCAAGGAGCAGCGACTCGTCGTCGACCCGCGCACGACGCTGCTCGACTGCATCCGCGAGACCGTCACCCTCACCGGAACGAAGAAGGGCTGCGACCACGGCCAGTGCGGCGCGTGCACCGTCCACGTGAACGGCCGCCGGGTGAACTCGTGCTTGAGCCTGGCGGTGATGCACGACGGCGACGAGATCACGACCATCGAGGGCCTGGGAACGCCCGACGCGCTGCACCCGATGCAGGCAGCCTTCGTGGCATTCGACGGGTACCAGTGCGGGTACTGCACGTCGGGCCAGATCATGTCGGCCGTCGCGCTGCTCAAGGAGCCCTGTGGCCCCGACGACGCCGCGGTGAAGGAATTGATGAGCGGCAACATCTGCCGCTGCGGGGCCTATCCCAACATCGTGGCCGCGATCCAGAAGGTCCGTCGAAACGCCTAGCCGCGAAGGGCGAAGGAGAGTCCCATGCATACCTTCGAGTTCATTCGTGCCAAGGATTCCGCGGGGGCCATCCGAGCGGCCGCGACGACGAAAACCGCGCAGCAGGGGGCCGACGCGCGGTTCGTGGCCGGCGGAACGACGCTGATCGACTTGATGAAGCTGAACGTCGAAACACCCGCGAAGCTCGTCGACATCAACCGGCTGCCGCTCGCGACGGTCGAGGCGACGCCCGACGGCGGGCTGAAGATCGGCGCCACCGTCCGGAACTCGGACCTCGCCTACCACCCGACGGGTGCAGAAGGATTACGCCGTGCTGTCGCAGGCCATCCTCTCCGGCGCCTCGGCACAGCTCCGCAACATGGCGACGACCGCCGGCAACCTGCTCCAGCGGACGCGATGCGTGTACTTCCGCGACACCGCCATGCCGTGCAACAAGCGCGAGCCGGGAACGGGTTGTCCGGCGATCACCGGCTTCAACCGCACGCTCGCGATCCTCGGCGCGAGCGAGAGCTGCATCGCGACCAACCCGTCGGACATGAACGTGGCGATGGTCGCCCTGGAGGCGACGGTGCACGTGGAGGGCCCGAAAGGCCCACGCGCCGTCCCGATCGGCGACTTTCATCTCCTGCCCGGCGGCACGCCGCAACGAGAGACGGTGCTCGAACCGGGCGACCTGATCACCCACGTCACGCTTCCGCCGCCCATCGCGGGGAGCAAGCAGCTGTACCTGAAGCTGCGCGACCGGGCGTCGTACGAGTTCGCTCTGGCGTCGGCCGCCGTCGTGCTCACCATCTCCGCCGGCAAGGTGACGCGGGCACGCGTCGCGCTCGGTGGCGTCGGCACCAAACCGTGGCGATCTCCCGAGGCGGAGGCCGCGCTCGTCGGCCAGACGGCCAACGCGACGAGCTTCCGCAACGCGGCGGAAGCGGCCTTGCGCGACGCCAAGCCGCAGAGCGAGAACGCTTTCAAGATCGAGCTGGCGAAACGCTGCCTGACGCATGCACTGCAGACGGCCGCGATGAGCTGATCCCCGAAGGAGAAGGCATGCCACCGACAGCCGAAATCCCGACGACCTCCCCGATCGGCCGCAGCACGCCGCGCTGGGACGGCCCGTTGAAAGTGACCGGAAAGGCGCAGTACGCCTCCGACTTTCAGCTTCCCCGGGTTGCTGTATGCCGTGCCGGTCGAAGCGACGATCGCCAATGGCCGCATCACGAAGCTCGATACGGCGGCCGCCGAGAAGATGCCCGGCGTGCGCGCCATTTTTCATCGCGGGAACATCGGGAAGATTTCCCGCTCGACCCTGGGACCGGGATTCGAGGGCGTCACCGACGAGCGTCGCCCGCCGTTCGCCGACGACGTCATTCTTTACTACGGCCAGTACATCGCGCTCGCGGTGGCGGACACGTTCGAAAACGCCAAGGCCGCCGCCGATGCGGTTCGCGCCACGTACGACAGGCAAAAGCCGAACGTCGACACCGACCTCAAAGCGGACGACGAGCCCGACGTGGTTCAGACGACGTTCGCCCCGACCAAGCGCCTGCAAAGCGAGCGCGGGAACGCCGAGAGCGCTTTCGCGAGCGCCCCGGTCAAGCTCGACCAGACCTATGTCATCCCGGCCGAAACGCACAACCCCATCGAGCTGCAGGGGACGATCGCGATCTGGGATGGCTCGATGTTGACCATTTACGAGGAGTCGCAGGGGGTCTTCAACCTCCAGAGCGTCCTCGCGCAGATGTTCGGCCTGCCGAAGGAGAACGTCCGGGTCATCACCCGGTTCGTCGGCTCGGGTTTCGGCAGCAAGCTCTGGCCCTGGACGCATTGTGCGCTCGCCGTCGCGGCGGCGCGGCAGCTCGGCAAGCCGGTCAAGCTCGTCATCAGCCGCAGGATGATGTTCCAGACGGTCGGTCATCGTCCCCGCACGCAGCAGCGCATGCGTCTCGGTGCGACCCAGGACGGAAAGCTCGTCTCGCTCCAGCAGGACTACGTCAACGACCAGTCCATGCTCGACAACTATCACGAGGACTGCGGTGAGGCGACGCGCGTTCATGTACAGCGTGCCGAATCTTCGCGTGGCGTTCGGCCGCGACCCGGCGCAACGTCGGCCCGCCGACGGCCATGCGCGGCCCCGGCGCCGTGCCCGGGCTCTACGCGACCGAGTCGGCGCTGAACGAGCTGGCCGATCAGCTCAAGATCGACCCGGTGAAGCTCCGCGTCCTCAACGAGCCGAAGATCGACGAGTCGCTGGGCCTTCCGTTCTCCTCGCGCCATCTTCTCGAGTGCTTCCAGGTCGGTGCGGAGAAGTTCGGATGGTCGAAGCGCACGCCCGAGCGTCGGCTCGATGAAGCGCGACGGCCTGACCCTCGGCTGGGGCATGGCCGAGCGCCGCGTGGATCGCCGCACGATTCCCGGCCGATGCCAGCGTCCAGCTCCGCGACGACGGCACGGTGCGCGTCGCCTGCGGCACGCAGGACATCGGCACCGGCACGTACACGATCCTCGCGCAGCTCGCCTCGCAAAAGACCGGCGTCCCGCTCGACAAGATCGAAGTCGTGCTCGGCGATACGACTCTTCCTGCCGGCCCGGTCTCGGGCGGCTCGATGGTGACCGGCTCGGTGGTACCGGCCGTCTTTGCGGCGGCCGACAGCGCGATCGCGCTCGCTGCGAAGCGTCGCCATGACGACCCCCGGCTCGCCGTTCGCAAAGCAGAAACCCGACGATCTGGTATTTGAAGGCGGCCGGCTCTTCGTGAAGGCGGACGGCCCTGCGAAGGGAGTGTCGTTTGCGAACGTGCTCTCGGGCGCCAACCTCCGCCTGGTCACGGGCTACGGCAAGTCCGAAGGGACGTTCGGCAATCCCAAGCCGAAGTTCTCGACCCACTCCTTCGGCTGTCAGTTCGTCGAGGTCACCTGGCAACCGGAGATCGCGCGCCTGCGCGTCAGCCGGGTCGTGTCGGTCATCGACGCGGGCCGCATCCTCAATCCGCTGGCCGGCCGGAACCAGATCGAGGGCTCCGTCGTGATGGGAGTCGGCATGGCTCTGCTCGAGCACACAGTGTACGACCCGCAGAACGGCGCCCCGATCAACAGCAATCTGGCGGACTACGTCATGGCGGTCAATGCCGACACGCCGGCGATCGACGTGCATTTCCTCGACTATCCGGACCTGGAGATCAACGCCCTGGGTGCGCGCGGGATCGGAGAGATCGGCCTGGCCGGCGTGGCGCCCGCGATCACGGCTGCGGTGTACCACGCGACGGGCGTTCGCGTCCGGGAGCTGCCCGTGAAGATCGAGGACCTGCTGGGATGACGTGAACGGCGGGCTCACACCGCCGTTCCGAAAAGCGACCCGACGCCCGCGGTCAGCGCCATGGCAAGGGCGCTCCAGAACGTCACCCGAACCGCGCCCCGGAGGACGCTCGCGCCGCCGGCGCGCGCGGCCACGCCGCCGAGGAGCGCGAGAAACGCGAGCGAGCTGGCCGCGACGACCGGCATCAGAGCCTGCGGCGGCGTCATGGCCGTGACCGCGAGGGGAAGGATCGCTCCCGCGGCAAAGCTGGCCGCCGACGCCAGCGCCGCCTGAAGCGGACGCGCGCGCAGGGTGTCGGAGATGCCGAGCTCGTCGCGGGCGTGGGCGCTCAGCGCGTCGTGGGCCGTCAGCTGGTCGGCGACCTGCAGCGCGAGCGAAGGCTCGAGGCCCCGGGCCATGTAGATCGCCGCGAGCTCCCGGCGCTCCCCTTTCGGGTCGGTCTTGAGCTCCGCGCGCTCCCGCTCGATCTCGGCCTGCTCGCTGTCCGCCTGGGAGTAGACGGACACATACTCGCCGGCGCCCATCGACATGGCGCCGGCCACCAGGCCCGCGACCCCGGCGACCAGGACGTTCGCGTGTGTCGCGCTCGCGGCCGCGACTCCGAGCACCAGGCTCGAGGTGGACACGATGCCGTCGTTGGCGCCCAGGACCGCGGCGCGCAGCCAGCCAATGCGTCCCGTGCGGTGTCGTTCCAGGTGGTGGTGGGGCATCGTCGTCCTCCCGGTGCCGCAATCCTCAGCGCGACGATACCGCGGGCCTCGTCGGCACGGTTGATGCGTATCGCACAGAAGTCGGCGTCATGGGGACGCCGAAACGCGCCAGGAGGTGGCCGTGTATCTGATTCGAGAGGTCATGTATTGCAAGCCCGGCCAGGTGAAACCGATGGTCCAGAAGTTCCAGACGCTCGCGAGAGTGGCGAAAAACATGGGGCTCGGTTCCATGCGCGTGATGACCGATGCCAGCGCCGAACGCTTCTGGACGGTCGTCATGGAGGTCGAGGCCGAGAGCCTCGACAAGTTCGAGGAGACGTCGCGGAACGCCATGGAGAACAAGGAGCTTCAGGAGGCCATGAAGGGTTACCACGACCTGATCGACTACGGCCGCCGGGAGATCTACCGGATCGAAAGCTGACGCCCGGAGCCCGGCGTTCGCGGCCCGACCCTAGGGTCCGTAGAGCTGCAGCAGGAACCTCTTGACGAGGAAGACGGCCATCTGGCCGCGGGTGTTCGGGTCGGCCGGGCAGTACTTGCCGGCGCCGCAGCCGGCGGTAATGCCCTCAGCGGCGAGTCGCTCGATCCAGTTGGCGAACTGGCTCGGGCAGGCAACATCGGAGAAGACGCCGGTGCAGGTCGGCGGAACATATCCGGACCCGTACTTCGCCTTGAGGAGGAAGGCCGACATCTGGGCTCGGGTGACCGGGTCGGTCGGGCAGTAGTTAGTCCCGCCGCAGCCGGCCGTGATCCCCTCGGCGGCGAGCTGCTCGATCCAGTCGGCGAACTGGCTCGGGCATGGGACGTCCACGAAGATCCCGCTGCAGGCGGGCGGAACGTAGCCGGCACCGTGCTTGGCCTTCAAGAGGAACGCGGCCATCTGGGCCCGCGTGACCGGGTCCGTCGGGCAGTAGACGCCGGCGCCGCAGCCGCTCGTGATCCCGTTGTGGAAGATGTTCTCGATGAACACGTAGAACTGCTGCGACGTCGGCACGTCGGCGAAGCTCTGACCGATGTGGAGCTTCCAGTTCTTCGTGTGCGGAAGGCTCAGGGACTCATCGAAGTTGGCGTCCCAGTGAGCCACGGGCCGCGCGCCGGAAACCGCCGTCCGGTAGCAGTCGTGAGCCGGAGTGGCGTCGTAGCAATCGGTGGTCGCGCCAGGGTTGACGCTGCCGTAGTCGGCGGAGCTGTCGGCGATCGAGTAACTCGGGCCGGCCGGTCCGGTGAGGTTGGACGCCGCGCCCGAGAACGTCAGCGTCACCGTGAGTCGTGTTGTTCCATGCGGGAGCAACGACGACGGACTCCCCGGACTCGAGGACGCCATTGAGGTTCGACGTCGCCCCCGAGCCATGCCCGTCCACGCTCATCGGGGCCGGGCTCGGGATCGCGGCCGTCGGCGTCGGGTCGGGTCGGAGGAGGCGGCGTCAGGGTCGGCGTGACGTTGGCGTGGGCGGCGGAGGCGTCTGGGTCGGTGTATTCGTGTGTGTCTGAGTCGGCGTCGCCGTCGCTGTTGGCGTGTTGGTCGGCGTGAAAGTCGCCGTGGGCGGCACCGGCGTCTGGGTCGGTGTGTTCGTCGGTGAACTCTGTCGGCGTCGCGGTTGGCGTACTGGTCGGCGTGAAGGTCGCCGTTGGCGGCACCGGTGTCGGGGTCGGTGAATTCGTCGGCGTGTTGGTCGGCGTGAAAGTCGCCGTCGGCGGCACCGGCGTCGCGGTCGGTGTATTCGTCGGCGTGTTGGTCGGCGTCAGCGGCGTCGTTCGTCGGCGTCTGAGTGGCGTCGCCGTCGGCGGCACCGGCGTCAGGGTCGGCGAATTCGTGCGGCGTATTGGTCGGCGTGAAGGTCGCCGTCGGCGGCACCGGCGTCGCGGTCGGTGAATTCGTCGGTGTATTGGTCGGCGTGAACAGGCGTATTGGTCGGCGTGAAGGTCGCCGTCGGCGGAACCGGCGTCGCAGTCGGTGTATTCGTGCGCGTCTGAGTCGGTGTTGCCGTGCGCGTTGGCGTGCTCGTTGGCGTGAAGGTCGCCGTCGGCGGCACCGGCGTCAGGGTCGGCGTATTCGTCGGCGTCCGAGTCGGCGTTGCCGTGTTGGTGCGCGTGGCCGTCGCCGAATTCGTCGGCGTGCTGGTGGGCGGAACGGGAGTGAGAGGTCGGGGTTCTGGTCGGCGTACTGGTCGGCGTGCTCGTGGGTGGGGGTAACGAAGCGCATTCCGCGAACTTGAAGTTGCCGATCCGCGTGCGCCAGTTGAAATTCCCGGTCGTCGCGTAGTACTCCTGCGTGTACCAGAACGTACAGTCGTCCGCCGGATCGACGCTCATCGAGCTGTAGTCGCCCCACCGGTTGCCGGTGCCCGTTTGACTTCCCGTCCCATCCCACAGGTGCGCTTCACCCTGAGCCAGCGTGTTGAGGGGGTCGGTGGCCAGCCGTCCCGCGTAGCGAATCTGGGGATTGATGGTCGCGTTGGAAGCGCTGAAGCCGAGCGCGAGGTTTCCCGCATTGTCCTGCGCCACGCTGCCCATCCAGCGCCAGACCGTATCGGGCTGATACGTACTCTGCTGGGCGACCGTCACGGGTCCGGCGGTCACGTTGCGCAGCTCGAACCAGCGTATGCCGGCCACGCCGCCGGAGCTGACGGTGAAATTGCCGACCACGGACTCGAAGCCACCGAAGTTCCGATACGCCAGCCGGTGCATCAACCGGTCGCCGATGCCGTCCAGGTTGGAGCTGGCCGGCACGCCGAGCTGGGGCACGCAGGCTCGGGTCGACGGGCAGAGCTGGGTGAAGCCCGCGCTCGCCGGGCTGGCGAAGAGAGTGAAGGTCGAGTTGGCGGGGACGGCGAAGTCGGCGTGAAAGTGGAAGACTCTGAAGGCGCCCGTCCACGGCCATCCCACGAATGTGGCCGGAGCGCCGGCGGCGGGCGGGGTCGAGCCGTCCAGGTCGGCGGGGAGATAGGGGGCCTCGCCGGGCCCGCCCGTGATTCCCGTGCTGACGAACGTGGCCGGCAGACCGGCCAGCATCTTCGCGCGGTCGAAGGCGAACGGCTGCGGGCCGAGGTAGGCCGTCCCCGGCGGGTTGAACACGTTCATGCTCATGTAGTAGCCGTCGGGCCACACGGAGAGCTTGGGATAGTCGAAAAAGTTCGACCCGAGGTGAAAGCCGTAGCGGTAATAGGACCCGGTGGCGTCGCTGGTGGTCGAGACGGCGATGCACTCGTCGGTGGGGATGCTGGCACCGGCGAACTGGCTCACGATCCAGCGGTTGGCGAGCTGATCGTAGATGACGATCGGATCGCCGAAGCCGCTGTTCTGGCAGACGCCGCCGAAGCCTGCCCAGATCGTGGCGATGTTCACGGGGCCGAGAACCGAGGCGCCCGAGACCTTGTTGAAGACCTGTATGCCTTCGTTGACGATCTGGACGTACTGCGTCAGACCCACCTCGCCATTGGTGTCCGGCGGCGCGCAGTTGCATGCCACACCCGGGAAGGGGATGCCGTCGAAGGTCAACGTGGGGACAGGGATGTTCGGGGAGGGGACGTGCGAATTCTGGACGGCCTCATCGGGGCTATCCATGTGGCTCGAGGGCACCTTCGGGTTGACATTCGCGTCGCGCTCGGGGCCGGACACCACGGGCAGTGGCTTCATGTTCCGCAGCGGCGGCGAGGTATCGTGATGGTACGAGGTGCCCGTGATGACGTCGCCGTTCGAAGCCGACTCCTCCTCCGACCGCGCGACCGGCGGGCGGATGCTGGCCCCCAGGACTCGAACGGGCAAGGCGAGGACGGTCTTCGGGACCGGAGGCGCGCCACTCTGAACGCGCGCCACCTGGGCTCGGCTCGAAGGAGTCAGAAACACGACCGTCAGAAGCACGACATTGAATGCCACACGTCTCCAACGGCGCCCAGCTTTCATGTCGAGGCTCCGACGTCTTTCCGCAGTCTGCCCGAGGATTCAGTCAGTAATCAAAGTGTACGCGCACTCGAGCTCCGCGGACGCGGGAGCCACGTGCGGCAGATCACATGAGCGAGCGAAGGGGTGCGATCCCCCGTTAGACCGGCCGCCGGAGAATCAGCAGCGCCACCAGCGAGAGCGCGAGGCCAACAGAGCCGTCATCGGCGTGGAGAGCGTCGGCACCGAAAGAAACGTTCAGGTCTGATCGCCGACCGGCCCGAGCGCCGTCCTTTCGTCGTATGGCACGGCATGACCCTGCGGGCAGGTTGCCGAGCGCTGCGCGCGGACGGCGGGATCCTCCGGGATGATGACGAGCACTCGCTCGGGGCATTCCGGACACGTGAGGAAGAGCTTCTGCGGTCCTTCCATCTCCTGGCCCTCCGCGGTCGAACCTATGGGCCCGACGTGAAGGCGAAGTGAACTCGGCTGGACGTCCCGGACCAGTCCGCCGCCATTCTGCGCCTCGAGCGGCCGGCTTCGATTTCCGAGTACCTTCAGGGCAAGCGGGCGAGGGCTGACGCGGGGAAACCGATATTCTTGCGGCATGTCCGCCGCGGCACCGCCCGAGGCTTCCCTTCTCGTCGGAGGCGAGCGTTCCGAAGGGGCAGGGGGCGAGCGCCGCCCGGTCTTCGATCCCGCCACGGGCGAGCCGATCGCCTCGGTGGCGCAGGCCGCCGCCGAGGACGTGGATCGGGCCGCCCGGCTGGCGGACGTGGCGTACCGCGAGGACTGGAAGCGGCGCACGCCGAGGGATCGCGCCGCGGTGCTCTTCCGGCTCGCCGCGCTCATCCGTGAAAAGGCGGACGAGCTCGCACGCCTCGAGAGCCGCAACACGGGCAAGCCGATCGCCTCGGCGCGCGGCGAGATCTCGCTCGGCGCCGATTGCTTCGAGTACTACGCCGGGGCCGTCACCAAGTTCGGCGGCTCGACGATTCCGGTATCGGCGCGCGGCGCGAGCGTCACGTTCCGCGAGCCGCTCGGGGTCTGCGGCCTCATCGTTCCCTGGAACTTCCCCTTCGCCATCGCGACCTGGAAGACGGCTCCCGCCCTCGCCATGGGCAACACGGTCATCCTCAAGCCCGCGAGCGACACGCCGCTCTCGGCCCTGCGACTGGGTGAGCTGGCGCTGGAGGCCGGAGTCCCGCCGGGCGGGTTCCACGTGTTGCCGGGACCGGGCGAGATCGTCGGGGCGGCGCTCGTCTCGCATCCCTCCGTGCGAAAGATCTCCTTCACCGGATCCACGGAGGCCGGCAAGAGCGTGATGCGGCTGGCCGCGGAAGGGCTCAAGCGCGTCTCGCTCGAGCTCGGCGGCAAGTCGGCCTGCCTGATCTTCGAGGACGCCGACCTTTCGACGTGTCTCCCCTCCGCGCTCTGGAGCGTCTTCGACAACGCCGGCCAGGACTGCTGCGCGCGCTCGCGCTTCCTCGTCCAGCGAACGATCTACGATCGCGTCGTCGCCGACCTCGCGCAGATGACCGCGGCGATCCGCGTGGGGAACCCGCTCTCGCCGGAGACGGAGATGGGGCCGCTCATCACGTCCGCCCACCGCGAGAAGGTGCGCTCTTGGATCGCCATCGGGGACGCGGAAGGCGCCCGTCGGGTGACGGGCGGGGAGGTTCCGACCGACCCGAAGCTCTCGAAGGGATCGTTTCTCACTCCGGCCGTCTTCGCCGACGTGGACAACGAGATGCGCGTCGCGCGCGAGGAGATTTTCGGGCCGGTCGTCTCGGTCATCCCATTTCGCGACGAGGAGGAGGCGGTGCAACTCGCCAACGCGAGCCGGTACGGCCTCTCCGGCTCGCTCTTCACCCGGGACCTGGGTCGCGCCATGCGCGTGGCGCGGGCCGTCGAGACGGGCGTTCTGTCGGTCAACAGCAGCCGGAGCGTGTTTCTCGAGGCGCCGTTCGGCGGCGTCAAGGAGAGCGGCCTCGGGCGGGAGCTGGGGCTGGCCGCCCTCGAGCACTACACCGAGACGAAGAGCGTCTTCTTTTCGGAGGAGTGAGGCGATGGCGGCGGGGCGCATGACGCGCGAGGAGCTCCTCGACGCGATCCGGCAGGGGGCGATCGAGACCGTGCTCGTCGCCATGCCCGACTGGTACGGACGACTGCTGGGCAAGCGCCTCACGGGACGCTTCTTCGCGGAGAGCGTGGCCGAGCACGGCTGGCACGCCTGCGACTACGTGCTCGCGTGCGACATGGAGATGGATCCGGTGCCGGGCTACGCCTTCGCGAGCTGGGAGAAGGGCTACGGCGACGTCCGCTGCCTCCCCGACTGGGAGACGCTTCGCCGCGCGGCGTGGCTGCCGAACACCGCGATCGTGCTCTGCGATGTGGTCACGGAGGCGGGAGCGCCGGTCGAGGTCTCCCCGCGCCGGATCCTCCAGCGCCAGGTCGAGCGCGCGAGAGAGATGGGTTTCGTGCCCAGGGGCGGGGCCGAGCTGGAGCTCTACCTCTTCCGCGAGACCTACGACTCGGCGCGGCAGAAGCACTGGCACGACCTCGTGTCGTTCGGCAACTACATCGAGGACTATCACCTGCTCGCCGGCACTCGAGAGGAGCCGGTCGTCGGCGAGGTCGTCCGCGCGCTCGTCCACAGCGGTATTCCCATGGAGGGCAGCAAGGGCGAGTGGGGACCGGGACAGCAGGAGCTGAACCTGGAATACAGCGATCTCCTGGAGCAGGCAGACCGCAACGTCCTCGCCAAGCACGCCGCCAAGGAGATCGCGCACTCCAAGGGGCTCGCGGTGACTTTCATGGCGAAGTGGGACGAGCGCGTCGCGGGCAATGGACTGCACCTCCACCTCTCGCTGTGGGATGCGACGGGAAGAGCCAGCGTCTTTCCGGGCGAGGGGCGGCTGGGAGGAATCGCCTGCGCCGACCCGTTCCGCTATTTCCTCGGCGGCCTTCTCGCGCACGCGGCCGAACTGACGGCCTTCTGGGCGCCCTCGGTCAACTCCTACAAGCGGTTTCAGAGCGCCTCGTTCGCGCCGACGACGATCGCGTGGAGCGTCGACAACCGGACGGCGGGGATCCGGGTCGTCGGCGAGGGAAGTGCGCTGCGCATCGAGTGCCGCATCCCGGGAGCCGACGCGAACCCGTACGTCGCCTGGGCGGCGACTCTCGCCGCGGGACTCGCCGGGATCGCTGCGCGCATCGAGCCGCCGCCCCCCTTTCAAGGCGACGTCTATGCGGCCAGGGAGCTGCCGAGGGTGCCGGGGAGTCTGCGCGAAGCGATCGGCCTTCTCGAGTCGAGCCGCCTGGCGAAGGAGGCGTTCGGCGACGACGTCGTCACCCACTACCTCCACTTCCTGCGGACCGAGCAGCGCAAGTTCGACGAGGTCGTCACGAGCTGGGAACGGGGGCGATTCTTCGAGAGAGGCTGAGGTGGCAATGGGCAGGCTCGAGAACAAGGTCGCCGTCGTCACGGGCGCCGGGAGCGGCATCGGACGCGAATCGGCGCTTCTCTTCGCGCGCGAGGGCGCCCGGGTCCTCGTGGCCGAGGTCAACGACGCGGCCGGGCGACAGGTCGTGGGCGAGATCGAGAGCGCCGGAGGAAAGGGCCTTTTCTTCCATGCGGACGTCTCGGTCGCGCGGGACGCGGAGGCGATGGTCTCGGCCGCCGAGAAAAGCTGGGGCAAGCTCGACGTCCTCTTCAACAACGCCGGCATCTTCCCGGCCGCCGACGGCTCGGTCCTCGAGACCGACGAGGAGACGTGGGACCTCGTCCTGCGCGTGAACCTGAAGGGCGTCTTCTTCGGCTGCAAGTACGCGATCCCCGCGATGCTCCGCGCGGGCGGAGGCAGCATCGTGAACACGGCCTCGTTCGTGGCGCTGGTGGGCGCCGCGACGCCCCAGATCGCCTACACGGCGAGCAAAGGAGGCGTGCTCGCGATGACGCGCGAGATCGCGATCGAGTTCGCGCGCAAAGGCATCCGCGCGAACGCCCTCTGCCCGGGTCCGGTCGATACGCCGCTCTTGAAGGAGCTCTTCTCCGATCCGGCCCGCCGGGCGCGCCGCATGGTGCACATCCCGCCCGGAAGGCTGGCACAGGCCAGGGAGATCGCGCAGGCCGCCCTTTTCCTCGCCTCGGACGATTCGTCTTACGTCAACGGCGCGACGTTCACCGTCGACGGAGGCATCACCGCAGCGTACGTGACCCCCGAGTAGATCCCGAGAAGTGATGCCGAGCCGAGAGGAGCTCCTCCGACGCGACGAGGAGGACCTGTCGCGGCTGGGGTATGCCCAGCAGCTCCTCCGCGAGATGGGCGGCTTCTCCAACTTCGCGATCAGTTTTTCCGTCATTTCGGTTCTGACGGGCGCCGTTCTTCTCTTTGGCTACGGGTTGAAGCTCGCCGGTCCGATCATCAACACGGTCGGCTGGCCGGTCGTCAGCCTCTTCACGCTCGCCGTCGCCGCGAGCATGGCCGAGTTGGCCTCTCTCTACCCGACCGCCGGCGGACTCTACTTCTGGGCATTCCGGCTGGGCGGGCGGGGCTGGGCCTTCACGACGGCGTGGTTCAACATGGTCGGCCAGGTCACGATCACGGCCGGAATCGACATCGCCGCCGCCATCTACCTGATCGGCACCGCGACCCGTCTCCTGGGCCTGCCTCCCGACGCGAAGCTGCCGGTCTTTGGCGCCGTCACGAGCTGGAGCTTTCAGCTGTTCGTGATGGTCTTGATTCTCATCCCCCAGGTCGCCATCAACGTCTTCGGCATACGCCTCACCGCGAAGCTCAGCGATTTCAGCGTCTGGTGGCACATCGTCGGCGGCGCGCTCATCGTGGCGCTCCTCGTATTTCTCGGAACACATCACAACCCGCGCGAGTTCCTGACGCGATTCGCGCCGGCCGTGACGCCCCTCGAGGCTTCGTCGGCGCCGCTCCCCGACGGAAGGGTCGGACCCGCCGTCGTCGTCGGCGAACGCACTTTCCCCTCTCCCCTCTTCGCGCTCTTTCCGTCCCTCACGGCGTTCTATGTCGCCGGACCGTTCGCGCTGGCGTTTGTGCTGGGGCTCCTCCAGGCGCAGTGGACCTACACGGGCTACGACGCCTCGGCCCACGTCGCCGAAGAGACCCTGATGGCGCGCAAGAACTCCGCGTGGGGCGTCTTTCTTTCGGTGGCCGTGTCCGCCGTGTTCGGCTGGATTCTGATGCTGGTCCTGACGTGGTGCATCCCGGGCGGCGATGTGGCTCGGACCGCCGCGGATCCTTATCCGGTCCTGTACATCGTCGACCACAACCTCCCGCGCCCGCTCGCCAACCTGGTCGCGGTCGTCATCGGCGGCGCCATGTGGCTCTGCGGGCTTTCGTCGATCACCTCGATGGGACGCATGTGGTACGCATTCGCGCGCGATGGCGGGATGCCGGGCTCGAAGCTTCTTCGGAGGATCCACTCGCGCTGGAGGACGCCCGTCCCGGCGATTCTGGTTACCAGCGCGCTCGCCGTCGCGATCTGCGTCTACGCGGCCGCAGTGCCCGTGATCACTTCGATCAGCACGATCGCGCTCTACCTCGCCTATGGGCTTCCGATCCTGCTCAATCTGGCCAACCGGGTCCGCCGCAGAGGCGAATTCGCGACACCGGAAAACGCGCCGTGGAGCCCGGGCCGTTTTGCTCCGCTTCTGAACGCCATCGCGATCCTATGGGTGGCCTTCATCACCGTGGTGTTCTGCCTCCCGCCGAACGAGCTCGTCCTCTGGACGATGCTGTTCTTCTGTGCCTCGCTCGGCACCTACTGGCTCGTTTCGGCGCGACGGACGTTCCGGGGACCGGCTGGAGGCTGAACGAGATGCTGGACCCGTCGGAGAACGAACTGGTCCGATCCGTGGAGGCGCGCCTCGCGGAGGAGCTCGCGTTTCTCGAGAAGGTCGTCAACATCGACAGCGGGACCCTGAACGTCGCCGGCGTCCGGGAAGTCGGCCGATGCTTCCAGCATGAGCTCGAGGCGCTGGGATTCGCGACCCGCTGGATCGCCGTGCCGGACGCGATGGGCCGGGCCGGTCATCTCGTCGCGGAGCGCGTCGCGCCGGGCGGGGCCGCCGGAAAGCGGGTGCTCCTGATCGGTCACCTGGACACGATTCATGAAGGCCGCGGCTTCCAGCGAGCGGGAGACGCCGCGCGGGGAGCCGGTGTCGCCGACATGAAGGGAGGCGACGTCGCGCTTCTTTTCGCCCTCAAGGCATTGCACGAGGCCGGCGCCCTCACGAAAGCGACGGTGCGCGTCTTCCTGACCGGAGACGAGGAAAACCCCGGCCGCCCCACGGAGATTTCACGCCGCGACCTCGTCGAGACGGCACGACAGTGCGACGTCGCTTTGAGCTTCGAGTCCGACTCGGGCCGAGTGGCGATCGGCAGGAGAGGGCTCAGTCTCTGGTGGCTGGAAATCGCCGGCGCGCAAGGACACTCGGCTTCCGTCCTCCGGGAACGCGGGGGCGCGGGAGCGATCTACGAGGTTTCGCGAATCCTGGACGGCTTCCGGAAGGTGTTTTCCGCGTATCCGAACGTCACCGTCAATCCGGGAATCCTGCTGGGCGGAACCGAGGTCACCCACGACGCCGATCGGAGCGCGGGGACCGCGGCCGGGAAGTTCAACGTCGTCGCGAGAGCGGTCACCGCGAAAGGCGATCTCCGTTTCGTGAGTGACGCCGAGCGGGAGGAGGCGAAGACGCGCATGCGGGAGATCGCCGCCGAAAATCTTCCTGGCACGACCGCACGGCTCTTCGTCGAGGACCTCGTACCGGGCTGGCCGGCGACGGACGGCAACCGCGCCGTCCTGAAGCTGATCGATGAAGCCAGCCGCGACCTGGGTCAGGGCCCGCTCGAGGCGGACGATCCCGGCTCACGCGGCTTCGGAGACTTCAACTTCATCGGGGCGCTGGTCCCCGGCGCCGACGGACTCGGCGTGAAGGGCAACGGCGAACACAGCCCGGAGGAGACAATCGATCTGACTTCTCTCGGCCCCTGCACCACGCGCGCCGGCGTCGTGATTTCCAGACTCCTCCGGGGATCCTGATCTGTGGAGCCAGATACTTGCCACCATCCTGCCACCGCGGGCGGCGATCCAGCCCCCGTGCGGTCGCGAGCCCTTGTCTGACGTCGCCCCACTCTCAGTCCACTGGCAAGGAAAAACGGCTAGCCCTCTCGACCTTTGCGCCCCACGGCCGCGCCGCGGTATCAAGGCGACATCGGTGAGGCTGACAGGCTGCCGACCCACAACTCCTTGCCTGAGCCTTCGGCGGCGGAGAAATCGACCAGCTTGCCTCGCACGGTGATCGTCTGACCGACGTAGCGCTCGAAAGATTGCTCGACTCGCGCCGCATAGATGGGCAGCTCGCCCGTCCCGACGCGCAGCGCGTAGTTCAGACCGAGGCGTGCGCCGGGACCTTGCGGAGAGCTCCGCCGGACGAGCAATCCGGTCAACACTTGCTCCGGTTCGATTCGATCCCGATACCACGTCTCGTTCTCGAAGACGGTTGTCCAGCGTCGCTCAGAGCGACCGTTGGAAGTCGATGCGTTCGAGCAGTCCGGAGAGGAGCAGGCTGCCGCCAGGATCAGCGCGGCGGCGGCCCGCTTCCCGACGCGAACTGGGATCACTGGCGGTGTGCCGTCGCCGCCCAGTACACCGTTTGAGGAGACGCGGCCACGTTGAAGCCGCGGATACGAACTTTCCACGTTCCTGAAGCGATCGAGCCACTCACCCGAGCGCGCTCGAACACACTCGGAATCGAGATACTCGATGCGCGCGGTGTGCCACCGGGATCGATGATCGAGAGATCGACGTCGTTGTGCTGCTCGACGGTGATGAAAAGGAACTGCCATGCGCTCTCCGGCCACCAGAGGGCGGCGTCGAACCGATTGGGCGAGCCGCTCACCGAGACCGGGATCTCGATCGTCTGCCCGTCGCGCACGGAAACCTTGCCCCACCAGGCGAAGCCATCTGTCGGCAGCCGCAGCGGTCCGGCGCCGCTGATGTTGTTGAACGGATAGGGCTGCTGACCGGAGAGAATCATGTGCGCGTAGACCTGCCCCGGGTCGATGCTGAAGCTCGTCCCCCGCAGCCAGTTCCGGAGCAGGGCCGCCGCGCCGGCGCCGTACGGAGTGGCGCCGCTCGTTCCGCCGAAGGACCGGAATGCCGTGTCCGACATCGCGCATTGCACTCCGAAGGGGCAGCCGGTGCTCGCGGTCTCCGTGTTGTTCGGAGCCTGGACGTCGGGCTTGAATCGGTTGTCCGGTGTCGGTCCACGGCTTTGGTCGGGGTACTGCGCCTCTGTTTGAACGTCGAAGGCGCCGATGGCGATCACCCGGTGCGCGGATCCCGGCGCATTGACCGTGCTGGCATTCGGGCCGTTGTTTCCATTGGCCGCGATCACGACCGCCCCGGCGTCGAAGGCGTTGTCGGCGGCGGTGGAGATGGTGCTCAAGTAGTCGCCGCTGCCCTGCATTTCTCCGACGATGACTCGGTCGAGAACCGCCACCGCGCGCTCGAAGCCACGGACAGACGCGGTCGTGCTTAGACCGCCGGTACAGTTGCCGTTACCGTCGAACGTGGTCGGATAAACCTTCCAGCTGTCGAGTGTGATGCCGGTCACCCCGCGGAACGCTGCGCCCTGGCGGGCGTTCGCGCTGATGATCGCCGCGCTGGAGGTCCCGTGATTCCAGCAGTCGTCATTCGGGTTGAGGTTGCCGCCGGTATTGCAGTTCGTGCCGCCGTTGACGCAGTCCCGTCGAAAATCGATGTTCGACGGATTGTTGAACTGCTGATGCGTGCCGCGGATACCACTGTCCAAGAGACCAATGAAGCCCCCGGTCAGGCCGACGTTGAAATAGGGGTCGCTGTTGATGCGGGCGCGGCCGTCGTTCACGTCGTCGGCGTTGTTCGAGTTCTGCGGCGGTTTGTCCTCTGTCTGATCGGGCTCGAGGTACATCACGTCCTGACGTTCGGCCAGGCGCCTGACCATCTCCAGGGGCATCTTCACCATCACCGCTTTCACCAGCCAAAAGGACTCCAGAACCTCGGTCTTGTAGGAAGCGCGCAGCTCTTCGTTGATCTTCTTGTAAGAGTCCGCGCGCCGCGCGGAGATCTCTTTGACGAGTTCCTCGGCGCGGGCCAGAGCCTTCTCGTTCGTGGCCGACGTGCGCCTCTCCCCGGTCGCTGGCTCGGGAAATCTGGGGATCCGAAAATCGTCGCGAAAATTGATCACGATCCTCTCGCTGTCACCGGGACGTTCGCGAAGCCACCTCTCCAAAAGGGGATGAACCTTGCCAGGCACGCGTTCCTCGAGAGGCTGCTCGTCCTTCTTCCTCTCGAAGGGCGCCTCCGAGATCGCATCCCGGGGAATGTCGGTCGCTGTGAACTTGGCTACCTTGGCTCCTTTGATCTGGGCGCCGAAGATCCGGTTGGAGACGTCCTCTTTTTCTCTGAGGTCGGGACCCTCTTGCGGCGGGGGTGCCCCCGCCGGTTTGGAAGTCGGCTGCGGCGCGGTCTGTCCAGTCGACGCGAGCCCGGTTACGAGGAGGAGAGCGAACGAGAGGAAATGGAGGCGTGATCGGCTTAATGAGAGCATGAACCCTCCTTCCTAAGACACGAACAAATCCCTGGCAACGGAGAAAGCGGCGGTGGTCCGAGCAACCGTAGCCCGTCCCCTATATGAACGATCGCTTCGAGAGACCAGCCTGGCTACAGAAACTTCCACGACAATCGCAAAAGTTGATGCGTTCCGGGTGTTCCCTGCTTCTGCTTAAGGCGGTCACGATCCGAAATCGCCCGACTTTCGCTCCTCCAGAAGGAAAAGGGGCGCGGTGGTTCACCTAACCCCTTGAGTTTCTTGGCCGCGGGGGCCTGCTGCTGTGGGTCCGCGTCTGGTGGACGGCTCCCCCGCCGGCCTGCGGACCGCGTTGGCTCCCCGTATCCGGGGCTGCCGCGGTCGGGGCGCCGAACCTCTCCCCGGCGCTTCGCGCCGCGCCGGGTTCAAATCCCTTCCCGATTGGCGATCTAGAAACAAAATCGCCGGGCACGAGCCCGGCGATGAAGATTCTTGGTTGCGGGGGAGGGATTTGAACCCTCGACCTTTGGGTTATGAGGCCTCGCCGGCAATCTACACGGGGCGGAAACACGCGTGTAATGGCGACTTCAAGGGGGACCGATTGGGCTGGAGTAGGCCCGAGTCGGATGCAAACCGCCCGACTTCGGTTGATCTCATCGGCGTGTGCTCCGACGGCTCTGGCCGTCCGCACGAACCTCGTCAAGCGGGTCAGCTCCGCGATCGCAGAGGCATGCAACCTGCCGCGAGAGGAGGTCCCATTCCCGAGTGGCAGGAAGGTCGGCACGAGATGGGTACTCGCCTTCTTCAGAGAGGTCCCGCTTGAACAGGCCGCGCTCGACGACCTCATGGCGTTCGAGAATCCCATCGTCCTCGAGAGCATGGAAGCGGCAATGCAGGTGCAGAAGGGCTAATGAATGCGGACCTATCGTCTACGGACGACAGCGACGACATCTCGTCGGTGACGGTCGGCGGGGTCTCGGCTTCGACATAGAGACACCGGCCGCCAATCGTTTGTGACCTTCGTGGCGATCCACTGGGTTCGGGTGCTCGCAGTCCGTCCAGTTGACGCTTCTCGAATTGGTCGGCGCCGGCGACGCGCACCAAAGGATCTCTGAGCCTCTGAGGAATCGAACCCTTCGCGCCTCGATAGCCCCGCCCTAAAGGCGCCCTGCCACAAGAAAGAGACGCTATGAACCCTCCCGACGCTGCGGAATACACCCGTCGCTGGATTGAAGCTTGGAATCGACGTGACGTCGAAGCGATTCTCAACCACGTCGAGGATGATGTCGTCGGTCGGGAATCACTTTCCGGTGCGCCGACCGTGATGATCGCGGATGGAGAAGGTCCGCTGCACGCAGCGGAAACGCAAGGAGCAGACCATGAGTATTACCTTCCCGAACGAAACGCCGGACTATCGGAGCGCGCGTGCTGCGCTGCTGGAGCACGAGGTAGCGCTACGACGGCAGATGGAGGCCGTCGCAACTGAATTGAGAGCGTTGCCGCCGGGCGGCGAAGCCCCGGAAGACTATTCCTTCGACTGCATCGGCGCGGACGGCGCGCCTTCGACCGTCCGTCTTTCCCGGCTGTTCCGCGGCGGCGACACTCTGATGCTCTACCACTACATGTTCCCGCGCCATTCCCAGGACAATCGGCCCGGGCCGAAGGCCGGGGCCATGGCGCAGGTGCCGCTCGCAGAGGGGCCGTGCCCTTCATGCACCGCGCTGATCGACATGTGGGACGGAACGATGCCCCATTTCGAGGGGCTCGGCGGCAACCTCGCCGTGGTCGCCAAGGCCCCGATCGAGCGCGTCGCGGCATTCGCGCGCGACAAGGGATGGAAGCACATCCGGCTCTTGTCCGCTACGAACAACACGTTCAAGCGGGACTATCGTGGCGAGGACACGGAGGGCCAGCAAGTCCCGATCATGACCGTATTCAAGCGATGGCCTGACGGGGCGATCCGCCTGCATTGGGCATCCGAACTCCTATTCGAGCCAACCGATCCCGGTCAGGATATGCGCCACATGGGCACTGTCGAACCGCTGTGGACGCTGTTCGACTTGACGCCTGGCGGGCGGCCGAACGTCCTTGAGCAGATCGAATATGACTGATCCATCCAAACGGGCGGTGAGCTTGAGGTCGGGTTCTCGGGTCAATCGTGTATTCCTGTATTTTCGCGGCGCAGCAAGCTCCTCAGCTGCTCGATCCGGCGGCGGACGGACGCATCTCCAGCCATCGTGGCCTCCAGCCGTTGCACTCCCCGGCAAACGGGGCGGACGTCATCAGCGGACGAGAGCTTCCTCCGGCACGGGCGGGCGGAGTGCCGCTCCGACCATCGCCACGAAGCGGCCGAGCTGACTCAAGGTGTTGGCGCGGTCCCAGTAGAGGCGCTCATGGGAGAGCTTGTCGTCCCGGACCTCGAACACGCACGCCACCCTGGTCGCAATCCGCTTCCGAGTCGGAGGCAGCCCGTTGAGCTTTCCCAGATGAGTCCCGCGCATGATGGACTCCGACACGGCCAGTGCCATACCGGCGTCGCAGGACGTAACTTCGATTTGGAGGTCCGGAAATGCTTCGAACGAGCGTTCGAGGTACGCGCGAAAGGCCGGTTTCCCGCGCAAGGGAGCGTCCATCGTCGCCGGTCGCTCGTCGTAGATGAAGTCCTCCGTGACGCGATCCACGATGGCGTCGACATCGTGACGGTTCCAGGCGTCTATGTAACCCCGCCACACTTCCTGCGGACTGCACATGGCTTGCCTCCTCGGGTCAGTACCGAATTCCATTACAGCTTCGCAACAGACGCCGGCACCCGGACGGGCGCGAGCGCGTACGCGACGAACCCGCCGGGAGCCACGATCAGAACGCCGGTGAGACGAGCGGCGCCGTGGCCTTGCCTCAGCCACCAGTCGATGCTGGCACGCGCGCGATCGACGCCCAGCAGGCCGGTCATGGCCGTCGTGACGCCGAGGACCGTAATGACCCACCCGAGGACGCGGATGGCCCGGGGCGCGCGCGACGCCGATGCCGCCGTGATCAGAGCGAGCCCGAAAGCGACCCGGAGCAGAGCGATGGCATAGAACGCGAGCGCGCCGGCCGCGAGATGCATCGGAGCCTCCTCGTCACATCGATCTGGCACCGCCGGTCATTTCGTTGACGGTTACCGACGATTTCCGCGGCGCCACGCCGCGCCTCGAATCAAGACCCGTTTGCTCATTCCCGGCCGCTCCTGTGCGGCAGCGGAGCCGCCGCCAAATGCCGCAACTTGTCCGGATTGCGCACCACGTACAGCGCCCGAACCACGTCGCCCTCAATCTCGAACGCCGCAGTCTGCACCGGTCCCTCGGGAGCGTCCACGATGACACCGGGCAGGCCATTGATGGTCGCAAAGCGCAGCGTGAAGTCGTCGCGCCACCACTGACCTGGGTGTGGGCGCGAGGCGTCAACCAGGAACCGCGCGACGCGGTCAGCTCCATCGATCACGTTCAGCGCCGCCCGCAACTTGCCGCCGCCGTCCGTCACGACGCGCACGTCGCTCGCGAGCAGCTGTCTCAGTGCATTGAGATCGCCCGACCGGGTCGCCGCCGCGAATGCGGACATGAGCTGCGCATGTTTCGCATCGATCTCGCCCGACCGTGCCGGCGGCGCCGTCGCGCCGCGTGGTCGCGCTGCGCGCACGTGCGAGCGTGCGCGGGCGGCCAGTTGCCGGCACGCGGCCTCGCTTCGGTCCAGTGCCGAAGCGACTTCGCTGAACGAGAAATCGAACACGTCGTGCAGCAGGAATGCAGCCCGCTCGAGCGGCGACAGCCGGTCGAGCGTCAAGAGCAGCGCGATGGACAGATCCTCGGCCAGCTCCGTGCGGCTGTCGGGCGCGAGTGCTGCCGTGTCCACAACGGGCTCCGGCAGCCATGGGCCGACGTACTCCTCGTGCCGTGCGCGCGCCGAGGTCAGCATGTCGAGACAAATTCGCGTCGTAGTAGTCATGAGAAATGCTCTCGGCTCTAACACTTTGTCGCGGTCGGCCGCGTGCCAGCGCAAGTACGTCTCCTGAACCGCGTCCTCGGCGTCAGCCATCGACCCAAGCATCCGGTATGCGAGGCCGAGCAGGCGCCGCCGGTACGGCTCAAAGCTCGCGGCCGGATTCGACATCGCGTTCACGGAGCTTACGCCGTGCGCACCGCCGTCACGCGCTGCGTCGGGAGCGGGCCAGAGCCAGCCCGCCGAGGACTGTGGCGATCAGCCCCAGTACCAAGGCCCCGGCGCCACCGACTACTCCGTTGCCGGTGCCGGGACCGCCGTTGGCGACGGCCAAAACCAGCCCGCCGTTGACCACGGCGATTGGCCCCGCCACCAGGGCCACGATGGCTCCGAGTCGCCCGGAGGCGGTGCCAAAACGACTGGCCGGGCGGGCCAGAGCCAGCCCACCGATGGCCACGCCGACCACCGACAGCACAGCGACCGCGGTGGCCCACAGTCGCTGGGGCGTCAGGCCGTAAACCGTGGTGGCGGCTGGCTCGGAAACGTGCGCGGCAACCAGCACGACATGCACAAGCCCCGCGAACAGGGCGGCTGCAGCCAGGGCCGCGAGAATAAGAGCGAAGGTTCGTTTCATAGATTTTCGCCCATCCTCCAAAACGGATGAGTTTCCGTATTGGAACGTTCCATTCTTGCTCGAACTTGTCGATCCGGTTCCGGACATGTCGCTCCTCCTGTCTCCAACGGTGAGACGGGATAAGCCTTCGGAATGTGACATCGCGGCCGGTTTCAACCGGCGAGCGAAGGCAAACCCCCGGCCGTTTCAGGCCCCCTTGGGGCCGGCCGGCGAGGTTGACGGTCTCGGCGGGACTCTCGAGAGGCCCTCGGTGTCACCGGACTCGCAACTCGTCTTCGAACCGAGGACCCGCGCCGGACATCGCGGTCACGGCGGGGCCCTCACTCCGCCTCGGGCGGGCGCTCCCGCCTGATTCGCACGTGGCGCGCCGTCGCGCTACGAACGCGAAGCGGGATTCGGCGTCGGCCCGAACGCGTTGAGGAGGCTCGTTCGTGATGCGCGGAGCTTGCGCCCCGCAGCCTTCGTGAGGGCGTTTCCGCGATCGCAACGGCTCGCGAGGTTCGCAAGTTCCTCGCCCACCGACAACCGCGTCTCGCGGTCGCTCAAGAGCTTGTGCGCGCTCGGGTTGCGGCCCTTCCATGACGTAGTAATGAAGGTCCGGGGAACCTCCGTACTCGGCCAGGGCGCTGGATCGTGTGAAGACGAGCGCCGCCCGGACTTCTGCCACGGACGACTCCTTTGCGGCGCGGCTCGACTCGATCTCGTCGCCTGGGACGCGTCGCTCGAACCGCTCCTTCACGCCGACCCCCGGGCGTTGCATTCGTTGCGACAAAACCACCACCCGTCCGCCCCCGGCTCGTGGGCGATGGCGATGCCGCAGAGCAGGCAATAGACCCGGCGCAGCGGCGCGGCGTCGGGGACCCCGGCGACGCGAAGCACCTGCACCACGACCCCGAGCCCGAACACGCCGAGCCCGACCTCGGTCAGATCCTCGGGTCCCGCCGAGATCCGGGTCGGCCTCGGCTGAAGAGTCCGGCTTTCCATGGGAGCACCACGCTTTCTGGCCGAAACCGGCGGCGGGTACTTTGAGGCGAGAGACGAGCGAGGCCGTCCGTCGAAGGAGTTCGGAGTCGGAAGAGTATCACGTCGGGGCTTCGCCGGGCTGCCTTTCGACCCGTCCCGCGTCGCGAGCGAAACCCTAGCCCAGGACCACCGCGATCCGGTGCTCGCGGCCGTCGTCGGCGAGGGGGATCTCCCGGCCGGCGACCGGACCGCCGTCGAGCGAGATGTCCGTCACGCCGCGCATCGCGCCGCGGGGGTTCTCGACGACGAGCCGGTAGCGGGAAGAGTGATAGCGAAAGTCAATCTCGAATCGAGGCCACGAGCGCGGAATGCAGGGATCCAGGTGCAGAGAGGTGCCGCGGAGGCGAAAGCCCAGGATCCACTCGATCCCGGCTCGGTACATCCAGCCGGCGGCCCCCGTGTACCAGCTCCATCCGCCCCGACCCGCGTGCGGGAACTCGGAGTAGACGTCGCCCGCCATCACGTACGGCTCGATCTTGTAGCGATAGAGGCCCGATCGCGTGCTCGCGTGATTGATCGGATTCAGAATTGCGAAGAGCTCGCCCGCCTTGTCGCCGTCGCCGAGCGCCGCGAAAGCGATCATGGCCCACACCGCCGCGTGGGAGTACTGTCCCCCGTTTTCGCGAACGCCCGGCGAGTAGCCCTTAATGTAGCCCGGATCGAGAGCCGTGCGGTCGAAAGGGGGCGTGAAGAGCAGCACGAGCCCGTCTCCCCGGCGGATCAGATGCTCGTCCACGGCCGCCATCGCCCGCCGGCCCCGCTCGGGATCCGCGGCTCCCGAGATGACCCCCCAGGACTGGGCGATCGAATCGATCCGGCACTCGTCGTTGACCGCGGAGCCGAGCGGCGTCCCGTCGTCGAAGAACGCGCGCCGATACCAGTCGCCGTCCCAGCCGTGGCGTTCGAGGGCCAGCTTCAAGGCGTTCGCGTGCTCGCGCCAGGCGAGTGCGCGAGCCGTCTCCCCGCGCTCTTCGGCAATGCCGGCGAACTCGTAGAGGTTGGTGTGGAGAAACCAGCCCAGCCAGACGCTCTCGCCCCGGCCGTCCGCGCCGACCCGGTTCATGCCGTCGTTCCAGTCTCCCGATCCCATGAGCGGCAATCCGTGGCGGCCCACCGCGAGGCTTCGATCGAGCGCTCGCGCGCAGTGCTCGAAGAGGGACGCGGTCTCGGCGGAAACCTTCGGCTCGAAGTAGCGATCGATCTCTCCCGGCGCGAGCGGCGCGGCCTCGAGAAACGCCACCGGCTCGTCGAGCACGCCCCGATCGCCGGTGATCTCGAGGTAATGGTGCGTCGCGTAGGCCAGCCAGATCCGATCGTCGGAGATTCGGGTACGCACTCCGCGGCCAGCGGGATCGTGCCACCAGTGCTGGACGTCGCCCTCCTCGAACTGGCGGGAGGCGGCGCGCAAGAGGTGCTCTCGCGTCAGCTCCCGCCGCGCGACCGTGAAGGCCATCGCATCCTGCAGCTGGTCGCGGAAGCCCCAGGCGCCTCCGGCCTGGTAGAAGGCCGACCGCGCCCGCATGCGGCAGCCGAGCGTCTGATAGAGAAGCCACCGGTTGAGCATCAGGTCCATCGACCGGTCGGGAGTTCGCACCTGAAGCGCCGTGAGGGTGTCCTCCCACTCGCGACGCACGGCCGCTAGCGCGGTGTCGGCGCCCTCCGATCGGTGACGGGCGATCAGCCGCCGCGCCTCGTCGGCGTCGGCGCCCTGGCCGAGCAGGAAGACGACTTCCTGGCGCTGCCCGGGAGCCAGGCGGCACCGGATCTGGAGCACGGCGCAGGGGTCCAGGCCGGCTCCCGTGCGGCGCGAGAGGATCGCTCCTCGCGCCAGGCCCGACGGAGCCTCGCAGCCCTCCGTTTCTGCCGAGAAACTCGCACCGATCGGCCGTCCAGGCGGTCTGCCCGACCCCCGATGTCGGCGAACGCGACGCGCCCGGCGTGTTCTTCGTTCCACGCGTTGCGCGCGAAGAGGGCTCCCGTTTCCGAATCGAGCTCGAGTACGACGAACGGGGCGCCCTTCGCTCTCTGCGGGCCGAGCACCCACTCCGCGTAGGCGGTGACGGTGAGCGTCCGCGTCGTCGCAGATCGGTTTTCGACCCACAACCGTGAGATCTTGACCGGATCCTCTCGCGCCACGAGAACGGTCAGGTCCGTGGCGATCCCCCGGACCTCGTACTCGAAGCGGCTGTAGCCCTGGCCGTGGCGGACGACGTAGAACCCGTCGCCGCGGATCGGCAGCGGCGTCGGACTCCAGATCTCCCCCGTTTCCTCGTCCCGGAGGTAGAGGGCCTCCCCGGGCGGATCGCTCACCGGATCGTTCGACCAGGGAGTGAGCTGGTTCTCGCGGGCGTTGATCGCCCAGGTGTAGCCCGACCCCGACTCCGACACGAGGCATCCGAGCGAGGCGTTGGCGAGGACGTTGATCCAGGGCGCCGGCGTCCATTGCCTTTCGCCGAGGAGGGTTACGTACTCGCCCTCCGCTTCCGAAAACCCGCCCATTCCGTTGAAGAACTCGAGTGGAATCCGCGGAGGCGGCAGATTCGCTTCCGCCGGCCGGGCCGCGAGCGGCCTCGCGGGCCGCGAGGCGGGAGCCCGCTGAAGCTGGCGCAGGATCTGCTGCGCGAGCGTTCCCTGGCGCGAGAGCAGGACGACGCGCGCGGCCGCGGCGAGCGCGGTCCGCGCCTCCTCCGAGAGCTCCTTTCCGCGCAGCACGAAGATGCGCCCGGTCGGATGCTCCGGAGTGTCGCCGGGCGCTCGACTCCCGGCGCGGACGAGCGAATCGATCGCGTCGGAGAGCTCCGGAGAATACGAGACGGGTTGCTCGTTCACGATCACGAGGTCGACCTCGAGACCCTTCATCCGCCAGTACTCGTAGGCGCGCAGGAGCTGGCGCACGATCCCCTGGTCCTCGACCTGGTCGATCCGGACCAGCACGATGGGCAAGTCGCCGGAGATTCCGTGACTCCAGAAGGCCGACGGACCTTTCCGGTTGCGCAGGATGGTCTCGAGCGGAGCGCGCAGCGCGGCGTCGGAATAGAGGATCCGAGTCGCCAGCTGTTGGAAGAGGTGCGCCTCGTCGGCGGAGATCCCGAGATGCCGCAGCTGGACCTGCGCCTGCGTCCAGGCGAGGCTCGACACGCGGTCGAACGTCGAGGCGTCCCGGTACTTGCCGGCGAGCGCGAGCGCCTCCTCCCGCGAGCCGGCGACGACCGTCGCCAGGTGCACGCGCGCCGTCGCTCCGGGCGCCAGAACCAGCCGGCGACGCAGACTGAAGACCGGGTCGAGGACGGTGCCCGCCGTGTTCGAGAGCGGACGGCGCTCCTCGATCGAGATCGGTTCCCGGATGCTTCGTCCGCGCCCGAGAAAGCGCGCCCGGTCGGTCTCGTACTGCACGGTACCGGCCATTTCCCCCTGTACCGTCATGACCTGGGCCGCCCAGGCCGGCTCTTCCCGGTCGCGGGGGCGACGGCCGGCGAGCAGCGCCTCGAGCTCCGGCACGAACTCCGTCTGGACGAAGAGGTTCGAAAAGGCGGGATGCGCCGCGTCCGCGGCGGCCGACGCGAGCACGACCTCGGCGTAGGAGGTCACCTCGATCTCGCGCGGGCGTGTTCCGCGGTTGGTCAGCGACACCTGGCGGATCTCCGCGTCGTCTTCCGTCGAGACGACGATCCGAAGACTCGTCGAGATCGCTCCGTCGGTGCGGTGGATCTCCACGCGGTCTTCCGAGTAGACGGCCTCGTAGGAGTCGGCCTCGACCCCCGCCGGCTGGTAACCCGCCGACCAGACCCGGCCCGATGAGCCGTCGGCGAGAAACAGATACGTACCCCACGGATCACGGGTCGTGTCCTCGCGCCATCGCGTCACGTCGAGCCCGCGCCAGCGGCTGTACCCCGACCCGCCGGCGGTCACCATCACCGTGTAGCGTCCGTTGGAGAGCAGGTGTGTACGCGGCGTCGGGTCATGGGGCGAGCGAAAGCGCCGCAGCACCGCCGGGACCTCGTCCAGCACCTGGGGATGGGCCTGCGCGTCCTCGGACGGCGTGCGCGCCACCGCGACCGTCACGGGCGTGCGCTCCTGGAGCAGCAGCTCCGTGGCCTGGACGATCGGCTCGGCGCCGAACCGTCGCCGCATCGGTGCCTCGAGCAGGACGTTGGCCAGAGCGACGATCGTCATCCCCTGGTGATGCGCCATGTAGGCCTTCACGACTTCGAAGTCGGCCCCATCCGGAAGCCGCGACGCCGTGTAATCGATCGATTCGTAGAAGCCATATCGCCCGAGCGCACCGATGGAAGCGAGCCGCTGGAAATTCGCGCTCGCCGCCGCGGGATCGACCATGGCCGCCAGCGCCGTCGCGTAGGGAGCCACGACGAGATCCTCCGAGAGCCTGCGTTTGAGGCCGAGGCCGCTGACGCCGAAGTTCGAGTACTGGTAGGTGAACTGCACGTCGCGCGCGTTGTACGCCGCCTCCGAGATTCCCCAGGGCACACCGCGCTCCTCCCCGTACTGAATCTGCCGCCGAACCGCGAGGCGATTCGTGTGCTCGAGGAGGCTCCCCGACGGCGCCTCGAGCACGAGGTCGGGCATCAGGTACTCGAACATGGACCCCGACCACGACAGGAGCGCGGAGCCGCGGCCGACCGGGCCCAGCGGACGACCGAGGTGGAACCAGTGCTCGACGGGCACGTCGCCCCGGGCGATGGCCACGAAGCTCGCGAGTCGCGCCTCCGAGGCCAGCAGATCGTAGTGTCCCGGGTCGAGCGTCCCGTCCTGCGGGCGATAGCCGATCGCGAACAGGTCTTCGGACGCGTCGTAGAGAAACGTGAAGTCCATCTCCTCCGCCAGCCGCGACGCCGTCCGGGCCGTTGCGGCGAGGCGCGCCGCGAGAAGCTCGGCGGGCTCGAGGAAATCGTCCAGGGCCGCGACGTCGCGTGCATGGCTCGCGACGCACTCCGAGAGCGCCTGCGCCCCTTCGAGCGCCGGACCGGCCCCCGACGAGCCGCCTCCCGCGCCGAGGGCGCGCACGATGTCGAGCAGCGTGTCGGCCCGCGCGGACAGGGCTGCCAGGCGCGACGCCCACTCGGGAAGCGTCGTCGGCACGGGAGAGAGCTGCAGGCTCGCCTCGCGCAAGGCCTCCTCGAGCTGCCGGGACGTGACGACGCCCTCGCCCCCGCCCGCGAGACCCGGCAGGGACTCTCGCAGGAGCCCGAGCGTGTCGGCGACGCCGTCGAGGAGTCGTCCGGTCAGAACCGGCGCGGCGATCCGTTCCAGGCAGGCTTGCTTGAGCGTCAGCAGGTGCGCGGCCAGGTTGCCGCTGTCGACCGTGGACACGTACCGCGGCTCGAGCGGCGCGAGATCGTCCGTTCCATACCAGTTGTAGAGGTGCCCGCGGAAGCGTTCGAGACGGCCGATCGCGGCCAGGGCCCCCTCGCAACGCTCGACCATCTCGATCGTTCCGATCCAGCCGAAGTCGTTGGCCGCAACCGTCGAGAGCAGGGCGAGCCCGACATTGGTCGGCGAGGTGCGCCGCGCGGTCTCCGGCCGCGGCACCTCCTGGAAATTGTCGGCCGGCAGCCCGTGAAACTCCGGACCGGCGAACCGCTCGAAGTAACGCCAGGTGCGGCGGGCGATCGCGCGCAGCGCACGCGCCTCCTCCGGCGAGAGACGGGCGGACGCGTCGTCGCGAGGAGGCAGGCTGATCCAGCGCGCGACGAGGGGCGAGAGGAGCCAGGCCGCGAGAAACGGCGCGGCCCAGGCCCGGGCGTCCGAGCCCGAAACGGCCACGAGGGCGCCCGCTGCCGCGGCCAGCAGGATCGCGCCGTGCATCCTCCGATAGAAGCCGGCCGTTTCGAGATCGAGCGTGCGATGCGCCTGCGCCGCGGGCACCCATTCCAGGAGGTGGCGACGCGAGACCGCCAGGCGCCACAGCGTGCGCGCGATCGCGTCGCACCGCATCCACGCCGCATGCGCCAGGAAGACGATCCGGAGCGCGGCCTGCGCCAGGCCGATCGCGAGATCTCTGGCCACTCCGCGCAGGAAGCTCCGCTTGGCGATCCCTCGTCGCTTCGGAAAGAGGCTCGAGAAGAAGGAAAGCAGCGTCGGAAGGACGAGGACGCCGATCACGAAGACCGTCCACAGAACGGCGCTGACCCCCGGCAGACACCAGCCGGCCAGCAGCGTCGCGAAGGTCGCCGGGGCCGACAGACTGCGCCGGAGGTTGTCGAACATTTTCCAGCGTCCGATGGCCGGGATCGCGGTCGCCGCGCGAGGCCCCGGCGAGGCCAGCGCCGGCGCGAGGACCCAGGGAAGCAGCTGCCAGTCGCCTCGGACCCAGCGGTGCTGGCGGGAGACCGCGACCTCGTAATGGCCCGGAAAGCCCTCGAAGACTTCGATGTCGGAGACGAACCCGGCCCGGGCAAAGAGGCCTTCGAAGAGATCGTGGGAGAGCTGCGTGTTCTCCGGGACACGGTCGGCCATCGCCTGCTCGAACGCGTCCACGTCGTAGATTCCCTTGCCCGTGAAGATTCCCTCGCCGAAGAGGTCCTGGTACACGTCGGACACCGCGAAGGCATAGAGGTCGACGCCCCGCGGGCCCGAGAAGACGAGCTGGAACAGGGTGCCCCAGCCGATCTCGGGCAGCGTCGGGGTCACCCGCGGCTGCAGGAGAGCGTGGCCTTCCACGACGCGCCGGCCTGCGGGATCGAAGCTCGGGAGGTTCAGGGGGTGCGCCATCGTTCCGACCAGGCGCCGCGCCGCTTCCCGCGGCAGGCGGGAGTCGGCGTCGAGTGTGATCACGTAACGAATGCCCGAGGGTGCCGGGGGTCCCTGCGCGTCGGGTGTCAGAAACGACGTGTCCGTGGCCCCGCGCAGGAGGCGGTTCAGCTCCCGCAGCTTCCCGCGCTTGCGCTCCCAACCCATCCAGACCTGCTCCCGATCGTTCCAGAGACGGCGGCGGTGGAGAAGCCAGAAACGGTCGCCGCCGCCGGCGGCGGGGCCGTGCCGTTCGTTGAGCCCTCGGATCGCGGCACGAGCGAGCTCGAGCAGCGGCGCGTCCTCGGGAAGGCTCTCGGAGGACGCGTCGGGCCAGTCCGACAGGAGCGCGAAGCGCAGTTCCGGGTCCGTGTTGGCGAGGTGGTGGACTTCCAGCCTCTGGACGACGTCCTCGATCTCCGACTCGTCGGTCAGAAGCATGGGGATGGCGATCAACGCCCGCAGGTCGGCCGGTACGCCTCGCTGCGAGCTCGAGCTTCGGGAGGCGCCTCGGGGGGAGGAGTCGCGTGACGGCGCGATGGATGAGCTCCACCGCGAGGTCGGACGCGGGCCAGATCCCGAAGAGAGCCAGCAGGACCACCCACGACGTTCGAACGCCGGCGAGCGAAGTCAAGACGACCGGCACCGCGAGAACGGCCAGAGTGGCGAGACCGATCGTCGAGAGATACAGCGGCACCGCCACGCGAACCCCGCCGCGCCGCAGCCATTGCCGGCCGCGAACCCTGTAGCCGAGCTCGCGCTCGAGCCGTTGGCGACCCTTCGCGATGAGGTAGTAGCCGGGATCCCCGAAGCGAAGGCCCGCCGCGGAGCCGGAGGCGCCGCCCTCGTCCTTGCGAGATTTCGTCGCGAGCGCCACCGCATGCCGTGCCACCTCGAGCTCGTCGTGGGGACTTCCGCGTGCGAGCTCTTCGACGGCATGGCGGTACCGGTCGCGCGTCGCGAAGTCCATTTCCGCCACGCGGGTGCCGTCGCACAGGGCCTCGTGAACCCGGCTCACGCTTTCGAAGAAGTCGGCCCAGTCCGCGGACGAGAGGAGGCGCATGCTCGTGATGACGTTGCGCACCGTCGCGTGGTTGGCGATCTGCTCCTGGTGCTCGACGTGAACGAGGTCCTCGGCCGTCATCCCTTCGCGCGCGATCCGCTGATCGAGCCACTCGAGCGCGGGCGTGACGAAGGGATCCTGCTCGCGCAGCCTCTGGGCGAGTGCGACCGCGAAGGCCTGCGAGAAGGGAGCCTGCTCCAACACTTCCAGCATCGCCGCCGGCTCGGGTTTGGCAGCGCCCTCCATCCCGAGGAGCGCGTCGGCGATCGCGTCTGCCCGTTCCCGGGCGACGCCCCGGGCGGTGATCCGCTCGGCCAGGCGCCGGAGATTCTCGACGAGCACGACGCGCAGCGAGATGGCCAGAGCCCACAGCTCACCGATCGTCAGGGACTCGACTCGCTGATAGGCGAGGATGAAGCGGCGTAGCGTCGCAAGATCGATCCGGCTGTCGGTGTGCGCGACGAAGGACCAGGCCAGCCCGTACACGCGCGCATAGCCTTCGAGCGTCCCCGTGGCGAGTTTCGGGAGCTCCCGATAGAACCCGGGAGGGAGGTCCTCTCGAATCTCTCGGATCTGCTCTTCGACGAGATGGAAGTTGCTGAGCAGCCACTCCGCCGCGGGTGAGACGGTGCGCGTCTTGCGACCGGCCTCTGCGAGGGTGCGTTGCGACTGGAGCAGGATTCGGGCGTTCTCGCGCAAACGGGGCAACAGCGGACGTCCCCGCTTCCGGCCGGGACGGACAGGATGCGCGCCCGCCAGGGTCGCGGCGAACTGCTCCAGCTGCTCGACCGAAAAGAGCTCGGAGCGAATCGGGTCGCCGGACGCTTGCATTGGTGTCTTCTTTACCACGCGCAAAAAAAAGGCCGAGCCGCGGTCGGGCTCGGCGGGAAGACGAGGGGGAAAGTCAGGCCGTCGGCGGCGACTTCACCTGGAGATTATTGATGACCCGGACGACACCGGAGACCGTCGCGGCCTCGCTCTGCGCCTCGGCCGAAACCTTGTCATTCGGAACCTCTCCGGCCAGTGTCACGACACCATTGGTCACGTTGATGTCGATGTTCACGATGTTCGAGAAACGGTCGACCGTGAGCTTCGCCTTGACGGCGGCATGAAGGGAGGTGTCGTCGATCTGGCGGCCCGCGGACTGGGTCGTGCAAGCCAGGAACAGGATCGCCAGGGCGGTGGACAGAGCGACCGTCAGGATTCCTCGAGTACGACGATCATGGGTACCTCTGATCTTTCGAAGCGGTTCCTTCGACCTGGAGGACCCGGGTCGATCGGAGCCGCCCGTGCAAAGCGGGAAAAGCGGCTCAGGCGGTCAGGCGTTTTCCTCTCACGAGGTGCATCACGACGGCGACCACGGCCAGAACGATGAGCACGTGAACGAGTCCCGTCGAGACATGAAACGCGAACAGGCCCAGAGCCCAGAGCACCAGTAGAACGATGGCGAGCGTCATCAACATGGGGAACCTCCTATTGCGGCTCGGCGCTTTCCTCGTGACTTGCGATCGCTGGGGCTTCGTTTTCGACCGGACTCGGCTCACCACCCGAGGCTGCCTGGAGGGCTGCGAGCAGCGTCGTCAGGCCGAAGGAGCTCTCGTGTCGGACGGAGTTGATGAAGAAGGCCGGCGCCGCGGCGACTCCGCTGCGCACGCCTCCATCCCGGATGCCCCGGATCTTCTCGGAATGGACATGAGCGCCCATTTCGCGCCGGAACCGAAGAAGGTCCAGGCCGGCCTCCGCCGCGCGCCGGCTCAGCCGGATTTCGTCCGTCGGAGCGTTGCTTTCGAAAATGGAGTCGTGCATTTCCCAGAACTTGCCCTGCGAGGATGCGCACTCGGCGGCCTCGGCGGCCTCCTCGGAGTGCCGGAATTGCTCGGGCTGGGGGAAGCTGCGGTAGACGTAGCGCAGACGCGGGCCCATTTCCTTCTGGATCTTCTTGACCGTGCGGTATGTCTGCGCGCACGCCGGCGACGCGAAGTCGCCATAGGCCACCAGCGTGGTTCCGGCGAGAGGTGAGCCGCGAGAGTGGTCCCTCGCCGAAACCTTCCGCGCGAGTCTCTGGGTTTTTCGCTGTGTTTTCACCATGTAAACCATCCAGGCCTGGCATGACATCTCGACCTGGGATCTCCGACAGTCGGAGTGGCCGAACGTGCATCGCCGGACCATGATCATGCCCGTCGCGGCTGCGCCGGGTCCAATCGTTTGTTTCGCTGGAGTTCAGACCTGCCAGCGCTGGAGTCGGAGGAAGCCGCGTCAAGCCATCGCAGCGCGGGCGGCTCCGCTCGGCGACCGTGCGAAAGATCGCCGCGAAGGCCGTTCCGAAGGACGCCGCTCGCCCTCGCGACCGTTACGGTTCCGTCGAGTTCCGGCCCTGGCCGAGCACCGAGGTCTCGCGCCGGCTTCGGCACCCTAAATAAGATCGCTTCCGGCCCCGCCGGGATCCTCGCAGCGATCGTCTTCGACGTTTCAAACACTCGTTAATCGACGGCCGCCCGCCGCACCGCGGTGGTACATTCGATTCGTTCTCGCTTCGCTCGCCCTTTGCCAGACCCCTTCTGACGAATCCCGACCGAACAAGTGACGAGAATGCAGGGCGCCGCGCCGTGGTGCTTTCGCTCGAACTCCATCGGCGAAGGAGAAAGTCATGCGATCCAGTTCTCGTTTGTTCATGGCCGCGATTCTGCTCACAGTGGCGGCCGGATTCGCCTCGGCGCAGGAGTCGAGCGAGCCGCCCCCGCCGCCGGCCCCCGACGTCGCAGTCCCCGTGGTACCGGTCGTCGAGCTCCCGCCGATCCCCTGTGGCGGCCCCCGTCCAGGACCCCAACGCACCGGCCGTCGACCCCGCGCTCACGCTCACCATCGATCCGAGCGCTCTTGCCGTCGCGCCCGCCGCGGTGGCGATCGCCGAGCCGCCCGCGCCGGAGAAGCCAGTGGTCACGACGACCACGCGCGTGACGAAGAAGACAGCGAAGAAGCCCGTCGCAACCCTGAGATCGAAGCGAGGGAACCCTTCGGGCCGCTCCCGGCGGCGGCCGCCCCGGTCGCGGCAGCCCCGAGCAAGCTCGACAGCCTGACTCCTGCCGACGCCGCGGCGAGCACCGTGCCCGCCAAGAGCATCGCGCCTGCGCCAGCCGCGGTCGACTCGGCGATAGTTGAGACCCTCCCCGAGAGCACCGAGCCTCAGACCAGCCTGGGCATCGGTGGCTGGCTCCTCGCCGGCATCGCGGTCGTCGCGATGGTCGGCCTCATCACCTGGTTCCGGCGCCGCCGGACGCAGAGGAAGATCTCGATCGTCGAGTTTCCGCAGTTCAGTCCCGAGTTGAAGCCGCTGCCGGTTTCGCGCCTACTAGCTTCGGTGGTCTGAAATCCGCAAGGCGGGGGTTAGCCCCCGCCTTTTTTCTTTCCCGGCACTGTCCGAGCGACACGCTCGCGAAGGCGCATCCATCGCTCCGACTTATCAACACCTGCGAAACAAACGATTGGACCCGTCTGAAGGGCGGCCCGATGATTGAGATCTCGCTGAAAATCGAGGAGCCGCGCATTGGAGTGCCGGTCGAGGATCTCAGTCTGGGCGACGCGCCGCCATTACGGTAGCCGCGCCGAAGGTCCGCCAACGTCGGCTCGACCGACAGACGCGCGAGCATGTTCCCCTCCTCGCGCTCCTGATCTGGGCAGGATTTGGACTGACGCCTTGCTTCATCGATGCAGGCGAGCCGGTGTTCATCGGGCGCGTCGACATCAATACAGTCGACGTGTTCGGCCCCGACGAAGTCCGCACCTTTCTTAATCGGGGCGCCAACGCGCTCCACGTCGTCACGCTCGACTCGACGGTTCGCCGTTTCCTGATTTTCGAAGAGGGAGACGTCTACGATCCCGCTGTCCTCGCGGAGGCCGAGCGGAGCCTGCGGGCTCTGGGCTTGTTTCGATCGGTGTCCATCGTGGCCGGTGAAGTCCACGACGGAGTCGTGGATGTCCAGGTGAACACCCAGGACGCGTGGACCGTCCAGATCGGTCTTTCCGCCGGCAGCGGCGGAGGGGCCATGCGGGGCGGAATCGCTCTGGGCGAGAAAAACGTTCTCGGACTGGCGACCCAGCTGAGAGTCGCCTTTGCCAGGGATGAGGATCGGACGTACCGCTCAGTGGAGATCCTGACTCCCAACTTCTTTCTCCCGTTCACGACTGCGCATGTGCTCTACGGGAACAACTCGGACGGATACGAAAGGGTTCTCGAGATTCTTCGTCCCTTCTACGCGACTGCGGCTCCATGGGCGGCCGAGCTGGCGTACGCGGACACCCGCCGCGACGAGTTCATTTACGAGGAAGGCGGCGCGGTCCAGTCGACCTTCGGCGCCGACCATTTCCGGTTTCTCGCGGCGTATGGCGTCGCCCTCGCGGCGCGGGACGGGAATGCGTCGCGCCTGAGCATCGGCCTCGACTTGCGTGAGGATCGATTCCGGACGGCCTCAACCGGCGAGACCCCGGTCGAACCGCTGCCGGCGAACCGCCAGTTTCGATACGTCTTTCTGCAGTACGAGGCGCTCCATTCCGATTTCCTGAAGTGGAACTACGTCAACCACGATGAGCGATACGAGGACATCGGCGTCGGCCCCCAGCTCAAGCTTCGGCTTGGGATTTCCCCCGCCGTGTTTGGTGTCACCGAAACGACCGGGATCGTCGGCGCGGAGGTTGGCGCGGGATTCCGGGCCGGAACGTCGGGTTTCGTCCAGGCCCGCGTGGCCTGGGACAGCCGGGTGGGCCAGCAGCTCGAGAACTCGCTCCTCGCGGCGAACGTGCTCTATGTGCGGCGATTCCAGACGTCGCCGCGGCAAACCTTCGTCGCGCAGATCGCCGCGCTGCGCGGTTGGAATCTGGATGCCGACGTCCAGATCTTTGCCGACGCCCGCGCCGGCTTACGCGCGTACCACCTTCGCGCCTTCGAAGGCGACACCCGCATCATCCTCAACCTCGAGCATCGGATCTTCAGCGGCAAGCAGCTGTTCGGCCTTATCTCGCCGGGCGTCGCGGTGTTCTTCGATGCCGGGCTCGTGGGAAGTCCAACGCGGAACCTTCGGCTTTCCGAGGCCAAGATTGACGCGGGCATCGGCCTGCGCCTGGCGATGGCGTGGGCGCCCGTCATGAACGTCTTTCGCATCGACGCGGGCTACGCCTTCCAGCGAGACCCGACCGGCCACAAGGGCTGGCTGATCTCCTTCTCGACCGGTCAGGCGTTTTGACCTGGTTGTTTCGGGTTGTGCGTTGCGAGGGGGGTGACCCCGGCTGGGGTCACCCCTAAGGAACAGTTCGCCGCGTCCCGGCGCCCTTCAGATCGTTTTGGGCGTCGGGTTCAGCGCTTCGCCGGCCTGGTGTCCGGCGGCAGCTCCGGTCAAACCTCCCACGGCGGCCCCTGCGACCGCGCCGAGGGGACCACCGACGGCCGCTCCGACAACCGCACCGGTCGCCGCGCCGCCGGCGGTTCCAAGTCCGGTCGCAACCGGCTGAGTACCCGGCGTTCCTGTCGGATTGAGCATTTCACCGGCCTGGTGTCCAGCCGCAGCTCCGGCCACGCCTCCCACCGCAGCCCCAACGGCCGCGCCGATGGGACCACCCACGACCGCGCCGAGCACTGCGCCGCTCGCCGCACCGCCGGCGGCTCCCGCTCCGGTACCAAGCGGATGAGAACCCGGCTTCTGCATCAGGTCAGTTGTTTCGTCCACCATGAAGAACCTCCTTCTGTCTCTACACCTGCAATCACGGATGACACCGTACCGGCCTCCTCAAGAAGGCCGCCCCGTTCACCATGGACAGCATGTATCGCCGGTCGGACGCCGTCCAATAGCGAGTTTCGATCAACTTGGGATGTCTTAACGATCAATCGTGGAGGATTGGAAGGTGCGCTGCGCGATCCTCGGGAACAAGTACCTGTGGGGGCGGGGTCAGTCCTCCTATGTCTGAAGGCAAGGTAGGGCGAGGAGCTTCAGCATCTTATTCGTGGTCTCTCCTAGAGCGACTTCAAGTACTCGACCAGATCTTTCGTTTCCGCCTCGCTCAGGCCGAGCTTGAGGAAGTCGTCGTAATGCTTCACGACGTCGCCCAAAGTCGCGAAGCGTCCATCGTGGTAGAAGCCGCCCTTGGCGTGCGCGAAGAGACCCTTGAGCGGGGCCGTGCGGTAGCGCTTGTCGGGGGCCCGATTCGCCTGAAAGTCGTCGATGCCAATTTCAGAAGCGGTGTGCATGTTCCAGCCGGGCTCGGTGAAGATCGGCGGCACGTGGCACGTCGCGCACTTCGCCTTTCCATTGAAGACGAGCTTTCCGCGCTCCGCTGCCTTCGCGTCGAAGCTTCCCGCCGGCGGAGCCGGCGCGGGAATGGCCAGTTGATAGAAATGAAGGGCGGGCAGCTTGGAGGTGACGAGGTCGGGATCGTTCCTCACGCGGCCGAACCCCGCCTTTGCGGCGATCGGGAACTGGGAGGCGTCGTCCAATCGCGAATCCAGAAACGTGCCCTTGCCGTGCATCTCGAGAACCGCGACGAACGCGTTCCAGTGCGTGACCGAGCCCCACCCCGTCCAGGTGTGGAGGTTGACGCCGGCCAGGCCCAGAGCCGGGGGGATCAGCGTGGCCGCCGACTTTCCGTCCGGTCGAAAAGCCTTCCCGTCCGTGAAGAGCTCGGCGTCGAATTTGCCGGCTCCCCAGCTGTTCAAGACTTTTCGCACGGTCACGTCGTCGACGTTAAGCAGGGCGGTCACGACGGACAGATCGGGAGCCATGGCGATGATCGCTCCGACGTTCAGGTCCCGGTTCGCCCATCCGTCCAGACGATGGCCGATTCCAGCCGAAAAGGAGTCGTCGACGGTCGAGTGGCAGAGGGCGCACTGGATGCCCATCGACTTCAGCTTGCCGTCGGCCGCGAAGAGGCCGGTCACCCCAATGACCGCGTTCAGCTTCAGTAGGGCGAGCGTCGTCGCCGGATCATCCAGATCGACCTTCCCCTTCTTGATGCTGTCGGCGAGAGAAGCCGGGAGCGCGTCCGCATCGACCTTCAACCCGACGGACAGGGCGGTCTTCGGGCTCACGCCCGGCCCGACACCGCCGAGCTTCTGGCCCGCGATGGCTTGATGCAGCTTGAGCGTGTCGCCCCAGAAGGCCTCATCTCCGAAGGTGTCGTAGCGAAAGATCTGGCGCCCCGCTTCGATCATGGAGTGCGTGTTCTTGGTGATCACGCCGTCGAATGGAGCAGACGGATTGGAAGGCGACGCGGCCTCGGCGGCTACGGACGCCGGCATCCGGATCCAAGCGAAAATGAACGCCAGCACCAGGCCGGTCGTCAGAACGATCCGGAAACGCTTATTGGATGACATACACCCCTCCTCCGGGCGGTCCCCCCATGGGCGTCCGTTCGGTCGTGCGAATCGCCACCTCGGTGCAGTTTCGACGCGCCTCCACGCGAATCACGAAGGCCTCGCCCAGTCTGACAACGGCGCCTTGTTTTCGGGTCTTTTTCGTGCGCACGTGCCCCTCATGCAGGGCTGGAATAGAATCTGGTCGTAAGGTCAAATTTCGATCATGCCGCCCTCGGCTCCGACAGATCCAATCGTTTGTTTCGAACGTGTTGAGACATCGGAGCGATTGAAAGGGACTGTGTCGTGGAGCTGAGGCACCTTCGCTACTTCGTGGCCGTCGCGGAAGATCTCCACTTCGGCCGCGCCGCGAACCGCCTGCACACCTCCCAGTCGTCTCTGAGCCAGCAAGTTCGAAATCTCGAAACCGAGCTCAAGGTGGATCTGCTGCGGCGCGTCAAGCGGCACGTGGAGCTCACACCGGCGGGAAACCGGTTCCTTCGGGAAGCGCGCGGGATTCTGGCCGCGGCCGAGCGCGCCGCGGGATTGGCGAGGGAGACGGCGCGGGAAGAATCTCGGAAAATAGTCATCGGCATTTCGCCGGAGACGGATTGGCAGTTTCTGGGCAAGGCTCTCCGGCTCTTTCGGGAGCACGCACCGAGTGTTGAGGTCCTCTTCCAGAACCTCACGCCGGAGGGTCAGATCGGGGCTCTTCACGGAGGCCGGATCGACATCGGATTCGTCGGCCTTCCGATCGAGGCGGAGGGTGTCGTCAGCGAAGTGACCGGACGCGAGCGACTCGTCGCCGCGATCCCCGAAAAGCATCCGATGGCTCGCAATGGACGCCTCCGGCTGCGCGACCTGTCCGGGGAAGCCTACACGCTCTGGCCCCGGCACCTGTCGCCGGGCCGCTACGATCTGCTCCTGTCGATCTTTCGGAAGGCCGGATTCGGGCCGCCGATCGCGATGGAAGGGGACCTGCCCTCGACCCAGACCGTCCTGGGAATGGTCGCCGCAGGTTTGACCATTGCGCTCGTCGATTCGGCGATCAAGCAGAGGGCGATGCCCGGTGTCGTCTTCCGCCCCATCGCCGATCGCGGAGTGTTCACCGAATCCGGGGTGATCTACCGGCGGGAGGACCCCTCGCCGCTGCTGGCGTCCTTCCTCCATGAGGTCAGGCTCACTCCTCGCCGACGGACGGAGCCCGAGACAGGCGTCGAGGAACGGATCGCCGTCGTGCCGAAACCTCGTCCCGTTGCCGTCAGGACTCGAAGGGCTCGGTAACGGCTTCGACACAAACCTCGGCGAAGATGCTCGGGTTGACTCGCCCGGCGGCCCTTCTGTCAGCCCGAGCCGAGCTCGGCCCGTCGTGCCGCGCTTCCCGTTCCTCTCTAGTCGCCCGCGATCCCCGCGCCGGCGAGCTCTAGATCGAGCCGGCGCGCTGCCTCGAAGCGCTCGGCCACGTCCTCCCAGTTCCACACGTTCCATACCGCGTCGAAGAACTCACTCTTGCGGTTTTGATACTGCAGGTAGAACGCGTGCTCCCACGCGTCGAGCACGAGCAAGGGAGTGCCGGCCTGCGCCAGGTTCGACTGGTGGTCGTAGATCTGCGTCACGAGAAGTTTCTTGCCGAGCGGCTCCCATACGAGGGCAGCCCAGCCGGAGCCCATGATGCTCGCCGCGACGGCATTGATGTGCTTTTGGAGCTTCTCGAAGCCGCCGAATTCCTGCTTGACGACGTCTGCCAGCTCGCCCTGCGGCCGTCCACCCGCTCCGGGCGCCATGTTTTTCCAGAACAACGAGTGGAGCACGTGGCCCGACAAGTTGAACGCGAGCGCCTTTTCGAGAGCGCCGATGTCTTCGAACTGGCCCTGGTCGCGCGCCTCGGCGAGGCGCTCGAGAGCCGCGTTTGCCCCCTTCACGTAGCCGGCGTGGTGCTTGTCGTGATGGAGCTCCATGGTCTTGCCGGAGATGTGGGGCTCGAGCGCGCTGTAGTCGTACGGAAGCTCGGGAAGCGCATAGGTCGTCATTCGGAAACCTCCCGGGGTTGGCGAGCCATCAATCGGCATGGTGCGGCGGCACCATGCCTCAACGATTCGGGCGACCAGCCCCCAGGTCGGGCGCCCAGGATCCGGAGAGTGTGAGGTCCGCTCTGGGGTGGTCGATCCCCGCGGAGCGATCGGTACCAGCCCGTGTGATCCTCACGGGCTGCGCGGAACTCTCCGCGCTATTGCAGTTATGCCCGTTTGCCGCGATACCACAATCCTCCGCCACCGAGAAGAAGGATTGCGAGAGCCACCAGGAGAATGGTTCCCATACCGTGTCCTTTCTACTTCAGACTTCTCTATCCACAGAACGAGCATGCGCGTTTCGCGCAGCCACTTCCAATCGTTTGTTCCGCTCGAGTTGAGGCGTGAAACCGGAGGACCGCAAACTCCGGGAGGCAACTAAAAAAGGCGCCGGGAGGTTGCCTCCCGGCGCCAACGAATCTCACTGGTTGGAGAACGGCCTTACTGGGCCGACGGCGTTGGACCCGCCGCCTTCATGATGCTCGTCAACCCTTGTGCGGGTATGCCACGATCGTCGTGGCCTTGCTGCCACCGTCCGACTTCGTGAACGTGACCTTGACGCGTTCGCCGACAGTCACGGCCTTCTTCAAAACAGCCATGTCGGTCAGATCGAAGCTGTAGTCCTTGGCATCGGGCCCCGTCACCTTGATCGACTTGCCCGCCTCGTATTCCTTGACGGTCCCGATGACGACTTCCGTTTTCGTCTTCGAGGTCACGGCTTCGCCGCTCTCCGTCGTGGTTGTTTCCGAATGCATTTTCGGAGCACCGGCCGCCGTCTGCGCGTTGGCCGTGGCCTCCGAGACGGCCGTTACGGTTTCCTTGCCGTCGGTCCCCTTGGTGTACTTGACCGTGGCCATCTGGCCGACGACGATCGCTCCCTCGACTCGGGCGTTCTCGCCGAGGTCGAACGAATACGATTTGTCGCCGGGGCCGGAAAGCTTGATCGACTTGCCAGCCTCGTACTCCTTGACCGTTCCGGACACGGACTGTGTCTCGGACTTGAGCGTCGCTCCGGCGCCGGTCTGCTTGGTCGTCGTCTCGACAGCCTGCTTCTCCGGAGTCTGGGCCATTGCCTGCGAGCCGGCCAAAAGGCACACACCAATGGCCGTTCCTATGATTCTCTTCATGATGCTCAACCTTTCAAAGAGCGGACCGAGATTGGTCCGCATGCCCGGCCGCCGTCGACACTTCGACCGCAGAAGACCGAGCGACGAGAGAAGTTGCATGATGTCGCGTGCCCGAGGTGTGGGTCCAATCGTTTGTTTCGTCGAGACTGAGCCGTCGCAACGATCGTTGGACTTCGGCCCGCGGGGCTCCCGGGGGGCGGAGGGGGGCGGAGAGAGACTAACGGCCGCGCGCCGCCGGCCGGTGTTGCTCGCCGCCGTGTTCTCCGGTCATCCAGGACACGATCCTGCCCGCGCGGCTCGACAGGCGGACCCTCCATGGCCGGGGGGGCTCGAGGCCGCCCACTTCGGTGCAGTACTCACAGGTGAGGGTCCCGTCCAGCGCCAACGCGGTCTCGTTGGACCGGCCACAATTCCCGCAGTTCCAGCTTCGTGGAGCCGACTTCACAACGCACTCGGCCGGCCGGCGAGCGACTTCAATCGGGACGCCACCAGGTTGCGCTCCCGGCCATCGGCCAGGCCCCAGTCACCGGTTCCGGAGGCCGTCGTCGTCGTTTTGCCCACGGACTCGAGGTGGTTGGTCGTCCAGTGGCGGAGGGTTAGGCCCGCCCTGGCGCGGACGGACGCACCTCGGCCGGACGTTTCCGAGTCCCACTGTTGTTGGGTTTCCATGAGTGCTACCCGCTTTCTGCCGAGACCGGCGGCGGGCACTCGATTGGGGTCAGGAGTCGGTCCGTCCGAAGGAGTCGGGAATCTCAGCCTACACCCGCACTGGCCGGGGCCCCCGGGTACGCCGGCGCGCTCGAGGCGAAATGCGGGCGAAATCTCGACCAAACCACGCCTGCGCTCGCGATCCGCGCGCCGCAATCGTCGCGAGATCTCAACTTCAGCGAAAACAACGATTGGACGGGGTGGCGCCGCGGGGCATTCGCATCGAGGAAGACGTCGCTGTCGGCGAAGGCCACCCGTCGGCGCCGCTCACAAAACCGTTCCGAACCGCGACCCGACGCCCGCTGCAAAGCGAGACTGACGGGTCAGCGCTCGGCGGCCTAGCTAGGTTCTCCCGGGACAACCCCTAGCTTCGGAGAGCTGCCGTGACGTGTTCGAGCACCGACTTCTCGTCGGGTCGCTGTTCGGAACGGCGGTGTGAGCTGGCTCGGCGGCGGCTACCCGTGCCCAACGCACGGCCGAGCGGCGCGAATTTTCCGCCCCCTAGAGAGCGGGCGGGATCTGACCGCGGAATCCGCGCTTCATGCGCTTCAGATTGGCGATCTCGGTATCGAGTGCAGAGTCCGGGCGGCCCTCCACGCGCAACACCAGGCGGGCGACCTCGCGATAGTGAGGCGAGCCGGACCAACCCTCCACATAGTCGAGCAGCCGCACCTTCTGGGCGGAGCGAAGCGTCGGGACAAAATCCCTCCTCGCAGGCATCGTTAACCTGTTCCCGCTGAAAGTGGCTAATCGTTCGTCCGCAGCGACGAAGCCCGCATAGTCGCGAAGCGTTTCTGGTAGATGCAGGAAGTCGCGAGCGCGATCCGATAGTACGATCGCGATTGCGTCCGCGTCTTTTCTCGTCTGGCTCGCCTGAAAGGCTCGCGCCAAGAGCCGCTCAACCGGACTCTCCGGCGCTCGGTTTACAGCGGCAACCACGGAAGCGAGAGCATGCAGCCGCTCCGGAAGCGCAGCCATGACCTTGCTGCTGGCACCGCGCCGCTCCTTCTCGCCGAGTGCGAGCGAGTCTTCAAGCGCCAGGAGCCGGTAGGCAAGTTCGAGACGATGCCGCGCCTTCCGCGCCGGGTATTGCCGCGTCGGCTTCCAAACGGGTGGCAGCTCGCACAGCCGGGCGAATGCCATCGCGGCGGCCGTGCTGCCCAACAGTTTGCCGATGCGGCTCTCGACGCGCCCGGCAATCTCCTTCTCGATGGCGGTTTGACTGAACATGAGGCCTCCCGCGTTCTTCCCGCCCTTCAAAGGAGACCGGGCGGACCGCGATGCGGGACACCGCGCCTGCCTTTTTCAGCCTAGACCCCTTCCAGCGCAAGTGTGCGACCGGGGGCCGAGTGTGGTGCGGAGGTCTGCGGCCCTTTGCAAGGGCTGGTCTGAGCCGAGCAATCTCTACAACCAACGCCCCTCGGACCGCATCACAGTTTCTGGATGAAGTGCTGAAAACGCATGCAGGTAATCCCGACTGGGTTGAATGCTCACCATCTCCGCGCAGTGCGAGCACTCTGCCCTCCCATCCAACGCCACAATGGTCTTGTTGGACCGACCACAGTCTGTGCACTTCCAGTTTCGTAAGGCGTGTTCCATAAGACCACCCGCTTTCTTTGCCGAAACCGGAGGCGGGCACTCGACTGGAGGGATGGGTTCGGTCCGTCAGCGGGAATCGGGAAAGTAACCCTATCACACACTGGTCCGGTGGAGGACGTGCGGCTCACAACCTTGCCCGCCTATGGCCCTGAGAGCGGGAGTCTTCCGACAGCCGGCTCCTTCGGCCACAGCACCGTTGGGGACAGGGGTGAACGCCGAGCCTTGCTCGGCGTACGGGCGACGCGTCGCCGCCCCGCAACCTTACTTGGCCGGCTTCGCAACCTTGCAGACAACAAAAAGCCCCGGCTTTCGGGCCGGGGCTCGATGATCTCGAATCTCGGGCGAATCAGTACATCCCGCCCATGCCGCCGGGCATTCCGCCGCCGGCCGCCGACTTCTCCTTCTCCTTGATCTCGGAGACGAGCGCCTCAGTGGTGAGCATCAGGCCGGCGACCGACGCCGCGTTCTGCAGCGCGTTCTTGGTGACCTTGGTCGGATCGATGATGCCGGACTTCAGCATGTCCTCGACCCTCTCGCTGTTCACGTTGTAGCCGAAGTTGCCACCCTTCGCCTTCAGCTCGTTGATGACGACCGAGGCCTCGGCGCCCGAGTTGGCCACGATCTGCCGCGTGGGCTCTTCGAGCGCGCGGACCACGATCCGGGCGCCGATCTTCTCGTCGCCCGACAGCCCGTTGGCCGCCTTCTCGACGGCGTCGACCGCGCGCAGCAGCGCTACACCGCCGCCCGGGACGATCCCCTCCTCGACAGCCGCCTTCGTCGCATGCATCGCGTCCTCGACCCGGGCCTTCTTCTCCTTCATCTCGGTCTCGGTCGCGGCGCCGACCTTGATGACGGCGACACCGCCCACCAGCTTCGCCAGCCGCTCCTGCAGCTTCTCGCGGTCGTAGTCCGACGTGGTCTCGTCGATCTGGGTCCGGATCTGCTTGACGCGGCCCTGGATCGCTTCCTGCTTCTTTTTGGATCGATCATCCACGAGCACGGTGGTGTTGTCCTTGTCCACGGTGACCTTCTTCGCGTCGCCGAGGTCCTCCCACTTGACGTTCTCGAGCTTGATGCCGAGATCCTCGGAGATGAGCTTGCCGCCCGTCAGAATCCCCATGTCCTCGAGCATGGCCTTGCGGCGGTCGCCGAAGCCCGGAGCCTTGACGGCGCAGACCTGGAGCGTGCCGCGCAGCTTGTTGACCACCAGTGTGGCTAAGGCCTCGCCCTCGACCTCCTCGGCGACAATCAGCAAGGGCTTGCCCTGCTTGGCGATCTGCTCGAGGAGCGGAAGGAGATCCTTCATATTGGAAATCTTCTTCTCGAAGAGAAGCACCTTGGCGTTTTCGAGGACGCACTCCATGCGCTCGGCGTCGGTGATGAAGTACGGGGAGAGATAGCCGCGGTCGAACTGCATGCCCTCGACGACTTCGAGGGTCGTCTCCAAGCCCTTGGCCTCCTCGACCGTGATCACCCCGTCCTTGCCGACTTTGTCCATCGCCTCGGCGATGATCTTGCCGATCTCCGAGTCGTTGTTGGCCGAGATCGTGCCGACGTGGGCGATGTCCTTGCCTTCGACCGGCTTGGAAAGCTTGTCGAGCGACGCGACGGCAGCCTTGACGGCGGCGTCGATGCCGCGCTTCAACTCCATCGGGTTCGCGCCGGCCGTCACGTTCTTGATGCCCTCGCGGTAGATCGCTTGGGCGAGAACCGTCGCCGTCGTCGTGCCGTCGCCGGCAACGTCGGAGGTCTTCGAAGCGACCTCGCGCACCATCTGGGCGCCCATGTTCTCGAGCGAATCCTGGAGCTCGATCTCCTTGGCGACGGTGACGCCGTCCTTGGTGATCGTGGGGGACCCGAACTTCTTCTCGATGACGACGTTGCGGCCCCGGGGGCCGAGCGTCACTTTGACGGCGTCCGCGAGCTTGTTGACGCCGTGGAGGACGCGCTGACGCGCTTCCTCACCGTAGATGATCGTTTTCGCTGCCATGGTGTGTGCTCCTTTACTTCTCGACGACCGCGAGCACTTCGTCCTCGCGGAGGATCAGGTGCTCGACTTCGTCGATTTTGATTTCGGTGCCGGCGTACTTGCCGATGAGGATGCGGTCGCCCTTCTTGACGTCGAGGGGGAACTGCTTGCCGTCCTCGTTCACTTTGCCCTTGCCGACGGCGACGACCTCCGCCTCCATCGGCTTCTCTTTCGCGGTATCGGGGATGATGATGCCGCCCTTCTTCATCTCGCCGGTTTCGAGTCGCTTGACCAGAATCCGATCGTAGAGTGGCCGAATCTTCATGACTTTCCTCCTGAATCCGTTGTTTTTGGGGTCCGGCGGCACTCGCGGATCCGGGGGCACGTCGGGACCCGATATTAGCACTCCTCGATCGAGAGTGCTAATAGCCGGCGGCCTGCCAGCTTCTAAACGGAGCAGACGATCAGGATGCGAATGAGGCTCTCCCACTCGTGGCGGGCATCAGGACGGAAGGCGGTACTTCGTGCGGAAACGGGGCCGGGTGAGCCCCGAAAGCATAGCTATGACTAACGTCCCTCGGACCGCGTCAGCACCGCTCTTCGGAGGTTCGTGCCGTCCACCGAAGGCAGACCCACGGCAGTAGGCCGGCCCGGTACTCCGGGCCGCAATCCTCATACTAAAAACGCCGGGAGTAACCTCCCGGCGCCAAATCTTCATGTTGCGGGGGGGAGGATTTGAACCTCCGACCTTTGGGTTATGAGAACACCCGAAAAGGCGCCTCAAGTAGAAAAAAAGCTCCCGACTGGGCGAGCCGCCGCCACCCGCCTTCGGGGTCAGCCGCGGAGACGGCCGCCAGCTGTGGCTACTCGTTGACCTCGCCGAAATAGTTGTCGACGATCCAGTTGCCGACCGCGCGGCCCTGGGTTTCTCCGTCGTCGCACGCTTTGCGGAAGTGGATTCCCACTACGATGCGCGATTCGGCGTTCTCATGTGCGGCCTGGGTGAAGCTATCCCAGCTCCGAGTTGATCCGGCCGGCACGGCGGTCGTCGACGTCATCGTGATCGGCTGGTGTACATCCTCGCCGAATACCTCGACCAGAGCGGCGCGCGACGCAAAACCCGCGACGGCGTGACCCGAGGTCTGGTCCGGGATCGGGGGAGTTGGGCGCAGCGGGTTCCACGCCAAATCCTGGATGGTGTCCGGGTTACCGTCGGAGTCCGCCTCGCGGATCGCGGTGATCGGACGCCAGTTGTCGAAGTAGTACTTGGAGTCGAAGCTGGCGATATAGCCGTCCGCCATCGCCATGTTCATCAACGCAAACAACCGCGCGCTTTTCCAGATGTTCTTGGGCCGCAACTCCAGCGCCGTGCGCGCCAGGCGATTCCAGCCGACCGCCGATGGCTCGTACCAGAAGTGTGCGTAGGAAGTTTCGTCGGCGCTGCGGACGCTGCTGGTGGCCGAGCCGTAGTCGCGGACTTCGACCCAGTCAGCCGTGTACTCCGCGCTATCGAGCGCATACGGCGCAGCAGAGCGGAACTGGCTGCCGGAGCTCATCCCGAAGGGCGTCACGTCGCCCCAGCCTGGCTCGAGGGCGGGCGCGTTCGCCGGGGGCGTCGGGCGCCAGCGTCCGGGAAGGAACGTCGACGTGTAAGGAGTGATGACGTTGGAGCCGTCGTTGGCGCGAAGCGCCAGCAGGTCGGCAGCGGCCGCCCAGCCGAGCACAACGCCCCGGGCCGAAGCGTCCTGGTCGTTGATGGCGCCGAGCGAGGTCGCCAGCTTGGCGTCCAGACTGGCCTGTTGCTCGGGAAACAGCGCCACCAGAACGTCGTGAGCTGCCTGAGCTGCCGCGGCGACCGGGGACGCGAGCGGATCGCTCGCCGAGCTGGCGTAACGCGCGTATTTGTTCTCGATCCCGTTGAGCGCATCGTGCACAGCGATAGAAACCATCGCGAACGAGCGGGCTCTGCGCGGCGGCGAGTGCGCGCCGCTCGCGTCCTGAGTGTGGATGTTCCAGTCGATGATGACCTGGTTGCCGAGCGCGTTCGTCGCGCGTTCGAATGGAGTGAACGAGATACCCGACGGCGACGTGGCCTCAGTGACGAATGGAACCGCGCAGATCAACGCCACCACTGCAGCAATTCCTAGGATCTGAATCAGCTTCATGTGCCCTCCTTGAAAAATACGGCGACAGAGCCGTCATGACGTCCTCCTCTCGCCATCGACCCCACGACAGCGATCACCATGCACTTGATCTACGCTCGAGGGAAGGCGAGGGCAAACCGGATTTGCGCCACCGATCCATCAGGAATCGATCAGGGCCGCGGGGGTCGGACGCTGGAAGCCCTCCCCGTCGACTCGCTAGAGACAGAAACGCCGGGAGCCACCTCCCGGCGTTGATTCTTCATGGTTGCGGGGGAGCGCCGCGCTGGAGCGCGTCGCGCTCGGAGGTTCGTGCCGTCCACCAACGGCAGACCCACGGCAGTAGGCCGGCCCGGTACTCCGGGCCGCAATCCTCTGTCAGAACGGCCCGGCATAGTGCCGGGCCGAGAATGATCATGGTTGCGGGGGGAGGATTTACCGCCGGCCTGCGGCCGGCGTTTTGGCTCCGACGCGGCCGACGACCGCTCCTCGGAGCCGCCGAACCCTCTCCCCGCCGCTGCGCGCCGCGCCGGGTTCAAATCCCTTGCTGTGTCGCGTTGAAGAAGCAAAACGGCCGGGGTCGCCCCCGGCCGGTCATTCACTTGGTTGCCGGGGAGGGATTTACCGCCGGCCTGCGGCCGGCGTTTGCGCCGCGCATCCACGGCTCCGCCGTGTCGCGGCGCCGAAACCTCGCGCCGCGCTCCGCGCGGCTTGGCGGAGGTTCAAATCCTCAACGGCAGGGCGATCGACAAACAAATCGGCCGGGGTCTCCCCCGGCCGTTAATTCACTTGGTTGCGGGGGAGGGATTTGAACCCTCGACCTTTGGGTTATGAGCCCAACGAGCTACCAGGCTGCTCCACCCCGCGGCAGAGGGCGCACCTTACCGGAGGGCGGAGGGCAGGTCAAGGGCGCCGGCAGCGGTCTGCTACCATGCCGGAACACCCCCGATTCCAGCATCGCCCGCCCCGGCACGTCGCCGCGGCGCAGGTCCCACGGAGGTCGGCATGAAGCTCCACGGTGCTTGTCTGGTCGCCCTGCTTCCTCGTCGCGTCGTCGGTCGACGCGCAGTCGCTCAAGCGGGCCCCGTCGAGGGGGCTCACCGTCGGCGATCTGGTCCGCATGTTTCCGAAACCCGAGGCCGGCGTGCGTCGCAAGGTCATCAACCTCGATTCCACGAGCAACGGCTTCATCTTCGCGGCCGCGGGCAGCGTCCAGGGCGCCGGAGGGACGTTCTTCCGCTCGGACGTGACGATCTTCAACCATCGCGATATCGACCAGGACGTCGCCATCGGATTCCTCGCCCAGGGCGTGGACAACTCCGCCGAGCCGCTCGACATCTTCACCTTCGATGCAAACACGCCAGTCATCCAGAGGGATCTCGTCGGATTCCTCGGCAAGAGCGGTCTCGGGACGGTTCTCGTCCTGGCCGTGGACGCCAATGGCGATCCGGATCCGGACGGCCTGATCGACGGGTTCTCCCGAATCTGGACGGCCCAGCCGGGAGCCGCCGGCACGGTCTCGCAAGGATTTCCCTCGGTCTCGCTGCTGGACTCGTCCGGATCCATCGCGGCCTCTGCGCTCGGACTCCGCCACGACTCCGGCTTCCGGACGAACGTCGGGATCGTGAACCTGGACACCGTGGCGGCGCATACCTGGACGGTCGAAGTCAACAGCCTCGGCGGAACGACCTCCTTCACGGTGACCGTACCGCCGGTTTCGATGCGGCAGCAGGTCATCCCGACGGGCAACTGGAGCGATCTGGTCCTCGCGATTCATACGAATGACGGGGGATTCTGGTGGAGCGGCTACGGCGCCACCGTCGACAACATCTCCGGGGACAGCTGGTCGGCCCACGCCGCGCAGCCCGGATTCTGAGCTTCTGAGCCCAAAAGGGGGCGGCCCGGCCCGGGCTGCCCCCTTTTTCGATATCCTCCGCCTCGATGAGGCGGAAGCGGCTCGTCCTGCTGCCGTTCGCGGTCCTCCTGCTGGGGTTGGAGTCCGTGAGGTTCCCGCCCATTGCCACCGTGGCGAGCGTCGACCTTCCGCGTTACATGGGACGCTGGTACATCATCGCGAACATCCCGACGTCGTTCGAGAAGGGCGCCCACAACTCGGTCGAGTCCTACGCGCTCAACGCGGACGGCACGATCTCGACCCTGTTCACCTGCCGCAAGGACAGCTTCGAGGGAGAGCTCAAGACGATAAAGCCGAAAGCGGTCGTCCGCGATGCGTCGAATGCCAACTGGGGACTGCAGTTCGTCTGGCCGCTCAGGGTCGAGCATTTGATCGCATATCTCTCCCCCGACTATTCGCAGACGATCATCGCGCGGACCAAGCGCGATTACGTGTGGATCATGGCGCGCACGCCCGAGATCCCGGAAGCGGACTACGAAACGCTCGCGGCGAAGGTCGCCGAGCTCGGCTACGACCGATCGAAGCTCCAGCGCGTGCCGCAACGCTGGTAGAAGAAAACGAGGGAGCCATGCGTCTCCATCTCGGGTCGGGACCGCGCGTCGGGACGCCGAAACCGGAGGATCCGCGCGCGAGCGGGCCGGTCCCGGTTTCGGGGACGGTCGGGCGCTTCCGCCTCATCGAGCGCATCGGAGTCGGCGCCTTCGGCGCGGTCTTCAAGGCGGTCGACCCCTCCACCGAGCGCCTCGTCGCCGTCAAGACCTGCACGCTCGGCGAAGACGGGCACGCGCGCTTCTTCCGCGAGGCGAGGCTCGCGGGGAGCCTGCACCACCCGAACATCACGGCCGTCTACGAGTCCGGCACGCACGAAGGCACGCCGTTCATGGTCCAGGAGCTTCTGGGCGGCCGCGACCTGTCTTCGATGATCCTCGAGCGGCTGCCCTATCTGCTCGAGGACAAGCGGCGAATCCTCGCCGGCGTCGCCGACGGCCTCGACTACGCGCACCAGCGAGGCGTCATCCACCGGGACATCAAGCCGTCGAACGTGCGAGTGGTGGAGGACGGCACCGCGAAGATCATGGACTACGGAATCGCGAAGACGGTCAATTCGGCGACCGGAATCACCCGTGCCGGAATGTCCGTCGGCTCGATCGGTTACATGTCGCCCGAGCAGGTGCTCGGCGAGCCGATCGGTCCCCACACGGACATCTTCCTTCTCGGCGCGCTCGCCTACGAGCTTCTGAGCTTCCAGCCGCCCTTCCGCCATCCGAATCTCTTCCGGATGATGGAGCTCATCCTCGAGGAGGAACCTCATCCGCTGATCGACGTGGCGCCGACGGTTCCTCCGGACCTGCTGGCCGCGGTTTCGAAGGCCTTGCGCAAGCGGCCCGAAGAACGGTTCGCGTCGGCGGCGGAGTTCCGGGAAGCCATCGCACCGCGCGCGACGGCCTGAGGATCAGGGCTTCTGCGCCTCGGCGGGGGCTTCCGGCAGAGGCGTCGCCTTCGGCTTCGTGAGGCTGCCCGGCGGGTAGAGCAGGACGACCTCGTCGGGCTGCACGAGGTGGAGCTCCTCGCGCGCGACTTGCTCCGCCGGGAACTCGTGGCGGTTCGCCGCGTCGATCGCGGTCCGGAGCGCCTCGTTCTCGGCACGGCGCTCGGCGATCTGGCGGTCGAGGAGCTCGACCTCCGAGCGGGCCCGGCGGAGCTCGAGCACCCGGCGGTCCGAGAGCAGCAGCACGCCCATCAGCACGGTCGAGATGCCGAGCGAGATCAGAAACGCGGTCAGGGGGCGCGGGCCGCGGCCGATGTGCTGCGCGTTCTTCATCGGTGAAACGCGGCGCGTCCGGCGTAGCGGCCGGCGCCCTCGAGCTCCTCCTCGATCGCGAGCAGGCGGTTGTACTTGGCGAGACGCTCGCCGCGGCAGAGCGAGCCCGTCTTGATGAGGCCGGCGTTCACGGCGACGGCGAGATCCGCGATCGTGTCGTCGACGGTCTCGCCCGAGCGGTGCGACGAGATCGTGCGGTATCCCGAGGTCTGCGCCAGGCGCACGGCCTCGAGCGTCTCGGTGAGCGTGCCGATCTGGTTGACCTTGACGAGCAGAGCGTTGCCCACGCCCTCGGCGATGCCGCGGGCGAGGATCTCCGGGTTCGTCACGAACACGTCGTCCCCCACGAGGAGGATCTTCCCGCCGAGCTCGCGGGTGAGCGCCTGCCAGCCCTTCCAGTCCCCCTCGGCCAGGCCGTCCTCGATCGAAAGGATCGGATACGCCGCCACCAGATCCGCCCAGAACCGGATCATGCCGTCGGTCGTGAGGGTTTTCTTCTCGCCCTTCAGGTGGTACTTGCCGCCCTCGTAGAACTCCGAGGCCGCCGGGTCGAGAGCGATGACGACATCCTTGCCCGGCCGGTAGCCGGCGGACTCGATCGCCGCGAGCAGCAGATCGAGGGCCTCCTTCGAGGAGCGCGAGGTCCGGCGCGAATCCTCCTTCGTCGCCGACGCCGGTGGAGAGGCCCTTCTTTTTCAGGATGGCTTTCAGCGCGTGGAAGATCTCGGTCCCGGCCCGAAGCGCTTCGGCGAAAGACGGGAAGCCGACCGGACAAACCATGAACTCCTGGGGGTCGAGCCGATTGTCGGCGTGCGCTCCCCCGTTGATCACGTTCATCAGGGGCACGGGCAGGGTCGTCGCCCCGGCGCCGCCGATGTGGCGGTAGAGCGGAAGGCCCGACGCCTCGGCGGCCGCGCGGGCCACCGCCAAGGACACGCCAAGAATCGCGTTCGCGCCCAGACGGCCCTTGTTCGGCGTACCGTCGAGCTCGATCATGACGCGATCGATGAGTGCCTGGTCACGGGCGTCCGCGCCCTCGAGCTCCTCCGCGATCTCGTCGTTGACGTGCCCGACGGCCTTCCGTACGCCCTTGCCGCCGAAGCGCTTCTTGTCGCCGTCCCGCAGCTCCAGGGCCTCGCGGGTTCCCGTCGAAGCGCCCGAGGGCACTCCGGCGCGCCCCGACGCTCCACCGGACAGGAGAACCTCGACCTCGAGCGTGGGGTTGCCGCGCGAGTCGAGGATCTCGCGTGCGTGGATGCCTTCGATCGCGAAGCTCATGCATCGTCCTCGTTTCGGGCTTTCCTGGTGCGGCCGCGCTCGCCGCGCTTCGGGCTCGTCGGGCTCGCCGATCAGAATACTCGATCCTCCCCTGCGTTAGAGTGAGCGCGTTGCACCGAGGAACCCGTAACGCCGCGTCGTTCGCACGGGCTTCCGGAGCGGCCGCGGCGCTGTTCGTCGTGGCGTGCGCGGCGACCTCCCCCCCGGCCTCCCCCCGCAGGCTCGTCGTCCACGCGCCCAGGCTGCCCGTCACCGAGGGCTCGCCCGCGCCGTCGTCTCCCGAGGATCCCGTCAAGAAAGGCATCCTCGAGCGCATCAACTCCGACCGCGCGGCCGCGGGCCTTCCGCCGGTGGCGTGGGACGAAGCCGCCTCCCGGGTGGCGGACGCGTTCTGCGCGGCCCAGGTCGCCGAAGGCACGCGGGGGCACTTCCTGACCGACGGCGTTCCTCCCTATGCCCGAACCGCGTTCGCCGGCATCTCCGGCATGGGCTCCGAGAACTCCGTCGCCTGGATCACGACCGCTCCCGCGTTCGAGGAAACGGCCCTCGCGCTGGGCCTCGCGGGACACGCGGACATGATGCGCGAAACGCCCCCGAACGACGGCCACCGCCGCACGATCCTCGATCCCGAAGCCACGCACGTCGGCGTCGGCTGGGCCATGAAGGGGGGCAGCTTCCGGATGGCGGAGGAGTTTCTGACGCGGAAGCTCGCGACGCTGACTCTCGCGAGCAACGGCGGGACGCTTCTCGTGCAGGGGCGGCCGCTGCCCGGCTACTCGCTGCAGTTCGTCACGATCGCCTGGGAGGCGGAGCCGGAGAAGATCTCGAAAGATGAAGCGCGCTCCCGAAACAACTATGTCTACCCGGATCCACGATTCGCGCTCGTCGCCGAGGGGCGCACGTCCATGCGTGTCGTGGGCGTCGACACCAACGACCTGATTCGCGTCAGCGGAACGGGAGAGTTCTCGTTCCGTTGGGCTCCGCCCCAGTCGGGTCTCTGGACCATGGTCTTCTACGTGGCCGAGGCCCGCGAAAGGCCGCGGCCCGGAGGCCTCGCGGTGTTCTGGATGTCCGAGCGATGATCACGATCCTGGCCGTGGGCCCGGAGGCAGAAGCCCTCGCGGCCTTCGGGGCATCGCACCCTTCCGTCGAAGTCGTTACGGCGCACGGCGCCGAAGACGCTCTCGAGCGGCTGGCGCGAAACCGGCGGATCGACGCCGTCCTGCTTCTCGACGGGAGCGAAGCCCGCGAGACGGCGCGGCTCATCGCCGAGGAAGATCCGGGGGCTCCGCCCCTCTTCGCGAGCGCGGGGGTCGAGGAGCTCCGAGGTGCCCGGCGCCTCGCCGCGAATTCCGGCGCCGCAATTCTCGAGGAGCTCGTGCGAGTCCTCGCGTCGGACTCGCCTCAAAAGGAAAAGGGCGGCTAACGCCGCCCAACCAGCGCCAAGGATCTCGAAACCCGAGCTCCCCGCGCCCTCCTCCATGAGCCCCTCACCGAGGCCCCACCGACCGATAAGGTACGGCCGGAGCGGGTGGGCTGTCAAGAAGAACAGGCGTCCGGGGACCCCTGTCCGACGGTACAGGTGACCCCGCCGGGGCGCCCCGGAACCCGGCCGGAACATGGTACTTTCGCTCCGATGGGTGGCTGTGGCACCGGAGGCGGCTGCGGGGTCGGAAACGCTTACAACCCCGGCCAGTACGTCGGAATCCGGATCAACGAGCACGAGGACGGGCGGAACGTCCTCTGCGACACGATGGGGGTCGAGGTCTCCCGCGGGCAGCGGGTGATCGTCGAGGCCGACTCCGGCATGGAGTACGCCGAGGTGACGAACCTGCGGCCGATGATCCTCAAACAGTGCCAGCTGCGGGACTCCCGGCGGCTCGTGCGGGTCGCCTCCGATACCGACCTCGCCTCCTACAAGGCCAAAGTGGGCCGCGAGACGCGCTTTCTTTCCGATACTCAGGCCCTGGCGTCCGAGAAGCGTCTCGCTATCAAGGTGGTCCGCGCGGAGGAGACCTTCGACGGCAGAAAGGTCACGGTTTATTACACTTCCGAGACCCGAATCGACTACCGGAGGCTCGTTTCCGACCTGGCGATGAAACATCCAGTCCGTATTGAGATGCGCCAGATCGGGCCCAGGGACGAGACCAAGATGCGGGGAGGGATCGGTCCTTGCGGGCTGACGCTCTGCTGCTCCACCTTCCTCAAATCCTTCCATCCCGTCACGATCAAGATGGCCAAGAACCAGAACCTGTCGCTCAATCCCTCGAAGATCTCGGGGATGTGCGGCCGGCTGATGTGCTGCCTGGCCTACGAGGACGAAGGGCCCGCAGCACAGCCCCCCAGAAAGCAGAATAATCCCGTCGAACTGCCTGTTTGAGCTGTCAAAGAGTCCCACCTTTAACCGGGACCAAGTGAGACAGCCGTGGCGAACCGTAATACCGGCGGAGCCTTTCGAGGCGAAGAAGACACTCCCGCCAACCGCAAACTGATCCGGCCGAACCTCTCCGAGCTGGCCGACCGCTATCCGACGCGCTCGTTCGCGCAGCGCAAGCAGGTCCCGCCGGAGCAGACGAACGCCGAGAGCTACTACTACCTCAAGCAGATGGGGGCCAAGACCCCCATGATCGTGGTCCTGACCGATGGAGAGAAGATCCACGGCTGGATCGAGTGGTACGACAAGGCGTGCCTCAAGGTGAACCGCGAGGATGCCCCGAACCTGCTGATCCCCAAGGCCTCCATCAAGTACATGTACAAGGCGTCGGAGGAGACCGGGCGGAGCGAGGCGGACGGGAACCGCTAGATCCCGTCCTTCCTTGAGGGGGCGCGGCGCGCGAGCCGTCCACCAGAGGCAGACCCACGGCAGTAGGCAACGCCGACCGCCAGGTCGGCGGTACGAATCCCCGACTTACTATGCGGCTCCGTAGTTCGAGCCGCCCACTCCTCTAGCGCGCTCCCCTGCCCGACAGGACCGCGGGCACCGTCTTCAGCAGGATCTTCAGGTCGAACAGCGGCGACCAGGTGTCGATGTACTTGAGGTCGAGGGCCATCCAGCGGTCGAAGTCGAGCTCGCTCCGGCCCGAGACCTGCCAGAGGCAGGTCAGGCCCGGCTTCATCGACAGCCGCCGGCGCTGCCAGGGCTCGTAGCGCGCAACCTCGTCGGGCAGGGGCGGCCGGGGGCCGACCAGGCTCATGTCGCCGACGATCACGTTCCAGAGCTGCGGGATCTCGTCGATCGAGAGCCGCCGCAGGAGCCTTCCGGCAGTGGTCAGGCGCGGATCGCGGGTGGCCTTGAAGACCGGCCCCGTCATCTCGTTCAGGTGCGAGATCTCGGAAAGCCGATCCTCGGCGCCGGGTTTCATGGTCCGGAACTTCAGCAGCGTGAAGTGGCGGCCGTTCAGTCCGCACCGCACCTGGCGGAAGAAGATGGGCGTCCCGGAGGTCAGCAGGATGGCGAGAGCCGCCACGATCTGGATCGGCAGCGTGACGAGGAAGAGCACGAGCGACAGCGCCAGATCGATCGCCCGCTTCCCCACGAGCTCCACCGGGTTCGACGGCGTCGTCGTGAAGGAAAGCAGCGGGATGCCGTCGAGCTCTTCGAGGATCGGCCGCGCCAGCACGTGCGGGAAGATGTCGAGGGAGACATGGGCGCGGTACTCCGTGGCGCTCCGCCACGAGCAGCGCACCTTCGTACTCGCCGAGCTTTCCCTTCTCGATGACGAAGATCACCTCGTCGATGACCTCCCGGCCGAGGACCGTCTCCATGTCGGTGATGGCCCCGAGGCAGGGCCAGCGGTCGAGCTTGCGGATCTCCCCCCCGTTGTCGTCGTCGAGATACCCGATCACCCGGAATCCCCAGTGCGGGTGCGCTTCGAGAAAGTCGGCGAACTGCGCGGCCTTGGCCCCGGTCCCGACGATGAGCGCCGTGCGGAAGTTGAAGCCGCGCGCGCGGACCCAGCGCGAAGTCAGCCGGAGCGCGGTCTTCTCGCTCGCGAGGAAGAGGAAGTTCACGACGCCGAAGAGGACCAGGAACCACCGGCTCACGAACTCGAGGCGCAGGCCGTAGATCAGCAGGACCAGGATCGCCGTCCCGCCGAAGGACACCTTCATCGCCGCCCAGAGCTCCTTGCCGAGAGGGAGCGTCCGATGGCTCCGGTAGAAGCCGGCCGCGTAGAGCAGGAGGCCCCAGATGGGCAGGATGAAGGCGAGCAGCGGCATGTACTGGTCGAGGGGATAGAGCGGCAGGGGGAAGACCGTCGGCAGCGCCGAGGTCAGCACGCCGTGGCGCAGGGCCCAGGTCAGCGGGAGGGACACGGCGGTCAGGGCGAGGTCCGTGACGAGCACGGCGAGAGCGACGGTACGCGCTTTTTGCTTCAGCATCGAACGTAACCAGGGCGGGGACCGAAACGAGATGCCTCCGGGATGCTATGAGATGTCGCTCCTCCCTTCAAGGATCGCCTCGTACCGGCAAACGACATCCTCCCAACGATATCTCTCTTGCACGCGCCTCTGGGCTCGCTCTTTCCATACGGAGTGGGCCGGCCGGATCATCCAGGATGCCGGTCAGCAGCCGGGCCAGGCTCCCCGGCGCGTGCGCGTCGAAGGGCAGGGCGGCGCCGCCGGCGACCTCCTCGTTCTCCGGAGTCGAGTTGTAGCAAATGACGCGCCCGTATCCCAACGCCTCCACGAGCGCCGGATGCGTCCCGCCGACCTCCGTCGCCTGAACGTAGACGGCGGCGTGCGCGAGCAGCTCCCGGTAGCCCGCGCCGTAGATCGCTCCGGGGAAGCGGACCCGCCCGTCGGCGCCCGCCTTGAGCCGCGCGATGTAGTCGGCGCCATAGGGCGCGTCGCCCACGACGACCAGAGGCGTCTCGCCCGGCACCTGGCGGTACTCGCGGACGACCTCCTCCGCGTTGTTCTCGGGCTCGAGGCGCGAGACGTAGAGGACGTACTTCTCGGGCGCGAGCCCCAGCCGGTCGAGGGTGCTCCGGCCCTCGGGCGCGGGAAGGTCGCCGCCGTAGGGAATGAACGTCGAGTCGCAGCCGTGGCGGCTCCGGTAGTAGTCCTGGATGACCCGGGCGTCGGTGACGACGGCGTCGGGCAGGATCGTCGACAGCGACTCCGAGACGCGGTACGCGAGCTTGCCGAGGGCGTTCCACTTGCGTCGGTTTCGTTCGAGGCCGTCCACGTTGAGCACGACGCGCGTCCGTTTGGAGAGCCGCGGCAGAAAGGACGACGCCGCGTTGATCGCGTTGCAGACGAGCACCGCGTCGTAACGCTCGAAGGCGGCGTCGACGCCCGAGAGGACGCCGTGGACGACCGTATCGAGGTACTTGGTCGGGGCCGTCGGCAGGACCCGGATCTTCGCGCCGCGCCACGAGGCCAGACCCGGCTCGGCGTAGCGCGTCCGCGTGTAGACCGTGACGTCGTGCCCGCGCGCCGCGAGGCCCGCCGACAGCTCCTCGGCGAGCGTCTCGAAACCGCCGTAGCGCGCCGGAATGCCCCGGGTGCCGAGGATGGCCAGGCGCATGCGCTACCTCGGGCCGACGCCACGCCGGAGGGCGCGCCGCTCGAGAACTCTCGCCTCGATCTCCCGCCGCTTCGCCCAGAGCCTCGTCCGGTTCGTCCACAACCAGCCGAAGGCCGGCAGTGAGCTCCGCTCCACCGTCAGGCATGCGCCGAGCACGACCGCGTCGCGAGCGAAAGTCGGGATCAACGTCCGGATCATCTCTCCGCGCGTCTGATTGTTGATCCGCAGGAGGAATCGATTCTTGACGGAATGGCGATTCGCGAGGTCGGTCATCTGCCGGCGCCGCTCGGGAAGGTTCCGGCGCCGGTGGTAGGCGACCGCCCGGGGAACATAGAGGCTTCGCCAGCCGAGCTTCGAGAGCCGCCACGCCAGATCCGCGTCCTCGCGATACAGAAAGAAGTCGGCGTCGAAATAGCCGGTCGAGATCCTGGCGCTCTCGAGCGCCGAGCGGCGATAGAACCCGGCGGCCCCGGAGGCGCCGGCGACCTCGGCTTCCTCCAGATAGCGTCCGGCGGCCGGCTCGCCCGAGCCTCGATCGAAGTGCCGGCCCGACGCGGTGAAGTAGATCCCGGCGGAGTCGAGGAGGCCGCTCGGGGTGAGCCCCGGGCCTTCCGCTCGAAGCAGTCGGCCCGAGGCCGAGCCGACGTCCTCGCCGTCCGGCGCATCGAGCCGGCGCATCAGCGTCGCCGCGAAGTCCGGTTCGAGGCGGCAGTCCGGATTGAGGGCCAGGACGTAGCGCCCCGTCGACGCCTCGATTCCGGCGTTCATCGCGGCCGCGAATCCCACGTTCTCCACCTGCGTCAGAACACGCGCACCGAGGCCGCGGCCCACCTCCCGCGACTCGTCCGCCGACGCGTTGTCCACGAGGAGCGTCTCGCACTTCGCGCCGCGCTGCGCCAGCGCCGAACCGAGCGAGACCGGAAGATCCGCGGCGTCGTCCTTCGAGACGACGATGATCGAGACGTCGAGGCTCATGCGGTCATTCCGTGGCGCGCCCGAGGGCCAGGCGGAGCACGCGGCGGTAGGCCCGGGCCGCCTCCGGGCGGGGCCGCGGAACGTCGCGACGGAAGGGCAGCAGGAGAAGGCGGAACGCCATTCCGACGGCGAGCAGGGCGCGGTAGACCACGCGCCCTCCGGCGCCGTAGTGCGCCTCGCGGTAGCGCAGGGCATTGCGATAGAAGATCGGCAGGAACCGATCGTAGCCGAGCCGGGAGGCCGAGTCTCCGCCGCGGTGGCGGAAGCGCGCGTCGGGGAGATAGAGGATCTTTCCCTCGCGCCCGAGGCGCGCGCAGAGGTCGACGTCCTCGTGCCAGGCCGGCACGAAGCGCTCGTCGAAGCCGCCGATGCGGGCGAAGACGTCGGCGCGCACCGCGAGCGCGGCGGCCGCGGCCTGCTCGACCGCGAACGCGCGCTCCGCGCCCCGCCTCCGCGTACCGCGCGCGGCGCCGGCCGGGGTTGTTGGGCCAGACGTGGTCGAAGAGGAGCAGCTCGCGGGCATCCGCGACGAGCGTCGGCAACCGGCGCAGCTGGAACGTCGCCTGGTCCTCGCGACCGGGAGGAGCGAGCCGCAGCCGGCCCGGTCCCGGCTCGCCGCCGCCCGTCTCCGTCAGGCGCGGCGCGACCGCAACGACGCCCGGATCCGCGTCGAACGCGCGCGCGATCGTAGAGAAAGGCTCCTCTTCGGCGCGCGCGTCGGGATTGACGAAGAGGAGGACGTCGCCGCTGGCCCCGCGCGCGGCCTGGTTGGCCGCCGGCCCGAAGCCGCGGTTCTCGCCGTTGACGAGAACGGATGCGTCGGGCCAGAGCGCGCGGATCGGCTCGGGCGAAAGGCCGCCGCCGTTGTCGACGACGGTGAGCGAGACGCCCACGCCTGCGGCCGGGACGCGGCGCCGCGCGTCGGCCAGAGCCCGGACCGCTCCGATCAGCTCCTCCTCGTCCCGCCAGGAGACGCAGATGACCGCGATCTGCCGGATCACGACGGGTCCGACGATCTGTCGCTGCTCGTCGCCGTCGCCCGGGAACCGCTCGAGAAGCCCCGACTCCGCCCGCGCGCGGTAGGCCATCGCGGGCAGGCGCGGCCAGACGAGGAGCGGCAGGACGACCCCGCGCCACCCGACCTGTCGGACGTGCGCGAGGTCGGCCGCCAGGAGCGGTCCCATCTGCCGCCAGAGGAGCCGCGGCGCGAAGTTGCGGAAGAGCGTTCGCCAGCGATTGCGCGCGGTCCAGAACGCGCGCCGCCAGGGCGTGCGGCGGCCCGTCAGCGAGCCTTCGTGACGGGCGACGGCGCGCGGGTCGCAGACGAATCGCCAGCCGCCGCGGGCCAGGCGGAGCGAGAGGTCGACGTCCTCGTAGTAGGCGAAGTACGAGCCGTCGAACGCGTCGCCCTGCGGCGCGACGGACTCGAGCGCCTCGCGCCGGTAGAGGGTCGCCGTCGCGGACACGCCGGAGACCTCGAAGGGCTCGCGCGGCGCGCTCGAAGCGTCCGCCCCGGCGAGCACCGGCACCGCCTCTCCTCGCCTGTTCCAGGTCAGGCCCGCGCCGTCGATCAGGCGGCCGCATCCCGACAGCACGAGGCCCTGGGCCGCCGCGAGCCGCTCGTCCCCGGCCAGGCGTGCGGCGAGACGCGCCGCGTAGTCCGGCTCGAGCACGGCGTCGTTGTTGAGCAGCAGGACGAAGGGGGCCCGCGTCCGGGCGATGCCCTCGTTCGCGGCGCCGGCGAAGCCCAGATTCCGCGAAAAGCCGATGACCCGGGCCGCGGGCGCCTCGGCCGCGATCCGCCGCCGCTCCGCCTCGTCCGAGGCGTTGTCGATGACGACGGCGGAGAGCCGGACGTCCCGCTGCCTCTCGAGGGAAGCGAGGGCTCGAAACAGGGCGTCGCCGCCGTCGCGGTTGACCACGACGGCATCCACATCCACAGGCGGCGTTCGGGAGGGCCCGCTCAAGCGGTTGACTCGATCGGCGTGCGCGATATGAAATCGCGTTTTCATGCTACCACGCGAGTTTCTGCGCGAGAACGCGGCACGGCTGCTGCAGGAGTTCCCGGAGCGCTTCGGAGGCGCCGGCCTCGAGACGTATACGGAGCTCGACGCGGAGCGCCGCGCCGCGGTCACACAGCTCGAGGAAAAGCGACGCCGCCGCAACGAGCTCTCCGCGCTCCGCGGAAAGCCCGCTCCCGAGACGCTCGAGGAGATGAAGTCGCTGAAGGAAGAGATCCGCGCGCTCGAGGAGCGCGTCGAGGAAGCCGACCGCATGCTCGCCGCGGTCGAGAAGCAGGTTCCCAACGTCCCGCAGGACTCGGTGCCCCGCGGCACGGACGAGTCCGCGAACCGGGTCGAGCGCACGTGGGGCGAGCGCCGGCGGTTCGACTTCGAGCCGCAGGCGCACTGGGACCTCGGGCCGGCCCTCGGCATCCTCGACTTCGAGCGCGGCGGCAAGATCGCGGGCGCCCGGTTCACGGTCCTCTCGGGCGCCGCGGCGAAGCTCTCGCGCGCGCTCATCCAGTTCTTTCTCGACGTGCACGTCGAGGAGCACGGCTACCGGGAGGTGCTCCCGCCGTTTCTCGTCAACGCCGATTCCCTCTTCGCGACGGGGCAGCTTCCCAAGTTCGAGTCGGACCTCTTCCAGACCCGGGAGGGTTACTACCTCGTGCCGACGGCCGAGGTGCCCGTGACCAACCTCCATCGCGACGAGATCCTCCGGTCCGAGGAGCTTCCTCTTCTCTACACGGCCTACACGCCGTGCTTCCGCTCGGAGGCCGGCGCGGCCGGGCGCGACACGCGGGGGATGATCCGCCAGCACCAGTTCGACAAAGTCGAGATCGTGATGTTCGTGCGTCCCGAGGACTCCGCCGCGGCGCACGAGGCGCTCACGGGCCACGCCGAGGAGATGCTGCGGCGTCTCGGCCTCCCCTACCGCGTCGTCACGCTCTGCACGGGAGACCTCGGCTTCGCCTCCGCGAAAACCTACGACCTGGAGGTCTGGCTGCCCGGGATGAAGGGGTACAAGGAGATCTCTTCCTGCTCGAACTTCGAGTCCTTCCAGGCGAGGCGAGGCTCGATCCGTTTTCGCCGCGCGGAGGGCGATAAGCCCGAGTTCGTGCACACGCTGAACGGCTCGGGCCTTCCGGTGGGCCGGACGATCGTCGCGATCCTCGAGAACTATCAGCGCGCCGACGGCTCCGTCGAGATCCCGGAGGCCCTGCGTCCCTACATGCGCGGCCAGACGGAGATCCGCCGGGCCTGACCGGTTCGCGAATCGGGGAGGGGACAGTCCCTCTGCCTACGTACGGCGCGCGACCGGTCTGCGGGCCGCCCCGTTACGCCGAAGGGCGCGGGGGGACCAGCGCCCCGGCCGAGACGATCATCTTCATCGCCTGCTCGGGCGTCATGTCGAGGTACGTCACCTTCTCTTCGGGAACGACGAGCAGGAATCCGGTCGTCGGGTTGACCGCGCTCGGGACGAACAGGCTGCAGAGCTTCTTTCCCGTCTTCTCGCTCGCCTCGCCCCCGGCCGTCGACGTGACGAAGCCGAGTCCCCACGTCCCCGGGCCCGGGAACTCCACGATCGCCACGCGTCCGAACGAGCCCACGCGACCGGGACCCAGCAGGAGCTCCGCGATCTGCCGCAGCGTCGCGTAGATCTTGTTGATGAGGGGCACCCGGTTCATCAGCCGATCCCAGAGACCGAAGAGCCGCTTGCCCGCGAGGTTCGTCGCGACGAAGCCGAGAAAGAGCAGGAGGACGTTCAGGAGCACGAATCCGAGGCCGACGACCGAGATCCCGCGGGTCCGCAGCTCGCTTCCCAGGATGTCGTCGAAGAACCGGAAGAGCTTCCAGACCACCCACAGCGTGAGAGCCGTCGGCGCGAGAACGAGAATCCCGGCTACGTAGTAGCGACGCAGCCGGACGCCGAACGTCGCCGCCATGGGATTCATCCTAACCCGTACAATGGACTCGATGCGTTTCCGCCTGGCCGCGCGAGCGGTCGCGATCCTCGCCGTGCCCGGCGCGATCGCGATTTCCAGCTGGAAGAGCTCCGGGCCGACCGGCACGCGCGCCAACTCCGTCAGCGCCGCTCCGGACGACGACGGCCGGGCCTACGCCGCCACGACCATCCTCGAGTCCGCGACGAGCGCTCTCTACCGCACCGACGACGCCGGACGGAGCTGGACGGGACTCGTGGAGGCGGGACCCGGCGACGCCTTCTCCCAGGTCTTCGCCGATCCGCACGACGCCAGCCGGGTGTTCGCATCGGCCCAGCGGGCCAACGGTGCGACCGATGTCTATCGTTCGGACGACCGCGGCGAGCACTGGTCGACCGTTCTCACTCTCTCCGGCCGCTGCGTGCCTTCGTTCGCCGCGGGCCCGGCGGCCGACTCGCTCTTTCTGACCTGCGGCACGCGCTTCCTGCGCACGGACGACGCCGGCCTCTCCTGGGACGAGCCTCCGACGCCTTTCACCGAGAACGTGCGCCTCGCGTCCGGTGTCGGCGCCGATCCTGTATGCCTACGGCGTATCGCGCGCCTATCGCAGTGGCGACGGCGGCGCGTCCTGGGTCCAGGCGGCTCTTGCGCCTCCGGCGTGTCCGGGCCTGCTGGCGCTCGCCGCGGATCCGGGCGACTCGAACGTCCTGCTCGCCGGAACCGGGGTGATCGGCGCCGGCGGGTTCCAGTGCGGCGGCGTCTACCGGAGCGGCGACGGCGGAGCGACCTGGGGAACCGCGAGCCTTTCCGGCGTCTACGTCACCGACGTGGCGTTCGGCCGCGGCCAGCCCGCGCGCGCCTACGCCTGCGCGAGCTACATCGCCGGGATCCTCCCGCCAGGCGGCGTGTATGAAAGCGGAGATGGCGGCCGATCGTTCTCCGATACGCGCCTGCCCGTGACGGGAGCCCTGGGCCTTTCGGTGTCGGCGACCGGCCGCATTGTCTACGCGGCGACCCCGCTCGGCGTCTACCAGGACGGCGGACGGCGGCCGCGTCTCGTTCCGGAGCGCTGAGGATCTAACCCGCGGCGGCCGCCCGCCTTCAGCGGCCTCAGCGACACCTGTCCCTGCCGGAAGAGGTCGATCGCCTCGCCCAGGATCCGGACGGCTTCCTGCGGCGCGTGGAAGCCGTTCGAGTTCTCCGACTCGACGAAGTCCAGGTAGAACTGTCCCCGGCGCTGCGCCTTCCGCGCCGCTTCGAGCTCCGCGTCCGGCACTCCCGCCGCCTTCGCGGCCTTGATGTCCGCGATCAAGGCCATCAGCGCGTCCATGGCGCGGTTGCGCAGGTCGACCGTGCGCTCCTGAATCTTCTCCGCCCGCGCGAGGAGCTCCTCCTCCGGCCACTTGTGGCACGTCTGGCAGGCGTTGTTGATGTTCAGAAGCGGGCTGCGCACGTGGTGGTCGGTGATCTTCAGCGCTCCGACGCGCGTGTACGGCATGTGGCAGTCGGCGCAGGCGACTCCGGAGCGCGCGTGGATGCCCTGGTTCCACATCTCGAACTCGGGATGCTGGGCCTTCAGCTGCGGCGTCCCCGTGTCCGCGTGGACCCAGTCCTTGAAGCCGATCTCGTCGTAGTAGTCGGCGATCTGGTCGACCCGCAGGCCCTTCGCCCAGGGATAGGTCAGCCGCTTCTCGTCGCCCTTGAAGTAGTACTCGACGTGGCACTGGCCGCAGACGTAGCTGCGCATCTCCTGGCGCGTCGCCATCGTGTTGACGTCGTAATCCTTCACGCCCTGGCTCGCCTTCAGCGCCCGGATCCCTTCGAGGAAGCCCGGCCGCGTCACGCGGAGCGCCATCGTCTCCGGATCGTGACAGTCGATGCACGCGATCGGATGGGTGAAGCTCTTCCGGGCCTCCGCGTAGGGCATCTTGTTGAAGGCCTCGAATCCCGCGATGAGATCGCCGTTGCCCGCCTTCTTGTAGGGAACGTAGACCGAGGCGTGGCAGTGGATGCAGGTGCCGGGCTGCTTGAACTCGCTGACGCGCTGCGTGTAGGTCTGGTCCTCCAGCATCCAGGCGTGCCCGCGCTTCTTCCGGAAGTCGACCGAGAACGCGTAGCCGGCCCACATCGTCTTCAGGCGCGGATCCTCGTCGATCCGTTCCTGGGCCACGACGGAGCGCGGGTCGGCCTCGGTCGGCGCCTGCGGCAGCGCCTCGCTGCCGCCGTAGCGCGTGCGCTTCTGGTCCGTGGTGCGCAGGTACGCGTCGTACTGCAGCGGGAAGTTCTTGCCCCAGATCGCGGGGTCGTCGGTCTCGTCGGTCAGCTCGACGACGCGGAAGAAGGGGTTCTTCGCCTCCTGCTTCCGCTCGACGATGTTGACGAGGAGCGCGATGATCGCCGGCCGCCGCCACGGCGGCGAGAAGACCGATGGCGAGGACGGCGCCGCGCCGAGACCGGGGCGCATCGTGACGCGGGCTCAGCCATGCTTCACCTCGATTCCGGGCCGGCGGATGGTCGCCGACAGCTCCATGTGTCCCACCGAGCCGTGACAGCGGATGCAGGAGATCTCGTCGCGACCCGGCGTGGGCGGGCGTGCCCATGGCCTGGACGATGGGTTCGTGGCAATGCCGGCAGGCGGCCTCGGTAATCCGCCGGCTCGACGGGGTCGCGCGGATGGGCTCCGGGAACGTGCTGGTCGTGAAGTAGAAGGAGTGCCAGAAGCCGTTCTTGGCCTTCGTGTAGTACTTCCCGACGAAGTTGTGCGGCACGTGGCAGTCGTTGCACACCGCCACCGAGCGGTGGCTCGCCTTCAGCCAGCCTTCGTACTGCTCGTCCATGACGTGGCAGTTCGCGCAGGCCTTCGGATCGTCGGTCATGTACGACCAGCCCTTCGCGTAGGCGAACGTGTAGATCCCGAGTCCGACCGCGGCGCCCAGGACGACGAGCGCGGCGACGGCGGGCCCCGGCCGATTCGCATTGCGGCGACTCTACTCCGTGACCAGCGAGTTCGGTGAAGTGGCGGACGAGGACGGGATTTACCGCCGGGCTGCGCCCGGCGTTGCCTACTGCCGGGGGTCTGCCGTTGGTGGTCGGCTCGAACCCGTGCCCTGACAGTTCGGCAGAAGTGGCGGAGAGGACGGGATTTGAACCCGTGGTAGAGGTTTAAGCCCCTACGGCGGTTTAGCAAACCGCTGGTTTAAGCCACTCACCCACCTCTCCGCGAGTGGTCAGGTAGCGGATGTTAATGCATCGGGCCTCGTGGGAAACCAGCGGTCCGCCGACCCGACAGATCGTCGGCGTGTCGGTCGACAAGTCGCCTACATCACGAGCGACGGCCGGCCCGACGGGACGCTCAAGCACGTCATCTTCCCCGCGGTCGTGGGGCGGAAGGGCGGCGACGCGAGCTTCGAAGCGTCGGACTCGGCTTGTACGGTGAAGGTCCAGTACAAATGGGGCAACGAGATGCGCGGGGCGCCGACGGCGAAGCCTCCGACGCCCTAAGTCATCTGTGGTCCGCCGCTCGGCTCGTAGAGCTTGAACTCATGGGAGCGGCGGCGGCTCCGGCAGCGGCTCCGGCTCGCCGGGACCGGGTGTCGGTGAGACGGGAGTCGGCGTGGGCGTCCGCGTCACCGAGGGCGTCGTGGTGAAGGTGGGTCTCGGAGCCGGGGCGTCTCCGAGCGTTTCGGGCGTGGTCTTGAGAGGCATGGGCGGAATGATGGCTCCGACATCCACCACCCCAAGCCGGCCGGGCACGCATCCGATCGCGATCACGATCAGGATCGCCGCAATGCCGGCACGCCCACGCATTCCGAGAGCGTAAGCGAGCATGGCCCGGGAAGTCTCAGGAGAGTCCTGGAGACCCCATTTCTGCAACGCTTCTTCGAGGCATACGTATCTACGGCCATGCTCCTTTCGCCTCGGTCTCGCACGGTTGGGATTCTGCTCGGGGCGCTGATCGCGATGGCGGCTTGCCGCCGCGAGGTCCGGGTACCGGCCGCGGGTACGGAGACGCGCCCGCAGGTCGAGCAGTGGTTCCGCGACTACGTGGCGGCGATCAACGCGCACGACGTGGATCGGGTCATGGACTTCTACGCGCCGGACATGGTGCAGCGTCGCCATGGGAAGCCGATCGAACGCACGCGCGATGCCCTGCGCCGACATCCGGGAATGGGAAGCGCCGATGCGGGCGCGTTTCGAGTACGAGATCGTGGCCGTGGATGGCGATCGCCTCACGGCCCGGCTGCTGGAAACAAACCTGCTCTACGAGCGCGCTCGACGTCCGCCGGCCAATGGTCTCCGAATACCGCTGGCGCGACGGCCGCATCGTCGAGATGAATCTGAAAGAGATCCGCGAAACCGGGCGTGTCTGGAAGGACGCGCTGGCGGAGCTCGAAGCGTGGCTGGGCGCGAAGCCGGCCGCGCAAACGGCCGGCGTACTGCGGGAGGGGCGACTGGTGTTCGACGGCGAGGGTGGACGAAAACTCGTTCCGCTCCTGGCGGAATATCGAAAGGCCGTCGTCGCGGCCCGCGCGGTCAACGAGCCGGTGATGCGCGAGTACATCGCGGCGCTCGACCGGCACGACGTGGACGGCCAGTACAGCCACTACTCGCCGGAAATGCTCCAGCCGGCCGAGGGGCAGAGCGTCGCGGCCAAGCGGGAGAAGTCCCGCAACGAACGTGAGTTCGAGGCCGGCAGCAACGCCCGGTGGAGCTTCACGGTGGTCGGAGCGGGCCTGGACAGTCTCGAGGCGATCGTCACCGAAAGCATGGACTTCTACGACGCGCTGGGAGTCGGTCCGCGCAGCCATCGCGCCCGCTACCGGTTCCGCGACGGCAAGATCGCCGAGATCGAGACGTGGGACTGGTCCCAGCCGGGACGCCCCTATGAAGGCGCGCGCGACCGGTTCGTCGCGTGGCTAACGAAAGAGCGCCCGGCGCAGGCGTCTCGCGTCCTGAGAGACGGGCGGCTGATCTTCAAGAAGGGAACGGCCGCGGAGATGACCGCTCTGGCCAGGGAATGGTTCGGCCTGCAGCCCTGCCGGATCTATCACCCCAGTTTCAACTCCTCCGGTACGCAGATCGCTTTTTCGTCCGATTGCGGAGGGCTTTGGGGCATCTACGTCGTCGAGGCGGACGGCAGCCTGCCGCGGCGCGTCACGCCTTCCGACATGGAGGCGCGAATGCCCAACTGGTCGCCCGATGGCGCCCGGCTTCTGTTTCAGTCCAACAAGGAGGGGAACTGGGACATCTACACGGTGAACGTCGACGGGAGCGGACTGACCCGCATGACCGATCATCCGAAGGCCGAAAGTTCCGGGGCCTTTTCGCCGGACGGCACTCGAATCCTGTTTGCGTCCGACCGCGCCGGGATGAACGAGCTTTTCCTCATGCCCGCGGCGGGCGGCGAAGCGGTCCAGATCACGCACCAAACGGCCGCGGGCTTTCGCCCGGTGTGGGCCTCGGACGGCTCGCACATCCTCTATCGCGCCAGTAAGCCCGCCAGCGACGAGGCCGGGACGCCGGGAGAGTTCTTCCGCGTGCGTCCCGATGGCGCCGCCGCCGGCACCGTCTCGGGCGGTCCGCGCCGGGAGTTCAACCCGGCGTACTCACCGGACGGCACGAAGCTCGCGTTCGATGCGCACGAGGACGGGGTCAGCTGGGAATCCGGCACCCAGTGGGACGTCTGGGTGATGAACGCGGACGGCAGCGGCCGCCGCAATCTGACCGCCGGTAACAACGTGAACGATTGGGGACCGTCGTGGTCGCCGGATGGGAAGACCATCGTGTTCCTTTCCGGCCTCGAGAATGTCTACGACCTCCATCTGATGAACGCGGACGGAACCAACGTGCGGCGGCTCACGCACTGGACGGCGGCTCCCGCAAAAAAAGCGGGGAGCTAGCGAATCGCCAGAGGCTCGCCAGCCGGAGAGGGGGTCCATCCGCGGGGCTACGGTCCGTAGAGCTGCAGCCCGAACGTCTTGACGAGGAAGACGGCCATCTGGCCGCGGGTGCTGGACCCGTCGGGGCAGTAGTTGCCGCCGCCGCACCCGGCCGTGATCGACTCGTGGAACAGCTGCTCGATCCAGGCGGCGAAAGGCTCGGGCATGGCACGTCGGGAAACACGCCGCTGCAGACGGGAGGGCGTGTAGCCCGGGCCGTGCTTCGCCTTCAGCAGGAAGACGGCCATCTGCGCGCGGGTCACCGGGTTCGAGGGACAGTAGGTTCGGACCGCCGCAGCCTCCCGTGATGCCCTCGGCGAACAGCTGCTCGATCCAATCCGCGAACGGGCTCGGGCAGGGAACGTCGAGGAAGACGCCGGCACAGGGCGGCGGAACATAGGCAGCCGCCGTGGACGCGCCTTCAGCAGGAACACGGCCATCTGATCGCGGCGCACGGGCGAATCCGGACAGTAGTTGCCGTCGTTGTCACAGCCCGCGGTCACGCCGTGGTGGAAGATGGTTTCGACATCCGCATAGAACAAGTGGCCCGTCGGCACGTCCAGAAACGACTCCGCGACGTGAAGAGTCCAGGCCGCCAACGGGCCGGTGCTCGGCGTTTCCTCGGAAGACGGCATCCCAGTGGTGAGCAGGACGGGTGCCGAGGATCGACATTTCGTAGCAATCTCCGGTGGCTTCCGCGCAGCCTCTCGTCTCGCCCGCGGGGAATCGAGCCGTAGTCTGTGGAGGCATCGACGATCTCGTAGCCCGCTCCGGTAAGGGGCCGGTGAGGTTCGATGCCGTTCCTGTCAGCTCGATCTCAGAAGCCAGCCCGTTCCGCCGTACGGGCTCGACTCGAACAGTCTCGTTCGCCTCGAGAAGACCGTTGAGATTCGACGAACCACCGGAGGGATGACGATCCACACTCAGGGCAGCCGGTGACGAAGGGGCGGGCGGCGGCGGCGTCGCCAGGTCCCCGCGCTGCGCGTAGACCCCGAAGCTGGAGCCGTCCTGGCCGTAACTCGACCACGCCACGACCAGCGACCCGTTGCCGTTCATCGCGGCCGCCGGGGCCCTCTGATTGTCCGGCGTGAAGGTATTGACCTGGTACTCGGCACCGACCGGGTTGTCATCGCCGTCGAAGCGCTGCGCGAAGATGCCCGACTCCGACCCGTCCTGCGGGCTTTGCCATGCCACGATGTAGTTCCCGGCGGCGTCGGCCGCGAGAGTCGGGGAACCTTGGGATTGGTCGGTATAGGTGTTCACGGGCATTACGGAACCCACCGGGCTGCAGCCCTGATACCGCCGGACCCATACGTCGTAGGAATGTTCCGTGCTGAACTTGCTCCACGTCACCAGAGAGTCGCCGGAGGGAACCATGGCGACGTCGTGGCCGCCCTGGAAGTACCCGTACCCAAGGGACACGAGTCGGGGACCGCAGAGAGGCGCGCCCGAGCTGTCGTAGGGCCGGTACCGCACGTCGAACCTAAAGTCGCCGTAGTTGTCGACGACGACGTCTTTCCAGGAAGCCACGAATTCTCCGGCCCCGTTCATCGCCACCGCGGGCAGGATCGAGCCGTCGAGCGTCAACTGGCTGGCCTGAAACTCGGAGCCCAGCGGCGAACCCGAGACGTCGAAGCGGCGGCCGCGAATCCGGGCGCCGTCGAAGATCGCTCCGCTCTGCCAGACGACGATGAAGTTGCCCTGATCGTCGATCGCCACATCCGCCGATGCCTGCGGGCCTGTCGTGAACTCATTGACCTGGAATTCGGAGCCCAGCGGGCTGCCGTCCACGTCGAAGCGTTGAGCGAAGACGCCCCGAGTCCGAGCCGTCGTGCTCGCTAGACCAGACGACGACGAACCGTCCCGAGGGGTCCATGGCCACGTCGGGCCCTGCCTGGCCGCCGGTCGTGTACGTGTTGACCTGGAACTCGGAGCCTAACGGCGAGCCCGTAGCATCGAACCTCTGGCCAAAGATGCCGGAGCCAGAACCGTCCTGTTCGTTGCTGTTCCAGGCGATGACGAAGTTCCCGGACGAGTCCATGGCGGCGGCCCGGCCCGACTGTGGTCCCGCCGTGTACGTGTTGACGCGGAATTCCGGCGGGACCTGCGCCCGAGCAACGGGCGTGGGAAGGAACAAGAGAACGATGAGCATCAAATGCCGTCGCATGGCCTCTCTCCTCATGCCCATATGTACGCCCCGCCACGGCGAGAATCGAGTAGCTCTTCCGCACGCTTTCCATAAGCGTCTCGGCAGGCGCGGTACCATGCGCGCCGCGTGCGTAAAGCGCTCCTGCTCCTGGGTCTTCTCGTTCTCGCCGCCGCAGGCTGGTGGGTATACCGAGAACGCCTCGATCGAGCGCCTGCGCGGCGAGTTCCGGCCCTGGATGGCGAGGCTCGAGCGGTGGCGGGACGCGAACGAAGCGGCGCGGCGGGCCCTCCGCAGCCGCGAAGCAACCCCGGCCGATCCCGAGGGCGTCGCAGAGCTTCGCGCGATGGGCCTGGGCGGGCCTCGACCGGCTGAGCTACGTCGACTACCGGGTCGATCGGCCGAAGCACGACGGTGAGACGACGACCGGTCCGGTGACCTTCACCGTGGGCGGCGTTCGCGGCGACGGCGCGCGCGTCGAGCGGTCGGCGTCGGCGACCGTGACCGAGTCGGCCGGCCGATACTCGATCCGGTTCGACAAGCCTCTCGCCGAGCGGGTCGAGACCTCGCCCCGCTTCCGCGACGTCACCGCCGAGGCGGGCCTCGGCGCGCCGCGCCACGATCCGCCGATCCCGAAGACCAACCGCCTCATCTCCGACATCTGGCCGGGCTCGGGCATCGCCGTCCTCGACTTCGACCGCGACGGCCACGAGGATCTCTTCGTCGGGGACGGCCGGCGCTCGATCCTCTACAAGGGGGACGGGGCCGGCCGGTTCCAGGACGTCACCGAGGCGGCACGCCTCGCCGAGTCGCGGGACGCAGGAGTTCCGGCGACCGGTCTGGCGGCCGGCGACGTCGACGGCGACGGTTTCCCGGACCTCGTGGTCACGAACGCCTTCGGTCCGACACGGCTCTTTCGCAATCGCAACGACGGCACGTTCGAGGACGCGACCGCCACATCCGGGATCGCGGTTCCGGAGAACGCGCGCTCGGCGGCCTTCGCCGACGTGGATCGCGACGGGGACCTCGACCTCTACGTCGCGGTGACGGGCGACTACTACAGTCAGATGCCGGACCCCGCGTTCGACGCGAAGGACGGCCGGCGCAACTTCCTCTATTTGAACGACGGCCGCGGCCGCTTCACCGACGTGACCGACGCGCGGGGGCTCGGGGACGAGACCCGCTGGACGCTCTCGGCCCTCTTCCAGGACTACGACCAGGACGGCCTCGAGGACCTTCTCGCGACGAACGACTTCGGCCTGAAGAACCTGTACCGCAACGAGGGCCCGAAGTTCGTCGACGTCGCGAAGAAGACCGGTACGCAGGCGCGCGCCTACGGGATGTCGGGCGCCTGGGCGGACTACGACGGCGACGGCCGGCCCGACATCTACGCCACGGGCACCGACACGCAGTGGTACTTCCTCCACGAGTACCCTTCCGTGCCCGTGACCTTCTGGGGACGCGTGTTCCTGTCGGTCGCCGTGAAGTGGTGCGAGGAGATGGCCTCGGGCAACACGCTCCTGCTCCAGCGGGCGGACCACACGTTCGAGGACGCGACGGCGCGCTCGGGCGCGAAGCACGCCGGCTGGAACTGGAGCTCGATCGCCGCCGACCTCGACGACGACTCCTGGCCCGACCTCTACGCGACCAACGGCATGTGGGGTGACGGCCGCGACCGCGACGTGGAGCTCGAGTTCTGGTGGGAAACGCTGGCCTACTGGGACGACTACATCGCCGGAACCAAGACCTTCGATCGCAAGGGCGCCGGGGTCAACGGGATCGAGCGGGACCGCTACTTCCGGAATCGCGGCGGCGCCTCCGCCGGCTCGCCGCTCTTCGAGGAGCGCGCGTTTCTCGACGGCCTCGACCTCGAGACCAACGGCCGCGCGGCGGTCGCCTTCGACGCCAACGGCGACGGCGCGCTGGATCTCTTCGTCCGATCCGTGCAGGCGCCCGAGGCCCTCTTCCTGGGCTCGCGCCGTCCCGACGAGCACTACCTGCGGCTGCGTCTCGCGGGCAAGCCCGGCGTCGACAACCGCGACGGCATCGGAGCGCGCGTCACCGCGCGTCTGCCCGGAGGCCGCACCATCGTGACGGAGAACGCCAACGCCAGCGGATATCTGTCGACCGGGAGCCCCATCGTCCATCTCGGCCTGGGCGCTTCGACGCGCCTCGAGAATCTGACCGTACGCTGGCCTTCGGGCGCCGTTCAGGACCTCGGCCCGATCGAGGACGTGGATCGGATCCTCGTCGTCGACGGGGCCGCGACGAAGTAAACTGGGCGCTCCATGGAGCCACGGCCGGACGATTCGCAGCGTCCGCTCGCCTACGACGTCGTGGTCGTGGGCGGCGCCGTCGCGGGCGCGTCCGCGGCGATCCTTCTCAAGCGCGGCAAGCCCGACCTGCGCATCCTCGTCATCGACAAGACCGAGAAGTTCGACTGGAAGGTCGGCGAGTCGACCGTCGAGGTCTCGGCCTATTTCCTGACGCGCGTTCTCAAACAGTACCGGCATCTGTCCCAGGACCAGCTTCCGAAGCAGGCCTTCCGCTTCTGGTTTCACAACGACGACGTGACCTGCCTGCAGGAGGCCTCCGAGACCGGCCCGACGCAGCTCGCGCGGACCCCTTCGTTCCAGCTCGACCGCGCGAAGCTCGACGAGCGCCTCCTCTTCGTCGCGGGCGAGGAAGGCAGCGAGGTCTGGCGCCCGGCGAAGGTCACGGGCTACACGCTCGGCGAGGGCGCCGCGCCGAACACGCTGACGGTCGAGAAGGCCGACGGCACGACGGCGACGGTCTCGTGCCGCTGGCTCGTCGACGCGACCGGGCGGGTCGCGATGCTCGCCCGCAAGCGCGGAGGCGTCACGCCGATCGAATCGCACCCGACCGCAGCCATCTGGGTCCGATACCGGAACGTCAAGGACATGGACGGCGTGGAGATCGCCGGCACCGATCCGGCCAACCCCTGGTCGCGCGCCGTCCTCACGGCCCGGCGTCTCGCGACGAACCACTTCACCGGGTGGGGCTACTGGATCTGGTTCATACCGCTGAAGGACGGCGAAACGAGCGTCGGCCTCGTGTGGGACAAGCGGCTCCTCGAACTCGAGGGACGCACGCCGCTCGAGAAGCTGGAGCGGTTTCTCCAGATCAATCCCCTCTCGCGCCAGCTGATCGAAGGCGCCGAGGCGATCGAGGGCGACTGCCGGTACTACGCGCACCTGCCCTATTTCGTCGACAAGTTCATCGGCCCGGGCTGGGCGCAGGTCGGCGATGCGGGCGGGTTCCTCGATCCGTTCTATTCGCCGGGTCTCGACCAGATGTCCTTTTCCGTCTGGACCCGCACGCGATTGATCCTGAAGGAGCTCGGCGGCGCCCCGGCCGACGAGATGGCGAAGGAGTACGCCGAGCACAACCGGAAGTACGACCGGTTCTTCAAGTACTTCTACGAATCGATCTACCGCGACAAGTACTACGTCATGGGCGACTACGACACCATGACCGTGGCGTTCCTCCTGGACACGGCGCTGTACTACTTCGCCGCGGTCATGCCGATCTACCGCTGGTCGCACGAGCGTCTCGGCGTGCCTCCGTTCTTCGACGACGGCGCCGACATCGGCTACTACCCGATCCGCTTCTACAACCGGCGGCTGGTCAAGATCGCGCAGCGCAAGAAGGCGCTCGGCATCTACGGAAACCACAACGCCGGCAAGCGGCCCAAGTTCGTCGGCTTCTCCGTGCGGAGCGCCATGTGGGTCATGCTCTTCCACGGCCTGCTGCGCTGGGTGAAGGCGGAGGCCGCGAACGCGTGGACCTACGTCGTCAAGCCGCGGCCCATCGCCAGGCCGGAACCCGAATCCTCCGCCGCTCACGAGCCTCGCCGCGTCGAGGCGAGGTAGGAATTCTCGGCCCTCCGGGCCTCGGGACTCGCGCATGCCGACGGCCCTCATCACGGGCGCATCGAGCGGAATCGGCCTCGAGCTCGCATCGCTCGCCGCCCAGGAAGGGCACGACCTCGTGCTGGTTGCGCGGCAGCGCGAGCGCCTCGAATCGATCGGGCGCGGCCTCGCCGAGGAGTACGGCGTCCGCGTGTCGGTTCTTCCGATGGACCTCGCCGACCCGTCCGCGCCGGCGGAGCTTTCGCGAGAGCTCGCCGGACGAGGGATCGTCCCCGACGTCCTCGTGAACAACGCGGGGATCGGCGTCTACGGCTTCTTCGCCGAGACTCCGCTCGAGCGGGAGCTCGAGATGCTCCAGGTCAACGTCGTCGCCCTGACGCACCTGACGAAGCTCTTCCTGCCCGGAATGCTCGCGCGGCGCCGGGGACGAATTCTCAACGTGGCATCCACGGCGGCGTTTCAACCCGGGCCCATCATGGCCGTCTACTACGCCACGAAGGCCTACGTGCTGTCCTTATCCGAGGCTCTCGCGAACGAATGCGCCGGCACGGGTGTGACGGTGACGGCGCTCTGTCCCGGTCCCACGCGGACCGAGTTCGAGAGCCGGGCGGGCTCGCCGGCCGAGATCGCGGTCCGGAAGAAGGGCTTCCTCATGAGCGCCTCGGAGGTGGCCCGGGACGGCTGGAGGGGAATGAAAGCCGGAAAGCGCGTCGTGATTCCGGGATTCGCCAACAGGCTCCTCGTTCAGGCCGAACGCGTCACGCCGCGGCGGCTGGTGACCGCAATCTCCCGAAGGATCCGGGAACCGCATTCCTAACCGCAAGGAGGCCGATCGCATGTCTCGCGCACGCCGGTTTCTCTCCGCCTTCGCTTTCGTCGTCATCCTCGGACACGGAGACGTCGTACGCCGCCGACCTGAAGAGCGCGCTCGCGCAGCGCCCCGACGTGGCCGCCGCGCTCGAGGTCTTCGACACCTGGGTCGACTGGACCGTCCGGAACCGCGAGCAGCCCGCGGTCTCGATCGGGATCGTCTACGACCAGGATCTCGTGTTCGCCAAGGGATACGGCTACGCGGACCTCGCGAAGAAGACCCCGGCGACGCCCGCGACGGCCTACCGCATCGCGTCGATCTCCAAGACGTTCACGGCGCACGCGATCCTGCAGCTGCGGGACGCCGGGCAAGCTCCAGCTCGACGATCCGATCACGAAGTGGATCCCCGAGCTGAAGCTCGCGAAGGTCGACGCCGAACAGCCCGGTCATCACGATCCGGCAGATCCTGTCCCACACCGGAGGCATTCCGCGCGAGGTCGACGGGACCTACTGGAACGACATGAACTTCCCGTCGCGCGAGGCCATGATGCCCGGTCCTCAACCGCATGGGCGTGGTCGGGCCGCCGGAGACCGAGTGCAAGTACTCCAACGTCGCGCTCGGCCTCGCGGGCTACATCGTCGAGGCCGCCTCGGGCGAGCCCTATCCCGAGTACGTCGCGCGCCACATCCTCGCGCCGCTCGGGATGACCGGCACGCGCGTGATCCCCACCCGCGACATGTCGACGCTCGCGGTCGGCTACGGCCGGCGCGTGGCGGGCAAGCCCCGCCGCCTCGAGCCCTTCTTCAACGGAAACTACATGCTCGCCGCGTCGAACTTCGCCTCGACCGTCGAGGATCTCGCGAAGTACGCATCCCTCCAGTTCCGCCGGGACCCCGCCGAAGGAGTCGCAGATCCTGAAGGGCTCGACGCTCGCCGAGATGCAGCGCGTCCAATGGCTCCAGCCGGACTGGCAGAGCGGCCGGGGGCTCGGCTGGAGCATCGGCCGGCGCGACGACGTGACCCGCAGTCGGCCACGGCGGCTCCGTTCCCGGGCATCGCACGCAGATCTCGTTCGTCCCGAGCAGAAGTTCGCGGTCATCGCGCTGACGAACGCGGAGGACGGGAGCGGCCGTCTCTGTATGTCAACCAGGCCTATGCGATCGTCGCGCCCGCCATCGCGAAGGCGGCTGCGGCGAGGCGAAGATCCCGACGTCGGATCCCGCGTGGAGCAAGTACGAGGGCGTCTACGTCTGGGAGGACGAGGAGATCCACGTCGCCGTTCTCGACGGAAGGCTCACGATCTTCGACCCCGCCGAAGACAATCCCTGGAACACGCGGGTGACGCTCGAGCCGGTGTCGGGCAACGTCTTCCGCCAGAAGGACGGCGACGCGGCCGGCGAGACCGTCACGTTCATCACCGACGCGTCGGGCAAGGTCGTTCGATACGAGGCGCCGGGCTACTACATGGCGCGGCGGCCGTAGACGTAGACGCTCGGAGGAGTGGCCGAGTGGTTTAAGGCGGTGGTCTTGAAAACCACTGTGCCGGCAACGGGTACCGGGGGTTCGAATCCCTCCTCCTCCGCCATTCAAACGCGACCGCAGCCGTCAGCCGGGAGTTCGACACCACAGCACCAGAACCTGCGCGAAGCGCAGTGGTAATCCCTCTCCTCCGCCATCGAACGAGCCCAGCCGGGGTCGACACACGGCAGACCACCGGAGGGAACGCCGCGCGCTCGCGCGGCGGTAATCTCCCTCCCTCCGCCAAAGATTCCCTATGAGTTCTTCGGCGCAGCCTCGAACTCGTAGAGCGACGCGGCGACCCTCTTCAGTCCGCGATCCTGGGCGACGAGGTCGAGATGGAGAGAAGCCCAGTCCGAGAGCAAGAGGTTCTCGTTGCCCTTCCCCGCGTAGGTCTTGAGATAGCCATGGCAGGACGGGCAGTAGTCGATGCGCAGCCCTCCCTCGCCCTCGACCGCGACGATCGAGAGCTTCTGAGCGTCCGCCTCGCAGAACGGACACTTCGTGCGCGGGTACTGCCATCGGGTGCCGCAAAGCCCGCAGCACATCCGTCGCGCGCGCGAGGCGTCCGCCTCCGCCAGGTGCGCCATCGCGGGCGCCGACCCGCACGTCGGGCAGTAGCCCCGCATCCAGCGCTCGTCCTCGCCCGATCTCTCGAACGCCTCGACCACGGGGCGCAGGAAGCGCGCCGCCGCCGTCCAGCCGAGGTATCGCAGCAGCCCCGGCGAGGGCGGAGACCAGGACTCATCGCCGAGGAGCCAGTCCGCGATTCTCCGCGGGGCATCGGGCGCCGAACGCAGCGCGGCGTCGAGCGCGGCCGCCTCGTCTCTCACCCGGCCCGGCGGCGCCTGGGACGCGACCGCGCGCGCGAGCGCCGCCGTCATCGCGCCGGCCGGCTCCAGGTCACGACGACTCGCTCGCTCCGCAGGAGCGGCACGCCGGCGAGGAACTCCTCGCGGTAGTCGTCGCGGCTCGGAACCGCGGCGCTCGGAGTCGCGGGCTCGGCGTCGGCAGCCGCGCGATCCACGAGCGCGGAGAGCTCGGCGACCGGCCGCAGGTACTCGTGCGCGGCCAGCCAGCCGTCCGCGTTCGCGAGACTCAATGGCTCCCGCTCGGCTCCGCTTTGGCCAGGACCGGCAGGAGCCGCGCGCCGAGGCCGAACAGGAAGATGGTCGCGGCGATCAGGCCGATCGACACGCCCCACTCGAAGATCGACGGCACATAGGTCTCGGGCGCGCCCCAGGGCATGCGCCCCTGGAACGTCATCGCCAACAGGACCACGTTGACGCGGTTGTACACGACGCCGAGGACGGCGAGCAGGGCACCCGCGAAGAGAAGATCGCGCCGGTTTCGAGACGCCTTGCGGGCCAGCAGGATGAGCGGAAGGATGCCCCCGAGCAGGATCTCGGCGGCGAAGGCCGCGCCGAGCCTTCCCGTAAGAGCTCCCGCGATCTGGTGGCGAAGCGCGAGGTCCCCCAGCCGGAACCCGAGATAGACGACGAGCGCCCAGAACGTGATCTGTCCCACCGAGGCGAGGGGCGGCATCTGGAGCTTGCGGTGCCACGCCTTCGCGATCCACATGTCGATCAGGATGATGAGGGCGCTTCCGGCCACGATCGAGGACAGGAAGAACGAGATGGGCATCACGAGCGACCACCACTGCCAGGCGAGCATGTTCGGCATCAGCAGGTACAGCGATCCGAGGGAGCTCTGGTGCATCGTGGACAGGGTGACCGCCGCGATGGCGAGCATGATCGGCTCGAACGACTTCTCCCGATCGCGGAACAGCCAGGCCAGAGTCCCGAAGATCACGGCCGTCACGGCCGCATAGACCAGGCTGCGCGACATCAGGTAGACGAACAGCGTCACGGCGAACGCCACGTAGGCGCCGGACCACCGCCGCCAGAGCCCCAGCGCTCTCCGGAAGCCCCAGCGCTCAAGAGCGACCGGCAGAAACTCCAGAAGCAGGATCGTGATGTAGAGGCCGACGCACCAGGACACCTCGAACATCGCCGAATGGTGCGGCGCCTGCAGGGCCAGCTGGTACGACTGCCAGGGCAGGCCGAGATCGGCGACGAGGGTGACCATCACGAACGAGTAGCTCAAGAGACCCATCAGCACGGCTGATCGGCCGAGCCCGTAGAGGTCTTTTCGCTGAAAGACGTAGATGGCTCCCGCCATCGCGAACGCTCCCGCCGCCACGGCGATCCAGACGAGGTCGAAGGCGATCCACAGCCCCCAGGGATAGGTGTCGGAGAGGCCCGTGCTGCCGCCGAGACCGAGGGCGAACCGCGCCACCAACGACACGCCGCAGAAGGCCATGAGCGCCAGGAGGAGCCAGTTGAACGGGGTCAACAGCTTCTGGCGGAGGGGCTCGAACTCCACGTGGTCGTGACCGTCGGCGCCCGCGACCGCGTGCGCCCGCTTCTTGAAGAAGGCGTAGACGGCGCCGAGCGCCGCGCCGATCGCCATGACGGCGGGAGGCACGGCCCCGAGGGCCGCCGCCGTGAACTTCGGAAACGGCTTCTCCCCGTACGTCGGGAACCCGAGCTTCTCGAAAGGCACCGACGAGAGGTACACCACGGTCGTCCCGCCCACTTCCTTCTCTCCGTAGACGTGGTCGACGTACTTGTCCGGGCGGTCCTCGATGCGCTTGTGGGCGAGCGCGAGCATCTCCTCGCGCGTTCCGTAGCGCAGGGCGTCCGCGGGGCACGCCTTGACGCAGCGCCGGGGTCGCGATCGTCTCGAGGAACCGCTTGGTCTCGTCCGGGGGCGCCGGCTGCCCGTTGAACGCGATCGGCGCCGGCTGAGAGGTGCGATCGGCGCAGTGCGTGCACTTTTCGATCTTCGGAGCGAGCGTGTCCCATTCCGCGGTCGGCACGTCCCACGGACACGCGAGCATGCAGTACCGGCAGCCGATGCACTTGGAGGCGTCGTAGGACACCGGCCCATCGGGCTGCCGGTACAGCGCGGTCGTCGGACAGGCCGAGACGCAGCCGGGCTCCAGGCAATGGAAGCACCGCCGCATCACGTAGGCGGCATCCAGGCCTCCCGGCTTCTCGGGATTCTCCATCTCGTGGAACGAGATCAGCGTGTAGGTCTTCGCGGACAGAGTCGCGGGGTTCGTGAACCCCATGTGCGCCACGGAGCTCGGTGTCCTCGCCCTCGCGGTCGTTCCACTGCTTGCAGGCCACCTGGCACGCCCGGCAGCCGATGCAGTTGGCGATGTCGATGAGGGTCGTCCGGATCGGCACCGGAGCCGAGGCGCTCGGCGTCGTCATGCCCGCCTCTCTTTCTTGGCGCCCGGCGGCGGTCGCCTTGACTACGTTGACGAGGCAGGCCTTGGTCTCCTGCGTGCCCGCGCCGGGATCGGTGGCGTCGATCGTGAGGTGGTTCACGCTGGCGCCCGTCGAGAGACCGCTGTATCCCCAGTTGTAAGGCATCCAGACGATCGTGACCTCCTGGCCGGCCGCCTTGAGCTGCTTCATGCGCGGCGTGACCACCGCCTTGACCGTGAGCTCACCGCGCGCCGAGGAGACCGTGACCAGTCCCCCGATTTGACGCCGAGCTTCCGAGCGAGCGCGGCGGGATCTCCACCATCGGCTCCGGCACGAGCTCGTTGAGCCACGGGATGTTGCGCGTCGAGGATCCGCCGCACCAGTGCTCGGCGACGGTCGAGGTCATGAGCACGTACGGGTACTTGTCCGAGGTGCCGATGGGCTGGAGCGACGCGACGCGCGGGTACTTCAGCAGCGGGTTGCTCTTGACCTTCGGGTGGAGGATGTTTTCGACCGGGCTCTCGACCGGCTCGTACATCTCGGGCAGCGGGCCGTCTTTCGGCACGTAGCCGACGTCGCGGCGGGCTGTCGCGTCGTTGTCGGCCTCGTCGTCGGGGTCCTAGTAGACGGCCGCGAAGATCCGCCCGACGCCTTCCGCGTTCATGTGGAACGCGCGCTGGCCGTTCGGGGTGTCCGGTCCGTCGGTCAGCACGGGGACGTCCGGAACGTCGTAGCCGGTCCACCGCTTCGCCTGCTCGTCCCACCAGACGATGGGCTTCGAGCCCGGATAGGGCTTGCCGTTCCGGTCGCACGAGGCGCGGTTGTAGAGGATGCGCATGTTGTTCGGCCAGGTCCACGCGAAGCCCGGATAGAGGCCCAGGCCGCCCGGATCGGTCTTCGAGTCGCGGCGCTTCGAGAGGTTCTTCCCGCCTGCGAAGACTCCCGCGTAGATCCACGCGCCGGAGGACGTCGACCCGTCGGCCTTCAGGTCGGCGACCTTGCGTGATGAGGTCGCCCGCCTTGAGGTTGGACTCCGGGCTGATCCTGCAGGGCGAAGCCGTTCATCTCCCTCAGCAGGTCCTCGGCGGAGAGGTACGTCCAGAAGGCCTTCTTGATCGCCTCGTCCTTCGGGTCCTGGGAGTCGTGCACGAGGTCCCGCACGCGCCGGAAGACGTAGTCCACGATCTCGCCGTCGGGAAGGGCATGCCCGGCGGCTTGACCGCGGCGTTGCGCCACTGGATGATGCCGCCCGAGTTGCTGATGGTGCCGTTCTTCTCCATGAAGAAGGCGGCGGGCAGCAGGAACACCTCGGTCTGGATGGACTTCGGGTCCGCGCCCGGCCGCTTCCAGAACTCCGCCGTCTCCGTCTCCCAGATCTCCTGGACGACGAGCGTCTCGAGCTTCGCCATCCCGGCGAACGTCAGCTTGAGGTTGGGCGTCGTGACCGCGGGGTTCTGGCCGACGATCCAGAGCAGCTTCATCTTGCCGGCGAGCGCGTCCTCGAAGATCTGGAGCGTGCCGTAGTTCTTGACCGCGTTGCTCTTCGGCAGCCACGCGTAGCGGAAGTCGTTCTCGGGAGTCGCCGCGTCTCCGTAGAACGCCTTGAGCATGTTGACGAGGTAGCCGGCGGTCGCCGGTGCCGTTCTTCCGCGTGTATGCCTCGAGCGTGGGCTCGGCGTGGGACGGGTAGTCCAGGTAGCCGGGCAGGTAGTTGTTGAGCACGCCCATGTCGCAGGCGCCCTGCACGTTCGGCTCGCCGCGCAGCGCGTTGACGCCGCTGCCCGGCTTGCCGAGGTTGCCGAGGAGGAGCTGCAGGATGGTGAAGCCGCGGATGCCCTGCACGCCGGTCGTGTGCTGCGTCATCCCGAGCGCGTAGAGGATCGTGCCGGGCCGGTTCTTCGCCATCGTCTCGGCGATCTCCTGGATCTGCGCCGCCGGGATGCCGGTGATCTTCTCGCCCGTCTCGAGCGTGTAGCGCGAGACGAAAGTCTTCAGGTGCGAGAAGACGCAGTGCGGATCATCGAGGCTCGTGGCGTTCCGCGGCTTGCCCTTGCCGTCGAGCTGGTATCCCCAGGACTTCATGTCGTACTTGTGGTTCTCCTCGTCGCAGCCGGTGAAGAGCCCGTCCTGGAAGTCGAATGGCTTGTGATCAGGAAGAGGGCGTTCGTGTGGGTCGTGACGTAGTCCTCGTCGTACAGCTTGTTCACGAGGATGTGGTGGATCATCGTGTTCAGGAGGGCGGCGTCGGTGCCCGGGCCGGATGCGCGCGTAGACGTCGGCGCCCGCGGAGGTCCGCGTGAAACGCGGATCGACGTGGATGATTTTCGCGCCGTTTTCCTGCTGGGCCTTCCGGATCCACTTGTAGGCCATCGGATGGTTTTCGGCGACGTTGCTGCCTTCCACCAGGATGGTCTTCGCAGTGCTGCATGTCGACCCAGTGGTTGGTCATCGCCCCCCGCCCGAACGCGGCCCCCAGACCGGGGACCGTGGGGCTGTGTCAAAGTCGGGCCTGGTGCTCGACGTACGGCATGCCGAGCAGCCGGGCGGCCTTCTGGAAGAGGTAGCACTCCTCGTTCGTGTTCTGCGCGCCGCCCAGGAACGCGATCGCGTCGGTGCGGTTGACCGGACGTCCTATCGCCGAGGCCCTGAGGGACGAACCGTGGGGCGCTTGGGCCGATCACCGCGCGCGATCCACGACGAGGTCGGCGCATCACTTCTCGGTCGCGATCCAGGTCTCGTCGCGGACCTTCTTGATCTTCCGCGCGATGCGCTCCACCGCCTCCTCCCAGGTGATGCTCCTCCCAGTGGTCGCTGCCCGGCGCGCGGTAGAGCGGCTCGGTCAGCCTCTTGGGCGAAGCGTGCGTGGCGAACATCGAGATGCCCTTCACGCACAGGGAGCCGCGGCTGACGATGTGGTCGTAATCGCCCTCCATCGAGACGAGCTTGCCCTCCCGGACGGCGGCGATCATTCCGCACCCGCACGAGCAGAAGTTGCAGGA